>CAXRGQ010000008.1:0-405647 GCA_964230215.1 Flavobacteriales bacterium
GTCGCATATAAGAATTCTAGATTGTTTCCATTTGCTATTCTAATCTTATCAAACTCACTTAAATTAGAGCAAGCGGATATTACCAGAGTGATGGTAAATAAATATATGATCCTTTTTAGGTCGTTCATAATGCATGCCAACTAGTGTATAAAAATATAAAAATTAAACCTTTTATAACTATGCGGGGGGATAAACTGATGTTTATTACTGTTTATACCTTTGGATAATTTTTGGGATTTTTAGACACTAGTGGGGTGGTTTAGTCAATCCTAGCTCCTGTTTTTAACTCTTCTTTTAGCGCTTGTAAGGCGGATTGATAATCCTGTATTTCTATATACCTACCATTGCCTAATTCCGCTACACTCTCCAGGTTTTCTATTGCCTTGTCATTTGGCTTGATGCCTAGTACTGAGATCACAACGCCCTTTTTCACACCTTTTTTTATCGTTTTTTCAAACCCCCTGTCTTCCTTGTTAAATGTGCCATCCGTAGTTAGAATTAAACTGTTGTGACCGTTGTCTAGATAGGCTTTCATGGCTTGACGATAACCTATTTTTAAGCCCTTTGCCCCGTTGGTCATGCCGTTCGCGCGTAAGCCTTTAATAATGGTCTCAATCTCATCTTTGTTACCAGCCGTCAATTCAATTGGTTTAGATAGTACGGCCGAACTCTCGGCAAATATCACTATGCTTATCTTGTCAATCGGGCGGAGCATATCCACCAATGCCAGCATGGATGATTTTAATAAATCCAATTTACCGTTTAAACCCATTGATGATGATACATCTAATATCAAAACGGTATTGGATGGCTTATATTTATTTATTGAAAATTCAGACGTGTCAATCGCATTGCTAATTGGTGTAGTTTCAATATCGTCTTCATCATCCCCAAAATCAATGACGATTTCCTCAAAATCTTCGGGCTCATCCACTTTGTCTTCTGGCTCTGGATTGTCTGCCACTTCTAAGCTGTCTTTTTCAGGTAGCGATACTATAGACTCTTCAGGCAAAGGTGTTGTGCGCTTTAACTCAATTACTAGGGTGTGATTCTTACGGTTTATAAAGGCTGCGAACTCCTCTGAACTGTATTCCTCCGCATCAGCAACGAAATAGTAATACCCCAAAGGAAAGTGTTTTTCCACCTTACCATTGCGATTGGTTTTCCAGTCAAACGCCGTCCTTCCGTCCTTAAGAATCCTAACATTAGCTCGATGAATAGGCTCTTTGGTGTCGATATCCTGAACAAGAACAGTAAAATCAAAGGACATTTGCTCCTGCTCGTTAACAGGTGTATCAAAACTAGGACAAGCCAAGCCAGAAGAATTATTCGGCAATTCCAATACATTACCTTTTAGTTTGATAATCTGGGCTTCATTAGACGAACTTAAGAAAACCCACACATCACTCTTAAAGCGTCCTTCATCAACAGGATTGACTTTAAGTCTGAGAATTATGCTTGAATCGGGTTCAATTTTTTTCTTGCTGTATAAATAGCGTGTGTTGCGCTCTACATCTACCCTCAATAAATACACGTCTTTGTTGCCCGTATTCTTCAGCGTGATGTCAACTACACGATTAGCAAAGGCATCCATGTCGCCAAAATCATGCTTGGTGGCTGAATATTCGACTTGTGCAGATACTGCAACAGTGAATACAAGTAATATGTGGATTAAAAAGTATCTCACGAATATAGTGGGGCAATTATCATGCTAAAGCCAAAAAAGTAACCACATTAGAAGTTTATAAACTGTTGCGGATTGATGGGCTTCCCATTTTGCCATAACTCGAAATGTAAGTGTGAACCCGTACTATATTCACCACTATCGCCAATAATTGCAATGGGTTCTCCCGCATCTACTCGGTCGCCCACTTTTTTAAGAAGTACTGAGTTATGTTTGTAAACCGACACTAAATTATTGGTATGCTGAATCTGTATTACGTGGCCTGCATCTGAAGTCCAAGAGGCAAAAATCACAGTGCCATCCAGCGTGCTATTTATCCCTGCATTTTCTGGTGCAACAATATCAACACCAAAATGACCGTCTTCTGGCCTAAAACTTTGCGAAATCTCTCCTTCTAAGGGGGTGAAGAAAAACACATTTGACATGGTATTATTACCGCCACTCAAGAAACTGTTTTGTGCTTCAAGATCTAGAAGTTCATCTTCCTCCATCTGCGCCCGCAAAAGACTATCTTCAATCGATTTGTTTACTTCCAATTCGGGGTCTTCACCAACATCTAAAGTGTCTACAGCATAGGAACTGGTGTCTCCTGGAATCTCATCGTTTAAAATGGCTTTAATCGAGTTCATTTGGCGGATTTCTTTTTCTCGATCCTTTACTAGTTCTTGCAGCTCCTGTGCGTTCTGAATTGCTTGTTCTCGCTCGGTGCCGTCTGGGAAACCAGGCATCATTTCTTTAATTGGTGTGTAGGCAACAAGAAAGTACGTGCCAATGATTAAGGCTAGCGCTACGGCCACTATTATCGTGATGAAATTTAATGTGCTAAGCTGTGTAGACCATCGCTCAGAGAAGTTGTTGATGTCCATGGACACAATTCGGCGCTTTTCCCGAATGCGATCCCACCATCGTTCTTTCTCTTTAAACTCAGACATGTCTACAAATATCTTTAATAAAATGCTTTAGCACCACAAAAGCCTTAAATATTCGATAAAATAAAATATTTTTGTTGTTTCGCAGTTACTATAGGATAGCTGCATTGATTAATGAAACTTAGTTTACAACATACATTCAAGTCAGTTCTTGTAATTGCCCTTCTCGTGCTAGGTGCGGTATCTTGTAGCACAGAAAAAGATTCGTGGATCCACAGAGGGTATCATGATATGACGGCCCACTACAATGGCTACTTCAACGCACGCGAGCTAATCAAAGAGACACGCAATAGTTATGAGGCTGAGTATACTGAGGATTACACAACTATTCTCCCAGTATATATTTATCCCGACAATGAGGGCGTAAGTAGCTTTCTGCAACCCATGGAGGCTGCCGTTGAGAAGACTTCAGTAGTTATCACAAAACACTCTATGCCGAATGCTGAGAATATTCGCCAGCGTAAGAAAACGGAGTATTGTAAATGGATTGACGACAACTGGCTGGTTATGGGACAGGCCAATTTCTTTGCTCGCGACTTTGAAGAAGCTGTGAACATTTTTAAGTATGTAAAGGGAACCTATCCTTCTCAGTCAATTATATATAATGCGGACTTATGGTTAGCTAAATGTGCCATTGAGGTGGAAGATTACGGAACTGCTTTGTCTATTCTAGAATTGACTGAAGAAACGGCATTAGAGTACGAAAAGAATCCGCCGAAAAAGCCTTCAAAAAGTAAGTCGGTTGAGTACTATGATATTGCTAGACCAATTGGTAGATTCACCGTTGCACCTGAACCACCAAAGCACTTTTTAGGAGAGTTATATCAAACGAAGGCGGATATGCACCTCCGAAAAGAAGAGTGGGGTAAAGCAACTGAGAGTCTAGAAAACGCCATCAAACACACAAAAAATAAGAAAACGAAAACCCGTCTTACCTTCATTCTGGCGCAGGTATATGAAGAAATGGGCGATAAGTCAAGCGCTCGAAATTATTATGAACTGGTAACAAAAATGACCGCTCCGTATGAGATGGAATTTTACGCGACCATCTACAAAGCGCTTTTATATGATGGTGGTGATACTAGAGGTCTTCGCGCCCAACTGTTAAAAATGATTAAGGACGAAAAGAACAAGGATTACCTTGATCAAATCTATTTTGTATTGGCTGAGCTAGATTTAGCAGAGGGAAATAAAGAAGGAGGTATTGAAAATCTCAAATTATCTGCCAAGAATAGTACTTCAAATTCGGTACAAAAAGCCAAGACTTATTTGAGACTAGGCGATATCTATTACGATGATAAATCATTCCCAAAGGCAAAAACATACTATGATAGCACTTTAACGGTGATTGATCAGCAACATGAAAATTACGACCAGATAGTAGAAAGAAGTGAAGGTCTTACAGCCTTAGTGCGCAATCTGGATATCTATGAAACGCAAGACAGTTTGTTGACGCTAGTATATAAGGGAGAAAAACATTATTTACGTGTAATTGATGACATCATCGAAGAGAAGCGAAAAAAAGACGAAGAGGAATTTGAAGCTAGGCAAAATATGCCATCAACGGGTGATGCAGGGGGTGGAGTTCAGGATTTTGGATCTGGTGCAAATTGGTACTTCTATAACGAGCAGGCGAAAGCGTTTGGTGCAGGAGAGTTTAAGAGAACATGGGGCGATAGACCGTTGGAAGATGATTGGAGGAGAAGCGATAAGAGCAGTGAAATGATTACTGGAATTCAGGGGGATGAAGAGGAAAACCCAAATGCTCCTGAAAACGACCCTTATGCACGCGAGTATTATCTTAAAAATCTCCCATTAACGGATTCTGCAGTTGATTCATCTCACACCCTAATTGCCTCTGCGTTGTATCAGTTAGGAATAATTTATAAGGACAAGCTAAACGAACCTAAAACAAGCAACGATTATTTTGAAGAACTCGTTAAGCGTTATGGTGGAACTGAGTCTTCATTGGCTGCACGTTATCAGCTTTATCTAGCTTACAAAGGAGATGGTAATTTTGGTAAATCTGATATACATAAGAATGTAATTTTAGATGATTATCCAGATAGCGAATATGCTAAAATCATTAAGAATCCGAACTTTAAGAAGGAAGAGGAAATAGCGCGCAAAAAACACGGAACCGAATATGATAAGACCTTTGATCAATACATTGGTGGGGCGTATCCAGAGGTGATTTCTAAATGCGATGAAGTTGTTGCAAGAAGAGAAAGCAATGATTTTATTCCAAAATACCTATTGCTAAAAGCCTATGCACTTGGTCAGGAAGATGCAGATGATTTAGATCCTATTCAGCAGTCATTAGAGAAACTGGTAGCTGATTATGGTGAAACAGAGGAAGGCATTAAAGCGAAAAGAATTTTGGAGCGTTTAAAGAATCAAAGCTCTATTCAAGGAGTAAGCTCAGGTAGCAGCAATTACATCTATAATTCTGAGATGGAGCACTTCTTTGTGCTAGTTTTCCCGAATGACGGTAGTAACATCAACCCTGTTAAGCGAGGAATGGCTGACTTTAATGGGAATAATTTTGCGAGCAAGAATTTGAAGATTCGAAATACTTTTATTGGAAAGGATGACCAGATAGTGGTTGTGAGATCATTTCCTAACAAAGAGGCAGCACAGAATTACTTAAAAATCTTCAAAAAGGACACCAAAGATCTTAGAGGAATCTCAGACAAGTATGAGTATTTCGTTATTACCCATAAAAACTACGCTTCTCTGTTTATAGAGAAAGACTTAGAAGGCTACCGAGAGTTCTACCAAAAGAACTATTCTAATTAATTATTATTTCATCACTAAAAAGCCAGGTCGGTTTTCCTTTACCTAAATGCCAATCTGGATTGGGGCCATAATTTTTAGCTTTAATTCTGATGTACTTAGCTTTCTTGGCTTTATCAAGTTCTAGTTTATAACGTTGTTGTTTAGCCCCGTAGGTGTGGTCTGGAAATTGGTTTTTCACTGTGCCAACTGTCTTCCAACGTTTACCGTTCTTAGAAATCTCAACTGTCATTTCGGTCGGAAACCAAATCCATGAGCGTATATCTTGTAAAAACCCAACTTCTACAGCATTTACTTTTTGTTTTGAATTTAATTTACATTTTACTTCAAAATCCTCATTGTAAAAGCCTTGCCAGGTATCAGTTCTAAAGTCCTCATTGCCTTTTATTCCATCGTAAAGAGTGAGGTCTCCGTTAGCAATGTATTGATTATTATACGGCGTGATGTATTCGACCGTAAACTTGTCTTGGCGTGTAGAAAAGGAGGCATGTGCTTTTTTAGAAGTTTTTTCTCCCTGAACAGCATAGGCAGTAATCTTGCACGACTTATCAATGGTAAATGGTAGGATGTACTCCTTGGCTTCTCCTCCGTCAATCGAGTAAAACAAGTCAATCGAACTGGTTGGGTGTTCTATGGTAATTGTTGTTTCGCCCACAAAGCTTTGCCCGTTTTCAGATGAGATGCTTGGTAAAGCGATCGTTTTATGAATCTCTGGGATGGATGAGCTTGGTACATGCTCGTCTAAGCTTCCCCAATTAGATACCTTTTCCGTGCAATCAAAGACCAGCTTCTTTCCTATCAAAGTTTCATGATTAATGAATGATTTTGGGTATTGACGTTCATTCACCCTAAGCCTTAAGGGGTAGTTTCCATCACCATATCTATAGGTTGAGAAGACTTTTCCGTGTTCATTCGTAACGTGAACAGCGTCAAACTTTGGAGGAAAAATCACATAATTTGGATCTCCTGGACAAATTTGATAGATACCCATGGCTGCCATAACATACCATGCACTCATCTGGCCACAATCTTCATTTCCAGAAAGGCCATCCGGTGCGGTAGTGTATAGGCTATCTAAGATGTAGTTTACTTTGTCAATTGTCTTATTGGGTTGATTTAAGTAATGATATAAAAACGGTATATGATGACTTGGTTCGTTTCCATGCGCATACTGGCCAATTAAGCCTGTTATGTCCACTTGTTGACGACCTGTGGTACCATCTGTACATAGAAACATGGAATCTATGTGGCGTGCAAATTTGTCTTTGCCACCATGCAATTCAATCATTCCATTTACATCATGAGGTGCGAAATAGCTGTACTGCCATGCATTGGCTTCTGTATAATTGAAGTTTACCTCTTTTGGGTCGAACCCCTTTCGCCATCCACCGTTTAGTTTTGGCGCCATATAACCGTTATTAAATAGGTTTTTATAGTTCTGTGAGCGATCATAAAACTTAGCTGCAAGTTCTTTGTTGCCATATATCTCAGCCATTTTGGCTATGCACCAATCATCGTAGGCATATTCGAGTGTTTTAGACACAGATTCATGTTCTTTATCAGATGGGATATAGGCGAATTGTTTGTAGGCATCTAAACCTAAATGGTCTTGTTCGGCGCTATAAAGACTAGCTTCAAGGTACATTTCAATAGCGTTTTTATTGATATATCCTTTGGAGGCTGCATCTGCAATAACGGACACACTATGGTAGCCAATCATACAACCAGTGTAATTGCCAGCGAGTTCCCAAACGGGCAATTGTCCGCCATCTCTGTACTGTTTTAAAAAGGTTTGAAGGAAGTATTTTGTGCGTATAGGCTGGGTAAGCGTGTAAAGAGGGTGCGTAGCTCTAAAGGTATCCCACAACGAGAAAATAGTGTACTGTGGATTGTCTTTGTTGGTTTGATGGATTTGTAAATCGGTGCCACGATATCTACCATCTACGTCCATAAACAGGTTAGGAGCGATCATGGTATGGTATAAGGCCGTGTAAAATTTCACTCGATCATTTCTGCTGCCGCCTTCAACTCTGATTTTTTGTAATTCTTTTCGCCAAGTCTCTTGTGCAGCTTTAGTGTAGTCGCCAAAATTCCAGTGGGGAGCTTCCGTGTCCAAATTGTTTTTAGCGCCTTGAATATCAACAGGGCTGATACCAACTTTACACATTATTTGTGTTGTGTCGTTACAATCATATTCAACGATAGCAATTGATCCGTCATTGTTTAATGTGTACGAATTGAATGGTCGGGAGAATTCAGCGTAAAAATATACGTGCTGTTCTTTAGCCCACGCTTCCGATATTCTGAAGCCCTGAATTATTCTGTTATTAATGATTTCCAGTTTGTGATTAATCAATTTATCTCTGTGCTGTAAATCAATAGCAAAGCTCATGGTGCCAGCTTTAGAAGCCGAATATAAGTGAACGCCCACGCGATTGGTGGCAGTCATTTCACAGCGAATTCCATTGTCCAAGTCAACTTGATAAAAACCGGGCATAGCACGTTCCGCTTCTTTTTTAAACCCTGAACCATATATTTTATAGCGTTCATTTCCTTGTGGGAGCTCATTGGCTTTAATGGATTTATTCATAGGGGTGATGAGCACATCAGCATAATCAGAAACACCTGTTCCACTTAAATGTGTGTGACTAAAGCCATAGACAATTGAGTCTGAATAGTGATAGCCAGAACATCCATCCCAACCATCTAGACGTGTATCGGGTGATAATTGCACCATTCCAAATGGCATAGTAGGACCAGGAAAAGTATGACCATGACCGCCAGTGCCAATAAAGGGGTCTACTGAATAGAGGGGATCTTCTTCTATAGCTACAAACCGTTCGTAAGGCTCAGTAAGAGATTCATCTTGACCAAATACGGTAAACGAAAGCACACTAGTGATGACAAGCAGCTTAAGTCTTTTTAATTTTATATCCTTCCAATCCATAGTACATCAAATATACGTAACAAATAACGGGCACTAAGTAGGCGAGTTGAAGACCATAATTGTCCGATACAGAGCCCATAAGTGGAGGAATAATGGCGCCTCCACCTATCATCATGACCAAAAGAGACGAGCCCTGAGCAGTATATTCCTTCAATCCATTTATAGCCAACGTAAAGATATTAGACCACATAATGGAGTTAAATAATCCAACGCCTAACAAACTCCAGAAGGCAACTTCACCTTCACCCAAACTTGCTGTTAATAATAGAGCTATCACGGCTAATGCAAATAAACTTAAACTGGTATGTGGCACTGAACGACCTAATATAAACAGCACAAAATTCAGCGTTATAAAGATCCAGATGGGGTAGATATCATTAAACCCTAAATCTGATTTTATATTAACAGAAAGCAACAATATCAAGAACGAAACACCTGCTAACAAAAACATCCATAATAGTTTCTTGGCTTGTGATAGATCTGTATTAAAGTAGGCAGCACCAGCGAATCTTCCTATCATAGCCCCACCCCAATATAGGCTTAGCATACTGCTTGCATGAGATTCACTTAATCCCATTATGTCTGGAAGTTGACCAAATTCTATGATTTTACTACCGACTGCAACTTCAGCCCCAACGTAACAGAATATGGCAACCATCCCCAGCTTTAAATGACGGAATTTAAACACGCCTTGATCGGCTGCTATTTTATCTGAATTAACAAAATGAGGCATGTCGGTGCGTTTTACCAATAGTGCAAGCGTGAAAAAAAGCGTTGCAGCTATTAGGTATGGATATCGCAGGGCATCAATTCCCGTGAAGTATTCCAGGATAAAATAACCTCCAACTAAAGGACTTAATGTTGTGCCAAGCGAATTAAATCCTTGCGCTAGGTTTAATCGACTGGAGGCTGTTTCTTCTGAGCCTAGTATGGAGGCATAGGGATTCGCTGAAATCTGTAACAATGTAAATCCCAGACCGATTATAAATAAGGGTATTAGATACATACCAAAACTATCTATAAAGCTCATTGGGTATATCAAAAAACATCCAAAACCTGATATGAGCAGGCCCCAGACAATACCGTTCTTATAACCAATTTTATTGATAGGGTCTCCCGTTTTTCTGCTGACCAAATAATAGGCAAGTGAACCTAAGAAGTAGGCACCAAAAAAGGCAGACTGAATAAGCATAGACTGTGCGTCATTCAAATCGAATTTTGCTTTGCAATAGGGCACTAGAATATCTAGAATCACGGTCATAAACCCCCACATAAAGAAGAGGGATACAAGCAAGGCAAACGCGATGGTTTTATTGCGCATCTAATCTAGTTTAAGAATACGACTAATATACGTCTTATCCGATGAATGAATTCTTAATATGTAGGCGCCTTTTGATAACTCATTGAGATGTATCTGTCTGTTCGGAACATGCCTTTCCAGCAATAACTTTCCTGAGATTGAATAGACATACATTCTTGATGGAAGTTCAACTATCGAAGGTAAATTTATTACGGATTTCAACGGGTTTGGGTGGATTGATATTTGAATGTTTCGTTCTGTCAGGTTTTCAATTGACAATTCAAGGAGATCTAACTCATACAGTATTGGCAATGGAAATAGACTGTTGTCTTCTTGTGCTATAAAGAATTTTCTGTTGCCGCTGAAACACACTGCTTCTTTCTGCGAAAATGCGAATGAGACGTATTGATGATTCCCAGTTGAGAACGTATTACTAGAAAATCCTGTGTACAAATTTATTCCACCCATTTGGAGTAAGACTAGTGTGTCATTTCTCACATCTGCCCCTGTAATAAACCCCGTGGTAACAATTGAATCGTAAGGTAAGATGGCGTAGGTGCCTGTGTCTGTTGGAAGCTTGTATATCTTGCTAACATTGTTGCCACTCCAATTCTTAGAGAAGATATATAAACTATCGTTGTAATATGCTATAGATTCGCAATCTGTGTTTTGATCCGGATCTGGAAATACTAATTGATCTAGGTAGGAAATGGATATTTTACCTGGAACAATGGTGTCATTAACTCCTATGTATGAAGAAATATTCGATATTTTATATATGGCAAGATTTGTACGGTTGAAATTGTTGTTTCCTAGATCGGCAATATATAGGTTATCATTGTCATCAATGCAAAGATCTTCAAAATCAATATTGAGGGTTGAATCAAGATGCAGAGTGTTAATTATGGAGCCGTTTTGATCAATAAAGAAGATATTTGCGTCATTTCCTCCATCATTGTGGCAAACGAAAGTGTTTGCATTTATTTGGTCAATACCAGAGATTTCGTTTAGGGTGGAGCTGAGAGTTGCTATCGTGTCTAAATTCTGCGCATACAAACTAATCGACCAGACTAAAGTTATTAGGATGCCAAATATTTTCATTTCACTGCAGATTCAAGCAAGCGCAAGTTAAGATTTGTTGCGTCCAGACGCGCCTTAACACCCACAGGCAGCGTCCATTTATGTGTAGTGTGACCAAAGTCAGCCCCCATCATAATCGGTATGTTGAGAGGGAGAAGATTGTTTTTAAAGGTCTCTGTTAATGAATGGGACTTGTCAGGTTCTTCAGGATTACAGCGTTTAAAATCACCTAGGATAATTCCGGATGCCTTTTTTAAGAAGCCGCATTGTGACAATTGGGTTAAGCAACGATCGATGGCGTAAGGTTCTTCATCAATGTCTTCTAAAAACACAATTTGATTATCAAACATGGGAAGGTAAGGGGTGCCTGCTAATGTTGTGAGCACGGTTAAATTTCCTCCTACCAAAGTGCCTTCGGCGATACCAGTTTTCAGTGCACTAGGCTTAGAATCTGGATGCGTTTTGAAAATAAACGGTTTATGTGTTGTGCATACATTTCTAAACGCTTCAATCGTAAAATCGCCCCAGCTTGAGTAACCAACGGGACCATGAAATCCGACTAAGCCACACTGTGTATAAACGGCATTTATAATGCTTGTGATATCGCTAAAGCCCATGATGATTTTTGGATTAGCTGCGATCTTCTTGAAATCTAATAAAGGTAATATTCTGGCACATCCAGACCCACCGCGCATGGTGAAAATCGCTTTTACAGCTGGTTTTTCAATGAAATTCATGAATTCTTCAGCACGTTCTTGATCTGTGCCACCAAATTGCCCATCGCGTTTAAAACACGTTCTTCCCACAACTGGATCAAATCCGAGAGAACGAAGAATGGTCTTGAACTTATCGATATAATGAGCGCTAAAAACCGCACCACCTGGCGCCATGATAGCAATGGTATCTCCTTTTGATAAAAGTGGAGGCTTGATTAAATCTGGTTTAACACTCTCGCCAAGAGAGACCTTTCCCATGAGGCCAAGAAGCCCCAGAGCTCCAGATTGCGTTATAAACTCCCTCCTGTTTTTCATAAAAAAACCCGACGATTAAAGTACAAATAATCGTCGGGTTAACTAAACTATTTTTAACGACTTATTCGAATCGTATAAATACAAATGTTGTACCATTTAAAGAGTATACAGCGTCAATGTCTCCATTGGATTCTTCATATGTGCTAATAAGCTTTTCAATTTCCTGATTGCCTTGTGAGATGTTTTTACCGTCATAAATCTCAAGCTCTTGTTGCGTCACGATAGAGTGATCTCCGTTGGGTCTTGAAAATAAGAAAATCGGGTGTGTGCCAACTGTAATCTCTTTTGCAGAGTTGCTATTGTTTTCTCCTATGCATTGTGCCACTTGACCACCACGGGTATAGATCGCAGTTAAATCATCCCCGTACTTTTCTTTGGCTAATGCCACAAGCTCATTTATACGTTCACCGATTCCGCCTTCATTATTAAGCAAATTAACCGTTCCAAGATTAGTATACTCGCCAATAGGCATGTGCATAACAAATACATTCACGTCATCAACGGACAGTACGTTAACGCTATTGCTCTCTTGTGCCTTACCTAATAATGGAATGCACAGTAATAATATAAATATCGTTCTCATATTAATAAGTTATCGTGTTATATAAACGGTTCCAGCAAATGGTTCTTGTGGCCTTGTATGGCCGTTTGGCGAAAGAACGTAGAAGTATACGCCATCTGAAACATCACCACCGTCCCAATTATTCTGATAGTCATTGTTCTCGTAAACTAGTGTACCCCATCGGTTATAAACTTCCAGTCTACTTTGTGGGTATTGACCAAGGTTCTCAATAAAGAAGTAATCATTTACACCATCACCATTAGGTGTAAAAATGTTAGGGGCGTGCACTGGACACATTACAGCAATTATTTCGCCTTGAGATGCTAATCCATTGCCACAACCATCCGTGACCGATACATTTATGTAAGTTGTTGTATCAGGTGATATGATTATGGTGGAGTCGTTTTGCCCACTTGGACCCGAGCTCCAATCGTAAGGAGGCACCGTATTCCACCCAAAGTTGTAACCCCCTGGTACGCCGCCAGTGACAAAGGGTTCTAGGAAGTGTGATTCGTTGAATGGGTCTTGTGTACATATTGTATCACCAGGATTAATATAAACCTCTAATGGGTCTGCTTGAAGAATGATGATAATTGGACCACCACAAGCACTCGTTTCGTTGATATATATTTCTACCGTATCTGTTTGGTTAGTGTCACCATCAGTTGAGAAAACATCTAACCATATAGTATCTGTCAATGCGTCATTTGTAAATACCCAAGTCGTGTCAATGTATCCGTAATCAGTTCCGTTAACAGCACTGCCCTCGATGGCGAGCGAAATGGTGTCAAACTGAGTAGAGTCTGGTCTTGTAATAACGTAGTAAGCACCTGGACATCCTTCATAGATATAATCTACACTCGCCGTAATAGATAATCCTGAGCTGTTGAAACTGTTTGCTTCTAGAACCACTCCGCTATCAAAAACGTTATCGCCACCATCACCTATGGCGAGTTTAATATGATAGGTTTCTCCACAATTAACTGCAGCAGCAGCAGTAAGAATTACTGTTCTACCGTCATATTCATAATTGTTTCCTGGATTCTGCGTGTAAAATACGTTGTATGATGCCCAGTTCGGGTCAATAGCATCACAATTTCCTGGGGTACCAGCCGAACCTGCAACACCTGGGTTTACTGTATTAATAGATACGGGAGTGCTCGTGTATTGGCCTGGGTTTGTAGGGTCAGGAATCAAGGCAATGTTGGTTGCATTATACATACCACCAGATGGATTGGTTCCGCTTAGGAAAAATCCAAAGGCGTCATTTACTGAACCACATACATATTCTTCATATTCTTCAGATGCAAAAACATAGTTAAATGAAATCGTATCTCCAGACGGAACAAAATCAAATTCGATAACACATTCATCCCAAATCTGGTTCGGAGTAATAGACTGTAAGTCTGTATCGCTTCCCATTGTACCAGGTCCGCCAAGTGAACTTCCTCCTCCTGTGTTGGCTTGTTCTGCCATTGTAACATCTCCAGAACCCATGATAAGTCCATTTGTGAAGCCCATATTGGATCCAGGGTCGGTTAATTCTCCAACCTGCTCGTTTTGAATATTCGCCGGACCACCATTAAACTCAACGTTTTGAATGGTAACTCCACCGCCAAGAAGAACGTTTTGAATGTATTGTTCGACTGTTAACGTATTATCAACTGTCAATTGAGCTTTGGACCCCAGAGAGCATATCGATAATAAAACTAAAGATGTGATTAATTTTTTCATAAGTAACCTGGTTCATTGGTAAGACTCTATAAATACATGTTTGGTTGCATTACATGCTCTAATCGGTGAGCCTAGCTTAGGAAATGTCTGAAAAACAAGAAAGGAGACATTGTCTCCTTTCCTGACCTACTACATAAACTACTACAAATTTCTTGCAGTAATCTCTGCTATTTGCTCACTTACCTCACAACAAATATAGAAATATTTTCATTCATTTTACATGATTTAATAATTAATTATTGGAATCTTAACTAATGTGTTATGGTGTAATACTTTATTCCTTCGATAAGTGCACAGAATTTATATTTTTGTAGAAAGGCTACTCTATGAAAAAGTATACAATTGAAAAGTCCAATTCTTCTCCTTATGTGAGTTTAGATCCGAGCGGTGAACTCTTGTTCGAGGGGGTTTCATTGACTGAAAACAGTCAAGCGTTCTTTACGCCAATTTTGGATTGGATTGAGGATTATTCCAAATCTGTGGCAGATACAACAAATCTTAAATTAAGGTTAGAGTATCTTGATTCTGGTTCTCTCGGGTATTTCAATCGCATTCTTGAAAACCTAAATGAACTACATTGTGGAGGCAGCACAAAAGTTAATGTGAAGTGGTTCTACGAGGAGGATGACATAGACATGGAAGATTATGGCAGGGATATTGTCAATATGTTCAACTTTGACGTTGAACTAATTCCCGTAGAAGGGAGCCTATAAGCGCATTTAAAACATGAAATATTTATTCATTTTAGCCCTAGCTTTTCTTAATTGCATGAGTGGTGTGGCGCAAGAAGTACCATCTAAAGAAGAAAACATTCCATTTTTAGTCACTTTTGGAAGTAATGCTGACAAGTCTTACGGTGATGATGATTATGTACAGACCTTCTTTTTCGTGATTCCAGAAAATTATAACGAACCTTTTTATATCAAGGTGTTTGATCCTGATGTGGGTGGATTAAACGATGAAATGGTGGGCGAGTTCAATACCAAAACGAAATTCACGGTCTATGGCGGTAAGGGCTGTATAAGCAATTCGAAAGCTTGCGGAACCAATCCAACATCTGGCTATGATAGCGGTGCTTTATTGGCGTCAAAATCGTTTGGTGTAGATCCAGAGCATGATAACAAATGGTACACATTTGGCCCCTTCGATCCTAAGTCGGGTGAGTTGTCTAAAAAGTATAATGGCTACGTATTTAAGATAATTGCAAAAGGGGTCAATGGTGATGATGGCAACCTTTATCGTTACTATTTAAGTACGGATAAGGATAAGAATCGAGATATTGAAGGTGCCAATGCTTTCACGTTTGAATACTCATTTAGATTACATCAATCAGGCAATCAAGTATCTCATCTTTATCCATTTATATCTGATGACGTAACGGCCGTTAAATTATCCAATTTTGATTGGGATGCAGATGGAAAAATCTTAGTCTACAGTACAGTGGTGGTAGGTGAAGAATTAAAAAGTTCCGGAGACAACAAATGGGCCACAGATACTTATAAAGTGAAGAAAGGTGAAAAAGAAGCCTCATTAGATATTCGCTTTGTTAAAACTCAAACCAAAGGAGTAGAGAATAATAATGTCGTTGTCCACGTAACCAACCAATATGGCGAAAATCTTCCTTTTTACAGTGCTCCAATTGGTGGGGTGCCAAGGTTTAGGCCAGATGTTGAGATAATTATGGAGTAAGTAGACTTTACTCAATAAAGATGTACGGTCAATATATCGCAGCCCCGCATTAACGGTAGATTTAGTATATTTCTGATTCAATTAACTTGTGCAGAAATGCGGACTCTACTTGTTCTACTATTCATATCACTTGCCAAGATTGTGTCTGCCCAAACTATCGGCACTGGGTTTAACAAGAATATGTATACCTGTGCAGCTAATGGTGAGGTATATAACAATGGAAGAAATGATGGGAATTTGGGCAACGGAACCTTGACACATAGCAGTGATCTGGTAATGGTTAAGGGCTTGTCAGATATTGTTCAGATAGATGGAGGCTGGCAACATACAATTGCATTAAAAAATGATGGTACTGTGTGGACGTGGGGTGTCAATTATAGTGGGCAACTTGGTTACGGTCCTCTTACTTCAAGTGCGCTTGCAGGGCAGGTTCAAGGATTGTCGAATATTGTAAAGATTGCAGCCGGATATAATTATTCTATGGTATTGACAAGTGATGGCAGAATCTATGCTTGGGGTGATAACATTTTTGGACAATTAGGTTTAGGAGGAAGTGCGGTGGGTGCTGTAGTTAGTTCACCTCAATTAATTAGCATTTCAAATGTGGTTGACATAAGCGCAGGTTTAAATCATTCCTTGGCTGTAAAAAGTGATGGAACCGTTTGGGCATGGGGCAGCGGAGGGCATGGTAAGCTAGGAATTATCACCACAGATAACCAACCGGCACCTATTCAAGTAAATGGTTTGAATGATATTGTTGAGGTGGCTGCCTCACGCTTGGCATCTGTTGCATTGAGTTCAACCGGACAAGTATATGCATGGGGATCTAATACATATGGTATTGTGGGTGATCCATCTTATTATCAACACACAGTTCCAGCCACCACAACTATAAATAATGCAGTGCACATTGATGCTGGGGAATATCATTGTCTTTATTTATTGGATGATGGGACAGTTATGGCGACGGGTAGGAATTACTTTGGGCAAATCGGTGACGGAACTGACAACAATGCCTATTTGCCAAAGCGTAGTGCCCAAATAGAAGACATTGTAAAAATATCTGCTGCAGGCAATCAATCCATGGCCTTAAAATCTGATGGAACTATGTATGTCTGGGGAAGTAATCAGTATGGACAGGCACTGGATAATGACGGGACAACAAATTCAATTTTTAAACCCATAGAATTTGATAACGTCTGTCCTGAAATTTCTGAAGATACTATTGAGACAAACGAGTTTAGAGTAGTTCCCAACCCAAGCAAGGGATACATACAGATTATGGATGATGGCTTTGATAATGGGCGGGTAAACGTTTTCAATCTTGAAGGGAGACTGGTAAAGTCCGAGCGTCCAGTAGGTGATTACTTAGATTTTCGTGATTTACCATCTGGAGTCTATATACTGCACGTACAAATGACCGATGGCTGGACTGCACACAAGATCTCTATCATTAAATAAATACAAGTTAGGTCTAGAATGAAAAAAGCAGAGTTAAGAAACTTCTGAGTCTTTTTTCTCATTCTGTATTCTCACTCTGCTTTGTACCTGAGGTCGGAATCGAACCGACACTCCCGAAGGAACACGAGTTTGAGTCGTGCGCGTCTACCAGTTCCGCCACTCAGGCAAATTGGGACGGCGAATATATTAAATGTTATTAAATTCTGGATAATTAATTGGCAAAATTTGAGCGCTCTTCAAGTAGTTTTCACTTTTTTTACACTTTCTACTTAATAAATTAAGTAAGGACTGCAGCAGTTGAACTACGTAAAAAACTTACGGTTTGCGCGACATTAATTTGCCGCCAATTCAAAATTTTATCTATGCAAAATTCACATGATAATCCCGAGTTGGTACTGGCATTTAAATATGTCTCAGAAACAAATACCAATATCTTTCTTACGGGTAAAGCAGGTACAGGAAAAACCACTTTTCTAAAGAACGTTGTAAAGCACGTTAATAAACGTAAGGTAGTAGTTGCGCCCACTGGTGTTGCAGCTATAAATGCAGGTGGTGTAACTATTCATTCGCTTTTTCAACTGCCATTTGGACCCATTCTTCCAGATACTATTCGCAATAATCAGTCTCAAAGGAAAATGAGCAGACAGAAGCTTAACCTGATCAAAAGCTTAGACCTGCTTATCATAGACGAGATTAGTATGGTAAGGTCGGATGTATTGGATGGCATTGACGCTACTTTAAGGCGCTACAGAAATCCGAATAAAGCATTCGGTGGCGTTCAAGTACTTATGATTGGGGATTTACATCAGCTTTCTCCCGTGGCTGGGGAGTCCGAGTGGAATTTGCTTAAGCAATACTATTCCTCTCCCTATTTTTTCGGGAGCAAGGCATTTCAACAGTCCAATAACGTCAGCATTCAGTTAAAACGCATCTATCGTCAGCAAGATGATCACTTCATTTCAATTCTTAATAAGGTACGTGAGAATAAAATGGATGAAGAAGTGCTCAAACAATTAAACGCACGCTTTAAACCGCAGGCGGAACTTGATAAATTAGACGGTTATATTACACTTACCGCACACAATAATTCTGCAAACGCCATTAATCAAGACGCCCTTTCAAAGCTGAAAGAGAAGACCTATAGCTATAAAGCAAAAGTGAGTGGAGACTTTCCTGAACATTCGTACCCAACAGAGTTTGAGTTAAAGCTGAAAAAAGGGGCACAAGCGATGTTTGTTAAGAACGATCCCTCCATCGAAAAGCAATTTTTTAATGGTAAAATAGGAACTGTCGTGGATTTGGATGATAAATCCGTGCAAGTGAGATCAGATGGTGAGTTGATTCGTGTAGAAGCAGCTGTCTGGGAAAATCGAAAATATAAGCTCAACGAGTCAGATAATACAATTGAGGAAAGTGTAAAAGGTAGTTTTGCTCAGATTCCTCTGCGATTGGCGTGGGCGATTACGATTCACAAAAGTCAGGGTCTAACCTTCGATAAATTAATTATTGATGCGAGAGCGTCTTTTGCTCATGGTCAAGTATATGTTGCTTTAAGTAGATGTACGAGTCTAGAGGGCATTGTATTGAAATCAAAAATTGAATCAAGAAGTGTTGTTTCCGATACAAATGTAAATGCATTCACACACCAAGCAGAGAGCAGCCAGCCTGATTTAAGTGATCTCGAAAAAGCCAAAAGACATTATCAAATCAGTATTATCCAAGAACTATTTGAAGGGCAGGAAATAAGACGATTTGATTATGAGTTAAGGCGCCAGCATCAATTGTTTGATTCCGTATTATTGGGTGACTCCTACGGCAAACTCAATGAATTTTCATCAGAATTAAGTGAGAAGTACCTCATGATTCTCGACAAATTCAAACCAAGTCTCATAAAACTAATTGGTGTCGACCTGCTGCCAGAGGAAAATGCCGAATTGGTTGATAGACTAAAGGCGGCTGGAACTTATTTTGTGGACGAATTAGAAAAGTTAATTGATAGCCTCCGAAATATACATTTCTTGACAGACAACAGTACTGCAGAGAAAAAGATGTTGGGACTACAAGAAGATTTGTTGCAAAAGTTGGATGTCTCGTATGCTGCTTTTACGGTGCTCAAAAAGTCGTTTAATGTCTTAGATTATCTTGAAGCAACTGGTGTGGCAGGGCTAGAAAAAGTGAAGTCCAAGCGCAAAAAGTCTACTCCTAAAACCTCTGTTGAAGTTGATACCTCTGATCATCCTGAGCTTTTTCAAAAGCTCAGGTCTTGGCGGTCGGATGTGGCTGCAGATGCAGGTTTACCAGCATATCGAATTGTTAGCACTAAGTGTCTGATAGAGTGCTCTAATGCCCTTCCCACAACCGCCGATACACTTAGTGGTATTAATGGCATTGGTAAGCAAAAGTTGAATCAGTTTGGAGATGAAATTATAGAAATCATCGAGGATTATTGTTTAGAGAAGGGCATCAGTGAAACGGATAAACTGGCCGAATTATCCAAAGCACCCACTAGCATTAAAAAAGCTAAAAAGAACAAACCTGATACAAAATCGATTAGTCTTCAACTATTTCAAGAAGGCAATTCGATAAAAGAGATTGCCGAGAAACGTGATCTTGCAGAAAGTACTATCGAAGGGCACTTGTGTCACTACGTGGGTGAAGGAGATATTGATGTTAAGTTGCTAGTAAACGAGGAAGATTTGGAAACGCTCACGCCCTATTTTATGAAAGATCCATTTATAGCCTTAAAAGAGCTGCCAGAAGGCACGATTGATACCTATGGTTATCAGCTTCTTAGGTTTGTTAGAGCACATGTGATATCTTTGAAAGCCCAAGAAGTTTAGCAGGATTTTTTCAAGCACGAAAAAAACGAGTGTAGAATAGGCTTCTTCGACATAAATCCATACATTTGCACCCCCATTAAAAGCAGAACTATGTCAACAGGAGTAAAAATTTTTGCGGGTAGAGCAACTCAGGATTTAGGTCAGAAAATTGCCGATAGTTATGGATTGCCGCTTGGGAATGTAGCTGTATCTGAGTTTTCAGATGGTGAATTCCAACCTTCTTTCGAAGAAACTGTGCGTGGTCAAGAGGTTTTCTTGATTCAGTCTACCACACCTCCTACAGAAAATTTGTTCGAATTGCTTTTAATGATTGACGGGGCAAAAAGAGCATCTGCAAAACGCATAGTCGCAGTGTTGCCATATTTCGGCTTTGCTCGTCAGGATAGAAAAGACAAACCTAGAGTTAGTATTGGCGCTAAACTGGTAGCCAACCTATTAATGTCAGCTGGTGTAGATCGCATTATGACTATGGATTTACATGCTGATCAGATTCAAGGATTTTTTGAAGTACCTGTGGACCATTTATTCGGTTCGACGGTATTCTTGCCATACATCAAAAGCTTAAATCTAGACAACTTAGTAATGGCTGCACCAGATACCGGTGGAACCAAACGTGCGAATGCTTATGCAAAGCACCTAAATGTTGATTTAGCAATCTGTTATAAGCAGAGAAAGAAAGCGAATGAAATTCAAAGCATGACCGTAATTGGTGATGTTGAAGGTAAAGATGTATTAATCGTAGATGATATGGTTGATACAGCTGGAACATTGACGAAATCAGCAGAGTTATTCATGGAGAACGGAGCTAAATCTGTCCGTGCCATGTGTACACACGCTGTATTGAGCGGACCGGCGTATGAAAGATTAGAGAATTCTGTTTTAACTGAGCTAGTTGTAACAGATACCATTCCGTTAAAAAAGCAATGCGATAAGATTCGTGTGTTATCGGTGGCAGACTTGTTTGCTAATGTTATGTCAAACGTAGTGAATCAAGAGTCTATTAGTAAACATTTTGTAATTCAGTAAATAATCAAATAAATATAAAAATGAAAACAGTATCATTGAGCGGTTCTCTTAGAGGGAACGTAGGGAAAAAAGATGCTAAATCATTGAGAAAAGAAGGTAACGTACCTGCAGTTCTTTATGGTGGAAATGATCAACTTCACATAAAAGTTGACGCAAAAGCATTAGACAAATTAATCTTTACTCCAGAAGTATTTTTAATTGATATGGATATCGATGGAGACAAGAGAAAAGTAATCATAAAGGATATTCAGTACCACCCAGTTACGGATGAAGCGATTCACGTTGACTTCTTACAAATATTTGATGATAAGCCAGTAACGATTCAACTTCCAGTTAGTTTCGTGGGAAGATCTCCAGGTGTTGCTGCCGGTGGTAAGCTATCTCAACACTTCAGAAAACTAACTGTTAGAGGTTTAGCTGGGGATATGCCAGAAATGATTGAAGTTGATTTGTCAAAACTTCAGATTGGTGATGCAGTTCGTGTAAGGGACATCAGTTTAGATGGTCTTGAAATGAAAGATGCACATCCAGCAGTAATCGTTGCAGTGAAAATGGCACGTGGTGCTAGTAAAGATGCTGAGGAAGAAGAGGCAGAAGCTGAAGAAGAAGGAGCAACTGAAGAAGCTGCTGCTGAGTAACTATGAAATTTCTAGTCATAGGATTAGGAAATCCTGGTGTTAAATACGAAAATACCAGACATAATATAGGATTTAAGGTATTGGACGCACTGGCTAGTGCGTCCAATGCTGTTTTTGGCCCAGACAGATATGCAGATGTTTGTCAAATAAAACATAAGGGTCGGACGTTCATCCTAGTTAAACCAACCACATTTATGAACTTAAGTGGAAAGGCGGTTAACTATTGGATGAAAAAGGAAAACATCAGTATTGATAATCTACTTGTAGTAACGGATGACATTGCACTTCCTTATGGTAAGCTCAGAATGAAGCCTAAAGGCAGCGATGGGGGGCACAATGGTTTAAAGGACATTCAACATACCATCAACACCACTAAATACCCGCGATTGCGTTTTGGAGTGGGTAATGATTTTTACAAGGGGCAACAAGCCAATTATGTTTTGGGTGAATGGAGTCCGGAAGAAACATCTGATCTTAATGCACATATTGAACGAGCCGCTGAAATGGTCCTTTCATTTGGCTCGATTGGTATTCAGCATACCATGAATCAGTATAATTAGCCTATAAAATATCGTTTAGGTCGCAGCTTTTCATAAATGAAAGTTGATCGATAGCACTATAAGCGAAAACCTATCGCATATGTCGTAGCTATTTTATAATAGAAAGTTAAGAGATAGTACTATAAGCGAAGACCTATCACGCACACATCATCTATTTGTTCAAGATCACCGCGCCAGCTCTCAAATGAGTCATTAAGTATTTCTTTCTGTTTTGAAGAATCCTTATCGCATATTTTCAACACTAACTCTTTAAATGCTTTTGACTTCAGCTTTTTACCTTTAGGTCCGCCAAATTGATCCGGGAAGCCATCAGTGCTTAAAATCACAAAATCGCCAGATTCAATTTGTATTTCATGTGTAGTAAAAGGATGTCTGTCTGCGTATTTACCTATAGGTTGTTTGTCGGCCTTCACTTCAATCAGCTCAAAGCTGCTTTCAGTTTCGGCTGACACAGTCTTCCTTATAATCCATAGCGGGTTGTTGGCACCTGCCCACTTTAGTAAAGTCCTGTCTTTGTTAATGGCACATAGACTTATATCCATACCATCTTTCACTTCATCTTCACTTTTTTCGAATTGCTCGATTACCAAATCCGTTGTTATGTCTAACACTTTTCCAGGTGTGTCGGCATTATATTCTCGTACTGCTCTGTTAAGCGCATTATTACAAACCACGCTTACCATAGCACCAGGTACACCGTGACCTGTGCAGTCTGCTGCTGCAATAAAGGTCCAGTCTTTACTTTGTTCGAGCCAATAAAAATCACCCGCTACAACGTCTTTAGGTTTATATAGAACAAAAATATCTTCAAAACAACTTTTAATCTGACTGTCTGGTGGAAGGATAGCTGCCTGAATACGCTTGGCATAGTTGATACTATCCATTATTTCTTGGTTGAACTCTTCCACAATTTCCTTTTGATGTCGCAATTCTCGTGTTCTTTCTTCCACCTTTTGCTCTAAGGATTCATAACTATCCTGCAGTTGTTCAATCATTGAGTTAAAATGCTCTCCTAAGTCGCTTATCTCGTTCCTTCCAGAAACAGGCACACGCTCATTAAGCTTACCTTTTCTAATAATGTCCGTTTTATTAACTAGCTCAACAATAGGTCGTGATAAGACCTTTGCACGCCATAAAATCAAGATAAAAATGGGTAAGGCAAATACGAGCAAGTTGAATCCGAAATCCATAAAGGCCGAATTTACAAGCGCCTTTTCTTCCATGTTATTATGTACAATTCGGACTACATATCCTTGATGCAAATGAGCACTTTTCATTTCGATATAGCGATACGCACTGGTGTATGTTATGTCATTTCGTATATCTTCATATTCACCTGGTGTGTGATTTTGTAGGGTCTCAAACGCGGTCGCATACTCGTGTTGAGGCATAGGATGTTGCTGATAGTAGGATGAAAACTCGTCGGTGCCAAAGTAGATGGTCACACTGTCAACACCGTCATACTTGTCTGGTATGCCGTTGATCCTATCAACAAAGTGCTCTACAATAGCAGCGGCCTTGTCGCTATATATTCCAAGTTCTATAATGTAATTAGTGTCCCTTGTTGATTGGTAGGTGTACTTTTTTGGCGTATTCGTAGCCACTTCAATAGACACCCTATCCTCAATAAACGTTTGGCTTTGCCATATTCTGTTAAAATGGTCTACGTAATACTGGCCACGCTCGAAAAAGTCTAATCCCAAATCCTTCTTAAAGGTGGTATTGATAATCACTCCATTGGTGTCAATCACATAAATATCCTGATTGCTGGGCATGCCAATTACCTTTTTAATACTATCCAGATTTGCCGATTTGATGTGCTTGGTATCGCGAAACACCGAATCTACGAGATATGCACTATAAGCTTTAGCTTCCTCTGTCATGCCTTTTTCAAGCTCCAAAACAGTGCGATCAAAAAACTCTAAAAAACTTCCTATATCTTGTGTGATAAGCTCAAGACTCTCTTGTCTAGTCTCTTCAATTTGTTCTTTTTGATTAAAAAAACTAATCAGGCTTAGCAATCCAATTAATAAGATAACAGGCACCAAGACGGATATAAGTAATTGCCTGAAAATCGTTGTTTTAGATTTAGCCATGGTTTTTGAATCAAGGTATTTGCAATAAATCTACAAAATTGAAGCGATAGTAGGATTACTAGTGATTCTAATAAGTTTGCCGTCAAAAATGACTCAAAAGAATTAAATTTATAACATGAATATTTCACGGTTAGTAAGCTTCCTACTTGTATTGGTATCATTTGCATCCTTTTCTCAGAATAAGCATTGGATGGATGAAGCCGACATTTTGAGTACAGACTCTTATCAAACTATCTGCACTAAAGCTGAACAATATTTTGAAGCGCATCCTGAACTCACTGTTCAACAAACGATGAATGGTCAGCAATACGATAGCCAATACAAGAAGTTTTTACGATGGCAATGGTACTGGAGAAACCGTTTGGATGAAAATGGAAACATTCCAAGCTTAACATTGCAGGATTTTGCTGAGGCCAAGAAAGTGCATGCAACAGGCAGTAATAGATCTGCGTGGACAAATATTAACCAAACACAATCTGGAAACAATCAAGGTTATGATGGCATGGGTAGAGCCACCAGCATAGGTTTCCACCCTATAAATGCAAATGAGTTTATTGTCTCAGGTGCAATTGGCGGAATATGGCATACAACGAATAATGGAAACTCGTACACGGCAATAGGAGATAATCTACCATACATGGCGGTTTCAGATGTATTATACCACCCAAATGATCCTCAAACACTGTATGTGGCAACGGGAGATTACGTGTGGTATGGTCTTCCGTCTCTGGGATTGCTTAAATCAACAGATTTTGGCCAAACTTGGAACTCGACAGGCTTAAGTTTTTCGTTGTCAGATAATGATAGGATAAGAAAACTCATCGTGAACCCTGAAAATGGAGAGACGATTTTTGCTGCTACAAACAATGGACTAATGAAGTCTTTAGATGGAGGTGCTAGCTGGCAAAGTGTAAATCTTAGCGGAGTGCATTGGGATGTTTTATACCATCCAAGTGATACTACAATTGTTTACACCTTGGGAGAGGTGAGTAATGCATTGGAAGTATTCAAAAGCACAGATGGGGGTCAAACCTTTACCCAGGTATCTACCACCGGAGCGGCATACAGTATTTACAGCCCATCATATTTATCCATTGCACCCTCTGATCCTGATTATATCTATTATCTAAATGGCCCGGATGAGGAGTTGTATAAGTCAACTAATGGTGGAAATTCGTTCACTTTGGTAAATGGAGCTGTGGATGCCATTGACGGCTTGGTTGTATCCAATCAAAATAGAAACCATGTTTATGTAGGAGATTTAAACAATTATAAATCTACAAATGGGGGGAACAGCTTTTCGCAGGAGACAATTTGGTGGAATAGTGGAAATCACCCAACCGTTCACGCGGATACAAGACGGATTCTTACTAACCCTTTACACCCAGATTTGGTGTATGTATGCAATGATGGAGGTGTCTATATCTACAATGAAACAAACGATACATGGGCTGAAAAGACGGATGGCCTAGTAATTATGCAGTATTACAGTGTTGCTGTTACGGAAGATAATCCGGACAGAATAATGGGGGGTACGCAGGATAACGGTACTCGAATTCGAAACAATAATGGCACATGGAAAGCAGGAAATGGTGGAGACGGAATGGAGTGTGCTATCGATAACGTAGACGATAATATCATATACTGTACCTACGTAAATGGTCAATTATACCGTTCATTTGATGGGTGGACAAACGATACCTATTGGGAAATTACACCAACTGATATAAACGGAGATGCCATCTCAGGAAACTGGGTTACACCATTTGTGTTAGATCCAAGTGACAATACGAATGTTGTTGGAGGCTACGATGAGGTATATCACTCCAGCAACTTTGGAGATACGTGGATTAAAATCTCAAATAACTTATTTAATGGTAATGTCAGAGAAGTGGCTGTATCGCCAGCGGACGGAAATTATATCTATGCGAGCTATTCAAGTTTGTTTGAATATACACCCAATTTAGGGATGACGTGGATTCAAAGATTCGTGCCAACTTCAAAAGAGATTACAAGTATTGCTTTGCACCCTACAGATACTAATAAGATATGGGTGGGTGTTGATGGATATTTAGCATCTCACAAGGTATTTTATTCGGAGGACGCTGGTGCAAGCTGGTCTAACATTGGTAGTGGACTGCCAAACGTTCCTGTAAATAAAGTGGTATACCAAAATGGAGGCAACGGACTTCTATATGCTGGTACAGATATGGGTGTGTACTTCTATGATGGTAGTTCATGGCAACCCTACAACAACGGACTACCGCTAACTCAAGTTTTAGACATTGAGATAAATTACTCGGCTCAAAAAATGTCAATTGGTACACACGGTAGAGGTATTTGGCAGGTAGATTTGCACGAACCATTAGTTGGCCTAGATGAAGCTGAACCATTGAGCGGCTGGAGAGTTTATCCAAATCCCAACAACGGAGAAATCTTATATCTAGATGTAGATACACAGCCAGAGCAGGTAATTATTTATGACCCAAGCATGAGAGAAATTGCACGTTACTCCAACACAAATCGTGTAGATGTTTCACAAATGAGTAATGGGATGTATTTGATTCAGTTAAAATTAAAATCTGAACTCAGTGCTATTCAATCTTTTGTTATTAGTAAATAATGCTACTTATTTCATAGCTTTAATGCTATGTTGAAATACCTTTTTGCCCTAACCTTTATTTGTTCTTCGCAGCTTATGGCGCAAGACAGAAGTGATGCGCAAAAAGTGCTTGACTATGTAAATGATAGTATTTACTATGACCTAGACGGCTCGCTAAAAAGGATCAACAGTGTTCTGGACAAAGCACTCAGCGACGAATCGATAAAAGCAAAACTACTCTCACGTAAAGCACTCATTCTGGATATTCAAGGGGAGTTTGAGGCCTGTATCGATAATTATCACAAGGCACTCGAGCTGCAAAAATCTATCTTGGATTCAAACGAAATATCTTTCATTTATAACAATATGGGTGTGGCGTATTATGATCGATATCGTCCCAATGAAGCCATCCTGTTTTACTTAAAATCTGCGCGTATAGATAGTGCGCGGGGTTTAATCGAAGACTATATTGCCTCTATGCAAAATATCGGTGTAATCTACTCCGGTCAGAACAACTCAAATGCAGCTGATAGTATCTACAATGCCCTAATTCCACTAGCTAAGTCAGCAGGCTATAACAGTATTTTGACGCCTCTCTATTCCAATAAAACCAAGTTGTACGTATTGAGTAATGATTTGGAAAGTGCGCGTAAGTCCATTGATCTGGCGTATAGTTTTTTACAGTATTCACAAGACCCTAGCTCTCCATTAACACTGGCGGTACTAAAGGGAAACATCTTGCTCCGACAGAACAAACATCAAGAGGCATTGGAGATATTAAATGCGGACACATTGCTGAACTTAGCTGCAAACTTTCCAGAAAGGGAGATGTACATAGATGAATTGAAAGCTCAGTTATATTTTTCCGCCCAAAAGGTTGATTCGGCCCTGTTTTACTACGACAAGTTTATGGGAAAAAAAGACAGCCTTTTAAACATTGATACGCAGTCAAAAGTTGAGGAGATTCGATCGAAATATAAACTGGCCGAAAAGGACAAGGAATTAGCTAAAGCAAAAGCAATAGATGCCCAGCAAAAAAATGTGATTTTAGAAGAGAAAGAGAAATCGGCCTCCAATAGAGCACAGCGAAACTTATTGATAGCCTTGGTGGCAGTTTTAGGAATCATCATTTTATTTTTTGTACAACGATATCGCGCTAAACAAAATGAAAAGCGCATTCTGGAAGATAAGATCAAAGCAAAAGAGGAGTTGCTTGAGTTAAAGGAATCCATGATGGGAGAAATTCACCATCGCATAAAAAATAACCTTCAATTGGTGTCAAGTATGCTGGTGTTGCAGGGAAATCTTATGGATGAGCCCACAAAACAGAAATTTGAAGAGAGTAGAAAACGTATAGAGTCTATCTCAAAAGTGCATGAGCAACTCTATACCTCATCAAACTACGAATACTTGAATATCAAGGTGTTTATAGATGAGCTTTGCAATGAATTACTGGTGATGTCTAAGCATCCGATAAAGCTTAAGATTGATAGTTTTAATAAGAAGGTACACGTGGACACCATCGTGCCAATTGCTCTGATAATTAATGAATGGGTAACCAACTCGATTAAATACGCCTTTGATGAGGATGAGTTAGATAAAGCGATTGAGATAAAATTTGCACTTGATGGAGATAAGTTACTGCTGACATACAGTGATTCTGGTAAAGGAATTAAGGATGGAGCCCTTATCGGATTCGGTTCAATGATGGTGAAATCATTATGCCGTCAACTTAAGGCAAAGTTGAGTTTGGAAGATAGAAAAGGCTTTTATTCTAAACTGGAAATAACTAAGTTTAAACTAGAAAATGAAGTCGATAGCCATAGTTGAAGATGAAGCATTAATTGCCGACCATTTAGCGCTCATTTTGGAGGAGTTGGGTTATAAGGTGCACTCGATTTCTGATGATTGGGAGAGTGTAAATAGAGCACTTGAGTCTGGCGCTCCAGATGTCGTTTTAATGGATATAAACCTCTCTGGCGACATTGACGGAGTGGACATTGCTGCGAAACTTAAACGAGAGTATTCTGGGATCGCAATTGTTTTTGTAAGCTCTAATGTTGATGATAAGTCCATTGCACGTGTTAAGATGCTAGATGCCGATGGGTTTATAGCTAAGCCATTTAACAAAGAACAGATAAGCACTACGATTAAGTTGTTGGGGCAGACTAGGCAAGCAGATGCTATGCCCTTGTCGGAAGTGTACGTTAAAGACAAATCTAGCTTAATCAAGCTCTCTATATCCGATTTATACTATTTGGAGGCGGCGGATAATTATGCGATTCTGTACCATAAAGACGGACGTTATGTGCAGAGCTCAACGCTTAAGGATATGGAGAATAAGCTCAAAGATTCTGGTTTTATTCGTGTGCATAGGTCCTATGTTGTCAATCTGCATAAAATAGATTCGGTTCACCCTAAGCATTTACTAATTGGTGATACTGAAATTCCCGTGAGCGAGTCGTTCCGCGCAAAATTATTGCATGAATTGGACGTTTTGTAGTCACCATCAATTTTCCCTGCTTCACTCAAAATTTACCCTGTCTCGCCCATATTATTTTAGACGCTAATGATTGCTTCTTAAGATTGCTTACGAATCAAAAAAGCAAAAATCATGAAACAACTACTAAAGTTCGGGCTATTAAGTATAGCATTTGTCTCGCTAACTTCTAAAGCCCAAAATTATCCAGCAGACCCAAGTCTAAGTAAAATTATAAGTGACATTAAAGCAGATCCACAATCAAAGGAATTAATGACTTCTTATGGATATAATCCCGCGCACATCAATTCAGGCAATTACCGTTTTGCACAACTGTCTGAACTGAAGGACTATTTCAAAGTTAAGTGGTATTGGCGTTCGGATGATGCCTATAAAATCTCCTTAAACAAGAATTATATGGACATGCGCAACTTTGCGATTTTCTTGACAACTCCTAAGGATGCAAACGGTGTAAGTCATAAGATATTCTTTAAGGTTACCTACTCAAGAAGGACTGAGCAAGATTTTGAAGATAACAAATGGACCTATCAATATGTGGTGTTAGACCCCCGTGAAAATGAGAGCACTGGTCTTCCAAAGTTAACGGATGATCAGCGCAAAGACATCATGATGAAATACATTGCCGAGAATAAACAAACAGATGAAGGTTTAAGTCAGAAGTACGGCTATTTAAACAAAATAGTGCGTATAGATTCTATTTTAGCTCCTTCCCATAGCGTGAATTATTTTAAAGCCACGGGTGCAGGAAAATACCTTTGGTGTTTGTCGGTTAGATGTGAATATGTGCACGATTTTACGTCTGACGGCGGTATAGAGGAAACTAGAATGGGCTATATAAGATTTCCTTTTGAAGTTGAGTATAAAGGAGGTAAATACGTAGTAAATAACTCACTTTATTCAAAAGACATGTGGGATTCGTGGGCGCCTGGCTATCAGGCTATGTATGACGCTGGACTTACAGATGGTAAATATTTCGATCCACCTGTATGGTTAGGAACTTGGTACACAGAAGGTGCAAATGCAATCATGGGTAAAACCGTTAAGAAGGAGCAACCAGCGGGTAGCAAAAGCTTTATTGAGGCTAGATTTGTGGAAATTGAAGCCGCTCTAAAAACCTTTAATGAAGGAGACAAAGCAAGTATTGTAAAGGCACTAAAGCCTATTATGGACCCAACAAAAGCTAATGAATTAGCAAACTCATATGCTGATTTAATAATGGATTATAAAAGCAAGTTGTGTACCCTAGATGTGTACCGTGTGTCTAACTCTATTCCTTATGCTTACGAGCTTGGAGATACAGAAGGACCAGAAGTAGAGATGTACATGAGCATAGAGCGTCCACCGGCTAAAACTAAGCCGCTACAGAAAGAATATAAGGCGGCTGGGATGTCAAAAGCTACACTAAAATCTAACTACGGTGGATTAAGAAATAAGCGTTACGAGCAAACCTTTAAGTTGAAACTGATTAATGATAATTGGTATATCACTGAGCCTGCAGATACAGAAGAATGTAAAATAAGCTTCTAAGATGCTTTTGATTCACGTATAAATCACAAGTTGATTATGCTACAATCCAGGCAGCGCATTGCGCTGCCTGCTTTTTTATTCACATTTGTCGCAGATTATTTGTCATCTATCGCCTAGTTCTTTAGATTCATCTTAGCAAAAGATGATCGAATTAGAGTGTGCACATATAGAAAGAATCAATGACAATGTAATTCACGCCAAATACAAGGATGGTGTACACATTGAAATGGAGGATGCGCACCAACTTATTGATGCATATGAAACTTTAGCCAAAGGGGATAAAATATTCTCTCTTGCCGATTTAACAAATGGCCACGTAACTTTCGCAGATGGTGTTCAGGAACACATTGCCAAAGATGCTGACTTCATTCGCCAAGGCAATGTAATAGCAACAGCAGTAGCATTAAAAACACTTGGTAATCGTATGATAGCACGTTTTTTTATGACCATACATAGGCCATCCTATCCAATGAAAATTGTTGCTAGTAAAGAAGCCGCCCTTAAATATTTTGATACTTTTCGTGATTAATCTTTTAGTAGCTGTTTCATGCTCACTTTTGTTCCAATAATAGCACTAAGCTCATCAATAGAAACACGTTCTTGAGACATGCTATCACGTTCTCTAATAGTAACTGTTCTATCTTCCAAACTCTGGTGATCAACTGTAATACAGAATGGCGTTCCAATAGCATCTTGACGTCTGTAACGCTTACCAATCGCGTCTTTTTCGTCATATTGGCAATTGTAGTCAAACTTCAACTCATCCATTATTTCTCTGGCGAGTTCTGGTAAGCCATCTTTTTTAGTTAGAGGGAATACAGCAGCTTTGTAAGGTGCAAGAGCTGGCGGAAGTGCTAATACATCTCTTTCGCTACCATCATCCAAAGTCTCTTTTTTGTATGAATTCGCTAAGATTGCCAAGAACATTCTATCCAGACCAATTGAAGTCTCAACAACGTAAGGCACATAATGCTCATTTATTTCAGGATCAAAGAAACGCAGCTTTTTACCACTGTGTTCTTCGTGTTGTTTTAAATCAAAATCAGTTCTAGAGTGAATACCTTCTAGTTCTTTGAAGCCCATTGGGAATCTGAACTCGATATCGCATGCCGCGTTTGCATAGTGCGCTAACTTAATGTGGTCGTGGAAACGGTAGTTCTCTTCTCCCAATCCTAAAGACTGGTGCCATTTAATGCGTTGCTCTTTCCAGTACTCATACCACTTAATTTCCTCTCCAGGGCGCACAAAGAACTGCATTTCCATCTGCTCAAACTCACGCATTCTAAAGATGAATTGTCGTGCAATAATCTCATTCCTAAACGCTTTTCCAATTTGCGCAATACCAAACGGAATTTTCATTCGGCCCGTTTTCTGAACATTCAAGAAATTGACAAATATTCCCTGTGCAGTCTCTGGACGTAAATAAATTTTAGATGCATCACCCGATACGGATCCCATCTCCGTTGAAAACATCAAGTTAAATTGTCTAACCTCAGTCCAATTCGCCGTACCAGAGATAGGGCATACAATATTTAAATCTACTATCAATTGTCTAACGGCATCCAAATCGTCAGCATTCATGGCGCTCTCAAACTGCTTGTTTATATCGTCAATTTGTTCTTGACGTCTCAGTACATTCGGATTGGTAGCTCTAAATTGTTCCTCGTCAAAAGCGTCACCAAAACGTTTCTTCGCCTTCGCAATTTCCTTTTCGATTTTTCCTTCAATTTTTCCAATGTGCTCTTCAATTAATACGTCAGCTCTATAGCGTTTCTTGGAGTCTTTATTATCAATCAAAGGGTCATTAAATGCATCAACGTGACCAGAAGCCTTCCATGTGGTTGGGTGCATAAAGATGGCTGCGTCAATACCCACAATGTTTTCATGCATCTGCACCATGGCTTTCCACCAATAGGCCTTGATGTTGTTTTTAAGTTCACTTCCCAATTGACCGTAGTCATAAGTAGCACTTAAACCATCGTAAATTTCACTACTCGGAAAAACAAAGCCATACTCTTTAGCATGACTTACTACTTCTTTTAAATTGTCTTCGTTTGATGCCATGCGTCAAAAGTAATATTTCTCTCAATTTTAATGCGGCTTTCATTTATAATAATGCAGGGAAATATGTCTATTTTTGCAGCATGGTTGAAATAGACGGTAAATTAATTTCAAGTGATGTATTCCAAAAACGTTTTGTATGCGATTTAAACGCATGCAAAGGGGCATGTTGTGTTGAAGGTGATGCGGGTGCACCTCTAGAATTAGAGGAGGTAGATGCCATAGAGGACGCCATTGATGAGATTAAGCCGTTTATGCGCCAAGAAGGGATAGATGAAGTGGATAAAAACGGTGTGTTTTACATGGATATTGATAACGAACCTGTCACAACCTTAGTTAACGGAAAAGAATGCGCCTTCGTTTATTTTGATGAAAACGGCATTACTAAATGTGCCATCGAGAAAGCGCACCGAGAAGGCAAAACAGATGTGCACAAACCTATTTCTTGTCATTTATACCCAATCCGCACCAAGCAATTAAGTGAGTTTGAAGCCGTCAATTATCACGAATGGCCAATCTGTAAACCAGCTTGTGATTGTGGGGATAAGCTGGATGTACCGGTATACAAATTCCTTAAAGAGCCTATCATCAGAAAATGGGGGGTGGAATTTTTTGAGCAGATGGAAGCGGCAGCTGAGTTGTTGAACAAATAATTAGCGTGTGTTATGCATGCAACATTATTTCAACAACAATTTCTCAACCATCACACCCTTATCAGAACGTACATGCACCATGTACAACCCAGTTAAAAGCGCACTTGTGTTGATGTCAACTTTATTGTCATTGCTCTGTTCTGTCAATACCAACTTACCTGACATATCGTAGATGGATATCATTCGATTTTCAGCGTTGTCAAAACTAAGCTGCACTCTGTTATTGGCAGGGTTTGGGAAAAGCTTAAACCCAGCTACAGGCTTCTTTTCTTGCAAACCGACATAGTTGTCTGTGATGGATATAAGGTCTTTCCCGGCGGCAAATAAGCGACCGCTTTTTCCTGTCTCAGCAATACGGTAATAGCCCACTGTGGTGTCTGAGACTAAGTGGATTTGGGTGGCGTGATTAGCTGCACTTACAACGTATTCGTTGTAGTAAATAACAGGGTTAAGAATAATGGTGCCAGAGCTGCTTGGTGAATAGCCACCTACAGCAAAATAACTGGTTCCTGTAAAGTAATCTAGATCAGTAAGAAACTCTATGTCAGTGGATCCTGTAGTTGTTCCGGCTACCAAGCCAAAAGTTGTTCCATCAGAGTGAAACCTGAATGTGCACGTAACGGGAACATTGCTTAGCGGTTGGCAAAACGGCCTCAGCAAGCTGTAATCATCCCAAAATGAAAATCTATAGTTGTGGACTCTAAAAAACTCATTCGCAAGGTCAAATGTCAATGCATTATTTGTAGAGTAATAGAACTCAGCAAACGTTCCGTTCTTCACAGAAATATTCATTTGATTCTGTGTGTAGGCCTGTACGTATAATATGGTGTCTCCATAACTTGTGTTGTTAGACCAGCTCACACCACCGTTTACTTTTCTATAATAACCATTACCTACGGTCCCTAAAAAGGCAAAATCCGTATTATGAAACCACACGCAAGATAATTCACTAGCCACTACACCCTGATTTACTAAGGTAGATGTATAACTGGTATCCCATGTAGCACCGCCGTCTGTAGTCTGAGCAATAATAAAACTGCCGTTGTATGCACCTGCCGCAAAACCGTTTAATGAATCGTAAAACTGAATATCGTTAAACACAGATGGCTGAGGCAAGGTAAACACACTGGTCCAGTTATCACCGTCATCCATAGAGCGCATTATAACACCTCTGTCTAAACCTGCACTTCCACTTGGATTATACACACCGCACAAAATTGCACGTGAACTATCCAATGATTCTAAATCCCGAATGTCAGATACATCTGAACTTAAGTAATAATCTAACCACTGTGCCCGGCTAGTGTTTATTGTTAGTATGGCTGCTAATGCTAGCAGTGCAGTGTAAAATGTTTTCATAGTCTTAGTTTGTTAGGGCTAAAATAGTGGGAAATGTTGGGACAGATTAAATGCTATTTTGTAAATTATTCACATGCTAGCATGGATGGTTTAAGCAGATATTGTCAAATGCACGCAATCTAAAATGATTCTATCACATAATCTCTATACTTTTTCCTTATTTTTACGCCTATGGCTAAGAGGCTATTTATCATTGTGTTGTGCTTGAACTGTGCATTGAACCACTTGTCTGCACAGGTAGCATTAGGCGGATTGAATTTCTATTTAGGCGGATCTCCGGGTGCAGGTACTGTTTATGGTGTGTTAAACCCTACGGGCTTTGGGAAATATATTGTTTATGGTGAGTTTGATGAGGTTTATGACTCTTATGGTACCGCTGTTACGGCATATGGAGTAGCAGTGGTTTCTAAAGATATGACAGTACAAGCTACAGATCAAATTACCGCCTCAACTCCCATCAACGGTGCCGTAAAAAAAGCCGTCTGGGGTTTTAACAACCTCTACATTTTTGGAGATTTTACACAGGTAGGTGCAGAGACGGTTACCGGTGCGGCTAGACTTAATAGCCTTGGTACGGTTAGCACCACCTGGCAACCGGAATTTGATAATGGTGGGACGTCTGCTGAAATTCGTGATGTAGTATATCACCAGAACAGGGTGGTGGTGTGTGGTGAGTTTTTAGATGTTAGACCCAATAGTGCAGGCGCTTGGGAGCCAAGGTTTAATATGGTTTCATTGCACCCGGGAAATGCAAGCATCAATACCTTTGCTGAGTTTGCTACTTATTACCCTTATCGCGGGTTTGTATTTGACAATGAAATGTATGTGGTAGCTGCTGATGGCGGAGCAACAAGTGCTATTACCAGAGCACTGTATAAGCTAGATGCTAATGGTGTTATTGATCCTGCCTATACGATGGAGATTCCAAATGGATTTGAAGATCATATTTATGATGTTACAAGGTTTCGGGACTCATTGATAGTGAGTGTACGCGGATGGAAGTTTACTTGGCCTAACACGTCAAATCAATTGTTATTAAATAGGTTGGATAATGGCGATTCGCTGCTATGCTCGACGAATTCACTCAGTTCAACTACAAGTGGAAAGCCAATTGCTGTTGAAGCTTATGGAGATTATGTATATACGCTCACAGACGATAGTTTATACAGATCATTAAAGTTAGATAACATGGGATGTCCTCCATCAAATCAATCGTCATCCTTAAACCTTGGCATAAACACCCCAAGCAATATAAACGAACGCCTGGCAGACCAAATGTTCCTGTTTGACAATAAACTATTTCTAACAGCTCCAGAAATCACCTCTGCCCAAGGTAAAATACAGCATGGTCTTACGGTATATTGCCTTCCGCCATTTGCGCCCGAACAATTTACAATTAATACTAGTAGTGTCTGCGCTGGTCAAACCATTGCTTACCAAGTAGCACCTTCACCTAACGCAGATGGTTATGTTTGGACCTACACCGGAGATGGTGCCTATATGGAACTTACGGACACTAACTATTTTGCAGGTGATCTTACAGCAGATGCTATTTCAATCGAATTCACACAAAATTTTACACCAGGCGATTTAATTGTACGCGCGTTTGCAGAATGTGGTACAGATACACTTTATAGTGATTCGCTTGTGCTGAGTATAACGGCACTACCCCTGCCTACAGTTGATGCAGGAACGGATACCACCCTAACATGCGTAAGGGATAGCGTCACATTGCAGGGTACATCTCCCAACCTTATAGTAAGTTGGGAATGGTTCAATGATATAGATGTGACGGTTTCTATGGCGGATACTCTTTACGTTCACCGTGATTCTGCCAACGCTGAAGGTAGCTATGCATTGGAAGTAACGGATAATCTGGGTTGTAAAAATAGAGATACCATTATAGTCTATCTGGATACTTTAAAACCCAATCTGAGCATTCCCGCTGGTCCGCATGAAATCAACTGCTACAATCCTGTACTTAACATCCCAATTTCGTCTAGCAATGTACACACAAGCTTTGCATGGTCTGAGGGTATTGCTGGTCCATTGAATAACAACGCTACCATTACAGCGAGTAATCAAAACGCCTATTACATCTATGTTACAGACACGCTAAATGGATGTGTAAAAGATAGCTCAATTTTCATTCAGGAAAATACTGTTAAACCAGATATTGCTGTTCAAGGTTATCCCGGTTATTCGTCTCTTAATTATATTGATACCCTAACTTGTTACCAATCTAATATTTTACTAGATGTAGTAGATACGGCGGCTAACGTAGATATTTATTGGTCAGATGCGAACTATAGTGCCAATAATGGCGTGTCTAATAACGTAAATACGGGCGGTACCTATTATATCTATGCCTTTGATAACGCGAATGGTTGCGAGGACACCATGCAAGTGCACATGTTTGTGAATCAAAATTATCCAGATCTCTTGTTTATAGGTGATAGCAGTATTAATTGCTCGGTTGATTCGGCTTTGTTTATCATAAATTCTACCTATCCAGATACAGCCGTTCTGTTTGAAATAGGCGGTGCCATTGGAGATTCTGCTTATGTTAATACGGCAGGCTATCAGAGCTATTCGGTACAATTATTAGAGAATGGATGTACTACTATAGACAGCACTTTAGTGAGTATAACGCCTGAAATCTATTTAACAAGCATAACAGATACCTTGGTATGTGTTGATGTTGATCTCACGTTAGAAACAATGGTTCAGGGCAATGTGTCAGGATTAACTTACAATTGGAGTAACGGAAGTACAGCCGATACAGCCGTTTATAATTCAGGTGCGTTTTCGCAAGCTATCGTTGAGGTTAACGGAAATGGTGGATGCTATGGTACTGATACGATTCAAATTAACATACCCAATACGCCCACCGATAGTATAGTTACCGTTCAGCCATGTGGAACGGGTGCCTCCGGTTCAATTACCTGCTTTTTATCTGGTGGAATAGCGCCATACAGCTATTCGCTAGACGGTCTTAGTTATCAATCCAACCCATCGTTTGGCGGATTGACATTTGGCAATTACACAGTATTTGTGAAAGATAGCTTGGGTTGTGATTATAGCTTTACTGCCAGTATTAATCAGAACTCAAATCTTCCTAGCCCTGAGTTTTTAATGTCAACATACAACCATCTCAACGATACCATTACCGCAGTAGACGTTTCCATTGCAGTGGCGGATAGTGTGCAATGGAATCTGCCAAGTGAGTTGTTTGTGATTGATTCAAACACAGTAGCCCCAAGTTTTATTGCTACGGATACAGGTGTGTTTACAGTGGAAATGATTGCCTACTATGGTGCCTGTGATGTAGCAACAAGTAAACTTTGTTATGTTGATCCTTACGATTCAACTATTGCCACAAATTTCAATCAAAATGGTATTAGGTCAGTGCAATTATACCCTAACCCGAATACTGGAGCATTTACCTACGAAATTGAAATGTACGCCAAACAAAACGTGGTGGTAAAGATTTTTGATGTGGACGCGAATCAAGTGTATACTTACGAATCTCCAACACAAACCGATTTTATTGAAGAGAACGTCAACTTATCAAATCCGCAAACAGGCACTTATGTACTCAAAATAATTGGTGAGTTTGACAGTGCGCATAGCACATTTATCGTTGGGCCATAGTGAATAGGATTATACACATAATACTCTTGGCAGCCTTTTTAGTTGGTAATGTGCGCGCTCAAGATTTAAACAAACTAGGCACAGAAGACGCCTTTAGTGTGCACGGTGGTATCAACCTAAATACCATTACATATTACACGGATGATAGTATAGCCAGAAGACAGCCTTTTACCTGGAATATGAATGCAAACTTGGTGCTAGATTTTATTGGCATTTCGGCACCATTTACCTATAGTTACAGCAATCAAGGAGGCGTGTTTACCCAACCAACACTAATGGCGTCAATTCACCCCACCTACAAGGATTTTACCGCGCATTTAGGGATAACCAGTATGCAGTTTTCACAATATACATTGGCCAATCATTTATTCGCTGGAGGCGGCTTGGATTATAAGCCAAAAAATTGGGAACTGAGTGTAATGGGAGGTAGAATGAACAAAGCTATTCAATACGATGGTTTAATTGGCAACCCAGATTTGATAGCCTACCAACGCTATGGTTACGGCGCAAAAACGGGCTACACAAAAAACAATAGCAGCGTGGCCATCATGTTTTTTAAAGCAAAAGATGAAGCATCATCCCTCGATTTTGTGCCGCTTAATTCGCAGGTCCTACCAGAAGACAACTTTACTTTGGGCATCACAGGTAAGACAAAAATTAAAAAGAATTGGTCGCTACAGGGCGAATTTGCAGGATCTGCCTTAACAGGAAATATGCGAGATCTTAACCCATATACCTCAAGACATGGCCTTTCTTTTATGCGTGCAATGGTGCGAGATAATGCCAGTACTCATTTTTATGCCGCTTATAACACAAGTGTCAATTACCAAATGAAGTTTATGAGCGTGGCACTTAAATTTGAGCATGTTGATCCGGGTTACAAAACCTTAGGAGCGTATTTCTTTAATCACGACCTTCAGAATTACACACTCGCACCAAGTTTTAATTTACTGAAAGGTAAGTTGAACCTTGCCTCTAATTTTGGTTTTCAGCGCAACAATTTGGGAGGCGACAAAGGTGCCACAACAAAACGATGGGTAGGGAGTTTAAATGCTAATGCCATGCTGCTAAAGGGCTTGGTTATCAATGCCAATTATTCAAACTTTAGTGCATTTACAAATAATCGCCCTTTAAACGATCCCTTCTATTACCAAGCAGCTGACACGCTTAACTATTATCAAATAAACCAAAATGCGGGTATGGCAATAATGTACAGTATGGAAGGCAAGCGTGTGCGGAAAAGCATTGCACTAACTGGACAGTATTCCGAAAGCCTCAACCTAAATGGTGAAATAAATGCGGCAGGCGCTTATGGTTTTGGTGTAGACTTTAATCCTGACTTAAGTACCCAAGTGTACGTTGCTAATATTGCATTTAACAATCAAATAGTGGCGTCTAAAACCAACATTGCCATTACGGCAAATGCCAATGTATCAGATACGCCCATCAATACCTCTTTATTCATTGGTCCAGGTATTCAGTTTGGGAAACCTATAGCCAAAGAAAAAATTAAACTAGGATTAGGCAGCGTATACAATAGACAGTATACGGATGATGTACTACAAAACAATGTTTTAAATAATCGTTTAAGTATGAGCTATGCAGCAAAGGTAAAAGAAGGTAAGGCAGGTAATTTCAGTCTTAGTTTATCGGCCAACCATCTTTTAAAATTACCCACGATCAGCACTCAGAAAAAGGTGAATGAAATAAATGTGTTTTTAAATTTGGGTTATAGAATTTAATGAGGTCTTTTCTAATCATAGTATTGATTGTAGTAAGTGGCATTGCTAAAGCCCAAAATTACCCCGTGCAGGCATTTTTGCAAGTTACGCCTCCATACAGCGGCTATCTACCAGATTATAGCGACCCATTTAACCAACAAATGAAGGTACTGCTTACGCTTAACGATTTTAGTGTGCCCAGCTACAACGTTAAGTTGCAATTTAGTTTTAACGGTAATGGCTATTCCCTGCAAAATCCAGACTATTTAGCAAGTCCAACATACACCTTATATCCCGGAGTACCTCTGGAAATTAGCGGTGCAGACTTAGCACACTATCTCAGCCTAAGCAATCTGCAAGTTTCTGGTTTAAACGTACAAGATTATCAAAACAGAAAAATTCTACCTGAGGGGCCATTAACGGTATGTGTAAAGATTCTGGACGCCAATTTACCTGTTGCCACCAATTTGGCTAATCCCGCCTGTAACCAAATTTGGGTGAGTTTGTACGATCCACCCTTGCTAAATACTCCCATGTGTGGGCAGGAAGTATCGGTACTAAATCCTCAGTTTATGACCTTTACCTGGATGCCTCTGCACATGAATGCACCAGGTGCCAGCACAAATACAGAATACACGTTTGAACTATTTGAAATAAGACCTGATGGCAACGACCCCAATATCGTTGTAAATCAAACCCTGCCTATCTATACCACTACCACAACGCAAACGGTATTAACGTATGGAATAACGGAGCCACCTTTACAAGAAAACATGTCCTATGTGTGGCGGGTTAAGGCAAGCGATTTAAATGGAAGAGATCATTTCAACAATCAAGGTTATTCGCAGGTTTGTACGTTTACCTACGGCAACATGGCAGCCAATACGCTTGCAGGTATTAGTCTAAACCTCAGTGCCCATGCAACGGGTAATAGACAAGGACATGCCAGCTGGACAAGCAATAATGTTTTTACCAATTACACACTAGAAGTCAGAAAGACGGGTAACCCCAATTACGCGTGGTTTCCGCATAACACAACGGGAGCAAGTTTTGGTATTCATGGTCTAGAGCCTGAATCGGAGTACGAATGTAGGGTGAGAGGAGAAGCACAAGGTGAATACTCAGATTGGAGCAATACAGCAGTGTTTACTACACATGCCACACCAGAATATAGCTGCGGTAGCACCACAATGCCACCTACTGACCCCAATGCCGCACCGCTTTTGAGTGCACAGCCTTATCAGGTGTATCAAATTGGGCAGTTTGAATTAATGGTTACATCCATTAGCCCATCTCAAACCCACCCAGGAAGTGGTTGGTATCAAGGTACAGGAAAAGTAAGCATACCTTTCGCTTTAACCAGTCTAAATGTAAGCTTTGACGCCATTTATGTGGATGAGCACTTAATGGTGGTAAACGGAGAACTACATGCCATTACAGACGGTGTTCAAAATTGGATTCAAGAACAATCCATGATTGATCCATTAGAATATACTGTACCCGGTATTATTGAATCTGCCGGCGTTAACAATGATTCCATGGCTTATGTGGTTGTAGATGGAGACACAATTACCTTCCCATTCCCAAATCCTTACGATCCAATAATTGTTAATGACGACTCGGATTATGAATATGTAATCTTCCCAGACGGAACAGTAATTATCCGTTTAGCGCATGAGGCGAGTGATGATACCCTAGCGGCCACAGAGCGCTGGCATGTAGATTTCTTTAAATCAGATGCGCAGGTTTATGGTTTTGATAGCATGCAGTTTAATGTGTGGTCAGAGCATTATGAGCATATATTTAACGACAGTTTTATTTATCACGTTCCTTGGAAATCGCTGGCACGTGGTGCGGGGGATATAGTAAAAGCACGTTTTATAGATTTAGACAATGTAGACTGTCCAATAAGTTTTGAAACAGCTGCAGGAAATAGCATTCAAGCAAGTCAGAGTGGTGATGATTATACCTTGCAATTACCAGCTGTAGAAAACGATTTTGCTATTTACGCACTATGTAATGGAGAGCGCATAGGAAAGTTAAATGTGGCGCTATATAAAGGAAGGCAGAAAAACATTCATATTGTGCCCTTGGCAGCTAACTTAAGCATAGACACTTCCACCGTTAGAGACGCCATAACGAGCATTTACAATCAAGGTGCTGGAAAAATCAGTCTCTATCTGGAAGACCCGTTTACAGACCAGGCATGGGACCTTAACGCAGACAATAAGCTGGCTGCAGGTAACCATAGTAATTTGGTAGATTATTCAGCTGAAATGCGTGCCCTAAACCAAGCGTATCTAGCGCACAATACAGCATTAAAGGCCAGTGATTACATAGTATTTATTATCCCCTCGTTTGATGAAAACAACGTGGATGTAGGAGGATACATGCCATTGGGGCGCCATAAAGGTTACGTACAAAGCCAGAGTACACCTGCACAGACAGCGCATGTATTAGCCCATGAAATAGGGCATGGATGTTATGGTTTAGAGCATACGTTTCCAGAAGTATCCCAAGGTGAAACAGGTAATTTAATGGACTATGGCAATGAGCACCATTTAACTAAGATGCAGTGGGATGAGATGGATAGGTTGCTGCCAGACTTTAATTTGTTTGTAGATAATGAAGATGCATTTTACCGCGCATCAATAGATTATCGCTGTATTAATAGAATTGCCGCATTAAATCTAGGTGTAAACTCATTTAAGGATATAAAAGGAGCCAAAATTCAGTTGCATGGTGGATATTGGGCTAGAAGTTTTGTTGGTCCTAATGATGTTGCATTAAATCACATTGGAGGAGTAGCAGCTATTGCCTCACCAACAGGTGACTTATACTATCCGAGCAAGCTAAATGATAAATTCCCCGGATATTATAGGGTTAATGTAGAAGGAAGATTGCTCTTAGATGTGCCGCTTCCAGAAGTAGCTTACAGCAATGACGAGACGGTTGAATCTTATATCATGCATTTTACGGATGGATTCACGACTTCATTTGGAGATGAGGTCCCCGCAGAATTTCAGCTAAAAGACGAGAATAATGTCATTGTTAAAAGCGGAACTGGTATAATTCCATGCTTCAATCAAGATTCAACAAGCACTTGGGAATTTACTGAAATGAAAATATTGGAATTTTCAGGTCCTGGAGTACCTGAGACGCCCGAAGAAGGGTTTGCATATTTTTCACTTAATATGTTACCATTTAAGCCTAATTCCAATGTAATGTTATACATGGACAACAGAAAAAAAGTTGTTGTCCGGATCGTCTCCTACGATGGACATCAATATATCCCTGTCACTGATGGAAATAGGTTTGTCGGGTATTTTAATAAAGATTCTCTAATGCTCAAGAACGATGATGACAGTTATAAGTTTTTGCAAGACGATGGTATAACGATTCACCCTATGGTAGAGCAAAGGATTCTAGATTTTCAGTGTCCAGATTTAGATTACAATGTTGCTCCAGGAGAAGAAGTATTGTTTTACACATTAGATCTTACCAATGACTTTACAGATCTATCGGAACCATCCGGGATTCAAAAGTCAGTTTGGTATAATAATCCTGGCATAGCTTCTATTACAAATCCTAAGTTTATCCCATCTACCAACTCGTTTTATAATAGATCGTTTGAGTTAAGCGGTGACTATGATATTAGGGGGTACTCTGCAGTCCCCTTATACTATGCGGCGAAAGATCGCTTATATTTAGAATTACTATATCAGCCAACTGATCCAGTTAGGTGGGCTATTGAATTCTTAGAAAAATATCTTTCCAACAGAGGGTTAGAGAATCATTTCTACAGCACAAATCATGATTTGGAGTACGAACAAATAATGGAGGTTGCGTACTTTATGAGTCAACAAACTCCAACATATTTATCGGATTTGGATGAATGGTATTGGTACTACACAAGAGCCATAGAGAACCTAAAAGACATGAATACTACCAATATAATCATTGATATTATTCAATTAGTAATTCCGGACATATTAGAATCCTTTGTGGAGGAGTATGAATTGGAGGACGGTATTGTTACTTTAGATATGGTGCCAGCTGGAATGAGAGACCGTCTAATTGAACACATTCAAAATGAATTCTTTAGATTTTATATTATACATGATCCTACCGAATTAATTCAGTCACCAACAGAATGTAAATATTTTAATCGTCTTGTGCCAAGAGATCCCCCCTCATGGATGTCACAAGCATTTGTTCCTCTTTCATCAAACGAACTGGCAGGAATGCATTTATGGGAAACAACGGAGTATGATGTAACATATTCTGACCCGGGTGGAATTTTAAAATACAAGGAGATTTATAAAAGACATGAACATTTTATGGAAGCCTATAATGATGCTTTGCAAGATCTTGTTTATGTAAGTTATGAGGATGTATGTGATTTTTTGGATGGTAGACCAAGGCACGAGCTGAAAGCATTAAACTTAGATGTAAGAAAAGATGTGATTATTGCAATGATTACGCAGTTGGACGATAATTTTTCCTGTAATGGAGAAGAGTCAATGCTAGACATCTTGTCAACAACGCCAGATGAACACTTAGAGGAGTTATATGATTGGTTAGTTACCCATAAAATGGGTAATGGTCAGTATGTGTGGCATGAGATTAACAATGGTTTTAGTGATACGTATGGTGTTGAAAGATATTCTCTCCTTGCAAATCAATTTATGCGAATGTTTTTCGCAGCGCATGATCAAGCAGATATTGAGGCACAATTAGACAATCCCAATCTTGTAGTTTTCAATTTTCACGAAGGACGTTATTACCACAGAGGTAAACAAGTGGAGGTAAACCCAAGATATTGGGGGAATTTATATGGGAATAGTTACGGAGGTGTATTAAATGAAGATTTTTTTGTAGGGGTAGAAAAAATTAATCAACAAGTAACCTACTCTAATTGGGCACATGAAGTTGGTATTTTAATTTTACATGACGACGAAGGAAATGTTGAAAAACATGTGGTACCCGTTTACTACATGAATTATCTGGCAGAGGTGGATAATCACAATGATAATGTCGCTGCAATAGACCTTGTGATTAATGCGGTTTCTTTTGCTATCCCGATACTGCAGCTTGCCAAGGCTGTAACTTTAACCCAGAAACTTTTATTAGTTGGAGAAGCGACATTCGCTGGTGGACAAACGGCTGTTGTTGCATTAAAATCAAATGGTTATTTAAGCACAAATGAAGCAGCCGAAATACAAGCACTGCTGGGTATAGGAGAATTGTTATCATTTGGTATAGGGGGTATAGGTAATTTTAATTCACTCTTATCCACCCAAGGCCCTAAAACCTACGCCAAAATGGCTGAAAACTGGCAGCAAGTAAAACAGCTGCCGCCGTATTCGTTTACTAATGTCAAAACATTTAGAGATAAATTAAGAGCCGCTTTGCGCTTAACAGACGATGGTACCACGTCTTGGATTGATAACTTGTCTGGCCAGGGTTGGAATATTAATAAAAGAAACGCCCTTAAAGCAGACTTACAAGCCAATCCTAATCTGTTTGCAAATTTGGATGAGTTTGATGGAGTTGGGGCGTGGAAGGTACTGGATGATCTAGGTGTAGATGCAGCTTTAAGAAAGGATCCATCTTGGTTAAATAGAGTATCTAGCTGGACAGATGAGGGTTTAGAAATTGCCTCAGAAGGAAGAATACTCAAGAATGGCAATGAAGTTTGTAGAATTGTTGGGGATCGGTTGCATGTAAAGTACACTGGATATGGAGATGATATTGTATGTGATGCCACTAAAACCACAACAGGTATTGGGAAGTATGATCCACCTGGAGGGGTAGGCACTAAGCAAATCATAGATTCCAAACTGTCTAAATCTGGAGAAAACCCAGGAGGAGTAAATATTCTAAATGATACCAGAAACACGCAAGGATGGAGTGATCAGAAAATATGGGATGAAATCAATCAACCTTGGTTAGATGATGCCATTGCCAGAGGTGATAATATCAGGGCAGTTTCTGATCCGCTGGATGTTAATAATGTGTTCAAGGCAACTGATAATATCCCTTCGAGTGTTTTATCATCCCCAGAAAACTTAGCTAACTACCTTAAAAACCTAAATGACCCGAATATAATAAAGGATCTTTCTTTTTATGGTAGAGAAATAAGGCATCTATACCAAAACAATTACTTGTTCGATTTAGCATCTAAAACATTCGTGAAATGATCAGGCATGACGGATATTATAGGAAGAATCCTACACCATATGAAGATGGAATAGCCAATCATTGGGTTAAAGGATATATGCATAGAGCTTATTATTTTTTACCAAATGGTCTTTTTCTGAGGGCATCTAATAACTCAGAATCAAAAGAGCTCGACTTTACAAAATCTGACTTCAATCCCGACTTCCCCAACAAGTATGAAGTTAAGGGCAATAAATTGGAAATGTTTTTTGAAGCTGGTACAGAATGGGAGTTCAGTGAAGTTTTTGAAATTGTTTCTTCAGAAGAGTTGAAAAGTGATAAGAGAACACTCCGTTTTGTAAGCTGGTGATCAAATTAGCATTATGATCCATAAGCCTGTCTAGTTTTCACATCTTAGGGTCTGCCCCAAAACCAGGTACTTATTATATTAAATTTAAACTTATTAATTCACCAGGAAATATGAATTTTGATTATGGAGAAGCCATTCCTTGGTTTGGAACCAACGGTGGAGGTACTCAAATCAAGTCAAGTGTTAATTTTGGAAACCTTGTTGAAGGAGTGAATTATGAAGTTCTTGAAAAAATGTTCTTCAATGGCACTAATTGGATTCCTCAGTAATTTATTTGGTAATCGACAAAAGATGAAAACAACGTATAGTTCATTTAGTGGAAACTTTAACCAAGTAACTTCTAATGTTAAAAGAGAAATAAGCTTTAACGGAAGAAATCAGTATTTCATTGAAGTTAAAGACAGTAAGGATAATTTGAGATTTGAATTTACCTATTCGAATAAAACAAGAACCTATAAGCTTACTGAGGGGAAATATTTTAAAAGCTCGGATATTAAGCAAATAGCAAAACGATTTGGTCTTGGCTTAAAGAATAATCCTTATTCTAACACATTGGCTTGTTCAATTGAAGGATTGCCAGATAGCTATGGTTATTCAGTTTTTGGAGCTGAAGTAGACACTATTAACGGTGTTTATGTCTGCATTTTTGCTAAAAGAGGAGAATCGGCTTTTGAAGAAAACATTTATTTTATTCAAGGCATATATCATATAAATCGTAGTTTACTATCCAGCTAACCCCGCACACTAGCGCGCACTTGTAGTGCGTGCGTACTATGTTAAACTATATACACAACAATCCAGTTGAGGCTGGTATAGTATATAGTAAATCAAGCTGAAAATTATTTGTATTCATCTGCATCCGATTATGCAGGCGATACAGGATTTCTTAAATTGCATTTGATAGAATGAAAATGAAGGGTGAGGAATGAAGATTACGCACTTGTAGTGCCTACCTATCCGCTTTCTAAATCTCCCATTGCATTAATTCATCACTTTAATGCATATATTTAGCTATCTAATATGCTATTACGCCTTCTGTCATACACGTGTTTAATCTACATGTTGGTATTTAGCCACGTGTCCTGGTCAAACTGGGGTGGCGGTATAGGTTCCAATGGTTTAATTGCTAAGGATTTACAGATTGTAGAAACCCCATTAGGTAATGGACTGTCGTCTTTAAAAGTGAGGCTTTCACCTTCTGATCCAGAGGCCTTTTCTATGATGCTATTGGATGATGCTATAGATCTGAGCTCAGAATCCATTAAGCAAATCACAGCCAACAAGTTAAATTTAATTGAGGGTGCTGGCCAAAATGGTGAACAGTTCTTTGATGTTGTTGTGCACGGAGATGGCAAGGATTATTTTATCAATGGTGTTGAGATTTCAAGTGGAGACAATTTAGCAACTCACTAGCGCGCACTTGCAGTGCGTGCGTATCCATTACTATGCATCTTCTGGGCTGAGAATGCCAGACGGAAATGAATGCCCTAACTAGCGCGCACACCTAACTAGCGCGCACTTGTAGTGCGTGCGTATCCAATACCTATTATATCCCTATCAAACCCATTTTCCCATATCTTTAATACATGTCAGAAAAGTACAATGTTCGCAATCCAGAAGGTTTATATCATTCATTTTTCAAGATAAACCAACGCAAATCTAAGCGTCACTAATTGATTAGTATAATACCTGCATAAAGCACTATAAATTACAGTGAATCATCACTATTATCCTTATATTTAGCCGTCTAAATGCGATTATTAAGCTTGTCATATTGTTGCATGTTGTGCATGCTGGTATTTGGCCATCCCTCATGGTCTCAGGATACAACTAACTCAGCTCATATAGATTACGTAAAACGGGTCTTGGCAACAGTTGAAGATGAGAGCAGACAAACAGGCAACCTTAACCCAGATAGTCTGGCATCTTTACCTATCGGAATTGTTAAAGTTATTGGTGATAAGCGCTATATCATTGCCATAGACAGTGCAAAGTTTACACCTAATGGTGCCTACTTTAGTGCCTTTATGGGGGTAGAGCTACCCAACGCAAATGCCCCTATTTATTTTGGCGCTTCCAATATCCGTTTTAACCCTAAAGGGGTGATTGGTGGAGCTTTAGCTAAACTAAAACTATTGTCAACACAGCGCGTTAACATAGGACCGCAGACACAACTAGAAATTCCAGGTGATGGTAGCAACTATATATCATGGGACTGCAATGGCTTTCAGTCCCTACAGTTGCACGGCAGAGTGCACTTTAGCAGAGACATGCTTATTGTTCCCAATAATGCAAACGACACGGTTACAGCAGAATTTACAGCTTTCGTGACCAATTTTAACAACATTATGGCATCTGCATCTATTGAGCCATTTGCAGTACGTGGTCTTAATGATATGATTTTTAGCGTGTCGAATGCAAGCATAGATTTTAGCGATAACAACAACCCTTCGGGAATGACTTTTCCTGCAAATTATGTCTTAGACCCTGGAATGGCCCCAAACCAATGGCGAGGATTTTATCTTAAAAATGCCACCGTAACCTTACCGGCTAGTTTTAACAAAAACAGTACAATTCCTACCCAGTTGGCAATTAATAATATGCTGTTAGACGAGTCAGGCATAACAGCGTCTTTACAAGCCAGCAATGTTTTGCCATTATCGCAAGGAGACGCAAGGGGGTGGCCTATTTCGGTTGAACAGTTTAACCTAGAATTAGTGCAAAACAGCTTAACATCAGGTAGTATATCTGGTATACTGGAAGCTAAACAGCTTAGCGATAGGCAATTTTCGTATACGGCGGCTATTTCTAAAGGGGAAGATGAAAATCTAAATGCACTTTTTAGTTTGTCACTTGGTCAGAATGAAACTGTGAACATGGCAGCGCTGAATGCTAGTCTAACATTAGATCAAAGCTCCTACGTGCAAGTGCATAAACTAGGAAATAAATGGTCGCCAAGATTAGTGCTAAATGGCGAAATGTCTTCAAACAGCCCAGGCAAGTTTAATATAGAAGGAATCACTTTTCAAGACCTAACATTCGTACCGCAAGACCCCTATATTACAAATGGGGTATTTGCATTAGTTAGCAATACTAATAGTGAAAACGACATTGCGGGCTTTCAAGTACAATTCCAAAACTTTCAATTGGGACTACTTCAAAACACATTAGCATTGGACGTAGATGCTATGATGAATTTTGGTGCAGATAACTATAGTTTTGGCGTTAGTTCGGGTATTCAGGTGCAGGCAGTGAATAACGGCAATAATTGGGTGCTTGATCAAACCAGAATTAAAGACGTATCCTTTCAAATTCAAACAGAGCCGTTTAAACTTTACGGCACGGTTGCTTTTAATAATAATCACCCGGTCTATGGGAAAGGTTTTCAAGGTTCTTTGGGGCTAAGTGTGGCAAATATTATAGACACTATTTTGGTAGCGGGTGTTTTTGGTAATGTAAATGATTACCGCTATTGGAGTGTTGATTTTGCAGCACCTGTAAATATTAATTTGGGACCCAATTTTAAAATTAAATATTTGGCTGGAGGTATGTCTCAGCGCATGAGTCCACAATCTAGCAACAACCAATTAATTAGTAAGGTAAATTCGGGCGTGACAAGCGGTCAGGGAGATGTATTTGTGCCAGATCAAAGCGTGGGCTTAAGTTTTAGAGCAGGTGCTGGAGTTGACCATCTTAAAGAGGATGTGTTCAACTCAGATGTCGCCTTTAGTATTGCATTTAACGCCAATGGTGGATTAAGCGATATTTCACTTATTGGAAACGCCTACATGCTGGCAAAGAGAAACGAAAGATCAAGTGCTACTAATTGTGTAAAAGGTTCGGTGGACATTCTGTATGATAACAACGCCAAAATTCTGGATGCCGACTTAAATGTTAATGTCACTTATAATAACATAATAAATGGCAATGCCTGGAGTAAGATTTATCTCTCACCGCAAGAGTGGTATATACATGTTGGAAGGCCAGCCAATCGTTGTTATGTAAACGTAAGTAACCTAGGATATGTGGATGCCTATATCATGGCCGGGCAAAATTTAGACCCCATACCAGCGCCACCACCTCAAGTTGCGAATCTATTTAACAGTGCTAACTTATCTGCTCAACGTGATGAAGGTGCCATTGCATCAGGCGATGGTTTTGCGTGCGGTATGGCATTTAATACGGGTATTTCCAAAACCGCTATGATAACGGACAATCATGGTTTCTCCATCTATGCCAATGTGGGGGCCGGTTTTGATATTACTATGTATAAGTATCCATCTGGGGCATATTGTAGTCAATCTGGGCAGCAGAATTTCGGGATGAATAAGAAATATTTGAATGGTCAAATCTATGCCTACGCTGGTTTGGACGTTAATATTTTTAAAGAGGATGGCTGGAATGTAGATGTGCTTGATGCCAATATTGCCATGCTATTACAAGGACAATTACCCAATCCTGTGTTTGTAAGGGGTAGCGCTTATGTAAGTGCCACTGTATTTGGAATTGGTTTTGATTTTGAGGGAGATTTTGAATTGGGAAATCAATGTACGGTAGTAAACTAGTAATAACATCTATTTTAATCTTGATGATTAGCCAAGGTATGGCACAATCTAAGTTTACCCTGCATTCTAAAGTTAAAGAGGATACCTTATGGCTACGCGTAGTGCCTGAAGATTTCGCTAGTCTTTTAAGTTTGACAAAAACTAAGGCAGAATTAACAAGTAGTAATCAGCTTGATGCATTAGAAGTACCTGCAGGTTTGGATAGGGAGTATTCACAACTGTTAAGCGGTGCAAACAATACAAAGTCCAAAAAGATTGCATGGGCTGCTGTTATTTTTAAATCAAGTACTGATAAGCAATTCGCAATGGATGCTGGTTTGTTATACGCCCTTCCCTTAAACCTAAAACCAAAATCTGGAAACCTGGGTTTTACGGTAGCCGGCAAAACATTTCAGCACGTGTATCCTTCAATATCCAACACACCCGAAATTATTCTTGAGGGCAAAATCAGAAGACGTGTGGTTGAATTATCATGGCTTGCAAAACCGTTAAATGCTTTTTATACCGCTTATGATGTAATGGTAAGCACAGATAGTGCTCATTGGAAAACTTTAAACGCCAAACCATTGTTTTTCGCTGTATCTAAAGATGAGGGAGAGCGAGATGAAATTTTCATCACTGACACCTTAAGCAAAGAAACGCCCGTTAAGTTCTATCGATTGCGCGCCTACGATTATTTTGCAGATAACACACACTCATCGCCTATAATAAAGATGAATCTGAAAAAACTGGTAGGCGGCTCTGTCGAAATAGATTCGGTAATTGTAGATGGTGAGCGTCAGAAATTATACGCTCATTATGTTAGTTCAAACAATAATGGTTATGTACCGGAGAAAGTAGATATTTATCAATCCAAAACAAACAAAGATAAAGGACAGCGTATTTCAAGTGGAAAACTTGATAAAGACGGTAAGTTGGCCGTGCTATTACCAAACGAAATAGCAAGCAGAGCATATTATTTTGCAGAGGCTATTATTCCTAATAATGACACGCTTCTATCGTATCCAAAGTATACCTATGTATTGGACCAGGTGCCTCCAAGACAACCACAAAATTTAATAGCTCAGATTGATTCAAACGGAATAGTAGAGCTTAAGTGGGATAAGCCAGAAGATAATGACATCATGTTATATAAAGTGTTTAGAAGAAATGCAGCAAAGGAAGAATGGATAAGTATTAACGCGAATCAAATTAACGCATCAACTTCATACACAGACAGTATTTCACTCAACAACCTAAGCCCTAAGATTTATTACTGCATTGCTGCGGTTGATTCCAACTACAATAACTCACCTAAATCCGAGCCAGTTGAGTTAATTAAACCGGATATTATTCCACCAGTACCATCTCGCATCACTGCTTATCTTAATGAAATAGACGGCATCACCATTTCAGGCGTTCTATCCAGTTCTTTAGATTTGAAAAGGGTCCAACTTATACGCACTGGGGGCGGAACAAGACAGGAACAAGAGATTATTATAACTGGTGGAATGACAAACTTTAGTATAAAAGACACAAGTTGCCTATTGGGAGAAACCTACACCTATCAACTTATTACCTCAGACATTAGCGGTAATACAAGCAAATCAAAGAAAATTCGTCTTGAGGCGCAGAATCAAAGTGGGCTTGACTTTGGATTAGATGCTTTGGTTGTACGGAAAGAGCGTATGATCATTTTAAAATGGAATCAGCAAAAGGATGTCTATGGTGTGAGAATCTACAGACAAAAAAATGATGGTGACATGGTGCTCTTAAAGACCATAACAGATGGCAATGCTGTTTATAAAGACAAAGACCTTTTTATAAATAACAGCTATAGCTACCGTGTTCAAATTATGCATACCAACGGAAAAAAAAGCCCATTAAGTGAAGTAATCACACTTGAGTATTAAGCATAAATTATCTAGTATACACATGCACCGCCTCACCACTTAACCACTTCTTTAAAATAAAATGATTGCTGCTTATTGGTACAATCTGAAATATCGTGGATGCGATAAACGGCAGAGAGCACATGGCTTTCTCAACTACAACGCCATCTTCATGAATAAAACTACTGTGTAAGAAATAGGGGATAGTGTTCTCAATCCATAAAAATCCTGTATGATTATTAAGACCAACTTTATAAAGCCCATCTTGCAGTGATTCGACCTTGGCTGGCATGTTGTCAATAGATGTGAGTGGTGGTGTGTTTTCTCCACCCAATAAGGTCATAGCACCATAAGAAGCGGCTTGCTGCGCCATGGTAAATCGATTTAGATTAATCCCGGAATGTTTAAGTATGGTGGAAACCAGATAGCCACAAGCGACAGCATCTTCCTTAGGTACATCCGTATGGCCATTAAAATCCCAAGTTGTCCCGCACCAATGCGGTAGATATTCTTTTGCAATGAGTTTACCATAGACCATTCCAACCGAATCTAGAAACAAATGCTGCTCTTGGCCACGTAAGCTAAGGTATCTTCTATATAAAGTGGAGCGTAATGTCTCAGTATGCGCTCGTAAATCATTATAACTTGAAAAACGAGAAGACCAATGTTCAGTGCAGGTATCCTCCACAATTAGGTAGCCAAATTCGTCCGTTTCTACAATTATCGAATCAACTTGAGTTTCTACAATGTCAGCGCTATCGATTTTTGTTTCCTGGACAAGCGAAGGGCTTTGGTTTTTCTCAATTTTACCACACGAACCGATAAGCGCGGCCAATATTATAAACGTGATCAGCTTCATACTAGTTGTAATGATATAATCGTTAAATGGAACATTTCTAAAACGCAATAGCGTAATTTTGGAAGTACAATCGCAATAAAACTCGTGGAAGAAAACTTAAATAGCAGAAAAATAATCCATGTAGATATGGATGCCTTCTATGCTTCTGTCGAGCAATTGGATAATCCTGAATTAAGAGGTAAACCTATTGCCGTCGGTGGAGGAGAAGAGAGGGGGGTTGTAGCTGCTGCAAGTTATGAGGCAAGAAGGTATAAAGTGCACTCTGCATTATCGGGCAGATTGGCAAAGTTGAGGTGTCCGCAATTAATTTTCGTTAAACCCAGATTTGAGCGTTATAAGGAAGTCTCATCTGTTATTCGTTCTATATTTTACGACTATACTGACTTGGTAGAACCCTTATCTCTTGATGAGGCATTTTTAGATGTAAGCGAGAATAAAAAAGGCATGTTATCGGGTACCTTAATTGCGAAAGAAATTCGTGCACGCATTTTGGAAGAGACTGGTTTGACGGCCTCTGCTGGTATATCCATTAATAAGTTTTTAGCGAAGGTAGCCAGTGACATCAACAAACCGAATGGTCAGAAAACTATTCCGCCCGAAGAAGTTGAGGTATTTCTTGAGCAACTTCCGATTGCAAAGTTCTTTGGAGTAGGCAAAGTGACAGCTAAACGCATGCACGGTATGGGCATTTTTAAGGGCGAACATTTAAAAGCAAAATCTATCGAGGAATTAGAACGCGATTTTGGTAAATCTGGCAAGCATTACTATTATATTGTTCGAGGAATTCACAATAGTCCAGTAGTTCCAGATAGAAAACGAAAGTCTGTCGGTGCAGAGCGAACGTTTACCACCAACATTAGCTCTGAAATATATATGATGGAGCGTTTGAATGAAATAGGTTCAACCTTGGAAAAACGATTAAAAAAGTCCAAGCTTTCTGGTCGCACAATCACACTTAAAATAAAGTACAGAGATTTTGTTCAACAAACCAGAAGCAAAACACTCGAAAATAAAGTACAAGATGCTGCAGACTTTATGCCTATAATCAAAGACTTGCTTTACCAAGAAAAACTAAAAGAATCTGTAAGGTTGCTAGGTATATCAGTTTCAAACTTTGACGATGAAGACCAAAAGGAGGAAATGAGTGTTCAGTTGAAGATTGAATTCTGAGGTTAAATTTGTGGATTCGAAATTCGAAATTCGAGATTCGAAATTCGAAAAGAGTGCTTCAGTCAGAATTTCAAATAACGATTGTCTCCCTTGTTCCCATGCAACTCTGTATTTCAAATTTCAAATCTCGAATTTCAAATCCTCCCCCATGTTCCCAAGTAACTCCAATTTCGAATATCAAATCTCAAATTTCGAATTCCCCCTCCCCCTATTAACTTTTTTTTGTTGATACATAAAACTTATGCACACGAAATCAACATGAATTTTTTAGTTACTTGTAGTTGTTAAATCGCTTGTTGGTCAAGGGAGTATGTTCTTTGGGGTGTGAGGAATAAAAAATCGAATGTGAGGTGAATGCCTTTGTTTTAAAGGATTGTAGAGTGTTTTGAGGTGTTAATTTAAAGTTTCCCTTATGTTATGGGGCTTTGCTAGAGTCGTGTTGAAAACTACAAATAATTGTGGATGAAATAGGTTTGACTAGCGCGCAAATTTTGTGAATTTTTGTAGCGTCTCTTTGAACGAGATATGGTTTGACCAAACCAAACATAAAAGTTCGATTTTAAGAAGAAGAAGTAAAATAAGCCGGAAGCGGCAGGGGCTTGTAGTCTCTAAACTAAAACGTGTTAAGTAAGATGGAAGAAAGTAACAAAACAACTGACCAAAAAGTCGATTTATCAGAAGTGTTACCAGAAAATACCGAGATAATGGACGAGCCAATTTTAAAAGAGAACCCTGACAGATTCGTACTATTCCCAATAGTGCATGACGATATTTGGGGATTCTATAAAAAACAAGAAGCAAGTTTTTGGACAGCTGAAGAAATTGATTTGTCTCCTGATATTATTGATTGGGAGCAAAAGTTGAATGATGATGAGCGTCATTTCATCAAGCATGTTTTGGCTTTTTTCGCGGCAAGTGATGGTATTGTAAATGAAAATCTAGCGGAAAACTTCTTATCTGAAGTTCAATATACTGAGGCTAAGTTTTTCTATGGATTTCAGATAGCGATTGAGAATATCCATTCTGAAACCTACTCACTGCTTATCGATACTTACATCAAGGATAAAAAGGAAAAAGATTATTTGTTTAAGGCAATCGAAACATTGGATTGTGTTAAGAAAAAAGCAAATTGGGCATTGAGATGGATCGAGAATGGTTCGTTTGCCGAAAGACTTGTGGCATTTGCTGCGGTAGAAGGAATATTCTTCTCAGGTAGCTTCTGTTCCATCTTTTGGTTAAAGAAAAGAGGTCTTATGCCAGGATTAAGTTTCTCTAACGAGTTAATTTCTCGTGATGAGGGCTTACACTGTGATTTTGCATGTTTATTATACACTAAGCACTTGGTGAATAAGATGCCAAAATCTCAAATAGAAGAAATTATTAGAGACGCTGTAGAAATTGAAAAGGAGTTCGTAACAGACGCCTTACCGGTTAAGCTTATCGGAATGAACTCTGATTTAATGACACAGTATATAGAATTTGTCGCAGATAGATTATTAGTTGAGTTAGGAAACGAGAAGATTTACAACGTATCAAATCCATTTGACTTTATGGATATGATTAATCTTCAAGGAAAAACTAACTTCTTTGAAAAGAGAGTGGGTGAATACCAGAAAGCAGGGGTGCTAGGAAACAAAGAAGATCAATCATTTGATTTAGATGCAGACTTTTAAATAAACCAAACTACTAACCGCAAAACAAGGAGAATAGCCAATGTATGTATTAAAGAGAGACGGGCGCAAAGAAGCAGTAAAGTTCGATAAGATTACGGCCCGCATTAAGAAACTTTGCTACGGGTTGAACCCAATGGTATCGCCAGAAACTGTAGCAATGAAGGTTATTGAAGGTATCTATGACGGAGTAACTACATCTGAATTAGATAACCTGGCTGCTGAAGTAGCAGCAACAAACACGATTCAGCATCCAGATTACGCTTTATTAGCGTCTAGAATTGCTGTGTCTAACCTTCACAAAAACACCAAGAAATTATTTTCTTCTACAATGGAGGATTTATACAATTATGTAGATCCTAAAACAGGAGAGAATGCTTCATTATTAGCAGAAGATGTATATAATGTAATTCAAGAAAATGCGGATTTACTTGATTCTACACTTATCTACGATAGAGATTTTAGATACGATTTCTTCGGGTTTAAAACACTTGAAAGATCGTACCTATTAAAGTTAGACGGAAAGATTGCAGAGCGTCCACAGCACATGTTAATGCGTGTTGCTATTGGTATCCACAAAAATGACATTGAATCGGCTATTCAAACTTATAATTACATGTCAGAAGGGTGGTTTACACATGCAACACCTACCTTGTTTAACGCGGGTACTCCTAAACCACAAATGTCTTCATGTTTCTTATTAACAACACAAGAAGACAGTATTGCGGGTATTTATGATACACTTAAGCAATGTGCTCAAATTTCACAGTCTGCTGGCGGAATTGGTTTGTCTATCCACGATATTAGAGCTAAAGGATCTTACATTAAAGGAACAAACGGTTCTTCTAATGGAATCGTTCCTATGTTGAGAGTGTTTAACGATACGGCTAGATATGTTGATCAAGGTGGTGGTAAGCGTAAAGGTTCATTCGCTATCTACATTGAGCCTTGGCATGCAGATATTCATGACTTCTTAGACTTAAAGAAAAACCATGGTAAAGAAGAGCAAAGAGCACGTGATTTATTCTACGCACTTTGGATTCCAGATTTATTCATGAAGAGAGTAGAGGCTAACGGAGACTGGACATTGATGTGTCCTAACGAGTGTCCTGGTCTTTCAGAAGCATACGGTGAAGAGTTTGAAAAACTTTACACTAAGTACGAAAAAGAAGGTCGTGGAAGAAAAACCATGAAGGCTCAGGACTTATGGTTCAAGGTGATGGAATCTCAAATTGAGACGGGTACGCCTTACATGTTGTACAAAGATGCAGCTAACCTTAAGTCGAACCAGAAGAATCTTGGAACAATTAAGTCATCTAACTTGTGTACTGAGATAATGGAATACACTGCTCCAGATGAAGTAGCGGTTTGTAACTTAGCATCTCTGGCACTTCCTAAGTATGTAAAAGATGGCAAGTATGATTTTGATAAGCTATTTGAAGTAACATATCACGCTACTAAGAACCTTAACAAGATTATTGACGGGAATTACTATCCAGTTGAGGAAGCTAGAAATTCAAACTTAAGACACCGTCCAATTGGCTTAGGTGTTCAAGGATTGGCAGACACTTTCATCATGATGCGTATGCCGTTTGATTCGCCTGAAGCAAGACAGCTTAATAAAGACATCTTTGAAACGATTTATTATGCGTCTATGACAGCGTCTAAAGATTTGGCTATGCAAGATGGTGCTTACGAGACTTTCCCAGGTTCGCCAACATCAGAGGGAATATTCCAGTTTGATATGTGGGGTGTTGAACCATCAGACAGATGGGAGTGGGATGTCCTTAAAGAAGAAGTTAAAAAGCACGGTGTGAGAAATTCATTATTACTCGCTCCAATGCCAACGGCTTCTACGGCACAAATTCTTGGAAATAACGAATGTTTTGAGCCATATACATCAAACCTATATACTAGAAGAGTATTGTCAGGTGAGTTCATCGTGGTAAACAAACACCTACTTAGAGATTTAGTTAAACTAGGTATCTGGAATGATGACCTTAAAAACAAATTGATGGTGGCTAACGGATCAATTCAAGAAATTGATGAGATTCCACAAAACATCAAAGAACTATACAAGACAGCGTGGGAAATTTCTCAGAAGTCTATCCTGGATATGGCAGCTGATAGAGGAGCTTACATTTGTCAATCTCAATCGCTTAACATCTTTATGGAGAATGCAAACTTTGCAAAGTTGACGTCAATGCATTTCTATGGATGGAAGAAAGGATTGAAAACAGGTATGTACTACTTAAGAACTAAAGCAGCAACAGATGCTATTAAGTTCACAGTTAATAAAGAAACTCAGCAACAACCAACCGCAAAAACGGAGGAAGAAAGAATGGCAGAAATTGCATGTTCTTTGGACGATCCGGATAACTGCGAGATGTGTTCTGGCTGATGAATGATGCAAGCTTGCAACAAACAACAAAGCATCCCTGTGTATCCAGGGCTTCTTAACAACTAACACGTAAATCCCCAGGTGAAAATCTTGGGGATTTTCTTTTTTACATAACCAAAGTCAAAACATAGTTGCTATTTTTGTTAAATGAGTGATGACATGTCAGGATTTGGTAGTATCAAGAAACTTGAAGAAGGTGACTATTACCTGAGTCCTGAAGGGTTTAAAGTATTCACCGAACAATATCATCTAAAAAGAGGATACTGTTGCAAAAATGGATGCCGTCATTGCCCCTATGGTTTTCACGATAAAAAGAAAAACCAAGACAACAAAAAGTCATAGTATGCTGTATCAAAACTTCTTTCGGTCTAATATTAATTATCCATGATGGCTGAGTTATTCAAATCAATTAATAACTCATTAAACAAATAGAACATGGAAACAACACAAATAGATTTTAAAGAAGCCATTTTAGAAGGCATACCAGCTCAATTACCACCTAAACAGAAATATGACACAAGTGTGAGTCATGCGCCCATTAGAAAGGATATATTGAGTCCTGAGGAAAAGAAATTAGCTATTCGCAATGCACTTAGGTATTTCCCTAAAGAGCAGCATGCAGAATTAGCTCCGGAATTCGCAGAAGAACTAAAGAAATACGGTCGTATCTATATGTATAGATTCAGACCAACTTATAGAATGTACGCCCGCCCCATCAATGAGTACCCCGGGAAATCGCTGCATGCAAAGTCAATCATGCACATGATTCAAAACAATCTTGACTACGCCATCGCGCAGCACCCACATGAACTCATTACTTACGGTGGAAATGGAGCAGTGTTCCAGAACTGGGCGCAGTACCGCTTAGTGATGAAATATCTAGCCGAGATGACTGACGAACAAACACTTGTTATGTATAGCGGTCATCCATTAGGTCTATTTCCATCACACAAAGAAGCACCAAGAGTGGTAGTAACCAACGGTATGATGATTCCTAATTACTCCAAGCAGGATGATTGGGAGAAATTCAATGCCTTAGGTGTTACGCAGTATGGGCAGATGACGGCTGGATCCTATATGTATATTGGTCCGCAAGGTATTGTACACGGAACAACAATAACGGTATTAAACGCTGGTAGAAAGATTGCGAAGGATGGCGAAGGACTAGAAGGCAAACTATTTGTTACGGCTGGATTAGGTGGAATGAGCGGTGCACAACCGAAAGCAGGGAATATCGCAGGATGTATTTCAGTAACCGCAGAAGTAAACCCAGAAGCTACTTTCAAAAGACATGAACAAGGCTGGGTTGATGAAGTTATTTCAGATTTGGATGAGCTTTGCGCACGTGTAAGCAAAGCAAAACAAGATAAAGAAGTAGTGTCAATCGCTTATGACGGCAACATTGTGGATGTATGGGAGAAATTTGATGAAGCTGGCATATATGTCGATTTAGGATCGGACCAAACATCATTGCACAATCCATGGGCTGGTGGATATTACCCAGCAGGTTTGAGTTTAGAAGACGCTAACGAAATGATGGCGAAAGACCCCGAGACCTTCAAAGAAAAAGTACAAGAATCACTTAGAAGACATGCTGCGGCGGTTAATAAACACACTGCAAAAGGCACCTATTTCTTTGACTACGGAAATGCGTTTTTGCTTGAGGCATCACGCGCTGGAGGAGATGTAATGGCAGAAGATGGTATTCATTTTAAGTACCCGTCTTATGTGCAGGATATTATGGGGCCCATGTGTTTTGACTATGGTTTCGGTCCATTTAGATGGGTATGTACATCTGCAAAACCAGAGGATCTTGCTAAGACAGATCAAATTGCATGTGAAGTCTTGGAGGAAATTAGACAACAATCGCCAGCAGAAATTCAGCAGCAAATGGCGGATAATATTCAGTGGATAAAAGGCGCGCAAGAAAACAAACTTGTGGTTGGTTCACAGGCGCGTATTTTATATGCAGATGCTGAAGGAAGAATGCGGATAGCTGAAGCATTCAATAAAGCTGTTGCGGCAGGTGAAATAGGTCCAGTAGTGCTAGGTAGAGATCATCATGACGTATCTGGAACAGATTCACCATATAGAGAAACATCTAATATTTACGATGGTTCCCAATTTACAGCGGATATGGCGGTACATAATTTCGTTGGCGATAGCTTTAGAGGTGCTACATGGATTTCTCTCCATAATGGAGGTGGAGTAGGTTGGGGAGAAGTTATAAACGGTGGCTTTGGAATGCTTTTAGATGGATCAGATGACGCTGATAGACGCCTTAAAATGATGCTTCATTGGGATGTTAATAATGGTATTGCAAGACGTTCATGGGCGAGAAATGATGAGGCTGTGTTTGCTATAAAACGTGAAATGGAACGCACACCAAATCTAAAAGTAACGCTCCCTAATATAGTAAGCGACGATATAATAGAAGGTTTATTTTAGAAGGTCAACAAGACGTTCTAAACGCATACCACGAGAACCCTTAATGAGAATCGTACGATTTTCTTGAGGGTTTTCTTTTATGAACTCGAGAAGGATATCAGTTGAAGGAAATGATTTGTTCGCACCAATCTTCGAAAATAGAGGACCAACAAAGTAGCTATCAAGTCCTAATTCACACGTCAATTGATAGATTTCCGTGTGTTTATCATCTGCTACATCTCCTAATTCAAGCATGTCACCCAAAATGCACAGTTTATAGCCATCCATATTCGCGAAATTCTGAATAGCTGCCTTCATACTGCTAGGATTCGCATTGTATGCATCTAACACAAGCTTATTTTTACCTTCAAGTAATTGAGAGCGATTGTTGTCCGGTGTATATTGGGTGAGTGCATTTTCAATGTCCTTGTGATCAACATCAAAATGACGACCAACGCATACAGCGGCTAACATATTTATAAAGTTGTAGGCGCCTACTAGCTGAGTAGATAATGTTTCTGATTGGTAATTTCCATCTACGTATCTAAATCTTAGCTTTGGGTCACTTGCAATCATTTCACCTGTTAGACCATGTGCTCCATAATTAATAATCTTATCCGTATTTAGCTTTAGTGTTTTTAGCTTTGGGTCGCTGGAATTAAAGAATATAGTGCCTCCGTGCGAATCGATATACTTAAACAATTCAGACTTACCTAAGAGCACCCCTTCTTCTCCGCCAAATCCCTCTAAGTGAGCTAGGCCGATATTTGTAATTAAACCATAGTCGGGTAGAGCAATTTGACAGTATTGAGCAATTTCTCCTTGATGATTAGCACCCATTTCAATTATGGCTAGGTCATGTTCCTTTTTAAGGCGCAATAGAGTTAATGGAACTCCAATATGATTATTTAAATTTCCAATGGTGGCGAGTACATTATACTTACTTGCCAATACATTGTTCATTAATTCTTTTGTAGTAGTTTTTCCGTTGCTACCTGTAAGAGCGATTATGGGAGTGCCCAACTGCTTTCTATGGTATTTAGCAAGTTCTTGAAGTGCTTTTAAACTGTCAATTACATCTACAAACCGAGGATTATCATCTTGTGATTTTTCATCTACGACCGCGTAGCTGCAACCATTATCGAGGGCGTATTGTGCATAGTCGTTACCATTAAAATTATCACCTTTTAATGCGAAGAATAGGCTCCCCTCTATAATTTTCCTGGTATCAGTACAAATACCTGTACTAGATAGATATTTCTCGTATAAATCCTCAATTCCAGTCATACAATAAAACTAATAATAAAAAAAGCCGACAGATTTATCTGTCGGCTTTTTAATCAGTATCTAATTGTTAATACTATTTTCTTTTCTTCTTCTTTCCACCAAGACCTGATGGGCTACCAACGCGTGTCATAGCACATCTAAATCCTAGGGTAGACATTGAAAGTTCTTCATCTAAGTATCTTCTAGTTCCACCGTTCATCCAGTATGCTCTGTCTCTCCAAGATGCACCTTTATAAACACGAGATCTATCAGAAATTAGTGTTGTAGGTTGTCCTGCCATGTTTTGAGCTCTTTCACTATCCCACATTGACTGGTACATTACGTTCTTTTCGAACTTCTTCCAACCGTAACCACCATTGGTATACTTGTACTGTAATCCTGTGATTGTCTTAGTTCCAGTTACAGTGTCTGTTTCCGTCGCCGTATCAATTTTATATGCAAACTGCTCGTTGTTAACCCGTGCTATGACGTTGTTTACATCCTTTTCGGCACTGGTCGCATATTGAGAGTTAAAGTTTCCAGAGATCATAGTACCTCTTGCAGACCCTCTAGCTTCATAATAGTGAGAAGACTCTAGATCACCATCTTTATAGTTGATGTTATCTGCAATTGTATAATTACGTCTCTGAAGGTTTTCTTCCGCTGTAACTTCTCTCCATCTTAAGCTACCTGGAACAGAGTTACCTCTTTCTTGCTCACCATGCAGTACATACTGAGAAAGCCCTTCTCTCAACATTGATGGCAATTCTTTGTGGTATTCAGGTAATGAATCATCATACGCTGTAAGTACACTTTGGAATACTTCATCTAATTCTAATGAAGCGTTTTCATCGTCACCTCTTTCAGAATACTGAATAGCTCTTGCAACATATTGCTGAATGTTGAAAATCATTGAATCCTCAGATAACTGCTGACGTTTACCAATTTTTGGCCATGTGTTTTCTTGTCTCACTTTTCTAAAGTCATACAAGTACTCAAACATTGCATGGTAATCGTACATTGGCATTGTTGCAGGCTCTTCAATTCCACCTTCAGAGTTCAGTACTTTTGTTTTAAATACGTTACCTCTAAATGGTCTGAATTCATCAAAGTCTTCGCTCGATAGTGGACGATAAACATCCATTACCCATTCAGAAACGTTACCCGCCATGTTGTAAAGACCATAATCATTTGGCCAGTACGAATCAACAGGAGCTGTTACGTCCGCGTTATCATTTAATTTTCCAGCTACACCCATGTAATCTCCACGACCTCTTACAAAGTTCGCTAAGATTTCACCTTGGAATTTATCTTCAGGGTTTCTTACCCAGTGACCATTCCATGGATATAATCTTCTTTCTACAATACGCTCATCATAGGTATTCCCAATAAGACCATAAGAAGCATATTCCCACTCAGCTTCAGTTGGTAGACGGTAGCGTGGTAATAAGATACCATCCTCCATTCTAACAATTCTTCTACCAAGTGACGCTCTACCTCTTTTTCCAGTACCTGGATTACTAGGGTTAAGATCTGGTAATTTTTCAATTTCTTGCTCAACGTCCGTGTACTTACCAGCTAGGTATGCATCCGTGTTAAATACAGTTTCATCTGCCTGTGCAGGGTACCATTGTAATACACCTTCACGGATTAAGATGAACTCATTCACACGATCCGTTCTCCATTTACAGAAATCGTTCGCTTGAATCCAGCTAACACCAACCACAGGATAGTCTCTGTAAGCAGGGTGGCGCAGATAGTATTCTACGTATGGCTCCAAATAAGCCAATTTCTCACGCCAAACTAGAGTATCAGGAAGTGCGTTGTAATAAATACTAGGGAAACTAGTATATGTTCTTCGCGTCCAATATAAATACTCTAGGTAATCGAAATTACGTACTTCAAATTGATCTAGGTAAAATGAGGAAACAGTAACACGTCTTGGAATGTTATCCCAATCGTAAGTTACATCTTGTTCAACTCTACCCATGGTGAATGTACCACCTTCAATCAATACCAATCCCGGACCAGTTTCCTGCTCTTCAAAAGGTACTTTCTGAAATCCGCCATTATCTCTGTTGTTGTAGTCCCAACCGGTTACATTAGATGTCTCGTATTTACAACTAGACATCAAACCTGCTGTAAGTGCTACAACAAACAACTGTGCCAACTTTAAACGTCTGATTTCCATGTTTTCGTTTTTCTTAATCTCCTTTATAACGTCTTAATCAAAAAAGGTTACACTATTTTTTAGAACGATGGACAACTAATTGTTCTAAACGTTCTCTTCTTCGGTTTACAATCAAAGTTCATTTGGAATGAAAGTTCATGCGATCCGGCTGTTGCCGTACCCAATTTAGACACCGTTACATCATAACTATATCCAAATTTCACAACATCCGTCTGAACCCCTACTAGAACAATAAATGCGTCTTTATTTCTGTACCATACTCCTCCAGTTAGAGCACCTTTCTTCATATAAACACCCATGTTTAGCTGTCTAAATCCAGCTTGTTGTCTATATAATATGTTTGGTGATAGAGTCGCAGTTTCCTGATAACGTGAGCTTCCTAATGGTATCACAGCTCCAGCATGTCCAGTTAATTTTAAAGGAATTGGACTTGTACCTGCAATGACAGATTCATCTGGTTCATTTAAATGATGTCCCGCTACACCTATATAAAAGTTGTCAGAAAATCCTAAAATTCCAGCTGAAATATCAATACCACTTACTGAACCACCACGCGGAATATCACTAGTTTCATAGATAAATCCTCTTCTTGGATCAATCATATCACCGAAGGTCAATTTACTCCAATCTAATGAGCGCTGAAAATAAGTTGCTTCTGCACCAAATCGAATTGAGAATGTTCTAGAAATTTTCGCTTGATATGAGTAAATACCACTTACTCGATTAGTCGTTAGAATTCCTTTACCAGCTTGGTCGCTAACTACCATCAAACCTAATCCACCATATAATGCGTCTACATGCTGATCATAACTTGCACTAGATGTAACAAACGTTCCACTTAAGGCAGGCCATTGATTTCTGTAATTTAATGTAACACGAGGACACCTATGCGTTCCCGCAAAAGCAGGATTTAGGTACAGTGGGTTCGCATAAAATTGCGTAAATTCAGGATCCTGAGCACGAACTTTAGTGCTTCCGAATCCCGCTGCAATCAAGCAAACCAAGGTTAATAGCTTAATAATTCTGTTTATCATACAGTAGTTTGATCCAAAATTAAGACCCAATGTTACGAAAAAAAATTCACTTAGTTACAATATTAACACAGTTATCAACATTTTGTTGGCAGACCACATAATATCTATAACACTTGTTACGTTGTTACTTTAACTTAGTTGCAATTTTTACGTTGTTTTATATGATATACCTTTACGCTTGACAGTATATTTGCCTTAGAATGAATAAACTCTTGCTTTCTACATTCGTACTTTTTGTTGCGCTGCACATTTGTGCTCAGCGCGAATCTCGTCTACCAACCGCTGAACAGCGGATCGAGTGGAAGGGCGTACATAGCCAAAAGATATCGGACCATGAAACCATTGAGCTTCTTGATTTCGCAAATGCTATGTATGATGATCAAGGATTGCCTACTCTGCGAATAGACATCAGTAATAAGAATCTTAGTTCATTCGATATAGAATTATACAATGTCACTGAGGTAGAGTTATCAGCGGATGAAAAGAAATGTGTTGAGGGTAAAAGTATCAATAGCGAATACGAAATTTTAACGCATACCGGATTTCAGCGTGGGCAAGCACATAGTTTCGTATTAATTAAACCTCTTAGAGTCACAGCACAAGGAGAGTATAAAAAATTGCTTAGCTATTCTTACAGAATCACTAATGAGCAAGCGATAGTGAACAATAGAAAGTCTAATCGCTCTTTTGTTACCGAATCTGTTCTGAGAGATGGAAGTGGAGATTGGTATAAAGTTGGTGTTGTATCAAGAGGTTTATACAAAGTTACTGGGGCTTATCTTGCATCATTGGCCGGACAAAGTAATCTTCCCAGCAATTCTATTCACTTATTTGGAAATTCTGAAGGAATGTTGCCAGTAAATAACAATGAATATAGGCCTGATGACTTATTGGAGAATGCCATATACATGGATGATGGTGGAGATGGCGTATTTAATGAAGACGATTACTTCTTGTTTTATGGTGAAGGTCCCGACGATATAATAGTTAATGGAGACAATTTATTTGAACATATTAATAATGTATATAGTGATACTTCATATTATTTCATCAACCTTGATCCACTAAGAAGCCCTAAAAGAGTCTCAACACAGAATCAATCTGTTGCAAGCCCAACGGTTACAGTTACTCAATACAATGATTACAAGTATATCGATAAGGATGATATAAATATGATTAAATCGGGTTCCGAATGGTACGGGGATGAGTTTGATGTATTGACAGAAAGAACGTATAGTTTTAATTTCCCAAATATTGCTAGTGATACAATGACCATTGATATTGAGGTGTTAGGTTCGCACGTTTCCTCTAGTAATTCATTTACCATTAGTTCGGCATCACCGAATTTTATTAATCAAAACATAGGCGTTGCGGCTACGGGTAATGGTCAGTATGATCCTCCTGCAAAAAGAGGCAACGGAACGATTGAGCTTGTGCCTGGGGCTAGCAATTTGAATTTAAACTTTCAGTATAACAAGCCAGATGCATCCGCAAAAGGATGGTTGAATTATATCAAGGTGAATGCAAGAAGACAACTAGTGTATGCGGGGAACCCTTTGTTTATTGCAGATTTGGAGTCGTATGGAACAGGGCAAGTAGCAGACTACACCATTCAAAACTCCAACACGATAGACTTTGTATGGGAAATCACTGATCCTTCAAACATAACAAGCATTAACTATACTGATAATGGCTCAAGTGTATCGTTTGTTATGGATGCTGATAGCCTAAGATCATTCGTTGCTTTCGGAGGTAATTCGTTTTCACAACCAATAGCATTTCATAAAATAGAAAATCAGAATTTACATGCTATGGGGCCAGCGGATTACTTGATAGTTACCGCTCCAGAGTTTCTGTCTCAGGCGGAAAGATTAGCCGATTTCCATACAGGCAGAGGATTAAGTGTGCAGATAGCCACAACTCGTCAGATATATAATGAATTTTCAAGCGGTATGGTAGATGCCACGGCAATTCGTGATTTTGTACGTATGTTTTATGAGCGAGCAGCAGGCGTGCCTAGCAAAATGCCAAAGTATCTTTTATTATTCGGTGATGGATCATACGATAATAAATACAGACTTGCGGGTAATCATAATTTTGTGCCCACTTATCAATCACCTGAAGCATTATTCTCAACGGTGTCTTATGTAACTGATGATTATTTCGCGCTTTTGGACACTAATGAGGGGATTAATAACCTTGATTTAGTGGATATAGGTGTAGGAAGGTTTATTGCCACTAACCAAGTTGATGCAACTGCTATGGTGGATAAAACCATTCATTATATGACACGAACGGGATCATTGGAAAGTAACTGTAGCACTTGTGATAATCAGAGTGAGGGTACTTTGGGTGATTGGCGAAATACCGTGGCTTTTGTGTCGGATGATGAAGATGGGGGCGCCTATGTGACAGGAACCGAGAACTATATTATTAGTCAGCTTAATACTAATCATCCTGTATTTAACTATGAAAAGATTTATATAGATGCCTATCCACAGGCCTCAACTCCAGGAGGAGAAAGGTATTATGAAGCGGCCGATCAAATTAAGAATCAGGTGCAAGAAGGTTGTTTAATCATGAATTATATGGGGCACGGTGGAGAAGCTGGTTGGGCGCATGAAAGAATTTTGGATATTCCCACGATTAATAATTGGACCAATTATGACCGTCTACCTCTGTTTATGACAGCCACATGTGAGTTTACCCGATTTGATGACCCGGGTAGAGTGTCTGCTGGTGAACTAGTATTCCTAAATAAAAATGGCGGTGGTTGTGCACTCTTTACAACAACACGTTTAGTTTTTTCTTCAGGTAATACAGCATTAAACGCGAATTTTTATCAAAATGTATTCAATGAAGTAAGCGGCGAGCCGCAAGCACTTGGGGATATTTATGTAGCGACAAAAAACGCGACAACAACAAGCAGTTCGAATCACCGAAAGTTTAATGTTATTGGAGATCCAGCTTTGATTTTAGCTGCACCCAAACATCACGTTATTACAGATTCGATTAATAACCAAAGCATAAGTGTTACTGATACCATTGGAGCGCTTAGTAGAGTGACTATAAGTGGACATATTGCAGATAATCCAAGCATGGCCATAAAAACAGATTTTAATGGGCATGTTTTTCCCACAGTGTATGATAAGTCATCGGAATTAACAACGCTGGGTAATAATGCAAGCTCTCCATTGATAAACTTTCAGTCTAGACGAAATGTGATTTACAAGGGACGTGCTAGTGTCGTTAACGGTTATTTCAGTTTCTCATTTGTAGTGCCTAAAGACATAGCCTATCAAATTGGTCCTGGGCGTGTATCCTATTATGCGCACGATGGAAGTATAGATGCTCATGGTAGCAATGAAAGTTTTATGATTGGCGGTACTGGTGATTCGGCCATCACAGATAACAATGGTCCTGAGATTGAATTATTCATGAACAGTGAGCAGTTTGTTAGCGGAGGTACCACCGATGAAAACCCTACTATTTTAGCTAAATTGTTTGATGATAATGGAATTAATACGGTAGGTAATGGTATCGGACATGATATTATGGCTATTGTAGATGAGAATACAAGCAATGCAATAATATTAAATGACTATTATGAAGCTGATTTAGATACTTACCAAAGCGGAAAAGTAATGTATAAGTTATCTAATCTTGAGCAAGGACCTCATACTCTAAGTTTTAAAGCCTGGGACGTGAGTAATAATAGTAGCGAGAGAACCATTGATTTTGTTGTATCTGAATCCGCTGATATAGCATTGGATCATGTGCTGAATTATCCAAATCCATTCACAACCAATACAACGTTTTACTTTGAGCACAATCAGAACTGTCAGAGTTTAGACGTTCAAATCCAGATTTACACAATTTCAGGTAAGTTAGTTAAGACCTTTGATCAGATTGTTCAAACAGATGGTTTTAGGATAGAAGGTGTCAATTGGGATGGAAGAGATGAGTTTGGAGACCAACTTGCGCGTGGAGTATATATCTACAACGTAAATGTGCGTGCGGATGACGGAAAAGTAGCCAAAAAGACAGAAAAACTGGTTATTTTGAAGTAGGACACAATAATAAACTTAATACAACGTATATTTGTTACCCTTTTAAGTTGCGCTAATGAAAAAATTAGGATTATTTCTTATGTGTGGTGGGCTAGTTGTTAACGCAAACGCTCAAAGCACTTTTAAAGATGGAACTGAGTTTGACCTTCAGTTGAATACCATTACTACGGCTGTGCCATTTATGCTTATTGCACCAGATTCAAGAGGTGGTGCGATGGGAGATGCAGGCGTTGCAGTTTCACCTGATGCTAACTCCATGCATTGGAACCCAGCTAAACTTGCTTTTGCAGAAGATTTCACTGACAGTGAATTTGAAGTGTCTTTAGGATACTCGCCTTGGCTAAAAGCTTTGGTTCCAGATATTAACTTAGCCTTCTTAAGCGGTTACAAACAAATAGATCAAGACCAAAGTGTTGGTGCGTCATTGCGTTACTTCTCGCTCGGAAACATCACGTTTACTGATATTACGGGTAAGGTAATTAGAGATTTCAAACCTAACGAATTTGCAGTTGATTTAGCGTATGCCAGAAAATTATCTAAGAATTTCTCTGTGGGTATTACAGCTAAGTACATCTATTCTAACTTAACAGGTGGAACTCAAGCAGCTGGACAGGATACAAAACCTGGTCACGCGGGTGCTGCAGATATCTCTGCTTTCTATACAACTGATGATATTAATCTTGGGGCGATGGACTCAAGAATAAGCGCAGGTTTATCGGTTACTAACATTGGTAATAAAATGTCTTACACCAGTGCAACGGTTGATAGAGATTTCTTGCCAACTAATATGAGATTGGGTTCGGCTTTAACAATGGACTTTGATGAGTACAACCAGTTTACCGTAGCCCTAGACTTCAACAAGTTACTAGTTCCAACGCCACCAATTTACGCAGAAGATTCATTAGGTAGACCTATCTATAATACAACAACACAGTCTTACGAAATTGAAGCTGGTAGAAATCCAAATGTGGGTGTGGCTTCTGGTATTTTCCAATCATTTGTTGATGCACCAGGATTTGTAGTTCCAGATGAGAATGGAGATGTGCAAAGAGATCCTGATGGAAATGCCGTAATTGCAAAAGGTAGTAGATTAAAAGAAGAACTTAGAGAGATTAACATCTCCACTGGACTTGAGTATTGGTATGCTCAGCAATTTGCGGTGAGAGCAGGATTTTTCTATGAGCACCCAACTAAAGGGAATAGACAATACTTTACCTTAGGAGCTGGTCTTAAGTACTCAGTGTTCGCCTTGGATTTGAGCTACTTAATTCCGACAAGACAAAGACACCCATTAGCAAACACACTAAGATTTACACTAAGATTCAATTTCGAATCGTTTGGTGGTGAAGCAGAAACACCGGCAGGATAGATGAAAATTAGAGTTGGACTCGGCTTTGACGTTCACAAGTTAGCCGAGGGAGAGGAGTTTATTTTAGGAGGGATTACCCTTAATCATACAAAAGGTACGGTAGGTCACTCGGATGCAGATGTGCTTTTACATGCAATCACAGACGCAATTTTAGGTGCAGCCAATCTTAGAGATATCGGCTATCATTTTCCAGATACAGACCCTAAATACAAAGGAGCAGATAGTAAGGTGCTATTAGTTGATGCCTATAAACTAGTTCAAGATAAAGGCTACAAGATTTCTAATATCGACTGTACGGTGTGTCTTCAACTGCCTAAAATCAATCCTATTATTGATGAGATAAGGCAGTGTATTGCAGACTTATTATCCTTGGATGTTGATGACGTTAGTGTTAAAGCAACCACTACAGAGCGATTGGGTTTTGTTGGAAGAGAAGAGGGTGTAAGCGCTTATGCTACGTGTCTATTAATTGGATGATTTTATCCATTCGCCACTTTCTCGGTACCAATTGATTTTCTGCTCTGGAGCGCGCTCTTTGCTGAATTTCAAAAACTCAACATATTTTGTCAAATCAAAGCTATATGCAATTGACAGGATGTTTGCTCTGTGCGGATTGTTGACTTGAATCTCTTGTTGAAATATGTAGCTAAGTCCAACACTGTGAAAGTCATTGATGTCATACCCTACACCACTAAATAAACGATATCTGTGAAAATAAGAGGGTTCATCGTAAGCAGTTTGTAAGTTAATCTCAGCCCCCAATTCGATATCAATTTTCTTATTGATTTTGTATTTGCTTTCTAATTTAAATCTGTGTCTGATGTCTGGTATTGTGCCATCCTCAGAACTAAACCAATCTTTAAACCTAGTTTGATGTCGGTAGCGAAACCCTAGCTCAAAATCACCGAAATCATATTCAGCATTTAGGTCAGTCGTAAAACGATTATCTATGCGACTAACATCAAATAGATTATCTGATCCAGCGTATCGGTAGGTGAATTTAATGTTGAAGTATTCAAGGAAATCATAACTCAACTTGGTGTCGACATAGTTTACATCAGAATACCCATCTTCCAAGCGCAATCCAAGCTTACTTCCTACTTCAAAATTTTTAAATACTTCATAATCGGTTTGTACCGAATACCAAGTGTCAAAGCTTCTTGTTTGTGCCTTAACCTTTAGACCAATTAATAATAATATGACAAGCGCGCAGTATCTATTCACCGTCGTCATTACTATTGGTTCTCTCTTCGAATTGATGTGCGTTTTGGTCTGACTCGTAATAGTAAATTATTACGTTGGCCGTATCTCTTAAAAAGTCAATCTTACCCACTTCAACACGATTAATGTTGAGTCCAGTGCGTTCCTCTAAGTCAGCCTTAAGTTCATTATATTTATCTGCCTTTATCAAGTCTATTTTCTCATAAACTATGCGTTTGCTTGCCTCATGTTTAACTAACCATACACGCTCAAGAATATGCAGCATTCCTATAATACAAGCGTTTGCAAAGAGAAGCTCTAGGTAGCTCATCTTTTTGTTGGCAAGCGCATTAATGACAGAAACGCCAATTACGACAAACAAATACGTCATTTCCTTAATAGGAATAGGGTCTGTTCGGTATCTAATTATGCCAAAAATCGCAAAGAGCGCCAAGGCCATTCCAGTGCCCAATTCAAACTTCTTTAATGCAAAACATATAAAGAAGGTGATTAAAGAAATCATCAAATAAGTAAATAGATAATCCTTTCGTTGTGCAATAGGATAATATAGCCACCTTACTATATATACGATTACAGCCGTGTTGATAATGAAGCGCACAAGCATCTTCTTAACGTCATCGTCGTACAACTTTACGCCCAAAAAATCTGAGCTAAATAAAGTGAAATTAAACTGACCTAATAGGTCGATAGTATTATGCAACCAATCCATTATCTAATTTTTGAATCTTTAATAATTTGGGTTTAAAATTGTTGTATTTCAGAGAATCGTCTTTATGAATCATTCCAATGCAATATTTACTCATACGCATTGGTCTAACTAAGGCCTGCTTAGCAGTTATCATAAAAGGTGAGTTCCGATTAACGTTTTCTTGCTTTACTTCAACAATCACTAAATTTTTCTCAACACGTTTCCATCCATCCCATTCAAAGGAAAGGTTTAGATCGATTGTCATGCGTTCAGCTAATTTTCTATTGACAAGAGTGATACGTTCAAAACTATTCCATAAACTAGGTACTAGTTGAGGTCTAAAATTAAACACTGATGCTACAAAGTCCATAGACGATTCAGACAGATTTTCTTCAAAACCGTTTAATCGAATTCTTTTCTTATCCGTTCTCCCCTTAATTTTATGTTTGATCTCGAGAAAGTAGAGATTAGACTCAACGTACTTTCTAATACGGACCTTATATCTATCTATTTTCCCTCTATGATGGTCATAGTAAAAGTCGTGATTGGGCGTGTCGAAATACAAGGACCTATATGAACTAAAACGAGTATTATTTACTTCAAGCACTCTATAGTCATCGCTTAATTGAGATATTATTTGCTCTAACTCCGCATACGACATCATGTACTTAGTGTCTGTTCGGTTCATTAGTTTAACCGAATCCATTTCCTCAAGTGAAATAGGATCATAAGTTGCTATGATTGATTCGATTGGCATTAATTGTCTTCAACTATGAAATCGTCCAGAACAACTTCTTCTTTCTTATCTGTAATTTCTACTTCTTTCTCTAAAATTATGTCGCCTGACGGGCTAGCACCGGTTTTATCCTTAGAGTATACATACAAAGTATAGGTGCCAGGTAATAGGTAATCGAACACATAAGTGCCGTCGTGATGAGTACTTGTTTTATCATTGTAAGTTGGGTTATCACCATAAACAATATACACATCATAATCGCCTGCATAATATTCTTCTAATAGTACTGAGAAGGTCGCGTTGTACTTCTTTTCGTATACTTTCCCTGTGATGCTGGCCTTGCCACCCGGCCCAGGTCCTTTTCTACAAGCTGTAATACTTACGCTAAGCGCTACAATTGTTATTAATAGTAATCGTGTCATTCTAGTATGAGATGTTTAAACTGTCTAATTCGTTTAAGGTTACAGAAGGAGGCATAATATTGTTTTCTAACTTGTATTTTACCAACTCCGCGATTTTTTTTGCTTCTTCTTCATTTGCAAAAACTTTGAGTCCTTGAATCCCTGGGATGTGATGTTGTTTTATCATGGGTTTACCATCGTCAAGCAAGATGTTATATCCGTATCCACTATCAACTTCAATTATTTCAAATGATAAATTTTGAGAGCTCATTGCTGGTTCAGATAGGGTGTCCAACGATTCAATGCTTTCTACCTTTAAGTTTCCTTGTTTATGCTTAGGTGGTTCAACCGTTTTATCATCTGATCCACACGAAATCACAGCGAGTCCGAGAAGAAGTCCAACAACTCTAATCATTTTGCTTCAAAAATTTTCCGAAAGTAATCAAATTGTTATTGTCCACTAAACGATAGGCATAGGTGCCTGGAACTAAATTTGAAATATCGATTTGTTTATTAGCTATATATTCTTCGCTCAAAACTAACTTCCCAGAAATATCCATAATTTCAATTTGCATAGTTCCTGTATAGTCTAAGTCAATTTGAATTTGATTTATGGCAGGGTTAGGATAGGCATTGGCGTGCAAGCTATAGGCTTCTGGCTGTCCTAGCTGAGGTGTGTAGGCATAGAAATCGTCCGTAGGTTGACCATCATAGCCTGTTCCCACATAACCTGTACCGTTGATGCTAAATGCTGCTGCACGTGAGCGAGCTGTCCCTGGAAAGTCTTGAACTTGTGTCCATGTGTCATTTAGGGAATTATAGCTCCAAAAGTCTTTTGTGTAAGAGAGGGTGTTATCGTATCCTGTTCCAACAAAGAGATTAGGATAAATTCCAAATGCAGCTGCACCATAACGCGGAGTCCCTGCAAAATCACTTACTTGTGTCCATGTGTCAGTACTTGCGTTATATTTATAGAAATCATCTGTAAACGTACCGTCATCACCTGTGCCGACAAAATTGTTGTTTCCTAAGGATACAGCAATTGCTTGTTTTCTTGGTGCACCGGGCATGGAAGTTACCTGAGTCCAGGTATTGGTGCTGGGGTCGTACTTCCAAAAATCATTAGTTAGACCAGATGCGCTTTTACCAGTTCCTACATAGCCCAAATCATTAGAAGCAAATGCAACCGCTTCAGTTCTTGGGCTTCCTCCAAAATTTGCCACCTGTGTCCATGTATTAGTAGACATATCATACATCCAGAAATCACCAAAATAGGGATTGTCACCCTGCCCCGTCCCCACATAAGCCTTGTTGTCAACTACAAAAGCCACTGCAGAGGACCTGTTTAAACCTGTACTAAATTCACCTCCCATGGATTCAACTTTATCCCATAAGTTAAACCCTGGATTGTAGACGAACAAACTTCTTTTATAGTCGAATTGGTCAAATCCAAGTCCTATATATCCGAAACTATAATTTGCAAAGCCAACACACGCGCTTTTTGGTGGTCCTTTTACGCTGTCCATCTGAGTCCATACGTTTGTTTGCCCTAAACTAGATGTATAAAACGCTAGACCAATTAAAACTGTAATTATTTTATATGTCATTTTTTGATAATTCTTTGATTCGCTTTTTTGCCATCATTGTTATATACATGAAGCGTATAGCATCCACTTGCCAACTCATTTAAATCCAATCGGTTTATTTCACCACTTGATTGCATCACCATGCGACCGCTCATACTATATACTTCTACACTAGCGACTCTTGTGTTGCAGCTTATGTTGACTTGATTTATGCACGGGTTAGGAAATACACTTAAATCAAAGTCTAATTCGTTCACGCCAACAGGTTCTATTGGTGTGTACTCATACATACTCCTTTTTAAACCATTGTAGCTTTTACCTCCTCCCACATAAGCCCGATTGTTTATAACGAAAGAAAAGGCATTCCTCCTCGGGTCACTGGGATAGTTAGCTCTTAGCGTCCAATAGTCATCTGCTGCGTTATACTCCCATAGGTCATCTAAGTAACCGCCATCTCCGCCCAGACAGATGTACCCTTTATCATATAAGGAGAAAGCGCTACAGCTGCTCCTTTCGGCTCCCGGGAAGTTTGATTTTTGTATCCATTGATTAGTTGCTGGTAGGTATTCATAAATGTCATTAGTATAGGCGTTTTCATCTGTTCCAAGACCAACATATGCTCGACCATTAACAGTAAAACTTGTAAGTTGATAGCGATCTCCACCAGGAAATGGTGCACGTTGTGTCCATTGATCAGTTAAAGGTTTGTACTCCCATAAATCGGTAATATAGTTGCTAGGCCCAACTTTGCCAGCGCAAATGTAGCCTTTACCATCAAGAGTAAATGCGGTTGCGAAATATACGCCATTTCCCCAACCTCCTGGGTAAGGAGCGATTGCCGACCATGAATTTGTTGCCGGATTGTAAGCCCACATGTCAGATAATTCTGTTCCCATACTAGAGCTTGCCGCGCTCATTCCAGTGCCAACATATCCAATATTCCCAATAGAAAACGCTACGGCATTTCTTCTGCCAACCCCAGGCATATTTGCCCGTTGAGACCAAGAGTTGCTGGCTGGGTCATATTCCCAAAGATCATTTGTAACTAGGTTGGCAGTATCTTGACCACTACAAACATAACCTTTACCAGCAACGCCAAATCCCACAGCACGTTCTCGCTTCCATCCTCCATAACTTGCTTTTTTTACCCAGTTGTTTTGTTGGCACATTAGATATGAGCTAACCATCAAACTAAATATCAGTGCTAGAACTCTCATTGTTTGATGAATTTAGTGGCCTTAGTTTGTCCATTTTCTGTAGTAATCTGAATCATATAGATACCATTTGGAAAGTCGCTAACATCAATTGACTTTCCGCTTGAAGTCACATCTACTTGCTTTATTCGTTGCCCGTTTTGATTGAAAATTTCGTAGAATGAAATCACTTCATCTGTATCGATTAAGAGCACATTTGTTGTCGGGTTTGGATAGACTTTTATTGATTGTATGAACTGCTGGTCTACATCCAATGTACGGTTAAACTCCCAGAAATCTTTAAAGTTGGTTCCGTTAGTACCACATCCTAAATAGCCTTTTTCGCCGATTGAAAAAGCAACATGGAATCGCCTTGAAATTCCTGCAAATTCTGTGGTCGGTGTCCATGTATCACTCGCTGGATTATATTCCCAAACCTCATCATTAACATTTCCAAGGCTACCAGAGTATCCACATGCAATGTAACCGTGTCCTGAAGCACTAAATCCAGCGTATCCACCCGTGCTTAAACCAGGGAAACTGGATTTAACTAACCACGTATCTGCAGACGCTTTGTACTCAAGCACGGTGCTGCCGCTAATCATATAGGCGCTTCCATCTAAAGTAAAGGTCGCGTTCCATATTCCCGGTGGGCTTGGGGGGTAGCTGATCTGAATCCATGTGTCAGTCGACTCGTCGTACTTGTAGGCAAGTGAATTGTCTATCACTATTCCGTAATTATCAACAGCAAGAGCTACTCTATCTGATACGTCCAGTGGGCAATCGGTTATGGCTGACCAAGTATTGCTTGACGGATCGTAGCGATAATAGTTAAAATCATGATACACGCCTCCACCAACATAGCCGTAATTGGAAGTTCCCCAGGCTAAAGCACCATAGTTAACACCTCCCATATAATTGGCTTTCTGCGTCCATGAATTACTAGCCGGGTCGTATTCCCACCAATCGTCATAAGCGTAATTAACACCTGTGCCGTTCACGTGACCTAAACCAATATAACCTTTCTGGGCAATACTAATTCCCGTGCCTCTATGACGAGCAACGCCACCAAGACTCTCCCGTTTAATCCATTCTGCTGCACTTGAACTAAATGAAAGCAAACACAAACATGCTATGTAAACTAAATACTTCACTAGTTTTTGACGAATTGTTTATTAAGCACAGGGATATCATCGTGCATCAGTTGGACTATATAATTACCACTTGAATAGCTATCAACATTGAGCATCAAATCTCCATTAAAGGATTCGCTATACAATAACTTGCCAGACAATGAATATACTTTCCATTCTAAGTTGTCTGATATCAGTTCTCCTGGCCAATCTGCTTCCACTCTAATTTGATCCACACAAGGATTTGGGTATAGGCTTGTATTGAGTGATTCAATGATGCGACTATTCACAGATAGGAAATAATCGAATTCCCAAAAGTCCTTAAAGTTGGTTCCATTGGTGCCAGTTCCAGTGTAGGCACGATTTCCAATTACAAAACTACTGAGGTATCTGCGTTTAAGTCCGGCAAAGTCCTCTATTTGTGTCCAAGTGTCAAGTGCAGGGTCGTATTGCCAAAAATCACCATAATTGGTGCCACTGGAATAATTGTCTCCAGTCCCAATAAAACCGTATCCATGAACAGCAAAGCCAGTTGCCTCCTGTCTAATTGTAGAACCTACATTGGCTTTCTGAATCCACGTGTTGCTAGTGCGATTAAATTCATAAAAGTCTGTTGTGCCACCACCACTATTTCCTGTGCCTACATATCCATTACCGTTAATTGAAAATGCAACCGAAGAAGTTCTCCCAGGCCCAGGTAAAGAAGGCGCTGAATACCATGTGTCTGACGCTGGACTGTAAGCGAAGAAGTCATTTGCCAGCCCACTTGTAGTTTGTCCCGTTCCAACAAATGCGAGCGAGTCCACAACAAAGGCTACCGCTCCTCTTCGGTGTGTTCCAGGGAAGTTTGATTTTTGCGTCCATTGATTCGTAAGTGGGTCGTATTCCCACAAGTCGTTAGAATAAGAGCCACCAGGAACGCGCCCAGTGCCGACATAACCTTTACCATCATATGAAAAACCAAAAGCATGGTATCTAAGACCTCCGCCAAAGTTGGCCTTTTGTGTCCAAGAGTTTGAGGCTGGATCATACTCCCAGAAGTCTTCAAATAAGATATTCGTTATCGAGTTAATATGTCCTAAACCTAAATAGCCTTTTTCTCCGATAGCAAAAGCAGTACTTCTATGGCGAGCATCACCACCATAATTGGCCCGCTTTATCCATCCACTTGAAAAAGCTTCAAGACTACTAAAGACGCATATGAATATTAGTAAGTGTTTCATTTTGATGTGATTTGAAATTTAGACACGTGCACACTTCCATCTTCGCTTATTAGTCTGATCATATAGCTTCCCGCGCTTAGCTCAGAGCAATCAATTCTTTTAGACGTCTCGTTGTTACAATTAATTGAGTTAACCAGCTGACCATCGATGGAGTATAATTGAATACTCTTGATGGAACTACCGGATGATATTTGAATGAAATCTTTTGCTGGATTAGGGTAAAGTGTCACTTCAAATTCTGAGTTCACGTTCTCAGTAGTAAGACCAGTTTCACTTACGTTTAAGATATATTGACCTGAGTTGCTGCCCCATCCTTCTACTACTATTATTAATGTGTCGGCAGTTCCTGGGCTAAAGGTAATTTCTGAATTTCCATTGCCACAGCTTGCGTCATCATTGTAGGCTACTACATTCCCTAATAGGTCTGTTATGGTAAGATATGTGTCGAAATCAGAGTTGCACAGTGATGCAGTAATGCTTGCAGTTCCTGCAGGTACAGCTAATTTATAATGAACGTCCGCCGATGGATATCCAGGCCATTGGTTGGTGTAACATACTGTATTGCTATTAGTGTCAACATAGGGTAGTGCTGGAATTTCTATGGCATCAGATACATCATCTCCTAGGTAAGGACTGCAATCAATTCCCTGAACAATTTCAATTCCAAAGTCCATAACCGACCCCCATGTGAAATTTGCACACGGATCGAGAGGGTTACTGGCATTTTCTTGCTGTTGAATGCGCATTACAGTATATCCATTTGGAGTTCCTGCAGGGACATTAAATATGAATGAACTTAATGCCGTTGGCGGCGCACCTGTCCATGTACCTATACTTTCACCAGGGTCAAATGTGTTTGAGTGATCAAAATCGATCCAGGCTTCACCTGAACCTCCATAGTTACCCCCGCATGTGCCAAATTGAACATCTAATTGGTAGTTTTGGCCAGCTCCTAAGTCCGCTAACATGCTGGTTAAATCTTGCACACCGGTTACGCCAGGACATCCAGTATGGTTTATAGTGAAAGTATTCCCTGATAAAAACACGGATTCAACATTTGAATCAGCAGTTGAACTTGGTCCACCTTGACAATAGTTTGAACTACCACCGCCGGCGCCAGACCCGTCAAACGAACAATCGCCACCAGAAATGATTACAGAAAAATCTACTGAAGAACCCCATGTAAACGCCGCACAAGGATCTAATGGCAGTGCTCCCGCCTCTTGCTGGTTAACTCGCATTCTAAAGGTGCCGTTGCAAGCACCTGCAGGTACTGTGAAATTAAATGAATTAATGGCTGCGGGAGGTGTTCCACTCCACGTTCCGATAGATTCTAATGCTTCAAAAGTACCATCGCCGTCAAAATCAATCCATACTTCTCCCGCCCCAGCATAATTATTTCCACATGTGCCAAATTGTACATCAATAGTGTACGCCTGACCAGCGGTAAGATCAACAGATGATATGGTATTGTCTTCAAGTCCAGTTATACCAGGACAGCCTACGTAGTTTATACTGCTTGAATTTCCGTTAATCTGAACAGACTCAACATTTGAGTCAATTGTGCTAGAAGGCCCGCCTCCAGTGCAATACTGAGCATGTAGCTCACGCGGTATCACTATCGCTATCGTCAATAGCGCAGGCAACAAGCTATAAGTTTTAAAGGACATGGTAGCATAAAAATAAGAATATTCCTAACATTTACGTAACATTGAGGTAAAATTGTAATTCTGCAGTTAATATGTAGAAAGGATATTTTTAGGATTGTATATTTGAAATGTGAAAAAAGCACTTACCATATCATACACCGTGTGCGATTATGCGGATGTATCAAACCAAGCACAAGATTTAATAGATAAAGCCAAATCAATCGCGGAACAAGCTTATGCGCCGTATTCCAAGTTTAATGTGGGTGCGGCCTTAATCTTATCAAATGGTGAGATTATTCTTGGCAACAATCAGGAAAACATTGCGTATCCATCTGGCTTATGTGCTGAAAGAGTTGCCATGTTTTATGCATCCTCAAAACACCCTGATATGGAAGTGGTGGAGATGGCTGTATATGCAACATCTAAGAAGTTCGAATTCAAAGATATTGCCACACCGTGCGGAGCGTGTAGGCAAGTCATGGCGGAGTATGAAGGCAAGCAAAAGAAGCCTATCCGCATTTATTTAGCGAGCGACGAACAAGTGATGGTGGTTGAAAGTGCTGCAGACTTATTACCCTTTATTTTTGATGCACAGGGTTTAAAGGATGTTTAATACACTAGATTATATATATTTGTTTCTCTTAATTAATTGATATGGCAACTAAGACAAAAGCAACATCAGGTAAGAGCGCTGGCAATAGTAAGCTAAAGTTCTCTAAGGCTCAATATCTTAAGTGGTATGAGGAGATGATGGTGATGAGAAAGATTGAGGAAAAAGTGGGTCAGTTATATATCCAGCAAAAGTTTGGAGGATTCTGCCACCTGTATATCGGACAGGAGGCTGTCGTCTCGGGTACCATGGCAGCTTGTAAGAAAGATGATAAACACATCACTGCTTATAGAGATCATGCTCACCCAATTGCTTTAGGAGTGCATCCTAAGTATATGGTTGCTGAGTTGTACGGAAGAACAACGGGAATGTCAAAAGGGAAAGGTGGATCTATGCACATGTTCCATAAAGAGACCAATCTTATGGGAGGTCACGGAATTGTGGGAGCACAGATTCCAATGGGAGCAGGTATAGCATTTGCTGAAAAATATAAAGGAACGAAGAATGTTTGTGTATGTTCATTTGGTGATGGTGCATCAAGACAAGGAGCATTGCACGAAACTTTTAATATGGCAATGACGTGGAAGTTGCCAGTGATTTTTATCGTAGAGAATAACAACTATGCGATGGGGACATCTGTTAAGAGAACATCTAACGTAACAGATTTGTCTAAACTGGGAGATTCATACGAAATGCCAAGTGAAGCAGTAGACGGTATGAGTGTTGAGGCAGTATATGAGGCGGTTGAAAGAGCTGCAACCAGAGCAAGAAAAGGTGAGGGACCAACTTTGTTAGACATAAGAACTTACCGTTACAAAGGACACTCTATGTCTGATCCTCAGAAATACAGAACGAAGGAAGAAGTGGCTGAATATCAAGCGCAGGATCCAATTGAAAAAGTGAGACAAACCATCTTAACCCACAAATTGGCGACTGAAAAAGCATTAGAGAAAATAGATGAGAAGGTGAAGGAAATTGTGGCAGAGTCGATTGAATTTGCTGAGAATTCGCCTTACCCAGAAAAAGAAGAGTTATACAAAGACGTATACAAACAAGAAGATTATCCATACATAAGAGAATACGCTTAATACTATTATATAATGGCAGAAGTAGTAAGAATGCCCAAGTTGAGTGATACCATGACCGAAGGTGTGGTAGCAGAATGGCACAAGAAAGTTGGAGATGAAGTTTCGTCTGGCGAGCTATTGGCAGAGATTGAAACGGATAAGGCCACAATGGAATTCGAATCGTTTTACGATGGCGTTTTATTACATATTGGGGTGAATAAAGGGGCAGCTGCACCTGTAAATGATATTCTAGCGATTATTGGAGATAAAGGAGAAGACGTTAAAAAGATTTTAGCTGAAGAAGCGGCCAATCAACCTGAAGAAAGCTCCTCCGCTGACGCTGCGGAAAGCTCGAAGAAGGCGGAAGCTACTAGCGATACTCAGAAGAAGGAAGAAGCACCTGCACCAAGCCCAACACCTGCGCCTGCAGCACCAAAGCCAACAACGGTCTCTAAATCTGCACAAGCTGCAAAACCATCTAATGGAAAAGTTGTGGCATCTCCCCTAGCGAGAAAATTAGCGGATGAGAGAAACATCAACCTATCTATGGTTAAAGGTACTGGTGATGGTGGGCGAATTGTTAAAAGAGATATTGATAACTATAACGGCGGTGGCGGTTTTGTAGCCGTTGAAAGTTTTACGGACGAGACGGTTTCTCAAATGCGTAAGGCTATCGCAAGGCGTTTAGGTGAAAGCAAATTCACTGCACCACATTTCTACCTAACGATTTCGATTGATATGGATGCTGCAATGGAAGCACGCAAAGGCATCAACAAACACATTGCACCCGCAAAGATTTCGTTTAATGATATAGTTGTAAAAGCAGCTGCCAAAGCATTGGTTAAGCACCCTGGTGCGAATGCAGCTTGGTACGGAGATTTCATTCGTTATAACGATCACGTGCACATTGGTGTTGCTGTGGCTGTTGACGAAGGTTTATTAGTACCTGTTGTGCCATTCGCAGACGGTAAGACCTTAACACAAATAGGTGAAGAGGTAAAGGATTTTGCAACCAGAGCTAAGGCTAAAAAACTACAGCCAGATGAAATGGAAGGAAGTACTTTCACTATTTCCAACCTGGGTATGTTTGGAATTGAAGAGTTTACTGCAATAATTAATCCTCCAAACAGCTGTATTTTAGCGGTTGGCGGTATCAATCAAGTACCTGTTGTAAAAGACGGACAGATTGTACCAGGCAATGTGATGAAGGTAACTTTATCTTGTGATCACAGAGTCGTGGATGGAGCGGTAGGTTCTGCATTCCTTCAAACCTTTAAGCAATACATGGAGAATCCAGTGTTGTTGTTAGGTGAAACGCAGATATAAATTCACCCATAATTTTCTAATTTCACGTATCTTTAATTCAGATGCATTTGCTGGCGCGCGATTGTATCGCGTGACAATACTTTCTACCAAGCACCAAAATACTTGCAACTAAGTACGTAAAAACCTTACAATCTAGTCTACTATGTTTGCATCATGAGTAGGAAGTATAAATTTCACAACCCACAAGGTATTTATTTTGTAAGCTTTGCGGTAGTTGGCTGGCACTCTTTCGCAGTAGCTTTAGCGAAGGTGCATTGATGTTTTTACTAGAAGAGAATACAAAGACGCACTTATTGATAGTCTTAAATACTGTCAAAAAGAAAAAGGTTTGACACTCAATGCATATTGCATTATGACGAATCATTTACATCTAGTATTTAAATCAAATTCAGAAAATGAGACCCAGAATGTATTGGGGGACTTTAAACGATTTACCAGCAAATGCTTAGTAAAGATGATTTCTGAAAATATACATGAAAGCAGAAAAGATATATTCATAGAGCAATTTCAAAAAGCGGCAAATAAATCCAGCAATGTTAAATCCTTCCAGTTTTGGAGGCATGATAACAAGCCAATTGAGCTTTGGTCAAATGCTGTTATTGATCAAAAAATAGATTACATTCATAATAATCCAGTTAAGGCGGGAATTGTAGATAAACCAATTGATTATATTTATAGTAGTGCAAGAAACTATGCAGGTGATATTGGAGAAATTGAAGTTGAGTGTTTGTGTTAATAATCACGCGATACAATCGCGCGCTAGCGGAGGGATTTACTTATGAAAACAATAGATTTCTTAGATCAAGACAAAAATGCAGCTTTGAGTGAATTATGCAGAGTTTACTTAGATACTAACATGTTAGATAGTGCACTATACTATCTATCCAATGATAATAGTTTATTGGGTAGTTGCATGTTGGTGCCAGTGGCAGTGTCACGAGATACTGCGCTAGCATCAAGTCACTTAAGCGTTATAAGAAATGAAGCCAATATAAGTGCTATGAAAGGAGATAGCATGCGAGCAAATGAGCTATCAAGATTTTGTGACTACTGCCGCATAATGCTCAAGTTCAACAGTAAGCCAGGAGGTTATTTTGAACTAAATGATCAAGAACGTAATCAATTGACAAATATCCAGAATAGCGATGAATCTGTCAATGTAAATGCTAATGCAATCCTAACATATTTAAACAATAATCTCGCCTTTAAAGACGTGCCTCCATATCCTGTTGAGGCAAGAAGCGACCAAATAGAAGTGATGGATGAGATCTCATATAATAACACTTTAAGGGCGTATCCAAACCCATTTAGCCCTTATTTACGTATAGCAGGAGAAATTGAAAGCGATTTTAATAATTGTTCAATTGAGATTTACAGCGTAGTTGGCAAATTAGTTTTTACTGATTTTGTTTATGAACACATGTACAACCTAACCGTGAATACAGAGCATTTTAACAGTGGAATGTATCTTATACAGCTCAAGGTTGACGGCGAAATTATAGAATCACTTAAGGTAATAAAATAACAGTTATAGGTAGAAATATATTCATATTGATTTTTGTAATCCTTTCACAAAATTATTTGATTGGACAAACTAGACTTTATAATGTTGAAATTGACAAATCAGTTAGTTATGGTTTTTCATGTTTGAGTATTATAAATGAAAAAATATATTGTTTTGGCTCGCGGCAACAGCAAGTCTTTGGAAGTATTAGAGATATTGATTCTAGTCATATTTTGACAAATAATTACACGCCAACTGGAAGTTATTACGTTGCACCTGGATGGACACAACCAAATGTCATAAATGATAATATTTATATAGTAGGCTGGCACCTGAATAATGGCTATGAATCTCCATACTTGATGAGCCTTGATTATAATCTTGATACAAATTTTACAACAAGTTTTGACTTTGGAGTGAGTGCTAGCGGAATTCACGCTCATGTTTCATTGGACGAACATATCATGTTTGCAGGAATAATAGTTGATTCGGCTGGAGCATTAGTTGATTCGGATATATTGATTATGAAACTAGATACAATGGGTAGTATGTTATGGCATACAATTATAGGTGGTTATGCGAATGATTATGCCTCATCTATAGTAAATACAAGAGATTCTGGTTATCTGGTATCTGGTTTTGCTACATATAGTCCACAGGTTGAACGGGATCCAATTTTGGTCAAATTGGATAGATATGGGAATGTTCAGTGGCAAATCTATGAAGGTTCAACTATAGGTGGTGACCATCTAAATATTTCTTATGTTAGTGATAGTACCTTCATAAGGTTTGGTTCACATGATAATAACACACTTTCTGATGTTGATAGCCGATTTCAGTTGATTGATGAATTGGGTAATGTGTTTTGGGATACTGTGCACGTATTTAGCGATGATTTGGATTCAGTTGAGGATATTTATGTCGATAGCACTGGATATACATTTCTTGGGCCATTGTCGATAAATGGTGTTGGCCATACTCATATAGGAAAATTGGATTTTAATGGAAATCTACTCCGGCATAGGACCTATGGAACTAGGACAACAGGGAGCTATATAACAGATATCGAGCCACTACAAAATGGGGATATAATGTGCGTAGGGTATTTAAAATCAGATACTAACCACCCAAATCAAGATGGCTGGCTGATGAGGCTCAATTGTCTAGGATATGACACCCTGCCTAGAGCCAAGTTTAACTATCAATTGGATAGCACCCTTTATACAACGGATAGTATTCAGTTCAATAATTTAAGCTTGCGTGCAGAGAATTATTATTGGGAGTTTGGTGATGGCCAAAGTTATCAGCATTCATCTAATCCCGCAATGCTTGCGTCCTCTATACCAAATGTCAAGCATGTTTATACCATGCCTGGTACCTACATTGTTAAGCTACATGCTATAGCGTGTCAAGACACCACCACATTTTTAGATACAATATTTGTGGACGAGAGGCCAAAGCTAGAAGGTTTTTATGTCTATCCCAACCCAACACAAAATGGTGTTTATATAAGAAACTCTGTACTTGACGCGAATAGCACTTACACCCTAAGCGTATATTCTATTGATGGACGGATTACTTTTAGCAAAAATGTATCAGGAGGAGAGCTAATCAATGAATACTATCTAGATACTCCGGGATGGGCGTCCGGTGTGTATAATGGTGTAATTAATGCAGGCGAGGAAAGGCATAATTTTAGATTTGTAATATCAAGGGAGTGATGTTTTGATCACCGCTATAATTTCACCCATAATTTTCTAATTTCACGTATCTTTAATTCAGATGCGTGATCCCATTTTTGATACAAGTATTGAGTACCTAAAGGGTGTTGGTCCACAGCGCGCTGAGGTGCTCAAAAAAGAGTTGCGCATTTTCACCTTTCGTGACCTGCTGCAGCATTTCCCATTTCGTTATGTAGATAAGTCACGCATTTATACCATTCGGCAGGCTAAGGAGGTTGATATGCCTTTGCAGATTAAGGCTAAACTTAAGCATGTAGAGGAGATTGGCAGTGGTAGAAAAAAACGCTTATCTGCCATGGTAGAAGACGAGACCGGTAGTCTTGAACTCGTCTGGTTTAAAGGAGTTAAATGGGTGAAGCCAAATCTGATTCCGGGTAAAACTTACTTGTTTTACGGAAAGGTTAGTCAGTATAACGGAAGGTATAATTTGGCACATCCCGAGATGCAGGAATACAATCCTAATCATCCAATAGGCGGCTTGCAACCTGTCTATCATTCTACCGAAAAGTGTGCAGCGAAAGGTCTGAACAGCAAGGGAATCGAGAAGATGATAAACGAGCTCTTGCCACAGATTAAAGGACGTATGGTGGATGTCTTACCAGATGATATTAAAGGTCCGTATAAGTTAATTAGCATGGAGCATGCCATGTTTGCTATTCATAGTCCCAAAGACGAAATTGAAATAGGTCAAGCAAAGTTTAGATTGAAGTTTGAGGAACTAATGATGGTACAGTTAGAACTCCTCATGTCAAAGCAAATGACCCAAAAGAAATACAAAGGTCATCCATTTGATGTGGTAGGAGATGTATTTACGGAGTTCTATGAGAATCATATACCCTTCGAATTAACTGGAGCTCAAAAGAGAGTTATAAAAGAAATCCGCCGGGATATGGGCAATGGTGTTCAGATGAATCGTCTTCTGCAAGGGGATGTTGGAAGTGGCAAAACATTGGTCGCATTAATGGTTATGCTCATCGCTATGGGCAATGGTTTTCAGGCAGCTCTTATGGCGCCAACAGAAATTCTGGCTCATCAGCATTGGGAAACCCTGAGTGAGATGTGTGCTAAAATGAATGTTAGAATTGAATTGCTTACGGGATCCACAAAAAAAGCAGAGAGACGTGTGTTACATGAAGACTTGCTCAATGGCGATATTGATATTCTGATAGGAACGCATGCACTATTAGAAGACACGGTAAAGTTTAAGAATCTCGGCTTGGTAGTGATTGATGAGCAACACAGATTTGGAGTAGCACAAAGGGCAAGGTTGTGGAAGAAAAACACCGTATCCCCGCATATTTTAGTGATGACGGCAACACCAATTCCACGTACCTTAGCAATGACTTTATACGGTGATCTGGATGTTTCTGTAATAGATGAATTGCCACCGGGAAGAAAGCCGATTAAGACGGTGCATTATCATGAGAATAATCGCTTAAGAATGTTCGGTTTTATCGAAGAACAGATTAAGATGGGACATCAGGTGTATATTGTTTATCCTTTGATTGCAGAGTCGGAAAAACTGGATTTAATGAACCTTGAGGACGGCTATGAGGCCATCTGCAGACGATTCCCAAAACCTACTTATCAAGTAAGCGTTGTACACGGAAAAATGAAAGCAGAGGATAAAGACCACGAAATGCACTTATTCGCTAAAGGACAAACCAATATAATGGTAGCTACGACTGTAATAGAGGTGGGAGTAAATGTACCCAACGCATCTGTTATGGTGATTGAAAACGCAGAGCGATTTGGATTATCACAATTGCATCAGTTAAGAGGTCGCGTTGGCAGAGGTGCAGATCAATCCTATTGCATTTTAATGTCGGATTATAAGATAAGCAAAGACGGCAAGAAACGTTTAGAAACAATGGTGGCTACTAACGACGGTTTTGAAATTGCAGAAGTTGATTTAAAACTGAGAGGTCCAGGAGATATGATGGGGACACAACAAAGTGGCGTCCTTGATTTGAAGATTGCGGATTTGGCAAAGGATCAAGCGATATTGGCGGCCGCTAGAAATGCAGCAATGGATTTGCTAAGAAAAGACCCCGCATTAAAACATGATGAGCATAGAATGATTGGTGCAACTCTAATGCACCGTATGAAGAGCCGCCCAAATTGGAGTAGGGTGAGTTAGTGGTTTACAATAAGCTTTACAGTGCTATTCAATAAGCCGTCGTCAACACCAATATAATATATTCCACTAGGAATGTCATGAATATCAATATTAATTGATTCTTCATCCAACACTTTTAAGGTCTTTACCAAACGCCCTTGAGGATCCATTAAACGAATTATTGGTTTATCGAAATCCTTACTCAGTTTAATGTTGAGCTCATTATTAGCTGGGTTAGGATATATTTCAACTTTGTCGCTTAATTGTTTGTAATAAATAGATTTAACAGGTGTTTGACTATATTCTCCATCGAAATCAATTTGCTTGATTCGATAAAAATAACTTCCGTCTTCGTCCAGATTATCGTTAAACGAATACCTAATAGTTGAACTGCTATTGCCAGCTGCATTTAATTTGCCGATTATTTCAAAATCAACTCCATTTTCACTCCTTAATATTTCAAATTCTTTTGCATTCTCTTCGGATGCTGTTTCCCAAATAATAGCTGCACCATTTTGAATCCGAGAAACGTCAAATGATAGCCATTCAACAGGCAGTACGGTCGGAATTGTAATCGTTATATCATCCACAGCAAATGAGGGGTCACTACCTGCACCATCTGCATTATTTACCCATCTAAATGCTATTCTTAGATTACTGATATTCTCACAAGCAACTGGTAAGGCCATCGAAAAAGCGGTCCATAAACCTTGTGGAGCGCATCCACCTAGTGCTGGTTTTGGGGTGTTCACTAAAGTCGTCCATGCCCCTCCACCATTCGTGCTGTACTCAACACTACAATCGTCATTGGTGGTTTCGCCGAGTTCTATGTAGTTGAAATTCAGAGTTAATCCTGTCTGTCCTACGGTGTTTATATCAAGTGATGTACTTCTTACATCAGTGGTAACATCAGAACAAAAGCCAATAAAGTCACATAAAAAGCATCCTGGTAAGCATTGTGCAGATGCATCATAGGCAGCACCCAAATCTCCTAATGTGCTTGATGATAAATGAAGACTTTGATCGCCGCTCCCTGCACTTCCGCATACACCTGCAGCATTACCATCTTCTTGATCTGAGATATACCATAAGTTAGCTGATATTCCCTGTACGCCAATTGTTGAGTTTAGTGCTCCGCCGGATGTCCAGTTTGTACCAGCTCCTCCGTTGCCATCAAAATCTTCTGACCAGATAACAGTCTGTGAAATGCCTGTGAAAGCAAATAATAGTAAAAAGATGGATATGAAGGATTTAATAATCAACAGTATAGGTGTTAGGTAGCACTGTTAAATGTAGGGCTAAAAAGTTAAAAAAACAACAAAACTAGAGTATGCTGATGCCCAGAATCGTCAGATTGGAACATGCTTTGAGCTGAAGTGCCTCTCCTTGCTCAAGAACTATGAGTGTGTCCTTGTAGAAAATTTCTGAATTTATTGAGAGTGAGCCGTTTACTATATACAAGGCATCTAGTATGTTTTTAGACTTATGTACTGAAGTTTCTCGGTTTGTTAGTGATATAGTCTTAAGTTGATGGATATATTGCAATGACGCGGGAGTCATAATGTTTAAGACCCGTGCTCTGCCTATAGATTGAGTTGTCCAATCACCAGAAAACTTTGAATGGTCAAGGTGTCTTAATGATTCAGTTTTGCCTTTGTGTGTCAATTCAAGTTCCCCTTCAAGTAACACCAATGTGCGTTGAATGCCCTCTAACGGAGTAAAGTTTGAGGGCGAATCATTGATTTCAGCCATACTGATACGGATATCAAACTTCAAATTATCATGATCAGAAGGCACTCTAAACAATTCGGTTGTGGTGCCGCCCGACCAATTTTGTTTGATACTCTTATTTACATGAATTACTCTCATAGACCAAGGTCAATACCACTAATTATTAATTCCCGTAACCTTATCAGATAACTTCTGCGCTGCCATATCATATATTGATTTAAGAAAAATAAGCACCACCAAGGCCGGAATCCCTTCGTTAAATATGATAATAATTCCACCTGATATTATAATAGCAATTTGTAGTACAGCCACCCTGAACCATGGCCCCATAGTGAGAAACATAAATGGAATCTTTTCTCGACCCTTTTTAAGTATGAAGTTATTGATGAAATCGTATAGATGTGGAATAAGTAGGGCAATCCAGCCCCATTTTAAATCACTTTTTATAACACTTAAAAATAAATCAACGCTAAGATCATAACCGCCCATTATGTCTCCATACCATCCAGGTCCGAAAAGGTCTGAGATAAATTTACCAAGAACGTGCATAAATAAACCATAGATGGCAAGCCATATAGTTGCTGTAGTAAGACGATAAAAGATACTATTATCGGAACTATCATTTGAGGACGGTGCACCAGGCGTAATATCTGTTTTGCTAAAAACTTGTTTGAGAAACGCAAAAACGCCAAATACAATAGTTTCAGCCCAGAACAAGATAAATATAGAATACACAGTGTAGTCAAATAGAAAAACACTAATGATGACAAAGAAGTTGGAAGCGACAATAAACCTTTTTTTTTATCTAGAAACAGCTGCAGTATCGATTTCATAAGCGAAATATAAGGATAAATATGTGTTTGATATTCCCCATTTATCCAATGCAAAATTTGTACCTTAGAGCCTCAATTATACAACTATGAAACAATATCAAAATTACGTACAAGGCGAGTGGGTGAGTGGAAGCGGAGAAGGTTTTCCGTTGTTTAATGCGATTACTGGTGAACAAATCGGAAGCTGCTCAAGCGAAGGATTGGATTACAAAGCGATATTAGAGTATGGTCGTAATAAAGGTGGTGCTGCTTTACGTAAAATGACGTTTCAAGAAAGAGGACGCATGCTTAAGGCATTAGCATTACACCTTATCTCAATAAAAGACAAGTTCTACCAATTAAGTGCTGCCACAGGTGCTACTAAAATTGACTCATGGATTGATATTGAAGGAGGTATAGGAAACTTATTCGCCAATGCTTCATTGAGAAGACAGTTTCCAGATTTGCCTTATTATGTAGATGGTTCTGCAGCGCCGTTATCAAAAGGAGGTACGTTCATTGGACATCATATTATGGTGCCAAAGCGTGGTGTAGCAGTACATATCAATGCCTTTAACTTTCCAATCTGGGGAATGCTTGAAAAAATTGCGGTAAACTTAATGGCGGGAGTTCCAGCCGTAGTAAAACCGTCTGAATATACTTGCTACTTAACCGAGCTAATGGTAAGAGAGATTATTGCTTCTAAAATCTTACCGGAAGGATCACTACAGTTAGTGTGTGGTTTGGGTAGAGGTATCATTGATCATGTAGATTTTCAAGATGTAGTGACTTTCACCGGGTCTGCGCATACAGGAAAAAAGTTGAAAGGCTTAGAACATATCACAGAACGTTCGGTTCCATTTAATCTTGAGGCGGATTCGTTAAATGCTTGTGTGCTTGGAGAGGATGCTGTACCAGGCACTCCTGAGTTCGACATCTTTATAAAAGAAGTTCAGAAAGAAATTACGGTTAAGACGGGGCAGAAATGTACGGCTGTTAGACGTGTAATTGTGCCAGAAAAGTTAGTAGATGATGTCAAGAATGCCTTGGCTAAACGATTGGACAAAAATGTAATCGGTGATCCATCTGTTGAAGGTGTTCGCATGGGGTCGCTAGCTACGAAAACACAGGTAGATCGTGTTAGAGAAAACGTTGAGATATTAATGAAGTCTCAAGAGTTAGTTTATGGAGATTTTGACAATTTTGAGGTGATGGGCGCCGATAAGGAAAAAGGTGCTTTCTTCTCGCCAATGGTATTCGTGAACGATGATCCGTTCAATAAAACGGATGTACACAATATAGAAGCTTTTGGCCCCGTATCTACTATCATACCTTACAAAGATTTAAATGAAGCGGTTGACTTAGTTGCAATGGGTAAAGGCTCTCTTGTAACATCAATAGTAACAGCAGATACATCTATAGCAACAGATTTTGTGGTGAATGCGGCACATGTTAATGGACGAATTTTAGTGTTGAACGAGCGTTGCGCTAAAGAAAGCACAGGTCACGGTTCTCCAATGCCATTGCTTACACATGGTGGTCCTGGACGAGCTGGAGGAGGTGAAGAAATGGGTGGTAAGCGAGGAGTGCTTCACTATCTTCAAAGAACGGCTATTCAAGGGCATCCAGAAACTATTACTAGAATAACTAACCAATTCCAAGTAGGCGCTGATATGCCTGAAGCGAATCCACATGTGTTCAGAAAGCATTTTGAAGAGCTTGAAGTAGGCGAGACTGTATTTACTCACAAGCACACAGTAACTACAACGGATATCGTGAATTTCGCCAATGTTAGTGGAGATAACTTCTACGCACACATGGATGAAACCTCTTTGGACGGTACCATCTTTGAAGAAAGAGTAGCTCACGGATATTTCATTTTGTCTAAGGCAGCAGGTTTGTTTGTTGAGCCTAAAAAAGGTCCCGTTTTATTGAATTATGGTATTGATGAGTGTCGATTTACAAAACCAGTGTATGCAGGTGCTACTATTGGCGTTCGGTTTACTGTTAAAGAAAAAATCGATCAAGAAAAACGTTCAGAAGATGATATTGCTAAAGGCATAGTGAAATTCCTTGTGGATATCTATGACGAAACAGGAGAAACTGTTGGTTTAGCTACAATTTTGACCATGGTTAGAAAGTTAGACCAAAGTGCTTAGGCAAGACTAGTAGGATTCTTCTTACATTTGCCGCTCGTGAAAACGGCTATAAAATATGTCTTACAGAAATTGTTGGGTATTCAACGATACTTGTATTGGTTTTCGCGCTATAAAATCAAAACCTTTAGGAATGACAAAAAGGAGTCTGCCTACTTCAATTTCTTAAATGAGATTAAAGATGATGACGGCGTTTTTTTGGATGTAGGAGCAAATATTGGTGTGACTAGCTACCATGCGGCCAAGATGTACCCAAATACAGAGGTGTTCTCGTTTGAGCCCATCCCTTTGAACTTAAGTATTCTTCAAAAGATTGTTAAGCGCTACCATTTAAACAATGTCACGATTGTGCCTAAGGCTTTATCAGATAAGAAAGGAGAGCTGACCATGGTCTTGCCTAAAGAACAGAATGTCACCTTGCATGGTTTGGCCCATGTGGTGCATGAGTCCATGGAGAAATTTAACGAAGGTGATAACTATACAGTAGAAGCGGTATCCTTGGATGCTTGGATAAGTGAACAAAATATATCCACTATCAAAGGAATAAAACTGGATGTGGAAAATTTCGAGTTCGTTGTGCTGCAAGGTGCCAATAGAATTCTATCAGAAATACGCCCAGTAATATTTACCGAACTATGGGATAATCAAAACCGAAAAGATTGTTTCGATATGTTTACATCCCATAACTATAAGATAGCGGTTGCAGACGAAGGTGGTCTAGTAGATTATAATCCATCGGTGCACCCTACCCAAAATTTCATCATGTTACCGCTTGAACGAAAAGCGTAAATTAGAGCATGCTAAGTAATGCCCAAAAAATTAAGAGTTATGCACGTAAACTGGGGTTTATGCACTGCGGGGTTGCTAAAGCAGATTTTCTGGAAGAGGAAGCTCGCCATCTTGAAACATGGTTAAAGGAGGGGAAACATGGAGAGATGCGCTACATGGAGAACTATTTTGATAAGCGCACTGACCCAAGACTTCTGGTGGATGATGCTAAATCGGTTATCAGTCTCACCTATAATTATTTCACTGAAGAACATCAGGAAGATTGCATTGCACCCAAGATATCAAAGTATGCTTTTGGCCAAGATTACCATCATGTTATAAAGGCAAAATTGAGAGAGCTTCATGATTTTATCAATGACGAAATAGGGGAGGTAAACACGCGTGGTTTTGTTGATTCGGCACCCGTATTAGATAAAGCTTGGGCAAAACGAGCTGGCATTGGGTGGATTGGAAAGCACTCCAACTTGATCAACAAGGATAATGGGTCATTTTTCTTTTTAGCGGAACTCATTGTTGATGTCGAATTAGATTACGATAACGAGTTCAAAACAGATCATTGCGGAACATGTACCCGTTGTATAGACGCGTGTCCAACAGATGCTATCGAAAAACCCTACGTAGTTAACGGGAGTAAATGTATTTCCTATTTCACTATCGAATTAAAAGATGATTTGCCTGAAGATATGGTCGGTAAATTTGAAAACTGGATGTTTGGTTGTGATATCTGCCAAGATGTATGTCCATGGAATCGTTTTTCCAAAGAGCACTCGGAACCTTTATTCCAGCCACATCCGGATTTATTATCCATGACAAAGAACGAGTGGGATGATCTTAGCAAGGAAACATTCAATGAAGTGTTCAGAAAATCTGCTGTTAAGCGCACAAAATATGCTGGGCTAAAACGAAATATTGAGTTTCTATCAAAATCTGGGGAATAAAAAAAGCCCCCAGTTGGCATTGGGAGCTTTTAATTATATCGATGGTCTATACTTATGCTAATGATTCAAATGTATCTATTATCACATCTTTATAAACATGACCAAAGGTAGCCAAACACCATGCCTTCAATAGTAAAGCTTCTTCTTTCTTTAACCATTTGATGGCTTTGTTTAATTCTTTACCGAACAAAGACTTATCAAAACTTACTTTCTGAAGCACGCTTTTACTTAACTCGTACATGCCTCTTTTCTGCACTACTTCCTCATTCATAACGACAAAACTACTATTTGATTAGATAAACTGTGTTAATAAGACGTCAAACTTATCAACATATTGTGTCGAATACATGATAAAATATTAACAATTTGTTAGAGAAGTAGTTATCAGACACTTCTTCTATCAAGCGTCCCTGTAATTTTAGAAATGGAGCTTGGCTGCGGCGCTGATATAGGTGTGATACTGTCCTCTATTGTAGTAGCGCACAGCACCAGATCTGTGCGGACGGACAGGCAAAACAGAATTGCTAAACCTTGCCAATACTGAAAATCGATCGTTCACCTCATATTCAAGTCCGGCAAATACAGAAATATCAAATCTTGAGAATACCCTGGGGTCATTAGCAGGGCCCTGAATAGTGTTTTCTCGGTATCCAATCATAGTATTAATGGACGGACCAGCTTCAATCCAAAAATCATCCAGTACATTTCTGCCAATTCCAATTGGTATATCGATATAGTTTACGTTTAATAGGTATCTGTATCCTGTATTGCTGCTTGGTCCCGAGTAAGAACCTTTCTGTGAAAATAGCAGACCAAATTCGACACGCCAATTATCATCAATTATCGGCATGCTGGTTCCAATACCACCATAGGCTCCAATTTTATAGAAGCCAAATAAATCATCACCAGAAATCTGACTGGCATTCAACCCAGCATAAATACTAAAGCCAAAATCTTGTGCTTTCGCTACTGGGCTAAGGAAAAATATCCAAGAAATAATTATAGTCCTAAGACTACTCATTATTGACGGACGTGTTTGTATACTGATTGAAGGACTTCTTTAGAATCAGTATCAATTACAAATGAGATTACTGACAAGTGATGATCATCAACAACTTTATAGTTTTCAAAAGAATAGGCCGTCGTATCAATTTGTCCTGTTAGTCCGCCATTAGGTCCAATAACAACTCCATTAATATTGTTTTCTGATACAGCACGCAATACATGTCTATGCATGAAGTTAGGTATGTTTGTGGCACCATCTTGTTGCCAGTCAGGAATTGAATCTTCTACTAAATAATGAATCATTCGTATGTCTCCAACAGTGCTCACATCATCAATAAACTCTGATATTGTTGACCCACAAACTGTGCCATCGGGTAGTAGTTTTGCGTCTGTAGTCAGAGTGATATCAAGTGGTGCAGACAAGCGTGCTGTAACTTCACTATTCCAGTCTGTGTAATCCCAGTAATACCATGCAAAGCTTGAGTTGTAAGTTCTGTCTACAAGTCCTACAGGCAGGTATCCTGGATCAGTAAATTGGGATAATATATCGCCCGACTCAGGGAAGTACCAAATTGTTTCGAATTCTCCAGTTCCAGCAGGGCTTTCAGCTACCAAATTGTCCAGTGAGTTGTTCGCAGGGTCTGGATGGATAGTTACTGGGACAATTCTTGACCCGTGCGCACTCACTAAATTATCTACTTCTGCTGTTGCCGCTGGACAATTTGGGCATTTATGTCCTGAAAACTCTTCCAGCAGCACATTCTTTTGCATGCTTGGGGCATCATACACGTAAATAATAGTGTCACACGCCGCTGCCACCTGTCCAGTATTAGGGATAGGTTGATCAACATAGTCGCAAGAGGCTAATCCTAAAGCGAATATTCCGATAAGGCCAATAATATTCTTCATATCAATAATTCTTAAAACGTACTACTTAATGTAACAGTTACACCATTGCTGGCAGGAACCGTTCTACAAACTCCCCCAACGCAGAAAAGACCCGCACGTTGTTTTCCGTAACTAACAGTAAGTCTATTTCCTCCATTTATATATCCAACTGAACCTAATAGATAGTGTATTCTATAAATATTTTCTGGGTTAGCAAAGTTGTATTGGTCTAATATAGCAACGAACCAATGTGGTGATCTAGTATATTCTAAAATGGCTGTTGCCCAATGTCCTTGATGTTCTAGCTTTTCAGTTCCATGGTCGTCTACTTTGCCAGTAGTTAGCACTTGCAGTTGAGCATTAATCGAATTTTTTCTATCAATCTTATACTTTACATCTGCAATGTAGATGTTAGCATGAATGTTTCCGTGAACCTCTGTTCCATTATTATCTCTTGCTCCTTGGTTAATGTCGTTATTGTAAATGAAATTCAAATACATCAATGACACTTTTAAATTCTTATTAAACTTGCGTTCTAACTGAACATTAAAGTCTTGAAAGTAGCGCTCTTCTCCAGGAACTAGGAAATTAGCTTCATAACCATAGCGTGGATTACTTGAATTGTGGTTGATTGTCGAGTCTAATCCCCATGCTACAGAGTAGTTAAGTGATAAGGTCATTCCGTATTTACCCCCAATTTTGCTCCCTCTCTTAAATTGATAACTGATATTTCCCTGATAAGCCACCTCTCCGTTTAATTGTACAGCGTATGGGTACAGAGTAGCGGCAAGGTTATAAGTGTGTGGTCTAGTTAATGCTGGTAAAAATCCTATTAATGCATTGGTTAATTTTGCATCTCTGTTTACACGATAACTCATGTTGTCATTGTACTTATAGTCTAGTACTATTCCAAAGCCTTTAGTTGAATATGCTGTATTAATTAAGAGTGCCTTACCCGGTTTGTAGATATACCCGTTATCAAATGATGGGTCATTGATCTTCTCAGCATACTCAGCGTTAAACGAGTAGCCACCTACATTGTAGTTTAATCTGTACGCCCATGACCCAACGTTTTCTGGTAATACCAAATCTGGATCCTCGTCACGCTGAAACTTACTTACAAAGCTTCCGCCTAAGTTGATGCGGTGTTTGCTTGCTTCCAATTTTTTATCAAATAATTCGTTCAGACTTACTTCTCCATCTAATCCTCGTACGATACCATCACTATTGATTAAACCACCGTCAAAGCCCACGCGCATTTTGCCATAAAGTCCTTTGATGTAAACTCCTTTATATGCTTTAACTTTTACTTTTATACCATCCATGGCATTGTCTATACCGAGGGTTGGTTCCTGATAGCTTCTTAAAATAAGGCCATTACCAAATTGATCGTAAAAATTTCCTACGGTAATGTCTAACTCTTCGTTCGTGAAGGAAGCAAACCTGTAACCTAGACCTGTTCCGCTAAACTCCTGAGGATACCCCTCTAGTCTGTTCAAATAACTTTCATACCGAATACCAGCTCTAAAATTCCCTCTAGTATACAGAAGGTTGGTGAATGCGTTCATAGCCGTTCCAGGATCCGGAACTGCGGCATTAATTAGGGTGTCTTCATTGTATTGCTGCATGGTAACTGAAACATTCCCATGTATTTGCCCATAATCTTGATCGTTATTTTGGGCGGTAACCTCAACAAACAAAAATGACGCAAGCGCGCCCAATAGTAATCTTCGTTTCAATGTAATTCGATATTTAGTGTTCAAACAAAAAAGTTGGTCTTATTCGACCAACTTTAATATCTCTTCGTATAATTCGTCCTCATCACCTGGACTGTATCCATTGTGCGTATAAACAATATTACCTTCTCCGTCAATTAGCAGTGAAAGTGGTGGAGTTACACCGCCCATTGCTTGAAAGAACTCCTTGTTACTATCAATGTAAATCTCGTATTCCCAGCCCTTAGTGTTAACGTATGGCTGAACTCTAGATGCTGATCTTGTGTCGTCAATTGAAATCGCAACGATCTTAACGCCTGTTTCATCAACCCAATCAACATACACATCATTTATTGTGTTTAATTCTGTTTTACAAGGTCCACACCAAGTTGCCCAGAAATTAATCACCATTGGTTTGCCATCGTTGTTTAAATCAGCAGTAGAAATTGTTTTTCCCTGTACATCTTTAATCTGAACAGATGGTAATTTCTTTCCGTCTTGTGCAAATGACACTGCGGTCATCCCTACAAATAATAAAAGCGCTGCAAGTTTTTTCATGTTTTTTGTCTTAAAGTTTGATCTTGTATTTACAATTAGTAGACCAAAGTTTCCGAAAGATATATATTTCTTGATTCTGATTAAAGGTTTTATAAATTTATTCTTGGGATTTCAAACTACATCATTCTTGGTTAAGACTAAGAAAATCAGACGGTAACAGTTTCGATTAATGGTTTCCCAAAATTTAAACTAATTCGGCTTTTTCTTTGATGAGGCGAGAAACTAAATCCGGTACCCCAGCACCTGCTGTTGCTTTGATGTATTCCATGTTCTTTACATCACTCACGTGGATTTCTTTAGGATCAACTAAGAATTTCTTTGCGGTTTCAGGTGCGTAGAAAACCAAACTTGCAGCTGGGTAAACATTTAATGATGTTCCCACCACAATAAAAATATCTGCCGTTGTACATAGTTCCTGTGCTTTCGGAAGCATTGGGACAGCCTCTCCAAACCAAACAACATGTGGACGTAATTGGAATCCCCTTGGACAGATGTCTTTTATATTTAATTCGGTTGATTTAATATCAAATACATCATATGGGGGTGCGGTGCTTCTCGCTTTCTTAAGTTCTCCGTGAAGATGCAATACATTAGTAGAACCCGCTCTTTCGTGCAGATCATCAATATTCTGAGTTATGATTTGAACGTCAAAATGCTGCTCTAACTCAGCCAGAGCACAATGTGCTTCATTTGGCTCAACTTCATGGAGTTGTCTTCTTCTTTGATTATAGAAATCCAAAACCATCTCTGGATTAGCTTCCCATGCTTCAGGTGTAGCTACCTCCATGACGTTATAGTTCTCCCATAAGCCGTCCGAATCACGGAAGGTTTTTAACCCGCTTTCAGCACTTACGCCAGCTCCAGTAAAGACAACTATTTTTTTCATGGTTTTCAAATCAGGCTCAAATTAATAAATACTTATTAAAGTTCCGCTTTTAAGTGCCATGCTATTTCTTATCTTTACCGGTTCGATTATCAAATTATGGCAAAAATTCGCAAACAAGAAGCTTTAGACTATCATAGCCAGGGGAAACCTGGGAAAATTGAAGTTAATCCAACTAAACCATACAACTCCCAGCGTGATTTGTCATTGGCGTATTCACCCGGAGTAGCTGAACCCTGCTTGGCAATCGCTGAAAACCCAGAAGATGTATACAAATACACAAGTAAGGGTAATTTAGTTGCGGTTATCTCTAACGGAACCGCAGTTTTAGGTCTGGGGGATATTGGTCCAGCAGCCTCTAAGCCTGTAATGGAGGGCAAGGGCTTGCTATTTAAGATTTTCGCTGACATTGACGTTTTTGATATTGAAGTTGACGTAACAGATGTAGACAAGTTTGTTGAAACGGTAAAAGCGATTGCGCCTACATTTGGAGGAATCAATCTGGAAGATATTAAGGCCCCTGAGGCATTCGAAATAGAAGAGCGCCTTAAAAAGGAACTTGATATTCCGATTATGCATGATGATCAGCATGGTACGGCGATTATTTCTGGTGCCGCCCTTATTAATGCACTTGAACTGGCTAAGAAAAAAATTGAGCAGGTTAAGATAGTTGTGAATGGAGCTGGTGCTTCTGCTATTTCTTGTGCTAAGCTTTATTTAGCATTGGGTGCGAATAAGGATAATTTAATTATGCTTGATAGTAAAGGCGTAATTTCAACTACTCGTAAAAATCTTGATAAATCAAAGGCTCAATTTGCTAGTAAGACAAAATTGAAAACTCTTGAGGAGGCTATGAAGGGTGCTGATGTGTTCCTCGGCTTGTCAAAAGGCAACATTGTTAGTCAGGATATGATTAAGTCAATGGCCAAGGATCCCATTGTGTTTGCTCTCGCCAATCCAACACCAGAAATTGCCTACAAGGATGCTATGGATGCCAGAAAAGACATTATCATGGCAACAGGAAGATCCGATCATCCTAATCAGGTGAATAATGTTTTAGGATTTCCATTCATTTTCAGAGGAGCCTTGGATGTTAGAGCAACTGCTATAAATGAAGAAATGAAATTGGCGGCTGTTAGAGCAATAGCTGAGTTAGCAAAAGAATCGGTTCCTGAAGAAGTTAATGAGGCCTACGGAGAAAAAAATATCGCTTTTGGTAAAGAACAAATTATTCCAAAACCGCTCGATCCAAGACTTATAACCTATGTCGCACCGGCGGTAGCTAAGGCAGCCATGGATTCGGGTGTAGCAAGAGCACCAATTACTGATTGGAAAAAATATATTGAAGAGCTTAATAGAAGACTGGGGCAGGAGAACAAGCTTGTACGCACAGTGTCTCAAAGAGCACGTAAAAGTCCTAAGCGCGTAGTATTTGCGGAAGCCGATAATTACAAGATATTAAAGGCTGCTCAAGTTATGGTTGAGGATGAAATTGGTGAACCAGTCTTACTAGGAAATGCCGTTAAAATTAAAAAGCTTATTTCTGAATATGGTTTGGAATTAGATGGAGCACAAATAATTGATCCTAAAAGCCAAGCTATGCGCAAGAGACGCGGAGAGTTTGCAAATCTTCTATTCGAGAAAAGACAACGTAAAGGCTTTACGCATTATGAGGCCGATAAGGCAATGCGTGACCGAAACTATTTCGGAGCTATGATGGTTGAAACTGGTGAAGCGGATGCACTTATTAGTGGTATAACAAGAAACTATAAGGATGTAATTAAGCCTGCTCTACAGATTATCGGAACAAGAGATGATGTTAAAAAAGTAGCGGGTATGTATATACTGCTTACTAAAAGAGGTCCATTGTTTTTTGCCGACACGACGGTGAATATGAATCCTACAGCAGAAGAGATAGTGGATATTACGCTTATGGTGGCAAGAGCTGTAAAGCGAATGAGAATTACACCACGAATCGCCATGCTTAGCTACTCAAACTTTGGTTCGGCTGAAGGACCAGATGCTAAAAAAATGTCTGATGCCGTTAAGATTTTGCACAGAGAGCACCCAAGCCTTGTAGTTGATGGTGAGGTACAGGCCAACTTTGCACTTAATAATGACTTATTGAATGAGAAGTTCTCTTTTTCAACTTTGGCAAACAGAAAAACGAATGTGCTAATTTTTCCTAATTTGGCGGCCGGAAATATTGCCTATAAGTTATTACAGGAAATGAATGGCGCAGAGGCAATTGGTCCAATTTTACTTGGCTTAAAGAAATCGTGTCACGTACTTCAGTTAGGTAGTTCTGTGAGAGAGATTGTGAATATGGTCAAGGTTGCTGTTGTGGATGCTCAAACAAACAAATAGATGATTACACATTTAAGAGGGGAAATTATTGAGAAATCGCCCGCACACATGGTTATCGAATGTGGCGGTATTGGATACTATGTTAATATTTCTGTTAATACCTATTCTAAGTTTCAAAAACAAAGTAAAGGGCTCGTATTAACGCATTTAATCGTTAGAGAAGATGCGCATACACTTTATGGCTTTGCAGATGAGGCAGAACGTGAAATGTTTAGGAAGTTGATCTCTGTATCTGGTGTTGGAGCTAGCACTGCGCGTATGATGTTGTCATCTCTAACGGTTAATGATTTGGTAAGAGCAATAGTGATGGGAAGTGTTGAAGTCCTTAAAGGAGTTAAGGGGATAGGCGCTAAATCTGCACAAAGAATTATCGTTGATTTAAAAGATAAACTGGATGGCGTTGAAGGATCTTCTGCAGATATTTCACTTGGCATGGACAATACAAACAAAAATGAAGCGTTATCTGCATTAGTCTCGCTTGGATTTGACAAGAAAGCCGCTGATAAAGTGTTGAGTAAGTTAATTAGCGATGACCCCGATTTGGCTGTTGAGGTATTAATTAAAGAAGGATTAAAAAGTTTATAGGTCGCTTTGAGCAGTGGATTTAAATATCTCGCATGGATAATGTTTGTTTGTTGTGGTTACTTTATCACAACAGCGTTTTCGCCAGAAACCGTGGCAGTGTATGAAGAGGTTTTACCTTTCTTCGAAATGCCTCTGGATTCTCCGGAAATTGATCTCCAATACCCCATTGGCGATCCGGCAAACCCTAACAATACCGATGGTAGTTCAATAGATTTTCAAGATCCCTTGAATTATCAGAACAATGTAATTTATGATCCTGAGTCCAATTCATATATTATAAACAATAGTGTGGGCGGAATGTTCAATTATCAGCCGCCAACATACATGACTTTGGAGGAATACATAGACCATGACCTTCAAACATTTATGGATAACAATTGGAACGACTTAATTGAAGCTGAGAATGAGGCTTCTAGCGGTGTAGTTCCTACCGTAGATATAAACAGCAAGAAATTTGAGGAATTATTTGGTGAAGGAGGGATCGATATTCGCCCAACTGGTACGGCTGAATTGACGTTTGGTATTAATACTTCCCGTACTGAGAACCCACAAATTCCTGTAAGACAAAGACGTATTACCACCTTCGATTTCAATGAAAGAATTCAGTTAAATGTAATTGGAACCATTGGAGATAAATTAAAACTATCGACTAGTTATAATACAGAAGCTACATTCGATTTCGAAAACCAAATGAAATTAGAGTACAAGGGTTACGAAGATGAAATTATACAAAGTATTGAAGCGGGTAATGTTAGCTTGCCGCTAAGCGGAACTTTAATTACAGGTAGCCAGAGTTTATTTGGTATCAAAAGTGAATTAAGATTTGGCCGACTTACTGTGGCGTCTGTTTTCTCACAACAAAAAGGTAAGCGTTCGGAAGTGAATGTTGCTGGTGGTGCGCAGGTTCAAGAATATGAAATTAAGGCGGATAACTATGAAGCCAATCGCCACTACTTCTTATCACAATATTTCAGAAGTGTTTATGACCAGTCTATGAGAACACTGCCAACGGTAAGCTCTCAAATCAACATCACCCGTCTAGAGGTGTGGATTACCAATACAAATAACACCACTATTGATACTAGAAACATAATTGCAATGACAGATTTGGGTGAGATAAACGCTCTGCAAAGTCCGAATGTTGCCGTTAATGGATCCCGCCCTGATAACGAGTCTAACAGTGTCTATGCTGATGTATCAACAAATAATGGAATCCGAACATTTACTAATGCTACAAGTCAATTACAGAATCTCGGCTTCCAGGCTGCTGTGGATTTCGAAAAGGTTGAAAATGCTAGAAAACTAACCGAACAAGAATTCTCGTACAATGCATTGTTGGGGTACATTTCACTTAACCAGTCGCTGAATAATGATGAGGTATTGGCAGTGGCATTTCAGTATACAATTGGCGGAGAGACCTATCAAGTTGGTGAGTTCTCAACAGACGGTGTTTCGGGTCAGAACGCTCTAGTTCTAAAAATGCTTAAGCCTACTATCACCAACCCACGTAACGTGATTTGGGACTTAATGATGAAAAATATCTACGCTATCGGTGCGTATCAAGTGAGTCCACAAGACTTTGAGCTAAATGTTTGGTATAACAACCCAGAAACAAGTGTTCAGATTCCTTTCTTACCATACAACGGAGTGGATGATGTGCCATTAATTCAAACCGTTGGATTGGATAAAATTAGTGTACAGAACTCACCTTATCCAGATGGTTACTTTGATTTTGTACCAATTCAGTTTGAAAATAACAATAAAGCAACAACTGGTGGTACTATCAACCCGCAAAATGGACGAGTAATATTTACTACAGTTGAACCCTTTGGTGCCTATCTCGAGCAACAATTAATCAATCAAGGGATGCCAGCTCAGCAAGCTGCTCTGATTGCATTCAGGGAGCTTTACGATTCAACCAAGATTTTGGCTCAAAACACGCCAAGTAAGAATAGATTTTACATTAAAGGAAGTTACCAATCTTCAGTTAGTAGCGAAATATCCTTGAATGCACTAAATATTCCGAGAGGAGCTGTAACAGTTACTGCCGGAGGTCGAGCGCTGCAAGAAAATGTACACTATACCGTAGATTACAACTTAGGGCGTGTCAAAATCATTGATGATGGTTTACTTCAATCACAAACACCAATTAAAGTATCGCTTGAGAGTAACTCATTGTTTAATCTTCAAACAAAAACCCTCCTCGGTTCTCATTTCGATTACCGAATAAATAAGGATGCAAATATTGGTGCTACCATTATGCGCTTATCTGAACGTCCATTAACGCAAAAAGTGGAGTTTGGAGATGAGCCTATCAAGAACACACAAATTGGTTTAGATGGAAACTTCCAAAAAGACATTCCTCTGTTAACTAAGTGGATAGATAAATATGTGCCATTTGTAAAAACAAAGGAAAAATCCACCATTACATTTGCTGCTGAAGCGGCAGCATTAATACCTGGACATTCAAGGGCTATTGGTAAAGACGGGGTGTCGTATATAGATGATTTTGAAGGGAGCCAATCCGCAATTGACATTCGCTCATTCAGCCAGTGGACAATTGCATCTATACCTAAAGGTCAACCTGATTTATTCCCAGAAGCAGAGTTAAACAACGATCCAAGATCGGGAATGAATAGGGCGCTCATATCTCGATATGTAATCGATCCTTTATTCTTTAGAAACAATAATTTAACCCCCGCACATATTGCAAATAATCCAAATATTCAGTTTAATCACTGCATGGAAGAAGTGCTTTACAGTACTGTGTTTCCTAATTTGAGCTTAAGAACAGGTACACCAAACAATATCCCGGTATTTGATATTGCGTTTTACCCGAATGAGCGTGGTCCATACAATCAAGACTTAGCGGGTGAACCAGGCATATCAGCTGGTGTTGACCCTTCAACTGGTTTATTGAATAACCCTGAGGAAAGATGGGGTGGTATCATGCGCCAATTAAATACAAACGATTTTGAGCAGGCAAACGTTGAGTTCATTCAGTTTTGGATGATGGATCCTTTCCATACAGATGCAAGCCCAACACTTGATGGTGGTGATTTGTACTTCAACTTGGGGAATATTAGTGAGGACATCCTTCCAGATTCCAGAAAAGCCTTCGAAAATGGTATGCCAGTGGACGGTGACTTTAGCGATATAGACTCTACAAATCTTGGTAGAGTGCCAACGTTACAGGCTATCGTGCAGGCATTTGATAACGATCCTGCCGCTAGAGAATTCCAAGATGTTGGATATGATCTACTAGATGATGATGCGGAACGTGGATTCTTTGCTCAGTTCTTAGCGGATGCGGCCAGCTATATAACAAACCCAACGGTGCTTCAGAATATCCAGAACGATCCTTCAAACGATAACTACGAATATTTTAGAACGATAAATCAAAATACAACGCAGCAAAATGTGTTGGAAAGATATAAGCGTTTTACAATGCCAGAAGGTAACTCGAACACGTCTGAGCAAGATCAAGAATTAGCTGCCAATGGAGTCGTTGAAAATGGGGTAATTACCTCTGCTACAAACAATCCAGATATTGAAGATATTAACCGTGACAACAACATGAGTGAGTCAGAAAGTTATTTCCAATATCGCGTAAGCTTAAGACAACAAGATATGATTGTTGGAAGAAACTTTATATCTGATGAAATATTAGCAACGTCTCCAGCTAGTGGCAAAACGGTTAAATGGTATCAGTTTAGAATTCCTATTAGACAGCCTGAAAAAGCTATTAATGGTATTACGGACTTTAGATCGATTCGTTTTATACGTATGTTCTTAAAGGGATGGGACGAGCAAACATGTCTGAGATTCGCTAAACTTGAGTTAATTCGAGGAGAATGGAGACGGTACTATGATGCTTTGTTAACGCCAGGTGAGTATATTCAAGATGATCCAGATGGAACAGTGTTTAATATTTCGGCTGTAAACACGGATCAGAATAGTGAACGTCAACCAATAAACTATAAAATTCCTCCCGGGATTCTTCAGGAAATTGATGTAACCGATCCAAGTTTACGTCAGATAAATGAGCAATCTCTTGCCTTGGAGGTGTGTGGTTTGCAAGACGGTGACGCACGAGCCTGCTATAAACAGATAGATTTGGATGTCCGGCAATACAGGCGTTTGAAGATGTTTATACATGCCGAACCTGATGATCCAGCAGATTTGGCTCAGGATGACCAATTAACCGTGTTCTTGAGGTTGGGTACAGACTTTACCGAGAACTATTACGAGTATGAGCTCCCGCTAAAAATGACACCTCTTGGGAATCCTAAAGTAAGTGATTCAATTATTTGGCCGTCTGCAAACATGATTGACTTGGCATTTGATGACCTTAAAAACGTGAAAGTTGCTAGGAATACAGCAGGATTTGCAACTAATCAGACCTTTACTCAAGCGGATCCTAACGATGGAACAAGACGCATTACAGTGATTGGTAATCCTAACTTAGCCGCAATCAAGACCATTATGATTGGTATTCGCAATCCACATAAAGACGCCGACAATCCATGGAAGGCTAATGAGGACGGTCAGTCTAAATGTGCTGAAGTCTGGGTAAATGAAATGCGTTTGGCAGACTTTTGGCAGAATGGAGGTTATGCCGCATTGAGCAGGGTTTCTGTGAAGGGAGCAGATCTATTTAGATTAGATTTAGCTGGGTCACTATCTACGCCAGGGTGGGGAAGTATAGAAAAGAAAGTAAGCGAAAGACAGCAGGAAACTATCAAGCAGTTTGATGCCTCAGCGTCAATTGAGTTAGGTAAATTCTTTAGCGATAAAGTTGGCTTGCGTATACCAATGTTCGTTAATTATTCAGTTACGGCCATCGACCCTCAGTTTGACCCGTTAAATCCGGATGTATTATGGTCATCTTTAGAAAATCAACAACAGGTGGCTCGTGCAAAGATTGTACGTGATTATTCACAGTCAAGGGCCATAAACTTCACGAATGTTAGTAGGGCAAGACCACAAGGCAAAGAAGCTCATCTATGGGATATTGAAAACTGGTCGCTATCCTACGCATATAACGAGATTTACAGACGTGATATCAACACGCTTTACAACATGAATAAGACTTACAGAGGGGGCTTGTACTATTCATTCAATAACAACCCTAAACTCTGGAAGCCATTTGATAAGGTTAAATTCTTGAAGAAGTCTAAGTGGTTTAAACTTATATCTGATTTTGGTCTATACACCGGGCCGAAACAAATAAGTTTCAAGAATGATATAAATCGATCAGATAATGAAAATGTGGTAAGATCAAATTTTGATAATTTAGTGAGGCCACAGTTTAACAGACGATTTGAGTGGAACAGAGCATATGATATTAAGTATGATTTAAGTAAGAGCGTGAAGCTAGATTTCCATGCACTGAACAATGCCGTTATCCGTGAGCCAGATTCTGCTACCTACCTAAATAAAGAGTATTATTTAGAGGATTACGAAAACTGGAAAGACACGGTAAGAGAGAGTATCAGACAGCTTGGGGAGAACATGAATTACGGGCACAATGCCAACGTTAATGTGACTCTTCCATTAAATAAATTCCCGCTAACCGATTGGATTAATTTGACTACAAGAGTAGGAACAAGTTATGATTGGAGCAGAGCGCCATTCTCTCAAGATGGTGAAGGGCAATTTGATACCGTAAATATTGGCAACATCATTCAAAACTCTAGAAACGTAAACTGGACTGGACAGTTGAACTTCACTCAGTTGTATAATAAGATTCCGTATCTGAAAAAAGTGAACCAGAAATATAGTGGTGGCGGAAGAGGCGGAAGAGGTGGAGCAGCATCTGCAGGCCGTGGTGGCCGTGGTGGTAGAGGCGGTGGATCGAATGATAAGAAAGAAGAAGTTGATATTGAGAAATTAAAGAAAGAATGGCCAGAAGATCCACCGCAAGCCCTATTGGATCAAAAGAAAATGACAAAAGACCAATATGCTAAGGAGCGTAAAAAGGTGTTAAAAGAAGCTGAGAAGAAGAATAAAGAGAAGGAGAATGAAGATAAATTTAAACCATTAGAACATGTTGCTAGGTTTGCAATGATGCTCAAAAATGCCTCTTTCACATTTAGTACTAACGATGGTATTATGCTGCCGGGATACAATCAAAGCACACAGATGCTGGGATTGAACTCTAATTGGAGCGCGCCAGGTTGGGGCTTTGTAATGGGGCAGCAGAATAGAGATATATTTGGTAATGAACGGTATGATTTTGCAAGCAGGGCTTATGAATCAGATTGGATGATTGATACTGCATCAAGTAAGTACCTTAACAATCAATATGCAGTTAATCACGGACGCAATTTTAATGCAAGAGCAACGATAGAACCAATAACAGGTTTAAGAATTGAACTAACGGCGGATAAAAATGTGTCTATTAATCAGAACTCAAATTTCCGCTGGGACTCGGATTTAGGTAGGTTTGACCATCAGAATTACATGGAAACTGGTAATATGAGTGTGTCAACTATTTCTTGGAAAACAGCCTTTGCTAAGATTGATAGACAGACCTACGACACCAAGACCTTTGATGATTTGCAATCGAATACCCAGTTGGTTTCTCAAATCTTAGGGCAACTGCATCCTAATTCGTTCCTGGAGTCTGACGGATATTACACAGGCTATGACACAACTCAGCAAGAAGTAGTTGTAGGTGCATTTATCAGTGCTTATACTGGCAAGACACCAGAAGCTGGAAAATTAAGTCCGTTTGATGCTGTGCCACTACCAAACTGGAGGATTACCTATGATGGTTTAACCAAAATCAAAGCCTTGAGAAAGCTAATTCAGAGATTCTCAATCACGCATGCCTATCGCTCAAACTTAAATGTTGCTAACTATACAACTAACCTTGAATATACAGAGGATAATAACGGTAATCCGACCAATACAGATTTAGGAGGGAATTTCCTGAATCAACGTCAGATGACTACCGTGGCAATGACAGAACAATTCAGCCCACTTATAGGACTTGATGCCACATGGTATGTTAAGTCTAAAGGAAAAAACAACGGTTTAATTACCAAGTTTGAAATTAAGAAGGATCGTAATATGGCACTCAGTTTAGCCAATAACCAGGTAACGGAGATACTAGGAAACGAAATTGTAATAGGCAGTGGATATAAATTTTCTGAGGTACCATTCCCATTCAAAATCGGAGGTCAAACTAAAACAAGTGATCTGAATTTACGATTGGATTTATCTATTAGATCAAACAGAACAATCATTCGAAAAATAGTAGAAGATCAAAACCAAATTACCTCAGGTCAAAGAACCATGTCTATTAAGGCTGCAGCGGATTATGCTTTAAGTAAAAGCCTGAATCTGAGGTTCTATTTCGATAAAGTTGTAACGAATCCATTCGTGTCTACAACCTATCCAACAGCAAATACAAATACAGGACTTGCATTAAGATTTACTTTGGCGCAGTAAAAGTGGATAAAAAGTTTATTTTTGAATCCTAAATAGATTTAGTTATGAGCGTACCAAGTGAATTAAAGTACACAAAAGACCACGAGTGGGTTAAAGTTGATGGCAATGTTGCCACAGTAGGTATTACTAATTTTGCGCAAGGAGAGTTGGGTGATATCGTATATGTTGAAATAGAAACTGAAGGTGAAGACTTAGACGCAGAAGAGGTATTTGGCACAGTAGAAGCTGTTAAAACAGTATCTGATTTGTACATGCCATTAAGCGGTAAAGTGCTTGAGTTTAATTCGGAATTAGAGAGCAACCCTGAAAAAGTAAATGAAGATCCTTATGGAGCTGGATGGATGATTAAAATTGAAATGTCCGATAGTTCGCAGCTTGATGATTTGTTATCAGCAGAGCAGTATGAGGAAGTGATTGCATAATGAGGCAATTCTTGCATTTTTTGCCAGCCACCATTTGGTTTGTAATCATTTGTGGTTTGTATAGTATGCATCAATCGAATTTCCCAAGGAATAATTTCTGGGACTTCATTTCGCTTGATAAAATGATTCATTTATTTCTGTTTGCATATTGGACACATTTATTACTTGTGGCCTTTCATAAACAGACAAAGTGGAACATTTTAAGGGATAAAGCCTTTACTATTGCTCTGATAATGAGCTTGTCAATCGGAGTGGTGTTTGAGTTAATACAAGGCATGATTTTTGCAAGTAGACATACAGAGTTACTTGATTTATTAGCTAACGCGACAGGATCATTGATAGGGATGGCCCTTTTTAGATTAGTATATGGAGATTCAGTAGCTCGTGAATAAAAATTTTATTAATTTTAACCAAAACCAATAAAAATGGAACCTAAAAAGAACCCAAAGGCAAATTTGGAGAAGTACAGGATAGCTCTTGTATTTCTTGGGCTTACATTTGCGGGGTCTCTTAGTGTTGTGGCGTTGGAGATGATTGATCTCGATAAGAATCCTATTGATTTATCGAGTGATGCCAACAGTGACGATAGGGAAAGACAAAATCCTTACGTTCCTGAAGATCCACCCCCACCACCACCAGAAGAGCCACCACCACCAGAGGAGCCGCCAGTAAACGTTGATCCACCTCCTGCAGATACAGAGGAAGCGGAGAACGAAGATGAGGTAGATAACGTGCCACCGGCACCACCGGATGCACCGCCACCGCCGCCCCCCCCACCACCACCAAAGCCGCCAGCTAAGGTGTATGACTTCCCTCAACAAGAGGCTAGTTTTCCAGGTGGAATGGAGGAGATGTACAAGTTTTTGTATAGTAAAATCTCTTATCCAAAAATGGCGAAAGCTGCAGGTATTCAAGGAAAAGTTTTCGTTGAATTCGTTGTAGACGAAAGTGGTAAGGTTAAAGACGTAAAACTACTTAAAGGTATTGGAGGAGGTTGTGATGAGGAAGCAATGAATGCAATTCGTGCTTTGCCACCATGGACTCCAGCTGAACAAGCAGGTACCAAAGTACAACAGAGATTTAAATTACCGGTGAAGTTTGAGCTTGAATAAAAGCAGTTTACCGATAAATCAATAAAACTAACCCTTCAGTCAATCGACTGGAGGGTTTTTCATTTTGGCACATTTCGGGAACAGTTCTTGTATCATTCATAGCATAACCAAAATCATTTATTATGAACAAGAAAAAAAACCAAAATGCTAATCTAGAAAGTCGTAAACCAACTTTCTTATTGATGGGCTTAATCACTGCAGCTTCAATAAGTCTTGCCGCAATGGAGTTAGTGAGTATTGACAAGCAGCCTTACGTTGAGCTTTCAGAGAACGGAGCAAATGCTAAAAACTTTGTGCCTGATTATGTGCCTCAAACGCCACCGCCGCCAAAACCTGAACCTATCATTCCGCCAGAAGTAGATGTTCCATTGGACCCACCTGCAACCGATACAGAGGAAGCAGATAAGGATGAAGATGTAGACAAGAATAAGGTGATAATTCCAGATATTCCTTTTACACCACCAGTGTTTGGGAAAACAGAGAAAAAAGAAGCGAAAATCTACGACTTTCCATCGCAAGAAGCTTCATTTGATGGAGGAATTGATGCTATGTACGAGTTTCTGTATAAGAATATAGAATACCCAAAAATGGCTAAAGCTGCTGGAATTCAAGGTAAGATCTTTGTTGAGTTTATCGTGGATGAAGAAGGAAAAGTTTCAGAAGTAAAAACCTTAAACGAAAAAGGTGGAGGACTTGAAGAGGAAACGATTCGCGTGGTTAAGATGTTGCCAAACTGGACACCAGCAGAGCAAGCAGGCGTAAAAGTTAAGCAAAGATTCAGATTGCCTGTGAAGTACGTTTTAGAGTAAAAAATACAATTTATAACTAATGAAATCCCGTTGAGAAATCTTCGGGATTTTATTGTTTTCTAGGGCGCCTTACAATGTTATCATAGACATCTTCTAGGCTCACTTTTTTAAGCACAGATACTGTGCGAATGGTAAATACAATAACAATAGAAATCCCCATGCTAAGCTCATGGGCAATATCCAATTCGTATAATCCTATAAAAACTAAACCACCTACTAAACAAGCCGTTGCATAAATCTCATGTCTAAAGATTAATGGCTCTACATTGGATATCACATCACGAATAATACCACCAAAAACAGCAGAAACTACACCTAATAGAATAGCAGCTGGATACCCAAGTCCAATCGCCAATGTCTTTTCAATACCAATGATAGTGTAAAGGCCAATTCCGATGGTGTCGAAAAGGAAAAAGCCCTTTCTAAATTTTTGCAGCTGAGGTTTGAAGTAATAAACAAACGGAACAGCCATACATATCGTATAAATGTATTTTGGATCGGATAACCACCCAACTGGATGAATACCTAGAAGTAGATCCCTAATGGTGCCACCGCCAATAGCCGTGATAAAACCTAGCGTAACAGTCCCCACAATATCAAAACCCATCTTTCTGGCCGTTAGCAGTCCACTAATGGCAAAAACAAAGGTCCCGATTATATCCAAAACAAGAATCAGGTCTAACATATGTGCAAAGCTAATAGAAGTTTTGGTGGGTATAAAGCATTTGACTACCTTAGAATTAAAATTAATATATGCGTTTGATCCACCCTTTTATACTTGTATGTAGCTTGTTGCTTCTATCATCATGTAACTCAGAAGGAGAAGACTCATATGAGCCAATTGACTGGTCTAAGCGTGAGATATCAATTTCTCTTCGCGGAGAAACACATTCAAGCTATTTGCCAATATATTCGCAGATATATAGTGTCGCTGAGCATAGAAGACACAACCTTACGGTTACGGCGAGTATTCGAAATACTGATAGGACGGACACACTTTATCTTAAAACTGTGGATTTGTTTGATACTGATGGATCGAAAGTAAAAAGCTATGTTAAAAACATGGTGTATGTTGCACCAATGGAAACTATAGAAATTGTGATTGACCGTGAAGATAATTCGGGAGGAACAGGAGGAAATTTTATAATTGATTGGTATATCGATTCTACAGCTAATGAACCCTATTTTGAGGCTGTAATGATTTCAACCTCTGGTTCTCAGGGTCTCTCATTCACTTCTCAAGGCATTCGAATTAAGTAACTATTGATCAGCCAACTGATCTGTTTTTCTTGCTGCCAATCCAACCGTGGTGCTTTGGAAAATTATTGAAGCAAGAACTACAATAAAGGTTAGATTGAAAATTTCTTGTGCGATAGGCAAGCCTTTAACCACTGGAATTAATGCAAACACAATCGGAGTTGCTCCCCGCAGCCCCACCCACGATAAAAACATTCCGCGCTTATGATTAACTTGTCTTGTAAGGAGTAAGGATATAAATACACCAAATGGTCTGGCTGCAAACATCAAGATACCAGAGACGATTAAACCACTTAATAATACATCAGGTAACTCATAACTATACACTTGTAATCCAAGTACTAAAAAGAGTGTAATCTCCATTAACCATGCAGACCCTTCAAAGAAATGAATATTAATATCTCTATAAGCCCAAGCTGAATTTCCGAGTACTATTCCCGCCAAATAAACTGCTAAAAACGCGCTGCCACCAAGTAAGGTGTTAACTGAATAAAGCACGAGAATAAGAGCGATTAACATCACTGGGTTTTGTCCCCTTTTTAATTTTAAAGCCTTAATTAGTCGGTGTGTTAGTTTACCAAACACGTATCCAGTTAACGCACCAATTACAATACTTTGTACAAATGACAATGCAATAAAAGATACACTAGCATTTGTCTGAATCAAGTATTCAGTAATTCCAAAGGTTAAAAACCAAGCTACAGGATCGTTGGTACCTGACTCTAATTCGAGTATTTCGCTTACACCATTTTTCAGTTTTAACCCTGTATGTTCAAGGACTGAGAATACTGCAGCAGCATCAGTTGATGATATTATCGCTCCAAGGAGTAGAGCCTCTAACCAATTCCACCCAAGAATGAAATGCACTCCCAAACACACTACTAGGGATGTGATGAGCAAGCCAATTGTAGACATGGCAATAGCAGGTTTTAAATAGGGTTTTATGCGTTTCCAACTGGTTTCAAATCCTCCAGCAAAAATTATTATACATAAGGCAATTTCACCAATTCTTAAGGCTTCTACGGGATAGTTAAAATCAAAGTCAAAGTCTTGACCATTGCCCATCAAGATACCTATCATCAGCGTAACAAGCAAGGATGATACCCCAAACTTTGAGAATAATTTACTTGCTATTAGACTCAAAATAATAAGGAGTCCGCCAATTAATAGTATGAAGTAATATTCGTTTGCCACAAAACTCGATTGAATCGTAAATATATGGCATCCCTATCGCATAAGGTACATCTTACCGATTCCTTTTTTGAAGTATTTATCGGCGTTGGTAGAATAGCGTTCTATTTCTTCGTTGTTAAGTCGAGTAAAGACCTTATAGAGATATACCCCGTTTGCTAACGGGTCGCCAAAGTTATCTGTGCCGTCCCACCAGTAGCTTGTTCTGTTTCTACCAATATTAATTGGGCCAAGCTCTGCCATAGTAATCTCCTTCACAACCTTGCCTGTTACCGTCATAATCTGAATTAGCATATCGTCCGGCAATTCACTACCCGTCAATGTAAAAACAAATTGTGTGCGTGTTGAGAATGGATTAGGGTAGTTAAGCACCTCAGTAATGGAGGAAGCATTGATTACTTCAAAATTTATCTCATAATCTATGGCGCCAGATTGATTGCCACTTATGTCTGACGCTTCAATTCTTAGATTATAAGTACCATCGATCATAAAGTCTGCGTCATATTCAATTTTAAATACATTATCACTTGAGTTGGTTGGTATCCAACGCATTATTTCAATACCATTTCCGTCCATAAAAGGCACTCTTCTAGTATTTCCCAAAGGATCTGTTAACCACACGACAAAATTACTGGTGTCCGCGTCTTCATTCATTAATAAAAATGGGTTTTCATCGTCTAATGAAATTGAAATCATTGGCTTGGCGCTAACGATATCACCATCCAAAATGTGTAGCCCATCAAAAGTCACATCCAATATTGGGTTAATCCTATCTTCATCCGTCTCAAAGGTTACCCTCATTAGGTTGTTTACATAGTACTGCTCCAGTTGGTCTTGCTGATATGTATTGATATAAGGGTTGCCAATCACCCAAAAACTGTTTTTCCCTGGGTAGTTTTCAGTGTTAAACGTAATTGTGTCTATTATGTGCTGACCTGCAAGTAATGGCGCTTGTCTTGGATAATTCGCAAAAGTCTGATTGTAGTATTGGTCCTCTAGGTAATAATTAACCTTTAAACTGTCCATGTCCCATGGACTTACATTCTCAATAGCCACGGCTAAGCTAACATCTTGTCCTTCCTGAATAGTATCGCTTTCGAGTGAAAAATAATAGCCTTTTTTCGGGTTAATTGCCAGTTCAGGAACGGGGTCATAGATTAATTGCCAACGTTTTAACTGTGCCGGAGTAAAACTTAGACTATCGTGTATGTAGGCTTGCAGTTGTAGGTATGGATGCTGATTTGCGTTTACAATTGCACCAAGGTTAACAATCGAATCGCTCGCAGTAAATAAAGTATCCATTACCTGCGTCTTATTTCCTTGAAGATCTATGCCATGTAGCTTCAATCGTACACTGTCATTACCGATTTCCAATCCCTCTTGTTCCCAGTGTAAACTGTTCCAATTATACGCTGGACCTGCAATTTCTGAATATACATTCCCAATATAATTGGGCGACCACAAGCTATCTGTGAAGGTAATTGTATCGTTGAGGTGGGAGCCATAAACTTCTTGGAACGACCCCGAGACACCTTGCTGCCAGAAAAATATAAACGGAACTTCCGAGTTTGCAGGAGCCACATTTGTAGCGCCAAAACTTTGGAACACATTAAATAAGTCTGGGTAATAAGTATTCCATTGACTGTATTTAGCTCTTACCGTATAAGCCAGTACGTAGTGACCTTGCGGAATATGATTGTTGAGCATGGTGTCTAGATTGGCTAGATGGGTTCCATTATTCTGTCTAAAAATAAAGTATCCTTCTGTTCTCCATGGTCGGCATCCGCCATTAGAAAGGTCTTTATGATCTCCGTAATTATGATTGGTACCAATACCTCCATCGTTTTCCCAGGCCTTTAATTCGTATGGATCTATTACGGCCAAATAAATGGTTGGTGTTACACTGCACAAGTTATCCTCACCATCATCAACGCTGCCATCAAGTGTGTACAGAGTATTAGCATACTCAAAGAAATTATTGGCATTTCCGTAAACACTGTTAAACAGAACTCTAAAGCGTTGCTCAAAATTAAGCTGCCTATTAGGCCTGTCATATTCAATTGAAAGGAAATCATCCTTTTTGTACTGGAAGAAATGAGATTGACCCCAACCTGTTTTTCCGGGAATATATTGGAAACTTCTTTCGGTCCACACCTTGGTCGAACTATCTAAGGAAACCCTCCAGAAATATACTGTGCTGTCACTTAAGACTAAGTTATCGGCAAGTCCAGTAGTTGCATTTATCCATCCACTTGGAAAGGCTTCTACCACACCACCTTCAGATGTAATAAGCTGCATTTTTTTGAACGGACTCGGAGCGCCTTCAAAATCAATGGTATCAATCTCAAATATATACGTCTTTTCTGCCGCCAAAGGATTTATGGTGCTTGCTTTTAAGACTTGTGAATCCAATGGCACTATTGCGTAGTTGTAAGGAAATATGGGGAGTATACCATCGAATAGTAGGTACAAGTCCTTTGTTAGAATATTATTGTTAATCTCGTCGTATGCTTCTGGTATAACACTTGGTTGATCTACCAACACTTCAAATGAATTCTGACCAACACTTTTAAGTGGTAGCAATGGCATGGTTAGTCTAACAGTATCTTTGTAATAGGAACCATTGCGCGTAATTACGTAGGTCGTATCTGTTCCATCTGCAAAATGCCTGATGACGTCTATATTAAATGTTTCGTTAGTTGCCCTACCGATATTGGTCAGCACAATATTTAGCGTTAAAGAATCAACGGACAAATCAATATTAGATGGAGTAAAAAATGTACTAGTTGGTTCAATTACTAACTCTGGATTTTCATGAGGATTAATGCGCAGAGCAGGATCTCCATGCAGGTTAATCTGTCCTATGGTCATTTCTGCATAGTCATTTGTGGGGCCAAATACATTGTATGCTCCGAGTCCTCCGCCAATTATTGATTTACCAATGGTGCCACCATAATTATGCATGCCTATTTCTTTGTACAATGAACTGGTAAATGTGTTGAGGTGGCCTGAAAACCCAAGCTTTGTAGAGGCGATAAAGCCTATTGTTCCGGCATTTTCTTCCATTACAAATTCTTCACTTGTACTCTGACTGAGAGGGTGATGGATATCTCCCGTATAACACGAGTTGCCTATTAATATAGGATAGCGCCCCTGATTATTCCAATTAGATGGCGCATCAATGTTTTGATCAAAACCAGTGGCCGTTGCGTGACCAAAAAAGGTCATAATAGATGTACCGTGTTCAAGGTTATCCTGAATTTCATGAAACTCTACAATGTCAATAGGTTGGCTACTTGTTTTAGCGTACAGATAGGTGTACCCTCCAAATAAGGTGTCTTCAATTATATCAGCATAGTTGTTTAAGTAGGATTGAAATAGTTGCTGTTCTGCTGTACCTGCGCCACCCGAAAAATGCATTACTTTTTTCATCCACTCCTTATTAGCCAGCGTGTAGATAGGGTCATTCTGTGCAGCTTCATATTCGATTACTTTGCTCAAGTAATGCTCAACCTCTGCACTGTCGTGTGCAGCAATTCGTCCAATTGGGATATTTTGAATGTAGTATGAATTAGAGTCTAAGCTCGTTGTGAAATACACATCTGAAGCGGGGTAACCAAATGTCGGTACGTGACATAGATTGAAGTTAGTACTTGATTTGCGGGTGCCATGATCTGCATCAGAGGCTTCTCGAATACCTTTGCCAATAATTAGCACATTTCCAGGCGGTGTAGAAAAGTTTTGATAGGCATATTCTAAGTATCGTCTGATGCTCAATGGGTGATGTTTAACCCCGCCTCCAAACTGGTCAACAAGATCATTTATATTAACGAGCTTCACGTCATAGCCAGTGCTAATTCTGTAATTCTGATAGTTCTGTGCAGCGCCCCACAATTCATCACTTGTTATTATGATATAGGCCGAATCACTACTTACATTAGTGACGTCCACCATTAGACCTGAGCCATTAATGGCAGTTATTTCGTTTGAAGAAAGATGAATGATATCCGATTCATCAAACAATATGGTAAACCTGTCTGCGCTATTGCTGGCGTTTGGAATGAGTGCGTCATAGTTTATTGCAGCAGTGGGAATGATATGATGCCCACTTGTCCCGCCAAACGCCCAAATATGCGGATTGCTTGCCCCAACGTTTGATAGTGACAAGTAGTTATGAGTCTCACTGGGGTTGTGTGGCAAAGTAAACTCATAATAACTAGCTCCCGCTAAGTCCGGTGTGTGTGGGTAAAGAATACTACTGTATGAACTTGCTTGATAGTCGCTTGCCACGGCTAAGTCAGGGACATATTGATGGCGAATAATTGTTGTGCCATTGGTAAGATCTGAAGCCAGCACGGATAAGTTCTTTTTGATTAATTGATAACCTTTGTAAAGGGTGTCAAAAAGCGTGGTATAAGTGCCTCCATTATTAATTTGATATTGGAGGTGATGATTGCCTAACCCAACAGTGTCTGCCGCATCACTTGCACCCATTGCAATGGCATGAATGGTGGCGTTCGGAGCCCCAGGTCCACTATACACATTGGGCGTAGCGATTGAAAAATTGGTATAATTGGTTCCAGAAAACGAATTTCGTTTAGTTTCGCTCCAGCCCTCTGCAGGCATATATCGTGTGCTTGAGTTTCCTAGCAGTAATGGTCCGTACTGATATTGGTTATCGTAGGATACATAATTTTGTTTTAAAAAGTAGTTGATGGGTGTATAGGATCCAAAATTAGTGTCTGAATAATCGTTGATCCGTTTACCGATACCACTATTCCATGTTAGGTAATGATATAAAGTGTCGTTAACCAAACTATATGAAGGGTTGCCAATATCTGAAGGGTTAATGTATAAGCTGGAATCCAACCAACCATCGTTTTTTGTCCCATAAAACTGGATGTAATCCGCATTGTCAAATATACCATCTCCCCCATCATTCACATAAATAACTAATTCTCGTTCTTTAGCATATAGCTTGATTTCGGAACTATTTACACCAGATATCGGAACACCTGCATTTGTTAAACTGTCGTGGTGTAACTGATATACTCCAGTTTGGGCAATTGGAATTCTGTAATAACTAGAACCATAATCAATCCATTCATTTCCGTATTGACCGTACGAAAGGCAAGCGTACAAAATGAATGATATTATGGCAATTATTCTCATTTGTCGGGTTTGTCAATATCGAATCTTAGCGAGAATATATTCGAGAATGTACCTACGGATTGTGTGATGTTGCTTAAGGCATAGTCGATTGAGAATTGTTTGATTTTTATGCCTAATCCCATGTTTGGTTGAAGACTAGTCTTCTCTTCGCCACCTAGTTCGGTTACACGCTGAATGTTCCCAATTCCTGCTCTAACAAATACCAGATTCTTAAAACCGAATTCAAATCCAGCGTGAGGGTCTACGCTTACAAGATTGGTTTTTAGCAACACGTTTCGTTTTCCATCAAATGTAAGATCTAAATTAAGCTCGGGTTGTATGCTAAATCGCTCGCCGATAGGATAGTTTCTGGTTGCGGCTAGTATTAATTTTGGCAGTGTAAGTTCTAGGGAGTTGGTTGGAATTTCGTTTCCTGTCAAGACAAAAACTTCACGCATATCATCGTTAAGATTAAAGGACCATGCGTTAAAAGTGGTCGTAACATCTCTAAACATTGCACCAAAAATCCATTCCTTCTTAGTATATAACGCGGATGCATCAAGTCCAAACCCCCAAGAATTGGCAAAGTCTCCGATTTTACGGTGTACAATTTTTACATTCCCGCCCACACTAAGCCCTTCAATATTCGTTTTGCGCGCATAGGATACAATAAAAGCATAATCTGCTGCTGTAAATGAGGTGATTTTGTCGTAATCTACACGTCCCTGGTTGTCTATTAATTGAGTAGTGTTGGGAATATCATCCACACCAAAACGCATTATACTAATACCAATGGCACTTTTATCGTCTAATGGTTTTGCGAATGCGCCATAATCAAACTTGGCAATTCCTGCGAAATATTCCGCGTGCATTAACCCAAGCTGTGCATCATTGCTAATATTGAGTAACCCAGCGGGGTTCCAGTACCCGGCGGTAACGTCATTAACACTGGCTATTATTGAGTTTGACATGCCCAATCCACGTGCCCCTACGCCAATGGCGAGAAACTCATTGCTATATTTTGGCGCAATCGTGGAAGTTTGACTTGTTGATTGTCCAAATGAATTGCCTGCTAATAAAGCAAGGGTAAGGGCTAGCAGTCGTTTGTATAAGCTCATACAGATTATAAAAATACTAAGTAAAAAATTATAAGACAACAAAGCAGCGTGTCTTGTGCTTAATAACTGTAAATTCGGGATAAAATTGTATAATTTGCACAGTAATAGCGCATGAATTTTCGTTTGTGGATACCGAATATGATCACACTCGCCAATTTGGCTTGCGGGGTAATTTCTACCATGTTAGCAATAAAAGGTGTCATTCATTGGGCGGCCATTTTCATTTTTTTGGCTGCTTTTTTTGATTTGATGGACGGCTTGGCAGCACGTGCTCTAAATGCTAAATCTGCTTTGGGTGCACAATTAGATTCCTTGTGTGATTTGGTGAGTTTTGGGGTGGCACCTGCGATGATAATGTATTCAATTATCTGTGGGGTTTCTTTGTTTGGTGAATCATCAGCGATGGATTGGATTAATCAGTTTCACGAATTACCAGAGAATTATTGGAATTTGAGCTATGTTTTTTCATTAAATATGACAGATGATTTATTAGTGGGGCCCTCCTTAAGACCTAGTATTTGGTCCATAGGCATGCATCTTGGGGAAATAAAAATACCGGTCTTAGTCAGTGTGCTCATATATGTATTTGCGGGAGCTATAAGACTTGCAAAGTTTAATACACTACCAGAAAGCAAGAGTTTTAGAGGATTAGCAATACCCGGGGCCGCAATATTATTAGCAAGCTTTGCTTTGATTATCGATACAGAAATTTATCTCCATCAAGCGCGGATAGAAGATGTTTTTAATCCGTGGTTATACATGAGCCTAATTTATTTCGCAGCGATATTCATGTTAGTGAATGCAAGAATGTTCTCTTTCAAGTTAAAATCGTTGTCATGGGCAGATAGTAAGCTGCAATACATCTTTTTGATATTGTGCATTCCGCTTGTAATTGTTAGTATTTTCCTAGAGAATTTCTGGTTATCGATTCCATTAATTGTACTTTTGTACATCATAGTATCACTGATAGATAATATTCTGAATAAAGATGAAATTTAAGGCTGAAATAGATGTAATGCCATTGGAGGCATTGTTAGATCCACAAGGAAAAGCGGTAAGTAATAGCATGGGTAATCTTGGTTTATCTGAGATTGGAAATGTGCGTATAGGAAAACACATTACGCTTGAGGTGGATGCAGCTGATAAAGCGGACGCAGAAGTAAAGGTTGACAAGGCGTGCAAAGAGTTGCTTTGTAATCAGATTATGGAGAGCTATAAGTTCTCTATCTCGGAAGCTTAAAGATCCATTAAAGCTGGATTCTCAATAAAGTTTTTTAAGCGGTTAGCCTCAGCTTGGATGGTATAGAGTAGATGCTCCATCTGCTTTATTTTTCTTGTTTGAAAGTATAATATGGCCCAACCTATCACAGGAAGAACGACCATAATTGTTGTATAAGCGCTGCTTAGCTGTTTATAATCACTGATCTTACTGCTAGCTGATTGCATTTTGTCTAGGCATTCCTTCATTTTCGGATGGATGCTTTCTAAACCATAGTGCTCAGCCGTTTCATTCACAACACGTTTTAATCCTTCAAACTTTTTATCTGCAGTCGAAATTTGCCTATTTACCTCTCTAAGCAGCTGATAGGCTTGGTGTAATTCGTTTTGTTCATCAGCATCATCACTTCCATCAAAAGATTTACGTTTCAACTCAAAGTGTTTGCCCAAGTACACTTTCCGAACAATTGGGTCTGCTGCTAGTTCCTCAGCCGTTCCAGATTTCAGAATGTTTCCTTCAAAAAGCAAATAAGCTCTATCCGTTATTGAAAGCGTCTCTTGTACATTGTGGTCAGTAATTAAAATCCCAATGTTCTTAGATTTTAGTTTATGCACAATGCTTTGAATGTCTTCCACGGCGATAGGGTCAACACCCGCAAATGGTTCATCCAACAAAATAAACTTTGGATCTGTTGCCAAAGCCCTGGCTATTTCAGTTCTTCTTTTTTCACCGCCAGACAGTTGTTTACCTAGGTTTTTGCGCACATGATGTAGACTAAATTCATCTAACAGCTCTTCTAATTTGGCTTTTCGCTCTTTCTTAGAAAGCTTGGTCATTTCAAGTACTGACAGAATATTGTCTTCAACACTTAGCTTTCTAAAGACAGATACTTCTTGAGGTAAATATCCAATGCCTTTTTTAGCGCGTTTGTACATAGCGGTGCGCGTGATGTTGGTATTGTCAAGGTAAACGGTTCCTTCATCTGGTTTCACTAGGCCAACAATCATGTAAAATGAAGTAGTTTTACCAGCTCCGTTTGGACCCAATAATCCTACAATTTCACCTTGGTTTACCTCAACAGAAACGCCTTTTACAACTTTTCTGCCTTTATAGCTCTTTTGGATATTCTCTGTACGTAACTTCATTAAAAATCAACATCAAATCGAGCTCTAACACCCCACTTTATAATATCTGGATTATCCAGATAATTCAAACGCTTTATTAAATCAACGCGCAATATCTTAAATATATTTTCAATACCCACAGAAGCTTCCACAAATGGCGCGCGTAAAGTGTGCATGTTTGGAAGTAACTCCATCACATCTTCATGCTTGCTATCAAAGCTACCCACTGCGGCTTTAACGGAAATAACCTCTCTCCATTTTAATTTTCTAAAAAGCGGAATGCGGTTCAAGAAAAAGCCGTCAAAATGATGCGTAAATCTTCCCGTTGCATAAGCATCACTTACAAACTCAAAGTAATTCATTGTATTGAATGCTGTGGTCATAAAGTAATACGTTTCATTACCATCAAAAATTTCTAGAAGTGGGTAAGGGACTGATCCCCAATATTTACCAACCTCAAAGCGGTAACTACTCCAACCCAGAATTCCGACAGGGAACCAGTGTCTAATTGAAAATGTAGCCTTGTGATACTCTGTGTTTCCATTTAAAAAATCTGGAATTCCATAGCTATAACGCGCATTAAGCACAGGATATTTGGTACCCAAGCTAATTCTATCAAACTCGCCTGAAACAAACTTTTCGTCGTAGGCAAAACGGGTATGGAAACTTACTTCAGAGTTAGTTAGATAATTGATGTTGTGCACATTGCCATTAATGTCGTGGCGTTCATATATCAAGTTGCCGTTGGGGTGAGGGGTTCGTTGTGACCAGTTAAAAATCACTTTGCTATTAAAACCTGGAAACCACTCGTGATCATAGCTTAGCTCAGATTCGTTTATGAGCGCAAAACTTCTTATTGGACGTCTTCGTGCTATCGATGACAACATATTGTCTTCACTTATGGCGCCACTTCCTAGACCTAATTGTTCTACATCATATTTGTACGAGCCAGCCAATACTTGTCTGGGTTGTTTGGATACCATATACCTAAAACCTCCTCGATACTTGAAAATCTTGTCCGTAAAACCGTAAGCTCCCCAGCCCGAAAACTCCAGTCTTGTGCTGAATTGGTTACTGGTGCGGAGTCCAAATCCAAGTCTAAATCCTTCCACGGGGTTAGACGAAATAATCTTAGTTATTGGGCCAATTTCAACTTTGCCAAACTCCTTGTATCCTGTAACAAATAGGGTGACTATATCAACATAGGTCTGTACTTGAGGAATTGTCTCAAGTGTGTCCATCATATCAAAAATTCGTTGCTCTTTTTCTGTGAGTTGATGATGCCTGTGCTCTTCCCAAAAACTATCGGGTTTGTCGTTTACGTCATCTGCAACAAATATATTTTGCCCCCCTTGATAGAATTCGTCTGGTTTTGGCTGATTAATCACAAAATCTCGGTAACTAGTGGTTTTTCTACCATAGAATCCCATGGTTTTATCCGTTAAGTACAAATCGACAAACAATTTATCCTCAGTTAACATCCAAACCTCTTTGTCTACTTGGTCATACTCTTGTTCAACCACCAATTCCTGCACGAAATTAATATTAGCATCTTCAGCCACGGCTGCCCTAACTTTCTTAACGGCGTAGCTAGTATCTGTTATCCAGATTTCTCCGGTAAATGTGGGCTCTTGTTTTCTCTTCGGCAGGAAGGTTAATTTGTAGCACCAATAGCCATCAATATTTGTACTATCCACTAGAAATAAATCATAATACAAACGTGCTGTGCCGCTTAATGGAGAGATAAACGATTTTCCAAACACTGAAATTCGGCTATCATAAATGTTAACATTTTGGTACATATCTCCCATAAACTGGGAAACACTCTCGTTTTTAACGCCTGAAATTTGAGTAGCCTTTACGTACTCTCGCTCTGACTTGGGACTCTTTCGGTAATAGAAATCGGACAAGGACTCCGTCATAAACAAGGGCAGGTAGGGTTTTTCCTCCGTGCTATCAACGTTGTCAAATATAAAATCGAATGGTTTAAAAACCTTCCTATTTGTAAATTTCTCCGTTAGATTATTGAGGTCAAATTCAACTTTATTGTAGGTTTCATATTGATAGGCTACTAACTTTTCTCGATCATTTATTTTTTTGTACTTCTGGACATTTTTCCACAATTCCCAAGCAGGATCATCTCGTTTGTCCTTTTTATTTCCAGTCACCACTAATGGTCCTAAATCTGAAACGGCATCTGTCAGCTCAAAGTTGATGGTTTGTGCCTTGTCTTTTTGAACGAATTTGGTGATCTTGCCATACCCAACTAGGTGTGCAACTAAGGAGTCACTTGCATAATAAGATTCAAGTTTATACTTGCCTTCAAAATTCGTTGATGTGGCAATCTTAGTGCCTTTGAAGTATATTTTCACAAAGGGGAGAGCTTCACCTGTGGACGCGTCTTTAACCGTCCCTGTAACCGTAGTGGTCTGAGAAACAGTGCTCCAGGACAATAACAGAAGCACACCAAGTGTCACTATGTATTCAAGCAAGCGCAACGCCAAGTCTAAAATACAAAAATGATAGGCACTGATTTACAAATTAATGCTTCTTATTCCTTTTTTCTTTCAACACGCTTTGTAACTACAATACTGATTTCATACAGTATCATTACTGGAATTCCAACAATTATCTGGCTGAAGAAATCAGGCGGTGTTATAATTGCGGATAGAATTAAGATGATTACAATGGCATGTCTTCTATATTTCTTAAGGAAATCGGAGCTGATTAGACCAACCTTGGCTAGAATGTAGCTAATGATTGGTAATTCAAATAACAACGCAGTAAAAAACGTTGAAGTTGTTATGATGCTCATGTATGAAGTTATCGTTGGAATGTTAGTTATTTCATCAGATAATCTCCAATTTGCAAAGAACTGAACGCACAAGGGTGAAATAATAAAATACCCAAAGGCTGTCCCGATAAAGAACAAGAGAATAGCATAGGGTAGGAATCCACGAGATGCCTGTTTTTCGTTGTTTCTTAGTGCAGGTTTAACAAATGACCAAATTTGATAGGCAATATATGGAAATGCACATACCAGACCACCTACCAAAGCAAAGAATATGGTTGCAGAAAATTGCGCTGTCATCGATATACTTACCGTTTCTAAGTTGATATCATTAGCACACAATTCGTCTCCTATTCCCATTTTTTGACCAAGGACGCAGAACCATTCGTATGTAACAAAGTCTGTATGCGACATAGACATGTATATCACGTCCATTAAGGGTTTGCGATATATAAATATGAAGATTGCGAATAGTAATACTACAATCGCAGAGCGAAAAAGTCTCCAGCGCAATTCCTCTAAATGTCCAAGAAAAGACATTTCTTTTTGATCCGATCCAGCATTTGTATCTGCCACGGTGCAAAAATAGCATAATCCGCGTGATATCGTTAGGCAATTTTATTTCGATAAAAAAACATAATTGGTTTGGTAGACCGTATTTAAAGTGGTATTTTAGAAATACAAACAATTTTAATGGAAACACTATCTCAAATTAGCCCTACTGAGGCACTTCAAAAGTATTTTGGGTTCAATAAGTTCAAGGGCGAACAGGAAAGTATCATAACATCTTTATTAGAAGGCAATGACACATTTGTGATTATGCCTACAGGTGGCGGTAAGTCATTATGTTATCAACTGCCAGCTTTAATGTCAAAAGGAACAGGGATTGTAGTGAGCCCTCTCATTGCACTCATGAAAAATCAAGTAGACTCTATACGACATGTAAGTGATAAGGATAGTGTTGCCCATTTTATGAATTCATCACTTAATAAGGGTGAAACCGCACGAGTGAAAGAGGATGTGATGAATGGTGAAACTAAGCTTCTTTATGTTGCGCCTGAATCGCTTACGAAGGAAGAGAATATCGAATTTCTTAAATCCATTGATGTTTCCTTCTTTGCAATTGATGAAGCACACTGTATTTCGGAATGGGGTCATGATTTTAGACCAGAGTATAGACGCTTAAGACCTATCATAGAAAATATTGGAAATGTGCCGATTATTGCACTGACAGCAACTGCTACACCAAAGGTTCAAGCTGATATTCAGAAAAATCTAGGAATGACGGATGCAAACGTCTTTAAGGCGTCATTTAATCGTCCGAACTTGTTTTATGAGGTAAGGCCTAAGAAGAACGTTGTTAAAGCAATTGTTACCTATATCAAGCAGAATGCCGGTAAATCAGGCATAATATATTGTCTAAGTCGCAAGAAGGTTGAAGAAATAGCTGAGACCATTCAAGTAAATGGTATTAAGGCACTGCCATACCACGCAGGGATGGATGCAAATACACGCGCCAAACATCAAGACATGTTCTTGATGGAAGAAGTGGATGTTATTGTCGCCACCATTGCCTTTGGTATGGGGATCGACAAACCAGATGTGCGATTTGTAATTCATCATGATATTCCGAAAAGTTTGGAGAGTTATTACCAAGAAACGGGTCGCGCTGGACGAGATGGTGGTGAAGGTCACTGTATAGCTTTCTATAGTTATAAGGATATTGAAAAGTTAGAGAAGTTCATGCATGGTAAGCCAGTGGCAGAGCAGGAGGTAGGACATCAGCTTTTACAAGAAGTGGTCGCGTATGCAGAAACTTCTATGAATAGACGTAAGTTCTTGTTGCATTATTTTGGTGAGGATTTCGATGAAGTAAATGGCCCTGGAGCCAGCATGTGTGATAATACACAGAATCCTAAGTCCAAGTTTGAAGGAAAGGATGAAGTTTTAAAGCTATTGCGTGTAATTCAAGGTTTAAAGAGTAAGCATAGATACAAATATATCTCTGAGTTTATTTCTGGTACAATGTCGAGTGAAGTGCAAACATATAAGCACGATAAACACGAGTTGTTTGGACTAGGAAAGGATAGAGACGAGAAATTTTGGAGTGCTGTTATTAGACAAGCTGTGGTAGCGGGATTGTTGAAAAAGGAAGTCGAGTCGTATGGTAGCTTGTTCCTAACTAAGAAAGGCGAGGAATTCATCAAGAACCCAACATCTTTTATGCTAATTGAGGAACATGATTTCTCTGACACTGATGATGCAGACGCTGTGGTAAATAACCGTGCAGGGGGTGGGGCAGCTGATGAAACGCTCTTCTCAATGCTGAAAGATTTACGAAAGAAAATAGCTAAGGAGAAAAACGTGCCTCCATTTGTAGTTTTCCAAGACCCTTCGTTGGAGGATATGGCCAATCAATACCCTATATCGGTTGAAGAAATGCAAAACATTGCGGGAGTTGGTCAAGGAAAAGCTATTCGTTATGGTAAGCCCTTTGCAACACTGATTAAGAATTATGTAGAAGAGAATAATATTGACCGACCTCAAGACATCATGGTAAAAAGTGTGGTGAATAAATCGGGGAATAAGGTGAATATTATCATGAACATTGATAAAAAGCTACCATTAGAAGATATCGCTAAAGCACAAGGTAAAGAGTACAGTGAAATTGTGAGTGAGCTTGAGGCGATTGTCGCATCTGGAACTAAGCTGGATATTAAGTACTATCTAGATGATATTTTGGATGAGGAAGCACAAGACGAAATTGTGGACTACTTTATGGAAGATGCAGAATCTGACTCAATTGAAGAAGCCTTTGCAGAGTTTGATGGAGACTACTCTGAGGAAGAAATTAGATTGGTAAGGATTAAGTTTATGAGTGAATACGCTAATTAATGCGCTAGCTCTTGTAGAGTCAAGTATGCCATAAGTCCCATGCCAGTTTCAAGGGCATTTTCGTTTACAAGGAACTTGCTATTGTGCAGACCATATTCGTACTCCATATTGTCAGTATTAACACCTAAGCGATAGAAACAGCCCGGCATTATTTGCGAGTAGTAGGCAAAATCTTCGGCGGTCATTCTTAGATCCAAAGGAACTACATTGTCTTCGCCTAAATAATCTTTAGCCGCCAATATAGATCGCTCGGTTATGCTTTCATCGTTAACTAAAAATGGATATCCAACTCTGATGTCAAAATCACATGAACCGCCCATACCTTCGGCGATAGATTCGGCCATTTTCTTCATTTTGGCGTGAAGGTCAAAACGCATGTCTTCATTCATGGTTCTAAACGTACCTTGAATTTTAACTTCATCCGGAATAATGTTGGTAGCACCATGACCCTGGATGTTTCCGAACGATAGAACTGCTGGAATATCTGGTTTGGCATTCCGACTTATGACTTGTTGTAGCGAAACAATAATATTACTTGCAATTAATATGGGATCTATGCATTTATGAGGAAGTGCTGCATGACCTCCTTTGCCTTTAACAGTTACGTAAATTTCATCTGCACTCGCCATATACATACCGGGTCTAAAGCCCACCTTTCCTGCTGGTAAATCGGGGTAAACATGCTGCCCGATTATTTTTGAAGCAGAGGGATTCTCCAAGGCTCCTTCTTTTATCATCAATGAGGCACCACCCGGAAGTCTTTCTTCACCTGGTTGAAAAATCAGTTTTACCCTGCCTTCAAAATTGTCTTTTAATTCGTTTAATATCTTGGCTGCACCTAAAAGTGAAGCTGTGTGCACGTCATGACCACATGCATGCATTACCCCATCATTTTTGCTACAAAAGTCTAGTGAACTATCTTCTTTAATGGGAAGTGCGTCAATATCTGCTCTTAAGGCGATGGTCTTAGAATCCGGGTTCTTGCCTTCTATGTGCGCTACTATTCCAGTTTTAACATAGCCATCCTTATAGGGAATTCCCATTGCGGATAGCTGTTGTTTGATATATTCAGAAGTTTCGTATTCCTCAAATGATAATTCAGGATGTGCGTGTATATGGCGTCTTACCTCAATAATGTCTGATTTAAATTGAGCTGCAAGTGCTTTAATTTTATCAATCATTTACTTATGAATTTACTTCCCGAAATAATCATTTTTATCGAGATGATGAGCATCACAATGCCAAAGAAGAATTTTACTCGTTCGGGTGACATTTTTAACGAAAGTTTTGACCCAAAATAACCTCCAATAACAAAAAGAACGGCCATTATTCCAGCGTACATTAAAAAAGTACGGTCCATGTTAAGACCCTTGTAGTAATTCATCACCGCCAAAATTCCAATTGGAGGCAGCATCAACAAGAGACTAACACCCTGCGCTTGATGCTGACTTAGACCAAGCAGGAATACCAGACCTGGAACAATTAAGATTCCACCGCCAATTCCAATAAAGCCACTCAGAATACCGGCAAACAGGCCAATCAGGCATAAATATATAACAGTACTAAGCTCCATGACTAGAAATCAAGAGATAAAGATAAGTATCTAATCGATCTTTGTCTTGCGCCATCGTCAATTCCCCATGCCCAATCAAAGCGCACAAAATAACCAAACAATCGTGATCGCAATCCAAAGCCGTAGCCCCATACCACAGGGTCTTTTAAGTTTTCGATTTCTATATGATAAATATTGTCATCAATTTCTATGGTGTTAAATGCATTGTCATCGCTATACGGATGTGTTCCCGTCCATGCTGCACCAATATCACTGAAACCTATTACTTGGAAGTTTTCAAGGAAGTCAGATTTCACCGGCTTGTTCATCAACATTTTTACTACTGGAATTCGCACTTCATTATTGATAACAGCAAAATTACTTCCATTACGAATGTTCTGAACAAAACCACGTACAGGAGTGCCGACCGTTTGGAAGGCGAAATTTTCACCACTAGGAACCTGAATTGCATCATCAAAACTTGGGTTGCGTCTGAAAATCCAGTTATCCACTCCGCCCAAATAATAAACTAATTTTTTATCTCCAAAGGAGTAGCTTCCTGCAAATCTACCGGCATAAATGATGTCTTTGTATATTCTTTGGTAATGTCTAAAATCAGCTCCAACAATATATGTGTTTGCCTTATCATCGGTTAGTTCTTTGTAGTATTCGCCAAAGATTTTGAATCGCGTACCATTATATAAGTTCAAACCTCTTGGTCTCACAGCATCAAAAACGTACTCAACTTTTGCATTAGCATTGTGAAAGAAATCGTCGGGTGTATCAAGTGAAATATTTTCTAGCGCCTTCGTGATATTTCGGTCATTTCTATACCCAGCAGTTGTGCGTACAGATTGAACTTCATCTATAGCAAAATTGGCCCGATACTTTAGTTCGTGAGTAATTACTTTGACAAGTTGAAAATCGTTGTCAAATGCTCTAAAAGAATTTCGATAGCCAATAACTTTGTGATCAATTCTACCGGATAGGTCATCATAGGTGATAAGGTATTCACCACTCTCAAAGTCTATTGGCATTCTAAAACCACCCACTAATTTGTAGTCTTCAAATAGGTCAGATACGCCCATTTTCACAAGACCATTAAACCCTGGATTGAAATAAATGGCTCCAGGCCCAGCATAACGCTGATAGCTCTGAAAAAGAAATTGATTATCAAATTGAGTAACAAGATAGTCTACGGCGAAATTCGTTTTATATAGTTGGTATCCTGGAAGTTCGAATTCGGCCTGTTCTTTTTCCTCTTCCTTAGCAGCTATCACTTTTTCCTGCTTGTCTATATTGTTGGCTTTGTCCAGCTCTTCTACCTCTTTCTCAAATTCTGGTGTATCATCTTCAAACTGATAATGATCAATATTAATGGACTCGGTTTTTCCAGCATCATTTAGTTTAATCAGTTCTACATCCACTTTGTCTTTTACGGGTCCTGTCTTTTTTACAAGTGCCTCAATAAACGTTGTGTTTTTAAGGTCGGAGATTTCCATTGACTTATCTGCGCTTGTATTGCTGACAAAGAAGTTATACACGCCATCTTGGAAGGTCATAAATGACAAGACTTTGGTGCTAGCATTCACATTGTATTGCAAAACATTATACTGATAGTTGCTCAAGGCCTTTTCTGTAGCAAAGTATTTGTAATGAATAACCGTATCGATATAGGCAATAGCACTATCGTATTGCGCTACATATCGATTAAAAACACCATTTCGATCAGAAACGTAGGTGTAATTAAGTTTGTCGTAAGAATACGGGTTGAACTCGTCCGCATACGGTGTATTAGTAATTCTTTGAAGAACCTGCGTTCTTTTTCTCATCTGACTTGGGTCAAAAATGAAAATATCAAAATGATTATTTATTAGGAAGATATCTTCTGCCTTTAATTGTTGTGGCAAAGTATCTGAAACTCTATTAGATGAAAAAATTACCTTGTCCGAACCCTTTACGAATCTAGGGTGAAGGTCATCATATATGTCATCAGTTAATTGCGTCTGCACGCGTGACGGTCCTTTAAACATGTAAATATCTGTCTGGCCTTTAGCCACGGCAGACAATATCATGTTTGTACCCTCATCGTTGTAGGCAAAGTCAAGCACTTTGTTCAAATTGTCAACAATCAGGGTGGTTGTTTTACCATCATCTAATGTGTATATTTTTTGCTCGAGTAATCCTCGGTACTCTGTAAAGAACACCAACGCATTCAATGTGGGGTGCCAATTAATAACGGGATGAGAATAATCACTCGCTCTATCTAGCTTGTAGTCCTTCTTGTAGATGCGTTTGAGCTTTTTACTTTGCAAGTCGTAAATCCAAACCTTGTATTGTCCGAGTTGGTTGCTAACAAACGCAGCATAATCACCATTAGGGCTCACTTTGTATTGAGTGTATACAGCGTCTCTTTTATTCTTAATATTGAGATTCTCTAGCTCTACCAAAGATTGATATTGATTGTCGGCTTGATAACGTTTGCGATAAAAGTTGATGTAGTCGTTAGCGAGAGCATTTAAATTCATTCCAAGCACAAACAGAAATCCATTCTCGATACTCCTGCTAATGCGCGCCATGTAGAATATCTGTGGTAATACCTTTTGACCGTATTTCTCGGCTATAAAATTCCACATTGAGTGTCCAGCTAACCTTGCATCTTCACCTTCTAACTTGTTGAACTTAGTGTATCGACCTGTTATTATACCGTCTTTAACTTTAGCATCAATAGTAGTGTTCCAGCCTTTCCCAATGTATTCTGTAAATCCCTCAGTGTACCAACTAGGTAAACTCATCAGCGTACTGCTTTTTATAGCGTCTTTCCAATCATCACCATAGAGCATTTTTTGAACGAGAATTTCTGCAATGCCAGCTCTAATTTGTTCCGCTAGTTTCCGATGATCGCCTTCATAGTAAACAAAGAGTTTTGTGCCTTGAATATGTGTCACCCCGCCAATATTAGATGATTCGGCTGTAGTGATACCGATATTACTCATCTTAAATTCGGCATGACTATTAAAGACTAATATTTCCAGTTTTTCCTCAACATAGTACTCAAAGAATTTTTGAAGCTCTTTGAGGTGCTTATCCGCTAATCTAGCCGAATATGCAGCGTGTTTCTCACCCTGTCCATAGTAATAAACGGTGAATTTTTGGTACTTATGGAACTTCCAATCAAAGCCGTAATACTGTACGCGATTTTTACCAAACTCCTGATAGGAGCCAGTGTAGAACTGACCAAAGCTTAAGCTGGTAGCAATAATGCATGCTATGAGTAGAAATATCTTCAAAAACGCCGAATCAATCTATTACGTAAATATAACTAAAAACAAGCGACCTTATTATATTTGGGGACTAATAGATTTGTATGGAAGTATTAAGTTTAACCTTTGGACCATTTCAGGAAAACACATATATCCTTGTTGACGACAATAAGGAGTGTGCAATAGTGGACCCGGGATGTTCTAACAGTGAGGAAAGAGTCTACCTAAAAACAACAATAGAGCAACGAGGATTAAAACCAGTGTTGCTCCTAAACACTCATTGTCATATCGACCATGTTTTTGGTAATGCTTTTGTAGCAGAAGAGTGGTCGCTTGACCTTCATGCCCATAAGCTGGATTTGCCTACGCTAGAAATGGCGCCGCTATCATGTCAGTTGTATGGTATACCGGGCTACATAGAGTCACCTAAACCGAAGGTGTTTATTGATGAAGGAGATGTGATTGAATTCGGTAACACTAAGCTAGATGTAATTTTTGTGCCAGGTCATGCGCCAGGTCATGTGGCATTTATTAATCATGATGATAGGGTAGTAATAAATGGTGATGTGCTCTTTAGAGGGAGTATTGGTAGAACCGATTTGCCTGGGGGCAATCATGCTGAACTAGAGCGTAGTATAAGAGAAAAGATGTATACCCTTCCGGACGACTATGTGGTGTGTTGTGGGCATGGTCCGAATACAACTATTGGTGAGGAAAAGTCAGGAAACGCCTTTTTTAGGGTGTAAATAGAGTAAACAACAAGGGGAGCGCTGCTCCCCTTTCTTATTATATCTTCGTTAAACGACTTAGCTCATAAACTTAGCAAGAATTTGCTCTTCATTAAGGCCTTCGTCTAGTCCGTTTAGTGTAACATCTACCGCTTCAACGATATCATCTTCCGTAAACCCCAAAGCGATACCATATCGTTTTAATAAAGACAATTCTTCTTCTTCAAAAACATTGTCAGCATTTACCATTTCAATTAAATTGATAAGTCTGCTGTAACGTTCTTCTTTTTGTGAAGGAGGGTTAATCTCGATGGCAGACGGGTTATTCAGAATTTCGTTTGCTTGCTCATCACTTAAACCTATGTGCTTGGCAATTTTTTTAAGTAAATCACTTTCTTCAATGCTAACAATTCCGTCAGCTTTTGCTATAAACACTAGGTTTCTGAAGTGGCCCTTAAGTTGCTTTTTTTCTCCGCTCTCAAATATTTCTGCTATCGACATGCTTTCTAAAATTTTTTCAGCTACAAATTTAATTAAATCAGCTTCACAAAATCAATAATTAGAACTTATATACAAATCCTATTCCTGTTACCCATTTAAATTGAACACCTGGCGCTAATCTTGATGTCACAATTGCTCCTGTTGATGGGTCTCTCTCCGTAACGATTAATTTACTGTCAATATCATCGTCGTAAATTAAATGAGTACCTGTCGTAAATGAGAAATACTTTAGGAACTGCATAGAAATTAATGTTTCCCAACTAACATCAATGTTTTGTGGGTTTTCTATATAGTTCGAGAATAAATCAATTTTAGTGCTAAATGTCATTGATTCGGTAACAGCCCCTTTGTCATTTTTATTTTCAAATAACTTTTTATTGTATGCGGCCTTAACATAGCCTCCAACTTCAAATCGAATCATTTCGCCTTTATCAACACCAAATGCACCTCTACTTGACAATGTATCATCAGCTACGATTGTAGTCTTACTTGTAAGTGGTGATAAGAATAACGTGAAGTGTTTGTTTGGCTTGTAGTCGAGTCCAACGGCTGCAATTACGTATGCCGGAGCTGCAAAATCGGATATTTTTTTATTGATGTCTTTTGAATCTGCTGGGTTGGCGAAACCTGGTGCAAATTGTGATCTAAAGTTCAATAATCCCGAGTAGTACCAGTCTTGAAATGCATGTCTACCATACTTAGAAGCAAAATCAATTCTATCATCACTTTTATAGAAAAGACCGTCGTCAACATTATCCAGAGGATCGGTATCGAACTGATTGACTAAACCATATCCAAGATCTAAGGTGTTATCCCATGTTGAGTTCTTTTTTACCAGCTTAGCATATAATGAAATTAAGCCTTTTCCTGATACAGAGTTAAGACCCCCACCGGCCCAATTTGATAAAAACACGTTTGAAAAATCAAGTGTTATAACTCCTCCTCTATCCCAATAGGTCGTGTCTTTTTGTTCTGCTTTTTCTCTTTTACGGACTTTGTCTATCGCAGATTTGGCGTCATTATCATTAAGGCCGCCACCTTGCGCTAAGGTTCCAAAGCTTAATGCTAATAATGTAAGTGTAAGTGCTAAGTGTCTCATTTTGAAAATTTTTGCAAAAAAAGACATTATGTTTCAAATAGCCACAAGTAAAGCCGGATTTTTAGATGAACGGCCTATTTATGGGGTGAATAGCGCAGTACTATCGATAATTTGGATCATCCTTAGGACCATTGGCGTCATCATATACTGGAGGACAACTGGTGTTGTTTTGACATGTCCATGCGAATCTAATGGTCAAAATTAAAGGCCTATATTCGCTCATGTATTTTGGCATCTTGAGTTTAAAATTTGTCCATGGTGAGAAATTAACCAAAGGAGTCTCTATTGTGGGGATAAGAAAGAAACGCTCTCTAAATTTAAAGCCCAAACCGAGTTTGTAGTGTATCTGCGCCCAAAATCTAGGAATAGTTTCGTCGGTTCTGAATGGTCCAGAGATATCGTCGGAGTTCATAATAATAGAGTAATCTATGTTGGCTCCTAACGAGTTCTGAAGGAACATCTTATTTGAAATTTGCAGAATATTATTGAAGTTGACGTAGGCTAGAATGTTATGATGAGCAAAATTACCCGCGCCTTCAGTTGTGGCAAAAGCGTTTTCTTGTCCAGCAACTCTCCATTCGCCTTCATAACTCTCTTTTCCTCTTAGGCCTTTGTAAGCAATTCCGTAATCCATATAAGGGAATAGTCTTGCATATTTAAAAATCTTATATCGACCTACACCAAGATAAAAGCCAATTCTCCCGCCTGGGTCATGCGTTGCTGTATAGGTAGTGTCGCCACTTGAATATAAGTCATCGCCTGAGTTTCTAAAGCGTGTGCCCATCCATGTCACACCCGGATCAAAATGCCAGCCACTCAACTTGTAGAATCCTTCTCGCCTAACCAATGCAGATTTTCCTGTTGAATATGCATATTGGGAATGTCCCGAAAGGGCCAATAACATTAAGAATAGAACAAGTAGTGATTTCATATACTGTATTAATACAAATAAGTAACTCTAAATTAGTTAATCCCGTTTCTTATCCCAGTGCTTTCGATATTTATTATCAAAAAATTTTCCAGGTTTTGGAATCGATCTATTCTTTTGCATTCTGACTGAAATTCTCCAAACAACAATTCCTGCCACAAGCACGCCAAAGGCGTAGGCAACAATTTTACTAAAGTCAAGGATTTCTTTTTCGGTCATTACTGAATAGCTTTCTCTAGCAAGTTAGCAAAATTATAAACATCCATGTAGGAGTTGTATAGTGGGGCAGGTGCTATTCTTATAACATTCGGTTCTCGCCAATCCGCTATTACGCCTTCTTCAGTTATTTTTTCAAATAAAGATTTTCCTTGACCATGACATAATATGGATAATTGTGCCCCACGCTCATCCAGATTCTTTGGCGTTATTATTTCAAAATCACAATCATCATTGCGAGAAGACACTTCATTAATGCAAAACTCGAGATAGGATGTTAAATCATCGCTTTTAGCGCGTAATTTGTCCATGCCAACTTCATCAAAAAGATCTAAAGAGGCATTTAGGGCTGCCATGGAAATCACTGGAGCATTGCTTAATTGCCATCCCTCTGCACCTTTCATCGGGACAAAGCCTGGCTCCATATTAAAGCGCGTTTCTTTGTCATATCCCCACCATCCTGCGAATCGTGGAAGCTCAGGTTTAAATTCATGTCGCTCATGTACAAAAAACCCTGAGACACCACCAGGACCTGAGTTTAGATACTTATAAGTACACCATGCAGCAAAATCTACATTCCAATCGTGTAGATGAAGTTTAATGTTACCAGCTCCGTGCGCCAAATCAAATCCAACCACTGCACCAGCTTTGTGACCAGCTTTAGTTATTGATTTCATATCAAACACCTGACCGGTATAGTAGTTTACACCACCTATCATTATTAGGGCAATTTCGTCTCCATGCTCTTCTATAGCTTTTATTATATCCTCATGTCTAATCGTAAGCTCACCTTCTCTTGGTCCTACCTCAATTAGCGCATCTTTGGGGTCATAGCCATGAAATTTCACTTGTGATTCTAGCGCATATTGATCGCTAGGGAACGCTTTTTCCTCACAGAGTATTTTGTAGCGGCCGCCTTCTGGTCTATAAAAGGACACCATTAATAGGTGTAGGTTAGTAGTTAAACTATGCGTTACCACTACTTCTCTGTCCTTCCCGCCAACAATTTTAGCCATTTTAGAGGTAAGTATTTCATGATACGAGAACCATGGATTTTTAGCCATAAAGTGACCTTCTACTCCAAATTTTGCCCAATCATCAAGCTCTTGCTGAATGTAATCTTTGGTTTGTTTCGGTTGTAATCCCAAAGAATTTCCTGTGAAATAAACACATTCCTTACCCATAAAGCTCGGGAAATGAAATTCTTGTCTGTATCGTGCTAATTCGTCTGCTTTATCTTTACTTGCTGCAAATTCGGCAGACATGCTATAGTTCTCCATGATATATTCTAACTTTACCTTCTAATTGTCAAAGATAGAAATCATTTGTTGAGATTATGAGAGAGAAGTCCGTCGAATTATTCAAGAAAGCCAAGCAACTATTTCCAGGAGGTGTAAACTCACCAGTACGAGCGTTCAAATCTGTTGGAGGACAACCCTTATTTATGGTAAAAGGGGATGGTTCAAAAATCTGGGATGCTGATGGAAATAAATATATTGATTTTTGCTGTTCATGGGGTCCGCTAATCCATGGCCATAACAATCCGCTTGTTAAAAAGGCAATAATGGAGACAGTGGAAAATGGTACTTCATTTGGAACACCAACGATACAAGAGAATGAATTGGGGGAGTTAATCATATCCAACCATCGCTTTATAGAGAAGATAAGATTTGTGAGCAGTGGAACAGAGGCAACTATGTCTGCTTTGAGGTTAGCACGCGGAATAACTGGTCGCAGTAAAATAATCAAGTTTGAAGGCTGCTATCATGGTCACTCTGACGGTTTGCTTGTAAAAGCTGGGTCTGGCTTGGCAACATTCGGAACAAGCAGTAGTGCCGGTGTTCCTGAAGCATATGCAGCGGAAACAATCGTATTACCGCTGAATGATGCAGAGGCCTTACATGAAGCCTTTTCAAAGTATAAGGATGAAATTGCCGCAGTAATTATTGAGCCGATTCCAGCTAATAATGGTCTTTTATTACAAGACAAAACATTTTTGAAACTATTAAGAGAAGTTTGCACAGACAATTGCACACTCCTTATTTTTGATGAGGTAATTTCTGGATTCAGAATTGGATTTGAAGGGGCAGCAGGATTTTACGACATACAACCAGATATTATTACATTCGGAAAAATTATAGGTGGGGGCTTACCAGTAGGTGCCTATGGTGCGAGTGAAAAATTCATGTCATTTGTATCCCCAGACGGAGGTGTATACCAAGCAGGTACATTAAGCGGAAACCCCGTAGCTATGGCCGCAGGTTATGCTCAATTATCAGAATGCCTCAAGGAAGGATTTTATCAAGATCAAGAAGAAAGAACGGCTACTTTTGTCGACCAGATAAACAATCATGCTAGCAAACATGGATACGCCTTTAGATTATTTCAAATGGGTTCTATTTTCTGGTTATCGTTTTCCGATAAAGAAGCTATTCGAAAAGCATCTGATATAGGAGAAGAGGGCGTGAATAAATTTACTGAGTTATTCAATTATTTACTGGAGAATGGTGTATACCTTGGGCCGTCTGCGTATGAAGTAGGTTTTGTATCCTCAGCGCATACAAAAGAGGATTTGGATATAGCCGCGAAAGTAATGTGCGACGGACTAGACAAGATTTTTGCCTAGAATCAAACCTAGGAGTAAGAGTACCGGTATACCATCAAGTATAAAGCTGTAATACATTTCATTTCGTTCCTTTTTTTGTAACAAAATTAAGGCGGCTACTATTGTGTAAGTGATTAAGTAGGGAAGTATTTGTAGGTCCAAATAATCTACTAAAAATAACGCGACACACAACAAGATAACCGCTAAAGTTTTTGCTTGCTTAACACCAAGTATTTGTGCCAGGGTTTTCTTTTCGTTATCATCAATATGCAGATCTCTAATATCGAATGGAATTGTTAGGGCTACGATAAAGAGAAACTTCTCTGTAATTAGCATGAACCAATCTGAATACGAGATTAGTGTGTTTAGAGCAAGATAGGGGATTACGGCAGTTATAGCCCAGCTAAAGGCAATAAGGTAAATCTTAAGTTGTGGAATATCTCGTAAGGACTGACCCTTTAAGAAATTTCCAGCGTAGAGTAGGCTAATTAATGATAATAGTACCAAACTTAAAATCGCTTCAAATGAAACAAAGTATACTACGCAAGCACAGATTACAATACCAATTATTGACAAGTATTTCAGTTCTTTGATGTGATTGTACAACCAAATTCCGCGCTCGTCTTCTGCCTTCGCCAAATCAGCTTTCTTGATTATTCTCTGAAAGTTATACGTAAATAATGAGGCCCCGAAACATAAAATTAGATATGCATAGTCGATTGGAATGGTGCTACCAACGTAAGTGCAGGCAACAAAGCATGTGATAGAGAAAGCTATCCAAATATTTCCATAGACGAAATATCTGACAGAGTTCAAATTATCTAAGAATAAAGAAGCTTAACAATCCAACGCCAATTCCTATTCCTGAACCAGCCAATCCTTTCATGATTCTTCTTGATTGTGCGCGCGATTCATACCCATCTTGAAAATCAATGTCTTGAAGTAAGACTTTGTCTTTAACGGTTGATGTTTTAATCCGAACATTTGGCACTAACATACACAAGCTATACACCAAAGGTGTTGCTAACTGAATAATACTTGGATCACCCTGGAAAAAACCGTAACTCTCGCCGGGACCAACGCTGCTCTTAAAGACATAGGTGTCAAAAATAGACATGCCTAAGCCAAATGCTAATCCGCCATAGAACGCTGGTTTTGTGTTTTGAAACTCATAAGCATGCTGTTGTCCTAGAATAAACGAATTCATCTGATTAACAGTTCTAAAATTCCCGATGAGTGAATCTTGTTTATACAGTATACTTCTTTCGTTGTCTTTAGTCACGGAAAACACACGGTATCCGTCAATTGCGCCTGATTTGTTGATCAGCTTACCTTTTCCATTTATATAAGATGAGTATTCTACTGAACTAGACGAGAATGATTCCAATTGCACAACTATTTTTGATCCTTTCATCATCACAATAGTATCCAAAGGCGATTGTGACTGTGCGCCAACCATCAATGTGAGTACAAATGTGCATGCTGTCAATAGATACTTCATGTCTTAAATTTTACTGCTTATAAACTTGTTGTTGAGATTATAAACATACGCAAATATATCTTAAACTTTTCAGCCATTACAGATAGTTAAATGAATATATTTGTTGTTGTAATTTATTAAGTAAAATATGACCGGTAATAAAATATTCTCAGACAGGCATATTGGGCCATCTGACGCAGCTACTAATGAGATGCTTAAAACCATTGGTGTTTCTAGTGTTGATGAACTTATTGAAAAGACGATTCCTAGGCAAATTGCACTTAAGGAAGACCTGGATGTTTCAGAGGCTATGAGTGAAAGTGAGTATTTAGCTCACATGAAAGAGTTGGCTGGAAGAAACAGAGTTTTTGACTCCTACATTGGCTTGGGGTACTACAATACCTATACACCGTCTGTGATTTTGAGAAATATTTTTGAAAATCCGGGATGGTACACAGCATACACGCCATATCAAGCTGAAATATCACAAGGTCGACTTGAAGCACTGCTTAATTTCCAAACGATGGTAATGGAGTTAACTGGAATGGAGATTGCCAACGCGTCTTTACTTGATGAGGGAACAGCAGCTGCAGAGGCCATGATTATGTTCTACAATAGCAGGTCAAGAGATGCGAAGAAAGCTGAAGTAAATAAGTTATTTATTTCTGAAAAGTGTCTACCCCAGACGATTGCAATTGTTAGAACACGCGCTATTCCATTGGGAATTGAATTAGTAGTTGGAAATCATAATGAAGTAAGTATTGATAATTCATTTTTTGGGGCGATTGTTCAATATCCAGATGTTGATGGAGAAATTCACGATTACAAAGCATTCACCGAAACATGTCATAAACATGAGGTGATGGTTGGTGTAGCAGCTGATATTTTGGCATTGGTTTTACTGGAGTCACCAGCTAGTTGGGGTGCAGACGCTGTTTTTGGTAACACGCAGAGATTCGGTGTACCTATGGGATATGGAGGACCGCACGCCGCATATTTTGCTACAAAAGAAGATTTTAAACGTGTAATTCCTGGTCGAATAATAGGTGTTTCAATCGACTCAAATGGTGATAGAGCCCTAAGGATGGCGCTTCAAACAAGAGAACAGCATATACGTAGAGATAAAGCAACATCTAATATTTGTACAGCACAGGCTCTTTTGGCTGTAATGGCGAGTATGTACGCTGTTTATCATGGACCTGATGGTTTAAAAGCTATCGCACAAACGGTTGCTGCTAAAACACAAATGTTAAAGAAATACTTAGGTGAATTTGGCTTCAATGTTAGAACGAAAAATGCATTTGATACGATAGTGGCCGAGTTGCCAAGCGGGATTTCTCAAGAAACACTTAGAATAGTGCTTGAATCTGCCGAAATTAACGTTCGCTATGTTGATGGTAATGCAATAGGAATAAGTGTGGATGAATGTGCCACTGACGAAAAATTAGGGGCTCTTTTAAGTGTTATTGCGGATGCTTGTAATTTAACTCAAGAGATAGTTGTAGAGTATAGCTATCAGCCTATAGCATTGGAGCGTAAAGATGCTATTTTGGAGCATGAGGTGTTTAATGCATATCATTCAGAAACAGAAATGATGCGCTATTTGAAATCGCTTGAGAATAAAGATTTATCCTTAGTGCACTCTATGATACCACTAGGTTCATGTACGATGAAACTGAACGCCGCGTCAGAGCTAATTCCTTTATCGTGGCCTGGTTTTGCAGGCTTGCATCCATTTGCTCCAATAGATCAGACAGATGGCTATCAAGAGATGTTTGAAACATTGGATAGAGATTTGTCAGAAATAACCGGTTTTGCAAAGGTGAGTCTTCAGCCAAATTCGGGCGCTCAAGGAGAGTATGCGGGATTGATGGTGATTAGAGCTTATCATGAAGATAGAGGAGAAGGGCATAGAAATATCTGTCTTATCCCAAGTTCTGCCCATGGTACTAACCCTGCGAGTGCTGTTATGGCAGGATTAGATGTAGTGGTTGTAAAATGTGATGATAATGGAAACATCAACGTAGATGATTTGCGAGCGAAAGCAGAAAAGCATAGTGCCAATCTATCATCATTGATGGTAACATATCCATCAACACATGGAGTCTATGAAGAAGCCATTATGGAGATCACTGATATTATCCACCAAAATGGAGGACAGGTTTACATGGATGGAGCCAATATGAATGCTCAAGTAGGTCTTACTAACCCTGGTAACATTGGTGCTGATGTATGTCACCTAAATCTGCATAAGACATTCGCGATTCCTCATGGAGGAGGAGGCCCTGGTATGGGACCAATTGGTGTTGCAGAACATTTAACACCTTTTTTACCAAGTAACCCGGTAATTGAAATAAATGGTGAGAAAGCAATTGAAGCTATTTCTGCTGCGCCATGGGGTAGTGCTTTGATTCTGCTCATCTCATACGGTTACATCAAGATGCTAGGAGCAAAAGGCTTAAAAAAATCGACTGAGGCGGCCATAGTTAACGCTAACTACATTAAAGCTAAAGTGGAAGGTCATTATGATGTTCTGTATAAAGGTGTGAATGGCACAGTCGCTCACGAAATGATATTTGATTGTCGTGGTTTTAAGAAGACGGCAGGAATAGAAGTCGCTGACATTGCGAAAAGACTTATAGACTACGGATTCCATGCGCCAACAGTTAGTTTTCCTGTTGCGGGTACTTTAATGGTAGAGCCTACGGAGAGTGAGTCAAAAGAGGAGTTAGATCGTTTTTGTGATGCATTAATTGCGATTAGAGGCGAGATTGCTGCCATTGAAAATGGCTCGGCGTCTAAAGAATCAAATTTATTGCTTAACGCTCCACATACTGCAGAGGTATTATTGTCGGATACATATGACTTACCTTATTCAAGAGAGCAAGCGGCCTATCCATTACCATACTTGAAGCATGCTAAGTATTGGTCGCCAGTTGGTCGTGTGGACAATGCTTTTGGGGATAGAAATCTCGTATGTAGTTGTACACCGATAGAAATGTATGATGAACCGATAGAAATCTAAGCTTGGTCGAAATTAAGTTTGTGAATTCTTGTAAAGAATTTGTATTTTTGAACTTACGCTTAATACAAAATTGTCATTAATTAAAAATTAAATTATGAAAAAAGTTTACGCTCTTGCTGGTGCGTTTGTATTTGGGTCAACTGCTATGGCTCAATTGAATGTACCAATTAAATCAGCACAATCCGTGCTGCACGCTGGGTCGAAATATGCCAACAAATTAAAAGTGGCAGAACATCCAGCACCGTCTATGGCTGACAGAGGAACGCCATATTATTATGAAGATTTTGAAAATGGTTTCACAGGAAATAACCAAGGTTCAGAAGGCGCTACAGGTTCTTGGACAGTAGTTCAGGGTGCTGGTGCAAACCTTAATGTTGAATGGGAAATCACAAGTGTTGGTCATGCAAATGATGCAGGTTCAACGTTTAATATTCCTGCATTAAATAGTACAACAGGTATTGGTGCTAGTGGAAGTTGGGCATTATTAGATTCAGATTCTGATGGAAGCTCAGGTTCTCCAGAAGAATCAAGCTTGATTTCTCCAACTATCGATCTTACTAATGTTACAAATAATGCACTTGCATTAGAGTGGCAACAGTTTTTCGCTGAGTGGCAAGCTGATACATTACACATTGGTGTGTCGTCAGATGGAGGAACAAACTTTACAGAGTTTGTTGTAAGCGATGGTGTTGGTAGAGATAACAGACCTAACCCAGAGGTTATGCGATTAGATTTAACATCTCTTGCATTGTCGGGAGAGAATGATGTTGTAATCAGATTCAGATGGACTGGTAACTGGGATTACGGTTGGCAGGTTGATGATGTAGTTTTAGTTGATCTTCCAGATCACAACATTAACTTAGCTTCTGCTTGGGCAACTCATACTCAGGTGAATGGCGCTGGTAACGTTGATAAGATTACTTACACTAAGATACCTACTGATCAAGTATTTGATTTAGAATTGTCTGGTAACGTACAGAACCTAGGAGCGCAAGCTCAAACTGGTGTTACTATTAATATGGTATCTGGTGCATATTCAGGATCTACTCCTGGTATTGCTTTAAACCCATCAGAAGATTCAACTATTGTAGCTACTACTGTATTTAACCCAGGAGCTACAGTTCAAGCACATGAGATTAATTATGCAGTTACTTATGGAAACGTTGCTTTGGAAGATGATCTTAACGGTTTATTAGATACTTTCAGATTTGAAGTTACAGACAGTGAGTTCTCTAGAGATAGAGATGATTACACTGGTGCTGGTCTTTGGAATGGAGATGATGGTGCTGGAATTTCTAACTCATACGTTATGGGGCACGCTTTCCAGATTGAATCTAATGTAACTATGGATGGTATTTCAGCAGTATTAACAGGAAGCACTGATCCAGGTGTATTATGTTACGGAGCTGTGTACTCAATTGATCCTGGAACAGGTGAGTTCACTTTAGTTGCTCAGAGTAATGATGTTGAGGTTAAATCTTATATGATTCCTACTGGAAACGGATCAGGATCTCCACAGATTTACTTCCCAGTTCAGACTAGTTTAGTTGCAGGTGAGACATACATCATTTGTGTTGGTCACTACGGTGGACCAGATGCAGTAGTTATTGCAAACTCTACAACTGCTACGGCTTCTGCTAACACGACATTCTTATTAGATGGTACGGATAATACTTGGTATTACTTGACGTCTGTTCCAATGATTAGACTTCACCTTGCTGAGCCAGCATTTGTTGGTGTAGATGAAGAAATCGCTGGTGTTGAATTAGGACAAAACGTTCCTAACCCATTCAACGGGGCATCACAAATTTCTTACTCTTTAGATAATGGTGGAAAAGTATCATTGCAGATAGTTGATGTTACTGGTAAAATAGTAGCTAACTACAATGAAGGTACTAAGTCAGCTGGTACGTACAACATTACTGTTAATGCAGATCAATTAGCTGCTGGTGTTTATTACTACACTTTAACAGTTGATGGTACAAGAACAACTAAGAGAATGGTTGTTAGTAAGTAAACTAATACCCCATTAAAATACGGAGCCCAGCTGAAATTTCAGCTGGGCTTTTTTGTTATAATTATCACAAAAGTATTATAGCTTATCACAAAAATTGCAATTACCGTCACTTATATCAAGAGCTATAGCCATAAACACATCAAAATTTATTATATTTATAGTTCAATCTTAAACTATAATTAATAATTGGATATGAAAAAGGTTTACGTTTTGGCTGCAGCCCTTGCAATTGGTAGCACCGCTTACGGACAGTTAGCGCAACCAAGAGGGGGTATGACGCCTTTCACAAAATTAGCTCCGTCAGAGCAAGTTGATAAAGACTTGGACGTTGAGCACAACTCTACAAACATTGATAGAGGAACAGCATTCTGGATGGAAGATTTTTCTATGGGAATGGCAGGTATGGGTTCTAATGGAGCTTGGACTGACACTGGTACAGATAACCTATGGAAGCATGACTTTTGGGGTACGTCTGGAGAATGGTCTGGAGGTACAGCAACACCTGTATTCACTACAGCTGCAAACGGATTTATGCTATTTGATGCGGATTCGTCAAACTTCCCATTATCTCCGAACTATGTAGATAGAGAAGGTCAATTAACTTCTCCGTCGATTAACTGTTCTGGACAGGCAGCAGTTAACCTTGTATTTGAGCAAGAGTTGAGATGGTGTTGTACGCAGTTAGTATTAGAAGTTGAAGTAGACAACGGTACTACATCTGCTTCATACAATGTTTTAGGTGGATTAGCTGCAAACGCTGCATCACCTGCTCCAGATGTGGTTAACATCAACATTAGTGCAATTGCTGCTAATGAGCCAAACGTTACAATTACATGGAAGTGGTCAGGAGTATCTCATTACTACTGGGCAATTGATGATGTAATGTTAATTCCATCTCCTCCTCATGAGGTTGCAATTACTAATGCAGGATGGTTATCTGTTAACTCTGCTGTACCTTACACTATGGTGCCAGACGAGCAAAACCAGTCATTTATCAGTTTTGGTGCATTAAGCAATCAAGGTTCTAGTACAGAGACTGTAGACTTTGAAGCGGACGTTTCTGGTGCTGCAGCACTGTACAATGGCTCTGGCGTAGATGGGCCTCATGTTATGGCTCCTGGTGACGTTGCTGAAGATACATCTGCTTCTTGGGTGTCAGGTACTACTATTGGTACTTACAACCAAACTTATAACTTTACTTATGCTGATTTAGCATCTGATGATGACATGACTAACAACGAAATTACTTACCCATTCTGGGTAACCGATTACGTATATGGACGTGATTTAGATGTATACACGGGTTCTGGTATCTGGAATGGAGAAGATGCGGGTGGAAACTCAAATCCTTTCGTTTTAGGACCATACATGAGAATGGAAAATGCAGCTACAATCTACTCTTTAAGAGTTGCTTTAACGGCTAGCACTGATCCTGGTGTATTACTTTACGCTCAGATTTATGAAATTGATGCAACTGGTAGTTTCGTGCTTGTATACGATGGTGCTGGTACTGCTGATGAGTTAACTGTAGGTGCAGCTGATATTTCTGCTTCTCCAACAATTACTGAAGTTTCTATTCCAATTAATGGTGGTACTGGAACAGGTGGATTTACACTTAACGCTGGTACTGATTATATCTTCTGTGTTGGACACTACGGTGGTCCAGATGCATTGGTTGTTATGAACGGAAGCTATGACGCACCTGTTCAAACTGTGTTCTTATTGGATGGTACTGATAACACTTGGTACTATACTACTAGAACTCCAGTTATCAGAGCATATTTTGATCCAGAAGGATTAAGCACTGATGAAGAAATTGCTGGTGTTGAATTAGGACAAAACATTCCTAACCCATTCAACGGTGCATCTCAGATTTCATACACACTAGATAATGGTGGTAAAGTATCTATGGAGATTGTAGACATTACTGGTAAAGTTGTAGCTAACTACAATGAAGGAACTAAGTCTGCTGGTACTTATAACATTACTGTTAATGCTGATGAATTAGCGGCTGGTGTATACTACTACACTTTAATGGTAGATGATTCAAGAACTACTAAGAGAATGGTTGTTAGTAAATAATAACTATCTCTAATTAGATATTAAGCCCCGTTGTCTATGACAACGGGGCTTTTTTGTACATCATTGAGTGGCTAGTCTTTGCATTAGCCTACAGTGATGTAGTATAGGTTGTTTACTCTATTTTGTCATGTGATAGTTTATTCTACGTTTGAAGAAAATCAAGGCGTATGAAATACATAATACTAACTACGTTATGCCTATCAATGTGCAAATTAAATGCGCAGTCAAATGATAGAGATGAACTGACAAAAAGCAACAGAAAGAAAATAGTTGGCACATGGGTGTTTGATTATGAAACTGATCATTTCTCACAAGAGCTCATTTTTAAAGATGACGGGAGCTTCTCCATGACATCATTAAAGCAAAATCAAGATCCAATTATTCAAAAAGGGAAGTATACGATTAGTGATAGTTCCTTATCAATGGAATTTGATGCGAATACAAGACAAGTAAATACTATAGAAGTATTGACTAATAGTGAACTAAAGTACGTATACATTGAAACCGTATACAAATACTACAGACGGGCATCTGATGATTAAGCTCTAATTATGATATGAATGAAGCGTAAAAAAAGAAAGGGTACTCAATGGAGTACCCTTTCTTTTTTAATACTATACGGTTTTCTAATTTCTATTGTCAGAAATATTATAGAATGATTTAAGCGCATGATATAGTCCCGTGTTATCAGTTGGGCGAGTTAACGAGCTCATATAGCTTACATATGTCTTTCTTAATAGATCTCTTGTACTTGCGTAATCAACTGCTGCTCCAGCTTGATCTGACAGCACTTCTACCATGTAAACACCTTCTTTACCTACAATTGTTTCAGGAATCATTTGTCCAGCCTTATAGTTACCAAACACAGCTCCTACAGCATACAATTCTTTTTTGTCTGACGGTGTGTTGTCCAGACGTACTGCACCTATGCTTCTATCGCTAAAACGCATGTCTTTATTTGCAATGGTCGTTCCCCATGCTTGAGCAACACCATCTAAACTAGACGCGCCTTTAGCTTGACTTGCTAAGAAATCGGCTTTGTTTTGATTCATTAAATCCTCTTTCATTCTTTCCCATGCTGTTTCTTGATCCATTGGACCCTCTTCGTATGCATTCTTAATTCTAGCAATATACATGCGATCGCCAACCGTAAATGGTTTCGAGATATCGCCCGCATCACCGTGCTTAAAGAAGTCATACATTAAGGTAACGTCTTCAAATCCTCTAACAGCCATTTCTGTCTCTGCTACAAAAATTTCTTTTATGCTATAACCGTTGCTATCTGCAGCAGCTTTAAAGTCACCCTCAGCCATAACCATTTCGAAATCTCTAGCCTTGTTTTTGTACTCCTTTATAGTACCACTTAAAGGCATGATTTTCTTAGTTAGTAAAGATGCTGTATAGAATTTACTAGAGTCTGCGGTACTAGCGTTTAATACTTCTACAATATGAAGGCCATAGTTGGTTGGAACTACTCCAACAGCTCCAATCTCTTGGAAGAATGAAAACTTAGAGAAGTTTGGAACCATTGTTTTGTATTCAAAATCTTCATACTTACCACCGGTCATTTTACTGCCTGGATCTTCGCTATACTTCAGTACTAACTCATCAAACTTTGATGTATCAGCGGATACAACTTTGTAAAGTGAATCAGCTAGAGTGTAAAGTTCTTGCTGAGATCGTCCTTCGCTTTTTAGAAGAATGTGTCTAACAGTTCTTTTATGGTTAACACGAATCTTCAATAGGTTCAATGCGCCATTTGTCTCATACGGTCCAAACACAAGTGTAGTATCGTTGCTCAAATTCGCAATTTGATCGTAGTATTCCTGTCCGTAGCTATTTACTATTTGAGATGAATCAACTTGTTTCACTACTGGTGCAAACGGAGATAGGTTATCGCCTTTTTGCTGTGCAACAAATGCAGAGTCATTAACTGCTTTCGCAAAGTTATCTTTAAGAATGCGCTCTAGTTTGTTTTCTACAACCTCTCTATCTTTTGCACTCGGCACCATTGGAATTTCAACTAATTCGATTGTTTTTCCAGCATCCTGAAGATACATAGGGTCATTCTTGTGCTCTTTATAATAAGCTTTGATTTCTTCATCCGATGGAATATAATCTCCATTCGGTATCTCACTGAACTTCTTGTAAGCGTACTTAATCTTTCTGATGTCGTTTTTGGCTTTGTGATCTTTCTCTGCCTCCAATGACGTTGCGTAGAATCCAGTTCTTAATAAAGCTTTATACTTATCTGCGATTCTTAATGATTTAACTTCATATTGTCTTTGCGGATTGTCAAATCTCGATTTTCCGTAATCAGCCCATGTTTGGATAGCTTCACCCTCTTGAACAGGATCCCATTTAACAATTCTAGACATATATGAAGCAACAGTTTGCTCATCACCAGAATAGAATAGTGATTCTAATTCGTCATCTCTCACATCTATGTTAAGTAGATCTGATTCATTCATGATCATCATCATTTCAGAAAACTGAATCCACCCATATAACTCAGCTGCTCTAACGTCTGCCGAGCTCAGCTTTTTATCGTTATTTGGCTTTTCCTCAAGTAGACTGTTTTTAGTGAAATCAACAAGGCTTGCTAACAATCCATATTGCTCTTCAGAGGCCATTTCATCTTCAATCATAATGGATTGTGATTCATCTACACCACCGCCAAACTGCTTGCTAATCAAATCACCAAGGATGAATGCCAATAATGCCAAACCTATGATTACCATAATCAAGGTTGGTCTTTTTCTAATCTCTCCAATAATTGCCATCTAGTTCTTTATTTTAGAAGTCTGCGAATATACGATTGTTAATCGACTTTTAAAAGCTATTTACTGTCTTTTAAGCTTAATTTTACGGTTTCAATTTTAGTGCTTGATGCGTCCAAAATCTTAATCGTAAAATCCTCAATACTAAATTGTTCACCTTTATCCGGAATCGTTTCGGTATGATGCAAAATCAACCCAGCTATTGTTTCGTATTCCTCTTCATCGGGAATTTGCAGGTCATATTTCTCGTTGATATAGTGAATTTCGTGTCGAGCACTTAAAATAAAGGTGTCTTCATCCACCTTGTCTTCAATCAAAACTTCCGAGTCGTGTTCGTCTTCAATCTCACCAAAAATCTCTTCCATAACATCCTCAATGGTAACTATTCCTGAAGTTCCTCCATACTCGTCTACCACAACGGCAATACTTCTTTTCTGCTTGGTGAGTTCTTCCAGCACTAATTGAGCTGGTTTACTCTCTGGTACAAGTCCTACTGGGAGCAATACAGATTTAATGTGCTCTGGTTTTTTAAACATTTCGAATGCATGCACATAACCAATAATGTTGTCAATACTATCGCGATAGATGAGTATTTTAGAGAGACCAGTTTCAACAAACTCCGCTTTTAACTCCTCAATTTCATCATTTATATCAAACGCAATTATCTCCGTTCGCGGAACCATACAGTCACGAGCCTTGACATCTTTAAAGCTCAATGCGTTTTTGAAAATGTGAATTTCATGGTCTAAATCTTCCTTGTCTTGCGCACGTGCCGTTGAGTCTTTCACATAGTCGTCCAGATCAATTCTACCAAATACAGGTTTATCATCGCCAACCTCAATCTTAAATACTAGTTTTAAAATATACTCAGACATTCCAATTGTGAGAATCATCGGAATCCATAATAAGTAGTAGACAATTATTAATGGAATGGCAAAAAGGCTCAGGGTTTTATTAGGGTTAATGCGGAATATTGTTTTTGGCAGAAATTCGGCAAAGCCCAGAACAATAAGGGTTGATAATACTGTTTGAATAAAGAGTACAAGCCCTTCGTTGCTTGTTATATGCTCAGCAATTGGAGGTTCTAACACTTGTGCCATGCCTATACCAAAAATAACAAGTGCAATGTTGTTACCTAGCAGCATAGTTCCAATAAAACGAGATGGACGATTGTTAAAGAAAGCTATGATTCTTGCCGGAGCACCTCCGCTTTTTCCGTCTAATTCAATGGCCAGTTTGTTGGACGTAATGTACGCGATTTCCATGCCCGAGAAAAAGGCCGAACAAATCAGAGAAATGAGTATTATAATGTATGAACTGGATGGGTCCATTGCTTAGATGAAGATAGCGATTTATTTAACGTAAAAACAAATGCGGTTAGGCATTTTTCTTGTTTTTGCGTTCTTCTTTTCTCTTTCTTTTTTCGAGTTCACGCTGGATTATTTTATCACCATGCTCGTCCATGAATTTTTCCATTCGCTTGCGCATGAATCGTTTGAGAAAAAAACCGCCAAAGGCAATACCCGCTGCAATATACATGATTGTAGTGTATTCGCCTCCGCCAAAACTAACGTGCAAATAAACACCATAGGACACTGCTGCAATTGCAATTAGCAGCCAAACCTTCTCCATTATTTTATTATATGTATCCATATTAATCTGCCATTTGTAGCGAATCTTTATTAAACTCAATAATGTTTGAGTAACCAGTAAACATGTACCAGGATAGTTTTTCGTCAGTAATTACACCATCTTTTGCTTCATGCATATCTCGGCCGTCAAATATACGAACCAATTCTCTGGTTTGCACAGAACTGTCTCCTTTTGATTGATCCCAGAGTAAGTAGTCGGTATAAAGTGTTTGATCATCCACGTAATTTTTTAGTACGACATTATCAAATACTTCAAACTTTTTATTGGCATCTAAATAAACACCCCTGTCTGCAATTAGTCTTGCCTCCACTTGGTTGAGTGAATCATAGTGAATTACTTCCAGCCCTTCTGGAAATCTGGTTTGGGGAGGATATTGAGAGCGAACGATTTTTTTCGCCTTTAAAACGGCAATGGCATCACCACGTTCGTACATAGTCATAGTAACGGAGTCCATCTTTTCGCCAGACTTGTGATTGATATTGCTCACTTGCTCAATCTCATCTTTAGAGTTTCCGCAAGAAAAAAGAATTCCGGTTGCGACTAGCGCAACCGGAATACCTAAATATTTATATACTGTAAGTTTCAAATAAACTATCGTTTTCTCACTGTAGTTGTCATTCCCCAACATGATACACTGAACGTTGATCCTTCAGAAATACCTGCATCAAATAACTCCTCTTGTGTTGGGTATTGATTCTTGTAATAATCAGCACCTTTACCAGCTTTTTCCATGTAGTCAGATCCTAACCAGTAAATAGACTTACGCTCTAAACCAGTGCTACCACATGTTTTGTTGCTTATGTAGTAATATGCGTAGTACATGTATCCTTCATTGTTTCCGCATGCTACCATTTTCTCACCATAAGCTTTAGCTTGAGCCACGTTACCCATAGCGTTGTAAATTTGAGCTGCAGCCTTGTAGTACTTGCACGTTGATTCGCATCCACCGCACATATCAATTGCGTCCTTAATGTAAGATAGTGCTTCAGAGTTTTTCTTCTCTCTCATTTTAGTGATAGCAATATTGTATGCCGCCTCATGCGTCTTGTTGCACTCATAATATCTCATTGATAATTTTTTGAATACTTCCGAATCCGTACATCCTTTACTGTCTAACAGATTGATGTATTTCTCAAGCATTGGTGTAGCTGCTTCACAATCTTCAGGAATGCTCGCTAGCTTAGATTCTACCATCGGAACTAATTGTTCACACCCTAAACAGTATTCAGCGTATCCATCCATTTCAGCTTGGATTGGATCCAATACCTCAGCGTCTGCACCATTTGCTTTCTGTGTTGCAATTCTATCTGACAAGTCAAAGTATATAGTTATTAACCAATCACAGTCTTTGCCTTCTAGTTGTTTTCTAAACAGAGCGTACGCCATTCTAAAATAACCTTGAATAGCGTAAGAGCTGGCTTGGTCACCGCCTAGTTCAACACTTTTCTTAAGCAAATCATAAGCTTTCTGGCTTTTGGCATTATAGTCATATCTCATGATGTCAACACCATATCGCATCATTAAATCTGCGTCTTCGCCAAAGAAATCTAAACTCCAATCGTAGGTTTGATATAGTGAATCAATAAGCACTCTTTTATGAGTTTCATCTGTTTCGCCAGTGATAAGCTGACCAAACATATAGATGCCAATAGCAAGATTATCTTTATCGATACATGGACAAGATTTAAGATCTTCTCCACATTCTTTCAGCATTTTATGCCAAAATGGATAGGCTCCAGTGTAATCATCTTGATTCACTCTAATCGCCCAGTTGTTATAAGCTTTTTTGCAAGGGTGGTCATCAACTGTTGTAGCCATAGATACAGTTGGGACTAGCATAAACAACCCTAGAATTAACCCAAACATTTTACTCATTTCTGCTCGTTTCATTTTCGTAATTTTAATCATATTTTCTTTTCATAAACCATCTGCTATATGATCCAGGTGACAAAGAAAGTCCAATTTGGAACTCAAAATAATCTTCTTGTATTAAATTATTCTCAATTGTTCCTCTTCTTCCTAATCTTGCTCCAATATTAATTGAGGAGGTCGATCCTGTACTTAGCACTGGTAATCCAAGACCAAAACTTATGCCATAATTTGTTATAGAAGTGTTATCAATGCTTAAGAATGATTTATCTGTATTAAATCCCGCGCGATATGTAATAAGTTTGTAGTAAGGTGTTTTGTCGCCAAACTTCACAATTTGAGGTTGATAGCTTAATCCAACCGCGTAGGCAGTGCTGTTGTTCAGGTTATCATTAATAGTGTCACCGTCAAAAACTTCTTGATAGTTTTCCCACTCAGTTCGGCTACCTTGTGCCATTATTTGTAGTCTACCATATTCTGCTCCTGGACTTGTCTTGATGTCTAGACCTGCGCCATAGGTGAATTGTTTAGGTAAGGTGATGGACCCATCTACACTTTCAGAATACTCAATTGTATCTACAACACTCTCAAGGTCAAAATTATTGTAGTAATAACTCTCAACTACCTCATCTTTGGTCGCATTAATGTTATTGTTAAAGCCAAATGTGCCCCCCAGTAGCAGATGCATATTTTTATTGATTTCGCTTCTTAGGTGAAAACCTGCATCTAGATTTAATCCAACTACTCTGGAATCCGCAGTCACCTTCGAATTTAGAATCACTGGAAATGAAGTGTCATCAAAATCTATTCGCCTAACTTTACTTAGCGTCCCAAATAACAAGGATGAATTTAATCCGACAGAGAATATATTCTTTTTACTATTCAATACTCTAAACGCCAATCCACCGTAAAGCGAATTAATACCACCATTACCTTCATAGATGTAGTTTACCGCCGTTCCGTCGGATAAATTTGTACTTTCTACAACTTTATATCCTTGAGCAGAAAATGGCCTTAAACCAAAGCTAGCACCCCATCGTTTACTTATTGGAATACCCATTACTATGTGTCTTAGAGAGAAAGTACGGGCATAATCCTCTCCCCCGTTTGATGTGAAGTGAGTGTTTCTTCCGCCTAAGGCAACATTATAGATGGGTCTATTCTTCGATATCAAGGCATAACTCGCAGGATTGCCAAAGTTGACTATAGATGTGTCGGCTGAAACTGAATGAATGCCTCCATAGCTCCATATAGATACAGTGCTTCCAAATTGAAGCTCACCGAGTCCAAACCTAGAGTATGGAGAGTCAACCAATTGCTGTGTATGCGCAGTTTGAAAGGCGGTTAATGTTATCAGTAATGATAACAGGCCTAGTCTCGTTGATATGATAAAATCTGATTTAATCCTCTTAATGTTAAAAAAGTGTCTGCAAAGATGCTACTTTTTAGGGCATCCGCAAAAAAAATGAAGTCACCTCCTGTTCCGATTACATGTAAATCGTCAAATTTATTAGAATATTGTTCAATCAAGCCATTTATTTCTGCCATAATTCCATTTACTACACCTGAGTTAAGTGATCCAAATGTTGATGTCCCAATAATGTCTTGTGCAATATTTGGAGTTATTAATGGAAGTTTACCCGTCATCTGATGCAAAGCTTTACATCTCATGGAAAGACCTGGAGAAATACTTCCTCCAAGATAAGTTCCGCTTTCGTCCACCATATCGAGCTTAATACATGTTCCCATATCAAGAACTAAAGTGTTCTTATGGGGATGTAAACTATTTGCGGCAACGGCGTTTGCCAATCTATCAAGTCCCAGAGTGTCAGGAGTATCATAATCTATTTTTATACTTAGCTTACTCTTAATGGAAAGGGTATGGGCCTGAATTATATATTTCTTGTCAAGAAAACCTATGTCTTCACGAACTGAGCTAATTATAGAATTGCTAGCCTGATTAAATAGCGCGCCCCAGTCAAAAGTTAACTCATTTTCTTTACTTACACTGCCATGGTCCATCAATTTATCGCCCTGAAAAATGGCCCATTTGGTGCGAGTATTACCTATGTCAAGTACTAGATTCATAGAAAGTGGTAAAAATAACGCGAAAAAAAAGACTAAAAATTTATTGTGTCAAAAATATTTATAAATTTGCCGTCCCGAACGATGGTGCGGTAGCTCAGTTGGTAGAGCAATGGACTGAAAATCCATGTGTCGGCGGTTCGATCCCGCCCCACACCACAAAAGGAAGATAGAAAGGCTGCAGACTTGTGTTTGTGGCCTTTTTTGATTGTATGAGTTACTATGTATACATATTGAAATCTGAAAAAGATGGTCGTTACTACAAAGGCATAAGTAATGATGTTGAAAGACGTTTGGGTGAGCATAACCGTGGTGAAGAGAAATATACATCTCCGTATCGACCATGGAAACTTTTGTTGGTGATAGAAAAGGCGAATATGAAGGAAGCAGCAGACCTAGAACGGAAGCTAAAGAACTTAACTCGAGAACGTTTAGAGTCATTTATAACAAAGTATAGCTAGGTCGGCGTTACTGACGCTGGCGGTCAGCATACTGACAATCGTCTTGAAAAGCGATTCGTCAGTATTCGATCCCGCCCCACACCACAAAAGGAAGATAGAAAGGCTGCAGACTTGTGTTTGTGGCCTTTTTTGATTTGGATCTTATGGTACAAAATTTAAGAGTCTTCAAGTCAGATTAGTAGAAATTGCTACTTTTAATCTTGATGAATCGAATACTACTTATACTCGTAATTTGTCTACTGACATTTAAGCTACTTGCCCAATATCCAACTGAAATACAGTCAAAGGTAGATTCGTTAAAAGAGCTGATTACCGAACTTGAAAATGATACATCTAAGATTAGCGCGCTGATTGCAATTGATAATTTAATATACCCATTTGACCCTGAGTATGATGAAAAACTGAACCAGCAGGTTAACAGCATGTGTTATGAGAAGCTCAAGCAAAACTTAACAAAGGAAGAAAAGGATTTTTATACTTTGTATAGAATATCTACTCTCAATAATTTGGGGTCTATTTACCGATTTACTGGAGATTATAGCTTAGGATTTACATATCTGGATTCAACGGAAAAGTTGGCAAGAGAGGCCGGAGATGAATTGATGGTTGTTAGAGCAAAAATTAACAAGGGCGGAATTCGCCAAGCTGAGGCAAACTATATAGAGGCGATTCAATTATATACAGAAGCTCTAAAGCTGGCAGAAGCGAATCATAACGACGAGTTAATTGCAAACATCTTAAACTCAATTGGTCAGATCTATGGTGATCAAAAAAACTATAAAGAGTCGATAGAATATTTTAGGAAGAGTAAACAGGTTGAAGACAAACGAAATAATCAAAGAGGTGTTGCTGCGGCCCATAATAACATGGCATTAGTTTTTAAAGATCAAGGAGATGATGCATTGAAAGAACAAGATTCAATTAGGTTTAAAGTCTTCTACGATTCGGCAATAACCAACTATTCCAAGGCGTATTCCATCATCAAGAATGAGAATGATCCTATTGCACTGGCCTCAACCATTAATAATCTAGGCGCCATATATGTGGATATTGGTGATATTAAAAATGCACGCAATATGCTATTCGAGAGCATTGCGATTTATCGAAAATTTCAAAATCCTAATGGTATCGCCCTGTGTGCTGGAGACTTAGCAAAATTGCATTTAAAATTGAATGCACTTGATAGTGCACTCTACTATGGTAAGCTGAGTTTTGATATATCTGTTGATCTTGGAGCTGATTATACTACGAAAAACGCTAGTCATATACTTTGGATGACATACAAAGCTATGGGTGATTATCACAATGCATTAAAAATGCACGAGAAGTACATTGCCCTTCGTGACTTTATTCAGGGTGATGAAAACCAGCGGGCTTTGTTACGTCAAGAATATCAGTACCAGTATGATAAGCAATCAGCTCAGGATAGTATAAAAAACATTGAACAAAAGAAAATCTCACAGGCCAAGCTAGATGCGGAAAAAGCCAAAAATGAGAAGCAGAAACAACAATCCTATTTTCTTTACGGTGGTTTGGTATTAGCGCTGATGTTCGGGGCTTTCATTTTCAATCGCTTCAGAATTACAAGGAAGCAGCGTGACATTATTAATTCACAAAAGGAAAAGGTAGAAGAGCAAAAAACTAGGATTGATGCAGCCTATGATGAGTTATCTGAAAAGAACAAAGAGATATTGGATTCGATTAACTACGCAAAAAGAATTCAAACTGCCATTTTACCTTCAAATGAACTGGTCAGCGAATTACTGCCTAAATCCTTCATTGTTTATTTACCTAAGGATATTGTAGCAGGTGATTTCTATTGGCTCAACACCGTTAAAACTAAGTCGAGCAAAGATGGAATAGTAGAAAATCTAATTTTGTTCGCCGCAGCGGATTGCACTGGTCATGGTGTGCCAGGCGCAATGGTTAGCGTTGTCTGCAATAACAGTCTTAACAGAAGTGTAAGGGAATTTGATTTAAGGGAGCCTGGTTCTGTTCTGGATAAAACAAGGGAGCTGGTTATAGCTGAATTTGAAAAAAGCAAAGAAGATGTAAAGGACGGAATGGACATAGCGTTGTGCTCACTAACGTTCGCACAGAGAGAGATACAGAGCGGGAGCGGATCCGATAAATCGACAGAGTTGGATGCAAAGGTCCATTCTGTTTCTGATTCACACGCTCTGTTGCGGTACGCTGGCGCACATAATCCACTATGGATATTGAGGAAAGGTAGTAACGAGATAGAGGAAATTAAGGCGGACAAGCAGCCCATTGGAAATTTTGATAATGCCACAAGTTTTACAACTCATGTAATCGATTTGTGCGAAGGTGATCGTATCTTCATATTTTCAGATGGTTATGCCGATCAGTTTGGTGGACCAAAAGGGAAAAAACTTAAACTCACTAATTTTAAACACATCATTCTCGAATCAGCAAATCAAGATATAGTTAGTCAAGGAGGGTTTATTGAGTCTAGTTTTATAAAATGGAAAGGAGACTATGAGCAACTGGATGATGTGTGCGTTATCGGTGTGGAGATATAGTGATTTTTCAGGACAAAAAAAAGGGATTAGAAACCTAACCCCTCATAGCATGCTTTTCCAGCATTTAATAGAGTGATACATCAACTATTCTATGTATCGGAATATACACACCTTGCTTCAGCAAAATGTTCTTTTCCGTCACAGCCCAAATAGTTGTGTTAGTCATTTTTAGTCCCTCGGTATCCCTAAAGTAAATGCGAACTTTCTGCTTCTGAGTATTTCCCACATTCACAGCGCGCGCCAACTCATGCCTTAAATGCGGCAAATCATTACTTAGAGCTTCTTTAGGAAAGTGTAAATTTGGGACGTCTTCTTTCTGTACCTCAGTGGCTTGTAAAGTTTCCATAAGTAGTCGCGTTTGATTATTTAGTTGTATATAATGTGTACGTCAGCTGAGATGAATAAGTTACTGGGTTCTGGGTATTTTAATATTATTCTAATCTGCTGAGAGCTATTACAATTCCACTGCGTACATTTGCAGCATGGATAAGAGAATGCCTAAATCCATTATTTGGTTCTATGTTTTAGTGGCATACGTAGCTGTTCAGTTTACGTGGTGGGCATTCCACTTAATAAGTTTGTCAAATGAAGTATATTCATCTGATAAGGCAGCAAGCCGCATTTGGATGATATTGGGCGAGGGTGCAGTGTTCTTAAGTTTGCTCGGAATAGGTATTTGGCAACTAAAAAAATCGATTAAAAAGGAAATGAGCCTTAATCGCGACCAGCGCAACTTCCTTTTATCTACAACGCATGAACTAAAAACGCCAATAGCTGCCCTGAATCTGATGCTAGAAACTCTGGAAAAGAGAGAGTTGGATAGGGAGAAGCAAAAGGAGTTGTTGCGAAAAGCTCTAGGTGAAAATGATCGCCTTAACAAGTTAATCGATAATGTATTGCTTGCGGCGAGAATTGAATCAAATAAAACTCACTTGGTCCTTGAAGAAGGCAATATGGCAGATTCGCTTAATGCGGCAGTTAGCAGGCTAGGGTTTAAGTATAATAAGGAACGTATTAAGCTGAAATCAGAAGAAATTAAGTGTGAATTTGATTCTGTGGCCATTGAATCGGTATTCACCAACATCATAGAGAATGCATTAAAGTACAGCGATGACGACATTGAAGTTAGTTTAAGTCAGTCTGGAAATGTAATTTTATTTTCGTGTAAAGACAGTGGAAATGGAATTGAAAATGTGGACAAAGCCATTCAGCTCTTTTACAGGGAGGAAAACGAGGATACGCGCTCTACTCAAGGTAGTGGCTTAGGACTCTTTATTGTCGATCAGTTGGTTAAACTCCATGGAGGATCAATGATAATTAAATCAAAACCAAATAAAGGAACGACTGTTGAAATTAGATTAGCAAAGTAATGAAGAAAGCAGCATTGATAATTCTAGATGGATGGGGTATTGGTAAACGTGATGACAGCGATGGCATTCATCTTGCAAATACGCCAGTTTTTGATGGACTGATGCAGTCTTCACCAAACAACCAATTGCTAACGCATGGGGAAAACGTTGGTTTGCCTGCGGGTCAAATGGGAAATTCGGAAGTAGGACACTTAAATATTGGAGCAGGTCGTGTTGTATATCAAGAATTAGTTAGAATTAATCGTGCGATTGAATCAGGTGAATTAGCCAATCATCCCAATCTCGCCAAAAGCTTGGAGAAGGCTAAAGCAAAGAATAAACTGCATCTAATTGGTCTGGTTTCAGACGGAGGCGTGCACAGTCATATAGACCATCTAATCGCCTTGTGTGGGATTGCACATAAAAGTGGGATTGAAAACATTTATATCCATGCATTTACAGATGGTAGAGACTGCGACCCACACAGCGGAAAAGGATTTCTTGAGCATTTAAGTAAGCAAACGAAATCGTATAACGCCAAAATTGTATCTGTCATAGGCCGTTACTACGCAATGGATAGAGATTTAAGATGGGAGCGCGTAGCTAAGGCATATAATTTAATTGTAAAGGGTGAAGGAAAACAATTTGACTCAGTTGAGGATGTCTTTACGTATTCTTATAACAACAATATCACAGATGAATTTATTGAGCCAGCATTCTTGGGCAATCAAAACACAAGCATTCAGGATGATGACGCTGTAATTTGTTTCAATTTCAGAACAGATCGCTGCCGAGAAATAACTAGAGCGCTTACCCAAGAGGACTTCCCAGATCATGGAATGAAAGCACTGTCGCTGGATTATACTACGATGACACGCTACGATGATTTCAAGAACGTGCGCGTAATCTTTGAGAAAGAGAACATTAAAATGACGCTAGGTGAGTTTATCGCTGAAAACAATCTTAGTCAGTTGCGTATAGCTGAAACGGAGAAATACCCGCACGTTACCTTCTTTTTTAATGGCGGTAGGGAGGAGCCATATGCGAATGAGCGCAGAATTATGATTAATTCGCCAAAAGTGGCTACCTACGATTTACAGCCAGAGATGAGTGCCCCCGAAATTACAAGTGCTGTAATAGAAGACATCCAAAATAACACCCCAGATTTTATATGCCTCAACTTTGCTAATACCGACATGGTGGGACATACTGGAGTGCCTTCGGCTATAATTAAGGCGGCAGAAACGGTTGATGCATGCTTGGGAGAAATCATAGAGGTCGCAAAATCTCATGAGTACAACTTGATTATTATAGCAGACCATGGCAACGCAGATTATATGAAAAATGATGATGGCAGCCCAAATACAGCCCATTCCCTCAACCCCGTGCCGTGTATAGTAATCAGTAATGAGCCGACAGAATTAAATAATGGCGTATTAGCGGATGTAGCGCCAACAATATTAGAATTAATGGGATTACGTCAACCAGGCGAAATGACAGGAAAATCCCTCATTAAAAAGTAAATATGGATTTAAAACCAATCATAGAGAACAACAAAGAGCGTTATTTAAACGAATTATTCGAACTACTAAGAATTCCATCTATTTCGGCTGACTCGGCCTATGACGGAGATGTTAGAAAATGTGCAGAAGTGTTATCTGACTACTTAGCCAAAGCAGGTGCAGATAATGTAGAGATTTGTGAAACTAAGGGGCACCCTATCGTATATGGCGAAAAAATTATTGACGCTAGTTTGCCTACAATTTTAGTGTATGGGCATTATGATGTGCAACCTGCAGATCCAATCGAATTGTGGGATGCACCGCCATTTGAACCCGTGATAAAAACTACGGATATCCACCCTGATGGTGCCATATTCGCTAGAGGAGCATGCGATGATAAAGGGCAAATGTTTATGCAGCTAAAAGCTTTCGAAATTATGATGCAAGAAAATGCCTTGCCTTGTAATGTGAAGTTCATGCTGGAAGGTGAAGAGGAAGTTGGTTCGGCTAATCTTGAAGACTTTGTGATGGAGAACAGAGAAAAGCTATCATCAGACATTATATTAATTTCTGACACAGGAATCATCAGTAATGATTGTCCATCAATTATGACTGGTTTGAGAGGTTTGAGTTACTTGGAAGTTGAAGTAGAAGGTCCAAATCGTGATTTACATTCAGGTTTGTACGGTGGTACAGTACCAAATCCAATCAATATATTATGTGAAATGATAAGCTCACTTAAGGACGAGAATCAGCATATTAGTATTCCAGGGTTTTACGATGATGTTTACGATTTAAGCGACGAAGAGCGAGAGTTAATGAATCGCGCACCGTATAACAAAGAAAAGTACTGTGCGGAAATTGGTATTAACGATACTGAAGGTGAAGCTGGTTACACTACGATTGAACGCAAATCAATCCGTCCAACTCTAGATGTTAATGGTATTTGGGGTGGTTATATTGGTGAAGGTGCAAAAACAGTAATTCCTTCAAAAGCTTACGCTAAAATTTCCATGAGACTAGTTCCTAATCAGGATTCTGAGACCATCACAAAACTATTCAAGGATCATTTCGAATCTATCGCGCCAAAATCGGTGAAGGTTAAAGTTAAGCCACACCATGGCGGTGAAGCAGCTGTTACCCCAACTGATTCTATAGCATACCAAGCGGCATCCAAAGCCATGAAGGAAACGTTTGGAATCGAACCAATTCCAACAAGAGGAGGCGGAAGTATTCCAATTGTAGCCATGTTTGAAAAACAACTTGGCACAAAAACTGTTTTACTCGGTTTTGGATTGAATACGGATGCCATTCATTCGCCTAACGAACATTATGGCGTATTTAATTACTTGAAGGGAATAGAAACTATTCCGCATTTTTATAAGTATTACGCTGAAATGAGTTAGTTATGAGAAGTATACGGTTATTATTAGGTCTGATGATTCTGCTTACGTTTAATGCATGCATTTCGTTTGAGCAGGTTGAATTAAAAAATGTAGAAGACGTTCGGGTTGAGAATTTATTAAGTTCTGATCCTCTTCGTGTGAATCTAGATATGAAAATTAATAATCCGAATACCTTTAAAATTAAGATTAAGAAAGCAGACTTAAATCTTTACGTGGGGAGTAAAGATTTAGGAATGGTGCATCTTGGCGAAAAGGTGACATTACCTAAAAAATCAACCACAGTGCAAACATTCGTTATTGAGCCCGAGTCTAAGTCAGCCATAAAAAAGGCTTTGGCGGGTAGCGCAAGCGCTCTGTTAACTGGTAAAATTACGGTACGTATAAAAGGACGTGTAAAAGGTTCGGTTATGGGAATTGGCAAATGGTTTGATGTCGAGCAAGAAGAAGAAATCAACTTAAAAGACAAATTCTTTTTTGCTGAGCCAATAACGCTTTCTGCTTATTAACAATCCATGTTTTCTAACTATATCCTGTGATAGCATAATTGCAGTAGATTTCTTGGCAACTTTGTATTATGAGGTTTTTGCTCGTCTTGCTATTATCTATCGCAGCGATGGCATGTGACAGTAAGAAGGAAAAGAAGCGTTCAGACATGACAGAATCACACAAGTATACCAACGAACTGATAAATGAGTCTAGCCCTTATTTGTTGCAGCATGCTCATAATCCTGTGAATTGGGTGTCATGGTCTGATGAAGCATTTGATCAAGCTGAGCGGGAAGGGAAATTGGTTTTAGTTTCTGTTGGATATTCTGCATGCCATTGGTGTCATGTGATGGAACATCAGAGTTTTGAGAATCCAGGGATTGCTAAAATTATGAACGATTATTTCGTTTGTATTAAGGTGGATAGGGAAGAGTATCCTGACGTAGATAATACCTATATGAAAGCCGTTCAGATGATGACCGGACAAGGTGGATGGCCTCTAAATTGTTTCACTTTAGCAGATGGAAGACCCATTTATGGCGGCACCTATTTTAGACCAGAGCAATGGACAGACATCCTACTTAAGCTTAGCTCACTTCAAAGAGAACAGCCTGATAAGCTTGAAGATTATGCAAAGCAACTTACTGAGGGAATTAAATCTAGTGCAGATTTAATAAAAGTTGAGGTGCAGGATTCGTTTGACCCTGTTGTTGTAAAAGACATGGTGGATAAATGGCAAAGTCTATTTGATGATGTTGAAGGCGGTGCGAATAGGGCACCAAAATTTCCAATGCCAAATAATTATGCATTCTTGCAACAGTATGGAACGTTTAATGGTAAGCCGGAAGTTATTTCACATGTCGATTTGACGCTCACAAAAATGTATTGGGGCGGAATTTATGATCAAGTAGGTGGCGGATTCGCGAGATATTCTGTAGATGCTATTTGGAAAGTGCCCCATTTCGAAAAAATGTTGTACGATAATGCTCAATTAGTGAGTCTCTACTCTGATGCATACAAACGCACCAAATCGGAAGAATATATGCGCTGTGTTAAGCAAACTATGAGCTATCTAGACCGAGAAATGAAATCTGAGGAGGGTCTTTGGTATTCGGCACTAGACGCGGATAGTGAGGGGGAAGAAGGGAAGTATTATGTTTGGACTGAAGAGGAATTAAGGGCCAACATTTCGGAAGAAAACTGGGATATCTTTAAAACGGTATATAACATTAACCCAAGAGGATTGTGGGAGCATGGGAATTATATTTTATTGCGCACAAAGTCTTGGAATAGCTTGAGCAAGGAATTGGGCATTCAGGAAAACGAGTTAATTCGAGTTTGTGAAGACATAAGTAAGCGCTTGTTGGTGATAAGAGAAAAGCGTGTGCGGCCAGGCTTGGATAATAAGCAGATTTGTAGCTGGAATGGCATGTGTGTGTCGGCATACGTAGACGCTTATTCCATTACTAACAACACAGCCTATCTGGAATCTGCGGCAAATGCCATGCGTGTGATTTTGGATAAGATGACAAATGCTGATGGTGCCTTATATCACATTCGCACTAACGGGGAGAGCAAGATACTAGGCTATCTTGAAGATTATGCATTCGTAATTGAAGCCTTGATAAAACTAGCGCAACATGATGACTCGGATGATTGGCTGTCATTGGCAAAAAACTATACAGATTATACGATTGAGCATTTTTACAATACAGAAAAATCCTACTTCAACTTCAACCCAAAAGATACGCCGGGAGTCATTTATAACGCGATTGAGGTAGAGGATAATGTGATTCCAGCAAGTAATTCGGTTATGGCAAAAAACCTCTTTTTAATGGGGCACTTGTGGTATGATGACAGTTACATAGATATAAGCAAGCAACTGTTAAGCAATGTGTATGATGCTATGCCTAGTTATGGATCAGCGTTTTCGAATTGGGGGCAAATGGCGTTGTGGTATACACATACTTTCAATGTTGTAGTAATCACAGGAGCAGACGCTAACAAGGTGAGATCGGAGTTTAATACACACTATTTACCTAATGCAATCGTTTTAGCAAGTAACAAAGAACGCAATGATGGGGTGTTTAAGGATAGATGGCAAAATGAGGTGCAAATATATGTGTGCGAAGGTCATACATGTAAGCGCCCAGTGTCAAGCAAAAGGGAAGCTATAGAATTATTGGGGGAATGAAATGTTTAGTCTACATATTATTGGGCTTGATGTCTGCACAATCCATATTACATGCACAAATATTGGATAATAGTGATTGTACTGCCTTCACAGATGAACCGTTCTTTAACACTCAGTTTATCAAGAATAATAAGATAAAATCTATTCACGGTAAGATTAGCACCAAGAAAAAGCTGGACATTATCAGAAGTAGGGGGTTAGAAACGCATTATGAATTTGACACGGATGGCAAACTGGATTATCAATACAGAACTCTATACAAGGGAGGGAAAATTGATGATACTACGGTGATATCCTATATTTATGATGATGAGGATAGAATTATCATCAAACGATTAAACGACAGCTATGGTTTCTACTCTTACAACTATGAGTTTGATACAACTGGGCATTTGGTGAGCGAAAAGTATTGCAGAGAAGACAACTGTGGTCCGTCTAAAGAACAATTCAAACTCGGGAAACAATACGTTATTGTCAGTGAGAAATTTTCTTATGATAAACCTACGGATGAAACCTTAAAGCGTAAGTACTTTAATAATTACGGAAGACCTTATCAGGAAAAGACGTTTACCTGGGACGATAAAGGCTATTTGATTAAGGAAGAGTTGAGGTTGCTACTGAATAACAAGCGTAATGTGATAGAGTACACATATAACGATAAAGGTTTGGTAACCGAAAAGAAACAAACATCAAATGTCACTGGAAATAGCACAATGTCAACTAAATATAGCTATGATGAAGTAGGTAATCTAACTGAGGTAAACGAGTTTAGAAATGGTCGACATATTACAAAGCGAGAGATAGTCTACAGCGACAATATGCTCTTAGAGTCTGTAATTGTATTTGATATCAGTTCAGAATTCATGACGATAATTCGTTATAAATTCACCTTTTATGAATAGGGGTATTGAGCGATTTATCTAGTTTTGTGTCATGGCAAAAATCCTGTGTATAGAGACTTCAACTAAAGTATGTTCAGTAGCCCTTGGTATCGATGGTGCTGTGAAAGCGGCTAAAGAACTAAATGAAGAAAACTATTCTCATGCAGAGAATCTGAATTTCTTTATTCGTGATGTTATGAGTGAAGCGGGATTGAAGTTTGAAGAACTGGATGCCGTGGCTGTATCTGAAGGGCCAGGATCATACACAGGTTTAAGAATAGGGGTATCCACGGCAAAAGGAATTGCCTACGGAGCAAGTGTACCCATGCTAGCAATATCAACTTTAGAGGCCATGGCGACAGGTGCGCGTCAACAATTTACTGGCGATTATTTTATTCCAATGATAGATGCCAGAAGAATGGAAGTGTTTTGTGCAGTTTACAATGCTGCAGGGGAAAAGTTGATAGACACTCATGCCCATGTATTGCAGGAGCAAAGCTTTTCAGACATTCTTGCCTTGGGTAAATGTCTTTTTTTCGGTGACGGAGCAAAGAAATTCGATGGTGTGCAAAAATCAACTAATGCTCAGTTCGTGGATTACCTTCCCTCTGCCAAAAGCATGATTCCGCTTGCAGAAGAAGCATTTAAACAGAACAAACTGGTTGACACCGCTTACTTTGAGCCTTTCTATTTAAAGGATTTTGTTGCGGGAAAGCCGAAGAAAATTAATGAATAGAACTCGCCAACCAGCGTTCCATCTCCTCATTGGCCATTTTCTTGCGCTCTGCTAAATTGTTCACCTGATCCATTTCTATTTTCCCTACACCAAAGTACTTAGCGTCAGGGTGTGCAAAATACCAGCCTGACACGCTAGCAGCAGGCGTCATTGCTAGTGATTCTGTTAATGCTACCCCAGTTTGTACGGTGGCGTCAAGAATCTCGAATAATCCAATTTTTTCAGTGTGATCCGGACATGCAGGATACCCTGGTGCTGGTCGAATACCGCGATATTTTTCTTTTATAAGTTCATCATTATCTAAGGATTCATTCGGCGAATAGCCCCACAATTCGGTTCTTACTACTTTGTGCATGTATTCTGCTAGTGCTTCAGCCAATCTATCTGCAAGCGCTTTCACCATAATCGAATTGTAGTCGTCATGATCCGCTTCAAAACGGGCTATATGCTCTTCAATTCCCAGTCCAGCAGTTACTACAAAACCGCCAATATAATCGGTGTGGCCGCTTGTTTTCGGCGCAATAAAATCAGATAAAGCAAGGTTAGGCACCCCTGCCGCCCGCTTACTTTGCTGTCTCATGGTATTCTGCGTGTAAATCAAATTACCGTCATTATCCATAATTTCGATATCATCACCCACGCTGTTTGCTGGCCAAATGCCCACTGTAGCTTTGGCTTCCAGCCAATTCTCCGCTATAATAAGGTCTAACATCTTTTGTGCATCCGCAAATAGCTTTTTTGCTTCAGTTCCAACCACTTCATCTTCCAGTATATTTGGGTATTTGCCTGCTAATTCCCAAGTCTGGAAAAATGGCGTCCAATCAATATATGTTTTAAGCTCAGCTAAATTAATTTGATCAAATACCTTGGTCCCAATAAAGTTTGGTTTGGCAATGGTACTTTCATCAAATACTAATTGTAGTTTGTTGGCTTGTGCTTCCTCTAGCTTCAGAATTTGTTTGGCTGATCGTTTGTTGAGATGGTGTTCACGCACTTTATCATAATCTACTTTTATTGAGTCGATAAATGCATCTTTTTTCTCACTCAACAATGCGCCTACAACGGGAACACATCTTGACGCATCTAAAACATGCACTGTTTGCCCCTTTGTGTAATGCGGGTCGATTTTAACGGCCGTATGAACACGAGATGTAGTTGCTCCACCAATAAGCAGTGGTATACTCATACTAGCACGCTCCATTTCTTTCGCTAGATGCACCATTTCCTCGAGTGATGGAGTAATCAAACCACTTAAACCAATGGCATCTACATTTTCTGCTTTTGCCGTCTCCATGATTTTTTCCGGTGGTACCATCACACCCAAATCAATTACTTCATAGTTGTTACACGCTAGGACCACGGACACAATATTCTTTCCAATATCATGCACATCCCCTTTTACTGTTGCCAATAGAATTTTTCCAGCAGATTGGTTTGCACCTGCAGCCTTACTCGCTTCAATATAGGGTAGGAGGTAGGCAACCGCTTTTTTCATTACACGAGCACTTTTTACCACCTGAGGTAAGAACATTTTTCCTTCCCCAAAAAGATCGCCTACAACGTTCATTCCGTTCATTAAGTGACCTTCAATTACTTCAATAGGTTTGTCTACTTCATGCCGAGCCTCTTCTACGTCCTCTTCAATAAATTCGGCGATTCCTTTTACAAGTGAATGGGTTATTCTTTCTTGAAGGGATGATGAGCGCCATTCTAGTGTTTTTACTTCTTTTTTGGCACCCTCTTTAACGGTTTCTGCGAAATCTAAAAGCCGTTCGGTAGCATCTGATCTTCTGTTTAGTAGAACATCTTCTACGTGCTCCAATAAATCTTTTGGGATGTCATCATAAACTTCAAGCATGGCAGGATTTACGATTCCCATATCCATGCCTTCTCTGATGGCGTGATACAAGAAGGCGGAATGCATGGCTTCACGCACAACATTATTTCCTCTAAAGGAGAAACTCACGTTACTTACGCCTCCGCTGACATGTGCACCGGGTAGATTTTCTCGAATCCATCTAGTTGCTTGGAAAAAATCCAATGCATTTAGCACGTGTTCTTCCATGCCAGTTGCCACGGGAAATATGTTGGGATCAAATATGATGTCCTGTGGTGGAAAGTTGACCTCATTTACCAGAATGTCATAGGAGCGTTTGCAAATATCCACTCGTCTCTGATATGAATCTGCCTGCCCAACTTCATCAAACGCCATAACAATTACTGCAGCACCGAAACGTTTGATTATTTGTGCCTGCTCCTTAAATTGTTCTTCGCCTTCCTTTAAACTAATAGAATTTACAACACATTTACCCTGCACACACTGTAATCCAGCCTCAATAATTTCCCATTTAGAACTATCAATCATGATAGGCACACGAGATATATCTGGTTCGGCCATTAACAGATGCAGGAATTTCACCATGGAAGCTTTCCCATCGATCAGGCCATCGTCCATATTTATATCGATGATTTGAGCACCACCTTCAACTTGGTGTCTTGCCACATCCAGTGCTTCTTCGAAATTGTCTTCTTTTATAAGACGTAAAAACTTTTTGGAACCGGCAACATTTGTGCGCTCTCCGATATTTATAAAGTTACTTTCAGGTGTGATAATTAACGGTTCTAATCCACTTAGCTTTAGTGGTGGAAGCTTATGCCACTTGTACGAATATGTGCCTGTGTAATCTGGGTGAAAACTCATTAAACTGTTTCTTTTAAAGGTAATGGACGTGGTGAATATTTTGCAGCTACCTCTGCGATAGCTTTAATGTGCGCTGGACTCGTGCCACAGCATCCTCCAATAACATTAATTAAATTAAGATCTAAGAATTCTTTTATTTGTTCTGCCATCATTTCGGGGGTTTCATCGTATTCACCGAATTCGTTTGGTAAACCCGCATTTGGATGTGCTGAAATAAAGCAGTTTGCTTTGTCAGATAAAGTCTGAAGATATGGTCTTAGTGCAGAAGCTCCGAGCGCACAGTTTAGTCCCACACTAAAAGGAGACGAGTGTTCAATAGACACTAGGAATGCTTCAGTTGTTTGACCCGACAAGGTTCTTCCGCTGGCATCTGTAATTGTGCCTGATATCATTACAGGAATATCGATACCACGTTCCGTTTTTAATTCGTCAATAGCGTATAGCGCTGCTTTTGCGTTAAGTGTGTCTGTAATTGTTTCAACTAGCAATAAATCTGCACCACCATCTAAAAGTGCGCCAGCTTGTTGTTTGAAAGCAACTCTGAGCTCATCAAAAGTGATATTTCTAAACCCTGGATCGTTTACATCTGGGGATAAAGATGCTAGTCGGGTAGTAGGTCCCATTGAACCTGCCACAAATCTTGGTTTATCATCTGTTGAATATGAATCACAGACTTCTTTTGCAATCTTGGCAGACTCAAAATTGACTTTGTAAACATCTTCCTTGCTTAAATCGTAATCATCTTGAGCGATTGTTGTGCTACCGAATGTGTTTGTTTCAATAATGTCTGCGCCAGCTTCTAGATACGCAGCATGTATTTCCTTAATCACATCTGGGCGTGTAATGGAAAGGACATCATTGTTCCCCTTCATTGCGCATGAATGATTCTTGAAGTAATCACCTCTAAAGTCTTCTTCTTGCAACTGGTACTTTTGAATCATTGTCCCCATAGCTCCGTCCAAGACCAGGATGCGCTCACTCAGTATGTCATATATATTCTTTGCCATATGTATAAAAAAAATCCCGACGATTTTCCGCTTTGCGGATAATGTCGGGATTAGATATTTTAATTAACTATTGTTATCTCTAAAGTCCGACTTATCTTCTTACACTAAATATTGTAATAGGAATTAGCACCTGATCACACACGTACATGGGCGACTGGTTGCCAAGGTTTCAAAGGGCCTAATCCCTCCACCTTTCTTAATAAGCCTAAAAGAACGTTGTACAAATATAGGAAGTAATGGCGATTTATAATTAAGGATTTAAAATTTATAATTTATAAATCTTCAATTATAAATTTCACCTAGTTTCTCATGGAAGCGAATTCCTTGATAAACTTGAAGATTTTCTTTCTGAAAAGAATCATCAAAAGGATATAAGGAATAATCATCAGATAGATTATACCAAGATTTAATCCTTCAGCTATGTTAGAACCTGTGGTTTCGCCTTGCTGTTCTGCCGTTGCACGACAAGCTACACACCCTTGGGCATATGAAGCATTCTGCCAGAAGGCAAACATCATGGTGAGTGCGATTAAAACAAGCTTTCTCATATAGCAAAGATACTTAATAGTAGGGAGAAATCATTACATAAACAATAACACCCGTTACTGCCACATATAGCCATAATGGAAATGCAAATTTCACTAGTTTTTTGTGGCCCTCAATATTACCGCTCCAAGCCCTTAGGTAGGCGAAGAGAACAAACGGTACCACACCAATAGAAAGAATTATGTGAGATATAAGTATGAAGTAATAGAATGATTTCATTGCCCCATCGCCACCATATTCCGTTGAATCGCTGGTCATATGATACGTAACATACATCAATAAAAACAGCAATGAGCAAACCATGGCTACTTTAATGATGCTCTCGTGTAAATCAAATTTTTTCTTTTTAACAGCCACTAATGCCCCAATCAATAATAGAGCCGTTAAGCCATTAATTCCGGCATATATAGGTGGAAGGAATGAAGTGTCAATACCTTCAATTTTGATTTTAAACAGAGCAGCAACTGCTAGTGGGATAATAATAGATAGTGCAATTATTATCTTTTTAAATTTTGATATTTCTTCGGTACTTCTAGTTTTCATGCTCAATAAGATAACGTAGGTCTTCAATTAGCTGATCTACTTGCTGGGCATCTGTGCCACTATAGAATCCTCTAATATGTCTGTTTTTATCGATTAGATAGATGTAGTCAGAGTGATTATCTTCATTTGGCATTTCATCTGAAGTATAGCCTGAAACGGATAAGTATCCTTTTTCTCCTAGTCGCTTTAAATCTGCCTTATTCCCAGTTAAAAAATGCCAATTATTATCATCAATTCCAGAGGTCTCTATATAGCGTTGAAACGTCTCACTACTATCTCTTTTTGGATCAATAGTATACGATAATAACAAGAAATCTAAGTCTTTATTCTTTTGCTGAACACGTTTCATAGCGGCCGTCATTTTTGGACATTGGCCACCACATGAGGTAAAGAAAAAGTCGGCGATATATACTTTGCCTTCTACTGTGCGATGAGTAATCGTATCTCCGTGTTGATTGACGAATCCAAATGGTGGAATCTGATGATAAATTGTATCTGTTCCGTCAATTTCATGATGTCCTACATAAGGCAGTGATTTTGCAGATGTTTCATTCTGCGCCGGAGTATCCTCCTTCTTTGTTTCTGAATTGTCATTAGAATCACACCCAGAAACTATTAGTACAAAAAGTATAACCAAGGCATTAATCTTTCTCATATGCTTCTTCTTTGAACAGTACTTTTATTCCGTTTAAGATATCTCTAATACCTTTTGAGCCGTTAGTTAAGTGTAGCATTCTAGGATGTCCTTTTTTATCGATTAAAACACCAAATTGATAATAGGCCTTTCCGTTTCGCATGCCACTCATACGTTCTCTCAAAACATTCGGCGCATCCTTAGCTGGTTTAAAATCGAATAATTTATTAGTGTCGCACTGAAAGAAGTACACTTGATCTTTAAGATAAGTGTCTTCACTGTAATAATCATGGATATTCTCCATCGAAGGTTTTACATCACTATCGTAGTCTACATATTCTACCAACACAACGACATCTTTAAAGCCATTACCCTTAATACCTTTTAGTAATACCCGTTCATATCCTTCATTGTGTATCTCACAATCATCTGGACAGGATTTACCAATAACAAGTGCCACGATAATTTTGTTTTTGAAATCAGTCAGGTGTTTTGTTGAGCCGTCCCACATTCGCATTTCAAAATCTTTGATTTTGAACTTTTGTGACAACTTTTCTCCTGTTTCTGAATCGACCACTACTTCTTCTGGACCGAGATAGTCAAGCGTGGTAAACTCTTGTTTTCCTTTTGAGAATATATATAAAAATAGGCCTGGTACCAGGCCTATCATTACAAATAACAAAATTTTATTTACGAGTTTTCTTTTTGGCTTACTCATTAGAGATATTTAACCAGCATATCGTATACATAGTTGGCCTCTGTAAGAGAAATAAACAGTAGATATGCCATAAACAATAGATATGGGCCTAGAATAGTCCATTTTAAATTCTTTTGCTCGTCACCAAGGTGCATAAATACAAGAACGATATATCCTGCTTTTACAAGAGTCATTACAATAAACGACCACTTGATTACTTCCCAGATGTCATCATGTCTTTTGAACTGAATACCCATTCCAATCTCAACCGCTGTTATTAGCGTTAGAATGATGGTAACAATCCAAATTTTACGTCTAATTTTCTTTCCAGCTTCTTCGCTGTGATGAGCGTCTAAAGAATACTGGTCATTTATAATTAAATCATCTCTTGCGTCCATAGTCCGAACTTAAGCATTTATATTATTATATAAGATAGAAGAAGGTAAATACAAATACCCATACTAAATCGACAAAGTGCCAATACAATCCTACCTTTTCAACCATTTCGTAATGTCCTCTTCTTTCCATTACACCCCCTAACACTTGTAGTAAGATAATTAGGTTGATGATAACTCCAGAGAATACGTGGAATCCGTGGAAACCAGTAATAAAGAAGAAGAACTGACCGTATTGTACTGGTCCGTACTCGTTGTCTTTAAGGTGAGCACCGAAAATGATTCTTCTTGGCGAACCACTGTAGAGTGCTTCATCGTATAGCATTTGTGCAGAATCGCCTTCGATTACTTGACCAACTGTATATGCCTCTGAATACGCTTCTCTAATCTTTAGGCTTTCGATTTTGTTTTCTTGTTTGTAAACTCGGTAATGATTTCCTTCATCATCCGCTACCATTACTTCATCGCCATGTTTGTGTATGTGTCCAGCTGAAATGGCGTGTCTATAAATATGATCGGCTTCTCCACCTGTCTTAACGTTTTCGTTTTCTTCGCCGTGACCATGACCATGATCTGCATGCGCTACCTCATGTCCATGCTCATCACCGTGTCCATGCCCTTCATGTCCGTGAGCATCATGAGCGTGCTCCGCATGGCCGTGTGGGGCGACAAGGACTAGACTGTCGATGGCACCATATTCCCCCTCAACAGTGGCGTATGATCCATCCGCTAATTGAACCTTTCCAAAGTGTGAACCATGAATAAAGTGTGACCACTCCCAAACCTGTGAGCCTAGGAAAATAAATCCACCTATAACGGTTGCAATCATCCACTTGGTAACGGCTTTTCTATCGTTTCTATGACCAGCCTCCACAGCAAGTACCATGGTAACTGAAGAAACAATCAGAATAAATGTCATAAACGCTACATAGATCAGAGGAAGGTGAGTCTCACCCATGAATGGAAAGTGGTGGAATACCTCTTCACCAACAGGCCATTCGCCTTGATAAGTATGTCTAATAAATCCGTAAGCTGTAAGCAATCCTCCAAATGTCAATGCATCTGACACAAGGAAAAACCACATCATAAGTTTACCATATGATGAGCCAAATGGAGATATCTTACCTCCCCACATTGTTGCTGAATCTAAATTCTGTGACGCATGTCCTCCCATTGCAATTCTAATTTATCGTTGCAAGTTTAATGAATAAATGTTAAAAATCCGTATAAAAATATCCATAATCCACCCAAGAAATGCCAATAAATGGATCCCATCTTGATTTTCAGGTAATTATCTTGGTTGTACTTTTCTCTAAAAGCCCCTACAACGGTGACACTCATGTAGATCCAACCTCCAATTAAATGAAGTAAATGCATAAAGGATAAAATGTATACAAAGCTACTAGCAGTATTTTTAGTTGACTCCAATTTTGCAATGTCTTCTTGTTTAAGCCTTTTGTCATTGAAATAGAACACTCCATTTTCATATTGAAGAGGATCTCCGTTATACATTATTCTGAAGTCCTTACCATATTCACCTTTAATTTGGAAGGTACCAATACCATCTACCAAGTTTTGTGCACACCTTTTAATTTCTATTCTTTGTGCAGCTAACAGAGGCTCATAAACTTTAATACCAAGAGAATCTCTTACATTGAGAAACTCACCGTTTTTAAAAACAAGTTCGTCATATAACTCGCTGCTATCCGTAAACACGGTAACACTGTAGTTAGAAGAATACGTTTGAATTGCGTTAACGTCTAGTTCATCAATTCCAGCTAATAATTTGGCGTATTCTAGAACCTCTTCAGTTTCCTCTTTATCCAGTGCTTCTTTATTTCTGTAGAATACCCCATCAATATATTCAAAAGGAACTCCATCTTTGAGTATGTTAACTCTTTCGCCATATCTATTGTCAGCTATAATTTTACTGATAAAATAATAGCCATTACCCATTAATTCCTTCCATCCTTTTACCTGAGATATGGTAAACCCAACGCCGCCAAGAAGACTAAGAACCATAAATACTTTTATCATGGAAGGATTGTTGTTTTTTGCCGCTTTAACAGCAAGAAAGTAAGTTAGGCTGCTTAGTAGAATTATAACAGTACTTATTACAAACCAAAAAGGCATGGACATTTGCACCCAAAAATTGTCCATTCTAATAACTAGATAAGCACTTGTGAGACCAGCGAACATCATTACAATGCTTATACAGCCTAATAATAAAAGATTTTTAGATCTTTTTTCTCTTTGAACTTGAGAATTCTGATCCTCTTCAAATGGCTTATTTGCTTGGTTATCTTGAGCTTCTATTTCACTCATAGGTTGATTTTATCTAAAACGTAAATAAATTGAACAATTGGTAGATATATAAAGGATGCAAACATCATACGTTTGGCATCCTTCATGTCGTTAGACATGTGAAGTCTTTGTGCAAACAAATAGAAAAGCAATCCACATATAGCCACTACGAATAGGCTTAGGTTACCTATTGTAATTGGTGTATCAACGTTAAATGATTCGTTGAATAACAACCATGGCATTAAACTAACAGGAATCAAGACTAAGGTGTAAATCATGATTTGCCAACTTGTGAATTTGTTTCTACCGCCGTTTGAAGGTAAAAGTTTATAGCCTGCTTTATCGTAATCATCTTTCGCAACCCATGCAACTGCCCAAAAATGAGGGAATTGCCACATAAACTGAATAAAGAAGAGGATGCCAGGTACAAAACTAAAGTCATCCGTGGCGGCTACCCAGCCTAACATTGGCGGCATGGCACCAGGAAATGCTCCTACAAAAACAGCCCAGGGGCTAACTTTTTTCATAGGCGTATACACCGCAACGTAAAGAAACAATGCCGTAAAACTCAACAATGCCGATTTGAAGTTCAGAAATTCATATAGCACGAACAATCCCATAGCTCCCATTAAGATGGATGCAATCCATGCCTCTGTTACGCTCATCTTACCTGTTGGTAGAGGACGTTCTTTTGTCCTATTCATTTTTGCATCTACATCACGTTCTATAATCTGGTTCATACCGTTTGATGCACCAGTTACTAAAAAACCGCCGAGCATTAGCATGCACATTGAGAAGGTGTCGTAAGTAGATGAAGGAGCCAAAAGATAGCCTGAAAGTGCAGAAAGAACAACTAGAAAGTTGAGCCTAAACTTTACAAAAACTTTATATGCTTTCAGTTTTTCCTTGATACTCACAGATTGAGTGCCCGTGTATGTGTCTTCTTGAACCAAGTGAATAATTTCACTGGCAAATGTAGTCATTTCTAGCAATGTGATACATGGAAAATCGGCTAATAATCGTAATAGCGCGACCAGAGTTTAGTTCTTAATCCTAAATAGATAAAGTGCGCGTTGGTTGAATAACTTTCACCTCTGTTATTGCGCCACATCCAGCCAAAATCAGCTTCTAGTCTTGATTTACTGTCAATTATGTACGAAAAACGGAGGTCGTTAAACAATAAAACATTCCGATCACCTTGAGCTATTGTTTGATAAAATGTACCACTTCTTGAACCGTACTCCTGGAAAAGATTGCCACCAAAATTAGTCGAGTCTTTATCCAAGCCATAATTGCTCCAAACAAATTGATTCCGAACTTTTAAACGTTCTTTTTGATAACGAATAATATTAACCCACTCATAAAAATTAGCGCCTCTTGGATGTGCCATGGCTTGATTGAAATGTGCATAATTCTGTTGAGTACTACCATGGGTAAAGGTGTAAGGTCGAATCGCGTTAAACTCTGATTGGAAATCTAGACTTTCGATACCAGCAACATTAAAATATTTATACCCTAATTGGAATGCATATTTATTGGCCCACCAGCCATACTCCACAGTAGTATCATTGGGCTGTAAAAAATGGTATAAGTCGGCACGAAGATTCTCAAGTAAAAATTCATCAATTACAAATTGGCTGTAAATGTGGTGATTGCTAGTGACTTTAATCTGAGTGTTTAATGCCATAATAGCGTTATCAGCTGAGCCTTGAGCGAACTCAACGGGCCTGTAAAAAATCACTGGATTTAAATAATTGATGTCATACCCTCGATTAAGAAGCGTGTCTTTTGCTTGCCAAATTATTGTCTCAAAAACTCCGATTGACCACGACTTGGTTATATTCCAGTCAAGGAAGTGGGTTGTAGTAAATTTATTTCTGTATTTACTTGGGTCACCGTTTGCAATCTGAATATCTTGCATCCAAGAGTAAATATTTGTGTAACGAATTTTCCAAACTTTCGTGTCTATTTTGAAATAGGGGTAAACATTAGCGTTATCAGATAATATTAAACTACGGTAACCATGGCCAATGAAATGCTTGTCGCGACCTAGCTCAAAACTAAAAAACTTATTGGGTGTAAAACTGGCGCTACCAAAGGCAGTATGACTTGTATAATTTCCGCTTGTAGGAATTGCATATCCTATACCTGGGATAATTTCCATGCTATCTGCAATAGAGTTAATATGAGCGTTAGTTTGCCAGTAACCAAATAAGTAATTTGCATTTACCCTCCATTTGTCGGTATTGAAAGATAAACCAGCGCCAATATTTGAATTTATAACAAGTCCAGTTCCATTTTCATAGCCGGTCTGAATATCGGATAATGGAATTGCACTCCACTTATCATTATTCCACGATAATTTACTGTCAAATGCCTCTTCACTTGAGTACGTTATAATTCTTGAGTCGTTGGGATGCAACGGGAGTACAGCGCTGTGTATGCTATCTTTTCTTGCTTTTCTGTTGCGGGCAAGCTCGTGATTTAATTCAGGTGAAACATAGTATGCACCTATTTGTGCATTTACAAATAAGATTAAAATATTCGATATAACTAATAGGAAAAGTCTCATTCCTCTTTAATGCTTTTACTTGCATACAGTGGTATGGCGACAACCCCAAACGCTAATACTAATACACATAGAAATGCAATTCCCGAATCAATTAATTGTGACAAGCCAACAAACGCACAAACTATCAATATGCTATATGCGAACAACATAAGTACAGTTTGAGCATGGGTGTAGCCAAGTGCCAATATGCGGTGATGTATGTGGTTCTTATCTGCGCTAAACGGAGAACGGCCTTTGATAGCCCTTATAGTGAACACACGCAAAGTATCTACTAAGGGGTAGACAAGAATACACATGGCCATAACCGGTGTGTTTACATTGTGAATGAACTCAGGGGCATTAGCGGTAGGCATTTCAATCAATCTTATTGCAAGAATAGACACTATGGCTCCTATGGTTAATGAGCCAGAGTCGCCCATAAAGATTTTTGCGGGGGAGAAGTTAAATACTAGAAAACCAAGTAGTGCACCACTTAAAATGAGAGATAGCAATGCAAGTGGCAAATAACCAGCTAGAATAAACCATGTCCCGAAAAATCCACCGGCTATACAACCTATTCCGGCGGCTAGTCCATCTAAACCATCAATGAGGTTAATTGAATTAACTATAACTATATATACGAATATGGTTAGGAATGCACTTCCTGAATCGGGGAAGCTTTGCGTGATCCCGAATAATCCATGCATGCTTGTGATTTCAATTCCGGCCATAATCACTAGTATGAATGCGACTATAATATGGGCCACTAATTTCTTGACAGGTGCAGTACCGATGATATCGTCCTTTACACCGACAAAAAACAGAATAAGCAAGCAAGCCACAATGTATTTGAATTCTTGTAAAGAAGCCGCTAGGTTATGATTGGACACAGAGTCATCTGGGAACCAGAGAGCATATGAAAAGAGTATTGAGCTAAAAATGGCAATACCGCCAATCGTTGGAATACGTTTTTTATGAAGTTTCCGATCTTCTCCTGGCTCATCCACAAGGTGTTTTAGTTTGGCCACCTTAATAAGACTTGGAGTCGTGAATAGTACAACAAAAAATGCTGTTAGAAAACCAAGGATTAATATGCTGTAATTAATATGCATTACAAGTCGTAGTATTTGTTGTTAATATCTGTCGAGATTCCAATAAAAGAGTACATACTATTATCCCTTCTATCCGCTATGTTTTGGCGTAGGTTGAATCCCATGAAAATATTCATATTGGTTTTAACATTCGCCTTATAACCGATTCTGAATTGTTGCCAGTACAAGGTGTTTCTATCATCTGTTGGAGTAAAAGTAGGGTCGTAGTTGTAAAAAATATTACCACCATTATTTTTATTGGACCAATCACCAGTTCTAACTGCCAGGTTAAGTTTGTAGTTCACCCAAAAGCGATTCTTTAACTCATATCTTAAATATGAAACCCATTCAGTAAATCCTGCACCATATGGATGTGCGATGGATTCGTTGTAATGACTATAATTTCTCCATACACTTGCATGCGCATAAGTGTATTTTGCCACGGTATTAATCTCGCTAGTGACGGTAAGTCTTGGGATGACATCTAAGAGTTTAACTCCGGCTTGGTAGCCAAATCGATTGTTGCTTAGATCATCGATGGCAAGTTGACCATATAGAAGGATTTTATCTTTGATTTTATAAGAGGCGGTTAACCCAATTACAGCGTTATTTTCTGCGTCATTCAGCCCGTTAATCAGTGTCCCGACAAGAGGTATTGGGTTGTACGACAAAGGACTCACCGTTTGAGAACCTAGGGTTGAGTCATATACATTCCAGATTATACCTTCAAATAAACCTATTTCTAATCGATTATTTGGTTTAAAGCTGGTATAATTAAAGCTCCCATTCTTTCGTATGTAAGAAGCTTCTGGAGCTGAATGTTCCGGCAGCCTAAAAAGATTGCTCATATAGGCGTATATGAAATTGTGTTGTAGTTTCCCATCAAACCATGAACTTCTTATTGACCAATAAGGATAATTGAAACTGGCATCTGATAACAGCAACGATCTATATCCATTCCCAATAAAATGTCTCCCGTGACCAAATTGTAGGTTGATATTTTTTAATGGTGAGTATGACACATATCCCTCAGCGTAGGCGTAATCAAATCCAGTAGTTTTAAATGTTTTAGCTCTGCCTTGGCCAGGTACAATTGATTGTCCAATATTATTGTTGTATCCGTTGTTAGTGTGAATATACTCGCGCTTAGACCAGTTATAAAGTCTTAAGTAATCTGGGAAATAACTCTGATTCTCAAAAAAGCTAGTGCTAAACGAGAATTTATCCCCTAAATCACCCTGTACTAGGAATCCTCTTGTATTTATGTAAAAGGTACCACCGTCATCTTGATATGAGCCTCTACCACTAGTATCAAGAAAATCTAAACCCAATTCAAATGCAAATAAAGGATCAATATAGATGTTGAAGTCCTTATCCTCAATCTCAACCAAATGCTCTTTTAGAAATTTAAGGTGGAATAGGGTGTACACCTTGGTGCTATCGTAGTGGGCATGATACAAATCATTATTAATAAAGTTTGTATTGTATGGTCTTAGTGAAGTATGTGAAGTTGAATTACTGTCGAGAAATAACCTATCGTAAGTGTTTTGCACTTCATAATTGAGCAGTAGGTTTCTGTGTTGAGAAAACACAGTTTTGCTCAGAGTAAAGCTCAACAGTATTGCAGTTGAGAGAAATATTTGATTCAGCCTAAAAGCCATGCGCCAGAACATCCTTGTATACAGCGCTAATTCCTACGTGTAAATCGATCTTATGTTTCCAACCCATTGCATGAATTTTTGAAACATCAAGTAATTTTCTTGGAGTTCCATCTGGTTTATCTGTATTGAATACTAGCTCGCCCTCAAAACCAACAATGTCTTTTACCATTATCGCCAAATCTTTAATTGAGATATCTTCGCCTGTTCCTACATTAACCCACCCAGATGAATTGTGGTTCATTAGTAAATAGTAGCACGCTTCTGCCAAATCATCCACATGAAGAAATTCGCGTTTTGGAGAACCCGTTCCCCAAATTTCAACTGAGGGCTTACCCTGTTCTTTGGCTTCATGAAATTTACGAATCAATGCTGGAAGAACATGAGAGTTGTTCAGATCATAGTTATCATTAGGGCCATATAAGTTTGTTGGCATGGCAGAGATAAAGTTGCATCCGAATTGATCTCTGTATGCGTCACACATTTTTAGTCCTGCAATTTTTGCAATTGCGTATGGCTCATTCGTAGGCTCCAATGCGCCCGTTAAAAGATATTCTTCCTTTATCGGCTGTTGTGACATTTTTGGATAAATGCAAGAAGAGCCTAGAAATAATAGCTTTTTAACCTCAGTGTTTTTTGCTGCTTCAATAACATTATTCTGAATCATAAGGTTTTGATACAAAAACTCACCCTTGTAGGTGTTGTTGGCGTGTATACCACCAACCTTTGCAGCAGCCAAAATTACGTAGTCTGGCTTTTCGGATTCAAAGAATGCATTAACTGCAACTTGATTGCATAGTTCTAATTCAGCCGAACGTTTTCCAATAAGATTGGAATAACCTTCTGCTTCTAGTTTCCGCCAAATGGCAGATCCAACCATTCCGTTGTGACCGGCAATATATATCTTGTCATTCTTATTCATTGTAATCGTAGACTTTGTGTCCGCCATCCATTAAATATTTGTCCCTCTTAAATAGTTCAAGATCAGATTTCGCCATCTCTTGAGCTAGCTGTTCAACCGAATATTCATGCTCCCAACCAAGTTTCTCTTTTGCCTTATTTGGGTCTCCTATCAAAATATCCACCTCCGTTGGTCTAAAGTACTTAGGGTCCACTTCAACAATAACATCCCCAGTAGCTTTGTTGACTCCTTTTTCATCAACACCTTCGCCCTTCCATTCAAGTTCAATACCCACTTCTTTAAAGGCGAGTTCAGCAAAATACTTTACGGTCACAGTTTTTCCAGTAGCCAAGACAAAATCATCAGCTTCTTCTTGTTGAAGCATTAACCACATACCTTTAATGTAGTCTTTTGCATGTCCCCAGTCTCTTTTTGCCTCTAGGTTGCCCAGATACAATTTCTTTTGTAGGCCTAGTGAGATTCTGGCTGCAGCTCTTGTAATCTTTCTTGTCACGAATGTTTCACCGCGCAGTGGACTTTCATGATTAAATAATATTCCATTGCATGCATACATTCCATAGGCCTCTCGATAATTCTTAGTGATCCAATATGCATATAACTTTGCTACTGCATACGGAGATCTTGGGTAGAATGGTGTAGTCTCGCTTTGCGGTATCTCTACTACTTTTCCATATAACTCAGATGTAGAGGCTTGGTAAAAACGTGTTTTTTTCTCCAAACCAAGAATACGAATCGCTTCTAATAATCTTAGGGCACCGGTAGCATCTGCATTTGCAGTGTATTCAGGCGTATCAAACGACACATGAACGTGCGACATAGCCGCCAAATTGTAGATTTCATCTGGTTGAACATTTTGAACGATACGTATGAGGTTGGTGCTATCTGTTAAGTCACCATAATGAAGGAAAAAATTCACATCATCTTCGTGTTTGTCTTTGTACAAATGATCTATTCTATCTGTATTGAACAAAGAACTTCTTCGCTTAATACCATGCACTTCATACCCCTTAGACAATAGGAATTCTGCTAAATACGCTCCATCTTGTCCTGTGATACCAGTGATTAATGCTATCTTTTTACTCATCTATTCTACTAAAAACCAGTTATTTCTTAATTCTTTTCTGTTGTACAGCATAGGCTGTTTTGTTTCGTAATCATACAGTTCTTTACCAGCCCCTTTAACGATGGCATGTCCAGCTGCAGTATCCCACTCCATTGTTGGCGCATAACGAGGGTAAGCGTGTGCCTTATTTTCAGCAACTAGGCAGATTTTGAGCGAGCTTCCCATTGAAACTGTGGTAACATCTCCATGTTCCTGTTTTTTCTCTTCTACAAATGCAAGTGTTTCTTCTGACATATGAGAGCGACTAGCAACTAAGGTGTAAGTTCCAGGATAATCTTGACTTCCCAATTTTGTGGAATCCTTTATGAGATCGTCGAGTTTGTCAGTTTTAGGGTGCTCAATCTTATAAGCGCCTAAGTTTATATCTGAAAAATACAAGGTTTCTGTTACTGGAACGTAAATTACCCCCATGGTCGGTGAATTATTCTCAACCAAGGCAATGTTCACAGTGAACTCTCCATTGCGTTTTATGAATTCCTTTGTTCCGTCTAATGGATCTACAATCCACAATTGTTGCCAATCTTTTCTTTCTTCAAAATCGATTTTTGCTCCTTCCTCACTCAAAATTTTCACTCCTGTCCCAATAAGGTGAGCTTCTATGCGCTCATTTGACTTTAGGTCGGCCTTGGTTAATGGGCTATCGTCATTCTTTAGTTCGATATTAAAATCGTCACCATTATATATTTCCAAAATTGCCTCTCCGGCCTCAATGGAGGCTTTAATAGCGATTTCGAGCAAGTCTTTTCTATCCATCATCACATTAAATCATATATAAGCGCCAGTAAAACACAACTTACTGCACCATAAATCAAGGTCAAAGGTAAACCAATTTTAAAAAAGTCATTAAAGGAATATCTTCCTGGACCGTACACCATAAGATTTGTCTGATAACCAATAGGTGTTAAGAAATTAGCGGCTCCCCCAAATGCTATTGTCAAAATAATGGGTATGTGATTTATGTCGGATGATACAATCAAATCAAATGCTAATGGAAGCATTATGGCTACGGCTGCTTTACTTGTGATGAATGATGCAAGAATGTTGGTGATGATGAAAAGCACCAATAAGATGTATAGCGGATGATCATTTGTGGCATCAAGCCCCATTAAATCAACTATGTCTTCTGAGGCGCCTGTTTTCATCATCGCCCTTCCAAGTCCCAGGCCTATTGCAATCACTAAGAATAGGTTAAAATCTACACTATTTCTAATCTGGTTAGGGCTTGAAATGTTCAGAACAACTCCTAGGCCCATAAGTATCGCTAAGCTTTTAAATAATGAGACATCAAAAAAGTTTAGAATGATACACGTGAATAGTCCAAATAGAATAAGGAGTGGTTTCCAAATCGGCATTTCATTTTCAATCTCTGGTTGACGCAATACGTAAAAGCCAGGGTTGTTTTTTATTCTTGAGCGAAAGTCATTTCCTTCTAACACCAACAATAGATCTCCAGGTTTTATTTCAATATCACCAATTTTTCCTGTAAGTCTTTCACCGTTTCTATGAACCGCTAAAATCCCCCCATCATATCGCCCCCTAAAGTCTGACTCCTTAACTGTTTTGTTAACCATGCTTGAGTTGTGCGCAACTACTAATTCAGTGATTTCATCTCTTTTCTTGTGGTCAAAATCACAAGCCTTAGGTAGTGATAGCCCTAAATTTTGATTCTTCAATTCTGGTATCGCTGTAATATCACCTGCAAAGATTAACACATCTTCTTCTTGCAATACTTCCTTAGGTGAAACTGGTGAAATTGCTTTGTCTTCTCTGATTATTTCTACCAAATAGACGCCCTTTAGGTTTCTTAGCCCGCCGTCTTCCACGCTTTTACCAATTAAGCTTGAACCCTCTTTTATATGGGTTTCCATAAAGTATTCTCTACCATATTCATCTTCGCTATTAAATTGATCGCGATGATCTGGTAGGAACCTGTTGCTAAATAAGAGAAGATATAAGATACCTACAATCAGCATGACGCCACCAACTATGCTGAAATCAAAAATACCAAGTGAGGGTAGGCCATAATCTACAGCAATTCCGTTTACAATTAAGTTTGTGCTTGTGCCCACCAAGGTAATACATCCACCTAAAATTGATGCGTATGAAAGTGGAATCAATAGTTTAGAAGGAGAAATTTTGTTCTTATTGCTCCATTCGTGTACATAAGGCATGAACAGGGCAACCAATGGGGTGTTATTGAATACAGATGATGACAAACCAACAATGGACATCATTCTTGCCAGAAAACCTCTCTGCGATAAGTCTTTTTTTGAGTTGAGTTTATTAAACAATAATGCCATCATTCCAGATTGCGAAATCATATGACTAATGATTAAGAGCATTATAATTACCGCCAACTGTTCATTGGCAAATCCTTGCAATAATTCTTTTGTTTCTAGTATGTCGAAGGCAATTAAAGCGACACCAACAAGTAAAAAACTGACTGAAGGTCTAATCCACTCAGTATACAACAACACAATAAGTGTGGCAATCAGGATATATATGATATGAACCTGATCCATTAGAAATTAATAACCAGAACTTGCTCCTCCAATTTGTTCGATAGGATGCCAAGTAGTTTTTACTTCTAGATTAGCCAATATTGCATATGGAGACTCTGCTTTATCATCACTCACATTTTTAAAATATGAATGAGATAATCGTTTCATATTATTGGTACAATTCTTCTCTAGTTCTAATGGAAGATTTTCTCTACAATAAACAATTCCATTTACGTCCATATGTTTACCGATATGAGAAATAAGTTCAGATTCGTCACCAGTAATGATGTTAATTACTCCTCCTGGCACATCAGATGTTGCAAGAACTTCTGCGAAACTAATAGCGCATAATGGAAGTGACTTTGATGCGATGGCAACTACAGTATTTCCTCCAACAATTGATGGAATTATCGAATTAACTAAACCAAGTAATGCCGAGCCTTCGTCACAAATAACAGCAATTACACCTTGTGCTTCATACGCACTAAAATTGAAATGTGATGAAGCTACTGGATTAACAGATGAAAATACTTGCTGATACTTATCGCACCAACCAGCATAATAAACTAGACGGTCAATACTCGTCTCAACCTCTTTTTGTGCATTGGCTTTGCTGACTCCCATGCTTTGCATTTCAGCAACAAATTGATCTGATCTGCCTTCGAGTATCTCAGCAATTCTATAGATTATTTGAGACCTGTTAAACGCCGATTTTCCTTCCCAAGCACCTTGTGCCGACCTTGCTGCGACTACCGCATTTCTAAAATCCTTTCTCGACCCTAGGCATACATTAGCAATGGTTTTACCATCTTTTTCTAAAGGGTAATAACGACCAGATTCTGTTCTGGGAAACTTACCGCCGATATATATTTTATACGTTTTCAAAACATTTAATCTTGTTGCCATAGTTAGAATTTTAAATATGCGTGTAAACCGTGAAGCCCTCCTTCTCGACCAACTCCACTTTCCTTAAATCCACCAAAAGGAGATGCTGGGTCAAATTTGTTATAAGTATTCGCCCAAACAACACCCGCTTTTAGTTGTGATGTTAGGTTGAATATTTTTGAGCCTTTATCTGTCCATACCCCAGCAGATAGACCATATTCGGTATTGTTAGCTTTAGCAATTACTTCATCCACTGTTCTGAACGTCTGAATCGCGAGTACTGGACCAAAAATTTCTTCCTTAACAATGGTGCTGGATTGTGAGACGTTGGTGAATAAAGTTGGACGGCACCAATATCCTTTCTTTGGAATTTTACAATTGCTTTGATGCATTTCAGCTCCTTCATCAACACCTGCTTTTAGATACTTTTCAATTGTATCTAGCTGTTCCTTACTATTAATAGCGCCCACGTCTGTGTTTTTATCAAGCGGGTCACCAACTATCAAAGTGTCAATTCTGTGTTTTAGTTTTTCAAGTACTTCATCAAACACAGATTCTTGCACAAATAGTCTAGAACCTGCACAACAGACATGTCCCTGGTTGAAGTATATGCCGTTTACAATTCCTTCAACGGCCTGATCAATGGGCGCATCTTCAAAAATTATATTGGCAGCCTTACCTCCCAATTCAAGCGTTGCCTTCTTCCCGGTCCCAGCAATAGCATTTCTGATAAGTTTACCAACATGAGTTGAGCCTGTAAACGCAACTTTGTCAATGCCTTTGTGGTTTACAAGTGCTGCACCTGTATCACCTTCTCCAGTGATTATATTCACAACACCTGCAGGCAGGCCAGAGTCCTGAATAAGTTCAGCCAGTTTAAGAGCTGTAAGGGGAGTAGTCTCCGCTGGCTTTAGAACAACCGTATTTCCTGTAGCTAATGCTGGTGCAATTTTCCATGCAGCCATAAGTAATGGGAAGTTCCATGGAATTATTTGTCCTGCCACACCATATGGTTTAGCTTGCCTATTGGGGAAGGCGTACTCAAGTTTGTCCGCCCAACCAGCATAATAGAAAAAATGATTTGCAGCCAGAGGAACATCTACATCTCTGGATTCTCTGATTGGTTTACCACCATCTAAAGATTCAATTACCGCAAACTCTCTTGCTCGTTCCTGGATTAGTCTGGCAATTCTATATATATACTTTCCTCTTTCTTTTCCGCTTAAGCTTTGCCAATCACTAGACGCTTTGCGTGCAGTTCTTACCGCAGCGTCTACATCAGCTTCATTGGCATGAGCAACTTTACAAATATGTTCTTCAGTGGCTGGATTAATACTGTCAAAGTATTTTCCAGATTTAGGTTTAACAAACTTGCCACCTATAAAAAGGTCGTATTGCTTTTTTATGTTGATATGGCTTGTACTCTCTGGAGCAGGGGATAAATCCCAAGTCGTTTTCTTTGATTTTTTTGCCATGTTCTAGTCGTTTGATATGTAGTCGGCTGAATAGTAAGCGCCGCTCAATTGTTTTTCAATTTGTAATATAATGTCATTGGCTAATCTGCTTGCACCAAATCTAAACCAGTTGTTGTCAAGCCACTCGTCTCCAAGCACTTCTTTTACCATAATTAAGTAGTGAAGAGCACTTTTAGCAGTTGATATGCCTCCAGCTGGTTTCATACCGACTTTAACTCCTGTTTTCTTGTGAAAGTCCTTGATCGCTTGAAGCATAACCAAAGTCACAGGCATGGTAGCTGCTGGTTTGATTTTGCCAGTTGAGGTCTTAATAAAATCAGCACCCGCATACATGGCTATGTCGCTAGCTCGTCTCACTTTGTCTAACGTGCCAAGTTCACCCGTTTCCAATATAACTTTCAATCTCGCTTTACCACATGCTTCTTTAATGGTGCAGATTTCGTCGTAAACAAAATTGTATTCACCCTGATGAAACTTACCTCTCGAAATCACCATATCGATTTCATCCGCACCTTCATTAACGGCAAACTTTGTATCTGCAACCTTTACATCTAATGGCGCCTGACCACTTGGAAATGCCGTTGCCACAGCCGCTACTTTTACGCCTGAATCTTTAAGGGCTGTTTTTGCTGTTCTTACCATGCTTGGGTAAACACAAACAGCAGCTGTCGTAGGCAAATCTATGCTGGTTGAGTGTAAATGCATGGCCTTGTTGCACAATTGTTTGACTTTACCATCGGTGTCTGCACCTTCAAGCGTAGTTAAGTCTATCATGTTAAGTGCCATAAGGAGACCTTGCATTTTAGCTTCAGTCTTTATACTCCTTGTAGTAAATCTACTGGCACGTTCTATCGCACCTACTTGATCAATTCTAGGGCTTAATCTAAAATCAGGATGCGAATTTATGGGCTTATTGAGTAGGTTTTTCATTGCAAATCAAAAGTATAAAAATTATTCGCATTTGATAGGGCTCATTTTGATGGTAGAATGGATTTTGAGGATTAAATTCTGCTTGCTTCAATTCAACGATAAATTCATTAGGATAATCTTAGCTAGATTTTTACTTTTACGCCACCATTTATTCAAACAATTATTCACTATTATGGCAAGTATAACAAAGATAATTTACACGGAGACGGATGAAGCTCCCGCGTTAGCGACACATTCATTTTTACCTATAGTAAGGGCTTTTACCTCAAAAGCAGATATTGAGGTTGAGACGAAAGACATCTCACTAGCAGGAAGAATTCTTGCCGTATTTCCTGATTACCTGAGAGATGATCAAAAAATAGAAGATGCCTTAGCTATACTAGGAAACTTGGTTAAGAAACCTGAAGCAAACATTATTAAGTTACCTAATATTAGTGCATCTATCCCTCAGTTAAAGGCTGCCATCAAAGAGTTGCAATCAGATGGGTATGCTATTCCTGATTATCCAGATGAACCGTCAAGTGATTCGGAAAAAGAAATTAAAGCAAGATATGACAAGATTAAGGGTAGTGCAGTAAATCCGGTGTTACGAGAAGGGAATTCTGATAGACGTGCACCAGGTGCAGTTAAGCAGTATGCGCGTAAAAATCCGCATTCGATGGGTGCTTGGTCAAGTGACTCTAAGTCTCATGTGGCAACTATGTCTAGTGGAGATTTTAGAAACAATGAAAAGTCCGTTACTGTTGATGGTGCGTGTAAAGTCAATATTCGGTTTGTTTCGAATGATGGTTCTACTAAGCTTCTTAAGGAAGGCTTAGCGCTTGAAGATAAGGAAGTAATAGACGGCACAGTTATGTCAAAACGTGCGTTAATTTCATTTCTTGAAAGTGAAACAAGTAAGGCAAAAGAAGAAGGTGTTTTGTACTCGCTTCATATGAAGGCGACAATGATGAAGGTATCGGATCCAATTATTTTTGGGTATGCAGTTGAGGTGTTCTTTAAACCTGTTTTTGATAAATATGAAGCGACACTTGAAGAATTAGGAGTTGACGTGAGAAATGGTTTCGGTGATTTGCAAAAGAAATTAAGCGAATTGCCTGCGGATTTAAGGAATGAGATTCAAGCAGATATTGATGCGTGTATCGCAAATGGACCAGCGCTAGCCATGGTTGATTCTGATAAAGGGATTACTAATCTTCATGTACCTAGTGATGTGATTATTGACGCTTCAATGCCTGCAATGATTCGTAACTCCGGAAAAATGTGGGATAAAGAAGGCAAGACACAGGATACAAAGGCCATTATTCCAGACAGCTCTTATGCTGGAATTTACCAGGCAGTAATCGACTTTTGTAAAGCAAATGGTGCATTTGACCCGACCACTATGGGTACAGTTCCAAATGTTGGCTTAATGGCTAAGAAGGCCGAAGAATATGGCTCACACGACAAAACATTTGAAATGTCTGATTCAGGCAAAGTACAAGTTGTAAAAGAAGATGGAACGGTTCTAATCGAGCATGAGGTTGAGAAAGGCGATATATGGAGGGCTTGCCAAACTAAAGATGCGCCAGTTAGGGATTGGGTAAAACTTGCTGTAACACGAGCAAGACTATCTAATACACCGGCAGTATTCTGGTTAGATGAGAGCAGAGCACATGATGCTGAGTTGATTAAGAAGGTAAAACTGTACTTGCCAGAACATAACACGGATGGATTAGATTTAAGAATCATGTCTCCATTTGACGCGACATTGCATACACTTGCAAGAGTGAAGGAAGGCAAGGATACGATTTCTGTATCAGGTAATGTACTTAGAGATTATTTAACCGATTTGTTCCCGATCCTAGAGCTAGGAACGAGTGCAAAAATGCTATCAATTGTTCCTCTAATGATGGGTGGAGGATTGTTTGAAACTGGTGCGGGTGGTTCGGCACCTAAGCATGTTCAGCAATTTGTTGAAGAAGGACACTTAAGATGGGATTCATTAGGTGAGTTTTTGGCACTTGCAGCCTCTTTAGAGCATCTAAGCATTGCTAATAATAATCCGAAAGCGAAAGTTCTGGCAGATACTTTAGATGCAGCGACTGAGAAGTTTTTGGATAATAAGAAATCACCATCTAGAAAAGTGAAGGAAATTGACAACAGAGGCTCTCACTTCTATCTTGCCATGTATTGGGCACAAGCTTTAGCGGCGCAGGATGTAGATGCGGAGTTAAAAGCTCATTTTACGAGCGTAGCTTCACAGATGAAAGCGAATGAAGCGAAAATAATGGATGAGTTAAACAGCGCTCAAGGCAAATCGGTTGAACTGGAAGGTTACTACAGTCCAACGAAAGATTTGGCAGCAAAATCAATGCGACCTAGTGAGACACTAAATGGTCTGATTGCGTCTATTTAATCAAGAATAAAAGAGATAGTTAGGGGCTACATATGTAGCCCCTATTTTTTTACTCAATTATTAGCTTGTTGGTCTGAGAAGTACCATTTTTATTTGTGATGATCACGAAATAAATTCCCGGACTAATAGCTGAAATATCTAGTCTGCTAACATTATTGTAGTTAGCAACCCTGTGTCCTGCGATAGATACTAATTGCGCAGATTTTACTGTTTCCGACAGAAATAATGTTTCCCTTGCTTTTGCAGGGTTTGGATATACTTTGATTGATGTTTTGTGTTCAGTTTTTATGTCTGTGCTAACTCCACATGGTGAGCTCCCACCAACTTGACTGTAATCATAATTTACTGAAGCACATGAAAATATGATGGCTAATGAAGGAGCATTTGGTTTGCTTACCGTTGTTGATGCCTCCTTGTTAATTACTATACTTTCTGTTGAATAATCTGTGATTGAACAATTCCCTCTAGCAACCACCATATCCCCATCATGATCATTTATTATTAGGGTGCAGTTTTCTTCCAAATAATATGTACACCCAGCAGATCCGTCTACGGTAAGTGTGACTCCAGCGCATAAATAGTACAATGAGCCGTCTTGGTCATTAATGGTTGAATCATTATGAACATGATAGGTGGAACCTCCTGGAATTGATGTTGCTGGTGGAATTATTGGGTTGTAGTTTTGTGCATTTCCTATTAGCGGAATAAATGCAAGCGCTAGGATGTAAAGTAGCCTCATTGTCAGTAGTTTAGTTTTTATGAAAGTAACAACTATTGTACCAAAAACAAAGAAGCCCCGCAAGGCGGGGACTTCTTACAAACAAACAACAAAACACCAACTTCACTGTCCAACAACACGTCTTAACAACTAAACTAATCCTACAACAGCAAGTATTCAGATTAGCGCTTGCGCTTCTTTAAATTGATGGTGCTTCCTACTGCAGGTTCTTCACCATCTTCCATGTTATTCTTTTTATATAATTTCTTAAGCTTTATTCCGTATAGCTGAGAGATTTTCCACATAGTGTCTCCTTTCAATACTGCATGGTATTCGGCACTTGCTTTAGATTTTTTTGCTTGGATATAGATAATATCTCCCTTTCTAAGTATCGCATTTTCTCCAAGGTCGTTGTACTTGTATAATTGATTAAGGCTCAAGTCAAACTCCTTTGCGATTTTGTAAAATGTATCACCATCAGATGCAATTACAAATTTTACTCCATTGTCTCTTAGTCTGTATTTGTGTGTATTATCAATAATGAGTTCTGCATCATTAGTGATTACAACTGGTGGTTTTTCGGGCGAAACGAAATTTGAATCATCATATTGATACAATTTGTGGTATTCAATGATATCAATCAGTAGGTAGGCATACTTTGGGTTAGTAGCGTAGCCTGCTTTTTTAAGACCATGCGCCCATCCTTCAAAATCATTTGGTTTAAGATTGAAAAGAAATGCATACCGACTCCTTGTTGTCAAAAACTCGCTGTGATCCTGAAAGCTTTGTTCAGCCGATTCGTATTTTCTAAAACATTCGTTCTTTCTGTCATCATCCTGAATAAATGAAGCACCCTCCCAACCATGACATTTAATACCAAAATGATTGTTAGCGTATTTAGCTAAGGCACTATTTCCGTTTGCGCTTTCTAATATACCTTGTGCTAAGGTAATACTGGCAGGAATGCCATGTAGCTTCATTTGCCGCTGAGCTTCCTTGTGCCATTTTTCAATGTATTCATTTCTTGAAACTCGCCTCTCTGCCGGTTGAGCAAGTGCGCCAAAAGAAAGTATGCACCCAATGATGAATAGTTGTAATTTCATGTTTGTTGTTTGTGTGTTTGGCTGATGACATGCATCAACAGGGGGCGTTTACGGGAGGTTATTAACAATGGTTACATAAATTGTTAATAACTCAACTAAAAAAGACATAAAACCCTGTTAAAGAGAGTGTAAGGTTTAAGTGTTTTCTGTGGATAAGCCTAAAAAAGTTTCGTTTTATATCGATTTTGAAATCCTTCAATACCCTGTATGCCGCCGCTATGAATGAAGAGATAATTTTCTTTTCTATCGTTCGATTTCATATGCTCTAGCATAGCATAAAACGCTTTTGCTGTATAGATAGGGTCTAACTTTAATCCAGATTCTTGATAGATTTCAGTTGTAAAATCGACAAGAGTGCTATCAAACTTAGCATAACCGCCAAAATGAAAATTGTGGTAAACATGGTGTTTGTCCAGGAGGCTTGTACTTTCTACACTATTGCTTATAACTTGGTTTATGCAGCTATGAATGTCATCTCGCATAAAATCACCTTTCAATACACTTACTGCATGTATGATTGAATCTTTCATAGACAACATCAAGCCTGCGGCCGTTGACCCAGTGCCGCTTGCACAAAAAACGTGGTCATAATTGTCAGTAATTAGATTTGAAATCTCCATACAACCTATTATGCCGTGATAGGATTTGCCTCCCTCCGGAATTACATAAGCGTCATATTTGTCGCGAACTGCTTTTTGATAGTCCTTATCATCTCGTAAACGGTACTCCTCTCTATCTACAAAAACTAATTCCATGCCTAGCTCTTTTGCTCTAGAAAGAGTATTGTTGCTATTATCAAATCCATCGCCACGTATTATTCCGACACAAGGAATCTCATGTAATTCGCAGAATTTAGCCGTTGCTAATATGTGGTTTGAGTATGCCCCGCCGAATGTTGCAATTTTGCTAAATCGACTATCTTTAAATACTTCAATGGGGTATTTAAGTTTGAAGTACTTATTGCCCGAAACCTCACTATCTATCAAATCAAGACGCAGAATATCCACATTATTTTCTCCAGGGATGCTTTTATGCGCAAATGATTCCGTTTTTACCTTTGATAGATTCATACATCAAAAATAATTGTTCTTAGATAACCTGAGTCAAGTTAGTTTTGTTCTTACTTTTGTTACATGAGTGAATCTAAAGCAAAGCCAAATTATCCAGCCTACATTGTTCTAGCTGCCAGCTTTGTTCCTTTTGTGTTTCTTGAATTGAATCCAGAAATCACGTTGCAGAATTCCTTCTATAATACACTATTAGACAATTTCGGATTTCTAATGCTCTTTCAAGGTATTCTATTCAGCTTTGTATTGGCTAAAAGTATAAAGGAATATGACCTAATTCACGGCGTCAACCGAGTGGTTATGATGGCGCTTAACACTTTGTTTGGCTTTCTTATCGTTACATTTTTTATTGCCTATTTGGGTTATTTTAATGCTGGACTAAACACTTTTATCTGGCTAAATGCATGAAAGTAGCTTTTCTAGATACCGTGCATCCCATTTTGTGGGAAAGATTGAGCACTAATGGATACCTGTGCTCGGACCTTAGCTCAGTATCCATGGATGAGCTAAAAAAATCTGTGGCGGATACAGATGGTTTGGTTATTAGAAGTCGCTTACCCATGAATGAAGGATTTCTGAAAAACTGTCCAAACCTTAAATTTATTGCTAGATCTGGTGCAGGAATGGAAAATATTGATATAAGGTACTGCAATGATAATAATATAGTGTTGTTTAACGCCCCTGAAGGCAATCGAAATGCGGTAGCTGAACACGCTATTGGTATGCTTTTGTCTCTCTTCAATAAACTTCATACTGCTGATCGTGAAATTCGTAATGGCATTTGGAAACGCGAAGAGAATAGAGGAAATGAGTTGGAGGGGAAAACAGTGGGTATAGTTGGATTTGGGAATAACGGAAGTCTATTTGCAAAGAGATTACAAGGCTTTGATGTACACGTCTTAGCTTACGACAAATACAAGGAGGCATACGCTGAATATGGAGCCCAAGAAGCGAGTATGAATGAAATATTTGAAAATGCAGATATTTTAAGCTTACACATACCACAGAATGAAGAAACGATTGGTCTTGTGGATGACGACTTCCTTAATAAGTTCAAAAAACCGTTTTATTTAGTGAATCTCAGTAGAGGGAAAATCGTTAGTACTAGTGCGCTAAACAGGGCACTTGAATCTGGAAAAGTACGTGGAGCTTGTCTAGACGTTCTGGAGTTTGAAAAGACATCCTTTGAGAACATGTTTGATGAGGGTGGGACAATGCCTGCCGAATTTAAAAAGCTTATTGATTCGGATAAAGTACTGCTCTCCCCGCATGTTGGTGGATGGACTCACGAATCCTACTTTAAATTATCGAATGTATTAGCAGATAAAATTCTTGCACATTTTGGTCCATGCTAAATCTTCTCACACAGGCAACTAAAAAGACTGAACTCGAGATCTTCTGTGATGTCAAAATAGAGTTTCATTATACAAAAAAGTTCCAGTTACATCCTGGGGACTCTCTGATATACTTTGATGTGGGTCTGAATAAGGGTACCTGGAATCGGCAGCAGACCACTATTGATATTCATAGATCAATAAAGACCCAACCATTTAATAAACTATTGCGATCAAAGCGCGTTTTAGTGCCTATAAACTGCTTTTTCGGGAAGAAGGATAAGCAGGTATATCTAATTAAGTTAGCTAAGGAACGCACGTTCTATATTGGCACTTTGTCGAATAAAGGTAGTTTAACCGTATTGAGTGTTCCAGCTCCGAAAATATTGAGTAAACAAATTGATGATTTGCCAGTTATTATACATAAAGACCATGCCCAAGCTTGGTTGAACACAACTGACATGATGGATGTTTTTGACATGGCAGGAAATTCAGATTTAAATTGGTTCGATATGTACCCGGTAGACGAGTCAGTATGCTACGCTAATTCGAATAATCCAAACTTATTGAAAGCTATCGGTCCGTCCCTAATGGATGCCTACGCTTCAAATGATGAGTTGTTAGAGAGAACTTTAGAACAAAATCGAACCAGAAGGGGGAAATAATTTCAGGTCTTTTTCGTTTCTTTGAACCATCGATAAGCGCTTGAAAATAGCAGTAAATGCAAGATTTCTCCAAAAAGGAAAATTGGAGGGGTTTGGTAGATTCTCTCATGAGATTCTTAAACGATTAGTTCTAGCGCACCCAGAGCATGACTTTTATTTTTTGTTTGATAGGGCTTATGACGACAGTTTTATCTATGCCTCAAATGTTACCCCCATCGTTATTGGACCTCAGGCGCGACACCCTATATTATTCAAAATATGGTTCAACTGGAGCGTTACCAGACAACTTAAAAAAATCAATGCGGATATCTTTCTCTCGCCTGATGGTTATTTATCGCTGAGGTGGGGAGGAAAACAAGTAAGTGTAATCCACGATTTAAACTTTGAGCATTATCCAAATGATCTCCCAGCTTCAGCATCTAAATATCTAAGGACATATTTCCCAAGATTCGCAAAAAAGGCGAGTAGAATTGTTGCGGTTTCAAACTACACAAAACAAGATATTCATAAACAGTACAAGGAATCGCTGGACAAAATTGATGTAGTGTATAACGGGGTATCGGATGATTTTCATCCACTTGAGGTATCAACTAAAGAAGAGATTAAGAATAAGTGGACGAGTGGAGAAGATTACTTTGTGTATTTAGGCTCTTTGCACCCAAGAAAGAACATTCCGCGATTAATTGAAGCCTTTAATTCATTTAAATCATCCGCAGAAAGTTTGAATAAACTTGTTTTAGTAGGAGATGCCTATTGGATGCGAGACGACATAAAAAATGCTATTAACAATTCGCCTTATACTAAAGACATTATCCATACTGGTCGCTGCCAACAGAATGAAATGCTTGGTCTTTTAGGTTCTGCAGAGGCGCTTTGTTATGTAAGTTATTTTGAGGGATTCGGGATTCCACTAATAGAGGCGATGAAATCTGGAGTGCCGGTCATTTCTGGGAATAAAACTTCATTGCCTGAAGTGTGTGGAGAGGCTGCAATTATGGTTGATCCAATGTCAGTTGGTGATATTGCTAATGCTATGATTCGGATTCATAAAAATGAAGAACTAAAGATTGAACTCATTGAGAAAGGCTTTAAACAACAAGCAATCTTTAGTTGGGATAAAAGTGCGGTCGAAATGTGGAATACAATTACTAAGACGCTTGGCTAGCTTAAAAAAATATCACACAAAAGGTCTGGTAGAAGCGGGCTGCGATGAGGCTGGAAGAGGTTGTCTTGCAGGACCGGTAGTTGCGGCTGCAGTGGTTTTGCCTGACAAATTCAAACATCCTTTACTTAATGACTCAAAGAAGCTAAGCGAGAAACAAAGAGACCTACTGCGTCCGATAATTGAAAAGGAAGCACTCGCATATGCTGTAGGTATACTCGATAACAAAGAAATTGATGAAGTAAACATTCTGAAAGCTTCATTTTACGCTATGCACAGGGCCGTAGATCAACTAAACGTGACGATAGACGCCTTGCTAATTGATGGGAATCGATTTATTCAGTACAAAGAAATCCCTCATCACTGCATAATCAAAGGGGATGGGAAATACATGAGTATAGCGGCAGCCTCCGTTTTGGCAAAGACCTATCGAGATGAGATTATGCAAACATATCACAAGGAGTTTCCCCAGTACAATTGGAGCAAAAACAAAGGATATCCTACCAAGGAGCATAGAACGGCCATTCAGGAGCATGGTCCAACAAAATATCACCGAATGTCGTTTACCTTACTTCCCTCTCAATTAGAATTATTCTAGTTCTGCTGTCAACAGAATAGTGTTTATACATTTCGATTAAGCACTCAGATTGCCCCCATCATTAAGGTAATTTTGAATTTATGCGTTATCTAAGATGGGCGTTTCTTGTAATTGTAATAGCTGGGGCAGGTTTTGCCATCTACAGCGCCTATTCTTATTTGCGAAAAGTAGAAGAAAACAGTGTGCATGCAGAGGATATACTGCCGGAAAATGCCTTGCTTGTCTACAAAAGCAATAAAATTCTCGAGGACTGGCGTCATCTAAAAAGCACCAGCGTTTTGTGGGAAAATGCTGTATCATCTGGAATATTGGGTGCACTTGATAATAGTCTCAATTATGCCGACAGTGTTTTAATTGAGAGCAAATATTTGGAAGAGCTCATAAATCAAAGAAAAAGTTTGATTAGCATTCATTATGATAATGGCAATCCCCAGGCACTTTTTATACTTGAGTTGGATGTAAATGATGACTATTCAAAGGTTTTAGCAGAATTAACTCGATTGGTCCCCAAGTCCTGGAAGCGCTCATCTGAAAGGATAGGTCAGGTTGACGCGAGTACATTCAAGACCGATAAAAATGAATCCTTTACAATAGGTTTGTTTCATAATCTTTTAATTGCAAGTAGTAGCGCTGAGTTAATAGAGGCATGTCAGACGGTTTCGACGAATGAAGCTGTAAAAAACACGCTGGCAATTGCTGGAGATGGATTTGATGTACACGGATCTATTTATCTTAATTATGAGTTGCTTCACTTGTATTTAAAAAACAACTTTGAATTATCACCTTTAGTCGGATTAATTCAGCAAGAATCAGCAATTCAGGATATCCATGTTGACGCTCAGACTATCCAGTTTAACGGAGTCTTGGCAAGTAACGAGAACAGTATAATAGCCAGTAAATTAAAGGATTTTCCAAATAGGGAAATGACAATTCACCGATATATCCCATCTTCTGTAAAAGCTTTTACCGCATGGTCATTGCCTGGGTTTGAGAATAATCAGGCACACCCATTAAGTTCATCAGGAGTTTCCTTAAAAGAGTTCAACGAGCGCGCTATGAGCACCGACGAAAGATTCGGTTCTGATGTAAAATACCAGCTATTTTCTTGGTTGGGAGATGAGATCGCAGTCGGAGTTAATAAAAACAACAGGAAATTTATTGTCGCAAGTGTGAATGCCTCTGTGGTTGGTTTGGAAGAAGTGCTTTCTGATTACAGTCGTGCAGCATTGGATTATGAAGGGGCGGTTTTAGATACCTCCCGGTACGGCGAATTCTTTCTGTGTGATTCGCGATTACCGTTTTCGTACAGCAGTCTGCTAGGAGACTTGTTTACAATCAGTGAAAATGTGTGGATGGCGACTGACGGGAAAATAGCCCTGATATGTGAAAGTAAAGCGGATATATTGTCATACTTGAGAAAATTAAACGGAAGTACTTTGGCGGATAATCAGCAATTTACAGAACAGCTGTCTAAACACATGGCAAGCAAATCCGGAGTTTTCGCCTACATTAAACCACATAAGCTTGAAATTCTTAAACAGTATCTAGGGGATGATAACTACAATTATTTTCAGTCTAAAGAGGACTTTGTAAAGAACATTGGATTTATTGGTTATCAATTAGTTAAGAACAATGATAACTACTCGCAAAATATTACCCTAGCCTACCAAAGTACAGCCAGTAAGAGTGAGAGTAAATCACTTTGGGAGCTGCCGTTTAACAACGGAATAATATCCCGAGCTATTCCTATTTACAATCATAGAAGTAAGGCTACCAACTTTATTGTGCAGGATAGTTTGTATAAAATTCACCTAATTAGTGCCACTGGTAAACTTGTATGGTCAAAGCAATTGGATGGAAAACTTATTGGTGACATTACGCAGGTGGACATCTACAAGAATGAGAAACTACAGATGATTTGCAACACGAAATCCAGTTTGTATGGAATTGATATTTTAGGTCGTGATCTAAAGAATTTCCCTGTAAAACTGAGTAAACCAGCTCATTTAGGACATCTAATATTCGATTATGAAAACAATCATGATTACAGAATTATCGTTCCTGCTGGTGGTAATCTGCTAAATTATTCTACTGATGGTGAGAGAGTTAAGGGATGGGAGTTTAAAGCTTTGGAGGCCGCCATAGTAACTAAGCCAAAACATTATGTGATTGAAGGGAAGGATATAATAATTACTTCTGATGTGAAGGGTAATGTGATTTATTTAAATCGGAAAGGCGAACGGTTAAATAATTTAGGAGCTGTTATCACAGCTACCAGCGCAAATATTAGTGGTGAGATTTATTTTGAGAGATCCAACGAGCTGGTTACAAGTAAAATCATCTATTTAGATACCAATCATCATGTGATAAGCACGTACTTGGGAGGAACACGGGACAGTTTATACATTGCTGGGAACGATCAATTGAAGCGGATTAAGTATGTAGATGTTAATGGAGACGAATCCAAGGACTATGTTGTGTTCTCCGAATCAAAAGTATGGGCCTTTAACAAGGATAAAACACCAATAATAACCATCCACTGTCCTGATGCGGTAAAAAGCGAATTATACACCTTTAAAGATAAGATCACCTACAGCTTTATCACTTCTGATAACACGCTTCATCTATATAACAAGAATGGAGATAAAATATTAGAACTAGGCAAGGTGCCAGTGTTGCCAATAATAGGGGATTTTAATGGAGACGGAAAACCAGAGTTAGTGGTTTATGGTGAAGATGGAGTGCTAAGAGCCATAGATCAATAATTTATCATACATTTTCGTGCTTTTGTAAAATCTTGTGTGCTTAGTTGCGCATTATCCTTACCTTTATGGCGATTAATACTACTATACATGAAAAAAGTTTTACTATTACTAGCCTTGGTTGGAGGCTTTCTTTCTGATACTCAAGCACAGACGTATTTTGGATTGGGTCAAAGTAACTATGGGGGTGTAAATAGCGCTATGCTCAACCCTGGTTTTATGGCTGATAACAGATTAAAAGTGGATGTTTCCGTTTTTGGTTTTTCTGCTACAGGTTATAACAACCATATGTATATGAACACTCGACTTATGCCTGAATGGTGGGTTAAGTCATTCACAGACACAACAGGTGCGCCAAGAGCATGGAGAGATAATCCAAATTTTGATAAAATTGTTTTGGATAGTGTAGATTACTATCGAGCTAACGGAGCTAATTTCTTCACTATTGACGATGATAACTTGGCAAGAAAAGGGTATGTTAATTTAGAAATGGACATATTAAATACCATGTTTTCTATCAGCAGAGATAAAGCGGTAGGATTTGGTATTAGACATAGAACTTTTGTTAACATTGACCACGTGGCACCAGAAGTACTTACGCTTTCGGTTAATAGTCTTGAAGTACCAAGTTTACATGATGTTGATTTGTCAGATCAATTGTTGAACCTTAGCTGGAACTCATGGATGGAGTACCATGTGAGTTATTCGCAAGTGGTGATGGATGAGGAAGAGCATTTTGTAAAAGTTGGTGGAAGATTAAAGCTACTACAAGGGCTTGGTTCTGCTTTTATCCATACAGACAATGTAGATTATAACTTTGATAACGAAGATACTGCAGCATACATTACGGGAGATTTTGAATATGGATATTCGGACAACTTAGGACGTTATGTTGAGCCATTGGGCGATGAGCAAGGACTAAGTGACCTTGGTAGTGCTGCAGATATGTTTAAAGATATCTATTCGTTTAACTCGCGTGCCGGTATCGGAATTGATATCGGAGGTGTTTATGAGTGGAGACCTGACCATGCCGATTATAAATATGATATGGATGGCGAGACTGGTCTATGGAAAAGAGATCAGAATAAATACAAACTTAGAGCTTCATTTGCTTTAAATGATATTGGTGGAATGCGTTATACACGAGGGCAATTAAGCCGTGATTTTAAAATGCAGGCAAATGTGCTAGATATGGCTGTTTTTGACAGTGTAAGTGGTCCAAGATCATTTGATTCAACTATCGTTGCACTCGAAGGTCAAGGTCAATTATCGTTTAACGATACAGACCCAACATACAAAATGGGATTGCCTACTAACATCTACATGGATGTAGATTATCATATCATCAAAGATTTGTATGTGAACATGAGTACTCGTATTAATCTTAGAAGTAAGAAAAACTCGAACAAAGTACATTACACAAGTCATATTGCATTATCACCACGTTATGACTACAAATGGGCTGGCTTAGCTTTACCAATGTCTTATAGCCAATTTATGGGCTTCAGAATGGGAGCGTCTGTTAGATTCGGACCGTTCTTTATTGGTACAGGTGATTTAAAACCACTATTTGCTCCAGGTAAAGACAAGGATATAAGAGGTGCAGATATTTATTTTGCAATGAAAGTTCCTATCCTTCACCGTCATCCAAGAGATCGCGATAACGATAAGGTGTCTGATAAGGTTGAGAAAAAACATAGAAAAGAAATTCGTAAAGAATCTGGAGATAAGAAGGCTGAAGGATGTTTAGAAGTACCTGGTGTATGGGAGTTCAAAGGATGCCCTGATACAGATGGAGATCACATCCAGGATTCTAAGGATAGCTGTGTGTATGACGCTGGTATCCCAGAATTTAATGGATGTCCAGATACAGATGGCGATAAAATCATGGATAAACTTGATGCATGTCCAGAAGATTCAGGTTTAGTTGAGTTTAACGGATGCCCAGATACAGACGGCGATAAAATTATCGATAAAGAAGATGAGTGTGTTGACGTGCCAGGATTAGCTGAATTCAACGGTTGTCCTGACACAGATAAAGATGGAATTAAAGATTCTGACGATTTATGTCCAGAGCACCCAGGTCCAGTAGAAAATGATGGTTGTCCTGACAAAGATGAGGATGGTTTATTAGACTTCTTAGATGAATGTCCTGAGGTAGCTGGTCCAAAAGAGAACAATGGTTGTCCATGGCCAGATACTGATGAGGATGGTTTATTAGATAAAGACGATAAGTGTCCTTACAACGCTGGTCCAAAAGAAAACGAAGGTTGTCCATACAAGGATACAGATGAAGACGGCGTTCTTGATAAGGATGATGAGTGCGTTAACACACCTGGTCCAAAGGAGAATAATGGTTGTCCTGAGATTAAGGAAGAGGAACAAGAGATTATCAATACGGCATTTGAAAACCTGCTATTTAAGACAGGTAGTGATGTAATTGATGAATCTTCTTACGAGTCGTTAGAAGGATTAGCAGAACTACTTGTTAAGAAAGATGACTGGAAACTCGAAATCGCTGGTCACACAGATAACGTTGGTTCTGCAAATGCAAACCTTGCATTGTCTAAGAAAAGAGCAACAGCAGTTGCAACGTTCTTAAATCAAAGAGGGGTGCAAATGGATAGACTAATCGTTAAGTACTTTGGTGAAGAAAAGCCAATTGCTGACAACAATACAAAAGAAGGAAGAGAGCAAAACAGACGTGTTGAAATGACCGTGCTGTTCGAGTAAAAAGCTCGACTACCATAAAACTAAAACGGGGGCAACTGCCCCCGTTTTTTATGGGACGAATTTCTTATCAGATTAATCACATAGAGATTGGCCTATTCACAAATCTAGATCAAGCTTGTCTAAGTTGTTAAATACACGAATAGATAAAGCTGTAATCCAATCAAATGCTTTGATCACATTGGATTATTGATAGGAGGACTTGGGTTTTAATAAGACATTATAGCAAGTCCACCTACAATAAAAGATGCAGTCTAAGATATTCCAATATTACAGCTCTAGGGTTCCGCAGCATAAGTGCAGGACATGGTAAGCATGCTAGTTAGGACTGACTAATCCATCAACGTAATCCCAGCCTCAAAGGTCTTCCAGTTATCAAATTTGTCTTCAAATGCAACAAAAATGAATTGATAAAACATATTTTCCTTTACAGCATCTACGTAATAATAATAGAGCTTGTCCTTTTTCATTAAGGTTCTGTAAGCTCTCGCTCCATCTAATTCAAAATAAGTCTGTGTTTGAATGGTTCCTCCTAATTTATCCAACACACTTGTTGCGGTACTTTTAAGAACACCATCAATTTTGGATTTTTTAGCTGGCTTTCCTAAATCACTGGCATTTGCATACACCTGATACGCATTGCTTTTTGGTGAAGTGATTTTTAACATGTCTGTGCCATTCTTTGTTTTTACATACTCTTCGCTGGGCTTTGCGTTTAGCTTCATGCTCCATTTGTAGTTTTTTGAAGTGTAATTATATCCAAACACATCCTCCTCTTTAGCCGGCGTATCGGTATTTATTTCATTGGATGCCTTATTAAGCGCAGGGTTAGTGCTGGCTCTTTTATAGCTTTCATCATCATGCAATAATACCAATGCTAGGCCATTAGGCGTAAAGCTGTTTACCTTGCTGAATTTGTATGGGAATGCCTTGTCACCATCAGTGTTGTAATAATAGCCGGTTTTTGTATCAAAATCATAATCATGTACGGGAAAGCCATTTTTTCCGAGTGCTTTGTATTTAGTAATCTCATTTCCTGTTGTATCAAAATACTGCCACTTGCTATCTGTTAATGTCATAAAATAGCCCTCGTCAGCTTTGTTGTAAGCTGTACCGTATTTCATAGGCAGGATATATTCACCTTTTTTATTGATAATACCTTCCTTACCGTTTAATCCAACTTCTGCAAATCCATGATTAAATGTCGTCGCTTTATCATACTGTCCTTTAATTACCACTTTGTTATTATAGTCTACATAACCAAAGTTGTTATAGGATGATCCAAATGCAACACTCATCAATCCCTCGCCAAAACCAGATACAGTGCCATAAACAGGCTGCACAACAAACTTACCAGTAGTATCAATTAAACCCGTTTTCCCGCCTTTTGTAGTCCTAATCATACCTTCATAGTATCCGGAAGTTCCATTTTGTTTTAGGGTTAGCGGAATTACTACGCGCCCTGTTTTATCAATAAAACCATAGCCACTGGCTCCTTTTTTTGTGATGCATGCGAGTCCATTATTGAAGGAGCCAACATCAAAATAGCCGCCATCAGGGTCTAAAATCACTTCACCCTTATTATTGATAAAGCCATGTTGTTTGCCATATTCACCATTATAAAGTTTTAGATCCTTATTGTCAACTGAAACCTTACACATCCCTTCAATCCAAAAACCAACATCTTTGAAGGCTAAATCATTCACACGTTTCCCATTTTTATCAATTAGAATGAATTTGTCTTCACCCCTTTTTCTTACCCATGTAATGTCTACGCCATCAGCAAAATCATAAACTTTATCATATTCGGCAGGAATTACCATCTTACCGGTTTCATCTATAAAGCCATAATTATAATAAGCTTTGTTTCCTACAATAGTGTAAACGCCCACGCGAGCTAATCCATTACTGAATGAATATGCGTATTTGGCACTCACGTCAAATACAATCTCACCTTTGGCATTAATAAAGGCGTATTTCTTATGGTACTTTGATGCCTGACTATACGCGAAGGAGCATGCAAAAAGTAATAGAATAGAGAGTAGTTTCATTGTAATTAGTTTCTCTAAATATAACAATTTGTGTTCCAATTACTCAAAGTAGTAGTTTATGATAACTTTGCCTTAAATGTCTGAGGTAGGATTAAAAGAGATAAACAAAATTGCAATCCCGGCTATTTTCGCTGGAATATCAGAGCCTCTTATATCACTTGGAGATGCTGCTATTCTTGGACAATTACCAGATAAAGTTGAGGTGATGTCGGGCGTGGCAAATGCAACGGCATTCTACTTAACCATCGTATGGGTTTTAGCCCAGATGAAGTCGGCAATATCATCTATGGTCTCAAGGTTTTTAGGGCAGGATGAGTTGAATAAACTAAGCTTTTTGGTGCCGCAAACCATAGTGATGTCATTTGTACTGGGATGCTTGTTTTTGCTGGTCACCTCTCCTGGGATTGAATGGTTAATGGGGGAGCTCTATGGGCTTGAAGGAGATGCCTTGAAGTACTCGACATCTTACTACAAAATACGGGCATTCGGTTTTCCATTTGTATTAGCCGCCTTTACAATCTTCGGTGTTTTTAGGGGTTTACAAAATACTTTCTGGCCTATGGTGGTCAGCCTATCATGCGGAATAGTTAACCTTGTTTTAGACTATGTTTTGGTTTTGGGAGTAGATGGTGTCTACGAAGGGATGGGGTCTGATGGTGCGGCGTGGGCAAGTTTATCGGTGCAGGTGTTAATGTTTATAGCTGCACTTGTTTTACTTAGGAAAAAAACACCTTTCAGATGGCAGATTGGCAGAAAACTGGACTATCATCTAAGAGAGTTGAGCAGCCTTGCCGGGAATCTAGTATTAAGAACTATAGCGCTTAATTTTACAATACTGTTGTGTCACAGATATGCCACATCCTATTCGAATGCTCACAATGCAGCCCATTCAATCGCCTATAATATATGGATTTTTGCTGCATTTTTTATCGATGGGTATTCCAATGCAGCCAATGCCATAGGCGGAAAACTAAAAGGCGCAAGAGACTATATTAAAATGCAGAGTTTGATGCAACAAATACTCAAATTCAACATTGGAATCGCCGCGGGCTTGTCCCTGATATTATTGCTTCTATATTACCAGATTGGACCGTTTTTTAATGACGATCCGGATGTAGTGCGACTATTCGAATCGATATTTTGGATTATGTTGCTCTTGCTTCCAGTTAATGCAGTAGCCTTCTCAATGGACGGCCTTTTTAAAGGATTTGGCGAGGGAAAGTTTTTAAGAAACGTTTTGTTTATCGCAAGTTTTATAGTGTTTGCCCCGCTACTTATGGTTTCGGATAGCTTTGAACTAGAGTTGTACTCGGTATGGATTGCACTTGCAGGATGGATGATTGTACGCGCGATATTGCCCTATATTCGATATCACAGAATTCTAGATAAACAGTAATGATTAATACATTTTACGTATTTATTTAACATTTTTAATTGATTGGTTAAATTTCGACTGATGAGCGTATTATTCGACAAACGGTGGAGCGAATAGTATTGAGAGGTGTTAATTTTGCATTATCTAAACATAAAAATTATGAAGAAAATTTACTTATCGCTTATCGCTTGTGCAACAGGAGGTATGCTATTAGCTCAGACGACCTATATGGCGAATGGTCCGATAAATGGTCAAGGACCGTTACTAAACACGGAGGACTCAGGGACATCCACGGGTTGGACTGAGTTTCACTCTTACAATGCCGGTGGAGGTGCTTCAGATAATAGTTGGTCTGCGGCTCAACCAATACCCTTTCCATTCGAGTATTTTGGAAATCCAGTAACACAGTTTTGTGTTAGTAAGAACTTCCTGTTAACATTTGATGTATCTGTGGCAGGAACTACTTTGCCAGCATCAGTTAGTGCGGATAATACATCATTACCAAACGTAGACTTACCAGATAGCACCATCGCGTATTTTTGGGGAGGATTTGGTAATGCTGCACCAATTGGATCAAATGATGATGTATACTCAAAAACATTTGGGACAGCGCCTAATAGACAGCTGTGGATTAAGAATTACTCGTACGAATACGAAGGGCAATCTTACTGCTATAATTTCGTCGTATTAGAGGAAACAACCAATAACATCTATATGGTTGATGCAAGATGGGCTACACAAGGTGCAGGTACTTATACAGTGGGACTACAACTTGATGGCGCTTCTGCTGTTGAACACGCGTCTTCGCCCAATATTTCTTCTATTAATGGAAATGAGGTAAACTGGGATCCAGCGTTTATTCAGTATTATGAGTTTATTCCGTTTATTCCATCAACTGAGGATGCCTTCATTGCAAGTATTGATGCACCCACTTTACCAACGTGTACAAGTCTCTCTAATGTGGAGGTGACGCTTGGGACATTTGGAATTAACAACCTTACCACATGTAATATCGAATGGTCGGTAAATAGTGTTGCTCAAACACCATTTGCTTGGACAGGGAACTTAGCGCAATCTGCGTCAGAAAGTGGAATTGTAATCGGAAGTTATAGTTTCAACGATGGTGATACTTTAAGAGTATGGTCAAACTTGCCTAATGGTAACACAGATGGAGATATGACTAACGATACATCTACCTTAATAGTAAAATATGGATTAAGCGGAACTAAACTAATTGCAGCAAGTGGTACGGGAGATTACCTGAACTTTACTGATGCTGTAAACGATATCATTACATATGGTGTGTGTGGAAGTGTAATATTTGATGTGGAAACTGGTGTATACACAGAGCAGTTTACAATCCCTGAAATTCAAGGAATGAGTGCCGTTAATAATGTTACGTTTAGATCGCTGTCTGGCGATAGCACAGACGTTGTTATAGACTTCACTTCTACAGGAACTGGAGACAACTTTGTAGTACAATTTGATGGTGGTGACTTTTTTACTTTCGAAGATCTTACTATCCGTAATAACGGAACTACTTACATGAGAGGATTAGTTGTGGGTGGAAATTCAATTCACAATACGGTTAGAAATTGTGTTATTGAGTCGTCAAATCTAGCGACTTCTACATCTACAAATAATGCACTCGTATATTCTACATCAGGTTCACCATCGGTTGATAGCTATTGGTTATTTGAAAACAACAGAATCAATGGTGGATCATATGGCGTTTATTGGTATGGTGAATCTTCAACTCCTTATCAAGAAATAGGCTCAACATTTGACGGGAATATTTTTGAAAACAACTACTACAGAGGAGCAAGATTGTATTATCAAGATTCAGCGACATTTGTGAATAATCATGCCTCTTATGATGACGGTTACGGAACTGGATTGGATGTGTTCTATTTCGGTTATTGTGATAGTTCACTGCTTGTTGCAAACAACTATGCACGATTAGATAGCTTATATGGAGATGCACTTACTCTATACTATTGTGAAGGAAGTCCGGCTCAGCATGCGATGGTTTATAACAATCAAATTATCGTACATGCTCCAAACTTAACATCTACATCATACGGTTTGTATTCTAGTAATGCTGATTATGCTAAATTCTACCATAACAGTGTGTTTACGAATACTGGTTCAGCAAGTACGCGTTCGTTCTATGCTACTGGAGGTATAGACAATGAAGTTATTAATAACTCATTATATAATGCTGGAGATGGATATGCTTTATATACTATTGGATCTGCTGTAACAGTTTCTGATTATAATAACCTATATGCACCAAGCAGTAATGTTGGTTATTTCGGTTCTCCTGCATTTAACCTTTCAGCTTGGAGCGCAATAAGTGGGCTAGATAGCAATTCGGTATCTGATGATCCAATGTATCTTTCTATTGACGATCTTCACACATGTGGACCTACATTAGAAAATGCTGGTATGTCTGGTCTTTCTATCATGATGGATATTGATGGAGAAACAAGAAGCACATTAATGCCAGATATTGGTGCGGATGAGTTCTACGCTCCTTCATTAGTTAATCTTGGTGCTGATACATCAAAATGTGTAGGCCAGCCTATATCAATGGGATATCCTTCTTCGAATGCTTCATATACATGGAGTAATGGAGCAACTACCGATAGTATTACGGTAACCGCTCCAGGGATATATCATTTAACTATGAATGGTTCATGTGGAATTGCTCAAGATACAATTGAGATAATTGACATTCCCGCTCCAACGGCAGACTTCTCTCAGCAAACGTCATTCTTAACAGCTATCATGACAGATTTGAGTGTTGGCGCTGATTCATGGTCATGGAGCTTTGGAGATGGTTCTCCTGTGAACAATCAGCAGAATCCTATTCACGTGTATGCTGCTCCTGGAACCTACACAATTTCCCTAACGGTTACTGGTCCATGTGGTAGCGATATTACTGTTCAGCAATTTGATGCTACGACAGTAGGAATGGATGAAGAGAGTAATCACTTTAACGTTAGCGTATATCCTAACCCAACAAATGAAGTCTTATCATTAGATTTCAAAGATTGGAGTAACGGAGCTATCCAGGTGAATATCCTTGACTTTACAGGAAAAGTGATTATGAGTGAAAATCTAAATCAGGCAGGGTCATTTGTTAAAGTGTTAAACGTATCAACGCTTAGCACAGGTACATATATGATTCAACTCAGCGATAATGATGGTAATAAATCTATATCTAGATTTGTGAAGTTGTAATCCGCTAAATAACAATACAGATAAGCTCAGGTTTCTTAAGCCTGAGCTTTTTTTGTTCCGTTGAATCAATAATATGTACAGTTAAATCTCTGGATACATCAACACAAGAATTAGCCAAAACTTTCGCTGATTTACGGCGTATATTTATACTAAGAAAGATCAGTAGTTTGGTTTAATTAAAGTAGTAGGAACATTCAAGCCCCGATACCAGGTATCGGGGCTTGTTTGTATTCGGAATTTCTGTACTTTAGTTTTTATGTCAACTTCAAAGGTGCACCCACCATTTACAATTCAGTCCTCACCAAATTTGGCTGAGATTCTTGATAAGCTTAATGCTTCTATTGCACTAACTACCTACCAAGCGGGTAAATTAGTTTTTATAGGTGCTAAAAACGATCACGAACTCTCTCAACTTCCCAGAAACTTTAATAAAGCCATGGGGATTTCATTCAAGGATGATTTTCTTTTAATGGCAACCAAGGATGAAATTGTTGTTTTTAAGAATGTGCCTGAGTTAGCAAAGACCTATCCAAGTGCGCCAGAGACTTATGATGCTTTGTACATGCCAAGGATGAAGTACTTTACTGGAATTGTAGATATTCATGATGTGCATTGGGCTGGAGAAGATATTCTGGGTATAAACACTTCATTCTCATGCCTTGTAAAGCTTGATAAGAATTACAATTTCACACCTATTTGGCAGCCACACTTTATTAGTGATTTAGTGGCTGAGGATAGATGTCATATGAATGGACTGGTGATTGAGGATGGAAGGGCAAAATATATTACAGCTTTGGGTTCGGGTAATGTCGCAAACAGTTGGCGGGAGAAAATCACGGAATCAGGAATTTTAATGTCTGTGGAGGATAATAGAATTTTACTGGACGGACTTGCCATGCCCCATTCACCTCTAGTGTATAAAGGAGATCTTTATTTTTTACAGTCGGCCAAGGGAACGCTTTGTAAGTATAATCCCGAATCACGCGCCGTAGATGTAATCTATTCTCACGATAAGTTTGTGCGTGGACTTAGCATTGTTGATGATATAGCATTTGTTGCACATTCAAAGTTAAGAAAGAACTCCTCAACGTTTTCTCAATTAAAAATTGCAGATAGCAGCTCAGATTGCGGTGTTGAGGTGATTCACCTCCCAACAGGGCAAAAAATTGCTTGGATGAAATATCTCAGTAGTGTGGACGAAATATATGATTTAAAGATTCTAAGCGGAATTCGAAGAGCTAATATTCTAAATACTGAAAAAGGGCTTCATTCATTGGGCTTAGAAATTCCTAATAAAACGTTTTGGGCAAAGTCGACCCAATAAAAAAATGATGTATATTTCGTAAAAATTTGTCCTATGAATCACTTAGAGAGAGAATTACAAGCTTTGATTAATGATTTTCGTAATGAACGAAAAGGCACACCGGCTTCAAAAACAAAACTGAATAGAGCTGCTGGGTTAATCAAAAGAGCGTACGAATCAGGTAGTGAGAGATTGCGAAAATTGGCGCTAGCTCTAATGTTATTATTAGGTACAAGTTATACCTACGGACAGTATTTTGCACCTGTTCAGACAAATCCATTTGGAATTAATGTAAGTAATGAATTAACTCAACCAGTTTTTGTAGATATTGATGGTGATGGTGATTTGGATATGTTTAACGCTGGGTACTATGGTGTAATAGATTACCAGGAGAATACTGGGTCTGCTACAAATCCATCATTTGGCGCTGCGTCTCAGTTTCCATTTGGACTAGCTCAGCCATATCAATACATTATTACTATGACGTTTGGTGATTTGGATGGCGATGGTGATTATGATCTATTGACAAATGGTGATATCTACAACCAAACGGGACTTATGTATTATGAAAATACAGGGACAAATGTAGCACCTAATTTTGCAGCTGGAGTGGCTGATCCATTCAGTCTTTCAAGTTTGGGGGCTAATATAATGATATCATGGCCACAGCTTGTAGATATAGACAATGATGGAGACTTAGATGTTATTGCTGGTGTGTATGATTCTTATTACGCTAAACATTTTGTTTACTTTGAGAACACTGGAAATGCCACAGCGCCGTCTTTTGCCGCACCTGTTGACGATCCATTTGGTCTTCAAGGCCAGTTCAATAGGTTTGCTATACCATCTTTCGCTGATTTAGATGGAGATGGTGACTTAGATATGGTTGCTGGAGGAAATTATGACACATACTATAACGGGCAAACTCTGTATTTAGAGAATACTGGTTCAGCCTCTGCGGCAAGTTTTGGTACTGTACAGGTAAATGCCTTTAATATAATTGATTCTGCCTATTACTTTTCATTTCCAACCTTAGCCGATATTGATGGTGATGGTGATTATGATCTTATCTATGGCGAATATGATTACACCGGAGCTTCTATTTTCTATCAGGAAAATTTAGGCTTTAACTCTGTTCCAGAATTAGAGAGTAACGTTTCTATGAAAGTGTACCCACAACCATGCGTAGACCAAGCACAAATTGAGTCTTCGGAGAGAATCTCAGAAGTAATTTTACGCAGCAGCGCAGGACAAGTGATCAGTAAAGTAAATGTAAACGACTATCGCCTGGACTTACCAATGTCACAGTATGCGTCCGGTGTGTATTATTTAGAGATTGTTACTAAGGTTGAGAAACGCACGCTTAAGTTAATCAAGAAGTAGATTAACGAGTGGGCTTATCTTTAGGTGTCTTCTTAAACGAAAGGGGTCTTCAAAGTCCTTATGCTAATGGTTTAAATTAAACAAAAAGTTAAATTTACTGCTTATTGAATTGAATCAAATCGTTGATATTCAGGTTGTAGGAGCAGAAGTGTAGTTGACCACACCATACTCTTCATTCGTCGAAAAAATATTAAACGTCCATATTCAAGGTTGTAGCTTTGCACCATGAATGTTCGTAAAATAGTTCTGAATTGGTTTTTACGGAGCCCAATAACTGGAAGTCTATTAATAAGCTTTATCATTTTGAGCGTGGTAAGTGCTTATACTTATGTGTCTTATAAAAGTACAAAGGTTGAAGAAGAGCGCGTTGCATTTCAAATCTTAAGTGTAGTTAAGGATGAAATAAAGCAAACAGTCAATACAGCGAACATTGCTGCTCACAGTGTCGCAATGTTTATCGACCATCAAGGAGAGATAGAAAATTTTGAATCCGTAGCACATGATATTTTACTTCAGGCGTCTTCGATTAGAGCCGTTCAATTAGTGCCTAATGGTATAATATCCGAAACCTATCCAAAATCAGGTAACGAAGGGGTTAAGGGCTTAAACTTGTTCGCTGACACGAACTCTGTAGTAAGTGCAGAAGCTCAGCGCGCAATAGATTCTCGAACAATGTATTTTGCTGGCCCATTAGAACTAAAGCAAGGTGGTAACGCAGTAATTGGAAGGCTCCCAGTGTTTCGAGAATCCAAGTTCTGGGGGTTTGTGGCTATAATAATTGATACTGATGTAATATTGAATAAAATTGTTGAGGCTTCCTCCTCTCAGTACCAATATATTCTTAGTTTTTCTAAAATTAATCCATTTACGGGGGATGAAGAAGTCTTTCTAGGCCCAGAAGACATGAGCGATGACGTTATTAAGACCTATACGTTTTCTGAAGCGGATTGGCGATTGAGTATTTATAATTCGAATAATAATTCAGCATTATATGCAGTTTTGCCACTTTTACTAGTTGGTATTATTCTATCTGCTGTAGGGGGATTCCTTACTTATTTCATTACTAAGTCAAGTCAAAAACAATATCAGGTATTATTCGAAAGTTCGACAGTTGGGATTCTAATACATGATAAATCTGGAGCTATATTAAATGCCAACCCAAAGTTTTGTGAGTTATTTGGTTTCAGCAAATCACAACTGAAATCATTATCTATAGTCGATCTTCATGGTCAAGGTGAGTACTCAAAGAATTTAGGTCGAATAATGCTCGAACGCATTTTGACGGAGGGCTCAGCAAGGGTTGAAGAGGTTTTTAGGACTCAGCATGGCAATATGATTAGTTGTGAGGCATCTGCATCACTAATTGATTATAACGGTATACAAGCTGTGCAAATAGTGTTTAGAGATATATCAGCCATACGTCTTCTAGAGAAAGAACGAATTGCTATTCTGGAAAGTATAACAGATGGATTCTTTGCCATATCAGAGGATGGAAGGATTACCTTCAGAAATAAAACTGCTGCTGAGCTGTTCTCACATGAAGGTAAAATTCATTCGAATTTGTGGGAATTGAAAGTCTTTGATTCCAATAACGAACTTCAGGAAGCATGCGAAAGTGTTTTAAATTATAATTATCCTAAGTCGATAGACATGTTCTGTCCTGAGTTTGAGCGTTGGCTCAGCTTTACGGTTTATCCCGCTCCTTCTGGTTTAGCTATTTATTTTAAAGACATCACACCAGAAAAAAAATCACAAAATCAGATTGCCCAAGGAAGAAATAAAGCGCTTTTAGCTCAATCACAATTGCTTAGCTCACAGCTTAATCCTCATTTTATTTTCAATGTACTTAATAGTATTCAGTATTATATTTTGGACAAGGATGTTGAGCCTGCGTTGAATTTTCTATCTGTTTTCAGTAAACTGGTTAGGAGGATTCTCTATAACTCAAGAAAGCCGTTTATCAATTTAGATGAAGAAATTAAAACACTGAACACCTATCTTGAATTGGAAAAACTCAGGTATAATAACAAGCTCGAGTATTTTGTAAGTATATCTGAAAATCTGGATGACGCTGTGGATCACTTCCTCCCTCCAATGCTTGTTCAGCCATACGTTGAGAATTCTATTATTCATGCATTCGACCCTTCGATGGAAGCCTGTAAAATTGAGGTCAACTTTTCAATCGAAAACAATTCTCTTGTCGCAAGTATTCGAGACAACGGGGTTGGTATAAAAGAGCGTCTAAAGCAGAATGACCAAAATGCAGTTACAGATCATAAATCCATGTCCACGGCAATTAATCGTGAACGAATTGAGATTCTCAACTCTCTAAATATAGGAGACTTTAGATTTGATATAAATGATTTAAAAGATAAGGATAGTAATATGTCCGGAACAGAAGTTCTGCTTGTTATGCCGCTTTTAGAATCGGATGAATTTACATTAGCATAATTGTATTTAACGGTTTCTCAGGACAGTGCATGATCAAGTTGATCAAGAAATAATTTAATTCGAAAGCTTGTCTTTAAGCGTCTTCATAAACGAAGAGGCATACACAAAGTCATTAATCTCGGGATTGTCTGTTTTGATAATAGCTTTGTTATCGCCTTCCCACCATTTCTTGCCCTCGTAGATAAACATAATATTGTCTCCGATTTCAATCACTGAATTCATGTCATGTGTAATAACTACGGTGGTCATTTCATACTCGTATGTGATGTCCTTTATGAGGTTATCAATTACAATAGATGTCTTTGGGTCAAGACCTGAGTTCGGTTCATCGCAGAATAAATAACGTGGTTTCATTGCTATCGCACGCGCAATCGCCACCCTTTTCTGCATACCACCACTAATTTCAGATGGGAAAAGATGATTTTTGTTTTCAAGCTCAACCCTGTTCAGACAAAAGTTAACACGTTCACGGATTTCTTCTTCTTCCATATTAGTGAACATGGTAAGGGGATAGGCCACATTTTCTTCAACGGTCATTGAATCGAATAGGGCAGAGTGCTGAAAAAGCATACCTATTTCTTTGCGAATTGATTTGCGCTTTCTACGCTTCATTGATGTAAAATCACGCTCGTCGTATAGAACACTGCCGACATCAGGTTCGTGCAAGCCAACAATACATTTTGTTAAAACAGATTTTCCTGACCCCGATTGTCCAATAATTAGATTGACTTTTCCAGTTTCAAACTTAAAGTTGATATCATGGAGTATTTGCACACCATTGAATGATTTGGATATGTTCTTCAATTCGATCATTTGAACATAATTTGTGATATAATCACATCAAATAAGAGAATTAAGATACTGCTAGTAACAACAGATTTTGTTCCTGATTTACCTACATCCAAAGCACCACCTTTAGTATAATAGCCATAGTAGGCTGAAATAGATGCGATGATGAATCCAAAGATTACCGGTTTTAATAAAGCATAATAAACAGTAAAGGCTTCCTCGTCAAAATAGTATCGGGTACCCATAACATAGGTATCAACATCACGCAGACCAGTTATTTCACAAATGAACGCACCTCCATAAATACTGGCTATCATACTGTATATTACCAATAATGGGAAGGTAAACATTGACGCCATAATCTTAGGAAAGATCAGGTAATTCTGAGAGTTAACACCCATTATATCCAGGGCGTCTATTTGCTCTGTTACACGCATGGTACCAATTTCACCCGCAATGTTTGAGCCTACTTTACCTGCCAAAATTAAGCTTATAATTGTCGGCGAAAATTCAAGCATAGACATTTGCCTTATAGTATAACCTAGAGTGTAATCGGGTATCCATTCTGCGCTTAGTAGCTCGCCCACCTGCGTTGTAACGGCAACACCAATAAAAGTAGATATAATAAGGACTATGGATAATGAGCTGATACCAATATTCACACATTCGGTTACAAATCGTTTCCAAATAATGGACAATTTGTCTGGCCATGAGAATGTTGCATACATCATCAATACGTAGCGCCCTATGTGAGATATAAAGTTCATTAGTTACCCAAATGCATTAAATAACATAGCGAAAATACAATTAATAGACGGGGCATCAAGGCATAATTTTTGTATTTTTGAACATATAGACTTTTAAGTTATGAAATCAAACAAAAAATACCTGAGTATAGCTTTCCTTCTAATGATAGCTGTTAGTTTGAGTTCTTGTGGTCTGTTCAGAAAGAAAAATCGTTGCAATACATGCCCAAAATGGGATGACATGCCAGCAGCTCACAGTGAAGAACTTCCAGCAGATTGTATGGAATAGTTGCATTCCGTGTCCCTATAAAGTATGAAGAGAAGACATTTAGCCTATTATATCTTACTATCCATAGTAATCTGTATCGCGTTTAGCTCATGCCGATTATTTAAGAAAGATGACTGTGATTGCCCACGTGCACTAGATGAAGCTAGTCCGCATCCTATTGAAAGCAATCATTAATTTACTGCAATTAATTGCTTAATTACGTGGATAATGGCTTGCTTATCCTTAAATTCGCGCTCGAATTAAAACAAACTACGTGGAACTAGAGCAAGCAGTGGACTACAAGTTATCTCAAATGGCTGAGAAGCTCGTGGGTTCAGAAATCATCAAACTATCAGGAGAAGTAAAGAAACTTCAAGCCCAGGGTGAAGACATTAAAAATCTTACTATTGGTGACTTTAACCCTGATATTTTCCCAATTCCCAGCGAATTAAGAGAAGGTATTATTAATGCATACAAGGATAATCATACTAATTATCCTGCAGCAAATGGTATCGAACCTTTAAGAAATTCGATATCTGCCTACTTAAAGCACTACGGAAATCTTGACTATTCGGCTGATGAGATTTTGGTGGCTGGTGGTGCTAGACCCATGATTTATGCATGTTACCAGGCAGTAGTGGATGCAGGAGATGATGTGATATTTCCTGTACCATCGTGGAACAACAATCACTACACTCACCTTGCTCATGGTAATCCAATATTCATAGAAGCACGTGCTGAGAATAAATTCATGCCAACTGCTGAGGATATTAAACCTCATATTTCAAGCGCTAGTTTAATTGCTATCTGTTCACCATTAAATCCGACTGGTACAACAATTAGCAGAGAAAACCTGGAAGCAATTTGCGATTTGGTTATAGAAGAGAATAAGCGCAGAGGCCCTGGAAGCAAGCCAGTTTATTTATTATATGATCAAATCTACTGGATGCTCACAATGGAGAGTACTGTGCATTTTGATCCTGTTAGTTTGCGTCCTGAAATGCGAAACTTCACCTTGTTTATTGATGGAATGTCGAAAGCTTTTGCATGTACAGGCGTTCGCGTAGGATGGGCTTTTGGCCCACAAAAACTCATCAATAAGATGAAAGCAATACTTGGCCACGTTGGTGCTTGGTCACCAAAAGCTGAGCAAGTGGCAAGCGCTGAGTATCTCGCAAACATACCTGCTATTGATACTTATATATCAACAATTAGAAAGGACATTCAAACTAGATTAGACGGCTTTCATTCGGCATTTCAATCCTTGAAAAGCGCAGGTCATCCTGTAGACTCAATTGCACCTGAGGCGGCTATGTATTTAACTGTTAGCATTGATGTAATGGGAATGAAAAAGGATGACGGCAGTGAACTTTCAACTATGGAAGATGTTGCCAAGTACCTTATTAATGAAGCAAAAGTAGCCATCGTGCCTTTCTATGCTTTTGGAGCAGATAGAAATTCACCTTGGTTTAGATTAAGTATTGGCACCACAGCGTTGGAGGATATTGAAACTGTTAAAAGCGGAATCGAAAGCGCACTTAGAAAATTATCATGACGGATAAGAACACATATGGAGTAATCATGGCAGGCGGAATCGGGAGTAGATTCTGGCCGATGAGCAAGACTTCTAACCCAAAACAATTTCTAGATATTCTTGGAACAGGAGAGACACTTATCCAAATGACGTATGAGCGTTTTCTTAAAACTTGTCCTCGTGAGAATATTTTTGTAGTGACCAACGCTCAGTATAAAGACTTGGTTTTGGGACAACTACATGGTTTATCGGATGATCAGGTATTGTGCGAGCCGAGCCGTAGAAACACGGCGCCATGTGTAGCATATGCTGCATATAAAATTCATGCGCTTAATCCTGATGCGAATATTATTGTAGCTCCTTCAGATCACTTGATTCTCAATACTGAGGAGTATGTACAGATATTAAAACTTGCGCTTAATAAAGCCGAGTCAGGTAATTTCCTGTTGACGTTGGGTATTAAACCCAGTCGCCCTGATACGGGTTATGGATACATCCAGTTTATGGATGCAGAGGATTCTGCCATGGTGAGAAAAGTGAAGACATTCACGGAAAAACCCAACCATGATTTGGCACAAACATTCCTTGATAGCGGAGACTTTTTCTGGAATTCGGGCATTTTTATTTTCTCGTCTAAATCAATAATGGATGCCTTCAATAAGCATTTACGTGAGGTAGGTGATTTATTTGCTGGAGGCATGGAAGTTTACAATACGCCAAAAGAAGCAGAACATATACGAGATGTTTACGCTGTATGTAAGAATATTTCTATTGATTATGGTATTCTAGAAAAGGCCGATAACGTTCATGTAGTGTTGTCTGACTTTGGTTGGAGCGATTTAGGAACGTGGGGCTCGCTTTACACTCATCTGGATCATGATGGAAATGGTAACGCATGTGTGGGAGATGAAATTAGAATGTATGACAGCGAAAACTGTGTAGTAAATATCCCAAAAGGTAAACTGGCGGTTATTCAAGGTTTAGAAGATTATATTATTGTAGATACACATCAAACCTTATTGATCGTTCGCAAGCACGATGAGCAAAAGATTAAGCAATTTGTGACGGACTTAAAGGCGGATAAAAAAGACTCGTACGTCTAGTCTTCCCAGTCTTCAGGACGTTGTGCGTAGTTTTTAATTTTAGCACATTCTTTACAATACATATTACGTAGAGTCTCATTGTCGAATAACTGAAAACTAAGATTGCACGGCCCAACGAACATTGAGCACCATTCTTCTTTGCTTAATTTTTGACGAGAATTCATTAATGCCTCATAAAAATCTGTTTCTGGATACTCTTCTTTGTGCTGAAACATAATTTTATAGAACAACTGTAGCGCCGGTGGATATGGTTTCTCTTTGTTTACAATCCCAATTAAGGCCTGGTAAGCCAAGTCTTCTTGTTCTCCCCAAGCAAAGAAGGATGCCAACTTATACATCTCTTGATCGTTGGATGGGTGCTCCATAAAATGTGTCAGTAAGGCTACCATGGATGAGCGCATGGCCTCATCATCTCGACTGGCTCTTTTGGAGAAGTGCGTGTGATTAGCATTTGCAATATGATAGTTTACCAAGAGTTTGTTCACTAATTCTCTTGTGGTGTCTGTTTTAGCTACTTTTTGCAGAACTGTTAGGTCGTCTACTAAGCGACTAATATCTCCTTGATAGGGTAGTCGTGACTTCCAATTTCGGATAAGATAATTCATTACATCATATCTTATTTCAAATGATGAAATCCCTAATCGATCTAGTTGGTTTAGCTGGGTGTAGAAGTTCGTTTCCCATTGTTCGTTACCTTCACCAGAACCATGAATATCTAAATCATACCATAGATGGTCTTTAATGAGTTTTGAATAATCCTGAGTAAGTGGAACGGTAAGTTTGGCAAAAAGATTAGTATCAATTTTACCAGCTTTAATTAAATGGTAGGTATACCACTGAATACTCGCCATGGTGTCTAAATTCAATTTGGCTTCTTTGGTCATCCCAAGCGAGCCTATGTCCTTAATAACCGAATCTTTGTAGCGCGAGAATTCATTTATCAGAAAATCACCAACCCCTGCATCTGTGATATCTAATTTTACTGTTAAAGTAATTTGAGCATAGCGTTGTTCTGCTAGATATGGCTCGATTTTCTTTGCGTAGTCTCGATCGCTCAGTTTATTGCGAATTTGCTCATGTGACAGTTCTCTTAAGTCTGATAGATCGTCTTCTGTGCTAATCTGTTTTTCAAATACCTTCCAATTTTCGCTGGTAGTAATATCCGATTGGATCTCTGATCTTTGTTTGTCTTCCAGAGCTCTAACAATACTAATAGCTCTTTTTTTCTGGAGCGCTTCATTAATACTTTTACTTCCTTCTAATGACGAGAAGGCTTTTATTTTGGCACCTTGAATCGAGAATGACTCGGAGCTCACTGAGTCGAGTAAGGGCTTTATGTCTTCGTAGGCATATTTGAATTTCCCCTGTTCAAACGGAACTCTAAACGCTAATTCTTGTTCCCTTGGGTTTACACCGTACTGATATTTATTCAGTTTAGTTAGGTAGGGCACATCATAAAAAAGCTCCATTTCATCTCCGCAAACGTTGGTAAGATGCATCACTCGGCATATTTTTTTCTTCTGAATCACTAGGACATTAACTTCCTGGTATCCCTCGAGATCACGGGGCATTCTGCCCAAGGTGTACTCAAAATGTGTTGCTTCATTCTTGTTCCGCATGCGATGGAACCATTTATAGCCACTCCGTTTAAAGCCTTTTTTTAAATCTTTTCGGTAAAGAGGTTCAGTTATAGTGCCATTCAACAAGCTTTGATTGTTCCTTCTGGATGGTAAGGTGTAGAACTCATTATTGCCGCAATCAACTGGTTTGTATGGCACAAACTCTAAGGCTAAACCATTTTTTCGATGGTCTAGTAGGGCATACATCATTTCCAAGTTAGGAGAGTAGAATACAATACGTCTACCTTTTATTTGAAGTTTGTTTTTATATAAAGCCGTATCGATAGCCACATTACATGATTGACATAGCTCAAGCGAGTCATCTGGGGCTTTAAGGCGAAATGGGTATTTCTCTGGCTTTGGCTTGGCAGGCACATCTTTTAGGGACGTATACTGCTTTTCTGGCGTCCAATTACTATAGGGGAACATGGACGTGTTTTCAATGAAATTGTATTTAAACTGAACCTCAGCGAATACTTGGGCTACACGAATTTCTTGACGGGCAGTGTCAATACTCAGGGCTAAACCAGTTACCTCATAGTTTGGGGTAATCATATTCGCATAATGACCTTTGGAGTTAATCCATCCGTTAACGATATCCTTGGCTAAGTCTGCGTAAGAATTATTATAGTATTCATTGCCTTTTTTATCACGCATTCTCTTGTTGATATAAGTCCTTCCTAAATTCTCACCAGCTAGGTAGTTGACCCCACCATAAAAATTAACACGATCCTGCGGCTTTTCTTTTTGAGGACTACGGACTTGATTATGAGAAAACGACTTTTCCTTAACCATGTATTCCGAATGATCTTTTGCCGCCAAAAAACATGTTGAATCATTCGCCAAGGGTTTTAGGTTAAGCGAAATTCGGACGCTGTCTACCTTCTCTTTAATTAGATGCTCTAAATACTTAGTGTTAATGTTTGTTGGTGTAACCTGATCTTGGGGAGATTGAGCATTGGCCGTCAAGCCGATCAGAACAGATATAGCCAATAATAATCTCAACTACTTAATATTGATGGGGTAATAGAGCAAGATCTGAAACCAGCGATTGTAGTCGTAATGATGATTATCTGCTGGTAAATCAGGTTGATATAAGGGTACAAGACCGTGACTATAAGAAATATACCATTTCAGATTCTCTTTCAAGAAAGGGCTATCAAGTGACACGCCGATTCTAGGTGCTAAATCTAATAGGTTGTAATGACCATTAGCATCTTCAATCTTAGGATTGAACGTTGTTGTAAGTCTATTTCCGTTTTGTGAGGTACTTATTTTCCATCCATTTATCCAATACCCAATATTCACTCCTGCAAATACGCGGATTGAAGGTTTAATACTAAAGTTTATGTCTAGTGGCGTGTCAAGGTAGCTGTTCCATTCGGATGATCTTAAACCAGATACATTACGAGAATTAACCCCTTTGATACTGTATAGAACTTTCGGTTTAAAGGACCAGCCAGTGGTTAGATAGATATCAGCCCCAATTCCCCCCACAGGTCTAAAACCAGGTTTGTGTGATTCGCCGGCACCACCAAAGTAGTTTATCCACGCATAATTAGTCCCAAGAGTTGGCTCCCAGGTGACTTGTGTAGTGGCTTTAAATGATAAAACTATTATACACGATATTATTGCGAGATACTTCATCAGTACAAATATCTTAAATAAAATCCCTCAATCATAGTGTCTAGGAGATTCTTAAATATCCGTAATTACATCAAATCCTTTAAAACTTCCAACAAAGGCTAATCCATAAACACAGTTGGCTATGTTTTTATCTTTTATTTTTCCTGCAATTTCATTCATAGTTGCCCCTGACCCTACTGCATCATCTATTAAGAGTACCTTATTGTATCTTTTGCGATCAATTACAGCGAAAGAGTTACGCGCGTTTTCGATTCTATCATCGATTTTGTTTAACGATTTTTGTGGTATGGGAATGAGGCCATTTATTTTTTGAATATTTACTTTAGGAAGAGGAATATTTAATGCATTTTCTATATAACTCATTATTTGTGTTTCTCTTCGTATCGTTGGGGGTACAAATGATACGGCATCAAAGTTTTCTTCGGAAATAAATTCTTTGATTTTTTCTTCCGTTTCTTTTAGAAGTTCTTTCATCAAATATTTATTTTGACCAAGTTTAGCATAATGAAGTAGCACACCTAACTTGGTTTTTCCAAATCGTTCTATTGCGTAAAAATCTAGATAATAAATCTGATCTAAGTAACAGTTGTTTTTGTAGGTGTTTTGAAGTTTTTTAGTGCCATTTATTAGCCCATTTTTTTCTTTATATTTTTTGTATTTATTGAGAGTTGAAATGTATTCTAAAACGGTTTTTTTGAAGGGTTGATGTCGTTTGTCGCACCATTTTCTAAACCCTGTTAGGCCATAATCTATTTCTCCAATCGCTGAGATATTCAGAAAATTATCTGACATAAAATCTATTGTCTTTTGATCAAAATCAACTGAGGTTTCCGATATGGTTGAATGCCCTTCATTAGTGGTTTTACGGTAAATTGTTTTAGGTGCCTTGCCGATTTTAATAATTTCATTTGAGTCAATTAGTTGTTTTAAGGCGATATGGATCATTTGTTTTGAGGCTCCAGTATAATCCACCAATTCTTTTACCGAATAATCAAGGTTTTTCTCGAATAATTGGAGTATTTGTTCTTTTATAGTCATTTTACAATTTACAGTCAATAGTCAAATATAAAACAAAATTGCATAGCTTGTAGGAATTTGAACTATACTAGGACTCTTGAGAAACTAAATTTATTTGAACAGCTTAAGTTTAATGACGTGCCCCTTGCCATCAGCTAACCAAGCAATATTTGAGTAAGGCGCGAATTCTACTACATTATACCCTGTCGAGTCAATAGTTTTCCATGACTGACCATAGTCGTAGGATATGTCAGTGCCAGAGCTGCCTGTGCATACCCATAGTTGAGTGTTTTTGTATTCGCTATAGGCAACACAAGAGCGATACCCATTTGGAATAGCTCCTTCATGAAGTTCCCAGCTTTCACCATAATCATTGGTAATACTGAGCACACTATCAGACTCAATGTGTTCCCAATTTCCACCTACTGCCATGCCAACTCCAGATGATGACATAGCTAATGAATACACTCCATTCCCTGGGTTATTATCTGGAAGTTTAGACTCAACTGCCCCCCAAGAAACACCGTAATCATTAGTATAAAATATCCATGAATGTTTTCCTCCAGTAGCAATCCATGCTTTGCCGTCGTCGCCGAGAGCTATGCTTGTTCCGCTTGCAGCAAAACCTGCGGTGCCATCTGCACTTGGTGTGATTTTAGAAGCAATGCGACTCCATGATTCACCCCCATCGGACGTCTCAAGCAGAAAAATCAATCCATCCACCGGGTCTCCAAATACTAGACCTCTATTGTCATCCCAAAATTCAATGGCATCCATGAAAATTAAGGAGTCATCGTTGTGATAGACTTTTTTCCAGTTTGAGCCCCAATTACTGGTTTTATAAATCTTACCGGGAGAGCCAATTGAGATTACTATCGCTGTGGAGTCGTTTAAGGCTGTAATATCCCTGAAATCACAGTTTGGACAGTCTTCAATCGTGAATGCCTTCCAGTTTTCACCGCCATTTAAACTAAGTGCCACGGTGCTGTTGGATCCACTCAACCATATTACATCTTCTGATAAAACATGCATTCCACGATAGCTGTTGTTTCCAGCAACACGAATCAAGCCTTCTGATTGATCAACTAAATTTGATTGGAATGAAGCTGATCCGACAGAAATAGAATCTGCTTGTTCTCCTTGTGCGGTTTTTTCAGAAACAGAATTGGGGGAATCATTTCCACATGAAAACAGGATTCCCCCAATTAATAGTATAATAAAATGAAGTCTCATTAAAGCGACCCAATCATTTTCTTAGGATCCACCCATTCTTCATATTTGTCTTCAGGTACATAACCTAAACGAATAGCTTCTTCTCTCAACGTAGTGCCGTTCTCATGTGCTGTGTTAGCAATCTCAGCAGCTTTATAGTACCCAATCTTAGTATTAAGCGCAGTCACCAGCATTAATGAGTTATTTAACAACTCTTCAATTCTCTTCGAATTTGGCTCAATTCCTGCAGCGCAATTATCTGCAAAGGAAACACACGCATCACCAATTAATCTTGCAGATTGTAGTAGGTTAGCCGCCATCATTGGCTTGAAAACATTTAATTCATAATGCCCCTGTGTGCCGCCAACTGTAATGGCTACATCATTCCCCATAACCTGAGCGCATACCATTGTGATGGCCTCACATTGCGTTGGGTTCACCTTACCTGGCATAATAGAAGAGCCTGGCTCGTTTGCAGGGATAATAATTTCACCAATTCCAGAGCGTGGTCCAGAAGCCATTAAACGAATATCATTTGCAATCTTATTCAAGGAAACTGCTAATTGTTTCAGAGCTCCGTGTGTTTCAACGATAGCGTCATGAGCTGCCAATGCCTCAAATTTATTCTCTGCTGTAATAAATGGTAATCCTGTAAACTCAGCAATGTATTTGGCAACTAGAACATCATACCCTTTAGGAGTGTTAAGACCTGTTCCAACGGCTGTGCCACCCAAGGCCAATTCAGACAAGTGCGCAAGTGTGTTTTTTAGTGCCTTTAATCCGTGGTCTAACTGCGATACGTAACCAGAGAACTCCTGTCCTAAAGTAAGTGGTGTTGCGTCCATCAAATGCGTTCTTCCTATTTTAACTACATCTTTAAAAGCTTCTGCTTTTTCAGCTAAAACATTACGTAGTTTCTCAACGCCCGGAATAGTAGTTTCAACCACCATTTTATAACACGCAATGTGCATACCTGTTGGAAACGTGTCGTTACTTGACTGTGATTTGTTTACATCATCATTCGGCTGAAGTGTCTTTTCGCCTTCACCCATTTTTTTGCCAGCTAAGACATGCGCTCTATTAGCAATCACTTCATTTACATTCATGTTTGATTGCGTTCCTGAGCCTGTTTGCCAGATTACAAGCGGAAATTGATCGTCGTGCTTACCTGCGATGATTTCATCACATACAGTAGCAATGGCATCTCTTTTTGCGGGATCTAACACGCCTAATTCACAGTTAGTGAAAGCAGCAGCCTTCTTTAAGTATGCAAATCCGTATACTACTTCTAGTGGCATTGATGCAGGTGCGCCTATTTTGAAGTTATTTCTTGAACGTTCAGTTTGAGCCCCCCAGTATTTATCTGCAGGCACCTTTACTTCACCTATGGTATCTTTCTCTATTCTGTAATCCATTTTGATAAATTTGTTTATACAAAAATAAGCTTTGAAATTTAGAAGACCATTAATTAGAAATATTTCTATCTTTACACCAAAATCAAGAACATGGAAGTAATTGGTATTTGTCTACTATTTGGATTTTTATTGATGGCATTTTGGGGCCTAGTATTCTTGTTCTCTGTTGTAGGAGGATGGGCTGCAGAAGGCGCTAAAGTAATGATGCAGAAGAAGATGGGTAAAGTGTCTGACGAGGAAGGAGTAGACGCTCAACACTAGTTTTTATTATTTTTTCATTTCAATAAGCGGGTCGTATACCACGATTCCGTCTGACTGCACCTTTATTTCGAGCAGTCTTGATGTATTTTCAACTTCAATTTTTATAGACTTAACTTGCTGATGCGGCATTAAATCTATGGCTGGCTTAAGCTCGTATGTCTGAATTACTCCATTTACTGAGACTTCCACATCTTTTGTTATATCATTCGTGTTTTCCAGACCTAACCACAGATATGCTGCTTGATGTGGCAAGGAGTCTGAGTAATAGTAGTTGTCTTTAGACGTGAAGGTTTCGTGTGCAAGTCGTTTTATTTGATAGGGCTCTTCTGTTCTAGAAAACAAAATCCAACTGGCATAGCCGTATTTGTTGATATTGAAACTTGCGGTGTCAATTCGATATCCATAGGTGTTTGCCCAATCGATAAAATAACTATGGCTGTGGTGGATGTAGTACCCAGGTCTAAACTCTTCTAGGATCTTAACCATATCACGGCCATAATCTGTTGCTAATTTGCTATTAAGTCCACTCATGTCTAAAACATAAGCATCTGTATAAGCTCCAAATAGTCCATGACTAGCTATTAATGTGTCGTTTTCGCTTAAATGATCGGCGATATAGTGGCCAATATCAATTCTCTCAATTTCTCTTACCGCTAGTGAATTATCCATCCATGCTTTTTCGCCAGAGACCAATGGCCACGCGGCAATACTCAATCCAGCAATCAAAACAGGGTACTTAAAGTGAATGTAGTTTTTAGATTGGCTAACAAGGTAATAGCCACTAAATACTAGCTGTGTGAATAGGAGTAATTCGGGCATTGCGTAATACCATAACATTCTCTCAGCCGGGTTGTAGATATAGTACAAGCCCATGGTAGCACAGAATCCCATAAAGAGCATGAAATCTCTCAATTTGAATTCCTTTTTAAACAAGGATATCAAAATATGAGCAAGTGTAAAGGCAAATGAGAGCTTCACCAATGACATGCGCTCTCCCTTATCATACATTAATTCCCAAAAAGGGAACCAGTGATCGGATGGATGTTCATGGAAGTTAACCTTAGCATAGGCAGACTGCGGAAGTGGACCATCGAACAAAATAAAACTTAATCCAATAAACAGTATAATGGGCACAAAGGCATATAACCCCAGCGTTTTCCAGCTTTCTTTGATATTGTTTTTAAAATAGTCCTTATAGTTTTCAATAAGATGAATACCTCCCATTACACACACTAATGGTACTGTGTCTAGTTTAGAAATAACGCTAAGTGCCATAAATAGCCACATGCGTTTTCTATTACCTTCAAAAAAGTAATAGATAGCAGTCATAACAATGGCTAGGTGAAAGTTGGTTTCAAGTCCAACTGTAGTAACTGCAAGGAATTTCGAACTTGCGATTATTACACATGCAAGCGCAAATATGGCGAGGAAAATATCTTGCATCCACAAATACAGAGTTCTCAGAAGCATATATAATAGCCAAATTAAACCTGAGAAATTCACTATAAATATGATCTGCTCCGGACTGAAAATATCGGGAAGAGCAAGGGTGATAGTTACAATGCCGTAGAGAAAGCTGCTTATTCCAAATACAGGGCCATCCACTGAATTATAGCAATAAAAACATCCATCTGCCGCTTCTCTTAAATAACGAATAACAAATCCGGTATCATCCACAAAAATCTGTGGAAACCACTGATAAATAATAGCTGTTAACAACACAGCAGTAGTTCCTAGCTTTTGTTTTACACCTATCTTGAGCTGCTTTAAAGCAAAGCCAAAGATGGCAATACCAAACAGCAAGAATACTAAGCTTAGTTTTGTCTGATGCCTAAAGTAAAATAGGTTATAGGCAATTACCGGAATTCCAATGTAGGAAAGGTAAGGAAGATATTTTGTGATGGCACTCAACTTAGAATAAATCCATTACATTTTCAGGTGGTCTTCCTAACACAGCCTTATAGTCCTTTACTACAATTGGGCGTTCAATTAATTTTGGATATTCTAGCATCACATCAATCCATTCTTCTTCAGTAAAGTTGGCACCTTTAAATTTCTCCTTGTACACAGCTTCACCTTTCCTTAAAATCTCGCTTGGCTTCTTGTTGAGTTTAGCTAAGATTTCTTTAAACTCTTTTTTGCTAGGAACCTCCTTTAAATACTCGATAATCTCAGGTTCTACACCATTTTTTTTGATCAAATCTAAAGTCTGGCGACTTTTACTACAACGTGGGTTATGGTAAATTTTCATGAAGACAAAGTTAACTTTTGATTTGAGATCTTGGAAAATTGAATAAAATGTATTTACATTTGACACATGCAAAAGACGACAGTTTGCAATATCATTTTTTACATTAATCCAATCCACAGATTCTCTGTGATGTATTGGTAGTCGTCTATTTCCCTTAATTAATTTATCGATTCCCAATTTAATATGTCATGAAACGTATGTTACATACCGTGTTGTCGCAAACCTCATCTTTAGTAGTGGTTCTTGATTATGAAGGAACCATAGGCTATGCGTCACCTGCATTTGAAAAGCTTCTGGGCTACACAAGCTCAGATTTAAAGGGTCACAATTGGTGGTCTCTTAACACTGATAGCATTAAACAAGAAGGTATTAGAGCTGACATTTTGAAGTTTGTTAAATCAACAAAATCTTCAATGCATAACTATGAGCAGGAGATAAACAATGTTTATGGGGGTGTAAAGCATGTTTTGTGGGACGCTATAAAGTATGATAATTCAATGATAGTTGGAATAGGAAGAGATGTAAGTGAATTGCGTCAAGTGCAGAAGGAGAGCAATAAACTACAGGAGAATATCATGGGCTTATTGGCAGATGTAAAAGGGAGTTTAAACTACGCAAGCCGACTTCAAAAAGCCATATTAAAAGCGCCTAATGAGTTGAATAAGATGTTTGCTGATGGTTTTGTTTTCTATAAACCAAAAGATGAAGTGAGCGGAGATATCTATTGGATTGAAACTGTTGGTGAATTTTGTTTTGTGGCCGTGATAGATTGCACTGGACATGGAGCTCCTGGTGCATTATTATCTGTGGTTGCCAATACTTTGTTACGCAGTTTAATTATAAAACAAGGGCTTACAGATCCTGGTGAGATATTAACTGAGTTGGATCAGGATTTTATCGCTTACCTGAACGATAATATGATAGATGGATATATTCAGGATGGCATGGATATGAGTTTGATTGTCGTTAATAAACTTACAGGAGAGGTACATTATGCGTCAGCAAATAGACCAATATTTGTGGTGGAAAATGAGAGTATAGCGGAACTAAAACCAGATAAGTACCCTATAGGCTATACACATGGGCAAGTAAAAGATTTTAAAAGTAGACAGCTCGTCTTAAAAGATGAATCTTGGGTTTACTTGTTCACGGATGGTTATCCTGATCAGTTTGGCGGTGAGCGCAATAAGAAATTTACGCGTAAACGACTTAAACAAACGTTAATTGAAGTGGCTAATCGCCCTGGTAAGGAGCAACGTGCGTACTTGGATTATACCATGAAGTCATGGAAACAAGACGAGGAACAAATAGATGATATTACCATAGTTGGGGTTAAGGTGGGGACTATTTAGTCCCCGCTTTTTACTATTTAACTATGGTGAATTTTGAGAATAATATTTTCTTTTTATTCAATATTCTCAGGATGTATTGACCATTGTCAAGGTCATTTAGAGCTATAATATTAGAGTTAGCACCTAATACTGTCTTGTAGACGAGTTGTCCTTTTAAGTCATAAACAAATACTTTATCGTTTGCGGAAAGATTATAATCTAGGTGTAATACTCCAGTATTGCTTGGATTTGGATAGACATTAATTGATTCATCGTAAGAGGTTTCAAGAATATTGGTTGTATTAAGACTATCCAAATATTCCACAGAGCTTACAGCACCTGCTGTTGTAATAACCTTAAGCACGGGAAGTCCTTCGCCATTTGCCAACCATTTATATTCAATTTCGATTGGGCGTTGTGTGGTCGTTCCGAAACCAATTGCATTAATATAGGTCGAATCTGTTCTGTACAGAGTTGATTTTACTCTAAGGGCACTGTAAACTCCATAGGGAGTTTCAACTGTTCCTTCGCCATCCACTGTGTCTACTCTGATGCCATCCTGCCCATAATATAATGTTGACGGGATAGTTAGATCAAAATGATAGATATTTGAATAATCGTCTCCATATTGTAATGGAAATACATAGTTACTATCGGTTGGCGTATATCTCACAGATGTTGGAATTCCATTAATGTTTGCTCCAAATCCAACGCGTCTGAATGAGCCTGCATCATTAGCGTAATAGTCAATAACATCTGTGATGTTTAATTGTGGAATAACATTGGGGAAATTGCCGGGCACACCAAATGATGCCACATGATCCGGGTATAGAAATCCATTATTAAAAAATAGTTGATACCCGATGGGTGTGGTATTTACAGCTAGCATAGTGTCAAATCTTTGCTGAGTTGAAGTCAACATTGAATAGTCCCAATAATAGGACGCACCAGTTAATTCTGGATTACTTACACTAGTCGGATTAGCTTGAGAATAGATATAGGTTTCATTTACAGATGGCATATCGCTATCTGTAATACTTACTTGCCCCAATGAGTATAACACACAAAAGGACACAATCGCTGTGCATAATGCTTTCATATGCACAAAGTTAACTTTTTCCGTACTCCATCAAAAAGGATTTCAAAAACGGCGTTAAATCACCATCAAGGACTGCATCAACATTACTTGTTTCGTGACTTGTGCGGACATCTTTAATCATTTTATAGGGGTGTAATACGTAGTTACGGATTTGAGAGCCCCACTCAATTTTCATCTTACCTGCTTCTATCTCTTCTCTGGCCTCTAGACGTTTTCTCATCTCAAGCTCGTATAACTGAGATTTTAAGAGCTGCATTGCTTTTTCTTTGTTACCTAATTGAGATCTTGTTTCCGAGTTCTCAATCACAATTCCTGTTGGTGCATGGCGCAATCTAACCGCAGTTTCAACTTTGTTTACATTCTGACCGCCTTTTCCGCCTGATCTGAATGTCTCCCAAGAAATATCAGCTGGATTAATGTTAATCTCGATACTATCATCTACCAAAGGATATACATATACAGACGCAAATGATGTATGTCGTTTGGCATTCGAATCAAATGGTGAAATTCGCACTAATCGGTGCACACCATTTTCTCCTTTTAGATAGCCAAAAGCAAATTCGCCCTCTAATTCAAGCGTGACACTTTTAATTCCGGCAACATCACCATCTTGCCTATCGAGTTCTTTTACTTTGAATCCGTTTTTTTCTCCCCACATCAAATACATACGCATTAGCATGGACGCCCAATCACAACTTTCGGTACCGCCAGCACCAGCGGTAATCTGAAGAACAGCATTTAAGCCATCTTCTTCGGCACTCAGCATATTCTTGAATTCTAATTCTTCAAGGTCTTCAACAAGCGATTCGTACACGGTGTCAATCTCTGCTTCATCAACTTCTCCAGCTTCAAAAAACTCGAGCAGCACGGCAAGATCGTCATACGCTGTTTGAATCTTTAAAAAGCTGTCTGTCCAGAATTTTAGATTCCGGATTTTCTTCATTTGGCTTTCCGCTTCTTTCGGATTATCCCAAAAAGAGGGGTCTTGAGTTTTAAGTTCCTCTTCTTTAATTTGGATGAGTTTCACATCCACGTCAAAGATACCTCCTCAACGCATCCAGGCGCCTTACAAGCTCTTTGTTCTGATCTGATGTAATCATATTGCAAAGTTTTGAATTACAAAGCAAGCAATTATTCTTTAATGGGCATAGGGTAGGGAGAATTTAAAATTGATAATTTATAAAGTCGCTACTGAAATCATCAATCCTAAATCATAAATCATCAACCATTAATCAACCAAAACATCTACTTTTGTGGTATGCAATGGATTAAGCTTCTATTCCTAACTAGTCTATTTTTGACACCAAGAATATCGGTAGCTCAGGACTTTCCTGCTAAGTTGTCTGATAAGGCAGAGGTGTTTCTGGTGACTTGTGGTCCAGGAAATGAAATTTGGAGTCATTTTGGTCACTCAGCTATTCGTGTTGTTGATCCTACATATTCATTGGACACCGTGTTTAACTATGGGATGTTTGATTATAGTGATCCAAACTTTACATGGAAGTTTGCTAAAAGAACTATGCAATATTATTTGGCTGTGTCTTCGTTTGAAGGTTTTGCAAATCAGTACAAGAAGGATGGTAGATATGTGTATCAACAGAAGATTTTAGTGGATGGTAAATCTGTTCAATCTATGTATGAGGCTTTGGTAGATAATTACGTGGATGAAACCAAGAAGTTTTATTTATATGAATTCTTCTATGACAATTGCGCCACACGGCCTAGAGATATGATTGAATTTGTGGGAGATATTGGTTCTAAAAATCAATGGGGAACCCACCCTGATGCTGAAAAGTATACTTTCCGTGAATTGATTGATAAGGGATTCGAATCAACTCCATGGGTAGATTTTGGTATTGATATCGTTTTAGGAAGTCGTTTAGACGTGCCCGTTACTAACCGAGAATTGATGTTTCTGCCAGAGTATTTGGCTGAAATTGGAGCTAAAACTGAAATTAATGGTGCGCCACTTTTGGGGCCTAAAGAATATGTGTTTGAAGCTGAACCATTGACTGCTGAGGCTGGTTGGCTAACACCGTCACTATTGTTTTGGGCTTTGTTTATTCTAGTTTTTGCAATATCTGTTTTCACGAACAATTCAGCATGGTTAAAACACTTGGATGCGTTTATATTCCTGTTGTTTGGTGCGCTCGGGGTATTTGTGTTGTTTATGTGGTTTGGAACCGATCATCAAGGGACTAAAGCTAATTTCAATATTTTGTGGACTCACCCAATTCACCTAGTATCTATTGCGTTTTTGTATGTCCGCAACTTGACTAAGAAGTATGGAAAATATCTTCTGGTTATGGCCTACAGTTTGCTCGGTTTCTTCTTAATATTTTGGTTGTTGCCACAATCTTTTCATCCAGCGGTTAAGCCTATCGTTTTATTGATGGCCTATCGATATTATGCTTTGTATAGATTAAACCAGAGAAATCTACTTTTTAAGACCCGCTAATTCCAAGGTTTTGCTAATTTCGTACTTATACAATTAAAGAAAGTATGAGTACTTATGACGTTACAATAATCGGGTCTGGACCTGGTGGATATGTTGCCGCAATTAGATGTGCGCAATTAGGTTTAAAAACAGCAATCATTGAGAGATACAATACATTAGGCGGAACATGCTTAAATGTTGGTTGTATTCCATCAAAGGCCTTGTTGGATTCATCTGAGCACTATCACAATGCTGAAAAGAATTTTGAGAAACACGGTATCGAATTGAAGAACCTTAAGACAAATTTCAAGCAGATGATTCAGCGAAAGGATGATGTTGTATCTCAAACTTGTGACGGCGTAAAGTACTTAATGGACAAGAATAAAATTGACGTGCTTACAGGCCATGGTTCATTTGTAGATAAGAATACAATTGAAGTAAATCCTATCGGTGGTAAAGGAGAAAAAGTAACTGTTAGCACTAAGAATACAATCATAGCTACTGGTTCTAAGCCATTTGCACTTCCAGGAATGGAGATCGACAAAAAGAGAATTATTAGTTCAACTGAAGCCTTATCATTACAAGAAGTTCCTAAGAAATTATTGATTATCGGTGCAGGTGTAATTGGGTTAGAGTTAGGGTCTGTTTATGCTAGATTAGGCTCAGATGTTGAGGTTATTGAATACGCTGACGGTATTATCAGCTTCATGGATAAATCTATGGGTAAAGAGCTTCAAAAATCGCTTAAGAAATTGGGTATGAAGTTCCACTTGTCCCATAAAGTGAAGAATGTTGAGAACAAAGGAAAGTCTGTAGTTGTTACAGCTGACAATAAGAAAGGTGAAGAAGTGACATTTGAAGGTGATTATTGTTTAGTATCTGTAGGTCGAAAGCCTTATACAGATAATCTGGGACTTGATAATGCTGGCGTAAAAATGGATGATAGAGGTCGTATTGAGACTGACAATCATCTTAAAACAAACGTTGAAGGTATTTATGCCATCGGTGATGTGGTGAAAGGTGCAATGCTTGCACATAAAGCCGAAGAAGAAGGCGTATATGTAGCAGAAATGTTAGCTGGTCAAAAACCACACATCAATTATAACCTGATTCCTGGAGTGGTTTATACTTGGCCAGAAGTGGCGGCAGTAGGAGCAACCGAAGAAGAATTAAAAGCAGAAGGCAAAGCGTATAAAGTAGGTTCGTTTCCATTCAAGGCTTTGGGTAGAGCACGTGCCAGTATGGATCTTGAAGGTCTTGTTAAAATTATTGCAGATGAGGCAACGGATGAAGTACTAGGTGTTCATATGATTGGTCCTAGAGCGGCAGATATGATAATGGAGGCTGTTGTAGCAATGGAGTATCGTGCGAGTGCTGAAGATATCGCAAGAATTTGTCATCCTCACCCAACATTTACAGAAGCAATTAAAGAAGCTGCTTTGGATGCAACGGATAAGCGTCCTCTGCACATGTAGGAAAAATGGGGAAGAAAACAGCAGTAGTACTGGTCCAATTGGGAACACCAGACAGTCCATCAGTATCAGATGTTAGACGATATTTAAAGGAGTTTTTAAATGATGCAAGGGTAATTGATTTGCCAGCGTACAAACGTAAACCATTGGTAAATGGAATTATAGTGCCGTTTAGAGCGCCAAAATCCGCGAAAATCTATCAGGAACTTTGGGATTCAAATAATGGTAAATCCCCTTTATTGGTGTACTCAGAGTCGCTCAAACAAAAGCTGAAAGCTAAAGACAGTTATGGTGCGGATTATTTTCTGTGTATGCGTTATGGCAATCCATCGATGGATGATGTATTTGAAGATGTGAGAAAGGGAAATTATGAACGGATTGTAATTGTGCCGCTGTATCCTCACTATGCCAGTGCATCATCTGGATCGGTTATCGAGAAAGCCTTCAGAATTATGGCCAAGTGGTGGGTTATTCCTGAAGTTACAGTAATGGGACAATTCTACGATGACGAAGGATTTATTGACTGTTTTGTAAACAACACAAAGCGGTTTGATATTGATTCATACGATCACATAATGTTCAGTTATCACGGACTGCCTGAGCGCCAAGTGGATAAAGTATATGACGAAGGCTTGTGCCAAGATAAAGATTGTGATGAACGCATAACCGAAGAAAATGCACTTTGCTACAAAGCGACATGTTATGCAACCACCAGGGCTTTGGTTGAAAAACTGGGATTAAAAGAAGGTCAATACACAACTTCATTTCAATCTAGATTAGATGATAAGTGGATTAAGCCTTATTCGGACAAAGTTTTAGAAGATTTGGCTAAAGACGGTAAGAAAAGAGTTCTGGCATTTTCTCCTGCTTTTGTAGCGGATTGTTTAGAAACGCTTATTGAAATTGGTGCGGAGTATCAAGAAGAATTTGAGGCTGTTGGAGGAGAGAAAGTGGATTTAGTTCCCAGTCTGAATGATAATGATGATTGGGTGGAGTATCTTCATGGGAAGATTAATGGTTACCTAGTCTAGTTCGTTTACCACATCACTTATTAAATCCCATTCATAGCCCCTAGAGTAAATAGCCTTTGTAATCTTAGCTTTTAACTCATAAGCATTTGTTTTTGATTGCTTAGAGTATTTTTTGTGAAGACTTTCGGCCAGTTCTTTTAAATTGCGCATATAGGTGTTGTCATCAATTGTAGCCAATGCTTTATTAATACAATTATCACTTACACGCTTTTCTTTTAGTTTAAGCTTGATTTTGGTGCGACCCCATTTCTTAATACGCACCTTTCCGGATACATAGCTTTCTGCAAAACGCATCTCATTTAAGAAGTTTTTTTGAATCAACTCAACGATAAGATGATCGATGGTGTCAGGCTTTAATCCGAAAGATTTTAGTTTGGTTTCAACTTCAAATTGAGAACGCTCCTGATACGCACAATATCGTTCTATTTTTTGCTTTGCAAGGCGAATATCATAGACCTTTTCGGCCATTAGATATCGATTCTTTCACCTTTATCATCCTCAAACTTATACTGCATAAGTTGGAATGAGGCGTTGCCATCTACTCTTAGTTGAACCGCATGCTTTTTAGACCAATCTCGTGAGATCGTTTTTCCAAACATACTTGTTTTAAAGTTTAGATGAGAGGCTATAAATGGATGTACAACAAGTCGCGTGTTTTTTACATTCATTTCGGTTGACATATACTTCAGTTTGTTCTCAAGTTCGTCAAGTAACAATATGCTTGAAGTCATGTTTCCAGAACCATCACAACATGGGCACGGTTCGCTCGTATCAATTTCAGTTACGGGTCTCACACGCTGTCTTGTGATTTCAACTACCCCGAATTTACTAGGAGCAAGCACATTGTGTTTAGCGCGGTCCGAACGCATGCAATCACGTAAATGATTATGCAATTTCTTTTGGTTTTCACGGTCTTGCATATCGATAAAATCGACAGCAATGATACCACCCATGTCACGTAGACGCAATATTCTTGCAAGCTCTTCAGCAGCTTCTAAATTGGTCTCAAGAGCATTTTCTTCCTGAGACTTACCTTTTGATACTCTGTTACCGCTATTCACATCAACTACATGCATAGCTTCTGTGTGTTCAATTATCAGGTAAGCACCACTCGGCATGTTCACCTGTCTACCAAAAGATGCTTTGATTTGACGGTGTAATCCAAAGTGTTCAAAAATGTCTTTCTTTCCGCTATAACGTTTAAGAATTTTTTCTCTTCCCGGAGAGATTGTGCTGATATAGCTGTTTAAGTCGTTAAACAAACCTTCATCATTAACATGAACACCAGTAAACTCGGGCGTTAATAAATCTCTAAGAATTGATGAGGTTCTATTAAGCTCTCCTAAAACACGTTTAGGTGGCTTAGAATTTTTCAGATTTGAAGTAAGTTTTTCCCACTTACTTAGCAGATCGCGTAAATCTTGATCTAGTTCAGCTACTTTTTTGTCTTGGGCAACTGTGCGAATAATAACGCCAAAGTTCTTCGGACAAATACTAGTGAGTAACCTTCTAAGACGTGCCTTTTCATCAGCACTTCTAATTTTTTGAGAAACGGAAATTTTGTTGGAGAAAGGAACTAGAACTACGTACCTTCCGGCAAGCGTAATTTCTGAACTAAGTCTGGGACCTTTACTACTAATTGGTTCTTTTGCAACTTGAACCAAAATCTGCTGACTAGAAGACAATACATCTCCTATCTTCCCCGATTTATCAATATCAGGGTCAAGTTTTAGCTTTGAAAGTGTGCGCTCTCCTTTATTGTGAAGTATCGCTGTAGTTAACTTTTGTAAGGACTTAAACTGCGGTCCCAGGTCCAAGTAATGTAGAAAAGCATCCTTCTCATATCCCACATCAATAAATGCGGCATTTAAACTAGGTACTACTTTTCGAACTTTACCGAGATATATATCCCCTACAGAATAGTTGTCGCTGCCCCTTTCTTGGTGCAGCTCAACTATTTTCTTTTCATTTAAGAGAGCAACATCAACACCTTCAGAAGCGGAGTTAATGACGAGCTCTAAACTCACAACGAATCAGATTAAATTACTTCTTCTTCTTGTGTCTGTTCTTTCTCAAACGCTTCTTGCGCTTGTGAGTAGCCATCTTATGTCTCTTTCTCTTCTTTCCGCTTGGCATAATGCAATGTTTTATTAATATCTATATAGTTTCTTTGTAATCAATATCCTACCGACCAAAAATCGGGGGCACAAAGATAGATATTTATTGGATAATTTGCAATAGTACTAGACTATTTAACCTTAACCTTTGTTTTTACACGCTCTACAAAGGTTTTAGCTGGTTTGAAAGATGGAATGTTGTGCGCTGGAATGATGATAGTTGTATTCTTTGAAATGTTTCTACCAGTTTTTTCAGCTCTTTCCTTAATGATAAAAGATCCAAACCCTCTTAGGTATACGTTTTCACCTTCTTCTAATGAAGATTTAACAGAATTCATAAATGCTTCTACTGCTGTTAAAACTACTACCTTCTCAATTCCAGTTTTTTCTGAAATATCTGCTACAATCTCTGCTTTTGTCATTATCTATATTTTAAATGATTTGTGTTTCAATTATTTATGAGGCAAAGATAATTTAATAAAGTCGTTAGGTGTGGTGAGAATTGTGCATTAATTTTGGATTTTTAGACGGGTAGGTATTTTTACCCAACGAAAACATGGATTTTGCTATTCAAATAATAGATTGGTACCACAAAAACAAGCGTGATTTGCCTTGGAGGGATACTTCTAACCCTTACTTCATCTGGTTGTCTGAGATCATTTTACAGCAAACACAAGTGAAACAGGGAATGCCTTACTATCTTAGGTTTATAGATCACTATCCAAGTGTAGAGAAGCTTGCAAATGCTAGTGAACAGGAGGTTCTGAATGATTGGCAAGGGCTTGGGTATTACTCGCGGGCGCGGAATCTTCATGCTGCTGCAAAACAAGTTATGAGTGAGTTTAATGGTGTCTTTCCGTCCTCATATCAAGAAATTCTATCGCTCAAAGGAGTTGGTGACTACACAGCGTCTGCGATTGCAAGCTTTGCCTTCAATGAAAAACAAGCCGTTCTTGATGGAAATGTGTTTAGAGTGTTATCTCGCTACTTTGATATAGATGAGGATATCAGCAATGCACGCGTTCAAAAGGAATTTAAAGCTATTGCGCTTGAGCTCCTGCCTGACAATGATGTAGATTCCTACAATCAAGGCATCATGGAACTGGGTGCACTGGTATGCACTAAGCACCAAACAAAATGTAATGAATGTCCTGTAAAAAACGCTTGTCTGGCTCGAAAAAAAAATACAGTTAGCCTGAGGCCAGTTAAGTCGAAGAAAATTAAACAAAGAAAGAGGTACTTCAATTACATCTGTGTGGATGATGGGGAAAATACTGTAATGCAAAAACGCACCAAGAAAGATATATGGCAAAACATGTTTGAGTTCCCACTAATTGAGTCTAAAGATGGATTTGAAGAGATCAGTAAGGTAAATGAAATGGCAGGCTCATATGGAGATGAACTTAGTCTTGAGAATCAGATAGAACAGAAGCATCAGTTGAGCCATCAAACCATTTATGCTCGATTGTTTTACTATAAATCGAAGAAAATAAAACAAGAAAAAGTTGCGTGGAAAGACCTTGATGAAATACCCGTTTCTAGATTGATTGATAAGATGATTGGATTGATTAAAGAATAAACTATATTTGTTTTATATGGCTGGAAGTGTTAATAAAGTAATCTTGATTGGAAATCTAGGAAAGGATCCTGAAATCCATACATTAAATAATGGAACTCAGGTTACTACCGTACCAATTGCTACGAGCGAATCTTATAGAGATAAAACTACTGGAGAGCAAAGAGAAGTTACTGATTGGCATAATGTAGTGATGTGGAGAGGTCTGGCAGAAATTGCTGGAAAGTATTTACGCAAAGGCAGTAAAGTCTATATCGAAGGCAAGCTTAAAAATAGAACTTGGGAAGATCAAGAAGGTAATACGCGCTATGCAACAGAAGTTGTAGCAGATGTTATGACAATGTTAGATAGACCAAGTGAAGGGAGACAGGCAGACAATCCTTCATCGGCAGCTCCCAAGCCAATGGAAAACATGGATGATGTGTCATCGGATGACGAAAAAGATGATCTACCGTTTTAATGTTGAATCAATTGAATAAAGTTGGATACTGATTTAGACCCCCTTCCCACATTATTAGCATCTCATTTTAATCTTGAGTTTTTTGTTCTTCTAGGTATAATCTGCATCCTACTGGTGCTATCTGCTCTGGTATCTGGTTCTGAAGTAGCCTATTTTTCGTTAACTCCTCAGGATAAGACAGATTTAGAAGAAGATAATGGGAAAGTTGCACAACGCGTAGTCTCTTTAATTGAGCAGCCTAAGCGCCTATTAGCAACCATTTTAATAGCGAATAACTTTATTAATGTTGCCATCGTAATTCTTTCTTCAACTGTTGTTGCGCGTATATTTGCTGCCACGTCTATTGGTGAAACCGCTCAGTTTATTATTCAAGTTGGTGTGGTGACATTTATTATTTTGTTGATAGGAGAGGTTATACCTAAAGTATATGCAACAAAAAACGGACTTGCCTTCGCACGAATTATGAGTGGGCCACTTGCTTTTTCTAAGGCGCTTTTTAGACCCTTGTCTTCAATTTTAGTAAACAGTACTTCTTTTATTGATAAACGAATTAAGAAATCGCCGTCAGAAATATCGGTTGATCAACTTGAACAAGCTCTAGAGCTCGCAAACGAAGATGGCGAGAGTGCGGACAAGGAATCACAAATTCTTAAGGGTATCGTTAAGTTTGGAAACACAGATGTGAAGCAGATAATGACACCAAGAGTGGATCTTATTGCCCTAGAAGTGGAGGATGACTATCAGGAAGTAATGGATGTGGTTCTTGAAAATGGATATTCTCGATTACCTGTCTATAAGGAGAGTTTTGATCAAATAGTAGGTGTTTTATATGTAAAGGATTTGCTTAACCATATAGATAAACCACAAACTTTTAATTGGCATGAATTGGTTCGTGATCCACTCTTTGTGCCTGAAAACAAAAAGATTGATGACTTACTCAGAGAGTTTCAGGATGAGAAAGTACATATGGCTATTGTGGTTGATGAATACGGAGGCACCTCAGGGGCTGTTACCTTTGAGGATGTTATTGAAGAGATAGTGGGAGATATTTCGGACGAATTTGATGATGAAGACGTGATATACTCAAAGTTAGATGACAATAACTACGTTTTTGAAGGAAAGACACCGCTTATTGATGTATACCGAATTCTTGAAATTGAAGGAGATGCATTCGAACAGGTTAAAGGTGAAGCAGATTCTCTTGCAGGTTTTCTGATAGAGATTTCAGGTAAAATATTGAAAAAGCAAGAGCGCATAAATTTTGAGAATTATCAGTTCACCATTGAAGCTGCAGATAAAAAAAGAGTCAAACAAGTAAAAATCACTATCCTAGAAACAGATGAAGAAGATGAAGAATAGCGTAGTAATATTACTTGCTTTTTTTATGGTGAGTGCTTGTTCAGAAGAGGAGGAGCGTTATACGCCCAAACGATATGGTGATTTGCGTGTTTCAGAAACGTTCCCAGAGAAAAAATACCAGGAGACTAAGAATATATATGGTGCTAACTATAGCCTTCCTCAATACACCACTTTGAAACTAAAACAACAGAATGATAGTATCTGCAACTATCAAATTGACTTCCCTGAGAGAAGAGCAACATTATATATGACCTTGTTAAAGCTGAATGGAGATTTGCAGGAGAAAATTGAACAGTCAAATAAAATAACGCATCAGCATTTAATAAAAGCAGATGACTTTAGAGATACCTTATTGCTCTATCCTGAGAAAAAGGTCTACAGTCAGGTGTATAACCTAATTGGGAATGTGGCTTCAAATGTTCAGTTTGTTTGCACGGATAGCACAGATAACTTGTTGCGCGGAGCACTTTACTTCAATGTAGCTCCTAACTACGATTCACTTATCCCAGCTATTGACTATATTAAAGAAGATATATATCATCTTATCAAAACACTTGAGTGGCAGAAGTCCGAGCCATAATTTGTCGCGTAGATTTTGTATCTTTAGGCAAATTAAATCCGCTATGTTAAATAAGATAATACCCCTATCATTCCTGCTCTTTACAGTTTTTTCTCTAAATGCTCAAGAGAAATACAGCAAAGTAATTGTCTACGCTAATACGGATCAAATGATTCAGTTAGCAGAGCAAGGTGTTCCTATGGATCACGGAAAACGCAAGAAAAATACATTCATTATTTCTGATTTTTCGGATAGCGAACTTGCTACTATAAAGGCAAGCGGTGTGGATTATGAAGTATTGATGGAAGATGTACAATCTTATTACCAATCAAGATTAACGAGTAACCCCAAACCTCATTCCACATACAAGATGGGTGACCCACATTTAAAATATTTCAGAGGAGCTGGATGTTCAGGTGGATCTGGAGGAGGAAATAGTATTATCGATTACCCTCAACCAAATAATTTTAGTCTGGGAAGTATGGGTGGATATCTGACTTATCAAGAGTTTATTGACAACCTTGATTCGATGGCATCAAAATACCCGAACATTATTACTGCTAAAACGCCCATTGATTCTATGGGGAATACATTCCTAACCGAAGAACTTAATTTGCCAGTATATTGGGTGAAGATTTCTGATAATCCAAATACGGACGAACCAACGGAGTCAGAGATTATGTACTCAGCTATTCATCATGCTAGAGAACCAGCTAGTTTATCTCAGATTATTTATTACATGTGGTATCTGTTGGAGAACTATGGGACAGACCCAGAAGTGACTTATTTGGTGGATAATGTGGAAATGTACTTTGTTCCAATGATTAACCCTGATGGATATATCTACAACGAAACAACACAACCAGGAGGCGGTGGCATGTGGCGTAAAAACAGAAAAAATAATGGAGGTGGTGATTATGGTGTTGACTTAAATCGCAATTACTCATATCAGTTTGGAGGTGCAGGTACATCAAGTAACCCAGCAGATCAAAACTATAAGGGTACACATGCCTTCTCAGAAATTGAGACACGAGCTATGAGATGGTTTCATTTTGACCATGATTTTAGAATTGCCTTAAATGCACATACCTATGGAGATTTATTATTGCACCCATTTGGGTATGCGACGGTGCAGACTGCGGATCACACACTATATCAGGCATATTCTGCCGAGATGGTTAGCCAAAATGGTTTTGCTAATATTTTAAGTGCTGACTTATATCCAGCAGCTGGAGATTCAGACGATTGGGGCTATGCAGATGATTTAGGCTTGAAGCCAAAAGTTTTATCCATGACTCCTGAAATTGGAGATGATAACCATGGTTTTTGGCCTGCTAGTAATGAGATTATAGATATCTGTAAAGGCACCGTATACATGAATCTTATGGGAGCACATTTAACTTGGACCTACGGATTTGTTAGTGATCAAAACTCATACGTAATAGAGGATTTAACAGGACATTTAAAGTATGATGTTCAGCGATACGGACAGGAACCAGGTAATTTGACTGTTTCAATTAACCCTGTCGGTTTTGGAATCCAGTCTGTTGGTGGGTCTAACACGCACAATTTAGCAAACGTTTTAGATTCAGAAACTGATTCCATTTCTTACACTTTAGATCCAACCATACAAATTGGACAAGCATTTCAGTATGAGTTGGTGATTAGTAATGGGGCATATGCATGGCGTGATACAATAACAAAAATATATGGGCAAAGCACAGTTGTATTTGCTGGCACTGGTAATATGGCAGATTGGACGAGTAGTGATTGGGCTGCTACATCTGCTGATTTTTACAGTCCTAGTACATCAATAACTGATTCTCCAGGCGGTGAATATCAAAATGGTACTTCTAGCCATGTAACATTAAATCAAACTATTGATTTGACAAACGCAGTGGTCGCTACAGCGAATTTCTACGCAAAGTGGGAAATTGAAGATAACTGGGATTATGCTCAGTTTATGGTGTCATCAGATGGTGGAAATTCTTGGATACCCATGTGTGGTTTGTATACGCAGACTGGATCGAACGATCAAGATGCAGGAGAACCGGTGTACGATGGCTTCCAGACTTCATGGGTGAAAGAAGAAGTAGATTTAGTTGATTTTCTTGGCCAAACAATTCAGGTAAGATTTAGAATGGAGGCTGACAACTTTGTAACAGAGGATGGATTTTATTTTGATGATTTCGAAATAAATATGATCGAGCAAGAAGGAATTGGGATAGATGAAATTGAGCTTAGCATTGAGGCATGTATGCCAAACCCAGCGGTTTCATTTACATATATTCCTTATCATGTAAATGGAAATGATGCAAGTTTAGAGTTGTATGATAGTTTCGGAAAGTTGATAAGCACGCATAGCCTTGTGGCAGGAAAAGAGAAGTTCCAACTGAATGTTGAGAATCTCGCAGCAGGCGTATATGTTTACAAACTAAGATCAGCTGGTACAGTAACTCAAGGGAAAAGACTGGTTGTTGTAAAATAGGACACAATCAGAATGATAGTAATCTCGCTGGCTTGCCAGCGAGATTTTTTATGCCTTCTCAATATATTTTGATGGCCAATAGAGCTGTAAGTAAAGATAGGCTTGTGCTGCAAACATAATGCAGGCTAGTACTAAGTGAGTAGGTTGTGCCCATTTTGGCATATCAGCATATGTCAGAATAATCCCAACTATAACTTCAATGAATACTACGCCGCACATTATCCACACTCCCCACTTAAGTTCTTTAATATCTTTCATTAACCAGTATAGAGCTCCAGTTGAAACCAAGACAGCCCAAGAGAAACTTCTATGCAGGTAAAAATCCATTCCTAGGTCTTCAAGCAGAGTGCTGCGTGAAGCGCCGTTTTCTAGCATGATATCTACCCCTTGTCTCAACTGTGTCCCAGCAAAGATTTGATACAGTGAAATGCCAATTCCTAAAATAAGCAGCCATCTAACAAGATGAACCTGCTTTAGAACAATTTCTTTTGGATTTAGCTTGTTGATTATAATGAGCTGTATTAGAATAATTACCAAGGCTAACAGCATGTGAACAGTAATAATCCATGGAGTTAGATTAGAGGCTACAACGATTGAACCGAACCAGCCTTCAACTCCAATAATTATTAGGTTTGCCAGCGCAAGCCATAGCAGTATTCTCCGCTTTTTTCGGTACCACAAAAAGGCAAGTATCAATTGAAGGAGCATGAGGTTCCCTGCAATAAATCCCACAAGTCTGTTCCCGTATTCAGTCCAGGTTCTTCCAGCGTTAAACCTAGCTTCAAGTTCGTATGTTCTGGGATCGTTTTTAATCGAATTGGCAGTTTCATCCATACCTATACTGGAAAGAAATTTTGTAAACTTTTCAATTTTAGCAATTCGGTACTTAGTATAGTCCTCTCGATAATTCTCTGGTAGCTGGTCTTCACTGGTAGGAGGAATCCATGTACCAAAGCATTTTGGCCAGTCAGGACAGCCCATCCCGCTCCCAGACATTCTTACTACGCCTCCTGCGATTATCACTAAATACACAAAAACTAGTGATATCCATGCAATTTTATTAAATTTAGACGCGTTCATAAGATGCGACAAAGTTATACTACATGATTAAATCAGTGCTAACAAAAATCAGTTTATTGCTTCTTTTGTTTACGATTACTCCAGAAGTAATAGCAAGTAAAGGAGATACAACCGCAGGTGAAGTCCTCCGAGTTATGCCTGCTCCTGATACTTATGCAGGAGAGTTTCAACTTGGATTGCGTTCGACAGCCAGTTTGTTTGGATCAGACGGATATTTTGGAAGTGGTGTAGGTGGGCAATTCAGAATTGGTGTGGGAACTCGCGTAAATACTGAATGGTTTGCAGACTTAATAACCAGTAATCTTGGGGACGCAGGTAGAAGAACGGATGGCCACATTGGATGGTCGGTTATGTTCTATCTGAAAAAGGAACGTACTATGGGCTTCAACCCTTATTTATTGGCAGGGCATTGTTTTGATTACACAAAGATCACGGCTTTTTCAAGCCCATATTCAAATTTAGAACAAGAGAGTGCTAAGCGATGGTCATCAGCCGTTCAAATGGGAGCAGGGACACATTATAGACTAACCCCCAGATTTGATGTTAGTTTAAGCGCACAATATATGCTTCATCTAGGAAATGATATACACGCACATGTTGAGACGGATAGTTATCCTACGCTTGAGATTGAAGAGCATGAAGGTGCTGGATTAGAAGGGCATTTATTAGTGACATTTAGTGTAAACTATAAAATTGGAAATTTATGGGGTCATTCAAAGTTTTAATGCTTGCATTCATATCAATTGTCATTAGCAGTTTTCCTGTTAATGCGCAGTCAGATTTCCAAAAAGATGGTATGCTTCATGGGAGTGGTGCAATTTCTATGGGTTTGATGCGAGATGGCGTGCAAAATGTATATGTGTCTGGATATTTAGAGTACTTCCCAGAAGAAAGGGTATCCCTTCGTGGTGATGGTTACTATTTTGTTGATGGTATCAGCGATTTTAGACCATTAGATATGAACCATCAGGTATATGCTGGTGCCTTATTTCATTTACCCTCAGAAAAAATTGATCCTTATATTGGCTTTCAACCTGGAATTGCAATTTCCAGAAGAACGGACTCAATAATAGATGTTTCAGGTGAGCTTATTCCTTCTACTCAATCATTTAATCCCTTAACCAGCGCAGTTGTTGGCTTTAATTACTGGGGAGGCAAACACTTTAGTTTGTTTGCTGAAGTCCGGTTTACAAGAGGCATACATCTAGCGAATTCTTGGCCAAAGTATTTGGACGAGTTAAAGTTTAGCTTTGGTTTGGCATTTCAAATAGCGGCAAATAAGAAAAAAAACGCGCGCTAGGACTACTATTATCTTTCTATTAATCAATCAGTTTTAGTTGTCTAGAACAGATTGCTTGAGTATTTTTGTAGGCACAATTTTTGTGATATTAGTAGCTATGCGCAAACTGGTAATTATTTGGATGTTATTTCTCGCTCTTCCGCTTGGGGCGACCCATTTGGTGGGAGGAGAAATATTCTATGATTACCTAGGGAATAATCAATACAGAATAACCCTTCTGGTATATCGCGACTGCGGGCCAACAAACACAAATAATACTCAGTTTGACCCGCAGGCAATGATTGGCATTTTCAATAATGGAGCACAAGAGCAGATGCTTCAGGTGCAGGCAGCCCAAGTAACCAATATTCCAGTAACAGCTACTGATCCCTGCTTGGTAGCTCCGCCTAGTGCCTGTATTGAAGAGGCAAGGTACACAGCAGTGGTATCTTTACCACCCAAGGCTGGTGGCTACGATATTGTGTATCAAAGATGTTGTAGGAATCCATCTACACAAAACATTTTGAATCCAAATGATGAAGGCTCAACTTATCATGCGCATATCCCATTTATTGAGCCGGTGAATAGTTCACCTAGATTTACAAACTATCCACCAACTGTATTATGCTCAAATAATCCTTTTGATTTTGATCATTCGGCAACTGACGCAGATGGAGATTCGCTTGTGTACAGTCTATGCACTCCTTGGGATGGAGGCAGCGCGACTAACCCAGCGCCAACACCCACAGCACCGCATTTCAATGCTGTACAATGGGCACCAGGGTTTTCGGTAAACAATCAAATTAACGGAACGCCAACGCTTAGTATTGATCCTAATACTGGTCAGTTAACAGGTACGCCTGCAACAAATGGCATATATACCTTTGGTGTTTGTGTACAAGAGTTTCGGAATGGCCAACTATTGAGCGAATCTAGAAGAGATTTTCAGTTTTGGGTGACTAACTGTGATCCAGTTTTAATTGCAGGAGTTCCAACACAGACCGATTCATGTGGTGGATTATCAGTACAGTTCGGAAATAGCAGCGTTGGTGCTAGCTTTTATGAATGGCATTTCGGTGATGGAACAACTTCAACAGCAACCAACCCTAGCCACACGTTTCCGGCTCCGGGCACATACAGTATCACCTTGATTGCGAACCCAGGGTGGAATTGTGCAGATACATCTATAACGTATTACACGGTTAATGAGCCCTTATCAATTAGTTTTGATTCTTTGGAAGGACAGTGTATTACCACAAATAGTTTCGATTTTGAAAGCACTGGCAACTATGGAGCAGGCGCCCTTATTGAATGGGACTTTGGTGGGAACTCTATGCCTATGTCAGGAACAGGGTCCAGCGTGAGTAATGTTGTGTTCTTAGATAGTGGTTACTATGCGGTTAAAGTGGATGTTGAAGAGAATGGCTGTTTTGCAACTTATCAGGACAGTGTATTGATATTTCCTGAGCCAGAAATAGACTTTATATACCCAGCTCAAGTGGGCTGTCAAGAGTATTTTGTTTCCTTCACAGATGCAAGCTACAGCTGGACACCACTTTCCTACTTTTGGGATTTTGGAAATGGGGAAACAAGCACAGAGCAGAACCCAAGTACATCATATCCTGACGTTGGTTTCTATGATGTATCGCTGACAATTACAGCTGATTCGGGCTGTGCCACCACGCAAACCATATCCTTTCCAAATTTGATTGAAGTACTGCCTTCTCCGACTGCCAATTTTGGAATAACACCAGACGAAACGGACGTATTTGATCCTCACTTTGAAATATTCGATTTTACAAGCGGAGACATTGTAGCTACTTATTACGTTACAGGCGCGGGAGATACACTACCCGAACCTAATGGACATGTTTACACGGTTGATGATACTGGCTACATTGATGTAATTCAGTGGGTGTATAATAGCCAAGGATGCCCTGATACTATGATTAACACGATTTATATAAAACCTGTTACAACTGTATATGCGCCTAATTCTTTTACACCTAATGGGGATGGAATGAATGATGTATGGCTACCTCAAGTGCGTGATGTGTATGATTATGAGTTGATTATACTAACGCGTTGGGGAGAAGTAATTTTCCAAACGGACGATCAATATGCTGGTTGGGACGGAACGTTTAAAGGCATACAATCACCCAGTGATGTATATGTGTATAAACTTAGGTATGGTCGGATGGATCGGATAATGGAAGAGAAAATCGGACATATTACGCTTGTACGCTAATAATAAGTGTTAATAAACTTGTGAATTACGAATTCTATGAATACATTTGCACCCCGAATTTTATTAATAATAGATAAAACATAACTGTTATGTACGCAATTGTAGAGATAGCAGGGCAACAATTTAAAGTAGAGAAAGACCAACAGGTTTTTGTTCACCAGTTAGAAGGCAAAGAAGGCGACAGCGTTGACTTCCATGATGTTCTTTTAATCGATAACGGTGGCAAAGTGGCCATTGGCGCCCCAGCTATAGACGGTGCTAAAATTAGCGCTAAGATCATTCGTCACTTAAGAGGCGATAAAGTAATCGTTTTCAAAAAGAAAAGACGTAAGGGTTACAAAGTAAGAAATGGACACAGACAGTACTTCACTGAGATTCAAATCAGCGGAATTACTGAAAGTGGTGCTAAAAAGCCAGCTGAGAAAAAAGAAGCCGCTCCTAAGAAGGAAGCTGCTCCTAAAGCTGAGGCAGCTCCAAAGGCAGAAGCTAAAAAGGAAGCACCTAAGAAAGAAACAAAAGCAGAAAGCAATGATTTAAGTTCTATGACTGTAGCTGAACTTAAAGACATGGCTAAAGCTAAAGATATAGCTGGATACAGCTCAATGAAAAAAGCTGAGTTAATTGAAGCACTTAGCTAGTACGAATTATAAAACCTATTAGAAATGGCACATAAGAAAGGAGTTGGTAGTTCGAAAAACGGTCGTGAATCAGAAAGTAAACGATTAGGCGTTAAGATTTTTGGTGGTCAGCCTGCAATCGCTGGTAACATTATCGTAAGACAAAGAGGAACGCAACACCGTCCAGGTGAGAATGTAGGAATGGGTAAAGACCACACCTTATTCGCATTATGTGATGGAGTTGTATCTTTTAGAAAGAAGAAAGACAACAAATCATACGTATCTGTAGAGCCTTTGAGCTAAGCAGACTACTTAATAATACTATTAAATCCTAATATTTCTGAAAAGAAGTATTAGGATTTTTTTGTTTTAAAGTGGAATGAATACGTCTGTTAATTGCGATATTTATAAATCGCATAATCTATTTTTCGGCGCCTTCTGTCGAGCCAATTTCTTTTGAACTTACAAATAGGTTTATCCAAATAATCTTGGATAAATGATACAAAATGGGGCCCAATCCTACTATTGCAACACTAATGAGTCCTATTAAAAATCCTGTGGAATAATTAGGATATAATATCTCTGTGGCTACCCAGCAAGCAACAAACAGGGCGACACCTAAGGCATATGAAACATACATGGCGCCGTAAAAGAATCCAACTTCTTTTTCATATTTCAGTCCGCATTCAGAGCAAGATTCCCTCACATTCCCGATTTTTTTTAGATTGTAGGGATTTCTAGATTCGAAGAATTCGCCCTTATGACACTGGGGACATTTGAAAGTAAAGATGCTTTTTAGCTTGCTCATTTCAATAAATTTATTACTTCAAAGATATTTAAATCAGGACAAATAAAATGTGACTTTTGTCACATTAAATATGTCACTCCAATTAGCTAACTTTACCTCTTCAAAATTTGAACGTAGATGTTGGAAATTAATACAATTAGAGAGGAGCATGATGCTATCAAAAAAGCCATGAGTAAAAGGAATGGTAGTTATGATGCGGTAATTGATGAGCTGATTGCAAACGATGAGAGAAGAAGAAGTACTCAAGTTGATTTAGACAATGCTCAGGCAGAATTGAATAAACTATCTAAAGAGATAGGGGATTTGTTTAAATCTGGTCAGGCTGAAAAAGCAAATGAGATCAAAGAGAAAACCGTTAGTCTTAAATCCAATATCCAAGGGCTAAAAGATCAATCTCAAGAAATTGAGAACAGACAACGTGAATTACTCTATCAAATCCCGAATAGACCTCACGACTCTGTGCCACTTGGCAATTCTGATCAGGAGAATGAAAAAGTATATGACAGTGGTCACGAAATAAAACCAAATGGAGGACAAGCACATTGGGACTTGGCGGCAAAATATGATATTATCGATTTTGAATTAGGGGTTAAGATCACGGGCGCGGGATTCCCAGTGTACAAAGGAAAAGGAGCAAGACTTCAAAGAGCGCTTATTAATTTCTTTTTGGATGAAGCGGAAAAGGCTGGATACCGAGAAATGCTTCCACCACTTATGGTAAATGAAGACTCAGGTATTGGAACTGGTCAGCTTCCTGATAAAGAGGGGCAGATGTATCACGTAACTAATGATAACCTCTATTTAATTCCAACAGCAGAAGTGCCTTTGACGAATGTTTACAGAGATGTTATTGTAAATAAGAATGATTTTCCAATTAAGATATGTGGTTTCACGCCATGTTTCAGAAGAGAAGCTGGTTCCTATGGTAAAGATGTACGTGGCCTAAATAGATTGCACCAATTCGATAAGGTAGAAATAGTGCAGATACAAGATCCTGAGAAATCTTATGAGACATTAGATACCATGGTTGCGCATGTTAAGGGCTTACTTGAAAAATTGAACTTGCCATTCAGAATTGTACGTCTTTGCGGAGGAGACCTTGGTTTTGCAGCTGCATTGACGTTTGATATGGAAGTCTATAGCGCTGCCCAAGATAAATGGTTAGAAGTTAGTTCGATTTCAAATTTTGAAACATTCCAGGCCAATAGGTTAAAACTTAGATTCAAAGATAGTGACGGTAAAAATAAATTAGCACACACCTTAAACGGAAGTGCACTTGCTCTGCCGAGAATTTTAGCGGCCTTGCTGGAAAATAATCAAACAGAAAATGGCGTTGTAATTCCGGAAGTATTAAGAAAATACACGGGATTTGATATAATTGACTAAACATGAAGGGACTATACTTATTATTGATTTTGTTTATTGGTGTTGTTGGATGTAGTGGTGATAATACATCTAGTGAGTTTAGCAAGGAAATTAAAGAGCTTGAAGGCTACCTTGAGGGTGTTGATAGTGTGGAGGAAGCTTTCTTAAGCTTTGATTCGCTTCAGGCGGTTACATTTAACATGAAGTACGAATATTACAAGCGTATTCTAAGAAAGTTTTATGTAGTAGACTCTATAGATGTTGAATTTGCCAGGCGAATGACCCTATTTAAGGCAATGAAGAATGCGAAATCATACCCAGAGTTGCGTCAAAAATATATTGAAGAACTCAGCTACACTAGATCGCAATTAAAGAAGCTAATTGAGGCCTTAGAAAACGTTGATAATATCGAAGATCCAAACTTTGACAAAAACAAAATACCTGATTATATCGCACTTGAGAAGAAAGGTGCGCAAACTATTATCCAGACGGTTAACTCTTATACTACAATGCTTAATACGCAGAAAATAATGTACGATACACTGAATCCTTATATTGAACCTTTCGTAGATAGTATTGTACAAGCAAATGGTCTTGAGAAGTAGTTTAATTATCATAACGTTTTTAGTGTTCGGAATGACATCCTGGGCACAGCCATCTGATTTGCAGTTGGCCAAACATTATTATGATAACGGCGAGTACGATAAAGCCAGACTATATTACGAGAAGCTATATGAACAGCAGCCAAGTCATTTCTATTATTTGTCTTACTTCAACACTCTTTTGGCCTTAGAAGAATACAAGGATGCCGAAAAGCTAATCAAGAAGCAACGAAAGTATAATCCAAATAATATCGATTATCAACTTGATTTGGCTACCGTGTACGAAAAAACAGAGCGACCTGATAAAGCAGAAGATATTTATCAGCAAGCTATAAAGGACGTTGGAAGTAACTATAATGCCATTATTTCGCTAGGAGATGCCTTTGTGAAAAAGGGAATGTTGGAGCGCGCATTGATTGTATATCAAGATGGTAAGAAAAAGGTTAAGAATTATCCTTTTGGTTTTAAGGTGGCAGAAATTCAAGGTAAGCTTGGAAACAATGATCTAATGATTGAAGAGTATTTAGATGTGGCCGTAGATTATCCGAATTACATGGTAAGCATACAAAATTCTTTAGCACATTTATTGGATTTTGATGAGCCTAAAAACCCTAAAACAGATCAGTTGCGCATTGCCATTTTAAAAAGAACGCAGTCAAATCCTGATCAAACCATTTATAATGAAATGCTCATCTGGTATTTTCTCCAAATTCGAGATTTCAACATGGCAATGATTCAAGGTCAGGCATTAGATCGAAGATTAAAAAATAGCAGAGGAGATGATGTGATTCAGTTGGCTCGTATGTGTAAGGCAAATCAAGCTTATGATGTTGCAATAAAGGGTTACGACTATATCATCAAAAACTATCCTGACGGATTATATGTTAATGCGGCGTATCAAGAGTCAATGGAAGCATTGTATTTAAAAGTTACGACCTCAGACTATACGCAAGAAGACCTTAAAAACCTTGAAGGTAAGTATGAGACCTTACTTGGACCAGATCAAATGGGTAAAAACTATAATAGTGTGCCCATAATGCGTCAGCTGGCACATATCGAAGGATTCTATCTTCACGATTTAGAGAAAGCAATATCTATTCTTAAAGAAGCCCTAGAAATTCCGAGAATAACGGCACATGAAACAGCTAGATGTAAATTGGCTCTAGGAGACATGTACACCATTCAGGGGCAGGTGTGGGATGCGTCACTATACTATATGCAAGTAGAAAAAACCTTTAAAGAGGATATTTTGGGGCATGAAGCAAAATTCAGAAATGCGCGAATATACTATTATACAGGGCAGTTCGAATGGGCACAAGCACAATTAGATGTGTTAAAAGCTTCAACATCAAAACTAATTGCGAATGACGCCATGCAGTTGTCATTAACGATTACAGACAACCTTGGCTTAGATACCAGTTTAGCACCTATGATGCTGTTTGCTAGTGCAGATTTGTTAATCTTCCAGAACAAGTTAGAAGCTGCAAAAGATAGCCTGGATGTGCTGGCAAATGTTTACGGAGATCACGCCCTTAGTGATGAGATTCTTTATAAGCGATATGAAATAGCAAAGAAGGAGCGGGATTGGAAAGAATGCGTGAAGCAGTTGAGTAAACTAATAGACAATCATGGAGATGATATCTTAGGTGATGACGCTACGTACGAATTGGCAAGAATCTACCACTATCAGTTAAATGATATCGCTAAAGCAAAAGAATATTATAAGAAAATCATTTTCGATTATGAAGGAAGTATTTATACTACCGAATCGCGTAAGCAGTTTAGATCGCTTGGCGGAAATGATGCTCGAGAAATTAAACCTATCATTCTCAATCCAGAGGATGTAAAAGAACCACAATGATTTTATACAACGTTACCGTAAGTATTGACTCAGAAGTACATGATGAATGGCTAAACTGGATGAAGACTGTGCATATTCCAGACGTTATGGCGACGGGATTTTTTATTGATAACAAAATATGCCGCATTCATGCCGAAGAGGAAGGGGGGAAGTCTTACAGTATACAGTATATAGCACCGAGTTGGGATGCTTATCACGAATATCAAGATAAATGTGCCCCAAAATTACAAGAAGAGCATACAGTAAAATACGCAGGTAGATTTGCTGCCTTTAGAACACTCTTAGAAATTGTTCATCATGAAACCCGACCAGATGCAGGTTAGGGCAAAAAAACATCTTGGACAACACTTTTTAAAAGATGATAGCGTCTGTCTAAAGATTAGTAATGCTCTAACCAAGCACATGGGCTATCAACATCTTGTTGAAATTGGTCCAGGTACGGGTGCACTTACAAAGTATTTGATTCCGCTAGAATATGACTTCTCTGTTATGGAAGTAGATACGGAGTCTATTCAATATCTCAATCAGCATTATCCAGACCTTCAAGTTCATCACCAAGATTTTCTGAAGTTAGATGTAAGTGCTTTTTATGGAGAGGAGCAATTCGGTGTTATAGGCAATTTCCCCTATAACATATCAAGTCAGATTATTTTTAAAATACTGGAGCATAAAGAGCAAGTACCAGAGGTGGTAGGAATGTTCCAAAAAGAAGTGGCGGAAAGAATTTGTGAGCCCCCTGGTAAAAAAACTTACGGAATATTAAGTGTTCTTGTACAAGCTTTTTATCAGGCGGATTATCTATTTACAATTGATGAACATGTATTTGATCCACCACCAAAGGTAAAGTCGGGTATTCTGCATCTTAAGAGAAAGCAATCAATAGACATTGGGGTAGACTATAAAACACTCAAAATGGTGGTGAAGTTGGCATTCAATCAAAGGAGAAAGACATTGCGCAATTCACTCAAAACTTTGGGGATAAACGATAAATTGTCCCCAGAAATATTAGCAAATCGTCCTGAGCAGCTCAGCTACCTAGAATTTATTGAAATTGCCAAAGCCGTGAGCTAGCATCTAAAATTTTCAAATCTAGAATATTAAATTTCAAATCTCGAATTTAATTAGATGACTAGTATGCCAGTTGATTAGTTGACAAGTTCATCGCAACGCCAATATCGAATTTCAAATTTCAAATCTCGAATTAATTATCAATCATCCCCGGTTCCCGCGAGCCAAGCGAGCGGAAATACGAACCAAGTACATTGTCAATGCGCGGCTCGTGCTTAAACATTTACCGACAAAAAATGCAAATACGTGCACCCAACGTCCACGAGCGGCAGCTAATGTGCGTGCAATAATCACCCATCGTTCTCTACGCTCGCGGTAACGGTTGGGATTTTGTTATTGCACCCGATATTATCGTGGGCAAACAATCATGAACTATCAATCCTCAATCCTCAATTGTTTTAGTTGAAAAGGATGCCTGTTGATTAGTTGCCTAGTAAATCGTAACGTCAATTTCGAATTTCAAATATCAAATCTCGAATTAATTATCAACCATCAATCCGTATCTTTACCCAAAACTCACACATGAAGGTATTTAAGTTCGGTGGAGCATCTGTTAAAGACCCAGATGCGGTGCGTAATGTAGGAGAGGTGATACGATTATTTCCCAATGAGAAATTGGTGGTAGTCGTTTCAGCCATGGGGAAGACCACAAATGCCTTTGAATTGCTATTGAATGCTTGGTATCACAATACCTCAATGGTCAGTGAGTGTCTTCAGGAAATCATTGATTATCACAACGCTATTCTGAGAGACTTATTTCCAGACTTTTCTCACCCCGTATATGTTGAATTTAATCAATGGCAGAGTGAGATTGAAGCTTTGGTAGTAGAGTCAAATAGCGATTTCTATGACTACGATTATGACGCGATAGTTGGTAAGGGAGAATTGATATCTACAAAAATAATTCGTTACTACTTAGAGACTTTAGGTCTGAATGTAATCTGGCAGGATGCGAGAAAAATAATTCGTACAGACCACACCTATCGTGACGCTAAAATTGATTGGGATATGACTTCCAAACAAGTGCAAAGAAGGGTAGAGGACTTGCACACAACACATGATATTATTGTCACGCAAGGATTCATTGGCTCCACAAAAGAGGGTATACCCACTACTTTAGGCAGAGAGGGGTCGGATTACACTGCGGCTATAATGGCGTATGGTGCTAACGCCGAAAGCGTGACAATTTGGAAAGATGTTCCTGGAATGTTGAATGCCGATCCAAAGTGGTTTGACAATACCGAAAAGCTAGATCAAATCTCATACCGAGAAGCGATTGAATTGGCTTATTATGGAGCATCTGTTATACATCCAAAGACCATTAAACCACTGGAGAACAAGAAGATTCCATTATTTGTTAAATCCTTCTTAAATCCTCAACAAGAAGGCACCACAATACACGACAACCAAGACTGGGATTCACTTATTCCAAGTTTTATATTCAAGGTAAATCAGGTGCTAATTTCAATTACCTCCAATGACTTTTCATTTATTGTAGAAGAAAACCTGGAGCACATCTTTAATCTTTTCCACAAACACAGAGTGCGCATACACTTAATGCAAAACTCTGCTCTGAACTTTTCGGTTTGTGTTAATATGGACGCTCAAAAAGTACCCCCATTGTTGGAAGAACTTAAAGAGTACTACCAGATTAAGTACAACGAGAATGTTGAGCTAGTAACCATTCGTCATTACGATGAAGCCACGATTGATCGCGTAACCATGGACAAAAAAATCCTTGTGGATCAACGCACAAGAAATACGGCAAGGATGGTGATGAGAGATGTGGGTTTGTAACGAAATTTGATCATTGAGTTATAATAGTAAAGCAATCACCAATGAAGCACATTTTTCTACTAGTACTTTTTAGTTTATCCTATCAATTAGTGGCCCAAGATTTTGTTCAAGTTGAAAAGGGAACGATTGATCTTGAGAAATACAATCCAAAACTTAAAGATGGGCAAAAGACAACTATAGATGTAAAAGAATTTGAGGCGAGTCCCCTAGTAAGCTGTAATGATTATTGGGAGTTTTATCAATCTATTCAGGAAATTTTTGGAACGATGGCCGCAAAATCGCTTTTACCCGAGCTTAGCGTCTTCAATGGAATGCCTAATCCTAAAGAATCTCTAATGAATTATGTATACTCATTCAAAGGCAACAATAATCCCATCATAGGTGTTTCTTGGTCTAACTCTGTGAGATACTGTGGGTGGAAATGGGCGCAAAGTGAGGGGGTAAATAGCGATTATAAGTATCGCTTGCCTTTGTTAAGTGAATGGTTGCTAATTATTGACAATTCTAATAACGATTATGCTGAATGGTCAATGAACATAAGGGATGATTCTTACCTTGAGCTTGGCACATACAATCCCAATTATCAGTATAACGCATTACCAACAGACCCCCCTTCCATGAAGCAAAAATTAGTTGTTGGGTCTTCACATTTGAGTAAATCAAAGGGGCCGTTTGAAGATATGAGGTATTCATATTATCAAGATAGTGGATATAGGCATGTGGGATTCAGAATGATTAGAGTTCCCCTTTCAGATAAAGAACGCGCATTAAAAAAAGCATCTTCTAATGTCGCGTATACACCATACCCTAACCTATATTTATTCGCGGAAAAAAAGAGTGGCGAAATATCTGATCTAAATGTGAATGATCTATCTGTCTCATTTTCTGAATACAAAGGAAGACTTCATGGCAACTATCAATCAAGCTATAAAAACGGTAAAACTAAAGCGGAAGGAACGTATGTTTATGGTGTTAAAACGGGTGTGTGGAAATACTATAATCAAAATGGAGAGAAAGTTTTCGAAGAAAAATATCTTGACCATTTGGCTCCTTTCAATAATGAATATGCGTCATTTGAGGACCCAATTTTACAAGAATTAAATAAATATCCCTATCACATGCCGAAACGTAACGATAAAGGGTTTGTAGATTATTTTTATCTGAAAGAGCGCGCATACATCTGGAGCAGACGCCAATGGTGTAAAATAGAGCCAGAAAACAACGACATGATGTTTGGCGCAGACAGATTGTTTAGTGTTATAAATGATTTAGCGCAAGACGAATCGATTGTGATTTACGACTCAACAGACGATCAGTTTACCAAACAACTAAATGCTGAGGACTTTAAAAAACGCGTTAACAGTAGTACCAAAGTAGCTTACTACGAAATTAAAGAAGATTTCTTTTTCGATAATGATAGATATACGTCAGAACATAGAATAATCACATTAACACCTTTTGTCGTTAGCGAAGGAATAAACGATGGCAAGCCCTATAAACTGTGTCATTTGTATTATCCCGAGTTAAGAGAGCACCTAGCCAAACACCCAGTGAATACATACAACCTTCGAATTACCAATTTAGACGACATTTTTTATTTCAGAGATTTTGACTACTCGGTAGTAGGAACAAGTAGCATTTATGGAAGAAGGTCCAAGTCCATCAACGTCAATAATAGGTTTGAGGAGCGCATCAAAGCAATCGAACAAGCACATTCAGTCTTAATCGAATTGAAGTAAGTTGACCATGATGCCAGTTGATTAGTGACTTAGTTCATTGTAACGTCAATATCGAATATCAAATTTCAAATCTCGAATTAATTATAAGTTGACTAGGACGACCGATGACCCGGAACCCATTCCGTTACAACGATACTCCAATTTCGAATCAAGAATTTTAATCAAGAACGAAAAGTCATTTCGACCTTGCGGAGAAATCTACCAGGGTCACAATGTTTGTGCTCACTATAGATTTCTCCGTTGCGCTCCTTTAATCCGCTCCTGTTGAAATGACTTTGAGGTATGGATATTGATAGGTGCTAAACCGCGGCTCCCGCGAGCCAAGCGAGCAGCATCATTACACACCTATACAGTTCATGTGCGGCTCGTGGTACAAATGTTGATTTAACCCCGTGGTGCGATTTAATAAAATGCCACTCACTTCCCAATCATAAATCCTCCAAGTAAAATTTATAAGCGCGGCTCGTGCGTAAACTAACACAAAAAACAAATTCAAATTTGTGCAATCAACGTCCACGAACGGCAGCTAATGTGCGTGCAATTATCAACCACCGTTCCCTTCGCTCGCGGCAACGGTAAGGATTTTGTCAGTGCATCCAATTATCATCGTGCTGGCAAGATCATCAATTATAAATCCTCAATAATCAATTAGCATAGTTGACTAGGATGCCGGTTGAATATTTGACTAGTTAATCGTAACGCCAATTTCAAATATCAAATATCAAATATCAAATTTCGAATTAATCATAAATCCTCAATTATCAATCCTCAATTAGTACAACTGACAAGCCTTTCGTAACCTCAATTTCTAATCTCAAATTTCAAATTTCGAATTTCAAATCAACCTATCCAATCTCCAATCCAAACCCCTCGCTCAAAACAAAACTCTTCCCCTGCAACTCACTCATCGTGTCAGTTTTGCCATTTTCCAGTAGCTGTTTCATGTGTTTAGGTTGAATCTTTACCCCCTTAATAGTATATGGAATAACAAAATCACACCCATTTTTGTAGTTAGAACATCCATACGCAGACTTGCCAGTAAGAATTTTCCCCTCTTTACATTTAGGACATGAAAAGTCGCTTAAACGTATTCTGTTTTGATAAAGATGAATATCGAATTTCACCTCATGCACCAGTCTGTTTACCATGTCCATCAACTCCTTTTTAAAGGCTTGAACAGAGTAGTCTCCACGCTCAATATCACGCAGTTTTCGTTCCCATTGACCTGTCAGTTCGGGTGATTTTAGCAAGTCATTATGAATTAATCCAATCAACTGTTTACCAGTATCGGTCGCCACTATCCGCTTTTTCTGCTTAGCAATGTATTTACGTCTAAACAAGGTCTCAATAATATTGGCTCTGGTGGATGGTCGACCAATTCCGTTATCCTTCATAAGCTCGCGTAAATCATCGTCATCTACTTGCTTACCAGCAGTTTCCATCGCGCGTAGGAGCGTTGCTTCTGTGTAGTGTTTAGGCGGACTGGTTTTCTTTTTCTGTAATTCAGGTTCGTGCGGACCACTTTCACCTTCAACAAAATTTGGCATTACATCTTGATTCCCTAAATCATCTGGATTATAACCATACACAACACGCCAGCCAGGGTCAAGAATTTGTTTTCCGGTAGCCTTAAATTCAACACCAGCTGCATCTCCCATAACTGTGGTGTTACTAATAGTACAATCTGGATAGAATACCGCTATAAAACGGCGTGTAATCGTATCGTAAACCTTTTGTTCTGGACCAGTCGCGCCACCGCCAACACCTGTCGGAATAATAGCATGGTGATCCGTAACCTTCTTATCATCAAATACCTTCTTAGACTTTCTAATCTTCTTGCTCAATAAGGGTGAGCAAAGACTTTGGTAATAAGATAGTTTCGATAAAATACCCTTTACTTTCGGGTATATATCATTTGATAAGTAACGCGTATCTACTCTTGGATAGGTCACTAATTTTTTTTCATAGAGACTCTGCGTGTATTTCAAGGTCTCATCAGCCGAGAATCCAAAAAGCTTATTGCACTCAACTTGTAAACTAGTTAAATCGTAAAGTTGAGGTGGCAATTCCTTACCTTCTTTGGTCTCAAAGCTTATTACAGTGAACGGCGCTTCTTTTATAGTGTCAATAATGGACTGTGCTTTGTCTACTTGCTTAAAACGACCTTTGGTGCATGCAAATACCGTGTCGCGATAGACAGTCGCTATTTCGTAGAAATCTTCCGGCACAAAAGCCTCAATTTCGTTTTGACGCTGAACAATCATCGCTAGGGTTGGGGTTTGTACACGCCCAATAGATAACACTTGCCTATTTCGGCCATATTTCAGGGTGTAAAGTCGTGTAGCATTCATGCCCAACATCCAATCACCAATAGCCCTTGAACTACCCGCAGCGTAGAGTCTATCGAAATCATTCCCGTTCCGCAACTTGCTAAAACCATCCTTTATGGCTTCTTCGGTCAATGACGAAATCCACAGTCTTTTCAATGGTTTACGGTTGCCCGCTTTTGCCAATACCCAACGCTGAATTAACTCACCCTCTTGTCCAGCATCCCCGCAATTTATAACCTCATCACATGAGTGTACCAGGCGCTCAATAACTTTAAATTGTTTCTTTACACCGCCATCATTAATCAGCTTAATTCCAAATTTACTCGGAATCATCGGTAAGTTCTCAAGATTCCAAGATTTCCATTTTTCGGTATAATCATTGGGCTCCTTTAATGTGCACAAATGCCCAAATGTCCAGCTAACACAATAGCCATTGCCTTCAAAATATCCATCCTTCCTAGATTTTGCACCTAAGATCTCAGCAATTTCCTTGGCAACACTCGGTTTTTCCGCTATGCACAACTTCATAAGTTAAAAATACATAACCCTAATGTTATTTCAAGCGAAAAGAAATTCACATATCCACTTATTTTTCTAGGTTTTTTGGGAGTTCGGGCGCGCTATTCACTGTAGTATTTTCCTGCTTTCAGCCACTATTAAGCTTTAATCAGCTTCCTTTGGTCGCTGCCTAAAACTAAACAGTGTCAAGTAAACAGTTCAAATAGCTGTTGTTACTATCGCTAACTTAGACCCTGCTAGTACTTTGTTAAGTGTATGAGGCATAGGCAGAAAAGAACAAAACAAGCATAATCAAAGGCATAAAAATACCTGCGTAAATTAAGCCGTAGTACAGATCCTGATCAGGATGTATAAAGAACTGAACTAAAGGAGCAAGCATAGTTGCAATAAGCAGCCAAAAGAAGCTATATACACTCCATGAGTTTCGCATATTGGCAGATTTCCCTTGCGAATTATTAAACTGGACATTGTGAACGACACCAGTTATCGAAGATACTTCAGCCTCAACTGAGGTAATGGGATATTTTACTATTGGAGAGTCAAACCCACCAATAGGAACACGTGTGTCTCCACCTTTCAAATGCAAAACCAAAACAGGCGTTTGCGAGTCCCTATCAAAGTCTACAACAGGTATTTGTTCGTGGGTATAAGTATAATTATAATCAAGTAAGAAAAAAATACCAAAGCAAGCGTATACGTAGGCTAGTATGCGAGATATCCTCAGTGTTTTTGATTGCATAAAGGCTTTGAATTCAGCTGCATCCTTGTTTCGTTTTGATTCGGCATAGGCTTTAGCACGCTTTATTCTTTCTTCCTGTGTAGTAGAAGAGGACCCAGCATTTCGTGTTCCTTTAGGCTGTGTTTTAGTAGCGGTAGTGGTAATCGGGCGTTTACGCCTAGGTTTGTGTGTAGTAAGATACTCGTAAGACTCATTTATGAGAACGAATACTTCCTTGGCTTTTGGGTTAGGATTCTTATCAGGATGATACTTTATTGCCAGTTGACGATAGGCTTTTTTTATATCATCTTTGGACGCTCCGCTTTGTAAGCCCAGCCTTTTTAGGTGCTGTTCGTACATTAGGGTGCAATTACTAAATGTTGTGTTTGGCTAATGGTAACAACAATTGCAGAATCACATGTGCCATCTCCAAAATCCGCGAATCGTGGGACTAAGTTTGCGGGAGTGGTTTCCATTAATCCACTATTGATATAATGGCAGCTATGATCAAATATCAGGGGAGAGGTAATCACCGATTCAAACCAATTACCAGAAATACTTCTTCCTTCACTAGATCCAGTAAGCTTATATACATCATCACTTACATCAAAAGCATCCGTGTCACTGTATAATATTTTCTTACCACTTCCACTTATGGTGGCTACTTTATCCGGGTTTGTGTATCGTAATTTTAAATCTGTATAGGAGTAGAGATAGTGCTCTAGATTATCGGCGTTCATCCCGTTATGAGTGTATTTAATTTTTCCTTCAATCTCAACATCATTAATAAAGAAGTCCAGAAAATTCACTTCTATTTTACATAATGAGTCGCCGTAGGTGCCGTCCACAGTTACATACATCTGTCCTTTTCTTACTCGTCCATCTGCACCTGTGCACCCCCCTCCAAAATCAATGTTAAAGGTATTTGGAGAACCAAGAGTATTGCTGATAATTGTTGCGCAAGATGTTAGTCCACTTGTTGTTGCTGGTGTCATACCATATTCTTTTTTAGCTACATCATCTACAATGTAAAAACTGTTTAAAAGGTACAGTTTAACATCTGTAGCATCCTGTGTTGCTAACAAACTCTCATCAAAATCACGGTCTGATTTTCTACAAGAAGCCAATCCAAGAATGGCAAGCAGTATAATTAATCGCGTCTTCACAATCTTTCAATCAAACGAAAATAATGAAAAAAGGTTATAGAAATTTTAGAACACACATTTTGATTACCAACGCCTTAGTGTGGAAGACAAATAAGCTTGCTATAAATTGGTATAAGTATTATCGTTCCAACAGAACTGTAAGTACTTTTGATAATATGAAATGGAAGATTAGTGTAATGACAATTCTGCTTGCAGGATTTTATTCATGTAACACAAAAAGCTCCTCTCAAGACGGTGAGGCAAAGGCTGTAAAACAAAACAGACTTAAAATTGTAAATAGCTCGGATATTGATATAGAAGTGTTAAGACCTTATTCCTTGGTGGATGATCAAGCCGAAAAAATTGTAGTGGTTGCTGCAAATGACTCCATCGAGCTAGATGAAATTTTGGGTGTGTATGAAATATATGATGGAGATAATAAGATAATATTCTGCTATGATCAAGGCGCTGCAAAGGTGCGATATAAAGAAGGTATAATTGAAGTCTCTGGTTCTAAATGTCATGATGACTACTTGGCCTATGAACAGTTTCGGAAATCCTCTCTTGAGAAAAATGTAAATGGAATACGGAGAGAAATAGAAGCATTGTCTGGTGGATTAAGCGATAATAAAAAAGAAATAGATTCATTAAGCGCATTAGAAATGACGGCATACAAAATATATCAAAATGAAATCACTGACTACGCGATTAAAATGCCCAAAAATCCGGCGTTTTATTATTCAAGTTTGCGATGGATTGGTGACGAACATTTGCCAGGCCTTCAAACTGCAGTGGATGAATTCGCAAAACAATATGCAGGTACCGATTTACTTATTGAGATGGAAAATAAGCTGGAGCGCTTAACTAATATTGCCTTGGGGTCTAAAGTTGAAGAATTTAAAGGCAAGGGATTGAATGGAGATACAATTCTCTCTAAGCATATTGAATCCAAATATCTAATGATTGATTTATGGGCAAGTTGGTGCAGACCATGTAGACTAGAGGCAAATCATTTAAATCAGTTAAGGCAAACATACAACACAAGTGATTTTGAGATTTTGGGTGTTTCAATTGATAGAGACCAAGAAGCTTGGGAAAATGCTGTTAAACTAGACAATAGAGAATTCCCACAAATATTTGATGGTGGAAATTATGCTGGTGATTTAGCTCAAAGATTTTCTGTAAGCGCTGTGCCAAGCAACTTTATTCTGGATGAAAACAGAACTATAATTGCACGTAATGTATATGGTGCTGAGTTGGACGCCTTGCTGGACAGTTTAATTACCCAATAAACTTAATCATTACTCAGTTTTGAGTTTCGATACTGTACAAAGTCAAAGGCGTATTTGTGCTTTTCGTCTACCGAATGATGCTCACGTTTTTCCTCGATCCACTCAGGTCCAATTTCTGGGAAAAATGTGTCTGCCTCTAATGTAACGTCTACTTCTGTAATATATAATCGATGGCAGATACCCTCTTGCATGGCCTCTCTATAAATCTGTCCACCGCCAATTATAAAAATTTCTTCCGTTTCGAATAATTTAGCAATTTCCATAGCATCATTGAGTGAGTGGGCAATGTGTATCCCATCTTCAGTAAAGTCTTTGCTTCTTGTTAAGACTATATTGGTTCGGCCTTTTAGTGGTCGGTATTTAGGCGGAATAGAAATGTAATTTTTTCTACCTGTTATTACCGGGTGGCCCATAGTAGTTTTTCTAAAGAAAGCCATGTCATCTGGTAAGTGCCATAATAAATCATTGTCTTTACCAATTCCGTTTTGATTGTCTACGGCAACTATGATAGAACATATCATACTGAAACTTCAGCTTTAATGTGAGGGTGCGGATCGTAATCAACCAACTCAAAATCTTCAAACTTAAATTCAAACAAATCTTTTACGTTCGGATTCATTTTCATTTTTGGGCGTGGTCTTGGTTCACGTGTAAGCTGTTCTTTTGCCTGATCGATATGATTATTGTATAAATGAACATCACCTCCAGTCCATACAAACTCACCTGGCTGATAACCACAAACCTGAGCTAACATCATAGTTAACAAAGCGTAAGAAGCAATATTAAACGGAACGCCTAAGAAGGTATCTGCACTTCTTTGGTAGAGTTGACAACTTAGCTTTCCGTCCGCCACGTAAAACTGAAATAGGCAGTGGCATGGAGGTAATGCCATATCGTCTACAAATGCTGGATTCCATGCAGAAACAATATGTCTTCTTGAGTTCGGGTTGTTCTTTAAAGAGTCGATCAATTTTGTGATTTGATCAATTGACTCGCCATTAGGTGCTGGCCATGAGCGCCACTGATAACCATAAACAGGACCTAAATCACCATTTTCATCTGCCCATTCATCCCAAATTCTAACACCGTTTTCCTTAAGATATTTGATATTAGTATCTCCTTTTAGGAACCACAATAGCTCGTGTATTATAGATCGCAGATGCAGTTTTTTTGTAGTAAGACATGGAAAACCTTCGCTTAAATCAAATCGCATCTGATATCCAAAGGTGCTTATAGTTCCAGTTCCTGTGCGGTCACCCTTCTGTGTGCCGTTTTCTAAAATATGTTCAAGTAGGTCTAGGTAGGCTCTCATGTCAATTATTTTTTAGCAATTCGTTTGTCATACCATGCTTTGTAATCAGCATTAATCACTGTACCGTTTTGCAAAGTTGGTTCTGGGTAATTGGTCGCTCCTTTGCATACGTGGTCATCATACATGTTATAATCAACTAATTTGAATAGTGGTACGGCCCATCTCATTTTCTTATCATAGCCAAAGGTGTAATTCATCGAAATAGTATACTCTTCAGAATCGTTAATTGGTTCAGCTCGATATTTGCTTGGTCCAACATCTGTTGTTTCTAACTTTGCAATTTTTTCAACCTTCACCTTTATACTTTTATGCTCTTTATTCCAGCTGCATTGCACAATTTCAGTTGATACAACTTTGAGTAAATACACATCACTTCCGCCGCAACAATCACAATAGTCAAGAATGTATGGGTTCTTTTTTAAATATTTAGCTGTCTTGGCAGCTTCTTTCTCCGTCAAATTATCCCATGAATCTGCACTAGCAGTAAACAGAGACAAACACATAATAATGCTAAATATCCACTTCATACTTCAAATATACCATAAGAAATGGGTGATAACGAAGGGTGGTTAAAAAGGAAAATAAATGTTGAAAATTACATTAGCATCCCGACCATCACAGCGGTCATTAAACAGGCAATTGTCCCACCGATTAAGGCTCTAAATCCTAGTTTTGAAAGTAGACCTTGTCGAGATGGAACAAGGGATCCAATACCGCCAATCTGAATGCCGATGGATGCGAAATTAGCAAAGCCGCATAGCAGATAAGTACTCATCAATATACCTTTGTCTGATAACAAGCCTTGAGATTTTAATTCTCCTAACCTCACATATCCCACGAATTCGTTTATTACAGTTTTCTTTCCAAGTAATTCACCTACCAAAATCACGTCTGTATCTGGTACTCCCATTAACCAGATTATAGGAGCACACGCGTATCCCAAGATAAAGTCAAAACTTAACTTGTCATATTCAGTGTTGGCCGCTACCCAATCATTTATGCCAACTTGCTCACCGGTCCACCCTAAGATGTGATTTCCAAACGCTATTAATGCAATAAATACAAGAAGCATAGCTCCTACATTTACGGCTAGTTTCACTCCGTCTGTTGTACCCCTTGTTATTGCCTCCAGTGCGTTGGATCCAATTTTGTCTTTTGGAACACTAAGGTCTTTGTTGAATTCTTCTGTTTCTGGTAGCAGAATTTTTGCAGCTACAATGGCCGCTGGTGCACTCATAATACTTGCGATCAGCAAATGCTTGGCAAAAAACAATTCTTGTGCTGGATCACCATCTCCTAAAAACGAAATATAACCAGCTAAAACACCTCCAGCAATGGTGGCCATTCCACCAGTCATTAAGGTTAAAAATTCAGATTTTGTCATACCCATTAAATATGGCTTAATGAGTAAGGGAGCTTCTGTCTGACCCAAGAATACATTCCCCGCTGCGGCCATACTCTCTGATCCCGATAGATTCATGATTTTTTGCATTATCGCTGCGAAAAACTTTACAATCAATTGTAATATACCCCAGTAATAGAATAGGCTGGTAAGTGCCGAGAAGAAAATTATAGTTGGTAAGACTTTAAAAGCAAAATTAACATAGGCATCATCAACTACACCATTATTAATGAATGAGCCAAATAAGAACTGTGTACCTTCTTGAGTGAATTCAATTATTTGAATAAACCCAGAACTAATGCTTTCAAACATTGTGGCAATTATGGGTACTTTAAGAAGCGCAATAGCAAGCACTAGTTGTATTCCGAGTCCCTTAAGAACTAATTTCCAATCAATCTGTTTTCTATTGGCAGAGCACAAATAAGCAATTGTTAAGAGTGTAAGAATGCCCAAAAGACCTCTCAAAATGGAGGTGATAGAGAATTGATTCTCGATAACCTTAGGCTGATATTTAAAGCTGTATGATTCGCCTTCACCACTAATAAATTCAGATGAATTATCCGCAATATCTTTTATTTGAAGCGAGAGTGCGGCTCTAGTTGGTTCAAGTACATTGTTTTTTAACTGACCAATTTTTCTACCATTATTATAATAAACTATAGTGGCTTGATCCTCTTGGCCTATTATAATGGTAGAGTCAATTTCTTTTACAGTAAATTCAGGGGCTCCCGTTAGCACGAGCGTAGTATCACCTAAAAGCCGCCATTCACCGGTAGTGTCAGGGAATGATTGGATGTTTGTAAAGAATACTTTTTTGCCATCTTTTTCGGATAATGTTAGAAAAGATGGAACCTCTTTTGTGTTTTCATTCTCGCTTAGAATCCATTTCCGCTTTAGAAGCGTTTCAACCGAGTCTTCTTTTTCTTTCGTGCAAGAACTAAGAAATCCTATCAAAAGAAGGGCCCAGGTGAGGTAGCGCATGAATTAATTGTTTTTTCGAGAGTTTAATTCATCGCGAATTTTGCTGGCTCGTTCGTAATCTTCATTAGAAATAGCTTCATCAAGCAACTTTTCTAATTCTTCATCTGAATGTTGGCCAAGTCCAGTAGCCCCTTGTACTGTGCTTCCTGTTTCTGATACTGGCACTGTGTCACCCTCATCAAAGTCTGTGTCCTCATCGTCTTCATCGTCTTCCAAAATAATTCCGGCCGAACTTAGGATGAATTCATAGGTAAACACAGGACACTTAAATCGAACAGCTAGTGCGATTGCATCAGAAGTTCTTGCGTCAATTTCTTCTTCTTCCCCATCTTTTTCGCATATGATTTTTGAGAAGAAAATTCCCTCAACCAAATTGTAGACAATTACTTCCTTCACTTCAATATCGAAAGCTTGGGCCATGTTTTTAAACAAATCATGCGTAAGTGGTCTACTTGGCGTCATGTTTTCGAGTTCAATAGCGATAGCTTGAGCTTCAAATCCACCAATTATTATAGGTAGCCTTCTTTTACCTTCTGCCTCTCCCAATACCAATGCATAGGCTCCAGATTGTGTCTGGCTATAGGAAAGTCCTACTATTTCGAGTTGTATTTTTTCCATAAACAACAAGGGAAGCAAAAGCTTCCCAATTTGTTGACTAATATACTAATTCTCTATTGAGATTTCAATTAATTAGACGCTTTGAATTTTTTTACTGCTTCAGTTAATCTTGGCAGTACTTCAAATGCATCACCTACAATACCGTAATCTGCTGCTTTAAAGAAAGGTGCTTCACTATCAGTATTGATTACTACGATTGTCTTAGAACCGTTTACACCAGCTAAGTGCTGAATTGCTCCAGAGATTCCTGCAGCAATATATAAATTCGGTCTAATCGCTACACCAGTCTGCCCAACATGCTCGTGGTGAGGTCTCCAGCCGATATCTGCCACAGGTCTACTGCATGCTGTAGCAGCTCCTAAAGCACCTGCTAAATCTTCAACAATTCCCCAGTTTTCAGGGCCTTTTAAACCTCTACCTGCGGATACAACCAGCTCTGCTTCTGGTAATGGAACGGATCCACCTTGAGTTTTTAAATCTTTAAATGTGATACCAGGGTTTCCTAGGTCGCCAGAGAAATTCTCAACTGCCGCGCTACCGTCTCCTAGTTCAGGAACAATCGAATTAGGTAATAATGATATTACTTTCTTATCAGATGTTAAGTTAACATGGGCAAACGCTTTTCCTGAGAACACATTGGTTTTTACCACAAAACCATTGGATGTGTCTGGTAAAGCTATTGCCGGTGCCGCATGTCCCGCATTTAATCGTGCTGAAACTCTTGGAGCAACTGCTTTCCCTACTGGGTCTTGCGATATAATAATAATGCTTGCGCCTTTGTTTTCTGCCGTTTGTGTAACTAATCGGGTTAGTTGTTGTGGGTCAGGAGAATTAATTCCGCTGGCAACCACTACACTTTGTGCACCTGCTTTCCCTAAATCCGGTAAATCACCGGCGTTACCGAATGTTACAACATTTACATCACCGCCAGTACTTTCCGCTACTTTCTTTCCGTAATAGGTAGCCTCTAAAGCTGCTTTAGAAACTCCTTTGCTTGTGTCTACAAATACTAGTACTGACATAATTAGATAACTTTTGCTTCATTGTGTAATAACTCTACTAACTGGTCCATGTTCTCTGGATCAATCATTTTGCACTCGGCTTTGGCTGGAGGCAATTCGTATGATACAATCTCAGATCCACCGTTTACTGCATCAGCAGCAACTACTTGTAATGGCTTTGTTCTGGCTGCCATAATTCCTCGCATGTTAGGAATTCTTTGCTCAGCCATACCTTTTGCACAACTCACAACACATGGAAGATTTACTTCAGCAACTTGTTTACCGCCTTTTACATCCAGTTCCACCGTCGCTGTAGTTCCGTTCAACTCCATTTTTGAAGCCAAACTTAAAAATGGAGCATCCATTAGCTCAGCCACCATTCCACCTACTTGAGAACCGTTGTAATTAATGGTTTCTTTACCCGTTAAAACAAGATCAAAACCATTTTCTTTAGCGTATTTAGCTATTTGTTGAGCCACAAACAATCCATTAGATGGTTCTGCGTCCACTCTAACGGCCTCATCTGCTCCAATCGCCAGAGCTTTTCTCATTATAGCCTCATCTGCTTGAGTTCCAACTGTAATAATTGTAACTGAACCACCATTCGCTTCTTTTAACTCCAATCCTCTAACCAATGCATACCACTCATCATAAGGGTTTACGATATACTGGACATTACTTTCGTTAAATTTTGTATTGCCATCTGTAAAATCGATTTTGCTTGTTGTATCTGGAGCTTTACTGATACAAACTAATATCTTCATCTTATATATATTGTGTTGTGATTATTATTTTAGGCTAGCAAATTTATCAAAAAAAATAAGTTGAAGGTTCTATTTTTAAGCCTTTTCGACGAATTGTATTTGGGGCTTGTCTACATTGCCTATTTTTATATTTTTGTGGTGCAATAAATTCATGTTATAATGCGAGAGGTACAATTTAGAGAAGCCCTAAATGAAGCTATGTCAGAAGAGATGAGAAGAGACAAGAATGTCTTTTTGATGGGGGAGGAAGTAGCTGAATACAATGGAGCATACAAGGTAAGCCAGGGGATGCTGGACGAATTTGGTCCGGATAGAGTGATAGACACACCAATAGCAGAGCTTGGTTTTGCTGGTATTGGCGTGGGTGCTTCAATGAATGGTTTAAGGCCTATTGTTGAGTTTATGACATGGAATTTTGCGATTCTGGCGGCGGATCAAATTATCAACTCAGCGGCGAAAATGTTGCAAATGAGTGGAGGTCAATATCATTGCCCAATTGTATTTAGAGGAGGAAATGGGACTGCAGGTCAATTGGCAGCAACACACTCTCAAAGCTTTGAGGCGTTTTATGCACACGTGCCAGGTCTTAAAGTAATCACACCTTCTAACCCCGCAGATGCAAAAGGTTTATTAAAATCAGCGATTAGGGATGAGGATCCTGTGGTTTTCCTTGAGTCAGAAAAAATGTATGGTGATAAGGGAATGATTCCCGATGGCGAATACCTGACACCAATCGGAAAAGCAGAAATTAAAAGAAAGGGAGAGCACGTAACCATCGTTTCCTTCGGAAAAATTATAAAAGTTGCTTATGCGGCTGCTGATGAACTAAAAAAAGAAGGAATAGAGTGCGAGATTATTGACTTAAGAACAATTCGCCCAATAGATTACGATACGGTGATTGAATCTGTAAAGAAAACAAATAGATTGCTGGTCGTTGAAGAATCATGGCCACTAGCTTCTATCTCGTCAGAGATAGCATATTGGGTACAGCGATATGCCTTTGATTATTTAGACGCGCCTGTACAAAGAATTACACAGTCGGACACACCGTTTGCATTTTCGCCTACTTTAATTGATGAAGCTTTACCAAATGTTGAGCGTGTGGTTAAAGCTGTAAACGAGCTTCTTTACATAGAGAAGTAAGAAAATTAATACTCAGATAATATTTGATCCTGACAATCTTGAGCTTCAGGCCGCGATTAGTCAGGATTTTTTATTGTAATTGGATTATTTGCAGAATTATATATAAAGATATACTTTTGCCGTCCGAAATTTTAGACACATATATATAAACTTATGAAAGATTTGATTTACATCCTGCCAATATTCGGTCTAATTGGATTGTTTTATATGGCTTTTTTAGCTAAGTGGGTGAATAAGCAAGATGCTGGCGACGGCAAAATGCAAAAATTAGCTGGCTATGTGCAAGAAGGAGCAATGGCTTTTCTAAAAGCTGAGTACAGAATTCTAGCAGTATTTGTTGTAGTAGCAGGCGCCGCTTTAGGAGTTGTCTCTCAAATTGTTGAGCATACACATTGGTTTATTGTTATTGCATTCATCATAGGTGCGGTATTCTCAGCAATTGCTGGTAATATTGGGATGAAAATTGCAACGGCAGCTAACGTAAGAACAACTCAAGCAGCAAGAACTAGTCTTCCAAAAGCATTACAAGTTGCCTTTAAAGGAGGTACTGTTATGGGTCTTGGTGTTGCTGGCTTAGCTGTATTTGGTCTATCAGCCCTCTTTGCTTTATTATTTGTTTGGTTAGGTGGTGGAGAGTATGGCCGTGAAGACATGATTGTTATACTTGAAACATTAGCTGGATTTTCATTAGGAGCTGAATCAATCGCTTTATTCGCGAGAGTAGGTGGTGGTATTTATACAAAAGCTGCAGATGTAGGTGCTGACCTTGTTGGAAAGGTTGAAGCAGGTATTCCTGAAGATGACCCAAGAAACCCTGCAACTATTGCAGATAACGTAGGAGACAACGTGGGTGATGTTGCTGGTATGGGTGCTGATTTATTCGGGTCTTATGTGGCTACAATGCTTGCAGCAATGGTTCTTGGTAACTTTGTTATAATGGGCTACGGCGGTAGATGGGAAGATGATTTTGGTGGATATGGGCCAATTTTATTGCCAATTTTAATCGCAGGTCTTGGGATTGTATTCTCGATTGTAGGAACATTCTTAGTGAAGATTAAGGACAATTCTGCTAAAGAGGCGGAAGTTCAGAAATCATTGAACATGGGTAACTGGGTGGCATTGATACTTACTGCACTTGGTTCACTTGGTGCTATTATGTGGATTCTTCCTGAAAAAATGATGATGGGATTCTTCGGTGAAGGCATGCAAGAAGTAACGAATATGGAAGTATTCTACACTGTTCTTATTGGTATTGCCGTTGGTGGATTAATTTCTGCTTTAACTGAGTACTATACTGGTATCGGTAAAAAACCAGTAACAGATATCATTCAGAAATCATCTACGGGTGCAGCAACTAATATTATTGCTGGTTTAGCAGTAGGTATGATGTCTACTTTTGGCTCCGTGATTCTATTTGCACTTGCAATTTGGTCGTCATACTATTTTGCAGGCTTCTATGGTGTATCTATCGCAGCATCAGCAATGATGGCTACTACAGCAATGCAATTAGCTATTGATGCCTTTGGACCAATTGCAGATAACGCTGGTGGAATTGCAGAAATGAGCGAATTACCAGATGAAGTAAGAGAAAGAACAGATATTTTAGATTCAGTTGGTAACACTACTGCTGCAATCGGAAAAGGATTTGCAATCGCTTCTGCTGCACTTACAGCATTAGCATTATTTGCAGCCTTCGTATACTTTACAGGAATCGATGGTATTAATATATTTAAAGCAGATGTATTAGCAGCATTATTTGTTGGTGGTATGGTGCCTGTTGTGTTCTCGGCATTAGCAATGAACGCTGTTGGTAAAGCGGCCATGGAAATGGTTAAAGAGGTTAGACGTCAGTTTAAAGAAATTCCTGGTATTATGGAAGGAAAGGCTGAGCCAGAGTATGGTAAATGTGTTGATATCTCAACTAAAGCTGCCTTAAGAGAAATGATGTTGCCAGGTGCTATCACAATTATTGGTCCGCTAGTAATTGGGTTCACTATGGGAGCTGAACCGTTGGGTGCTTATATGGCAGGTGTAGCTGTATCTGGTGTTATGTGGGCTATCTTCCAAAATAACGCTGGTGGTGCATGGGATAACGCTAAGAAATCATTTGAAGCAGGTGTTGAGATTGATGGCAAAATGACTTACAAGGGGTCAGATGCTCACAAGGCCGCAGTTACTGGTGATACAGTAGGTGATCCATTTAAAGATACGTCTGGGCCTTCAATGAATATCTTAATTAAGCTTACTTGTTTAGTTGGATTAATTATTGCTCCAATCTTAAGAGATATGGCTGAGGACGATAAAAAGTCAGAGAATGTGAACCAGCCAGTAATCGAAGAAGTTGTTGAATCTAATCAACAAGCAATGCTTATTGAGATTATAAAAGAGTAAATTACTCAATATAAAACACTTGAATCCCCACATCAGTTTTAAATGATGATGGGGATTCTTTTTTTGTAGTATATTCGTTAAGTAAAAATTGAACAAATGGATTGGATTAAGAAGAACTGGAAAATTCTAACGATAGTTGGTGTTGTATTGGCTGTAGCAGGCGGAATTTTATTCTATAAACTGGTTTGGTCCGGAAATCAGGGTAGCGAGAAAATTGAAACAAAAGTTAGCGCGGCACCTATAGACAGTTTGAGTGGGCATTATGTGTCTTCGAAGAAAAAAGGGAAAGCAGAGATTCATTTTGTTGCAGACGGAACAAAAGAGGCACAGGGCGTCTTTAAGGAATTTGAAGCGACTCTTGATATTGACGGCAATATAGAAGAAGCAACAATCAAAGTAGTTGTTCAGGCTGGTTCGGTTTTTACTGATAATGATGTGAGAGATGATCATCTAAATGGCGAAGATTTCTTCCATACAAGTGAATATCCTGAAATAACATTCACATCTTCAAGCATAGAATCTCTTGGAGATAACAAGTTTAAAGCTATTGGGCAATTGGAGTTTCTAGGGTCGAGTATTGATTTTGAATTTCCCTTTACTTTTAGAGGTGTGGCTGAAGAAGACGGCAAACAACTCGCTTCATTCGAAGGCTCCTTCAATTTTGATCACCAAGCAAACGGAATGAAGAAAAGCGGAGATGCTGATCATGCAGAAGTTAGTTTTTATGTAGATATGGTCTTAGGTGGTGACGCCGAAATCGCAAGTGAGGAAGATGATGATTTCGATCTTGATGATGATGACTTTGATCTAGACGACGAGGAGTCTGAAGATGCAGGCATGTCACTTGACAAGGAGCATGACGACCTCATGAATAAAATCGAAGAAGAAGCGGCAAATCTCTAGTGTTACTTAAAGTTTTTAGTCCAAGAAAATTTGGTCGAGAGAGATTCTATTTTTACTTCATTAATGTAATCAATAAAGGCCTTTTTAACTGGGCTCATTTGAGTACCCATGTTATACACCAACTGCCATTCGGTGGTAATAGGAAGTCCTTTTATCGGAATGATAGACATTTCACCGCTAGTAAGCTCATTTTTTAAACCAATTAAGGGCATAATGGATAAGCCTAGCCCAGCATTTACAGCTTGTTTTACAGCTTCATTAGATACTAATTCCATTGTGTTTTGCAAGGTAATGCCGTGCTTTAACAAGTAACTTTCCATTGCACTTCTAGTGGCCGAACCCTGCTCTCTAAGAATAAGTGAGTGATTGGATAGTACACTATGCGTCATTTTCTTTTTTATATGACTCTTAATGTATGCGGTTGAGCCAACAAGATATAAGTCATTTTTAATTAGTTTTATCGACTCTGTGTTTTCTAGCATGGGAAGTACGGATACTAAATAAAAATCATCGGTCTTGTCTATCATGTTTTTTGTTACTATTTGCTTATTCGTAACATTAATTGAAATATCGATCAATGGATGGGCATCCTTAAAGTTACTTAAGATATATGGCAACACATACTTGCCAGTACTTACAACCGAGAATGAAAGCTTTCCTGATAACAGCCCTTTGTATTGATTTGTTGTTATCTGGATATTATCCACTTCATTTAATATACGCTTGCTAACTTCACAAATAGACATGCCAAAATCTGTAATTGCTATTTGTCTCCCTTTCATAGTCGTTAATGGAATGTCAAACTGATCCTGAAATTTTTTCAGCTGAATTGATACTGCTGGCTGAGTTAAAAAGAGTTGTTCTGAAGTTTTAGTAATACTCTGTAAATCACATATTGTAGTAAATATTCGCAATTGATGAATAGTAAAATTCATAAATAAAAGATAATGTTGTACATAACAAATATAAATAAAAATATATAATACACTTATAGCATCTTTGTCAAAACTTAAAATGAACAACTATGGTTATAACGATTAATAGTAGAATACGACAAGGTACTTTAAAATCAAAAAGAACATCAGCGGTATCCGAAAAACAGATAAGAGAAACTTTACATAATCTACTCAAAAGAGATAAATGTGAGGAAGAGGCAAATCTGAGAATCACAGATGATGGGATTGAAATCGACCAAATTAACCCATTAACGCTCCATAGTTTTCTATTAGAACTTGAAAAACTTGGACAAACCTTCGAGATGAATAAAAAGTTAACCATCAATCTTATCTAGATAAAAAGATGAATTTTAGCGGTCTAGTAGAGAATATTACCAATCCCGCATTATTGTTTTTTTTGCTGGGAATTATAGCTACGAGAGTAAAAAGTGATTTAAGTATACCCGAGACATCATCAAAATTTATAGCAGCCTATTTATTGTTGTCAATTGGGTTTAAAGGGGGGCAGGAATTGTCGCATACTGGTATTAATTTGGAGGTTGGATTAAGTCTACTACTAGGTTTGTTCCTATCTGCGGGTATTCCAGTTATGGCCTACTTTATTTTAAAGAACAGGTTGAGCGTTCAGAATGCCGGTGCAGTGGCTGCAGCTTATGGGTCTGTTAGTGCGGTAACATTCGTCACAACAGTAGCCTTTTTACAAAGCAAGAATATTGAATTTGGAGGTCATATGGTTGCCATAATGGCCATAATGGAAGCTCCAGCCATAGTAGTTGGTTTACTCCTTGCTAAAATATATTCGAAGAAGACCAACAAAAAGGAAGAAATAGTGGAACAAAACACCCTAGGGACTATTAAACATGCATTAACCAATGGAAGCGTGTTATTAATTATTGGAAGTCTAATCATAGGATACATAGCATCTGAAAAGCAAGCGGAAGGTATTGCGCCATTTACTAGAGATATTTTTAAAGGCTTCTTGGCTGTATTCCTTTTGGATATGGGGATTACCTGTGGTAAACAAATCCAGATATTGGCTAAAAAAGGCATCTTCCCTTTTGTCTTTGCTATGGTAATTCCATTTGTTAACGGTTTTCTGGCAATTTTTCTTGCTAGTTTTATCACTAAAGACCCTGGGAATTTATTGTTGTTTGCTATTTTGGGAGCAGGAGCGTCTTATATTGCTGTGCCCGCAGCTATGAAAAATGCCCTCCCCAAAAGTCAGCCTACTTTGTATCTGAGCATGGCGCTTGGTATCACGTTTCCTGTAAATGTAATGATTGGGATTCCCTTGTACTACGAGATGATTCCTTACTTAGTGTAAACTTAGAACAAGCCGTTAATCTCAGAATCGATTGCCTGAATAATCTTTCCTAGATCCTCCTTGTCTTCATGGAACGCATTATCATCAACGTCTATGATTAATAATTTTCCTTTGTCGTAAGTCGAAATCCAAGCTTCATAACGCTCATTAAGTCTTTTTAAATAGTCGAGTCTAATAGACTCTTCGTAATCTCTACCACGTTGCTGAATTTGATTCACCAATTTCGGAACAGATGCTCTTAGGTAAATTAGCAAGTCGGGTGCTGATATGAACGACTCAAGCAGATTAAATAATGAGAAGTAATTCTCAAAATCCCTAGATGTCATTAACCCCATTGAATGCAGGTTAGGCGCAAATATGAAGGCATCCTCATAGATGGTTCTATCCTGTATCACATTGTTGGTACTCTCTTTTATCTCTTGGATTTGCGTAAATCTGCTGTTCAGGTAATATATCTGCAAATTAAACGACCATCTCTGCATGTCATTATAGAAATCATTTAGGTAGGGATTGTCATCGATACTCTCGAAATGAGGATCCCATTTGTAATGATCTGCTAATAAATTTGTTAAAGTCGTTTTTCCACTTCCTATATTTCCTGCTACTGCGATATGCATCTTACCTGATTTTGAAAGATTCTAAAGTACAAATTATGATTTAAACAACATTAGATTGTTGGAAAATCTTCTACTTAAATCGTCGAATTTCGATTTTATTCTCTTTTAGCAGATGAATTTGTTTCCCATTCATGCAAATTTGTTCCGCATCAGACTTAATTGTAATGGGAACGACATCTATTATGCGCTCAACATCCTTGAGGATTATGTACTGATTATCCTTTTTTGCAACCATCGAATTTCCAGAAAAATGCACTTCTGATAATCCATTTTGGGTGATTCGCGATCGATAACTTCCGTAAATATCAAAAATGAGTACACCCATCTTAGTGGTAGTAATGTATAGCTTGTTTTTATGCTCTATCATTTCTGTCACTTCACCGAAATCGCCTAATTGTTGCTTTAAATTTCCAGAGCGGTATTGCACTCCGCGATCATCATTGATCTGCAGCAATTCAAAATTATCTTGGTTAAAAACCCAGATTGTATTCCCATTAAAACTGTTACAAATAGCTGTAGGCGTGAAAATGTCGTATTCTTCAAAATGGATTAGATCTCCCTGAGGACTTAAGGTGTTGTCTAAAATCATTGCCGCATTTTGGTCTTTATAGAATACCAATGGTTTTAGTGCAAAGCTGATATCAAAAGAGTGAACATCTCCAGTGATTTTTGTGCTCACCGTGAACATGGAGTCACCATTTTCTTCATATTTGGTAATGTTGTCATCGTTTACCGCATAGAAGTAACCTATATTATCACTGCAAATAAATTTGGCTTGACTAGGTATGCTCCGCAAGAGCTTGGAGTTTGCATCAACATCAAATTGTGCCGCGTCTTGCTGCCCCAATATCGTAATTGGGAACAAGAAAAAAAACAATAGATATTTAAACTTCCGCAACATGCTTATTTATAAAGGATTTAATCGAATCAACATGTGTTCTGTCGTTGCTCAATCGTGGTACCTTGTTTTGTCCTCCCAACTTTCCTCTTTGTTTCATCCAATCATAAAATGTGCCACTTGGCATGATTTGGACCAAAGGCTCTTTTAAGATGAAGCCTCCAGCACGTTTAGCTTCATAATCCGAGTTCAAAGATTTTAATGCATTATCTAAGGCTTCCGTAAAAAATGCAGGGTCATGTGGAGGGTTTTTAAACTCGATTAACCATTCGTGTGCTGCCTGATCCGCCTTTTCATTCATGTATACTGGGCATACCGAATATTCGGTAAGTTCTGCCCCCGTTTTGCTGCATGCAATTTCTAATGCTTTTTCGGCATTGTCCGCTATCAATTCTTCTCCAAAGGCATTAACAAAAAACTTAGTTCTGCCAGATACTTGTATACGGCAAGGATTGATGGAAGTGAATTTCACCGTATCTCCAGTTAAATAGCGCCATAAACCACCATTCGTGCTAATGACAATTGCATAGTTTTTATCAACTTCAACATCCTGAATACTCACCACCTTTTTAGAGGCTTTACCCTCGTAATGCTCCATCGGAATGAATTCATAGAATATACCATAATCAAGCATTAAAAGCATATCGTTTTCACCCGCTCTATCTTGAATACCAAAGAACCCTTCTGACGCGTTATAGGTTTCATAATAATTCATTTCTGGGTTTGGAATGAGCTTTTCATACTGAGAACGGTAAGGCGCAAAACTTACTCCGCCATGCATAAAAAACTCTAAACGCGGCCAAACTTCATTGATATTATCTGCTCCAGTGATCTCCAGAATTCGATTTAATAGCACCAAAGTCCAAGAAGGCACACCAGCCAAGATATAAACGTCTTCATTTATTGTTGACTGCGCCATAGCTTCAAGCTTGGTTTCCCAGTCATCCATTAAGGCAATCTTGCGCTTAGGTGTTCGTCTAATTTCGGCCCACCACGGCAGGTTTTTCATGATAATTGCAGACAAATCACCCGTATACGAGCCGTAGCTTAAGGTGTTAATCTCTGCCGATCCTCCCACAATTAGGTGTTTGCCGTTATACAACTTTCTGTTTGGGTGATTGTGATAATACATACTTAGAAGGTCCTTTCCTCCCTTGTAATGGCAGTCTTCTAGCGCTTCTTTGCTAACCGGAATAAATTTGCTTTTACCACTCGTCGTGCCCGATGACTTAGCGAACCATTTGATTTCCGTCGGCCATAATAAATTCTGTTCATTACGCATCAACCTATCAACATAAGGCTTGATGTCGTTGTAATCCTGAAGTGGAACTTGAGATTGAAAGTCACCAATTGTTTTGATGCTGGAATAACCGTGTTGTTTTCCCCACTCAGTATCTTTCGCCGCATTAATCAGACTTACAAAAACCTCATCCTGAGTCTCAACTGGAAACGAGCGAAACAAGTCGATTTGATGCAATCGCTTCTTAATTAACCAAGAAAATATTGAGTTAAACGGCATATTACCTAAAGTTAGTAATTATTCGTACTACACTAACACCAAACAGGCAGGTAAATTATACCAGACACAGATTAATGTGTCAAAACCAAGAAGATAGTTTTAGCATGCAAGCAGACCTATGATTGCAAAAATGATGGCAATCACATAAATGTATCCCACTGGAGCAACGCTTTTATCGAAAAACTTATCTGACATTGTTCTTATTTTTGTGTAAAATTAGAAAAATATTAATACTAGACCTATAGGAGCAATGGATTTATTTACAAGTGAGAGTAATTCGATATTTGAAGGGAATCTGAAGAAGATGAGCGCATCAATGGTAGGAGATGAAGTCCACTACGTGCTGGGTTGTGGAGATGATGCTATTTACATGAATGACTTAATCGAAAAGCGCATACAGATATCATTTGATGGACGAATCAATTGCGATAGCTGCGGAAAAACGACCAAGAAGCCCTACGGACAGGGATTCTGTTACGATTGCTTTATTAACGCTCCTCAAGCAGCAGAGTGTATTGTGCGTCCCGAGTTATGTCGAGCACATTTAGGAGAGGGACGGGATCCAGAGTGGGAACGATTGCATCATGCACAGCCACATATAGTTTATTTGGCCGTATCTAGTGCAGTAAAGGTGGGTATCACTCGTGAGACTCAAGTTCCCACAAGGTGGATAGATCAAGGAGCAAGTTATGCGATTAAGATTGCGGAGACGCCTTACAGACAGTTGGCTGGAGCGATAGAAGTTGCTCTTAAAGATATGTTTACGGACAAGACGAACTGGCGAAAAATGCTCAAAAATGAAGTAGAAGAAGACGTAGATTTGGAAGATGTCAAGTGGTCCCTTGAAGAAGTTTTACCCGCGGATTTACTAGAGTATATGTGCGAAGACGACGAAATATTTCACATTAATTACCCCGTAAATAGATGGCCAGACAAGGTAAACAGTGTAAATCTTCTTAAAACTAGCTTGGTTGAGGGTACTTTAGCTGGTATTAAAGGACAGTATCTTATTTTTGATGATAATAGAGTCATGAATATTCGCAATCATACTGGGTTTTATGTAGATTTAGGGATATGCGTTTAATCATTGTTTTCTTATTGTTATCGTTCCAATCCACTGCCCAAATTGGTTGGACATGGACTGAACTAGACACAATGCCCTTTAGGACGTCCAATAACGCAGTGGTTGAGGCGGATGTAAATGGTGTACCACATGTTTTTTCTTTTGGAGGAATAGATTCGACCAAGCTATATAGTGGGATTCATCAACGGTCATGCAGATACAATACACAGACATCTCAATGGTCTTCAATTCCCGATTTACCTGATACCCTGGGTAAAATTGCGGCGGGGGCCAGTGTAGTTGATAACATAATCTATATTATGGGCGGCTATCATGTACTGGCGAATGGAAATGAATTATCATCAGATAGAGTGCATAGATATGATCCAGAAACCAATACTTATCTTAGTGATGGCGCACCAATTCCAGTACCCATCGACGACCACGTCCAGGTGGTATGGAGAGATTCATTAATCATACTAGTTACAGGTTGGAGCAACAATGGCAATAAACCAGATGTGCAGATTTACAATCCATATACGGATGCATGGTCGGTAGGCACAGATGTTCCTTTCACAAACGACTATATTGCCTTTGGAGCATCAGGAGAAGTTATTGGGGACACTATTTATTATCATGGAGGTACTGCAGGCAATTTCTCATTTGTAGCGAGAAAACATTTACGAAGAGGGATAATAAATCCAAATAATCCAACGGATATTCAATGGGACTTTCTAGGCGATAATCCTGGTGACGCTAATTACAGATCGGCATGTGTAACTTCAGGCAATCGAGTGTTTTGGATTGGAGGTTCTGGGGTTGCATATAATTATAATGGAATAGCATATAACGGTTCGGGCGGCGTACCAGCACTGGATAGAATACTTTTCTATTCTCAGACAGGGCCAGCTTGGTTTGAGGGGACTGGAACGCCCTATGCTGTTATGGACTTAAGAGGTGTCGCACAAATAGGTAGTAATGCATGGGTTATTTGCGGGGGAATGATGGGCAATCAGGAGGTAGTTAATAGAGCTTTCTTATTGGAGTATGATCCAATCGTAGCTGGAATTGATGAAGCTGAAAAATCAATGTCGCTTTACCCAAACCCCGGTAATGGGGAGATTAAATGTGACCTGCAGAAGGGGACATGTGACGTATATTCTATTGATGGTCTGTTCCTTGGTAGTTATCAAATTGCATCTGGGATGATTAATATATCTGATCTTCCAAATGCATTTTATAGTTTAAAAATTGGTGAACAACACTACGGCTACGTTAAAGTAGAGTGATTTATTCTATGGTGTAATTCCACATTAATCGTGCTTGCATCCTGCCTAGTTCAGTTAGATCCTTCAATTTATCAATTTCGATTTGGATAGCTTCTGGTATAGGATTTTCTGATTGCAATTGTGGTATCTCAGCAGATTCATTGCCCATCATCTCCAATATCTTTGACAAGCCATTCTGCTTAAATTTAGGGTATTCACCAACCACCACCTTGTCTAAATTAGCTAGTTTGCCTGCATAATTGATAGCATCATGCAATCCGCCCAGCGTATCTACTAAACCAATTCTTATTGCATCCGTTCCCGCCCACACGCGACCTTGTCCTATAGAGTCTACCTCTGCTGTTTCGTCAAATGTGTGTCTTCCTTCTGTTACTCTTGTTAAAAAATCAAGATAGGTTTCATCAACTCCTTGTTGCAATATTTTCTTTTCTTCTTCAGTCAACTTTCTATTAAATGACGACAGACTCATTTCGAGAATACTCATATCAGCATGCTCGGCTGACTTTACTCTACTGTAACTTAATCCCAAATTGTTTTTAAAGAAATTACCGGTGTGTGGTACTAATAAGAAAACACCTATCGAGCCCGTGATGCTTGTTTTTTCAGCGAAAATTTTATCGGCCATACAGCTGATATAATAGCCACCTGATGCAGCAGTGTTACCCATGGAAACCACTACTGGTTTCCCCGACTTTGCCTTGTTTAGGGCATCCCAAATCAAGTCACTGGCAAGCGCATCTCCACCTGGCGAGTTAACACGTAGCACAATTGCTTTAATCATTGGGTTATCATTTGCCTGATTAATCGCTTTTACCAAAGTTTCATCACCTATATCATCGTAGCCACTTTTGCCACCGTGAATCGAACCATTAGCGTAGATTACAGCTACATTGTGATATAATTTCCGCATTTTATCCTCAAACTTCTTTCCTTCGCGCTTAGCATACTTAGCCGGACTTACAAACGTGATTTTCTTGTCATCATCAATCTCTAGCTGTTCGCGAATGTATATCTCGATTTCATCGGGATATTTTAAACCATCCAATAGACGGTATTTTACGGCTGTCTTTCCATTTCTAATTTGCAATGAGTCTGCGATAATTTGTAAATCTTCCGTATTAATCCCTCTGCTCTCGCTTATGTCGTCTAACATAACATTCCAAAGTTGATCGAGGAACCGTTGGGTTTGTTTTCTGTTTGCCTCACTGATTTCAGTTGACAAAAAAGGTTCCACAAAACTTTTATATTGATTATTTGTTCCGCGAATCGCTTGAACTTCTAAATCATACTTATCTAAAAATCCTTTAAAAAACGTAATGGTGCTACTTAGCCCTTTAAATTCTAATATTCCCGTGGGATACATGTAGATATCATCTGCAACACTTGCCACATAATACGCTTTTTGGGTGTAACTGTCTCCATAAGCCACTATCCACTTACCTGATTCTTTGAATTCAATGAGTGCATTCCGTAATTCTCTTGAAGATGCCAAACCAAGGGCATTGCCATCGACCTTAAGGTATATCCCTTCAATTTTCTGATCCATAGACGCTGCATGAATATTTTTAATTAGATCATGGAGGCCATAACTCTTATCTAAACCAAGATTAAACTTGTCGAATGTGGTGTACGATCGCTCACTGTAATCTCTCCCTAAATCAACAGTTAATACTGATTTAGACTGAAGGTCATAACTAGTTTCCTCCCCAATTAAACCATCTAATCTGTCATCTATTGATTGCATAAACATGCGTATGCTGGTAAAGAGTAAGCCCAGAATCATCACGCTAATAATTATGGATGATAAGCTGGCGGCGCCAAAAATTTTCCAAAAGCCTGCTGGTCGTCTATTGTGATTCATTTGCGAAGAATTTATACCAAATATAAGCAGAAAGAGCTTGTAATGATTAGAGAATGGATAAACGGAAAATAATACCTTTATTGCGGTGAAAGAGGTGTATTTAAGCATAGGTTCCAATTTGGGCGATAGGATATCTTATATTAAGAGTGCTATTGAACAATTGCAGAAGTGCGCTGAGCTGCACACAGTATCATCACTCTACGAAACCCCGCCATGGGGATACAATTCATCCAACCCATATTATAACTGTGTGGTAAAAATGAGTTTTAAGTGTAATGTTGTAGACTTTTTAAAACATACTCAAAGCATTGAGATAGATTTAGGGCGTAGAGAAAAGACATCATCAACATATGTTGATAGGGTAGTTGATATTGATATAGTATATATAAAAGGTATGCTGTACCACTCTGTAGATTTAACTATTCCCCACAAGCAAATGCATAAACGAGCGTTTGTATTGTTGCCCATGTTGGATATTGAGGATGAGTTGTTGGCTAACTATGATAAAAAGGTAAGCGATTTTTTGTCGGAATTGGATTGTACTGGAATAATACGAATTGATGGAGGACTATAAGTATATAGCAGTTGAAGGAAATATTGGGGCAGGAAAAACATCCTTATGCAAGCTCCTAGCTAAGCGATATAACGCTGATTTATTGCTAGAGGAGTTTGAAGAGAATTCGTTTTTAAAAGGTTTTTATCAGGATAAGGCACGCTATGCATTCTCACTAGAGCTGAGTTTTTTGGCCGATAGATTTCATCAAGTAAGCAAGTCGATTAATGAAAATATAGTGATTGCGGATTATCATATTGCCAAAACTATTGCATTTGCAAGCCATACACTTAACCCGGATGAATTTGAATTGTTCAGGAAGTTATATGATATTATGATTGAGCAACTGCCTAAAGTGGATTTGCTGATTTACCTACAACGTGACACCGATACATTGTTAAAGAACATCAAGTTACGTGGGAGAGAATATGAAAAATCGATAGACACCACCTATTTAGAAGCTGTTGAGAATAGCTATCAGGAATTATTACCAGAGCTAAATGTTCCGCGAGTTCTACATTTAGATTGTAGTGATTTAGACTTTGTTAATGATGCGGCACATTTTCGAAAGCTTATGATGGTTATTGAAAGTGGTGAACATCAAGCCTATTCGAGACATAAAATATGCTAAAATGATATGCAGTATTATTTTAATAATTGAAAACAAACTGTTATTATTGCACCTTGATAGTATAATAGGAGAAAAATAAACAAAATGAGAACTCGAAAAATTGCAGGATTAGCTGCTTTGGCTATTACAGGAGGATTAATCTCTTCGTGTGATTTGTTAAAGGATGTAACGTATGAAGTTACCCCTTGTCCGTTGGAAGCACACGGAGATTCAGTTGAGGTAACAATTAATGCTACCATTGCTGAAAAAGGAATGAACAAGAAAGCATATGTTGAATTTACGCCAATGATTGGTGATACAAAACTTAAAATGGTTGCGTATCAAGGTGAGAAAGCCACTGGTAACGGGAAAGTAATTCCTAAGTCTGGAGGTAAAATTTCTTACACTGACAAAGTTGCGTATAAAGATGCGTATGAAAACACTGAACTTAAGATTCAAATCGTTGGATCGAAAGGTGAAGGTGGAAAAGAAAAATTGAATGAAGTAACGGATCCTTTATGTTTAGGAACTATCATTACTTCTAAGCGTGTAAGCGTTGATGCGAAAGTTGTTGCTGGTGCAGATGAGTTCCAAAGACCAACTGAGCACGATACTGCTTGTATGATTAATTACCTTAAGAATAGACATGAGGTAAGAGCTTCTGAGCTTAGACAAGATGATATCAAGGCAATTGAGTCATTTATTGATTGGGCGATGGGTAATCCAAAGATCGAAATGATGCACATTGATGCTGAAGGTCATGCGTCTCCTGAAGGTGAAGAGGACAAGAACAACACACTTTCTGAGAACAGATCTAAGTCTGGTATGGCTGCAATGATCAAAATCATGAAGAAGAAGAAGTTTGAAGCTGGAACTGAAGAAGGTTTCTACAAGCCAAAAGCTTACGGTGAGGACGTAGAAGGGTTTAAGAAATTAGTTGCTGAGTCTGATATTGAAGACAAGAACACAATCTTAAGCATCATTAAGAACTACAGTGATAATGCGGATCAGGAAATTAAAAACCTATCTAAAACATACGCTGAGTTAGAGAAGAACATCCTTCCACAGTTACGTAGAACACGTCTTAACGTTCACTATAAAGATTTAGGTCTTACAGATGAGGAGTTAAAAGCGGTTTCTAAGTCTGATCCAGATTCATTACATGAAGAGCAATTATTATTCACTGCTACTTTAGTGGATGATTTAAATGAGAAGCTAAGATTATACAATGAAGTTGTTAGACAGTACCCTGAAGATTGGAGAGGTCACAACAACGCTGGATATATCTTATTTATGCAAGGTAAAGTTTCTGACGCTGAAGCTGCATTCCAAAAAGCTGCTGAGAAAGAAGAAAACGCTATCGTTAAGAATAACTTAGGTGCTGTAGCATTAGTACAAGGAGACAGAAGAAAAGCAATGGACTTGTTTTCACAAGCTACATCTGCTGGATCTGAAGTAAGCTACAACATGGGTGTTGTTAACATCATGGATGGTAAGTACTCTGAAGCTGTAACTAACTTTGGTTCTGATGCTTCTTACAACAAAGCGTTAGCACAGATCTTAAACGGTGACACTGGTTCTGCTGGTAACACTGTTGATGCTTCTGACGATAAAGAAACTGCAAGAGGTTACTACCTAAAAGCAGTTATCGGAGCTAGAACTAAGAATCAGGATATGATGATCAACAATCTTAAATCAGCCATCGCTAAAGACTCAGCTCTTAAAGCACAAGCTGCTAAGGACATGGAGTTCTACGATTGGTTTGAGAATGATGTATTCAAATCAGCGATTCAGTAAAAATTAGAGTTTTCTATTAACTATATAAAAGAGGGGCTAACATTGTTAGCCCCTTTTTTGTTGCCAATTTTCTGCTAACTATCATATCGCAAGCTGACGATTTTCATTATACTACACAGAATCTTAACCCATATTTGTACTTATGAATACTGTCGCAATACTAGGATTTGGAAATGTCGGTCGGGCACTGGCATTTAGGTTACTTGAAAAACACTACCAAGTGGATCATATTGTAATAATTGATCCTGAACCATCTATAGTTGGAGCATACATAGATATGCATCATGCAGCTCAGCTTCAAGATTGTAGTCTCTCTATTAATGATATGGACAAATTTGCGGAAGCAGATTTTATATTCCATTGCGCTGGAGCTTCTGTACCTGCCACAGGAGATAGAATGCATGTTGCCGCTGAGAATGCCCGTATAACAGAAATGATATTTAACCATTACAAAACGAAAGATACGGCACGTATTATAGTCATTTCAAACCCCGTTGATCTAATAACCTACTTTGCTCAGAAAGCTAGTGGATTACCTTCAAAAAATGTTGTGGGCACAGGGACATTATTAGATACTATGCGCTTAAACGCAATGCTCAAACAAAAGTACTTTCCCAAGCCAAAAGGTCTTATTCTGGGAGAACATGGAAGTACTATGTTTATATCGAATTCGTACTCTAGAACTAACGGCAAACTACTGACTGAGGCAATGACTGCTGAAGAAATCTCATCTGTAATGGAAGAGGTGAAGAACGCCGCTAAAACGATAAAGAAAACCCAAGAAGCTACAATATACGGAGTAGTGGAAGCAGCTCTACATATCTACCTTGCACTAATGAATGATCATGATGCGCTTATGCCGGTTTCGTGCACGACCGTATTTAGTGAAAATGGAGTAAATCATGAGGTTTGTATTAGCCAGCTTTGTAAAGTGAATAAGTTTGGTGTTCAGCCGCTCTCTATGGAACTCGATAGTCACGATAAGGAAATGTATCTGTCATCGCTTAAAACGATTAAACAGGTGATTACAAGCATAGCTTAATGGAATTAAGAACCTTAAAGTCGCTCAATCATTATCTTGCTCAGCTCCTCGAGAAAAAACTATGGGCAAGGGTGTTATTTGCCATGGCACTCGGGATTGGGCTTGGACTCTTGTTAATGCCAGAGAATGGTTTTGTTAGGGCTGGTCTTTCCGAATCTATTGGTGAATGGCTAGCACTTCCAGGAAAGCTCTTTTTACGTCTCGTGCAAATGATTATGATTCCCCTGATCTTTGCTAGTATAATTACAGGGTTAAGCAGTATTGAGGGTGGCGCCACACTCAGGAAGCTGGGCAGTAGACTGGGTATTTACTTTATAATAACCACCTTCATCTCAATTACCATTGGTATTACATTGGCAGTTCTTATTCAGCCAGGTAAGTATATGCATTCGGAGGATTACGCAGTACATGATTCAAGTGTAGAGGTATTGGAACAAGACCAACTCAGTATGCCCGACAGAATCTCTGATATACTTCCAGCTAACCCGTTGGAAAGCATGTTGTCGGGAGAAATGCTGGCGATAGTTGTTTTTACCATAATTATTGGTTTAGCGATAATGCAGCTGAAACCAGAGATGAAAAACCCAATGCTTAATATGCTTGGGGCAATGCAGGAAATCTGTATGACCGTGGTTAAATGGGCAATGAAATTAGTTCCTTATGCCGTATTTGGATTGATGGCTCAGTTAGTGTCGAGTATCGGGATTGATGGTATGAAGGGCATTGGTGTTTACGTGGGCACAGTGCTATTGGCCTTAGTTATTTTGCTGATTGTATACCTGATTATAGTACGTGTTTTTGGTGGTTTAAAGCCAGGAACGTTTCTTTCTAAAATTAAAGATGCTCAGTTATTGGCTTTCTCCACCACTAGTTCTGCTGCGGTAATGCCGTTATCAATAAAAACAGCACAAGATGAATTAGGCGTAAGCAAAGGCATTAGCAACTTTGTTATTCCAATTGGCGCCACCATTAATATGGACGGTACTGCCGTGTACCAGGCAATCAGTACACTTTTTATAGCCCAGGTTTATGGAATAGTGTTGGATATTGATACCATATTGCTCATTATGATGACTTTAGTCTCCGCGTCTATCGGTACACCAGCAATTCCGGGAGGAGGTGTAGTCATTCTGGCAAGTGTACTTCAAGGAGCAGGTATTCCAACGGAAGGGGTCATGCTTATTATAGGGGTAGAACGTATACTTGGGATGTTCAGAACTGTTACCAATGTAACGGGTGATCTTACTGCGTGTGTGGTGTTTAACCGTTTTGGAAGCTCAGAGGAATCTCCTCAAGCTAGTCCTAATTAGCTTCAATATATCTCTTTAACGCAAGATTCATCTCCTCGAATTTAGGAACGATATCTCTGTTGAGTGATTTTCGCATAAAGGGTACAAGAATTCCTTTAAAGTCTTCGTAGTGCTTAAACAAGACACGATTATCATCTAGTTTTACGATTTCAAATTGATGTTTGCCATCAAATAGTCCAGGGAATAGGAAACGGCCCAACCACACGAGCTTCTTGTTGACATCTACCGTAAGCACTTTTGGCTTAAATCCCATGTCATTAATCGTAATGTCAAGCTTAGTACCCTTAACAAAACGCCCTTTTTTAACCTTGAATAGAGAGTTCCACTCTTCATGTTTCGAAATGTCCGTAAGTACGTTCCATACCTTCTCTGCATTCGCATTAATTTCAATCTCAGTGTAAATTTTTGTTGCCATAAGTATTGTTTTAGGCAAAGTAATTAGATTGAAATCGGCTTACTCTTGACAAATGTCAAGAAACACTTTTTTTGCGCATTCTGCTGAACGTCTCGGCACTCATGCCTATCATAGACGCTAGGTATTGTTGTGGGATATGTTGAATAAGGTCTGGTCTATTTTCAACAAGAAATTGATAGCGATCTGCCGCTGGCTGTGATATTAGCTGATATACACGTTCTTCAATTGAAATGAAACATTTCGCCATAAATGCTTTTTCGATTGATGGCCATTCCTTAATTGATTGCTGCATTTTGAAGTAGTCGCTCTGCGATAAACTTAAAAGTTCGACATTCGATAGAGCTTCAATGTTCCAACGTGCTGGTGCGTCAAACAGAATAGCGTTTAAATCACAGATTATTTCACCAGGTGATGAGACCCATTGTGTTACTTCATGTTTTAAGTCTTGGCGATATACTCTCAGATACCCTGATAATACAAAACTAAGTTTACAGTGATTCTGACCAATTGAGGTATGCATTTCACCTTTTTCTAAAGTTTCCGCTTTGAAATAATCAAGGAGCCTAGAGCTTATCTCTTGTGAGGTGTTAAAATGACTTTGAATTATTTCATACGGGTTCATACACAAATATGCATCAGAATGGGGAGAACTGCAACAGTGACTACAAATAGTCTAAAACTGCCTGCTTAATTTCAGCTGTTGTAATAGGTTGATTTTGGCTGGTAATTTCTTTTTTGAATTCACCGTCCTCATAGATCCAAATTTGTGGGAAATAGCTCACTCCCTCAGCGTCAAATACGGACTCATAATCTACGTGATCAATCTCTCCGAAAAAGGCAGCGCTTAAATCGGCATCTTCTGCGGCCTCTTCAATGTGAGGTCTCTGTGCATGGCAAATTGTACACCACTCAGCATGAAAAAACACAACGCTAATTCCACTACCATCCTTAACTTCTGATTGAAAGGATTGCGCTGTAAGCACTTGAAGACTTCCACTTGGCATAGGACCTTCATCTTTTTTACATGACATGAGGAGTAGTGGGAATAGAAGAAAAATAAGGTATTTCATAAGTGTAAAATAAACTAAGAATCTAATACAAGGGTAGTTATATCACGTTATTTCTTACGGATTATTGTACTACGACTGGCAGCTCAATTAATATACATTAAAGAGTAATGCCTTGTTCTCAATCTTTTTGGCTAAAATTCGATCAAAAAGAAACAGAAAAGCTCCTTGTGTTATTATCGAGATACCGTATCCCTGGGAAATTTTAGGAGATTTGGTTCTATCACTTAATGCCCACAATGCACCCCCAGCAGCCATGTAGCCAAGATCGAGATAGCTGTTTATGCGCAATATTTTGATTTGTTTTTGAATATCTGAAGGGAAATAATCGGGTTTAAAACTGTTCATTTTTTTGCGCGCGGTAAAGTATCCTATTACACCCAGGCCAAGGTTTACCGTGTTCCATAAGCCATTCATTTGATGGAAAGAGCTTGTAGCACCTGTCGTATTGGATGTTAGATAAAAACCAGAACCAATATTAATAGCTGCCCATGAGCTAAGCATAAACATACCTTTTTTAGTAGTTTCCCATGCGTGCACATGTTTCAACGAATCTGATGGTACTGTGCTTATAGACTGACCGCTTGCTACAAACAGTTGGCTAACTAATAATATTGATAGAATCCATCGCATCTATCAAATTTACTAATAGTTAAGCTACAAAGTTAGACTAACTCCTTCTTGTATACAGTCTGTGTTGGGAAAGCAAACTCTAATCCTGCAGCGTTAAATCTTCTCAGAACTTCTAAGTTGATTTTAGTTTGAGCAGTAGGAATATCTGCTTCTTTTCGGATATAATACACAAAACAAATACCTAGTGAGAAATCTCCGTAGGTATCGAATAATGTCCAAGTGTCTTTCGTTACTATATCTTTGTTGTCTTCAAGAATTTGCATTAAGATAGCTATAGCTTCATCTATCTGATCTGGTGTGGTATCATAAGTTAAACCTAGGTTCAGTGCTACTTTTCTAGTAGGCTCTGCAGAGATGTTTTCGATACAATTGTCCGCAAAGAATGAGTTAGGAATAGTAACTAGGCGACCATCCAATTTAGTTAGACGTGTATTTCTTAATCCAATCTCTTTAATGATACCGTCGTAGCCATTGATGATAATTCTATCTCCCATCTTAAAGGGCTTATCAACGAAAATGATGATTCCTCCAAAAATGTTTTTTACCGTGTCTTGAGCTGCTAATGCTAGGGCTAAACCACCAATTCCAAGACCAGCTAGTAGTGCGCCTACATTGTAACCTGCGTTGTTAAGCGCAACAATTATCCCTAGTGTCCAAATAATAGTGCGCATTCCCTTTCGCACGATAGGCATGATTTGATCATCTAAATTGCTATCTGATTTTTCAACTATAGGAATTAAGTACTCTTCGATTAGAGCATCCATGATTTTAGCCAAGAACCATGTTACGTTAAGAACAATCGCTATGTGGAACATGGTGGATATGAATTCATCCGCCGCAACCGTGAAGTGCAAGAGACTCAATGCATACCAAGTCATTCCTAATCCAATACCAAAAATAACCGGCCTTTCAAGGTTCTCTACCAATAAATCATCTAACCTACTTTTGGTTTTTGCGGCCAATGACTTGATGTACTTTCCACTTAGCCAGTAAAATATCTTACCAAGAATAATCGCACCAAGTATTAGACCAAGCGCCTCAGCCCATTCCAATACGGTGTTATGATAAAACTTTTGGTCAAAAAAGGATGTTAAGATTGTCATAGCTAGCAATTTTGCTGCAAATATAAGAGGACTTGATTGAAGAGAAAAGACAATTAATAATTATGTGACTTGATAGAGTTACAACTTATAGCTAAGCTTGGGGATAACAGATAATATGGCATACATTTCCTCGTTTTGTTTTGGATAGATTTCACTGGAATTAAAATTGAATTTATCGAAGGTTCTGTATTCATATAGTAGCCCTATTGAAATATCCAGTTGAATATTTAAACGCTCGTTGATGGAATATCTCGGTGAGAATACTAATGATGCGTAGTGAATTGCCCGTGTATCAAGTAAATCATCGTTACTAGTATACGAATAAGTGCCTGTATGGTCACTTACGGTAATTGTTCTTATTGAATTATCTGAGTTAATTGGGATACTATGGTTAATAGCTATGCCAGCAAAAAATCCGATTCTATCCTTATTAAAAATATCTGCAAGCAACATGTATCTGATCGATATAAATTGATTCTTTATAAACTGTTGATTATGATAACTTGTATATAGAGATGATTGAGAGCCACCATGTCTCACTCTACTTTTTCTTGTTACACTGTCTTTCGCTGAAAAATATGCTACATCAAATCCAAGTTGAATTCTGCTTTTAAGATATGCCATTCCAACGTTGGTCCTAGTATAAGTTTTTTTTAGTGCTGCTTGTGTATCATGTTGACCACCTATACCTAAGTTAATCTCGAATTGTCCATAAGAGTTATTAAACAATGGCACAATTAAAAGTCCTAAAATAAGTATCCATGAGTAACGGGACATCACAAGCTAATTAATGTCATACAAGTTAAGTCATATCTAACTGCAATGCAATTTATTAGATAGCAGATTAGCTATGTTAAGTCAATACAGATTTTGGTTTAAGCACATTTCATTAATTACGGAAAATCGCAAATAGACAGTTTTCACTTGTAACATTCAGTTGACACAAAAAGGTATGCACGCATACTTTTGAACTATCAAAAACGAATGAAAATGAAAACAATTACATTATTACTTATCGCGCTATTTAATTTAACTGTAAGCGCTCAGACTTTAAACAATGATAATCTTAGCTTCTACCTTTTAAGAGGTTTAACGAGAGAAGCGGGTCACTGGGGAGATCGCACGGAAAAAGCAATTAAACAAAGTTACCCGGGTGCAGAAATACACTATTTAGACCTACCAGGTGCAGGTGTATATTACCAAGATAAAGCACCAATGTCTATAAAAAAGATGGTAGCATTTCTAAAAGAAAGAGATACAAGTTTTATTCAAGATACGAATGACAAAATCATTGTTGCATCATCGCTTGGCGGTATAGTAGCTATGGAGTGGATTTTAGAGCACCCATCAGACTTTGTAGGTGCTGTTTTAATGAGTGCCAGTTATAGAGGTGTATGTGATTTAGACGAACGTATCAACCCAGATATTAGACCAGAAATGAGACAGGTATTAATGTCTGGAGATACAAGAGAAAGAGAGAATTTATTGGTAAAAATCAATGCCAACGATTCAAGCTACTATACTTCAAGAACGGATGAGTGGACTAGAATCCAGAATGCACACCCAATGACCAAAGCAAATATTGCCAGACAAACTATTGCAGGTTTAAAGTACAGTGCGGATGATAGAAAGCCATTGATTCCAATATTGTTCATGGCGTCTCATGGTGACCGTATGGTATGTGTGGAATGTGCAGAGAAAATTCAAGCGCACTATGGTGGTGATCTGGTTGTTCATGAATGGGCCGGACATAGTTTACCAGATGACGCTCCGGAATGGATTGTAGAGAACATAAGTTCGTGGACGGACAGCACTTTTATACAAGAGGAGAATGAAATCGCAAATAACAAGGCGTACACACCGTTATTTGAAATGAAGGAAAGCATTGATACTGCTAAGGATGCAGTTCACCTTACAGTACCTCAATTACCGTCTTCCAATCAGAAAGAAGGGTGGTCAGTAAAGCCTATTTCAGGTTTGGCTAGTGATATTCCAGAGAATGTAATTCAGCCACTACACGCTACTAAGCTTGCCAATGTTTTTGATGGTGGGCTTAGTGTGCGGTTGTTGTTTTAATCAGCTATTCTGTTTGAATTGCTGGAAGATTAGAGTCTTTGGGTTTGAAGGAATAAACTAATTTGGCTGATGCAGAAAGAATCGCCCTTGAACCTTCTGGTAGATTATGACTAGAATTTAACTGATAATCATCGTTTCTAATGGTTTGATATCTGCCGAATAAATTAAAAGACAAATCAAGCTCTGCAGAGAGTTGCTCTTTAAGTCTGAATCTCAGACTTGTAAAAAAGCCAAGTGATACTGATGACCGAATATTAAGAAGGCTGTCCATTTCTGTGTGATAATCAGTGTATGAATGCCCTACACCTCCATAGTTGCCGCTAAAACTTTCCACTATATATATACTATCATATTCCTCGTAAACGGGCATATAGTAAGCAACAGACATACCTGTGATACACTTAAATCGATTTTTATTTACTGCTAGTCCGCCAAGCCTAGCATTAAAGCCTAAAAAACCATGTGTTATTCGTTGATGATATCGAAATAAGGTAGTCGAATGGTAACTTGAGCTTGGGCTGCCTCCGTAACGCCATCGGCTGTAATAGGCGGAGTCAGCGTTGTGAATCAGTTCCAAATCAAAGCCTACAAACATCTTTTCGACAATATATCCCACTCCCACATTAGCTTTAAATGGAAAGTTGCTCAATACAGATTCATGCTGGTATTGCGCACCCATACCCGCATTTATCTCAACTTGCCCGAGCGTAGTATTGCTTTCACAAAATCCAACAAGACCAAAATATATTATCAAAAAATAACGCAACAACTCACTGTAATTATCTCATTACAAGTTAGCTGAATTTCTTAAGATATCCTAAATGTGCTTGTTGAGACCTTATCTTTTAATCAACTGTTCAACCTTAAACGCAGATCCCGACCATACCTGTAAGTGGTATTTTCCGCTTGCTAATTGCGAAATGTCTAGACTGGTTTCTCCCGTATTAAGGTTGCCTTGCATAACTTGTCTACCCATCATATCAAGTATAACATAACGTAAAGCATGACCGCCCGTTTTTAAAACAAGGTGATTACTTGCAGGATTAGGGTAAATAGTAAACGCAAAGTCTTCCATATCCTCTAAGCCTGTAGGGCTCAATAATAGGTTGCCATCACTTGTGTAGTTGCTTGATACAATCCCAGCACCATTTACTGAGCGCACTGACACGTAGTAAGTCGTTCCGTTTATTAGACTCAATCCGGTTTCTGTGAACAATGTTGTTAATCCGTTATTTGTCCATGCAACAATATTTGAATCACCTGGTGTGTCTCCCACACAATACCAATACTCAGTGGTAAGCGAGTTGGTGTCTTGATAAGCTCCCCAACTTCCAGAAATCTCAGTAGAGGTGTAGAATGTGTCTGCATCCACCACGAATTCATCCACAACTGATAAAGGCCCTGCTTCAGTCCAATCTATATTCACTAATTGATTGGCTGGTGATGACCATAAATTGGCCGAATCCACACAAATACTGTATATCTCACATGATGGTGAGCTAGGATTCATGTTTTGATATCGTACATCAGATGTTGCAGATCCAATCGTAATTGTTTCATTAGCAGTTCTGCTTTTGTAAATTTTAAGATTGTCTATTGCCGCCTGACATCCTCCTGTTCTAAACGATACCGAATTACCACTTTGCAGTGGTGTGGCATCCGTCCAAGACGAAACTAATACATCATCAACATAAGCTTTAATTTCTCCCGTACTTGGGTCATAATGCACTTTGTAATTGTACCATAAACCTGGATCCAAATCAACAGGGTCATCTGTCTCTAATGTATAAACATTATTATCTACGCTGTAAATCTGACATTTATCCGAATCTACTCGGTAATATACAAAGTATGAATTCCCCCGGTTGCTAAGGGTAGGGTCGTCACAGAAAAAGTGCATACCTGAGCGACGATTGGTCAAGTTCCCAGTCATCATGGCGTCCCATTCATACAGATAAGCATGAGCATTGTCTTGCGTTAAATCTGACCATAAATTACTGTTGGACTCGTTTTCGTCCAAATGCTCCAAGAGGCCTCCGCTGGCGTTCCATTGCGTGGTTTGTAATGTCCAATCACTTGTTAGTTGATCAAACTCATCTAGCTTGAAACCGTTATTGTCATTAGCATACCAAGAGCCACTTCCGTCCGTGTCAGCTACCAGATAGAACGGAGTATGCACGCCCATCCCGTTGTCCTGATCGTTAAAACTCACGCTAAAATCTTGCGTCTCCCAGTTGTTAGTTGGATTGATGGCTGTCGTCGGCGGATCACTGTCTTGATTACAATAGTAGACTGCTTTCCAACCCGAGTTATTCGTAGCACCATCAGAAGTAAATCTAAAGGTAATGGCATTTCCCGTTGATGTCCAGCTAAACCCAGAGTATTGTCCGGAAAACGGACTGCCCGGAATTTGAGGTGCGGTAACATCTGATCCATCATATACATATAGATAATCATAACCGACTTCAATGTCTATAGTGTCAAATACTAGCTCCAAGTTAGCTGCATTGTCTGCTGTAATAGTGTAGGTATAATCTTCGTCGTCATAGTAATCTTTTACTGGACCTCCCATGTCATATAAGGTGTCCACGCATGGATGCACAGCACAGGTAGTGAAATTATCGCGAATAACATCCCAATAATCCGTGTAATTATAATCATAGCCTAGTGCCCAAATAGCCATTCCGCCAATATCACGATGATTAATAAACTCAAGACGTTCAGCCATATCGTATTTACTATCTATAAAGGCTTGATTCCAGTTGCCGTCATTGTAAGTATAGTTAGTGGATATGGTTTCATACACCCATGTTTCATTCGCCGTAGAATAGTTTCCACTCGTATTATTTCGAATCTGCTGATAGGTTTTAGCAGAACCACTCGCCGTAGTGCTAGAAGGCATATTAGCAGAGCTCGTGTTCCATTCGTACCCATAATATGGCAGTCCTAAAATTAATTTTGATGGTGTCACACCTTGGTCCAGATAGTAGGTCACCGTCTTTGATAAGGTGTAATTATAACTGTTCCCAAAGTGATAGAGTGGGTCAGTTGGTCCCGCGTTTCCACTACCATTGTAATAGTAACCGTAGCCCATAATGGTAAACAAGTCAACATGTGGATCTAATGCTGCAATATCGAATACGTTGTTCCAATCCACCGCATACAAAACAGTGCTCACTTGAGAACCAGGAATAGCCGTGTGCATTTGCGTGCACAAATCAATCATGAAGTTGGTGAAGTTGGCAGTTTGCGAGCTTGGGATGCCCTCAAAGTCAATGTTTACCCCATGGGCGCCTCTTGACTGCACCAAATTAATCAGGTTTGTAATCAGCGTTTGGCTATTGTTAGGATCAGAGAAGAATGTAGTATGTCCCGAAAATAAGGTAACACAAAGATTTACTCTAACTCCATTGGCCAGTGCTGAATCCACAGCATCATTCGTTGCCCATCCGTGTGTGCTGTTTGCATTTCCTGTATTGGCATCCACTTCATACGAGAAGAAGGATAAATCTGTCATCAAATCCCATTGGTATTGGTCTTCCTTTCCGTTAGACCAGTATGGGTGCCACCCAAATACAATGCGCTCCATACTGCAGTTTGAACGGTTGGATTTGGTTCCTACTAAATTAGATTCAGCTCGATTAATGGCTGTATACGCATCTTCATCAATGCCAAGACCGTTGTAATACTCTAGTTGTTCTTGGTGAATGGATTGACCATAAGAAGTCATGGCTAAAATTAGCCCAGATAATAAGGTAAGTGCTCTCATAATTACTTAAGAATAAGCGATTGTGTAGTTGTGTTTTGCTTGGTTATCAATTGAACTTTGTAGCTACCTGCTGCTAAATGATGCAGGTTTAAGGCATGGTCTTGTTTGCCCACACCAATTATGTTTTGAGTATGTACCAGTTGTCCGCTAATATCGAAGATTCGCAGTAGACCACTGTTGTCTAGCATATTGGTGGTGATGATGCAATTCCCTTCACTTGGGTTTGGATACAGCGTGAACTCTTGCTGCTCCTCTTTTTCAATTCCCACAGGCTGATCCACATATACTGTAGCGAAAAGCGTATCGTTGGGGCAGGTTCCATTTATCGCAATCATGTACAACTGATAAATCCCTGCTTGCGAATAAATGTGCCATGGGTTGATATCTGTTGAAAAGGAGCCGTCACCAAAGTCCCAATAATACCCATTGGCATTACTTGAATTATTCGTGCAAGCTACAAAGGCGTTTGGTGTAAACACTATAGTGTCGTTTAGCGTGAAATCTGCCACAGGCGCAGGTTCTATGGTGATGTTGAAATTCTGTACATCCGTATCTGTTCCGCCAGGACCATTCACATCAAGTGTTACAGAATAAGTACCAGAAGATGGGAAGGTAACCCATGGACTTGGCGCTGTGCTTGAACTAAGGGTAGCACCTGGAACACTCCACGAATATGAAGTAGCGTTGGTAGACGAATTTACGAGCTGTACACTGTCTCCTTGACACACAAAGGTGTTGTATAGATTGAAATCCGCCGAAGGAGCAGCAATAGGGTTATCCAGATATTGTCCATCACTGATGGTTATATTTCCTAATAAGCCAGAGCTGTTTTCTGGTCGTACAGAAACGTAGTAGGTGATTCCGTAAGCTAAGTTTAAGCCGTTGTGATGTAATGTATCGTAGAACCAATTATCCGTCCAGTTAACGATATCTGTTCCGCCAGCAGTCGTTCCTATGGCATACCAGTATCTCGCAATGTCCGAATTAGGGTCACTTGCTGCTGTCCAGTTCGCTTCAATAAATGTGTTATTGTACATGGTATCAATATCTGCAGCAGGACCATCATTGATGCTTACAACATCATTAGGATTGGTCCAATCGATATTGATCATCTTCTGTTCGATTGCAGACATATTATTCGCAATATCTGTCGCGATAGTTTGGATGTTACCAGCTGGTGTAAGAGCGTTTTGGTTTTCGTAACGCATCATGCCGCTGGCTCCCACTGTCACAGTTTCCATTGACGAGCGGTTTATGTACGCCGTTAGTTTATCCACCTCATAAAATGCATTTCCAGAACGTAGTGAGATGTATTCTCCTGTTGTGTATGGGGATGGGTCTGTCCATGAGGCAGCAAAGTTGTTGTCCACCCACACATCAATCTCACCTGTATTCTTGTTGTAAACTACTTTGTAGTCTGTCCACTGATTATCCGGTACAGTATATACTTGGTCTAACTCAAGTGTAAATACATCATTCACCACTTTGTAAATCTGCAGTTTGTCTTGATCAGCTCTGAACCAAACGAAATACGAGTTTCCTCTATTAGGAAGTGAGCCATCGTCGCTCATAAAATGCAAGCCAGCTCTACGGTTAGTGCCTGTTCCCCCAAATCTACCAGACCAGTGATATAATATGGTATCAGCATTATTTTGATTAAGGTAAGCATAGATATTTGTGTTGTTTTCTAGCTCGTCACTTTGCACAATAGCACCGTTTGAAATAGACCATGTTCCTACTGCTTGTGTCCAGTCTGGGCTAATACTGTTGTCGAAATAATCTTTGAAGAAACCAAGGTTGGCGTTAGCGTTCCAATCGGTACCATCAAAATCTGAAACACTGTAGAACTTACCCTTAATGCCGCTGCCTCCAACATTGTCGGTATCATCAAAATCAGCTGCAAAGTCAGTAGCGTACCAGTTGCTAGTACTAGTTACTAGTGAAGTAGGCGCAATGGTATCTCCAGCCCCCGGAATCAATGTTGAGGTCCAGCTAGCTTCCCAACCTGCATTGGTTGTTGCACAGTCAGATCTGAATTCAATTAGTAAACTTCCGTTACTTGAGGTGATCGTTCCGGGATTAGTCGTCCCCGTATACTGTCCAATTAGCGGAGCATTCAATGAATTCCCATCATATATAAACATGTAATCCCAATTTGTTTCTAGGTCAAATACACTGAAATTCAAGGTTACAGATGTTGCATTTGCCGGTTCGATGAGATACAACTCTCTTTCATCATCACCGTAATTTCCCCCAGCACCACCACTATCGTAGAAAGTTCCCGTTGTGGTACTTAGCGACTGAATGCTAGGATTGTTATTAATTAGTTGGTAATACTCTTCCCAGTCCCAATAGACACCAGGGTCGGTATGCGTTTGGCTAGGATAGTGCTGATGTCCTTTGATTTGAATACAGCTACCAAGTGTGTTTGTACCCGTTGATGATGGACCGAAATATGTTCTTAAAGGGTTTATTCCATATCCGCTTTGTGTTACATCAATCGATAAATCTGCGGAACTGGTAACCATTGCATTTGTGTACCAACTAGGGTCGCTCACATAGCCCTCATGTTCATACCCAATGGTGTATGGATTTGCTGACCCAACATGCCATGCCTTGTTTGCTTCCAATACCATTTGCGTGACCTGCCCATCGGAAGAACGAATTACATAATGATAACTAACGTTTGAATTACAATTCTGCGACCATGATATAGCACCTGCATAAGAGCCTTGAATAGTGTGTATTGTGATGGCAGAAATTGGTGTTCCGCTTCTAGAACTGTAGTTGCATGATGGCGCTGGTGTCCATATTGCAGGACCATATTCGGTTGATCTATCGATACTTTGATAAACCAAACCATTTTCATCTTGCACTGTACTGTCTGTTAAAGCAACTTTTGTGCTGCTTAAAATCTCGTAATTATCTGCACCAAATAGTTGAACGAAATCAATGGAATGATTCGGGAAGCCATACGCTGCTTGATAGTCCGGGTTGTCTAGAAATTTATATATCACGTATAGTTGAGAATTCAGCGCGAAATTATTGATGGCATTATGATCCATCGGAATCTCACTTAATAGTGTCAATATCATCGCGTGATTATTGACATCATTATTTAGATTTAGACTGTCCTGAAAATACTTGTAAGCCTCAGCATAAGCAAGTACAGCATTCTCAGGTGAGTTTAATATTTGACTTTCTGAGTAATTGGATACTCTGGCTACGGTCTTTAAATTTTCTCTAAAATACTGTTGACCATCTCTTGTTAATCCCATGCAAGTCAGTGCTTGTGGTAAACCCACGCAGCTTGGTTCTTCAAACATTCCTATATGTCTGAAATGTGTTTGGTTAAAACTTACAGCTTCCAAGACGCCTCTTGGGATATCTGGATTTAGTTGATAAGCCGTGTTAAAGTAATTTTGATGTGGGTTAGGAACAGCTGATTGCCCAAAAATATTTAAGGACATAAGTATTCCAGTGAGAATGAGGGTAATTCGCATGAGTTTGCAGGTTTAGTCGTCAAAAATACGAATTTTGTCGACGAAAAACCAAAGAGTTATCTTATAAATTTATTACTAATCCACCGCGAATGAAGAGGGGAATGCCTGCCATGTACATGTATCTGTTAGGTGAGTTACTATCATCAACTAAATCATAGCATAGTAACACTTGATAATAGCCTTGCTCTGAACCTTGTCGATAGCCAATACATCCCAATAGAGTGCCAACGGTAGCACGGTCCCCCTGAATGAAAACACTATTGTTGGTTGCGTTAAAAATTTCAGCTTCAGCCTGTACAATACCCCATTCACCTATTAAATAACGAGTGAAAATGCTGCCGCCATAAGCATCATCTTTATAAGAGAATGATGGGTCATTGTAGTTATAGATTTGATACTTAGGACCAGCACCAAATGAAAAATCTTCAGTTATCTTATATCCAACAAAAGGAGAGAAACCAAAGAAAAGAAAGTTTCTGCCATAGTTAAAGTTGAGGTCGCCCCCTACATATAAGCGATCTCGTAATGGAGCACCTTTTAAAGGATTAATTTTTGCTGGCCGAACATTGCGCGTATCAACACCATCATCACCTTCATTATCTTGAGCAGATATGTTTGAAGCAGTAAAAACAACTAAAAAGCAAAGCAATAGAGTCTTCATGCTTTAAATTTAATCAAAAATCATGCGCTTTTCTAATTCTAACAATGTCTGTACTTCAATGTCGTGTCCGCCTTGGTATTCCACTACCGAAAATTCAATCTCATCGCCACGAAATTTTCTGCAATACTCATCAAACTTATCTTTTGAAGTAAATTCATCACTGTTCCCAAATACAAGCACAGGTTTAACTGTTTTCATTTTATTTCGTGCTACTTCTAACTCCATATCTGGAGGAAATACACTGCCCCATAAAACTAGTCTGTTTGGTAAGTGAACACCTAAATTAACCCATCGACTGGCTGTTGCAGCACCTTGAGAAAATCCTAACATGATAACTTTTGATTCTGGATGTTTGTTGTGCAAATGAGCGTATAAATTGTCAAGAAACTGCACGTAGTTCTTAATGTCATTCTCTCTATCGTCTCTAGTCATCCATGAGGCACCCACTCTTCCGCTGTGCCCGCTAGTGTAAAATCTGTGCAGGCCATCAGGCGCAATCACGAGTGTTTTAGATAAATCCAAGGCAGCAAACTTCCGAATAAAAAACTCGCCTAATTGACTGTAGCCGTGAAGCACTATCCATATCACATCAGGTGTTTCTTCGTTTCCGATGGAATGATACCGTGCACTTATTTCTGTTTTAATATGATGTACTTTTGCTTGCATTTGCTATCGAATGTTTATTTAAGAATTCAGTACAAAGTGCTAAGACTTCATCTTGTGCCTGCTTAAAGGGGCTGTGTGCACAATCTGTGATTAACTGTATTTCCGCTTTTTGACAATTATTCCGAATACTATTTAGCTGCTCGACACTTCCATACTCATCATCTTTTCCCTGCATAGCCAATACGGGGACGGATATTGAGGGAAGTAATGTTTCTATATTCCACGATCTAAATTTCTTGAGGAACCAAGTATCGCTCCATGCGTAAAACATGTCTGAAGTTTTTTCACCATGGTACTTTTTCAACTTTTCTTTTAAGTCATCATGTTTAAATGCCTCAACAACGGGTGTTATTCCTTTTAGTGTGATGTCTTCCACAAAAACATGAGCAGCTTCTGTAATCACAGCTTTTAAATTAGGGTTTGCTATACTTCCAGCATAAATAAGGGAGATGCTTCCTCCATCACTATGGCCATACAAAATAAATGGCGTGTCTTTAATTAAAGCAGTGATGACCTGGGGTAACTCACCCAAGGCGTAATTGTGCAGATATTGGTCATCACGTTTACTTAAAAGCTTACTTGACTTGCCATGACCAATACGCTCATAAACAAGTCCTCTACAACTAAGTGCATCACATAAAATTTGAGGATACTCTTTCCACTGCGGAATACTTCCCAAGCCTTCATGCAAAAAAAGAACGATGGGTGTGTCTTGCAGGTCCTCATTAATCCATACGTAATTTATATAGCCCTCTTTAAGTTCTAGTTCCGGCATTCTTACAAATTTGAATATGTTTTAATCCATTCGGGATGACAATGAAAGTTGGCTTCAATAAACTTCAAATCTCTACTATAAATTTTGTTCAACTTATCTATTGTGGTATCCGAAAACTTAGGTGTGTCCATTTCGACTCTTAATGTTTGTGCAGCTTCAAAACCTTCCTTTTTCATGACTTTCTTATAGTGCTTGTAGTCCGGAATCGCTTTTCGCTCTGCGCTTACATTGCGTTTTTCACTAAATACATCTGATCGGATATTCGCATTGTGTCCAAGAAAATTGAAGATATCTTGTACGCATGATGATGGATTCGATTTCAATTCGTGGAAGTCTAAAAGTAGAATCCGAGACTTGTCGAAATGTTCTAAATACTGCTGTAATTGTAGACCGTATAAACTAAATTGAACAAAGGGACTCTTGGTATCCGTGACAAACTTATCTGCCTCCTTTGAGATGCCAATTTGACCTTCAAGCATTTCATGTGTAATATGCGATAAAGATCTCTCGATTGGATCCCTCATAATGTATATGAATTTGGCATCTGGCACTTGTTTTTTGATGCGCGAGGGCACCTTTTTAACAAAGGGATACTTGGTATACGCAGTGCTTGATTCGCCTCTCCATTTTGCTTCCGAAAATAATCCTTTATACCAGGATGACGATTTGTGAAACGGTGTCCTAGCTTTGGCGTAAAAGTTAGGTTCCTTAATGCTTGACATGCCAAAGTCTTCTTGTGCTGCCAAGAAATGATGCAGGCTGCTAGTACCTGATTTCATAGCCCCAATTATAAAGAAGTTTGGCAATAGGTTCATAAATCAAAGTTACAATTATTGATTACTTGTATTTGAAGAATTATCTGAAATAATACTGGCATAGGATGTGTATATTAGCTGTCCAAGAGTTATCACAATTTACTGAAGTATATTTCCGGATGCATGAGAGATAATCGGTACTTTTGGTAACGGAAAATTATTGTATGAAAAATGTATTAGTAGGTATCCTGTGTTTATCAGGGATTGCGACAATGGCTCAAGAGACAGCCACATTAAAAGGGCGCATTATAGGAGTAGAAGGTGAGATGGCTTATATCTCTCAGTACAAAAATGTAGAAGGTAGGTTTACAAGAGTAATTGTAGATTCTTGCAAGTTTGAGGATGGTAAATTTGAGTTGAAAGTTGAACTTGATTCGCTTTCTCAGTTTACGTTTAATGATGGAAACGAAAACGCCTATCCAATACTCAAACCAGGTGCGGTTTTGGAGCTAAATACACATGCTAATTATTTCGATGAAGCCTTGTCTTACAAGGGTGATGGAGCAGATATGAATAATGCAATGGCGAATCTATATCGTGCAGATGAGATGAGCACTATGCCTATTTTTATGAAAATGGATAGCAGAAGCGGTATAGATACTACAGCAATGTTTGCGGAAGTAGATGAGGCTGTCGACATGATAACCCAGATGCATGAAGACTATTTGGTGATGTACCCAGACTTAGCATTTTGGTTAGAAGGGGATATAAAAGGAGCCGAGAAAAAGAAAGCATCTTATAAAAACTATGTTAGGCAGGAATTCTTGCTTCAGGAAATAGAGAAAGATATTGTTGGAAAACCTTTCATTTCACTTGAGGGTATTGGTGTAGATGGCAAAACATTAAATCTAGAAGAATTTAAGGGCAAACCAGTTTTGTTAGACTTTTGGGCGACATGGTGCGGACCTTGCAAGGCTGAGTTTCCGGATTTATTGAGAGTAGAGAAGGAGTATGGAAGCAAAGTAAATGTGGTAGGAATTGGTCTTTGGTGTAAGGAGGATGAGTGGCGTGCAATGGTGAAGGACAAAGGGTTTAGTCATGGTGTATTTATGGCAAAAGGTACAGATACGGAGCTTAGAGAGACTTATATGCTGAATAGCATTCCTAGATACATGTTGCTCGATAAAGACTTAAATATTGTGAGTATTCGTAGTTCTAGACCGTCATCTGGGAAATTAGAAGGTGAGTTGGATGCAGTCCTAGCCAAATAAGCCTCAAAAGAATTTAAGTAATTCAGATAAGTCCACCTTTTCGATAGGGTGCTTGCTATTGGGAATGTCAAATCTTTTGGCTCCAATTTTAAGTGCTAAAGCGTCTGTTTCTTCCTTGCTTACCATTTCATCTTGATCGGCTAAGAGTATGGTTATGGAGCAGTTTAAATCGTTCATCTGAAGTGTTTGAATGGAGTTCTCCTGACCCAAGTCATTCATCAGGTCTTTGGTTTTGTTTAGAACATCTTTCCACTTACCGTGATGTCGCTGGTTAAGTATAGCGGCGAATTTAGGCACCTTCTCCTCAATTTTTTCAGGATTCAACATTGCACTTTCCTTTTTGGCTGTGTCAGGGTTCCAGTCTACTTTCGAGCCTAAGGTGAATATTGATTTGATTTTTCCCGGGTATTTTGCTGCATGCATTATAGCTACATATCCGCCCATACTGTAGCCAAATATTATTGGCTCTGAGTGCTTTGAAACCAATTGATCCAAGTCCTCAACGAAATTATCGATGGTAAAATCAAGCTGCTCGTTTACACGTTCACCATGTCCTGGGAAATCGTGAAGTATCACTTTGTATTTGGAGCTGAGCGTATCAGCTAGTTTTTCAAACTGATCTTTTGCACCAATAGCACCGTGAAGGATTATAAGTGTTTCCATTAATACGCCAACAATGCGCCTAACACGTCTGCCACTTTTTGCTCGCTAGGAAGATAAGCTTCTTCTAAGATAGAGTTAAGTGGTGGTGCTGGAACGTCTTGTGAAGCCACAACTCGAACCGGCGCATCCAAATGCTCGAAACAATTATCTGTAATTCTACCCGCAATGTTGTAGGCGAAACTGTTTGTGATAGGCTCTTCTGATACGACCATACATTTTCCATGTAATTTAACACGCTCGTAAACGGTCTCTTCATCCCAAGGGGAAATTGTACGAAGGTCAAAAATCTCTACATTTCCTTTGAAGTCTTTTGCAGCGCCAGCCGTCCAGTAAACACCACGTCCGTAGGTAATCACTACCAATGAGTCACCGTTTTCTATTTTATCACTATCAGCTTCTTGAACAATGCGCCCTTTACCAAACGGAATTACATAGTCCTCATCTGGTTCGATTGTTTTAGCGGCTTCAGTGCCTTTAATTTTACTCCAGTATAAACCTTTGTGCTCCAACAATACAACTGGGTTCGGATCATAGTAAGCAGATTTCAATAATCCTTTTAAGTCGGCACCTGTGCTTGGATATGCTACCTTAATCCCTCTTATGTTTGCTAATACAGATTCAACACTTGAAGAGTGATAAGGCCCACCACTTCCGTAGGCACCAATTGGCACGCGAATTACAGCGCTAGCAGGCCATTTACCATTCGATAAATAGTATGATCTACTTAACTCAGTAAACAACTGATTTAAGCCCGGCCAAATGTAATCGGCAAACTGCACTTCAACGATTGGCTTGCAACCGGCAGCCGCCATTCCAACCGTAGATCCAATAATGAATGCTTCCTGAATTGGGGTGTTAAATACTCTTGAATCACCAAATTTTTGAGCTAGGGTAGCGGCCTCTCTGAATACACCACCTAGTCTTCCGCCTACATCCTGCCCATAAAGTAAAGCTTCTGGATGTTTGGCCATAATTTCTTGTACAGCAAACAAAGCGCTATCTACCATTACGGTCGGTTCTTTTCCTGCTGGCTCTCTTTCGCCACGCTCCTCGGTAATTGGTGTAGGCGCAAATCTATGATCTAATAAGTCTGCTGGACTTGGGTCTTCAGCATTTTCAGCTTTCTCATAATCTGCAGCAACATTTGCTTTAACGCGTGCTTCAATTACGGCAGGATCGAGACCATTCTTCTCAATAAGTTTCTTAAGCTTTGGAAGTGGGTCACGTTTTGCGTGCTCTTCCAAATCATCTCTGTACCATTCTTTTCTTACACCAGATGTATGGTGGTTTAAAAGTGGTACTTTCGCGTGTATCATAAATGGTCTACGTTCTGTGCGAATAAGACCTAAAACTTCTTTAATAGTGTTGTAAGATTCTTCGAAATCTGTACCATCTATTGTGCGCACCTCTAATCCATGGAAACCAGCAGCATATTGCGTAGCATCTTGAGATCTAATTTCTCTTGCATGCGCAGAAATATCCCATTCGTTATCCTGGATTAGATAGAGAATTGGTAATTTTTTCAGCACGGCCATTTGGAAAGCTTCCGCTACTTCACCTTCGGTAATAGATGCATCTCCTAAAGAACAAACTGCAAGTGGTTTGTCGTCACCGTGATCTTCTGCTAAACCATGGTCTTCCATATACTGAATACCCATTGCCACACCTGTAGTCGGAATTGCTTGCATTCCAGTAGCGGATGATTGATGAGGAATTTTAGGCATATTATCACGTCTTAAACTTGGATGTGAATAGTACGTGCGGCCTCCAGAAAATGGGTCATCTTTTTTTGCGAATAATTGAAGCATAAGCTCATATGGCGTCATACCAATGGACAACAAAATACTGTCATCTCGGTAATAAGGCGCCACAAAATCTTGTGGGTTTAACTGCATGCCAAGTGCTATCTGTATAGCTTCATGTCCCCGGGACGTAGCGTGTACGTATTTAGATGTCACCTTTGCATTGGCTTCATATAAATCAGCCATTGTTTTAGCTGTAAACATGTATTCATACGCTTGTTCGAGAATGGTCTTACTTAGACCTTTGTTTTTGCCTGCTTTCGCTTCTTTACTCACTGTCGTCCCCATCAATAAAAATTTGGATTAGCAATTTACAAAAGAACTTACAAAAATCCATAGATATACCTGCGAATTACACAATTTTACCATTCTGTCACATTATTCAGTATTTTTACATAAATCAAGCCTTGCATAATGAAGTGGATTATACTATTACCCTCCCTACTAATTAGTACCTTACTTTTCGCACAAAACGACACATCTTCTTACCCTTATTGGATAGACATGATGAAGAACGGAGAACGTGATTTCTCTAAAATTCAAAGTGCTTTCGAAACTTATTGGAATGGTAGATCGATTGATAAAGGATCAGGATATAAGCCTTTTAAACGTTGGGAGTACCGAATGAGTAAACGAGTGGACGACAACGGTATGTTGCCGCCAAAAAACTATATTCATTCGGCAATGCAAGGCTTAAACATTGAGAAATCCTTAACAGGAAACTGGAAACCTTTAGGTCCTAATTTCAATCAAACTACACCATACGGTGATATTGCAGGTACTGGACGATTAAATACAGTTGGCTTCCATCCAACGGATCCAAACACCTATTATGTCGGTGCACCTGCTGGAGCGCTGTGGAAAACAACGGATAATGGAATTTCCTGGGAGAATTTAACAGATCATTTGCCAACGCTAGGTGTATCAGCTGTTTTAGTGGATAGAGATGATCCCAATCGCGTTTATATCGGAACAGGAGACAGAGACGCGAATGATGCAGAAGGTTTGGGAGTATTTATCTCAACAGATGGTGGTGCTACATGGACTCAGAGTATTACAGGAATGGGTGAAATCAAGGTGAATGAATTCCGTCAACATCCTGATAGTTCGAATGTAATTTATGCTGCATGTGAAGGCGGTTTTTACAGGTCTGATGATAATGGAGCCAACTGGTCAAAACGAACCTTAATTAACGGCTTTTACGAGGATATTGAAATTAATCCTGCAGACCCAAGCATTATCTTGACAGTGGGAAGTGCACGCATATATCGTTCTACAGATTACGGAATGACATGGAGCAATGTAACGGGCTTGCCAATTGTTAATAGACTTCTTATAACTGTCTCTGAGGCAGACCCGAATAGAGTCTACGCTCTTTTGTGTAATCAACGCTCTTTGTATTCCTTCAGACGATCGGATGATGGAGGACAAACCTTTTATGAGGTAATGGATTACCCTAACATAATGGGATATGAAAGAGATGGTTCGGATGTAACTGGAGGACAAGCATGGTATGATGCATGTATGGTGGCCGACCCACTTGACGCGGATATCGTTTATGTTGGTGGAATACATGTCTTTAAAACTATGAATGGTGGTGTTGATTGGGAATATTCATCTGAAGGTGTGCATGTTGATATGCATTATTTGGCTTTTTCTCCATTGACACATGACATAGTTTTATGCAATGATGGAGGTGTTTACAAATCTTCAAATGATGCGCTTTCTTGGACTGATGTATCTGCGAATATAGTGGTTGGCCAGATGTACAAACTAGGGCAGGCACAACAACAGCATGATTTGGTTCTTACAGGCTTTCAGGATAATGGAACGGCTAAATTTAACGGTGTTAATTGGGACAGGTTTTCAGGCGCCGATGGCATGGAATGTCAAATTAGCAATAAAAACACAGACTACATGTATAGTACCTACCAATACGGTTCTATTAGACGATCTGTTAACGGAGGAGCAAGCCAGCAAAGAGTGGGCGCAACAGGAGAAAATGGTATTAATGAAGACGGTGCCTGGGTAACGCCATTCACCCTGCCAGAACATACAGATACAGCCATGTTCGCAGGCTATCAAAGTGTGTGGAGAACAGACAACATAAAAGAACCAGACAATGATGATGTGGTTTGGACTAAGATTTCGACGGCCATGGGCAATGCCAATGATGAATTCACAGTGCTTGAGCATTCACCAGCAGATACTAACCTTTTATATGCTTATAAGAATGGAAATCAGGTGTACCGTTCTGATAACTGTATGGACGCCACTGGGGCTGTTACCTGGACTGCAGTTACGGTAAACTCGGGTTCCGGAAATGTCAATGATTTAGAAGCGCACCCAACTATGCCAGATGTTGTTTATGCTACCAGAGGAACGAATGTGCTGGTTTCGCTGAACAGAGGTGCTAATTGGACCAACATTACAAATAATTTGCCCGCCATTACATTTACTGATATTGCCTATGATACTAGCGTAAGTGGCGGTTTGTATGTAGGAAGTGTTGCAGGTGTGTGGTATATCGATTCAAGTATGACTCAATGGATACAATTTAGCACAGGCCTACCTCCAGCCATTGAAGTGTCGGAGATTGAGATTTTCTACGGAGCAACACCAACAGATAAAAGAATTCGTGCTTCCACTTACGGAAGAGGTTTATGGGAGTCTGATGGATACGGTAGCATCACAACTAATTTCCCAACAACACCTCTTTTAACGCTTAATGAAGAGAATCCAAAACATCTTGTTAGAGGTGATTTTGATGTGTATTGCGAGTTCTACAAAAATCTAAATGTACATGCGGTTACCGGATTTGATCCTGTGGATGTTGTGGTGACAAATGGAACATTGAATAACCTGAATGCTTTTAATGATGGCTTTTTGCTGAATATTACACCGACAAATCAAGGTATTGTAACGATTCAAATTGTGCAAGACGCAGCTACTGATGGAGACGGTGTCTTGAGTTTAGAGTCGGAAATCTTAGAAGTGTATTACTCGGAAGAGATTCCTCAACTTGGGATTTATGGTCCTGGAGGAGTAGGGAATTTAGATGAAATTGCACTTTGGTTAGACGCTGCATACGGTTTAAAAGATCCTAATGGTGTGGATGTGAGTTCAAGTTATGAAGCGCTGGGCTCCTGGGCCGACAAAAGCGCTCAGAGTGTTGCAGTTGAGCAATCAAGTACTATTAGATATCCATACTTTTTAAGTGGTGCGGATGGAATCAACGGATTACCAGCGGTTGGATTTGAACCAGATTCGGTTTTAGCAGCAGGAGATAATTTCTTAGCTACGGACGTGAGAGTTGGTAAAAATTTCGCAGGATTCTGGGCCTTACAATCCAACACAAGTTTATATAATAACCATGGTTGGGTAATGAGCGGCAGAAACGACAACGGCTTTGTCATGCATCCTGTGAATAATTCTCGCAACATTTACATGTCTGTAATCAACGATAATGGTGGTTACTGGTCGGGAAGTTCACATGGTGTTGAAGATGTGCTCGCTCCACATATTCACTCTTACGCGTATTGTGAGAATGATGTAAAACGTTATCTAATGTCGGGCCTTGATGGTGTGGATATAGAGGATGATGGTGATATGGGTTCACTAAGATCAAATACCACCTTATCTGATTTTAGCATTGGTTGGGATTATAACAACCGATATGGTGACGCCAAAATAGGGGAGCAGGTGCTGTACAACGAAGAGTTAGGTATCACACATGTAAACATTGTAAGAAATTATTTCTCGTCTAAATTCGGTGTACCATTATCCGCAAATGATTTATATGCTTTTGATGATTATCATAAGCATGATGTTGCGGGAATAGGAAGAACCAACGAATACGATTATCATTATGATGCTTTAGGAACGGGCATAATCAGAATGAAAACCAGTTCTATTGTCACAGATTCAACTTACCTACTTTGGGGAGATAACGCAGGTGATATTTCTACATGGAGTGCAATTGACGTACCATTCGAATTGCAAAGATTATCGCGTCAATGGCGTGTAGATGAAACGGGGGATATTTCGTCGATTAGCATTTTAGTATCAAATGCAGACCTACCTTATACGGATCAATCCTTGGGTGTGCTTGTGTCAAATACGGCGGATTTTTCATCAGGAAACTATGTCTATACTTTAGGTAACTATTCTGGTGATACACTTTCTACTTTTACTGATTTAGAGAAAGGCCAATATTTTACCATTGTTACTGGAGATGATGATCAATTTAACCTAGTAAACGAAAGCTATGCCGGACTAAGTGTTACCGCATACCCTTCTCTGGCAACAGATTATTTTGATGTGTATGTAAGAGATATCGGTGATATCACAGGTGATTTATCAATTTATGATGAAGCAGGTAGGAAAGTAAGGACTATCAGAATGAATGGATCAAAAACGGTTATTCAACGCATAGCAAATCTTTCGGGTGGATCCTACACGATTCGTTTTGAAGGTGAAGGCACGGCGTACACTAGAGTAGTGGTGGTAGATTAAGGATATTTGAGTTAATAAAACGGGGCAATTGTATTCAATTGCCCCGTTTTTTATTTCTTGTCATCTAGTCTGCTTGTCAACTAATCATCTAAACTCATGGGCTAGCTTAAGCTTTTAGCTTGAGCGATCTAAAGCACGGCCTATGTCTATTTTATTAAACATTAGTTGCTATATACAAATTGATCAATAGATTTTTAGAAAGGTTGTACCTTTCGATCGATGACTTCCAAGTATAAAATTAACGATCCAGACGGAATCTATTTTATTACGTTTGCCACTGTTGGATGGATTGATGTATTTACTCGTAAAGATTATAAAGACATTGTTGTAAACAGTCTTCAGTTTTGTCAAGAAGAAAAAGGCTTAATTATATATAGTTGGTGCATTATGAGCAACCATGTACATTTAATTGTGAGGAGTTCAGTGGGGGATTTAAGCGGCACTATAAGAGATCTAAAAAGCTTTACCAGTAAGCAGATTTTAAAATCAATAAGCGCTCATCCAAAAGAAAGTAGAAGAGAATGGATGTTGGAACTATTTAAAAAGTATGGTGCAAAGAATAGTAACAATAAAACGTTTCAATTTTGGCAGCAAGACAATCATCCAAAAGAATTAATCACAAACCATTTTAAAGATCAAAAATGTGATTACATTCATCAAAACCCAGTTAAGGCGGGTATTGTTGCGAATGCGGAAGATTATCTATACAGCAGTGCGCGCAGTTATGCTGGATTAGATGCTTTGTTAGACATTGAAATGATATAATTGAGGCCGAGCTGAAAGCTCTAGTTTGAGCTCGCGATATATTAGATACTGCTAATGAGGCTCAAGCTTAAAGCTTAAGCTAGCATTGGTAGTAGATTAAGGATATTTGAGTTAAAAAAACGGGGCAATTGTTTCAATTGCCCCGTTTTTATTTCTTGTCATCTAGTCTGCTTGTCAACTAGTCATCTTAACTCACTACTTGCCTCCTTTGCTCGGCGATTTACCAGTAGTTGGTGGTGGTGTAGTTGAGCCTCCTGTCTTTCCTGGAGATTTAGTGGTCGTTGATCCACCAGCTTCCGTAGATGTACCTTTACCACCAGCTGGTTTCTTAGGTTTATTTCCTTTACTTGCAGTGCCGCCATCTCCAATTGGCTGACCGGTAACTCCCTTACCAACATTCTTCATCATGTTTTGATTTCTGCTCTTGTTGGCTTGTTTGTTTATCTGCTTAGTTACCGCTTTTAATTTATCTTCTGATAATGGCTCAATTTCGATAGTTTGTACAGGATTTTTGATACCAAGTACTTCCACCAAATCATCCTTAGAAGGCATAGCAGCAATGTTCTCTGCAAACGTGATATCTCCCGTGTATGCAACATCCATTATGCATCCTCTCATATCTTCTATTCCGACACCAGCTGCCTCACATTTGTTTTGTGCTTTCTGTAAATCTTTCTTTTTTAAATCAGATAAGGTATGCTGTCTTGCCGGGAAATTAAGGTCAGTGAACTCAATGGTTGTCATTCCTTCTGGATATTCAAAAAAGGAACCAGTCCCCGCAATTCTGTGTGCATTGCCAAACTCATCTATAATCTGTTGGTTGTAGTTTTTCTCAGCTGTTTTAACCGAATTCTTAACTCTTGATCCTCCCACAACTTTGCCAACTGTATAGAATGGAGGTAATGCATCTAGCTTAACAACCTCATCTATATGCATATCATCTTTGGTTTTACCGTTAGCATTACCAAGTAGCCCTGTATAGTTGCCACGCTCAGACTTGAAGACCTTTACCTTAATATTTAGCGCAGTGGAACCAACACGCACAACAACTTGTTCGCCTTCTGGCCAGTCCACAATGTAAGTGCCTCTGTTTTTAGAGATTTTTCCACCGCCGCTCAAGTAATGAACTCTGCCATCTGCCAGTTCAATTGGCTGACCATTTACTACTAGGGGCGTCTTTTGTGTTCCAAACGGCGCATCTTGGGCATACAAACTAATTTTATTACCATGATTAATCATTGCACAAGCTGAATTAACGCTCACACTTGGTCCACTCTTCTTATGTCTTGCCTGCACTTCAAAATCCGTGATTTTTGACTTAGCTAATGTGAACTCACCAACCGCCATTAAATCATACTTATGACCATCAAATGTAGTAATATGTGGATCCCCTGTGCTACTTCCTATACATACTGTTTGACTGGGACGCTTTATTATTTGGCGGAAGATATTCCACATTTCAATTTCATTCGGTGGAAGTGTAACGTCTGGGCGTCCTACTTCATTTTCAATTATGCCATCTAAAGCATCAATGTCTTCCGGCGGAATAGTAGCCAAGACCTCATATGCCGATTGACGCGAATTATCATTCTCCAAAGTGTTAAGTCCTTCTCCAGATGCCATCGTGATAACGTTCTGGATAGTTCTTTCTCCATCACCAGTAGACCATTTGCTGGCCTTTTCTTTGGTAACGCGTGAAATCTCTTGAGATTTAGGAGATAATGGTTCAGCAGTGCGTTGCTTTTGTGCACTTACGTGGACTCCACATCCAATTAATGATAGGCTTAATAATGAGTTAATTAGTTTGTTCATGGCTTTGAATTTAACAACTAATTAACAATTCCTGTGCCAAAGACTAGTCTTCTAGTTTATCTTCAACATATCGCAGGACTTTATCCATTAAGTGGACTCTGTCTTTTCCTCTCACATTGTGAGGGTGCGTAGGGTATGTAAAGAAGTCAACTTGCTTTTCATTCTCCACAAATGCACGGATTAATGCAAAGCTATGTTGAGGTACAACTACATCATCAATACCACCATGAATCAGTAATAAATCACCCTCTAGGTTTTTTACATGGTTCATTAATGCTGCATCAGCGTAGCCTTCTTTATTTTCTTCTGGACGATCCATGTAACGTTCACCGTACATAATCTCATAGTATTTCCAATCGGTTACAGGGCCACCCGCAACACCAACTTTAAATGTGCCAGGTTGTCTCAGCATCATTGATGTCGTCATAAATCCACCAAAGCTCCATCCGTGAACGGCCATCTTTTCTTTGTTTACATAAGGCAAGGACTTGAGGTAGTTTACTCCAACAAGTTGATCTCGCATTTCTATTGTTCCTAACTGTCTATGGATTACGCTTTCAAACTCAAAACCTCTATTAGCAGAGCCACGGTTGTCCAGTGTAAATACGATATAGCCTTTGTTTGCGAAATGATGCATCCACAAACTTGCACCACCTAACCATTGATTTTTTACCATTTGAGCATGTGGTCCGCCGTAAACATATACTAGCACAGGGTACTGTTTGGTCGAATCAAAGTCATGCGGCTTAATCATGCGAGCATTCAATAAAGTACCATTCTTTGTTTTGAGTTCAATGAATTCGGTTGTACCCAATTGTCCCTCCTCAAAAGGATTATCGTTTTGATAGAGTAGTTGCACCTTTTTGCCTTTGCTATCTAATACTTCAATGTTTCGTGGTATAGTTAAGCTGCTGTAGTTGTCAATAATGTACTTCCCATCTTCACTTAAATGAGCTGAGTGCTGACCAGGTGTTTTAGAAATATTCATAACCGAACCACCTTTCATGCTTACAGATCGCACCACGGTATTCATGCCTGATTCATCTGTTGTTAAAACGGTAAGTGTTCTTCCTTTAGCGTCAAGACCAAGAATCTCAAGCACTACAAACTTCCCGCTGGTTAATTGCTTCTTCAGTGTACCGTCCATGTTGTAATGATACACATGCATATAGCCATCGCGCTCGCTCAACCATAGGAAACTTTGATTTTTACCAGCACCAATAAAATATGGCGGATTCTCAGGTTCTACATAGCGTTCATTTTCCTCTTCAAATAAGGTTTTTACAAAATCACCCGTCTCTGCATTATAAGTATTTAGCCACATGTGATTTTGATCGCGATTAACCACCGCTACATATACCAATGCTTCATTGGGTCCCCATGCAAAGTTGGTTAGATACTGTTCTGGGTCACCTTTTACTTTTAGGTAGATAGTCTTTTTTGTCTCCAAGTCATAAATCCCCACTTTCGCGCGCTCACTGGTTTGGCCGGCCATTGGATATTTAACGGAGTTTAAACTCCCAGGTGTAGTAGAAATATCAAGCAATGGATAATCTCCAACGTTACGCTCATCTTTCTCATAGAAGGCAAGTTTATTCCCGCTAGGCGACCAAAAGATACCATTTGTTATTCCAAATTCGCTTCTAGCAATAGCTTGTCCCGCGACAATACCAGGAGGGTGTTGAGTAATATTGATTTTTTTGTCTTTACCGTCACTTAGATATAAGTTGTTAGCTATGGTGTAAGCTACTTTGCCTTTGTGATAAGTAATGTTATCAGCCTTTACGGGGTAATCACATGACTTCTTGGCTGTTTTTGATGCGATATCGTAGATCAAATAACCCTGGCCTGTATTGATTAATAAGCTTTTCTCATCTTGTACTTCTGTTTGCGCAATATGAAAAAGTGCACCATTGACTGCCTTGTTAACATCAGAAAGTAAGACCCAGTCTTTCGAACCTTTATCTCCAATATTCTGAATTTGAATGGATTTCCCATCATCCGAAAAGTGATAGATTTTGTTGGTGCCGGGTACCCAGTTCAAACTCATTCGTTTGTATGTGGAGTACTTTCCATATTGCTCTAATACAGCTTCTTTTAAGCTAAGGTCTTGCGCAGATAACCCTGAAAACAGGAATACCGCAAAAGTGACTAATAAAATTCTCATTTTCTTGAGGCTACGTTTATGATTTTCAGCTTGTTCTTAAGCTGTTCAACTTTCTTTTTGTCTTCTTCAATTTCTTTGGTGACACCAGCTAGTAGTGATTCTGCTCCTTTAGAAACATTAAAGAAGCCTAAGTTGGTTTCTTTTTTGCGAATGTCTTCTTCTAAGCGATGAATATCTCGTCTAATGGCGTTTTTCATATCGCTTATTACACGTTCATCGCCGGCATCACTGACACTTTCTACTTTACTCTTAAACAATAAATGTTCCTTTTCATCTTCAGGAATGTCTAGTTTGTTTACCTGTGCTTGAATGGCCTTACTGTAGGCATCCATTAGTTGCTTAGTTTTTTTGGACGGTGTGTCGCCTAGCTTATTGAATTCTTCTCCAACTTCACTTAGTTTTGATAGGAAACCATCAACATCTGCTGGGAATTCGATAGAAGGTATCTTGGCAATGAATGCTTCTTTTGCTTTAAGGTTTTCTTTAAATACATCCTCCAGTTTTGAATAATGGGCATCTTTTGCGTTAAAGAAGTGGTCACAAGCACCTCTAAACTCCTTCCAAAGTTTGTTTTCTGCATGTGGTCCTGCATGACCAATTTTTTTCCACTGCTTTTGTAGGTTGATAATCGCTTGAGTGGTTTCTCTCCAATCCTTAGAGTCCTTCAACTCGTTTGCTTTTTCAACCAACTCAGCCTTACGGTCTTTGTTTACGTTATCTTTCGATATCTTCTTGTCGTAATAGGCTTGTTTCGCATCAAAGAAGGCATTGCAAACACCTCTAAATTCGTTCCAAACCGCTTGAGTTTCCTTACGTGGCGAGAAGCCAATTTTTTTCCATTCTTTTTGAAGGTCTAGTACTTTTTCGGTTAGTAGTTTCCACACTTTAACGGTGTCAACACCTGCAAAATCAATTTCCTTTGCCTTCGCAAGAACAGCTTTTTTCGCTTCAAGATTTTCAGCCTGAATTTTCTTCTGATCTTGATAGTGAGCGTTAATTCTATCGTAAGTGCTTCTTACTGCTTCCCAGTACTTCTCCTTGATGATTTCCCACTTGTCCTTGTAGGTACCACCAATTTCATCCCACTCGTTTCGAAGATTACTTAACTCTTTCTCAACCGTTTTTATATCGTTGATTTTGGCAAGGTCGGTAATCTTATGAACCACTTGATTCTTAAGTGAGAAATTAGTCTTTAAATCATGCTCTTTTAGCTCCTTGTAAATACCAATGTTGTAGCTGAATGTCTCACTAAGTTTACTGTATTCGTTTTGAATGTCTTGGTATTTGTCCCGAGGGATATCTCCAATTGCCTTCCAGTCTTCTCTAATTTGCTTTATGCGGTCGAAGGCATTTTTGATGTTCTCTTCATTCTGAATTAAATCTCTAAACTCTTCAAGGACTTTCTTTTTAGCTTCAAGGTTTGATTTTTCAGACGCTTGTTTGGCCTTTTTTAGTTCGTCAATTTTGGACTTACAGTCATTCAACAAGGTATTGATTGATTCTAACAAACTTGGGTCAACTGTAGGAATTGACGCTTCTTTTGTTTCTTCACTTTTTGTCTCATCAGTGGATTCTGTTTCTTCAACATCCTCATCTGAGCTGTCTGATTCTTCTACTTTTAGTGAAGATTCAAAGTCTTTTAACTGTTTACGAATCTCTTTTACTCTTTTTTCGCTGCCCAGTATATCTTCACTAGCCAGGATGGTTTTTAATTCCTCAATACTTGCTGAAATATCCATTTTTTAAGGATTTACATTCATAGAGATGAATGCATAGTTATTATTTTTTCTTGAATGCGTTTATTGCGTTTATCGTGAACTCGGATAATACTAGTTGTCCACTCTGAGCTGCTCTATCGCTTAATAGTTGATCCCAGTGCTCGGTTCCCTGCCAGAATACTTCTTTTAACATTTGCATAGCTTCTGGGTTTGACTTGGATAATCTTTTCGCTAATGCATCAACGGCTTCATCCATTTCTTCAACCGAATCAAAAGTCTCAGCGTACAATCCTTTTTCTCTAGCCCAGTCTGCTGGATACCATTCGGTAGAGTTAATAGCCATCATGCTCATTGCAGATGTACCTACTTTTCTTTCAACTGCAGGACCTACCACAAAAGGACCAATTCCAATCGCGAGCTCGCTTAACTTAACAGCAGCATGTTTTGTTGCATAGCAAAAATCTACAGCACTTGCCATTCCAACGCCACCACCAACAGCTTTACCTTGCACACGTCCAATAATAAATTTAGGACATTTTCTAGCCGCATTAATCACATTGGCGAATCCAGAAAAGAACTTCTTTCCAGTATCTAAGTCTTTGATTGAAATCAATTCATCAAAACTTGCACCTGCGCAGAATGCTCGGTCACCAGCAGATTTAAGAATAATTACCTTAATGCTATCATCATTACCAGCGTCTGTAATGCTCTGTGCTAATTTTGCCAAAACCTTACCGGGTAATGAATTACTAAGAGGATGGAAAAACTCTATAGTAGCAATTCCATCCTCTGATATTTTAGTTGATACGTCTCCTTGATCTATTATATTTTGTTCCATTCGTCAGATTTTACCTCAAAGTTAAAACTTAAGGCTTAAACCTGCTAAAAAGTTTATACCAGCTTGTGGATAATAGAAGTTCTCTTGTATTCTGTCTCCATAGATATAACCGTAGGTATATCCGTTAGAGCTGTACATTTCATTCAGCACATTGTTTATAAGCAGATTAAGGCCTAACTCCTTTATACCGCCAAGTTTGGTGTTATAGGAAATCAGTACATCATTAACTAAGTAGGCATCTATTTTACGATCCTCTGATGATGTATTGTCTAAATATTGGTCACCTACATACTTAGTGTTTAAGCCAATTTCTAATCCATCAATTACTTCATATGAGAACTGATTAGCAGCTATAATAGATGGAGAGAAAGAGATGTCGGTATTCGTGAATTCAGTCTCAATAACATCAAAACCAGTAGTATAATCATATACAACATCAGTGTAGCTTGCAATTTTGTTTTGGCTATAGGTAAGGTTTCCTTGCCACTTGAATTTTTTGAACGGTTGAGCAGCAAAATACAATTCAACGCCACGTCTGTAGCTATCGTCAACATTGGTTCTAATTGGCGAACCAACATCATTTAACGCTCCAGTAAGTACCAATTGGTTTTTATACATCATATAGTAAAGGTTTGCACCTACCATCAAGTTTTTAGATGTATAGGTATAGCTCAACTCACCATCATAAAGCGATTCGTGGCCAGGAACTTCACCTGGCTGTGCATCAATAAAATCGTTTCTTACTGGCTCTCTGTTTGCCACGGCAAAAGAACCGGCAAACTTATGATTCGAATTGATTCTGTATGACAAACCAAGTTTTGGATTAAAGAATGCAAAGCTTGTATCCACGTTGATGTTTCTTTGATCGCTGTCGATTCCGTTTGCGCTGTAACTTACGTTTCTAAGCTGAACATCTCCATAGACTTTTAATGCCTCAGTAATCCAAACACCTGCTTTTAGATATACGTTCATATCTGTTTTGATGGCAGTGTTGTCGTAGTAGCGGTCGTAAATCATGCCATCAGGAGCGTATTGTGCCCAAATTACTTCACCAAAGTGGTCGCCTTCGTATTTACTCCATGCACCACCAAGTGTTAGATCTACTCTCGATTTTGAATAGTTAAAATTGAAAACAGACCCATAGAATTGATTGTCTAACCATCGTCTTCTAACTAAATCTGTTTGATCAATTGTAAACGTAGTATCTCCGTTTACATCATAGAACAAGGTATCACCAGGGCTAAACGGGTTTTCTATAAATATGGTATCGCCTGGATCGGTAAACTCAACTGGCTCATAACCATAATCAGCGATATCGTCATCACGTCTGAACTGCTCAAAGTAACCTCTACCGTAGGTGTAGAAACCACTAACTTTGAATTTGAAATTATCACTTAAGGCATGGGATACATGTAATTGATAATGATCTTGATTATAGTTGTCAACTTCATTTTCGTAAGTGTAGTAATTATAGGTTCTTCCAGCATCATACAGATTTACTGAATCTTCATAAGTATCATAAGAACCTGCATTATTCCAATAGTGATTGTCAAGGTCTTCTCTGTCACCAGTTAATACAGCTTCTGGCACGCCCCACCATGACTGGTAAGTTCGCTCTTTCCCTGCAAAGGTGATGGCTTGGACACTGGTTTTGTCTCCGTAGTAGCCTCCAGACAAATAATATGAGCGTAGGTCTGAGCTTGCTCTATCCACATAGCCATCAGAGAAAATGCCGCTTAATCTTCCATCGAAGGACCAGTGATTATTGATAAGCCCAGTTCCGAATAAGGCAGTATGTTTTCTTGTGTTGTAAGAACCAAAAGAGTTGTTTAGTTCTCCGTAGGCCGAATCTCTATAAGTCTGAGTTGTTATGTTGATTGTAGCGCCAAATGCACCAGCTCCATTAGTTGACGTTCCAACCCCTCTCTGAATTTCAATATCATCTGTTGAAGAAGCTAAATCTGGAGTATTTACCCAAAATACACCCTGCGACTCCATGTCATTAACGGGAATTCCGTTGAAAGTAACGTTAATTCTAGATGCATCCGAACCTCTAATTCGTAAACCAGTGTAACCAACGCCAGCACCTGCGTCTGTAGTCATTACCAACGAAGGTGTGTATTGGAGCAACACTGGGATATCCTGTCCAAGGTTACGTTTTCTTAGTTCAACCATGTCAACATTGGTGTGTGCCACAGGTGCGTCAATTGCTTTAAGAGAAACCCCTTTAACTGAAAGGGCATCTAACAATTTGTCCTCTAGCGTATAGCTCAAGTTGTCCGTGTCTCCAGTAATTTCAAGACTTGATTTTTGAGTTTGATAATAAATAGAAGAAATAACAATGGTGTAGTTGTCATTCGGAACTTTTACAAAGGTGAATTTTCCGTTGAAGTCCGAACTAGTTACAAACTGTGTTCCTTCTAAAGTGATTTTTGCATTGGCAATGGGACTTCCGTTTTTGTCCATTACCATTCCCGCAATTTTTGATTGCGAAATTCCTGCCAGCGCAATAAGGCTTAGCAAGCTAGTCATTAATAAATGTTTCATTTGATAAATTTTAATTGCCGCGCACCACAGGGGTATGTGGATTGCTGATTACAATTAATTTTACTCCTCCCTTACCAGAATTACCTGGCCAGGTTCTATGGGTATAATCTCAGCCCGTTATTTAGGGCACCCCGATTGAGACGGTGCGAAATTATTAAATTATTTTTCTAATAAAAACCAAAGCTTGGTTTAATCTTTCAGACTCACTTCCCCTAACAATTGTAAATGGGACCTTAAGTGCTTCAATCTCTTCTAAATAGCGCTTAAATAGGCGGTCACGGTCATGCGGGTTTTCTCTCAATGGGTCTGGTTCCCATGGAATATCAGGCGAGCACACAATGTATAAGTCTGGTAGTTGAGTTGGGTAATGTTTTTCTGTGAATTCATCTACCTTGTTATACTTTTCTAGACCCCATATTTTCTGGGTGAGAAGGTCGGTGTCTGAAACTTCATGTCCTTTTGCAAGAGCTTTATTAATTGCATTGAATTGGAGTTCGCTTATTCTAGCTAAGTCACTCTGTTGGTAAGGACGATTGAGATTATTCAGGTAGTCTCGGGATTGTTCCTCCACCAAAATATAACCCATTGCCATACTAAGATCTCTGGCAAGTGTGGTTTTCCCGGACGATTCAGCACCCGTAATAACTATGCTTTTTGATTTTTGTAGAGTTGAATCCATTGATAATATCCGTAAATGGCCATTACTTGAAAGCCAATCGTTTGATAAGCGTAAACTTCCATACCCCGATTCAGATATAAATAAATTGTAACACTGTTTATCACCAACCAATATAACCAATTATGGAGTTCTCTAACAGCAACCATAAAGGTGACGAGGATGGCAAAGCCTGTAGTGAAACTATCAAGCAATGGTTTTTTTGAGCCGGGTATTTCATTTACAATAAGATAAACCAAGCCAGATAATGCAGCACAAGCCGCTATAAAGAGAAGGTGTTTTAGTAGGCTCCATTGCACGATTTGTATATCTTGATTTCTATCTACACCGTCAACTGTATCTATGTATGATTCTTCACTTTCCTTTTTCCAGGCATAGTATCCATAGAATCCAGCGCCTATGTAAAACAACATTAAAAACGCTTCTGCATTTAATCCTGCACGCAGACAAGAGTACATCATCAAGGCAGACGCCAGTACACCAAATATCCAACCAGCGATTTTTTTTTGGCTAATGAGGATCAAATAAATTGCATTGCAGAGAACGGCAGTATATTCTATGACCGTATCTAGCATTAATCAATATATTTCCCATCGAACGGGTCTGAGGCTGGGTCTAAATCACTAGTGATTACTTTTAAGGTATAAGCTACCTTTTCTTGATTGGCAAAACTTGATTTAATGCCCTCGTTTAGTGCAGTCCAAACATCATCCATATTGCCAAATACTTGAGTGCTCATAGTATTTGTAATGACTGTAACAGGATGTTTGTGCAGTGCTTGAATAAAACTCTCGATTACATCAATATAGTTGTCGCAAAGTGGATACATGCTAACATCCACAGATATTTTAATGTCTGATTCGGCCATTTCTATCTGATTTTTGGAACACGAAGATATAGTTCATACCGTGCATCACTTCATGATCTTCAATAAACTGAAATTTGTTCGTTACAATGGAGTTTACTAAGTCATCTTCTGCTGGAATGTAGAGAGCCTCATCCTCATTACGTGCAAGTGGCGTTCTTACATAGAAATAGCCGCTATCTTTCAGTAATAGATGCATTTCTTTCAAAAAGTCTTCTATGCCTTCTTTTGGGATGTAGTGGAATACATTATTCAATATTATTTTATTGAAGGTATTGTGAGGAAGGTTGGTTGTATCATAAGTACCAGCAACATATTTAAACTCATTGGTGAATGGTCTCCCTCTTAGCCCTTCAAAATGTGGTTGAATTTTGTTCGGAAACACATGAAAGTTTGAGGTGTCAATATCTTGAATATAAATGGTGGCACTATCTGAATACATGGAAATCAATCCAGCTACTACGCCATCATACGAACCGATATCCGCCACGACATCTCCCGCTTGCACATCCCAAACTTTTAGTTGCTCGCCATACAATAACTGAACAGCTTCCTCTGACTTAAATGCCTTTCTTAATTTCCTTTCTTTTTCGAATCTGCCCTCCCAAATGTCCTTCTGACAAGCGAAAAGAAAACTCAGACCTAATGATATGTATAAGATATACTTCATTAAAAGTCGATATCTAAATCAAAGGTTTGTCTTAACAACTGAATGTCCGGATTCTTCTCCACTAAGCGATTGAATTTCTGAGTCGGAGTATACAGATTAGCTTCAACTTCCATCTCTTCCATCTTCCATTGTAGTTGCAGATCAAAGTTTTTGAGGTTGGTTCTTAAGAACTCCAGGATTTCTGCCCTATGTAAATTGAAATCTTCCTCTTGAACAGCATTGTTAATAGTGAAATGTATCACATTGCCATCTAATCGTGGTTTTTTAGTTGTTAAAGTAGTATGGAAACTCACTTTGCCTTGTTTACGGATGTAATTGGCATACTTGTTCCACATTGCTTCCAATCCGTCTTGGTTAACGGGTTGATTATCCCTTTCAAGAGACATACCGCCAGATTCCTGCTTTGTTACCTCTTTTTTACTTGGTTCAGCTAACTTTTGATTGATTGAGAAGGCTTTTTTGCGTTTTACAACCTTCTTGCCATCATTTGGTTGAGGTTGGAAAGCACGAATTTCTTTTGCTTTTACATCTACCTTATCCGGAAGCGAAATATCTTTTGGAACAACCTGATCAACTTGGATTTGTGGTTCAATTTTAATCCCATTCGGAGGGATGATAGCTACGCGCTTAGACTTTTTTTTTTGATGCGCTTTCAAGGAGCACAACTGCATCAAACATAGTTCAATGAGTAAGCGCTTATTTTTACTTTGCCTGAACTCACCATCTGCAGTTCCCAGAACTTCTAAAGCATTTAAGATATATGCTGTATCAAGTGTTTTAAATTGCTCTTGATATTGTGTTCTAACGTTGTCACCGGCTTCAATTAAATGCACGGTATCAGGACTAGCAGCCATTATTAAATTGCGATAATGCTCCGTTAAACCCAGTAAGAAATGGTGATTGTCATAGCCTCCATTAATCACATCATGGTATAACAACACACTTTTCTGTATGTTTTCTTCGTTGATCGCATCCACCAAATTGAAGTATAAATCCAGGTCAAGAACTCCTAAATTATCCACTACGTTTTGGTATGTCAATTTACCTCTCGAGAAACTGGCAATCTGATCGAAAATAGATAGGGCATCTCTTAAAGCGCCGTCAGCCTTCTTAGCTATAATTGCTAAACCATCATTTTCATATTCATATCCCTCTTGCTCAGCAATTCCTGCCAAGTGAGCTGTCATGTCCTCAATGGTAATTCTACTAAAATCATAAATCTGACAACGCGATAAGATGGTTGGCAGAATTTTATGTTTTTCCGTTGTAGCAAGAATAAAAATAGCGTAGGGTGGTGGCTCTTCAAGCGTCTTAAGAAAGGCATTAAAAGCTTGTGCAGACAACATGTGAACCTCATCTACCACATACACCTTGTAGCTCCCTTTTTGTGGAGGGATTCTTACCTGTTCTATCAAGTGTTTGATGTCATCGGTTGAGTTGTTAGAGGCGGCATCAAGCTCAAATACATTGAATGCAAAATCTTCATTCGGATCATTCAGTTCCTTCTGATTAATCTTCTTCGCGAAAATTCGTGCACACGTTGTTTTACCAACACCTCTAGGTCCGCAAAACAAGAAAGCATGCGCCAACTTGCCAGATTCAATTGCGTTTTGCAAAGTGTCCGTAATTGACGATTGCCCAACAACATCATTCCAGTCTTGGGGTCTGTATTTTCTTGCCGATACGATAAACTCAGACATCAGCTCAAAGGTAAGTTCAATATTGAAAACAAAGAAGCAAAAAGGCTACTTTTGTTAAAAGATTCGGCCTGATTTGAAAAGTTTTATTCTGCGATATAGATTCCTTCTTGCATTTGTACTTATTTGTGTGATTGTTGGGCTCAGCCGATTGCCTTATATTCTCTCTGATAATTTCATTTTGAATGGTGATCAGAGCATTTTGGGAATCATGGCGATGGAAGCCTCAAATGGCAATTATATACCTGGTTTTTTCATGGGCCAGAGTTATGGTTTGGCTAGTTTTGAAACCATTCCTCTTGTATTGATGTTTAGTGTCTTTGGTGAAAGTGATTATGTTTTAGTAAGCACTAATCTTTTGCTCTTTTCCCTAGCGATATTTTTTCTGTTTCGTTTGCTGGAAACAACGAGTAATAATTATGTGTTTTCATTACTTGGAGTTGCATTGATAGCTGTTTTGCCGGGCACGTACTATCTCAGTTTAGGTGCCTATCCCCTGTATGTGTCGTCCATTTTATTTGCCTTATTAGCTGCCTATTATTTGATAGCAAATGAAAGCCGATACAAGTGGTATGTCGTCATGTTGGCGTCTTTGTTATCGTTTTACATACATCCTATTTTTATTGTTGGGGTGGTACCTCTTCTGATATATCGTTTGTGGAAAGAACGTTTTGAATTTAAATCTCTATTAGGCCCATCGGCACTATCCATCTTGGTGCTACTTGGTATTCTTTTGCTTAAATCTATGGCGCACTCATATTGGAGTCCCGAGCCATTTGGAGCCTTTTCAATTTCAAATTACACTCATTTTCTTGACGTGTTTAACCATGTGTCAACTGGATGGTACTATTTGGAATCTGCCTATAGCTATCCCGTTTGGACGCGTTGGGCCAGTAATGTTAGTTTATTTGTTGTTGGTTTAGGAATGGTAATTTATCTCTGGCGTCTTATTCAAGATCGAACTAGATTAAAACCATATCACCATTTGTTGGTTTTGGGTTTGATGAGCTACTTAGTAATCTTCGGGTTCATGAAGATTGAGGATGGTCATACAGCATTTCGGTACATGTCACCCTTGTTATTGTGGGGCTTGATATTCGCAACATTACAGCTGCAGTGTATGTCAAGGAAATATCTTGTGCAATCGCTCTTAGTATTGTCTACTATCGTTGGTATATATGCGAGCAGTGAGTTCGATGGATATCATCACTATGATAATCACGAGGGTAAGGACAGAAAACAAATAAAAGCTCTGATTAGCTATTTGGATAGTCATGGGGTGAATCATGCTTATTCAACGGGCGCTCTAGTGCAATGGCAAGTTATGTTTTACAGCAGACTAGATATAGTGGTACGATTTGATGAGTTAAATGACCGTAATCCGAGCTATATTCATAGAGTAGAGGATGCTCGCTTGAAGGGTGGATCCATTGCTGTAATTGGAAAATACGGCCATAGTATGGGTATGGAAGATCTTGATAGATGGCATCAAAAGATTCAGTATTTTGCACCCTCGTATTTTGCACTTATCAACCCTGACTGGGAGATGTTAAAATATGGAGGATATGAATTGCGCACGGCCACCAGTAATTAATTCTCTATAAACGAGGAATAATCAAATAAATAGATTATCTTTGCGCTCCATTTTTAAACTTAAATGCAATTAATATGAGTACATGTTACGAAACTGTTTTCATTATAACTCCCGTTTTGTCTGAGGATCAGGCGAAGGAAACAGTTGAAAAATTCAGAAAAGAATTGCAGGCTGGTGGTGCCAAAATACGTCACGAGGAGCACTGGGGGCTAAGAAAATTAGCTTATCCAATCCAAAAAAAGACGACTGGCTTTTACCATTTAGTAGAATTCGAATCTGAAGAGGGAGATTTAATTAACAAATTAGAAACCTCTTTTAGAAGAGATGAAAGAATCATGCGATTCCTTACTATGAAGATGGACAAGCACGCTGTAGCGTATGCTGAGTCTAAAAGAAGTAAGGCAAAAGCTTAATGTTAAATTGGTAAAAAGAAAGTTATGGCAGATAATTCAGAAATCAGATATCTTACTCCAATTGACATTGAGGAGAAAAGAGAAAAGTACTGTCGTTTTAAGAAGACAGGTATTAAATACATTGATTACAAAAACCCTGATTACTTATTGAAGTTTGTTAATGAGCAAGGTAAAATTCTTCCTAGAAGACTTACTGGAACATCAGCAAAGTATCAAAAGAAAGTATCTCAGGCTGTTAAACGTGCACGTCACCTGGCATTAATGCCTTACGTTGGTGATATGCTTAAATAAGGAGGAATCATTATGGAACTTATACTTAAGAAAGATGTTGAGAAAGTAGGTTTTAAGGATGATATCGTATCTGTGAAAGACGGTTACGGAAGAAACTTCCTTATTCCTCAAGGATATGCGGTATTAGCATCTCCTTCTGCAAAGAAAGCACACGAAGAGACACTTAGACAACGTTCTCACAAACAAGAGAAAATCAAAGCAGAGGCTGCTTCAAACGCTGAGAAATTAGCTGGAGCAACTGTTAAGGTTGGAGCTAAAGTTGGTGAAAACGGAAAAATCTTTGGTTCTGTTAGTACTGTACAAGTTGCTGACGCTCTTAAGAAGCTTGGATTTGATATTGATAGAAAGTCTATCTCAATCAAAAACGAGCCTATTAAAGAAATCGGTACGTACAATGCAACTGTTATTCTTCACAAAGAAGTATCTCAAGAAATTACGTTTGAGGTAGCTGAAGATTAACTAGTAATGTAGAAATTATAAAAGGCGTTCGACTTAGTTGAGCGCCTTTTTTGTTTTAGAGCAGTTTTCAGAGTCTAAAATCATCATTTAATAATGCGAAATTTATATTCGCTTGTTATAGCGTTCTCTGGCTTGTGTTTGTCCCACACTTTTATTGTTAAAACGCAATTTTTACCCTTGTCGCGCGAACCAATATCGATTGTATAGTTTGGATTAATTGTTCCGTCCTCATCCGTTTCATTAAACGCATCAGCCCCAACAAATAAGTCGTCTTTATTTATTATGACCTCTTTAGTGTCCTCATCAGTAAGTTTTACAGACATGCCAATTTTTACCACATTATCCTCAGAAACAAATCCTTTTAAATTTTTCATGACAAAAGCATGTTTACCAGTGGCTAGAGAGTCGGATGTAATATAGTACTTATGCTCCTTGTTAAGGATGTAAGCCAAATCACAACTTAACTTATTGCTAACCGTTGTAATTGTTGGGTTTTGAATTATTTTAAACTTAAGCGAGAATGATGTTTTAGTCTGCTCGCATAGATTTCCAAATTCCATTTTCCATTCATAGTTCCCAGGGGCAACGTCATTAGTCTTCAACTTGCCTTTGTGGTAAGTTTTTGTCGAACCATTTGATTTAATAAGTGTTTCGTCATCATCATCCGTCGACCATGGTGTTTCAAGGAGCATTTCTTTTGTGTCTGTATTGGTAATAATCATTCGTGTTAGCATAAAAGAATAGCCGTCAAATATGTGGACGTCCTCAATGCCGGAAATTTCAAACCTCATCCATGATCCTGCGACTATCGAGCCCGGATATGGGTCATGTTTAAATAGTTTGATTGTTGCGTCCTCGTAAGTTATTGCATCACCATGGACCTTGATTTGGTCGGTGAGAGCAGGGATTTCTATATAGCCATCATCGTCAATTGTCTGAGAGAATAGTGGTCCAAAACTTATGAATGAAGCTATGAGTATGTTTAGTAGTTTCATGGTCCTTTGTGTTAATCGATTGTCATAAATATCATTATTAATCTTTTAATAAGAAAGAATTATCCAGTAATTATGAGCGGTAGATGCTCAATATTTATTAAATTCGCTACCCTTAGAACGCGTTGTTTGAACTTAAAATAAATTACACCTATGGCATTTGATATCGAAATGATCAAGGCTGTCTACGCCAAATACCCAGAGCGTGTTGCGGCAGCAAGAAACATCTTAAATAAGCCACTAACATTGGCTGAGAAAATATTGTACACCCACCTTTGGGACGGAGCAGCAAGTGAATCGTTTGAAAGAGGTAAATCTTATGTTGACTTTGCACCAGACAGAGTTGCTATGCAAGACGCAACGGCTCAGATGGCTTTATTGCAGTTTATGCAAGCTGGTAAAGATAAGGTGGCTGTGCCTTCAACTGCTCATGCTGACCACCTTATTCAGGCTAGACTTGGAGCTGATAAAGATTTGCAAGAGTCTATCAATAAGAATAATGAGGTGTTTAACTTCTTAAGTTCAGTTTGTGATAAGTACGGAATTGGTTTCTGGAAGCCAGGTGCTGGTATTATTCACCAAGTTGTGCTTGAAAACTATGCTTTCCCTGGTGGGATGATGATCGGAACAGATTCGCACACCGTTAACGCAGGTGGACTAGGAATGGTTGCTATAGGTGTTGGAGGTGCTGATGCTGTGGATGTAATGGCTGGTATGCCATGGGAGCTTAAGTTTCCGAAACTAATAGGTGTAAAGCTTACAGGTAAGTTAAGCGGATGGTCTGCACCTAAAGATGTAATTCTTAAGGTGGCCGAGATTCTTACTGTTAAAGGAGGAACTGGCGCAATTGTAGAGTACTTTGGAGAAGGGGCTAAGCATTTATCTTGTACAGGTAAAGGTACTATCTGTAACATGGGTGCAGAGATTGGTGCAACAACTTCAACCTTCGGTTATGATGACTCAATGGAGCGTTATTTAAGAGCAACTGGAAGAGATGATGTTGCGGATGCAGCAAACGGAATTAGAGAACACCTTACTGGTGATGATGAAGTATATGCTAATCCAGAAAAATACTTTGATCAAGTTATTGAAATCAATTTAGATACTTTATTACCACACTTAAATGGACCATTCACGCCAGACTTAGCTACGCAAGTTGGTGAAATGACTGAAAAGGCCACTAAAAATGACTGGCCCTTAGATGTTGAATGGGGATTAATCGGTTCATGTACCAACTCATCGTATGAAGATTTATCACGTGCTGCATCAATTGCTAAGCAAGCAGTAGAAAAGGGACTTGAGACTAAGGCGAAATTTGGTATTAATCCGGGGTCAGAGCAGGTTAGGTATACAGCAGAAAGAGATGGCTTGCTAGATATATTCACTGACTTGAATGCCACGATATTTACAAATGCTTGCGGGCCATGTATTGGACAATGGGCTAGATATTCTGACCCAAGCAACGCACCGAAAAACAGTATCATTCACTCGTTTAACAGAAACTTTGCCAAGAGAGCGGATGGTAACCCTAATACACATGCCTTTGTAGCGTCACCTGAATTGGTAGCAGCAATTGCAATTTCAGGGCGATTGGATTTTAATCCTATAACGGATACACTTACTAACAACAAAGGTGAGCAGGTTAAATTGGATGAACCAACTGGGTTTGAATTACCGCCGAAAGGATTTGATGTAGCTGACAATGGTTACCAAGCACCAGCGGAAGATGGTAGCGGAATTGAAGTTGTAGTTAAGCCAGACTCGGATAGACTTCAACTGCTAACTCCATTTAAGCCAATCGGTGATAGTGTTACAGGAGCTAAGCTCTTGATTAAGGCATTCGGAAAATGTACTACAGATCATATCTCAATGGCTGGTCCATGGTTAAGGTACAGAGGTCACTTAGATAACATTTCTAATAACTGTTTAATTGGAGCTGTAAATGCATTCGGTAAGGAAACCAATAAGGTAAAGAATCAATTAACTGGTGAGTTTGGAGAGGTACCTGCTACTGCAAGAGCATACAAGGCAGCTGGTGTTCCTTCAGTTGTAGTTGGAGATCACAACTATGGTGAAGGTTCTTCTAGAGAGCACGCAGCAATGGAGCCTAGACATCTTGGTGTGGTTGCTGTAATTGTTAAGTCGTTTGCAAGAATCCACGAGACTAACCTTAAGAAACAAGGAATGTTAGGATTAACTTTTGCGAATGAAAATGATTACGATTTAATTCAGGAAGACGATACGTTCAACTTCATTGACTTAAATGAATTCGCTCCGGATAAGCAATTAACGCTTGAAGTTGTACACGCTGATGGTTCGAAAGATCTTATCAAGCTTAACCATACATATAATGAAGCTCAGATTGAGTGGTACAAAGAAGGTTCAGCATTAAACTTGATTAAGAAAGAAGCGGCAGCTGCTAAGGCCTAAGTTTTTGATATAATAATATTGAGGTCGGCAATTTTTTGCCGACCTTTTTTGTTGGGTATAATGCAAATGTTTTTTATTTAAATGACTGACGATTAATAATTTATTATATTTGATAGTATAAAAAATTACGCTATATGAAAAATCTAATTATTGTAACATTGTTCATCTTAGCTAGTGTATGTGGATATGCGCAAGACATTATAGTTAAGAAAGACCTATCAGAGATTAAGTGTAAGGTGTCTGAAATAGGAACAACAGAAATTAAGTATAAGAAATGGGAAAACCTTGAAGGTCCAAGTTATACCATTAAAAAGTCGGAGGTAAATAAAATTAAGTTTGAAAATGGAACGGAAGAATTAATTCAGCAAAATGATATGTCCGTTGTTCCAACCAATAATAGAAACTATAAACGCGCCTTTACCACTAGACCCTTTTCATTATTACAAGGTCATTTTTGTATTGGTTACCAGCATGCCATTAAGCCTACACAAGCTTTAGTTGGTGAAATAGGTTGGATAGGACCGCGTATAGGTAACGGTATGTTAGGGACAGCGAGAGATGCTAAAGGTGCTTACGGTAGAGTTGGTTTTAGACTGAAAAGAACGCCTGAAGTCGTAATGGAAGGCATGGAATGGGGTTATAATTTGGCAGGATGGTATGTTCAGCCAGAAATTTCATACTCGCTATTTGATTATAGTGAAGATGTTTATGATCAAAATGGCCAACGCATTGGTTCTGAAAAAATCACAGCTAATTCAGGGGCATTCTTAATTACTATTGGGAGACAAATGATTGTCGGTGAAGTAGTAACATTCGACTTATCTGCGAGCGTTGGATATGGATTTAGAGGAGGTGATAAAACAAATAGTAATGGATATGAAATAGTCAATCCGAATTACTTCAGCCATAATGTTGGAGGAGAAGATATGCCAATTGCTTGGAACTTTACCTTGTCCATGGGATTCTTAGCCAAATAGAAATATTATGATATGATCTTAAAGCGCGATTAATTATCGCGCTTTTTTTTGCCCACCCATTGCATAAAGAACTGGGTATATTTAATTACTGGTATTGGAAATGGCAAGATCTCTCTTTCCTGGCTTACTTTGTCTTCATAGTATACAGCTGTGAGGCCAAAATCCCAACACGAATTATGCCTAGTCATCCACCTAACAGAGGACATTAATGAGCCAACCAGAAATTGATCGCTATTAAAGAATAGAGTTTCCGTGTTTAAAAATAGTTTGCTATTCAACCGTTTGTGGCCTGCAAAGGAAAGAAGAGGGTAGTTAGGTGTGTATAGAATATTGTTGTAAATACCACCATAGCCAACATTAATAGTGAAGTTGTTTTCTTTATTCCCGAATGTCGCCGTCAAAGTACCTGCTGCAAAAAAAGTCCTTGGCAGAATATAACTGCCCCATCCAAGATAAACACTAGTCCCAATGTATATATTGTTTGCCACCTTAAATCCAAGTTTTGGGGTTAGCATCAATGGTACGCCAGCATAGGATGTGACAAAACCAAGTGATAGGTTTTTATTTAAAGCAAACTGACCCTCTCCAAGTGCAATATATGTAAGGTGAAAATAATCATCTTCTTTTTCTAGAGGAATTGCACTGTTCGTAAACAAGTATTTGGAATAAAGACGATTGTCCTTGTACAATTTACCTTTTATATACTTGTTGATGTCTTCAATTTCAGTTATTTCCTTTATTTCATGTTTAGGAATGTAAATCTCACCTAGATCACTTGTTTCAATAAGCACTTCTCTAGCATTTGAGCTTAAAATATGTCCTATGTACTCGGCGCCATCGTTTTTTGTAATACGATATAGTTTGTAGCTTACAGTTCCAGTCGTAGAGTCACTCACGATTTCTTGAGCTTGAGAATTCCAGCTAAGATGAAATAGCAATGCAAGTATAATTATTCTGATATGCGTCAATTTTTAATAGTTAATTACAACAAACATAGAAAATCTATATTATTAATTTCATGGGCAAGAATCAGATAAATGTATGACAATGTCTTATAATCTATTGATTACATTTGCACCATGGAATTAAAAAATGATTTGATTCTACGTGCAGCTAGGGGAGAAGCAGTAGAAAGAACGCCAGTTTGGTTAATGAGACAGGCGGGGCGTATTTTGAAGGAATATCGAGATGTCCGCGCAAGCTTATCTGGTTTTAAGGAGTTAGTAGAAACACCAGAAAGAGCGGCAGAAGTAACTATTCAACCAGTAGATTTGCTGGGCGTTGATGCGGCGATTATTTTCTCAGATATCCTTGTTATCCCTGAAGCACTTGGCCTACCATATCAAATGGTTGAGAAAAAGGGTCCTTGGTTTGAAAACACAATCAACTCTATGGCCGACATTAAAAAACTGAGAATGGCTAATGTTGAAGCTGATTTAGGATATGTTACAGAAGCTATTAGAATTACAAAAAAAGAGCTGAATGGTCGTGTGCCACTTATTGGTTTTGCAGGTGCTCCTTGGACTATTTTTTGTTATATGATAGAAGGTCAAGGCTCAAAGACATTTTCAAAAGCAAGAAAATTCTTGTATCAACAACCAGAAGCGGCTCATGCACTTTTAGCCATAATTACAGATCTTACAATTGATTACTTAAAAGCACAAATTCGTGCAGGTGCAGACATGGTGCAAGTGTTTGATTCATGGGCTGGAATCCTTGGTGAGAAGCAATATAGAGAGTTTGGAACGAAATATGTATCTAAGATATGCAAAGCAATTAAAGAAGCACCAATAACAGTGTTTGCAAAAGGAGCATATAACGCAAGAAAAGAATTGTCTGAGATGGCATGTAATACCATTGGCCTGGATTGGTCAATGAACATACAACAAAGCCGTTCGATTATTGGAAAGGACAAGACCCTTCAGGGTAATTTAGACCCTGCTGTATTGTATGCGGATAGAAAAACTATCGAAAAAGAAACACAAAAAATGTTGCAAAGCTTTGGTAAGAATAGGCATATTGCTAACTTAGGTCATGGAGTTTATCCAGATATAGACCCAGACAATGTGAGATGCTTTATAGAAACTGTAAAAACGTATCAACACAAATAAAAAGACTATGAGAACAACAACTATAATAACTGCTGGACTGATATTGATGTCAGGATTTAGCCTTGCTCAGGATGATGATATGAATCTTGTTCAAAATGGCGGATTCGAAACACTTGACGGAAGGTTAAGAAAGGAAAAACAAATTGATATAGCGAAATATTGGGTGTCACCTACTGGCTTAAGTGCTGACTTGTATCATGGAGATGTAAAACCAGAAACTGGAATTGGAACGCCCGACAATAACATGGGTAGTGAAGAGCCTGCTGAAGGTGTTGCTTATGCAGGTGTTAGAATGTATAGCTATAACAATAAAGAAATCAGGACTTATATAATGACTGAGCTTCTTGGGCCACTCAAGAAGGATGTTGAATACTGTGTGTCGTTCAAAGTAAACTTAGCTGAAAGATCTAAGTATGCTTGTAATAATATCGCAGGTTATTTAAGTAAAAAGCCTTTCGAAACAGAAGAGCGTGTAAGCTTATTGATGGAAGATGCTGAAATAAAGCACAGTAAAAACAAGATATTCAACCAAACTTATAATTGGGAGACCATTTGTCATATATATAAAGCCAATGGCGGTGAGAAATTCTTGACGATAGGGAATTTTGACACAGATGGCGATACAAAATATGATAAGATGCGTAAACCCAAGGATCTCAGAGGGGCGCAATCTTATGACGCCTATTACTTTATTGATGATGTTCAGGTATTTCAATTAGATTCTGTTGAACAATGTCAATGTGAGCAGACAGATATTTCTAAGGATGAAATTGAAACGATTTACGTAAAACAAATCATTAGTAAGAAAGAGTTAACTACGGATGAATTAATTGATGCATCAACACTTTATTTTGCTGATAATTCACGTGATTTAACGGCAGTGGCGAAAAAGGAGCTTGACTTACTAGCAGCAAGAATGCAAGAAGAGCCTTCTCTTAAGTTGGTAATACACGGTCACTCAGACGCGGAAGAAGTGGAAGCGGGAAAGATGAACCCACTAAATAAGTATACAGCGCAGAAACGAGTTAATGAGGTGCTATCATACATGGAAGGTAAAGGAATTTCAAAAGATAGATTTACTACCGAAATTCATGATGACAATGACCCGGCAGACACATCTGACACAGGTATTGGACATGCTAAAAACAGACGTGTCGAGTTTACAAAACAATAAGAATTCAACACTAGATAGAAAAGGGGTGCTAACAGCACCCCTTTTTTTTTAATTTAGCAAGCTATTATGTCAGAAGTCGCTAAGATTAAATCAGATCCTAAAGTTGTTAGAGCGTGGACGTTTTATGATTGGGCGAATTCTGTTTATCCACTAGTCATTTCAAGCGCAATTTTTCCAGTGTTTTATGATGAGATGACGGCTACAAAAGCTGAAAAGATCATAACACCTTTTAGAAGTTTACCAGAACTGACTTTTAAAAAGACAGTTATTGTAAGTCGGGATGTTGAATTTCTCGGTAAAACCTTTGAGAATACCGAAATCTTAGGATACGTAATCAGCGCTAGTTTTTTATTGGTTTCGCTTATTTCCCCTTTGTTATCAGGAATAGCAGATTACTCAGGTTCAAAGAAAACATTTCTTAAAATATTCTGCTACCTAGGAGCAACGGCAACTATGGGCTTAGCCCTGTTTGATCCAGACAAATTAGAGATTAGTCTTGGGATTTTACTGCTGGCAAGTACTGGGTTCTGGGCAAGTTTGGTGTTTTACAATGCCTATCTACCACAAATCGCACCTCCTGAAGAACATGACCGAATAAGCGCTAGAGGCTTTTCTATGGGGTATTTGGGCGGCGCCATACTATTGATATTGATTCTGGGTCTCGGTATGGGAGCTGGCATGCCGTTTAAATATGGATTTGTTTTGACTGGGATTTGGTGGATTGGGTTTAGCCAATTTACATATAAGCACTTACCAAAAACTAAGTCTGAGTCAGCTAGCCTAAAAACCAAACTAACAAAGGGCTTTAAGGAATTAAAACATGTGTGGCGTGAGTTTATGCCCAATGTGCAGTTAAGACGATTTTTAATAGCGTTTTTCTTAATCAGCATGGGGGTTCAGACGATTATGGTATTAGCTGTTTCATTTGCCAAAGTTGAGCTCGAGATTCCTGCGACAGGTTTAATCGCAAGTGTCCTGTGTATACAGTTCGTTGGCATTGCAGGCTCTTTTGTATTTGCTAGGTGGACTAAAAAGATCAGCAACAATGCGCTATTGTCAATTGCATCAGTTGTATGGTTGATTTGCTGTCTCATAGCTTTCTATATAACTGAACAATGGCATTTTTATGGATTAGCGGCGTTAGTAGGGTTCATAATGGGCGGCACGCAATCTGTAACCAGGTCTACCTACTCTCAAATGTTACCTCAAACCGAAGATTTGGCGTCATATTTTAGTTTTTATGATGTAACTGAAAAAATAGCAATAGTTATTGGTACGTTTACTTACGGTTGGGTGTTAGGTATAGCTGATATGAGATACTCCGCACTTGCTATGGGTGCATTTTTCCTACTTGCAATCGTTGCATTTCTATTGGTTCCTCGGATAAAAGCAAGACACTAAAACTTGTTTTTAATGGGTTTAGAATGTCGAAAATCACGTACATTTGTCGCCAATTAATTGAATTATGAGTGAACAAACTTTTGATATAGCAGTTATTGGTGGAGGAATAGTTGGTGCGGCTACTATGTACCAATTACAAAAAAGGTTCCCTGCAAAAACAATTGTGTTAATTGAAAAAGAAAAGGAGTTGGCTGATCATCAAACTGGTCATAACTCTGGGGTAATTCATTCAGGTTTATACTACAAACCAGGTTCCTTAAAGGCAAAAAACTGTGTGTCTGGCAGACATGAGTTGGTAGCATTTGCCAAAGAGCATAATATTAGCCATGATGTTTGTGGTAAAGTAGTTGCGGCAGCCACTGAAGACGAACTTCCATTTATGGAAAAGATTTTCAAAACAGGGCAAGAGAATCAAATTGAAGGTATCGAAAAAGTAAGTGCCGAGCAGATTAAGGATATCGAACCTCATGTTAAAGCAGTAGCCGGTATTTGGGTACCATGCACAGGTATAATCGACTTTAGAGGTGCAACCAAAAAAATGGTTGAAATTGCCTTAGGAATTAATGATAAGTCCAAATTGGTTTTAGGTGAGGAAGTAATCGGATTCGATGAATCTGAGAATGCCACTAAAATCATCACAGCAACGTCTCAGTTTACAGCTAAGAAAATGATTTTTTGCTGCGGTCTTCAGGCGGACAGAATGGCAAAAAAGGATGGGGTAGATTTAAAAGAAAAAGTGGTTGGTTTTAGAGGAGATTATTATGAGCTGGAAGATCATGCTAAACATTATGTGAAGAATTTAATATATCCTGTCCCTAATCCTGCCTTCCCGTTCCTAGGTGTTCACTTCACACGCATGGTAGATGGTGAGATTGAATGTGGACCTAATGCAGTATTTACCTTCAAGCGTGAAGGATATGGTAAGACGGATTTTAACTTTAAAGATAGTTGGGACGCGCTTACGTATAAAGGGACTTGGAAATTATTTTTCGGTAATATGAAATTCGGGATTAACGAGTATAGAAGAGCCTTCTCTAAGCGGTTGTTCTTAAAAACATTACAGCGTCTTGTGCCAGAGTTGGAGATGAATGATATTCGTCCAGGAAGGGCTGGGGTTAGAGCTATGTTGTTGAGCAGAGATGGAGATACAAGAGATGATTTCCGCATTGAAAGCAACGCGAATGCAATTCACGTACTAAACGCTCCATCGCCAGCAGCAACAGCATCACTTGCAATAGGTTCTCAGATAGCCGATATGGCAGCCGAACAGTTTAATTACAAATAGGGTGAAAGATTAGACAACTTTATACTTGTCTAAGAAATTGTCCCAGTCCCAAATAAACATCTCCATCATTTCATCCAGTCTTTTAAGGAGTAAAGGATTAGGAGCGTTCATGCTCTTAAAATAAGGCTCTTGGTAATTATTAAGCTGGTATTTGTGGTATAAAGCCTTGCTCATACTATAAAGAACGTTTTTTGATGGATGATTAATCCGCGCCATAAAACCACCGTAATCTTTTATAGTCTTATAAAGCTTTTCTTCGTCCATCGCGAATGCAATGGCTAGCTTTTCGTTTATCGCTAGCTTAAGACGTTGCTCTTGTTCACGATCAAAGTATTTAGGTAGAAACTTGAGATTAGCTACAATAACTATCATTAAAAATTTGTCAGAATCATCCTCGTTTAAACCAGGATTCTCGATAAATGAAGGATCGCTATTGATTATCGCTGCTACATCTTCCCACCCGCTGTCAACAACATCCATGATTGAGTTCACGAATACGTTGGCAACCTTATCTTCCGTTAATTTCTTCTTCTTAAATAAAGTTAGCATATATACAATTTCTCCTAATCCAAAGTTAAAATTTGAACCTGCATATATAATCTAAGTCAAAAACGGTTTTTAACAAAGTTATTCACCTTGCCTTAACTTTTTGATAATCTTTAATGTAGCTCCACACCTGTGTAGTTAGATGGCGTTATAGTTCGCATCTCAGCTTTTATCTCCTCAGACACATCCAATGTTTCAATAAATTCCTTTATGGATGCTTGATTAATACCCGTATTCACTCGAGTTAGTTCTTTTAACGCTTCATAAGGATTAGGGTAATTCTCTCGCCTTAGTATGGTTTGAATAGCTTCAGCTACAACGGCCCAGTTATTTTCTAGGTCTCTGGCAAACGCTCCCTCGTTGAGCAGCAGCTTGTCTAATCCTCTTAATGTGCTGTTAAACGCTATAATACTATGTGCGATAGGAACGCCAACATTTCTAAGAACGGTAGAGTCGGTCAAATCTCTCTGCATTCTTGATACAGGCAGTTTAGCGGCTAAATGCTCATAAATTGCATTCGCAATGCCAAGGTTGCCTTCCGAATTTTCAAAATCAATTGGGTTTACTTTATGAGGCATGGCAGATGACCCAATCTCTCCTTCTTTAATTTTTTGTTTGAAATAATCCATCGATATATATGTCCATATATCGCGATCAAGATCAACCAAAATAGTGTTGATTCTTTTTAAGCCATCAAACAAAGCCGCAAGATTGTCGTAATGTTCAATCTGAGTAGTTGTTTGAGATCTGTTTAGCCCAAGGTTGTTGTTCACAAAATTATTAGAAAACTCAACCCAATTAAGTGATGGGTAAGCCACATGATGAGCATTAAAGTTACCAGTGGCTCCACCGAATTTTGCAGAAAACGGAACACTTTTAACTTGGTCAATTTGTATCCTTAAGCGTTCAACAAAAACATACAGTTCTTTCCCTAGTTTAGTCGGTGATGCTGGCTGTCCATGTGTTCTCGCCAACATGCTTATATGTTTCCATTCGCTTGCTAAGTCATCCAAACGCTTAACGAGCTTATCCAATAAGGGGAAATATACCTCATTTAATGCGTCCTTAATGCTTAATGGAACAGATGTGTTATTGATATCCTGTGAGGTCAATCCAAAATGTACAAACTCCTTACTCTCACCAATTCCCATCTCGTCCATTTTTGACTTAATGAAGTACTCAACGGCTTTTACATCATGGTTTGTAACCTTCTCGGTGTCCTTAACTGCCTGAGCATCCTCAAGGTTAAAGTTTTCATATATACCACGCAGTTTTGGATAAAGTTCTTTGTCAAAATCTCGCAATTGTGGCAATGGTAGCTCACATAATTCGATAAAATATTCAATTTCAACTTTAACTCGATATCTTATTAGAGCTGCTTCAGAAAAGTAATCTGCAACAGTTTCACCAGCTCTTCTATATCTTCCATCTACCGGAGAAACGGCTTGAAGTACATTTATATTCATGGATCTTACATTAAAGCACAAAGGTAGAACTATCTGAAAAACATAGAAGAAATTATTATGACTTTAATCGTGTGTTTTTTTGTTCATGACTTGCATAAATCGCATGGTTTGTGAATCTTTACAACCATGAATTTCCTCAAGAGTATTTGGAAAGGTATATACTGCTACGTTGATGGAACTAAATTCATCTTCAAGCATAAACTATATGCCTACTTTCTTGCGCCAATAATCCTTGGTGTCCTATTATACTTGGTTGGAGAATATTTTGGCGAATTATCAAAAGGTGTTAAAGCACAAGGAGATAATATGCATGATTTTATGGTGTCATTATTAGAGAAGGAGTTCTGGACCGCCATGGAATACATGTTTAAAGAATCGCAGAAGTACATTGCTGTTATGATACTGTCAACGGTTTGGGCAATTTTGTCTGAAAAGGTTGAGGAAATCCTGACAGGGAATGAATATCCCTTTGTCTGGAAATATTACGTTGCCGACATTAAACGTGGTTTAAGGATTAACGTATGGGCAATGATTCAGGAATACCTTATATTCTTTATATGGTTAATTGTCAGTTTAATTATGGGCTTACCAGATGAGTTGAACACCATTATGGCGCTAGTAATTGGTTTCTGGTACTATGGATGGGGATATATGGATTATATCCTAGAAAGAAGACGAATGAATATTACACAGAGCGTTCATTTTGGTAGGCAACATGCAGGCTTAGCCTTTGGAATTGGTATAATTTATTCATTATCATTTGAGTTTATTCCGTTTGGGATGGGGCTAATGGTAGCACCAATTGCTATGGTTGGCACAACCCTTGTAATGAATGATTTGGTTGATCTTAGAATCAATCGTTATGCGAAGAGTAAAAATAGTGAAGAAGTTGAAGATGTAGAGGAGACACCGAATTCGGGCGATCTACAACCAGAAGCATAAACCGGTATTTTTTAGCTTATTTCCTTATATTTGTTAGAGACCTAATTAATTAATATGAAGATAGTTGTTCTAATTTGTGGACTTGCGTGTTTCAGTAGTGTCAAGGCGGAATCGTTTGTTTATAACCCAGATACCGCAGTGACTGTAGTTGAAAAAGCAAAAATTCAGGCTTGGATGGCTGATGCAAGACACAAAATGTTTGAGGGTGATTGGCGTGGTGCGCTCACAGGCTACCGTGAAGTTTTAGCACTAGACAAAGGAAATGCAAAAGCCGAGTATCGTGTTGCAGAGTGTCAGTACGAACTGATGGTGTACGAATTTGCACTTGAGCATCTCGAAAATGCAATTAAGAACAACAACGGAGAAGCTATAACTAAAGAGGATGATTATTTAAGAGGTAATATTCTTCACAGACTAGGGCGCCTGGAAGAGGCTATTGAGGCATTTGAAAATTTCAAGAAACTAAATGCTGATCGAAAGAATCTTGAGGAAGAATTTTTTGTAGACAAGAACATTGCAGATTGTAAGTATGCAATAGAGGCCTTAAAGTCACCGCTAGATGTTGAAGTGAAAGTTTTGAGCGAGAATGTTAATGGACGTTTTAGAGATTACGGTCCCGTGCTTTCACCAGATGGTAAGGAACTGTATTTCACTTCTAGAAGAAATGATACTTATGGGGGAAATGTGGCAGGTGATAAGGTGTTTTTCTCAGATATCTACATGTCGCGTTGGGATGATGCAAAAGGTGAATGGGGACCTGCAATTAGTTGTGAGGGAAAAGTTAATTCTGAAGAGTTTGATGCCATCTCTGATATCTATATTGACGACAAGGATAACGAGATAATGCTGATTACAAATAACATTGCCGGCGCAACAAAGAGTAGTGATATTGCATATGCTAAGAGAAGTGAAAAAGGCGGTGCTTGGGGTAAGCCTAGACTTGAGAAGAAATATAAGCGTAAAAAAGGTGGAATAAATTCTACGTACTTTGAATCATCAGCAACGGTAACAGATGATGGGAACACCATGTATTTCTTGTCTGAAGGAATGGGAAGTCTTGGCCAGTCCGATATATTTGAGGTGAAGAAAGAAAAAGGAAAATGGGGCGTACCTGTTAATCTTGGTGCCTCAATTAATACGCCATACAACGAAAACTCTGTGTGGGTTACTGGTGATGGAAACTACTTGTTCTTTAGCTCTGATGGTAGAGAAGGTATGGGTGGTAAAGACATCTATATGTGTAAGAAAGAGGGTGATTCGTGGTCAGCACCTAAAAACTTAGGAGCACCTATTAACAGTGTTAACGATGATATTCACTTTAGGATTTCACCTGATGGTAAAAAAGCGTATATCACATCTGCACGAAAAGATAGATATGGCCTGCATGATATCTATGAGATAGATTTAAAAGGTTTGAACTTGTTTGAGTAATAAAAAGATAATTTCCAATTGTATATAAGAAAAGGGGGCTTAAGCCCCCTTTTATACATTTAATAAGATTGTATCAGTTATTTTTTAACGAATTTCTTAGTAGCAACTTTATCGTCGCTAAGAAATTGAATAGTGTAAACACCAACAGGCAAGTCAATTATATCAAGAGTATTAAGCCCTTCAAAAATTTGATCACTCTCTATTAGTTTGCCCTCTGCATTAAAAATACTATACTTAGCGTCCTGTAAAATTTCTACGTTTAACTCGCTAGTACTTGGATTAGGGAAAATGTTTATTCCAGACTCTAAATCAGTTTCTGAAACATCTGTAACAAAAGCTAAATTACATAGGTTGCTAATTTCAGTTGATGACAACGCTCTATTCCAATACATCAGGTCATCTAGCGAACCATCATAGTAATAAGCGGGGTTAAGTGCGTGTGCGTCATATCTCCCAATCGTTCCCGGAGTTGATGAGTATTGGAGGGCGCCGCCTGTTCCAGCATAAGTCCCGCCGTCATCCACACAATCAATGTAAATCTCCATGTCGGTTGCGCCACGAACTACATAGGTAATGTGTGTCCATGTTCCTGATGGAACGTTAGATGTACTTATCTTATTACGTCTATTATTACTTCCATTGTTTCCAGCACCAGCACCATAACCAATATTACATTGCTGTCCAGAACCTGCACCACCTACTGCTGCGAAAATTCCGTGATAATCATTCTGCATGAAATCATTTGAAAACACATAACATTTTGTCAAGTCAGTGGCATCAGACAAATTCACCCACATAGAGATCGTTACGGGTAATTGAGGCTTTAAAGCAGCTACATTTGGAAGGTCAATATATTCCGTGCTACCATTAAAACTACTTGCGCAGTTAGCATTTCCAAATCTATCGGTTGTTCCTGTGGCAGCATAAGTGCCATGGTATGCATTGCCACTAGCATCAATGGCATTGCCGTCTAAAAAATAATGTAATAACAGACTGTCTGTTAAATTCTGTGCCTGAGCAGAGCTAGCAAACAGTGCCACACACAATATCAAGTATACTTTTTTCATAAAATAAATTTTTTTTTAAAATACGAAATTTTAACGAAATACAAATTATTTCAACCTAAATCCATTTTTGACAAATCGTATAAACTCCTTAAAATCTGACTTTTTAGTCAATACTGATTTTATTATACGGCCTTTCTTTTGCGGGGCTTGCGTAGGTTTAGTTTCCTCGGGTTCATTCGTAGTTACAACTGCATCCGTCTTGATTTCTTGGCTATTGTCAGTGGAGCCCGTTTTTTCGGATTTACCCTCAAGCTCATCTATTTTTGCATACAGCTCTTCTTCTATTTTAGCTAATTTATCAGCACGTTGATAATAGCGTTCGGCGGCTTGTTTTCGTCCAAGCTTTTCCTGTAAATGTCCAAGATTGTTCCAGGTTACTGAATTCTCCGGATCAAGCTCGGTAGATTTTTCATAGTCTTTTATAGCGCCTTCCAGATCACCTAATGAATCTTTTATATATGCCCTACAAGAATACCAAAAAGCATAATCAGGTTGAAGCTCCACGGATTTATTCATGTCGGCTAAAGACTTCATGTTTTCCTTCATATGAAAATACAGTACACCACGCTCATTGTATATGATAGGATTGTTTGGCTCTTCTTCTAAAGCTCGATTAAAAGCTTTTAATGATTCATCAAACTTTTCTTTTTTGAAGTACTTTAGTGCTTTGTCGTGGTGCGAATTTGCCATGATACAAAGTTAGTCACTTTTAAATATGAATGTGTTTCCAATATATAGAAAGAGTATCAGCGGAAAGAATTGGTACAAAATAATATCAGACATTTCCTTTATAGAAGTGCAAGCTATTGGCAATAAATATTTTCAGTTTGAAATTGAAGCAAAGCAATATCCAGAGAAACTTAGAATTCAGGATATGATTGAATGTAATGCTTTTGAAGAGTGCACAGAACAAGAGTTTAATGATGCACTTACTCTTCGGCAGATTTAAGAACATCCCATGTATGGTCAGCCAGAAGCTTCACAGTTGCCACATAGCTGTACGGTGCACCACTTTTTCCCCAAGCGTTTGGGCCAATCATTGATAAGACCGTATTTCCATTATCTCTTTTATAGAGATGATACGTATGATTGATTAAGGGTTCGAATCGCATTTCAGCTTGATATATATCTTCCGAAACTTGTTTTCTTAACTGAATACGTTTGGCCTGCTCAGCAAGTAATGCCATTTGATCCCTAATCAACTCAAGCTGCTGATCGGTCTGATGCTCCATGGCATTTAAAGCACGACCTTTTTGCTTACCTACATCCTCAGGTTTTACTAATTGACTACCTCTATGATGCGGGTATTCAATTGAATGCGGGTTTTCAGTAATATCGTCTTTATCTATCGGATTGTCATTCACAAAATAAAGATACTCAAAACTTGATTACCATATAACAGCTATGTCCTCTTCTGATTGACGCATGGCTTCACCTTCCTTAATATCAAACGCTTCAAAGAATTCGGGCATGTTTGACAATGGTCCTAGTACACGCCATTTCCCAGGCGAGTGAGGATTGGTGTTCACTTGCATTTTTAATGCGTCATCCGTATAGTTTGTCTTCCAAATTTGTGCAAAGGCCACGAAAAATCTTTGCTCATTTGTTAAACCACCAATCTTAACGCGTGGCTTGCCTTCTAGACTCTTCTGGTATGCATAATATGCAATGGTTAATCCTCCAAAGTCAGCAATGTTTTCACCTAGGGTTAATTGCCCATTGATATTTAGCCCAGGAAGTGCTTCATAATTATTGAATTGGTCCACTAGTTTTTGAGTTCTAGCAGAAAACTGCATCTGGTCGCTTTCTGACCACCAGTTCTTGAATTCACCTTCAGCCGTAAATTGAGCCCCTTGATCATCAAATCCATGAGTTAATTCATGACCAATAACTGCTCCCATTCTTGCGTAATTAACGGCATCTTCTTTCTTAGGGTCAAAAAATGGCGGTTGCATTATACCTGCAGGGAATACAATCTCATTCCATAACGGATTGTAGTAAGCATTTACAATGTGAGGAGCCATACCCCATTTTGTTTTATCTATTGGTTTATGCAGTTTCTCTGTATTCTCTTTAATCTCGAAACGAGCACAATTCAATACATTATTTGCGTAAGATGTGCGTGATATCTCCAAACTGGAATAGTCCGTCCATTTGTCTGGATAACCGAGTTTTCTTGTGAAAGACTCTAGTTTTGTTTTAGCAGCTGCCTTAGTTTCAGCCGTCATCCACTCTAGTTTGTCAATGCGCTCGCCAAAAACAATGGTTAAGTTCTCTACCATTTCATTGACTTTTTCTTTAGATGACTCAGTGAAGTTTTCATTTACGAAGGCATGCCCTAAAGCCTCTCCTAATGCATTTCTTGAAATATCTGATATAGCCGTTTTCCATTTTGGCTTCATTTCTTTCTGTCCACCTAAGGTCTTACCGTAAAATGCGAAACGTGCTTTTTCTATATCAGAGCTCAAATAGTTGGCTGCTCCATTTATAACGTGGAATTTTAAATAAAGCTTCCAAACGTCCAAGGGGTAATCCTTCAACATTGTACCTATTTTGCTGTAAAAGGCTGGTTGAGAAACAATAATTGTGTCTATATCTCCATATGATCTAGCCTGAATGTACTGCTTTACATCAAAATCACCGCAAGCCTTGTCAAACTCATCTAACGGTGTAGGATTGTACTGCGCAAAGTAATTTCTTAGTTCTACTCTGGTCATAGAGGCATCAGCCAAGGCTGTTTCAAATTCTAAGATCTTTTCACTGTAATCTTCAATACCTCCATTATTGTCGTCGTTGATGCCGATAAACGCTAGCATGTCTACAATGTGCTGCTTATAGTCTTCTCTAAGTTTTTGTGACTCATCATCAGTTTTAGTATAGTAAGATTTACTTGGTAGTCCCAAACCTCCTTGACCCGCATAAACAACATTTCTTGAATTGTCTTTTAAATCTTGCTCAACACCAATTCCCATGAGTAAACCTAAACCATCATTATGAAAATCAGCAATTACGGTAGCTAAATCCTTGTTCGAGTTTAGTTTGTCAATTTTGTCCAAAAATGGCTTGATTGGTTCAATACCAGCTTTATCTCTGGCGTTAGAATCCATAAATGAATAGTAGTAGTCACCAATAAGCTGATCTACGGATCCTTTTTCATTTTGAGATGCTGCAGACTTTTCCAGAATCGCCTTTAACGCAGCATTGTTGTTTTTCTGTAACTCGTTGAAACTTCCCCATCTGGTTTCGGTTGAAGGAACGGGATTGTTTTTGGTCCATGTTCCATTTGCATACGCGTAAAAGTCCTCACCGGGCTTCACACTTAAATCCATGTATGAAAAATTAATAGTGTTACCGCTATCTTCAATTTCTCCAACAACTTCATTCACTACTTTGTCTTTCATAGGTCCACTGCATGATGCAATTACCGTCGCTAAACTTATGCTTACAAGAATTCTCATTAATTATTTTATTAGTATTTGTTAAATATCAAAATATATTAGGTCTGTAATGCCGAATATTCCATAAACGGCTAGAAAAATTTATAGAAGTATAACACAACGGCTATATAAGCGGGAAAAACCAAAGTACCCCACATAGCCAAACTATCCATGGTGTCAGGGGTGAATTTTTTCCGTCTATTAAATGATTTGAGCCTATTCTTTATATGGTTTTTAAATAGAAATACCATTAAAAAGCCAATTGCTATGTTAATGCCAAAGGGTATAAGACCTTCCTTAAGTGCTTGAAAAATTGAAATTCCATCTTTTGATAAATAGAACTGTAAGAATATGGTGAATATTGGAAGAACCGTCCCAATGATTATAAGGTTCACACGCAAAAATGAAAAGTGCTCCTCATAAGCCGCTCGTGTTTTTATGCGTCTTCCCTCCATCAAAATAAAACTTAGTAATGGCGCATAGGCCCATATAAGTCCGGTGGCTGCAGGGCCATAAACTTGTGCTAAATAAACGCTCAACCCGTAGATGAGAATTATCACCAAGGTAACAAACAAGAAGCGCATAGTGCCTAACACCTTTTCAACGGTACCCCCAATTACAAACAAAAAGTATAAGTTGGTTAAAAGATGTACAATACTGGATGAATCATCAAAACCATGAAAAAATATAAATGAGAAGTGGTTAAATAAGTTACCACTTTCATCTAAACTTACCGAGAAGACATTAATCAGATTAGTGAAAATCATGCAACCAACTGTTACGCCTATGCAGCACAGCATGATAACATAAGTCACATATGTTCGTAAATTATCTTTATCTCTTAGGTCGTTAAACATTGTCTAGCTCTGATATAACCTCAATAGGTCGTGTATAAACAAGATGCAAGTTTACCGTTTTTTCACCTAAATCCTTAATTATATCGCCATAGATTCGTAATTGATTCATATGAGATTCTGCTTTTTCCCCCGTTTTGAATTCAAAGATTTCAACACTATTATTGGTGATAGCGATTAAGTCTGGTCGTAAAAGTTCACCCTTATTATCTTGCAACTCAGTTTCTGGGTAAAACGCTCTGCAAGTGTCAATTATATCTGCAAATTCTTGCGCTGAAAGTAGCTTACCAAATTCATTTTCCAGCTCTACATCATCTGATGCTTGGCTTGTGCTATTTTTATTTAATGCAGAAAAATGTTGCGCAACGCGTGCATGAAATCTTTGACCATACTCTAATTCTTTCGATTTAGATAATTTGGTCCAATCACTTGGGGCTTGTATGTTATACTCCACTTGGTCGTGATCAGCATAGGTGTAGCTAAAAGTTGATTGTGTTGCCTCATCCTTAGTTTCACGATTAGTTTTATCCCCAATAGATAAAACCGTTTCAGATACTTTATTGCAAAACTCTAATGCGCAATCAAATATGGGATTTGAACTATCTTTTTTGTTTGATTGACTGTCACAAAGAATATACATTTCTTTTTCAGCCCGCGTGAAGGTTACGTACTGCATGTTTATTATGTCTAGTTCACTTTGCTTAAGTTCATTGCTATAGACAATACCATAATCGGTGGGCTCTAAAGTTGAATTTTGTTTGATTAGAGAGTGTTCAAGCGATTCGATTTTAGGTTTAATCCATACTATATCTTTTGCTTTTGCTTTGTAGTTCATGTGAGGCGCGATAACAATGGGGAACTCCAAACCTTTGGATTTGTGAATCGTCATTATTTTAATGGCATCATTCTCTTCTGGTAAAAGGACACTAAAATCGCTTTTGTTGTCTTGCCACCAGTTTATAAAATTGGGTATGCTAACCACAGATTCCATTTCGAATTTACACACCGCATCCAAGAAAAACTGAAGGTTGATATTACTAGCATCAAATCCAAATTTCTTTGCGATAGACGATAAGTAATTAGACATCTTTAAGCTTGGTACGTTTTTTAGATGTAAATCAAACACTGACAAGAACTCCATTATTTTAACCCTGGATCCTTTTTCATCGAGAACAACATATTGCTCCAAAAGCTGGCTGTAATCCGAATTTGTTGCCTCTGCGTAAAATTTTATTATCGCAATTTGATACACGTTTTGTTTAGGGTATATCTGTGCGTAGAGATAGTTTATTAATAATTGTATGTAGGGATGCGAATCAATTCTTAAACTGTCTGGAGATATTACAGGAAGTGATTTTTCTCGTACTAAAAAGTTAGCAATATCAGCGGCATGTGTGTTCTGACGGATAATGATACATATATCCGAGTAGCGATATCCTCTTGCTTTTGCATCCAGAATTATGTCATAGATTTTTTCATGGTTTAACTGAGCGCTCGATAGACCATCTATTTTCTCCAACAATTCAACCTGAACGTAGCCCTCCAATTCATGCGATATGTTTTGATTTAGGGTGCTGTATATCGCTTGATATCGCTCACTCAAGCCCGGTGCGAGTCGCTTAAATAATTGATTGTTAAAGTCAACTATCGCTCTGTAACTACGATAGTTATTCTTCAATTCATTTACCTCATTACTGTAATTTTCTAAATTGATTTCATTCAATCTGGATTGTTCCGGTACACTAATTTTGGGTAGGTCTATAAACTGTTCAACATTACCGTTCCTCCATCTGTATATTGCTTGTTTTTCGTCACCAACAATTAGGCAAAGACCGTTTTTGGACAAACCTTCCCATACCATAGGTAGCAGGTTAAACCACTGATTTTCTGAGGTGTCCTGAAATTCGTCCAACATTATATGCTTGTATCTACTGCCCGTTCGCTCGTAGATAAACGGAATGGGTTCTGTTTGAATTATACGAGAGGCTAGACGCGTAAAGTCAACAAAGAAGATATAGTGTTGGTCATGTTTTATCTTGTCAATGGCCTGTTTTATTTCAATTAGAACGGCTGTGCTATACAATCCTTTTTGGATATTATCACTTTCAATTAGTTTTATTTTAAGTGATTCAATTTCAAGAAATAATCGACTTAGATCTCTTTCCAGATCTGCATGAATCCCCTTGTATTTTTTTGGTAATATCTCTCCAGAGTGCAGTCTCTCAATTTGATTTGGCGTGAATAAATAAGATGTTGACGAATAGTCATAATCATTTTCTCTGATTCCTTTTAGTAAAAACTTATTCGACCACAGGCTTTCATCACCTGCGTCAGAAATAAGTTGGCGTGCCTCTTTTTTTAGATTTTTTAGTCTTGCTTTAAGGGTCTTTATTTCAGACAAATACTCATTAATAATTGTGTTGAAATCATCTGTGCTAAGTCTTGATAAGCTTAGCATTGCGGACTCACTTGTCTCATTCGATAGCAATCGACTTGATTCGGATAAGTCTTTTTCCAATGCAAAGGATTTACCGCCATCAAGTTTATAGAGGCTAAAAGATTCCAAAATATCAGAGAGCACTTGGTTTTTTTCTGCTTTATCTAATACTGTGTCAATGGCCTCACTTATCACAGTGCTCTCATTAGACGCAATTTTAAACTGAGCGTTAAACTCTAATTCCTTGGCAAAGGAACGAATAACCCCTTGTATAAATTTGTCAAGAGTAAGAATTGAAAGATCTGAATAATTGTGAAGAATATGATGAAGGCTAATGGATGCAATTTCTTTTATTTCGGATTCATCTTTATGCGTTAGCTCTGCAATGTGATTAATTAGTATGGGATGATCCTTGTGGTTGGGTTTGGACAAAATATCAAGAAACTTTAGAATTCTATCCTTCATTTCTGCAGCCGCCTTGTTTGTAAATGTCATGGCCAGGATTTCTTTATACCCATCTGCCCTACCTGACTTGATAATGATGCTGATATAATAGAGAGCTAGCGTGTAAGTTTTGCCAGATCCTGCGCTTGCCTTAAAGATTTGAAGACCATTCATAGCATTAATGTAACAACTATTACACAGTTTTTGCGTTTATATTAGTAAATTAGAGTAAAGTTAGTCTTTATGAAAGCAATAATAGCCATCCTTTTAGTGTCCTCTGTTGTCTTAAGCTCATGCAGAAAAGACAAAGATCAGGATGAATATAGGCCTGCTACGGATGATGTATATCTCAGGGTAGAGCATTCGATGGATGGCAACCCATTGGTTTTAGGTGACACCCTGGTAGATGATTTTGGAAGTAAAATCACTATTACGGCGGTAAAAGCATATCTCAGCAATTTTTCGCTAGATGATGCGCAAATGAGAGAATATTTGCTCGTCGAGGGTGAAAATAAAACATATAGTATCGGAACAGTTCCGCATGAGACCTATGACAGCTTTACGGTACATGTTGGAGTAGACAGTTTAACCAATCACGGAGATCCATTTGTATGGGAAGCTGGTCATCCCTTATATTTCACCAATGGTACTTTTTGGGGTTGGTCAGAGGGTTATTTGTTTGTGATTATTGAAGGATTAGTTGATACCGATAATAATAACACGTTAGATCAAGGTTTCCTTATGCATTGTGGGTCGGATGATTTTTATGAAGCCCTAACATTTAGTATTCCAAGTCAAGCTATGGATGGCGAATATACAGTAGGTGTGGACATAGATTGGAGACGCTTTTTGGATGGTATAGACATAAAATCTGATAACGTGACGCACACTTCAGATAATCCAAATCTCGCTAGAAAAGTTATGACGAATGTTCCTTCGGCAATTACTGCACTATAGTTTATTAGCTTTATTTTTTGCTGCTTGCAATAGTGAAACTTCTGTTCGATTAGAGCATAATGAGAGCTATGAAGCTTTTGATTACCCTGCACATTTGGGTAAGCCAATTATTCCGCCAGATAGTATAAATAAACATTCTAAGGAGGCAGTTGAACTGGGGCGACATTTGTTTTATGATAAAGCCCTGTCATTAGATTCAAGTATTTCTTGTGCATCCTGCCATCATCAAAATAGGGCGTTTTCTGATCCAAATGCTTTATCTCTTGGTGTTAATGGTAAAATAGGAAAGCGCAATGCCTTGCCATTATTTAATCTGGCGTATTACCCACTTTTGTTTTGGGATGGCGGTGTATCTAGTCTAGAAAAACAAGTGCAGGTTCCCATTCATGATACGCTTGAAATGAATTTCAGTTTGGCGGGTGCTGTCGAGCGGTTTAAAGACAATGATTATTATCAGCAGCTGGCTAAGAAAGCATATAATAGACCTGTCGATATGTACGTGATTACGCGTGCAATTGCAGCCTTCGAGAGAACAATAGTTTCGTCAAATAGTCGCTATGATGCCTATTTAACCGGAGATTCGACAGCGCTAAATGCAGAAGAGATAGAAGGTGAGCGCTTGTTTATGAGTGATCGATTAAAGTGTGCGGAATGTCACACACCTCCCTTGTTTACAAATCTAGAGTTCAGAAATAACGGTGCATTTAAGACGTATGCGGATTCTGGCAGGGCAGGCTTTACTTTTCATGCAGAGGATAGAAATTTATTCAAAGTCCCAACTTTAAGAAACATTGATATAACGGGGCCGTATATGCATAATGGAAGTTTTAAAACAATATCAGAGGTGATAGATAGTTATAGTAATGGAGGTTATCCCATTGCTGAAAAGGATACTCTAATTACTGGATTTGAAGTATCTTTACATGAGAAGAAAGCCTTAATCGCCTTTTTGAAAACCTTGACAGATACGGTTTTAATTACGAATGATGATTATTCGGACCCATTTAAATAGAATATTATTTGTTTTGAGCGGGATATTGCTTTTGGCATCATGTCGCAAAGACCCTGTTCAACCAGTTTTAGTTGAGCAACCTTATGTGGTAAATGTTCCACAAGGTTTTCCTGTAATGCCTATTCCGGCTGATAATGAGTTTACCGCGGCAGGTATAGAATTAGGTAGACATCTTTTTTATGAAGAGAAATTATCTGGTGATAATACGCAAGCTTGTGCGTCTTGCCATTTTCAGGAATATGCATTTTCTGATACAACTGCATTTAGTATAGGAATTGATGGTATGCCAGGTAAGCGTAACGCAATGCCAATATTTAATTTGGCGTGGAGTCCCACACTATTCTGGGATGGAAGGGCGAACTCGCTAGAGCATCAATCGCTATTTCCTGTTATTGATCCATTGGAAATGCATGATACATGGCCTAATGCAGTGGCAAAATTGCAGGCAGACCCAATGTATGTTCAAATGTTTGAAGATGCTTTCGGAAGTCCTGGAATTGACTCAGTGCGGGCCTCCAAAGCCTTAGGGCAATTTATGCGTAGTATTGTGTCGGGCAATAGTCCTTTTGATAGATACGTAAACTCCGGTTTTGATTTGGCTGAGTTAGGCCCAAATGCATTAGATATCTTTCAAGGATGGCAAGTGTTTAGAGATGAAAATAAAGGTGATTGTATTCACTGTCATTTGGACCCAGCAGATATACCGATTAATACGGATTTTACATTTAGAAATAACGGTTTGGACATGACACCGGCTGATTCGGGAAGAGCTGCCGTTCCTGGTGCGAACCCATATTGGGATTTTGGTAAATTTAAAGTGCCATCATTACGAAATTTAGTGTATACGGCTCCATACATGCATGATGGTCGCTTTCAAACTATTGATGAGGTAATAGACTTTTATGCGGATGATGTGCAAAATCCATATAATCTAGCGCCAGAACTTTACTATAATGATTCTTCTGCTGGTGGAGGACAAGGTGCTATTTTGTCGCCAATTGAGCGCTATTATTTGAAGCAATTTCTATTATCCCTAACGGATACAAGTCTAACAACCAACCCAGCGTATTCAGACCCGAATCCTTAGTTACAATCTCTGTAGTGGAGTGCAAACGTTATCCACGCAACTATAACACTGTAGTTTGTCTTTAAAGACAGATGATTTGAATACAGATTTATTAAGTAGCATTCTCACACATTCCTGTACCCCTTCGATTATCGATGGGTGAGGATGAACCAATTCGGCCAATTCGTGAACACCTTTATTCATACTTATCAATAATGCCACAGCCTGAATTGCACTAGAGGCATGTTCGCCAATAGCTCTCATTCCCAAAATTTTCATTTCATCATCATTAGTAACAATGATCTTAAAAAATCCTTGCGTTTTCCTCATGGCAATTGCTCTCGCAATACAGGAGTAATCAATTTTTACAATTTTAACGGGAATGTTTTGTTCTCTACATTGCATCTCATTTAAGCCCACGGCAGCTACTTCTGGTTGAAGGAACATAATGGTAGATACGTTGTCATATGATAGCCTGTGTTTGATGTTCCCAAACATTTTTTCAACGGCATGACGCGCTTCCAACTCTCCCATATTAACCAAAGCAATTCTTCCTGAAGCATCACCTGCCACATAAATGTTAGGAACATTAGTTAGTGTGTCGTCGTCGCCAATATGACGGCCACGTTTACTCATACTAACACCTGCGTTTTCCATACCTAAATCTTCAACATTAGGCACACGTCCAACAGCCAGCAAAGCTTTCTCAACATTTATTACTTCTCTTGAGCCATCTGGATACGATATTTCATATTCAACCCGTTCACCCTTCTTTTCAAGTCGTTCAAGCTGTGCGTTATGATGTATTTTAACTCCTTGTTCTTCAAAGTTTTTACTAACCATATCAGATATGTCGGTATCCTCAAACGGGAGAATTCTATCCGCTCTATCAATCAAATAAACCTTGGTTTTACCGAAATTGGAAAAAATCGTGGCATACTCACACCCAATAACTCCAGCACCCACAATAACAAGGCTTTCTGGATAATCGTCCATGTGGTGTATGTGGTCAGAAGTCATAATCTGAACGCCGTCTACATCAATGTTAGGTAAAGATCTTGGCCTGCTACCAACAGCAATTAATATATTTTCTGCCCAAATAGTTTTTGTCTCGCCGTTCTCTTTGAGGATTTCAACTTCATGCTCATTCTTAAACTGTCCAAGTCCTCTTTCATAGGAGAAAAGCTTGCTAAGTGTTTCATTTTGAAGTAACTGCATATGGCAGCTATACTGGAATTTTCTATCGAAAATAGCTTCATCTTTGGTTTTAATGACTTCTTGCCACGTCAACTCAAATTTGTTTCTTCCAACAGATATAATAGTGTCGTTGGCTGCTCTAACTTTTTGTGATAACTCCCACAAGGTTTTAGATCCAAGTGCACCGTTATATACACCTGCTCCTCCCACTCGGTTTTTTTCAATCATCAAAACCCGCTTACCATAATCAATGGCACGCATTGCCCCAGCATATCCAGCTGGGCCACCACCAATTACACACAAATCAAATTTTTCCATACTATACTTTAACGTTACTAAATGTACTAAAAATGATGAGATTTGACAGTGAACGTTTTGTTAAGTACTTATAATCGGATACTAATTTCAGTTTTTGTTCATCATCAAATGGGCAACTTTTGTGTAATTCCTTGCGTCATGTACATATAATGACATATTTTTGATATATGACTAAGTTTCTTTTATCGTGGTTGCTCACCTTTGGTTTATTAGCAACCCTATCTGCACAGCAAGGAAAAGATGGTAACTACACGGTTACTGGTAATCCTGAGATTGTTAATGCTTACACTAGCTTAACGGCAGACGCTAATAGTGGAGCATTATCTATACAAGTAGCCAATAATGCAATGGCAGCAGGCAGCTTCTTTAGTTCAAATTTGGCACCAGGAGATTTGATTTTTATAATTCAAATGCAGGGAGTTACGCTGAATGGCGGGCAATTCTGGACAGGATCTTACTTTATTGGCAGCACATTTTGGTACGATTTAGGACAAGTAACGAATTATAATAATTGCGGAAATCACGAATTCGCTGAGGTGGCAAGTGTGTCTGGTTCAAATACCATTACATTAAGATGTGGACTTGAATTTGATTACACAAGTAGCGGAAATGTTCAAGTTATTAGAGTACCGAGATTTGATGATTTAGTTGTTAATGGTGGGGCGTCTATCGAACCGCCAGCATGGAACGGAACTACGGGTGGAGCTGTCGTATTAGAAGTGTCGGGAGATTTGACTCTTAATGGTTCAATTGATGCGTCTAGTTTAGGATTTAGACCTGGTATAGCATTTAATAATAACTCAAATAACGGTGCTGGACAATCATCTGCATCAAGTTCGGTTGAAGGAGCTGAAAAAGGCGAAGGAATTGCTGGTTATCAAGCTGACTATTTGCCTTACGGAGGACGCTACTGTAAAGGGGCGTTTGCTAATGCAGGTGGCGGTAGTACTGGTCATAATGGTGGTGGAGGCGGTGGCGCCAATGCTTCTCAGAATGGCTGGGATATGGGTAATGGCGTGCCAGCTCCTGGATATAATGCGGCGTGGAACTTAGAAACAGGCGTAGTGGTAACTGCGACACATACTTCATCAATGACTGCCACAACTGTGTCTGGTGGCGGAGGAAGAGGAGGCTATACCTACTCTGGAAGTAATCAAAATGCACTTGCAGTTGGTCCAAATAATGGCGCATGGGGAGACGATGACAGAAGAATTCAAGGAGGTCAAGGAGGGAGACCTCTAGATTATACAACTGGTAAAATATTTATTGGAGGCGGTGGCGGTGCAGGCGATGGAAACAATGGTGATGCCGGATCTGGTGGCCATGGTGGAGGCTTGGTGTATATTAAGTCTTATGGGACTGTAAGCGGTTCAGGTACTATTGATGCAAATGGAGAGGATGGAGAGAATACGGATGTTAGTAATCCACCGTTTGGTGGCCATGCTGGTAATGATGGTGCTGGTGGCGCAGGTGCAGGAGGAACTGTTATCGTAAATTCAGCAGGCACAATTTCTGGTATTGCTATTAACGCGAATGGCGGAGATGGTGGTAATAGTGATATGGTAGCTGGTACATTTGGAAATATTTCAAAGGCCTACGGCCCAGGTGGTGGTGGTGGCGGTGGATATATATCCACAAGCTCTGCTGTTACAACATCCGTTTTGGGTGGTAGTAATGGAACTACAAATTCACCAGACTTAACAGAATTCCCTCCTAACGGTGCTACGCAAGGAGATGCAGGTATTACAAATACAAATCAAAGTGCGTTTGGATTCACCGTTGCAGATGATACCGTGTGTGGAGGAGGGTCTGCAACACTTACAATCATCACCTTTGGTTCAATCCCCGGAGGAACAACAGTAATATGGTATTCAGATCCAGGTACGACAATCGTTGGTACTGGAAATAGTTTTACAACGCCAGTCTTAGCAAGTAATACTACCTATTATGTTGGTATGTGTCCCGGTAGTAATTTACAAGATGTAAACGTGGTGGTTTCGCCCGGAATAACGATTGATGATTCAGGTATTAATATAAGTGATGAAAATTGCGGAAATATCGATGGAAGTATTACGGGTATTACAGCATCTGGAGGCACAGGTACATTGGTTTATGATTGGAATGGAAATGGAACCATTGGGGCAGATACATTAAATCTTGCCGCTGGTAGTTATACGCTTACAGTGATGGATGACAACGGATGTACAGAAAGTTCAGGTCCATATACGGTTAATAACTCAGGAGGCCCAAGTATAGATGATAGCAATATAATCATCTCTAACGAAAACTGTGGAGATGGATCTGGTTCAATTACGGGCATTATTGTAACAGGTGGAACTGGGACTTTATCGTATGATTGGAATGGAAATACAACTATTGGATCAGATACGCTTAACCTAAGTGCAGGTTCCTATACACTTACTGTCACTGATGGAGTTGGATGCTCTGCAACAAGTGGACCCTATGTAGTAAATAATAATGGTGCGCCAACGGTAGATGTAAGCGGAATGGTAATTACAGATGAAACATGTACAGGAAGTAATGGTTCAATAACTGGAATAACCGTTTCAGGCGGTTCTAGTCCTGTGTTTGATTGGAACGGGAATGTTGTTGGAACTCCAGACATCACGGGATTGCCCGCAGGTTCTTATACGTTTACTGTTACAGATGGACCATGTTCAGTTTCTGTTGGACCATTTACCATTGTAGATAACCCAGATCCGGTAATTGATATAACAGCAATGGTCATAACAGATGAAAATTGCGGACAAGGAGATGGAGAAATTTCAGGAATAACAGCCACAGGGTCACCAACTCTGTCATATGATTGGGGAAGTGGAGCTTCAGCAAGCCCAGACGTGACTGGACTAAGTGCCGGAAACTACACATTAACTGTAACAGACGGGAATGGCTGTACCGCGACATCAGGCCCTCATTCTGTTGGATCTTACGCTGGACCTACTATTGATATTTCTAACATGATTATCACAGATGAGAGTTGTTTTGGGAATGATGGAGAAATAACTGGGATAATTGTGACTGGAACAGCAACCATAACTTATGATTGGAATGGAAGTTCCTCACCAACTGCAGATTTGAGCTCAGCCACGAATGGCTCTTACACACTAACTGTAACAGATGGAGTAGGTTGTACAGCGACATCAGGTCCGCATAGTATTACTCAAATTCCGGCACCGACAATTGATGATTCAGGTATAAATATAGTGGATGAAGCATGTGGAAATGCGGATGGTAGTATTAGTGGTATTGTAGTTACTGGTGGATCAGGCACCTTGTCTTATGATTGGAACGGATCATCAAGCACGGGCCCGGATTTAAATGGTGCTGCTGCCAATTCATATACCCTAACAGTAACGGATGCTGCTGGCTGTACGGCAACAGCAGGACCATATACAATTAATGGAACGCCTCCTGTAACTGTTGTGGCAAGTGGACCAAGTACAATTTGTGAAGGACAGTCGGCTAGTTTTACGGCAAGTGGAGCCACTACATATGAATGGATTCCAGGTGGTACGGGAAGCACGATAAGCTTAAGTCCAAGTACAACAACTTCATATGAGTTGGTGGGAACCACAGGACCATGCACAGATACAGCACAATTTACAATAACGGTTAACCCACTACCTACTGCGGGAATAACGGGTGACACGACTATTTGTGAAGGTGATGCAACTACATTAACTGCAGCAGGCTCGTTTAGCTTTGAGTGGAGTGATGCTAGCACAGGCTCAAGTATCACCGTCTCACCGCTTACTAATACATCTTATTATCTAATAGCGTCTAACACATGCGGAGATGATACTGCTTATGTAAACGTAATTGTAAATCCATTGCCAAATGCAGATGCTGGACCTGATCAGACTATTTTTGCAGGAGGATCAGCCACTCTAGACGGTAATGGAGGATCGTCTTATTTATGGTCACCAAGTGATGGTTTAAGTTGTACTTCCTGTGAAGACCCTGTGGCGTCTCCAATATCAAGTACTACTTATATTGTAACAGTTACAGACGACAACGGCTGTATAAGATCAGATACTGTTGAGGTAATTGTTGATGAGTCATCACTATTATTTATTCCGAATGTATTTAGTCCAAATGGTGATGGCTTGAATGATATTCTATTCGTACGTGGAGGGGGAATTGAACAGTTCCAATTTGTTATCTATGATCGTTGGGGAGAAAAGGTATTCGAAACCAATGATCTAGATATCGGATGGGATGGAATGTTTAAAGGTGAAGAGGCAGTTCAAGGAGTCTACGTATATGGAATATCAGGGAGATATTATAACGGAGATGAGATTGATCAAAACGGTAACATAACATTGATAAGATGATGAAGAATTTATTAGTTATAGCAGGAATTGTATCATCTGTTGCCGTTTCATATGGGCAGGATATACACTTTAGCCAGTTCGATAGAAACCCGGTTTATTTAAATCCTGGATTAACCGGGGTAATGGAAGGAGGAGCAAGAGCTGCGGGTCATTACAATAGCCAATGGTCCGTCTTGGGAAATGGGTTTTCAACCTTTTCGTTCTCCTTTGATATGCCATTACTAAAATCTAACAATGGTGCGTATCTCGGGGTTGGAATAAATATGCTCAGAGACCAGGCTGGTGATAGTAAGTACGGATTTATTAATGGGGGCGCCAACATAAGTGGTATTTTGCCTATTTCAAAAACTTCCAGCTTATCATTAGGAGTTAGAACTTCATTTGTCCAGAGAAGCATGATATCAGATGATCTTCAATGGGATAATCAGTTCGTACAAGGATCGGGATATGATCCAAATATTTCAGGTGAAAACATTAACATTGGAAATTTCACCTACTTTGATATTGCAAGTGGAATCAACTATCACTTCAATAACAATGTAAAAGGTGTTGCAAGTCAAAGTGGTCTTATGTTAGATGTAGGAATAGCAGTCTCACATTTAACACAGCCTGAGTTGCTTTTCCATGGGTCTAATGACAGATTACCAATGAAATATACGACTTATGCTATAGGTCAAATTGATATCCCAAATGCAAAGTATTTTGTTAAGCCTTCTGCCTTATACCAACGCCAGTCAAATCAACAGGAATTGGTTGTAGGTGCGTACTTTGGTTACAAACTAGTTGAGGATACTAAATACACCGGATTTGTAAGGAAATCATCGCTAGCCTTTGGTTTGCAATACCGAGTGGGGGACGCTATAATTCCGGGAATAATGTATGAAATTGCTGACTTTTCAATCCAGGCATCTTATGACGTGAATCTATCTGGTTTAAATACATATACAAGAAGTAAAGGAGGGTTTGAAATTACTCTGATATATTGTGATGCTCAGAATAGTTTATTTGGTGGCTCAAGCAAGCATAAGTCATTTATGTAACCTTGTTTCGTTTTACACGTTTCAGACATTTATCGGCAATAATTTGTGTCTTAGCGTAAAATTTTGTTGATTGAACCGAAAATATTAATTTAATATCCATATATTGCGTGTCAATATTGCCTATGGATTTTTCTAAACGCAGACTAGGCGTAGATGAGTAGTGATTCAAATAGAGTAGTGGATTTTTGTAACGCCAGGTATAATGAGACCTTATCGCGATATGATAGCGAAGACGGTCGTTCTGTTGTTGTATCTCATTTTGGCGAGTTTACCCAAGATTTGGTAAACTCATTGTCAAATGGGGTGGAAGAGCTTATGTTTGAATCTGGTGATAAGAAGGGTACGGTTAAACGAATGTTTAGCATTCTTGTAGAAGGACTTCAAAATATTCGCATTCATGGTGAAAAAGATGAAGAGGGAAATCAAACTTCATTCATAATTATATCTCAGTCTAACGACGACTACCTCCTTACCATATCAAACTTAATATTCAATAAGAATGGCGAGTCTATCGAAAGAAGAATTCAAGAGATTAATAAGAATGATCAGGCACAGGTTAAGGAACTATATATGGAGGTATTAACCAACGGTATTATCTCTAGTAAAGGTGGGGCAGGTTTAGGTTTTATTACAATGGCAATGAAATCTAAGAACAAGCTTGGTTATTCGATTGATGAAATAGATGATAATCTATCATGTTTTTGCCTAGAGGTTAAGCTTGATAGGGCTTCAAAACAATAATATGTCACTAATAATTGCTGCAAACAGATCTACGCCTGAGGTAAATTTCTCAAGCGATACTGGAATCTTAAAGATTTGCGGTAAATGTTATCCAGAAAATTCTAAAAAATTCTTTGTTGAGCTAACGGAATGGTTAGACGCCTGGACAATTGACAAAGATGTCAAAATGGATTTAGAGATCGATTATATCAGTTCTGCAGCTACAATTGGCCTTATTCGTTTAATAAAACAGATTGCATCCAAAACAGATCATGCTCTTGTTATATGTTGGAAATATGAAGATGGAGATGAAGAGGGACAAAGAACAGGTGAGGCCATTCAGGAAGCCTGTGAAATAAAATTCGAGTTTATCCAAATATAAACAGACATAACAGCATTATACTAAAAAGGGCTATCAATTTGATAGCCCTTTTTAATTCTAGCAGTGTTGCTCTTATTTTAGTAAGGTAACATGACCTCTAAGCTCGTGTTTCTCGCCAGTAAATTTGTCACTGGTAACAATTCTCCAAACATAAATGTCTGATTTGTTATTGTCTTCAACGCCTCTTATTGAGCCATTCCATGCCTCATTGATGTCCGTCGTTTCAAACACCTTCTCTCCCCATCTGTTAAATATCATAAATGAGAAATCGGATTCATCAAACCCTTCACCTTTTGCTTGGAATAAATCATTTACTCCGTCTCCGTTAGGTGTGAATGCGTTTGGAACATACATTGTGAAAATGCCATCAATGTATACCGTTTGTGTTATAGAATCTGCACATCCGTGCTCATTCTCCACTAATAAAGTTACTTGGTATTCACCGGGCAATTGGTTTGAGAATTCAAACGATGGGTTTTGTTCATTCGAACTCCCCAATGCTGGATTACCAAACGTCCACTCCCAATAACTTGCATCCAATGAGTTATCTGTGAAATCAATCAAAGGATCAAAGAATGTGGTAGGTTGTGGTCCGAAATCAAATGACGCCACTGGGTAATCGTAAATGTTAATGTAGCCCTGAGCTGTAGAATCAACTACACATCCATCTGGAGTAGTAATTGTAAGACTCACATCATAAGTCCCCGGGAAAGCATAGCTGTAGCTTGGGTTACAGTCGTTGGAAGTCCCTCCATCTCCAAATGTCCATGAGCATTGTCCACTTAAATTGGGATCACTGTCATTCGAGAAAGTTATATTTCCAGGGAAACAAGCTTCTTGAATATCGGAAGACAACAAGACAGTAGGAACTGGATATACAAATATGTCTACACATTCTGTATATGCTGGAGTTTCACATCCATCAGTGATACTTATGCAATATGCAGTTGAGTCTAGTGTTGGGTTAATGGTGTGAGCTGCAGTATTCGCTACTGAAACACCATTATTAGTCCACTCATAGGTGTATGGACCACCATCGCCTCCAAGTATTGTTGCATCTAAATTGATACTTCCATTGGGGCATACTGAAACAATCGGAGCAATAATATTTCCGTTTAGGCTGTCTAGTAAATTCACACACATTGTATCTGCCTCACTAATACAACCGTTGGCATCAGTAACCAGTACTTCATAGCATGTAGCTACAGTTGGATTCACATTAGGAGTGCCCTGACCTATACCTGTCCAATCATAAGTGTAAGGACCTCCGTTTCCTCCAATTGCAGTTGCAGTTAGTGTGGCTGTTCCATCTACACAAATAGTAGTATCCATAACTGAGATTTCAATACTATCTGGCTCTATAAGAGTTATAGTCGTGTCTCTTGTACACCCTGTAGTATCTGTGATTGATAGTGTGTAATAGCCAGCCCCAACATTACTTAGCATATCACTCATACCATTGATCGATCCAGTCTGAATAATGGCTCCTGTGAGCGAATCACTCCATTCAAATACAAATGGAGGTCCATCTGTTCCGGGAAGAGCCGTAGCCGTAATTGAACCATCATTTAATCCAGGACAAGAAATATGATTGAAGGTAAAGCTTGGTAAATCACATGGAGGACAAGTTTCTATGTAAATCGAATCTTGCGCTGTACATGCATTTTGGTTGTCTGTAACAGTCACATAATACCAAGAACCAAAAATGGGTGATATGGTTGGGTCTTGCACTGTTGTGCTACTCATGTTGCTTCCTGTCCAGTTAAAGTCATACGTGCTTTGTGAAGCACACTGAATATTTACATCATCCAGTGACCAGTTATCACAACCAGTACATGCTGAATATTGAGGTTGAATCCATCTGAACTGAGTATTTCCAGTAAGTGCACCAGCAGGAATAGGAATACTAAAGCATGCCCAAGAATTTGAATAAGGACCTGCCGCATCCCAATCCGCTTGATTAAAGACCTGAATGGTAACCCAAGTGGCGCCACCATTTGTTGAATATTGCAGTTCCACATCTTCGTTAATATCTGCATTTTCACAAGGTGCAGGAGTAGAGCCTTGATTTCCAATAAACAAACAGAAATCAATGGTTGTACAAGGTGCAGCATTGAAGGCTACTGTCGTTGCGGATCTATCACCTGTTTGACTGTCAAAATACAATGCATCTCCAGTACCCGTTTGAGTACCGCATCCTACTTGTCCACTCTGACCATTACTAACATTGTTCCACATTGTCGGATCGAATCCTGTATCAAAGTTGTCTGCGACACCACTTGACATTACTGTAGTATCAAACCATACATCTAACATGGCAGAAGTATTACAAACAGTATCAGCCGTTGTAAGAATATCGATGACTGGTGAAACTGCACTCACAATCGTAAAGCTCAAACTGTCAGTTTTAACACAGCCTTGAGGGCTTGTAATATCTACGTAATAAGTGTAATTACCAGGTGATGTAATATTTGCAATTGGGTTATTAACAGTAGTGTCATTAAGATAATTAGAGTCGTACCATGCGTAAGTAAATCCGGCTCCACCTGTCGTGATATCAACATTCATCGGAATCGGATCGTAAAGACAAGTTGAGCCTGTAACCGCACTTATCGTGTATGGAAAATCAGGTACAACATTTACTGTAACTGTATCTGTATTAACGCAGTTACCAGATAGGTTAGAGGTAACAACATAAGTTGTAGTAACCGAAGGAGTGGCAATTGGGTTGTCACATGGGTTACAAGAGAAATTTGTACCCACTATGATTGGATCTCCAGCAATTGAGGTCCAATTAAATTGTGTTCCATTAATTGCTTGTAGTTGTGCTTGTTGAGCACCTTGACAAATTGTTTGGTCAGGACCAGCATTCGTTGATCCAACTACATCTATATTGTATACGAAGGTCTGCTGACCTGATACAGGACAAGCATTATCGTTGAGTGTAATAGAGAATATCGTGTTTAAGCTTGACGAACCCGGAGGAGGTGTCCAACAGATATTAATATCTACAGCAGAGTAATCACCCGCCGCAATATTAGGGTAGTTAGAGGTAACCACCGCACCAGGAAGCACCTGAGCAATGTTAGATGTAAAAGTCAATGAATCTTGCTGATCAGGATCATCGTAGGAAATGTCAAAACAGAATGAAGCACCTTCACACATTTGTAGTGAATTTGGTCCTGTTTGGAAAACCGCCCCCGTTATATTAGCAACTTGACCAGACGAATTACAATCTAGAATGGTGTTGTTACAATTAATAACCTCAAACTGAATATCATGAATTATTGATCCCACCAAGTTACCGTTAACATCATACTCTTCAATCAGCACCACGACAACGTAGTTTCCTTGCACTCCAGGAGTGAAATCTATTTGACCAGTGTTAGGGTCAATTGTAATTCCAGGAATTGGTACTGCACCAGAGTATCCTCCGTTATAAGGAATAAATGTACCTGCAGCTGATTGTCCTCCTATTAAAGAATATACCAATGTGTGTCCATCAGGCTCAACAACACCAAGGTTATAACATACCGCCTGTCCAACACATACATAAGGTACAGCTGGATTGGTAATTTGAGGACTTGTGTTGCACGGTTCAGTTTGACTATTCAATATGGCTTCCCAGTAGTATCCAGGTTGACCAGTTACATTTGTGGTTGTATTTCTACAACAGCTTGAGTAGCCAAATGTCCAAGAGTCACATGGACCAGGTAGTGTAATTATTCCTTGCCATTGGTGCATGTAAATACCAGGCAGTGATCCACCATTACATTCAGACAGTCCCATAGAAGCAGGGCAGAGCTGAGAAATTTCTTGTTGGAATATTGTGTTTGGCAATGACCCATTTGGGTTTGTTAGTCCACAATCGTTGCTAATTTGAATTAATTCGTTTGCATTTGTTTCAAATGCAGTTCCACAATCTTCAAATAGCGTTAGTGTTACTAAATACTGATTGGGTCCAACGCATTCATAACTTATGTTACCACCAGGAACATGGGATGCTCTAGTTAGCACACCCACAACTAATAAGAAGGATAATAATAATATTCTTTTCATAGCAGAGAAACAGACAAAACACCAAAAGTGTTTCGCCCGAATTATTAATTATTTAATACAAAAGTACCAAGTTTCTGATGAATAGACGTAGAAACGACTGTTTGGATGCCTCCGTGTGAAATATTCATTCAAATTCTCATGGAATGTATTTTATATAACATTAGTATGATTTGATTTCAATCTTTTTGTGAAATGATCCTTTAAAAAAGCTTAAATTAGACGCGCTAAATTATTTTCTATGAAACAAATAGGATTACTAATGATTTCATTGATGACATTATCGTCAATGGCTCAACAAATACCAAATGGGGATATGGAAACTTGGACGATATCAGGTTCGTTTTCTCCAGACGGTGAATACCCAACAGATTGGAGCACGGTTAATAATACTATTCCTGATGTTCAGGCTTGGCTATTAAGCCAAACGTGTCTGCAAGAAGTTACAGATGTTCATGGAGGGTCTTTTGCGGCTCACTTGATTACGGTAGCACCACCAGTTTCTGGTTTTCCAAATGTGAACGGAATTGTTACTAATGGAGATATTAATGAAACGACTTATGCCGTTGAAAACGGAATAGCTTTTACAGCTAGACCTGATAGTTTAGTCGGATACTTTAAAGCTATACCAGTTGGAACTGATTTTGCGACAATCGAGTTTGTACTTAAAGATGGTAACGAAGACACTTTGGGATGGGCAAGATTTGAAGCACCTAATACAATAGTTGCGAACTACACAAGATTTTCTGTGCCAGTAGTATACTCAAGTGCTGCAACTCCAACAACTGCTGTTGTATTGCTGTCATCTTCGGATGGTTTTAATAGTATAATTGGCAGTGAGCTGTGGGTAGATGATCTAGAGTTAATTTATAACCCAATCGGAATTGAAGAAGAAAAATTAGATAATTCAACGGCGTGGTATAATGGAAATTCGATTGTTCTAGATTTAACTAAGTCTAATTCAAGGAACGTACAAGTGTCTGTTATTGATTTGGCAGGAAAAGAGGTATACTCAAGTAAGACATCTGGAAGTCAAAAGCACTTTATTCCCGCAAATGTGAGTAATGGTTTGTACTTTGTAAGGGTATCTAATAGTACATACTCTCACACGCACAAGGTAATCGTTTCGAAAAATTAAACGTGTTTTGAGATTCATTCTCGTATTCCTTCTATCACTTTTATCATTTTGTTCTTGGTCTCAGGGTTCTGGTATTAAGGGGTTTGTTTATGATGGAAAATCAGACGAAATCCTTCCTGGTGCTCGAATTTATGATTTAAATGATAAGTCCAATGGTTGTGTGGCCTCTGATAATGGGAGCTACAGCCTATCGTTGCAACCAGGTGAGTACAAAATTCTGTGCAGTATGATCGGTATGGAGCCCGATACAATTGATGTCACTATTATAGAGAATAAATGGCTTAGCTATGATTTTAATTTGGGCGATAATACAGAAAAACTTAATGTACTAGTTGTATCCGCGGGAAAGTTTGAACAAGCCTACGATGAACTCACGGTGTCAATGGAGGTGATTGAGCCCTCGCTTATTGAAAATAAAAATACTACATCCATTGAGTCAGCCTTAGAGCAAGCACCCGGTGTGACAATTTTAGATCAAGAACCCCAAATCCGTGGGGGGAGTGGATTTACATTCGGAGTAGGAAGTAGGGTGGCGATTGTTATTGATGATATGCCCTTGCTTACGGGGGATGCGGGACGTCCAGAGTGGGGCTTTGTGCCTGTGGAGAATATAGCTCAAATTGAAATTATTAAAGGTGCTTCTTCTGTGCTTTACGGTTCGGGAGCTTTAAGCGGCGTTATTAATATCAGAACAGCCTTTCCAAAATCAGAGCCTGTCACAAAATTCAACTACACCACTGGAGTATATAGTTCACCACAGGACCCTGCTTTAACTTGGTGGGAAAATGCACCTATTTATACTGGATTGAGTTTTTTGCATTCAAGGATTATTAAAAATAAGCTAGACTTAGTTATAGGGGCAAACCTCTATTATGATCATGGCTATATAGGACCACCAAATCTTAGTCTTAATGAGGATACTACTATTATAGACACGCTTTCGAATTTTACTGAAAAGCAAATGGCAAAGTATCGCGCTAGAGTAAATTTCAATTTGCGATACAGATCCGAGAAAGTTAAAGGCCTGAGTTTTGGAGTAAACGGAAACGGTATGCTTTCACACTCAAATTTGGCTTTAGCATGGCAGGATGATAGCGTTGGTTTATTCATGTCTTACCCTGGGGCACTGTCGCTTCAGGATCAAACCATTTTTAATATAGATCCTTTTATAGAGTATCTCACAACTTCTGGGGTTAAACATGCCCTGCGCACCCGACTATTTGTCACAGATAACCAAATCACAAATAATCAAAGCAATTCAAGTACGGTGATGTTTGGAGAGTATCAGCTCTCTCGCAAATTCCAGTACATTCCAGATTTTAACTTTACTGGTGGAGTAACGGGGAGTAAAACGATTTCAAATGCTCTACTATATGCTGGTTCTGGTCAATCGCAAAATCAAGTCCAAAATGCAGCAGGATACGCACAATTGGATAAAAAGCTTTGGAAAGTATTAAGTTTATCAGGAGGCTTGCGTTTTGAGTATTTTAAAATGAATGATCAAGAAAGTGTGGTTAAACCTGTATTCAGAACAGGCATAAGTTTAAAAGTAAAAAAAGGCACTACAGTTAGGGCTAGCCACGGTCAAGGGTTTAGATATCCCACTATTGCCGAACGATTCATTCTAACTAATGCAGGGAGTTTTGGCGTGTTTCCTAACCCCAATCTAGAACCGGAAACGAGTACAAACTCAGAAATTGGAATAAAACAAGGGTTTAAGTTTGGCCGATTTATGGGGTATTTGGATGTGGCAGGGTTCCACCAAGAGTATCATAATACTATCGAGTATTTATTTGGGCCATGGGATACCCAAGTTGCGCTAATGGGCTTTAAATTTTTAAATACAGGAGATACGCGTGTGAGAGGTTTTGATATCTCAATTATGGGTATGACGGACACCACAAAAAATTTCGGTATTAGAGTTTACGGAGGTTATACATTCTTAGTACCTGTTAATTTAAACCCAACTTACATATATGATACGGTTAAAACACCATCTGGTGCCTATAGACCATTTAGTTATAACTTAACAAGTCATGATACTACAGATTATATCTTAAAATATCGTTTTCAACATACTGGTAAAATTGACATTGAATTTACTTACAAAAACTGGATGTTTGGATATAGTGGACGCTTGTATGGTCCAATGAGAAACATTGACGCAGCATTCGGTGAACTAGAGCTGTTAACAGGTTTCAATGGTACCTCCAATATTTATTATACAGATTATTTTGAAGAGAATAATGGATATCGATACATACAAGACTTACGATTAGCTTATAAAATCAATAAAAACATGCGCTTAAGTCTTGTGGTGAATAATTTAGACAATAAGCTGTATTCTTTGAGACCCATGAAGATTGAAGCACCCAGGTCTACTGCTATTCAATTCATATACAAATTGTAAAGCTTGGTTAAATAAAAAATGGATTGTTGAAATTTAAACGATTTAATTTTCTGAGTGCAGCTTTAAATGTTTTAGATTTGGCTTTTTCGTGGCGAATTCAGGGGCGCTTCAAAAAAAAATAAAAATATTTTATGGAATGTTTATTGATAACATCCCTATAATGCAAACAACAAACTTAAACTCATGAAAAGGAATTCAACTAAAAGATTTTTTGCACTTGCTGCGCTGGCTGTTATTATGTCTATCGGAATGTCGTCTTGTAAATCTGGGGAGCACTGTCCAGCTTACGGTAAATACAAAAAGTATAAAAAGAATTCCTATGCGTCTATTGATCAGGCAACTGAGCAGGGCGTAAGATCTTAGTCTAGCAAAAAGGAAGCGGATTAAGCTGTTTGCGCTTGCAGTAAGTAAAAAGTGTCTTCCTGTCTAACGTGGTTGCAATAATTATATGCTGCCCTGATGTGAACAGAAAATCTTCAAAATAATATATCATTTGGCCGTACACTTTGTGTCCGGCTTTTTTTTTGTTGTTACATATCCAATAAAAGTCTACATCAAGATTCTTAAACTCTTTCGCAATCTTTTTTGCTTTTTTTCCAGCTCCCCAAATTACTGGCGGTAGAGAGGGCTCATAGTCTATCTTTTTAAAATAATGACATTTAAGTTCAATAAACCTATTATCCGAATAGGTGTTGGAATTGCGTGACGTCCTATCAGGATGATCACGCCATATATGTGTAGTAGCATCCACACCAGTTATGTGTAGCCCATTATGTATGACGCGCATTACAAAATCATAATCCTCAGGGTACTTGTCTGAACAAATTCCACCAATTTTTTCTAATGCCGCCCTTTTGATTAGCCAGTTTGGAGATGCAATCACGCACTCCTTGTATTTGTCAGATAAGAAATCTTGGCTATCAATTAAAGAATTTAACCAGCTAGCATAGCGCTTGTATCCATCCATTAATTCTTTACCACTTGAGATATACTTTACCTTGCCAGTCACTAATTCGATACTGTCACCCAATTCAAATGCGTTTACGAATAGTTTTAGCTTATCAATAGGCATAATATCATCGGCATCCATTCTGCTTATAAACGTCCCTTTCGAATAAGACTCCGCTAATTTTAACGCAGGTATAATCCCCTTTTCGGTGTTATTATGAACCGTAATGCGAAAGTCTTTTTTTGCAAACATTTCAAGTATGTTTAGGCTGTCGTCGGTGCTGAAATCGTCCACGGCAATTAATTCCCAATTAGTGTACAATTGTTCCCTAATTGAGTTTATGCATTCAACTAGATAAGGTGATGCGTTATAAACTGGCATTAATATGCTAATCAGTGGAGAATGCTTTTTATACAATGATTCATGCATTTTAAATAAAAGTAAGGGTTTTCCACAACACAAATAATGGTTTTTACGTATCATATAATAGTTGTCATGGTGCAACTAACAAGTTTGGTACTATATATGATATAATATTTAGTAAGTTTAATGATGTATGAAAATGTTTAATGAACATAAAGTTGGTAGGTTTTTTGAATTTCTCATGATTGCTTTGGTGATTTTTAACTTGGCATTGATGGGGTTTTCGAAGGAGACAGTTGATGAGGATGAAATTTCAGCATCAACAATAGACCATAAAGAATGTGACTCAACATGCAATGATCCTGTGTATCTGGAGATTGTTGATAATGAGTAGTCATCCTTTTTTACTACCTAGTTGTTGATAATCAATGATGGCGATTTTCATTGATTAGATATTTTCATGTATGTTCGTTTACTATGAAAAATCTTATATCTCTCTTATTTGTATTTTCTGCGATAACTTCTTTTGCCCAAAAAGGGAAATACAGTTTAGAAGATTTCTTTTCCTATAATCCTGTTCTCGATAGTCGTGTTGACGAAATTATGGAAGGCATGAGCGAAGAAGAAATTGCTGGTCAGTTAATTGTTGCTGCAGCCGGTAGGTTAGGTAAGTCAAATGAGCATATCGAAAAATTGGTGCGGGAAAAAAAAGTAGGCGGTATTCTTTTGCTTAATGGCGAAAAGGAAGAATTTAAAGCAATGGTGCACAAGCTTGACTCAATAAGCTCAACCGTAAATGGCCTTAAATTATCATACAGTGCGGATGCAGAGCCATCATTGATAAAATACAAAATCAAGAATTCTACGCCTGTTAAAAACGCAAATCTGCATAAAACCAGAGCGGAAGTCGAATCTACAACACAAACAATTTGTGGAGATCTTAAATACATTGGTATTACACACAACTATGCGCCAGTAATAGATATATCGACAAACAATGCAGCCATTGGTAACAGAAGTTTTGGAGATAATCAAGATTCTGTGATTACTTGGAGCAATGAATTTGTGAGAGTGAGCCAGGAAAATAATATCGTTGCAACAGCTAAGCATTTTCCTGGGCATGGCCAAGTGGTCGGAGATACACACAAGAAATTGGTGTATATCGATGGAGAAATGACGGAGGTGGATAATTATAGGCCATTGATAAATGCGGGTGTTATATCCATCATGGTTGCACATATTGCAGTGAAGAACAATGAGCAGTATAATTCGGACTTACCAGCAACGCTCAATAAAAAAATTGTCACCGATTTATTGAAAAATGAGCTTGGGTTCAAAGGTGTCATTATTACGGATGCAATGGGAATGGGAGGTGTCAAAGCCATACCAAATAGTGGAGTCAAAGCATTAAAAGCTGGTATTGATGTTCTGCTAATGCCTCAGGATGAGTTTTCTGATCATGCTGCAATTGTGTCTGAAATGAAAAATGACCCTGCTTTTGCAGCACAAGTGAAAAACTCAGCACGAAAAATCATTAAACTTAAAATATGCCAAGGTTTATTGCAGTAACGATACTCTTTTTCTCAACCATTCATCTTAATTCGGGGTTTTCTCAGGAAAATAAGCGCCTAGTGGATTACATAGGTACCTATACCTATGGGAATTTAGATCCAATCTATTTAGAAGATGATAATGGTGTGCCGGATTCTTCGTTCGCAATGTGTAACTACGGGCAGCTGGAGATATACTATAAATATGATTCAATGTTTTTTAGTCTGTCAATATGTAATGCAACCTACCATATTGGTGAAGTATCAGGGTATATTGAAATGGTGGATGATAAAAAAGGCAAATATGTTCGTGAAGATGAAGTAGAGGGGTGTGTTCTACATTTCGAATTTAAAGATTCGGTAATCTCAGTGCAGGAAATTGACTGTATTCCATGGCATGGTGCCAGAGCTAATTTTTCAGGAGATTACACCTATGCAAATCGCAATGCCTTTAGCGATATTAAACATAAAGTTGAAGCAGCCATAGTTGTAAATGAGTTCTTTAAACACTTCAACAACTATGATGCAGAAAAAATGGGGGCACTTATGACAAATGATTGTGTGCTATACGGCAGTGATAATGGTGTGGTCAGCAAGAATATTGACAAAAAGGGGTTTATGAAAGTGATTGGAAAAGGCGGAGGTTTTGAAGAAAAGATTTTCAATCTACAGGTGAAGGCAGATGACAAGTTAGCGGTGGCATGGATGGACTTTTCATTTATTTTTAAAGGTAAAATTCATCATTGTGGAATAAATCAATTCAACCTAATTAACACAGATGACGGATGGAAGATTTATAGCATAATAGATTCCCGACATGAAACGGCATGCGATTCATATAGTGTGGGTGAGATAGATGAAGATCCAGCAGTAAACTTTATTAAAGGGACTATTGATGACGCAATGAATAAATGGCATCATAGTGCCGCAATTGCGGATGAGTTGAATTTCTTCAATTTTATGGCTGAGGATTGCATTTACCTGGGAACAGATGCTTCTGAAAGATGGACTAAAGAAGAATTTAAAGAGTTTGCTACACCACATTTTGAAAAAGGAAAGGCTTGGGATTTCAAAACGAATTGGCGTAATATTTATTTCCATAAGGATATGGAGTTAGCATGGTTTGAGGAGTCACTTGATACCTGGATGGGCGAGTGCAGAGGCAGTGGTGTGATAGAGTTTACCAATATTGGCTGGAAATTGAAACACTATAATTTGTCAGTTACCATTGACAACGACAAAATAAAATCCTTCATTGAACTTGTCGGTGAAGAGTAAATTTATTGTTACTAATCGCATTTTCGTGGAATCAACAATCTTATTGTATACTTTCGCAAAAACTTTTTAGGATTGAAGACACGATATATTGACCAGATAGATCAGGTATTTGATTTTCCAACGGAGGAGTTCTCGCTAAAGAATGATGCCCTGCTATTTCATGGGGTTGACACGATGGAACTAGTAGAGAAATATGGAACACCGCTAAAAATCCATTACCTGCCTAAGATTGCAGAGAATATTCAGAATGCCAAAAGATGGTTTAAAGGTACCATGGATAAGATTGGCTACGAAGGTGATTACCACTATTGTTACTGTACAAAAAGCTCTCACTTTTCTTTTGTCTTGAAAGAAGTGCTTAGGAACAATGCTCACATTGAAACATCATCTCCTTATGATTTAGATATTGTTGCGAGACTGATTGAGTCAGGAGACTTGGATGATTCCAAATATATCGTATGTAACGGTTTTAAAACGCCTGAGTATTATGATAGAATAGTTGATTTAATTCACTCAGGCACAAGATTGATTCCTGTGATTGATAACTTTAATGAGGCTGAAGCACTTAAAATAAAGATAAATAGACCTTGTGATGTAGGGATTAGAATTGCATCAGAGGAAGAACCAAAATTCGAGTTTTATACATCAAGATTAGGTATTGGATATAAAGATGTGGTGAGATTATGGGAGGAAAAAATAAAACCCAATGAGAATCTAAACCTCAAAATGCTTCATTTCTTTATCAATACAGGAATTCGCGATAATGCATACTATTGGAACGAATTAGTGAAGTGTATCAAGTTATACGTTAAGCTTAAAAAACTAGCACCTTCATTAGATAGCTTAAATATTGGTGGAGGCTTCCCGATTAAAGAAAATCTCAACTTTGATTATGACTATCAGTATATGATTGAGGAAATCCTTATTCAGATTAAGAAAGCCTGTGACGAAGAGGGGATTCCCGTGCCAAATATCTTTACTGAGTTCGGCACATACACCGTGGGAGAAAGTGGTGCCAATCTTTTCAAGATTATTTTTCAGAAGAAACAAAATGATAGAGAACGGTGGAATATGATTGATGGGTCTTTTATGACAGCATTACCTGATACATGGGCCATTAATAAACGTTTTGTTTTACTTCCATTAAATAAATGGTATCATTCTTATGAACGTGTGCTTTTGGGTGGATTGAGTTGTGATTCGGATGATTTCTACAACTCAGAGCAGCATACCAATGCCATATTCTTACCAACATTTAAACAAGAAGATCCTTTATACATAGGTTTCTTCAATACTGGGGCATATCAAGAAAATATAGGAGGATTTGGTGGACTTCAGCATTGCCTAATTCCAAACCCCAGACATTTAGTTCTAAGTCGAGATGAGGAGGGCGAATTGCACATAAAAGAATTTGCGCCGCGACAAAGCGCAGCGCAAATGCTAAATCTTTTGGGTTACGATGATATGTCTACTGAGCAAAATCAGTAAATAGATAAAAGGTGTTTCCGTTTGGATCACCAAATATGTAGTTATTCTTCATAACCTGACCACCGTATTCGAGCTCTTCTATTGGATATCCTAGTGCTTTAATGGCTGCAGCAGTCTTAGCATTGCTTTCTCCATAGCCACTATACGTAATGTGATTGCCATGCCACATACCTTTAGTTTCATGTAGTCCGATGACAAACTTTCCATCATACATTATAGTGTACTTATAAGGGCCAGCATCTTGTACTCCCTTGTGCTCAAACCCTAAGTTTTCCCAATACGCAATTGACCTGTCTAAATTCTCTACAGACATGGAAAACTCTTGTAAAGTACCACACGCTTCATTTGGAAACTCTAGCTTAGACAAATCCATGTCTTCCCACAGTACTCCTGTATTTTTATATTCAGGAAAATCGACCTGCTCCGATGAAACTGCAAAATCCATAGAGTCAGGTGAAGCATATACGGCCATGGCGATTTTGTCACCATTTTTGAATTCCATCACATTTGTCAAATCAGCGCATCTCTCATACGTATCTTGTGTGTCGGTATGAAAACATGGGCCCATATATTTCATGGTGTCCTCTGCAATTAAAAGCATCATGCTACCATCAAACATACGTTGCATTTTACCACCTTGGTTAATCTCGTCGCCATGAAGTTTCCAGCCTAGAGTTTGGTAGTATTTTATAGTTTCATCGAATTTGTCCGTGCCAATGGCAATTTCCACGGCATATCCCAATGCTTCACTGGCTGAGGTCTCAACACTGTCAACGGAAATGGTATCTGAAGTATCTGTACCTTCTTTTGAATTGGTTTTAGATGAGTTTTCCTTAGAGTCCTCTTTTTCTGAGCCGCATGCAGCAATTAATGAGCTCATCACTAGTAGTATAAGTAGCTTTTTCATAATTTAGTTTTGAGCAAAGAAATGAATATTATTTTAGTTGGAAGATACGTTTACCATAGAATTTGAGAAGGTACTGCCTAAAATAACTATGCGTTTATATTCCAATGGAATATTCCACTATAAGCTTCATCCAAATACTAGTATTGTAATAGATGACGTTGATGAAATTTTAAAGTTTGTAGAAGAATTAGGGGAAGAACGTAAGTATTTAAACTTATACGAGTTTACAGAAAACGCTGATGTTGACGTTGAAGTTCGAAATTGGGCAGCAGATAGCGGGGGAAATAAACAGACGATTGCAGACGCAATTGTAATTAAGTCTTTGGCCCATAAAATTCTGGGCAACTTCTACCTCAATTTTCACAAACCAGTTAAGCCAACGCGATTGTTTATGAAGAAAGAGGAGGCGATTAAATGGCTATTAAAAAATAGTGGGCAAAAAAAATCCTGACGAAGAAAGTCTATCGTCAGGAAATTCTATAAGATAACTTAGGATTAAGCCATGTCAGTAATAACGTATGCTACTGCACCTTCTTTCTCTTTGTCATCACCTTCTTTGTCGTCACCTTCTTTGTCTTCTCCACAAGAAGCGAATCCAATCATACTAACTGCGAATACTCCTAAGAATAATTTACTTAAAAACTTTTTCATTTTATTTAGTTTAAATTGTTACTACTGACTCAAATATATACATTAATGATTGTAATCCCAAATGGATAAAAAGTTAAATTAATGAATCAATCTATGGATTAAATAATGCTTTTATTGACAGGGATTTAGGAATTCATTGTAACTTTTGTTATCTTAAAACGTCCAGTTTATAAGTGAGATTTTATGGCACGATAGTTGTTAATTTATTGTTAAAATTCAAAACCAGGAAACCATGAGAAAAAGTATATTTCTATTTATAGCGCTCGCCATAGGACTTACGTCATGCGAGAGGGCAATTCTAAAAAGGACAAAAGTTAAAATTATTTCAGATGATATGGTCGTGAATGCTGACGTATCCAATGATGGAGAAAAGTATCTAGAGAATGTCACTGAAGATGAAATCAAACAATTATATATCCAAACTTTCGAAGATGAGTTGGGTAGAGGAAAAATTGATGTTGTATCGGAAGGTGAGGACTATATAATCAATATAAACCACCTGCATATTACTGAGTATGTTGAGGCTACTTATGAAGAAGGAGAGTGGTTTGATTTATCTACTATTCAGATGCGAGGAGAATATGTTGTTACAGAGGCACGAGAAGATATTCCTCACAGTATGACGATTGAAAAAGAAGTAGATGAAGATCTTGAAGAAAGTAAAAAAGGGAAAGGAAAAGACAAAGCTGGCGATCCATATATTAGCGGATTCGGCGGCCTAGAAGGAGCCCTTAATAGCCACGCAAGTGAAGTAAGAGGTGACCTTAAAAGAATGTTTAGGTTGAATCAATAAATAGAGTATTTAACTAACTACACTAAACGGCAGTTGCGCAAGCACACTGCCGTTTATTTTTACCTCTACCTTGTATTCTCCAGCATATAGTTTTCGTGTCGACTTTTGCTTTAGATCTAGCTTAATTTTAAAACGGTTAACGGCGCCTTCTTTCAATACGCCCTCACGAATTTGAAACACTTTCTCGTAATAATTACCATTCGTGCGAGGGTAATGTACGGTATATTCTATTCTTACATTCTGTTTGTCTGAGTGCTTGGACTCAACAATTAAGTCCAAATGATACACCTTTCCCAAGTTGAATTCTGTTGTGTCAGATGCTATTTCACACTTGATCTTTCTTGGTTTCCTAAAGCCAAATATTTCTAATGATTCAGAGTTGCCTGACTTTAGAAGTGTCCTACATGCGTGTTTGGTAATCCACCTGGAGTGTTCATTTTTAAAATCCCAGCTTTTCACGGTGGACAGTAAAACGTCTGGATGGTCTTTGCCAATATCGTTTAAATTATTCGCAACACTTTTCTTTACATACAAGACATTGTCTTTTTGGAGATTGTTAATTATCGGCAATATCCTTGTAGGATCTTTGATTAAAAACGGCAGTTGAGGTGCCCATGGTAATCTTGGTCGCACTCCCTCACTAGCTAATCTCCTTACATGATAATTTTTATCTCTTGACCAAGCTAGTATGTGTGATTCTATAATGGCATCATTCCTTAATATAAATGGTCGAATGGCAAACTCTGATGTACTAAATTCGGTGAGGTATTTCAACGCTTTTAATGATGCTGCTTCATTGTTTAGACCAAATAACTCAACAAATCCAGGGAAAATCATTCCCTGTAAGCCAGAAAACGATGGGGCAACTTTGCAAATTATGTCAAGCTTGTCTTCATAATTACCTTCTATAACAGAATTAAATGCTTCACTATAAATGCGCATCCTTTCTTTAAGTTCTAATGCCTTCCAGTCTTTTCGACTACTGCTTAACTGATGAAGTTTATCGCGATCAAAATGTGAAACATGTCTTATAAAGACATCCGCCAATGCATCTGTAAATTCGGGATTGAATTGGTTTTTTAATGGTTCCATTAATCCTTCTTGATGTCATTCCATGTAGCGTACATCTTCTCCTGACTAGGTCTGTTAGGTTCGATTTCCCTCAATGGTTCACATGGTTTAAGACTATCATAACACTCCTTGGGTAGCGCTTGATATAATTGAGTGCCTTTGGTTTTCCAGGCAATCATTTCATCACTCACTTCCTTTATGATTTTAGCAGGGTTCCCCACCATTAGCGATCGAGAAGGAACTTTTGTTTTTCCCGGCACAAAAGCCAGTGCACCTATAATACATTCATCACCCAACTCCACATCATCCATAATTACGGCATTCATACCTACTAGACAATTTTTTCCAATAGTACCGCCATGTATAATAGCTCCGTGACCTATATGAGCACTTTCTTTCAATAGGGTTGTAGTACCCGGAAACATGTGTACGGTACAATTTTCTTGAACATTGCAACCATCCTCAATAATAATCTGTCCCCAATCTCCTCTTATTGCGGCACCTGGACCAACGTATACGTTTTTTCCAATAATTACATTTCCTGTCACTGCTGCCTGAGGATGTATAAAGCTGCTTTCGTGTACTACTGGTATAAAACCATTGAATTCGTATATCATTCTTAACGGTATTTAGCATGTCTGTCTATATCATTCTCGATATACGACATAGCTTGTTCTAATCTTTTATTGCGTGTTTCCTCTCGCTTAGCACTTGATAGCCAATCAACATAGTCTTTCTTTTTAGAATACGTTAATGACTCATATTTTTTCTTGGCGACAGGATTGGCATTTAAGGCTTCAACGAAATAATCAGGAAGTTTAAGTTCTTTTCTTATCGCTTTGGGCTTGATGTTGTTTTCGTTTAATCTAATTGCTTCAATGATATAAGGACGAATTGCATCAAGGTCTGGTTTACTTCCATGAGGGAAATAAATTAATCGATTGTTTTTGTCATCAATGCCTTTGGACTCATACAAGCCATTATTGTCTTCGATAAGCGATCCTTTGTAGAAGTTTAACCCAATAAATTCTTTAAAACTAACCATCCAACAAATCAGTCCTTTGTACGCAAAACTTGGGGCACCCCATTTCCAATCCTCTTCTATGCCATCATGTAACGATAGAATAAACTGCCTAAGCTCTATCAAGTTTTTAGCAATAGAAGGATCCTGCTTTTCGATATAAGCATCTACGTTTTCCTTTGCCTTTGGGTGAACTTTAGCCATCTATTCTTCTTCTTCAGGGTCTTGTTTGTATGTACTACATGAGCAGATATATCCACAACCATAATCGTATGCTGTTATTTTGCACTGGTCTTCCATCCCGCTAACTTCTCCTCCGCAACCATCATCTTCCCATACAACGTTGCCATTAGGGTCAGTTACCTGACACTTTTGACATTGATTAGGCATTACGAGTTCTCTTGCGATAGAAGCGCATCCCGCCAAAACAGCACTAATGATGAATGTTGAGAGAATGTTTTTTGCTTTCATATTATACTCTTTCAATAATAGTAGCGTAGCCTTGTCCAACACCTATACACATAGTAACAAGCGCGTATTTTTTATTCTGCTTGTGAAGTTCAATTGCAGCAGTTTGCAATATTCGTGCTCCCGACATGCCAAGCGGATGGCCGATTGCAATGGCTCCACCATTCGGGTTTACGCGTGGGTCGTTGTCAGCAAGTCCCATTTTACGTATGCACGCCAAAGATTGTGCTGCAAAGGCTTCATTTAGTTCAATAATATCCATGTCATCCAAGGTAAGACCAGCGCGTTTTAATGCTTTTTCGCTTGCATATACCGGTCCAATGCCCATAATTCTAGGCTCGACACCAGCAACTGCTCCGCTCACTATTCTCGCAAGTGGTTTTAAATTGTGATCCTTTAAGCCTTGATCGGACGCAATTAGTAATGCTCCAGCGCCATCATTCAAGCCAGATGCATTTCCTGCTGTAACGCTTCCCCCTTCTTTTTTAAAGGCTGCTCTTAGACTGCCAAGCTTTTCTAAAGTGGAATGTGGTTTAATGAACTCGTCTTGATCGAAAATTATTGGGTCTTTTTTTCTCTGTGGAATTTCAACTGCAACAATTTCCTCTGCAAGCCTTCCTGACGCCTGAGCTTTGGCTGCTTTCATTTGTGAATTGTAGGCAAATAAATCTTGATCTTCCCTCGAAATATTATACATCTCAACAAGGTTTTCAGCAGTTTGTCCCATTCCTTCAGTGCCATATAATTCCTTCATTTTTGGATTTACAAATCGCCACCCGAAAGATGAATCATGCATCTCTGCATCTCTACCATATGGTTTCGAAACTTTTGATATCACCCAAGGGCCCCTTGTCATGTGCTCAACTCCACCTGCTACATAGATGTCTCCATCTCCATTTCTAATGGCTCTGAATGAGTTAATAGCAGCAGCCATTCCGGATGAACACAGCCTGTTTACGGTTTCCCCTGGTACTGTATGCGGTAGCCCCGCTAATAACAATGACATTCTTGCGACATTTCTATTGTCTTCTCCTGCCTGATTTGCACAACCCATAATCACATCTTCTATAGCCGCCGGATCCATATTCGGGTTTCTGGCAACTAACGCCTTAATTACATGTGCTCCCAAATCATCACATCTAACGGGAGCTAATGTCCCTCCAAAATTACCTATGGCAGTTCTAATGCCGTCTACAATGTACGCTTCCATTTTATTCATTTAAATAATATAATATTATGTCAAACTTACCATTGGTGGCGGTTTGAATGTCTTTATTTCCTGCTTTCGAAATTTCACAGTCCTCAAAAATACCCGTAACACGATAAGGTTGACCGAATCCCTCCATCGGTTCGCCGTCCTTCTTAATTTCTGACAACATACATGAACAGCCGCTCTCAGGGTACTCGCTAGACCACTCGCCATTCTTTAATTCAAAGCCAATCGTTATTCCTTTTAAATCTTCCGGGTTTTTTCCATTGTGAAATACTTTAACACGAATATCACCATCCATTAAACCGAACTTTCCCATCTCAGAAGTGCTCGAAAACGTAAAATTATCAGTTCCAGACTCTTTAAACTCTTTGCCATCAGCTTGGTAAGATATATAGTAGCCTTCCTTATCAGTGCTTGATTCATCGGATTCAGATGTTCCCGATTCTCCACAGGCTGATGCTAATACAAGAAAGACTATGCCTAGTAAGCTATTAATGTGTCTATTCATTATTTCCAGTTTTTATCGGTTCTGTAAACGGTTCCTTTAAATATAGCAACTGTCTCATTCTCCTCATTTGTTATTAGTATTTGATATATGCCAATTTTATTGGTCAAACTCATTTCCACAGCGCGTGCAGTAATAATGTCTCCCTCTTTAACCTGTGACGTATGTGATATAGATGTTTCCACGGATACACTCATTCGTCCATGTCCATTCGCGGCAAATGCCAGTGCACTGTCTGCTAGCGAATAGGTGATTCCACCATGAGCAATTGCAAAACCATTTAGCATCTCTGCTCTAACTTTCATTTGCAGAACTGATTTACCAGCCCCATCCTCAACACGTTTAATTCCTAGCCACTTGCTAAATGGATCATTGTTGTACATCTTGTCAACAACCTCTTTTGGACTTAATAACGAATCGCTCATAGACCTTAAAAGTAATAAATTAGTGGACTATATTTCGATCAGATAGTGTTCTTTTTAGGAATCCAATTCTAAATAGGTATGATTTATTCCGAACTAATGTGTATACCTATCTTTGTGTCAAATTACTTGAAAATGAGAACACTATTATCATCACTTCTTTTATTAGTATTTCTATCAGTCAATGGTCAGGATACTATTACGGTTCAAACATTGGATTTTAATGACATTACAAAAAGGAGAGGATGGTACGAGTTTCCTGATAATGACACCACATCCTATAGACAAGTGTTGATGTATTATACATTAAAGTGTGATCCTCAAACTACTCAAGATGGATATGACTGTGGCGAGTGGGATTACTCCACATTTACAAACGTTTATAATTATGGGAATGTAGGCAATAGAAGGTATTTACAAAATGGCTCAACAGTCGATACAGTGTTCTATTCAGCTCAGGAAGTATATGATTATTATCAATCATATCAATATTTTACCAATTATTCTGGTGTCTCTGAAACTAGCCATGTCATAGGAGCAAATACTGTGATGCTTAATGAAGCTGTGAAGTCATCCCTAGCCACAAGTAGAAGTCAATTTATCATTACGGCCGCCGAACTGTCTGGAGCGGGTTTGGTAGCGGGAGATATTCATAAACTTTCTATTGACGTTGGTGCAACTGGAGGACAACTTCAAAATTTGGAGATTAGGATGAAGAATTCTGCGTTAACTGAAGTTACACCAGATAACTATGAAAATGCTGGTCTAGCTTCAGTTTACTATTTGAATACGAATGTTAGTCCAAATGGTTTGTTCGACATAGAACTGACTAATCCATTTAATTGGGACGGAACGTCTAATCTTATCGTGGATTTTAGTTTCACAAACAGTGTTGGAAGTCAGGATGTTGAATTGAATGGTGAGTCATTGGGAAGTAATTGTGGTGTGGCGCTTGTGGCAGAGAATAGATGCCTTGAATTTCACGGGAATGATTATGTTGAAGTGCCAGCGACAGCCCTTACTGCTCTAGATTCATTTATTACGATTAGTTTTTGGTCGTTTGGTGATCCGCAACAAATGCCCTTAAACTCCTATGCTTTTGAAGGAACGGATGCAAATGGTAATCGTGTGGTTAATAGTCATTTGCCATGGGGTAATAGTAATGTTTACTGGGATTGTGGTAATGATGGCACTAATTCATACGATCGTGTGTTTGCTACCGCTAATTTTAGTGATTTCGCTGGAGAATGGAATCACTGGGCATTTACTAAGAATGTGGCGACAGGTGTTATGCGCGTTTATTTAAATGGGCAATTATGGTTGTCCGGCACAAATAAATTTCAGGTACTATCAAACATTGCGAATTTTAGAATAGCTAGTCGTGCAATCGCAAACGCTAATTACGAAGGGATGATTGATGAATTTAGAATATGGGATGCTGAGCTGAGCCTAAGTGAAATTCAGGATTACATGCATAAGCCGATTGACCCAAGTCATCCTCAATATTCTAATCTGCTTGTAGCCTATGCTTTTGATGAAATGAGCGGTAGTCAAGCTATTGATTATGGCCCGCAGAATGCACACGCACAATTACTAGGTCTGCCAGAAAGAAAAGGAAGAATAGGTGGTGAGCACATGTATGATTTTGAACAGTTAACTGAACGACCACAATTAACATTTTACCAAGGCACTTACACTGCAAGTCTAGATTCGGCAATGACACTAGATTCTTCTTTGCATGATATAAGCACAATATTAGTGGATAGTACGTTTATCGATTATAATCAATCTGGTCTTCAATATGACAGAAAAGATTCGATGGATGTATTCATCGCAAATACATGGTCGTACACTTATAATCACAACGGACAAATCGTGGACTCTACGTTTGTAAGTGCTACAGATACTTTAATTAATACAGTAGAGGTTCGTTCTCACCAAATTCAGAATTATGTAACACCATATGGGATAGGCTTAGACCTTGGTCCAAACGGGTTTAGATGGGTATATGATGTTACCGATTATCTACCTATCCTTAGAGACACTATTGAAATTAGCGCAGGCAATCAACAGGAATTAATTGATTTGAAATTTCTTTTCATCAAGGGGACCCCTCCAAGAGATGTGATAGATATGGAAACCATCTGGTTAGGTAATTATCAACATGAGGACATTGCGCTGGATAATGTTATGCCTGCCGTAAATATTGAATTAAACCCAAATGCAACTCAATACACGCTCCGAACAAGAACTACCGGTCACTATTTCGGAGGTTTTGAAAATTGCGCTGAGTTTTGTCCCAAGGATCATTTTATTAAGGTGGATGGGAATAAGCATTTCGAATGGTCTGTATGGAAAGAGTGTTCAACAAATCCAGTTGTAGATCAAGGAGGTACATGGATATATGACAGAGCTGGTTGGTGCCCCGGGACATTTGCAGACACATATAATCATAATTTAACGCCACATGTTACACCAGGTAGTTCGGTAGAAATTGATTACGGTATGCAAACTACTGCTGGCGGAATGGAGGGTAATTACTGGAATACACTGCAGTTAATTTCGTATGGAGATTACAATCACACGCTTGATGCAGCAATTGTTGACATTATTGCACCAACTTCTTGGGAATTTCATAATAGATTGAATCCAATATGCTCTAACCCAGTCATAAAAATTCAAAATCAAGGTGAAGACACCCTTACCTCATTAACAGTAGAATATGGAGTTAGGGGAGGGGCACCTCTGAATTACGAATGGAATGGATCACTTGCATTTATGGAAGAGGATACTATCGAGCTTCCAGCGCTTACGGAATGGCATTGGGCTAATGGTGATGGGTCAAATACTTTTGAGGTGTCAATTCTGGACGCAAATAATGCTATTGATGAAAACCCAGATAATGACGTTTATTATTCAAAGTATGTGGCGCCTATTGAGTTTCCAAACCACTTTTATTTTTGGATTCAGACAAATAATGCAGCGATGGAAAATGAATATCATGTTATTGATTGGGCGGGCGATACTATATTTACTAGAGACAATTGGGCAAATGGAACTACATACAGAGATACTTTGTTGCTCAACCCTGGTTGTTACAAAATGATATTAATAGATCATGATGAGGATGGAATGTCTTTCTTCGCCAATTCAGACGGTAACGGATACTTCAGGTGGAGAGGAGTGGGTTCTGGCTCTATTAATACCCTTGAGAATAATTTTGGAGATAAATTAATTCTCAACTTTACCGTAGGTGGAACGCTAGATGTTGAGGAGCTTAATGATGCATATGTGAGTGTATACCCTAATCCAAGTAAAGATTTTGTTAATGTAGATCTTGAAGGATTTAATGGTAACACTACCATAAAGCTTAGCACAATAGATGGAAAGACAATTGCGGAGTCCAGTCTGGAAAATGCAATCGGTGGTGGTCGTGTTAAGTTTGATTTGGAAAATCAAGCTAAAGGGGTTTATTTTATCCAAATTACAGATGGAGTCATCTTTAAAACGGTAAAATTCATACATAACTAGATGAAGAACTTGATTTTAATATTTCTTTTTGTGTTTACAGCAGTTTCTTGTGGAGACGATTCAAAAAGCACAGCACCACCAGCAGACAAGGAAACAATACAGTTAAAGGATAGTGCGGAATCAGAAGTAAATATTGGAAATGCAGTCAACTTAGGCTTAGGTCAGGATCAAGGTGCTCATGATAAGGTTGATGATAAAACCAAAAAACTCCATGAATTTGCCGACAATAAGTGTAAATGTGGTCAGCAAGCATTTAAGAATATTGGTGATATCGATAAATTGACGGAAAGTCAAATCAAAGAAGTTAGAACCAAGTATAAAAACTGTATCGGCGAGTTCAGAACTGGTGAGATAATTAAAATAATGGATAAAAAAATTGTGGACAGTTATATGATTCAAAACTGCCCACAAATATCCAGTACTTTCAATCGTATAAAAAACCGCTTCTAATAAATGCTGTCTTTAGCCTTTACCAAACGCCTTAATAATGGACTAGGTCTGTACCTATCTTCCCTGTATTCATTATAAAGTTTCTCAAGACGTTCAAGTAAATTTTCTAAGCCAATTTCATCTGCCCATTGTAGTAATCCTTTTGGGTAGTTAACGCCTTTAGTCATCGCTAAATCAATGTCTTCCCTGCTAGCTATGTTTAAAAACAATGCGTCAATCGCCTCATTCATAAGCATTGCTGTTATGCGATCAACTATAAATTGACCCAATTGTCTGTCCTGATTTGCCTGTGGCTTTTCCGCTCCATCCGCGTAATCGTAATAGCCTCTTCCACTTTTTCTTCCATACCACCCCGCTTCAGAATGTCGCTTTTGAGTAAAAGAGGGTTTATACCTTGGGTCATAGTAAAACGCGGAAAACACTGTTTCTGTCACCGTGTAGTTAACATCATTTCCAATAAAATCCATTAGGGTGAATGGACCCATTCTAAAGCCACCAATCTCGGTCATAGCCCAGTCAATTGTAGCAAAGTCAGCAACACCTTCTTCATATATTCTAAGAGCTTCTCCGTAAAATGGACGAGCTACCCTATTTACTATAAAGCCCGGCGTATCTTTAACTTCAACCGTTGTTTTACCCCAGGAATCAATCAGTTCTCGCGACTCTTTTAAAACAGTCTTAGAAGTCTGAATAGCAGGGATTATCTCAACCAAGGGCATTAAAGGAGCAGGGTTAAAGAAATGAATTCCAATTACTCGAGAATCATGTCTACAAGATGATGCTATCGCGGCAATTGATAATGAAGATGTGTTAGATGCCAAAACAGTGTCTTCCCGGCACACAATCTCCAATTGTTTAAATACTTCTTTTTTAACATCAAGATTTTCAATAATTGCTTCAATTACAATATCACAATCAGAAAATAAATCTAAACTGTTTCCTCTGCTAATTCTAGACTGTATTTTGCTCGCGTCATCATTCGTCAATTTTCCCTTTTCAACCAGTCTCGCCATAACCTTAGCCAAACTTTTTTCTGATTTTTCCAATGCTGCATCATTGGTGTCTACCAATATTACATCATGCCCATTTTGAGACGCCACTTGAGCAATACCAGCTCCCATTGATCCCGCACCTAATATCCCAACTTTTTTCATTATTACTCTCCTTTAAAAATAGGTTTTCTTTTTTCTAAAAATGCTTGAATGCCCTCTTTGCAGTCGTATGTAACCCCTGCAATTGCTTGAATATCCTCTTCAACGTTTAGTTGCGCATCTAAATCATTTGTCAGTGATAAATTGAGTGCTCGTTTTGTCAGACCAAGACCTTTTGTAGGCATTTTAGCAACTTTTTTACATAATTTCATTGCAGCGTCATCAAACTCATCATCTGGATAATAAGCGTAAATCATTCCAAGACGTTCTGCTTCTTTAGCATCAATATTATCAGCCAACATCATAAGTGCGCTGGCTTTCTGATACCCAATTAACCTTGGTAGTATAAATGTGCCGCCGCTATCTGGAATAAGACCAATTTTACTGAAGGCTTGAATGAAGCTTGCAGACTCTTTCGCAATTACAATGTCACCAGCAAGTGCAATATTTGCTCCAGCTCCTGCCGCGACCCCATTAACTCCAGATACAACTGGCTTTTCAATAGTACGCATCAACTTTATAATAGGATTATAATGCTCTCGTACTATGCTTCTTAATTCGGGTCCATTTGGGTCAGTTGCTTCTGCTAAATCTTGCCCAGCACAGAATGCTTTTCCCTCTCCAGTTAGATAGATACATCTAACTTCTGGGTTGTTCGAAAATTCTTGAAATGCTTTTTGACAATCAAATGCCATCTCTTGATTGAAGCTATGAAATACCTTCGGACGATTAAGTTGGATAACGCCAACACCATCTTCAATTCTACTTATTATCGTGCTCATATATTCGTATTTGTGATAAAAACAAAGGTATTAAGATAATGGAGTTAGTAAGAAAATCAGAATAATAAATAGATTTTATATAATATGTGGTTAATTTTACCGGCAGATTTTATAGGAATGAGATTTAACGATTTACGAGTAAAGAAGATTATAAAAGAAACACCAGACAGTGTTTCAATAGAGTTTGAGGTGCCAGAAGAACTGAAAGAAAAGTATAATTATACCCCAGGTCAATACCTCACAATTAAGCACGAAATTAATGGAGAAGAACTAAGAAGATCATATTCGTTGTGCTCTGCTCCATTTGAAAATCAGCTAAAAATTGCTGTGAAGAAAGTTAATGGTGGTAAGTTTTCAAGCTTTGCAGTTGACCAATTAACCGAAGGAGTTGAGCTGAATGTTATGAAACCAATGGGTAGGTTTTCATCTTCAATCAAGACAGATGGCGCTAAAGTTTTGTTGATCGCAGCGGGGTCTGGTATTACACCAGTGCTCAGTATTATGAAGGGTATCCTGAAAAACACAAGCCCAGAAAATGTTACTTTAATTTATGGTAACAGAGATTCAAATAATGTGATTTTTAAAAATGAACTTGATCAGTTAGAGTCACAATATGCCTGTCTTACTGTGCATCATGTCCTGAGCAGAGAAGAAACAACGGATCCTGCAAACCAAGGAAGAATTGACGCAGAAAAATGCGAAGACTTGATGTCGTCCGATAATTGGAGCATCTGGGATGAGATATTTATATGTGGCCCAGAAGCTATGATTATGAATGTTAAAGAGCATGCAGAGTCTAAAGGAGTGGATGCTTCAAAAATAAAGTTCGAATTGTTCTTTACAGCTATTCAAGAGGAGCCTAGAATTGAAGAAGCGAATAATGAGGAGAGTAACACACCTGCTGCGATTAGCCATGTCACGGTTATTGTAGATGGAGAAGAGTTTGAGTTTGATTTGGCGTCAGACGGCCAGAACATATTAGATGCAGCAAGTGACGAAGGGGCAGATGTTCCATTTTCCTGCAAGGCTGGAGTGTGCTGTACCTGTAAGGCTCAAGTGTTAGAAGGTGAGGTGCATATGGAACAAAACTATGCACTAGAACCTGACGATTTAGAACGTGGATTCGTTCTTTCTTGTCAGGCTCATCCTAAAACAGAGAAAGTTGTAATTGATTTTGATGTAATATAAGAGATGGCTAAAATTACTATACGTTTAGATGGGGAAACACACGAAGGTGTGATTGGGAACGAGACAATAATTGCTTACGGTGAATCCAGCGGATTGGATGTTCCATACAGCTGTAGGGGTGGGATATGCTCAACTTGCATGGCTAAATTAGAAAGCGGTACAGTGAGCATGGATAAAAACATGGTGTTAACGGACTCTGAGCTTGAAGAAGGCTATATTCTTACGTGTCAGAGCCATGCAACATCAGAAGAACTGGTTGTTAATTACGATGAATAGTATTTATTTATATATTTAGAAAAAAAAGACTCATGGATCAAATTAAACCAATGTGGATTATTGTAGGTGTAATCGTATTAATCGTTATCCTTCTTATTTCAATCTATAACAAGCTTGTTCGATTAAGAAATAATAGAGAGAACGCATTCGCCGATATTGATGTTCAACTCAAACAAAGACATGATTTAATTCCTCAACTTGTTTCTACAGTAAAAGGATATGCCAAGCATGAAAATGAGATTTTAGTTAAGGTAACAGAAGCACGTCAAAAAGCTGTTATGGCAACTGGCGTTAATGATAAAATCGCTGCTGAAGCTGCTCTTGGCGCTGCCCTAGGAGGCTTTAATATGCAAATGGAAGCATACCCTGATTTGAAAGCAAATCAAAACTTCTTACAACTTCAGGAAGAACTGAGTGACATTGAGAATAAATTGTCTGCTGTAAGACGATATTTCAACTCTGCTACTCGTGAATTGAACAATGGCGTGCAAAAGTTTCCAAATAATATTCTTGCTGGAATGTTTGGTTTCAAAGAAGAGCCATACTTTGATTTAGGTACAGAGCAGCGTGCTCAAATGGACAAAGCGCCAGAAATCCAGTTCTAAATATTGTTTGAATGAAGTACGTTGGACTAGACGAACAAGTACGTTCAAATAACTTTAAATCACTGCTGTTATTGATAGGCTTTCCAGCTGTCATTATAGGTAGTGTATATCTAGTTTTCCTATTTGCATTCCCAACTGCAAGTTCAGAGCAGATTAACAAAGAGTTTTTTAAGGTCCTGCCATTTGTTGTTGGTGGAGTTGGTATTTGGTTCTTAATTGCGTTTTTTATGCATTCAAGCATGATCAAATTGGCAACAGGAGCTAAGTCACTGGAGAGAAAAGAGAACAAAAGAATTTATAATCTTGTAGAAAACCTGTGTATGTCAGACGGCATGAAAATGCCTAAAATAAATGTGATCGAGACGGATGCATTAAATGCCTTTGCCAGCGGTATAACAGAGAAAACCTACACAGTAACCTTAACTAGAGGGATTATTAATACGCTTGATGATGCTGAGCTTGAAGGTGTAATTGCGCACGAATTGATGCACATTAAGAATAAGGATGTTAGATTGTTAATAGTGTCCATAATTTTTGTTGGAATAATTTCCTTTGTTCTCCAAATTGCCTTCAGGAGTATAATATATGGATCACTTGGCAGCAATAGAAAGAAACAAGATCAAAGATTGATGCTCGTTGTCCTAGCAGTAAGTGCAATTGCATATTTATTGACCATCTTATTCAGGTTTGCATTAAGCAGAAAAAGGGAGTATATGGCAGACGCAGGGGCTGCTCAAATGACAAAGAATCCAGATGCCTTAGCCTCCGCGCTCAGAAAAATTTCAGGTAATCACAAAGTGGACTCAGTTAAGTCGGAAGATGTTGAACAGATGTTTATAGAAAATAAACCTGAAAATAGCGCAGGTTTCCTAGGTGGTTTGGGAGGCCTATTCGCAACACATCCGCCAATCGAAAAAAGAATCAAGTTCTTAGAACAACTTTAGATTCATAGATTATCATAAAATTGTGTTTTCTCTTAACACGATTTTTTAGTACTTTCCAACACAAATTTATAATATGAAGAAATTATACATAGGTGTGATGGCGTGCTTAACATTAAGTTTTGCCAGTGTTGGTCAAGTTGTCAACGTAGGAAATCCAATCTCTTTTAAAGGTAAAGTGGCTAGTGAAATCGAAACGGTAAATATGCCTGGATTCGATCTAAGACAAACTATGATTGAGGATTCTATTAATGATAGCAATAAAGTTGGGCCATGGAGATTCGCTTTTTTACATAGCGTTGATTTAGGATTGGAAAATGCCGGGACTTGGGTAGAGCTGCCAAATGGAGGAAATCTGTGGAGGCTTAACATAAAGTCAGATGGAGCCTTATCCTTAAATCTAGTGATGGACAAGTTTTTCATGCCTGAAGGTGCTCATATGCATATTTTTTCGGAGGATAAATCTCAAGTTATTGGAGCCTACACTTCAAGGAATAATAATGAAGAACATGTTTTCGGAACCGAATTGATTTTGGGAGAGTCGATGATTATTGAATATTTCGAACCAAAGGAGGTAGTTGGTCAGGGTGAACTGAACATAGAATATGTGGCTCATGGTTACCGCAGTCTATCACTTTATGCTGAAAACTTAGTAGAAGATTATATTGAGGAAAGAGGCTATGATGATGCCGGCCCTTGTAATATTGATGCTATGTGCACAAACTTTGCAAGTCCAACTTCATCATGGAGTGATCAAATTAACTCAGTAGCGATGATTGTTTCAGGTGGTAATGGAATATGTACGGGTACATTGGTTAATAACACTTGTGAAAATGGAACACCATACTTTTTAACTGCTGATCACTGTCTAGGAGGTGGTAATGCACCCAGTACTTTGACATGGGCCTTTAGATTTAATTGGCAAAGACCAAGCTCAGGTGCTCTTGACTGTCCTACGGGATCAGGGACTAACCCAGGAAGCACTTATGATCAAACTGCATACGGTGCAACAATTAGAGCCAATAGTGGAAACTCAGATTTTGCGCTATTGGAAATTACCAACATGACCTTAACTGATGCCCAATCGTATGGAGCAGTATATGCTGGATGGGATAATTCTGATAATGCTGTAAATTCGGCAATAGGTATTCACCATCCAAGCGGCGACATCAAGAAAAAATGTCTTGAGAATAATGCGCTCACAAAAACGACTTGGGGAGGAGCAGCATGCTGGCAAGTTGCAAACTGGGATGAAGGCGTAACAGAACCTGGCTCGTCAGGATCGGGATTATTCGATATGAACGGTAGATTGATTGGACAGCTCTACGGAGGAAGTGCTGCGTGCAGCGGTACAAACGATAATAATGCTCCAGATTATTATGGACGTTTCGCAACATCTTGGGATGCGGTTTCTGGTAATAATAATAGTCTTGAGAATTGGTTGGATGGTGATAATGGAGGATGTCCTGCAACAGGTGCCACGGTTATTGATGCCTACAACCCAAATGCGAATCCAGTGGCGGATAATGCGGGTATAACTACTGTGATAACACCTTCAGGTTCAATATGCGGTGGAACAATTAGCGCAGAAGTAACCCTCAGAAACTATGGTACAAATAATTTAACATCTGTTGACATCATATATGATGTGGATGGGGCAGGAGCTCAAACTTACAATTGGACAGGTTCACTTAGTTCAGGTCAAACCACTAATGTTAGTTTAGGAAATGTAACGGCGACCTCTGGCTTGCATACATTTAATGCGACTACCAATAATCCTAACGGAACTACTGATAACGATATGAGCAATGACGCTGCAAGTTCTCAGTTTACTTATATAGCTAACCCGGCAACAGTAAATGTTGATATCGTTTTGGATGATTATGGTACTGAAACAACTTGGGAGATTACTGATGGTGCAACAACCATTGCCTCTGGTGGACCTTATGCTGACGGCATGGACCAAACTCTTGAGTCAACTCAGGTTTGTTTAGAAGAAGGAGAATGCTACACATTTACTATATATGATGATTATAGCGATGGTATTTGTTGTGATTACGGTAATGGAGCTTATACAGTATCATGGCCTGCTGAATCAATGACTTTGGCGTCAGGTGGGCAATTTGGAGCCTCAGAGTCTACAAATTTCTGTTTAACACCACCAGTAGGCATGGATGAGTTGTCTGATGGACAAATTCTACTCTACCCTAATCCTTCCAATGGGGATGTTAATATAAAAGGTTTAGGAATTTCGGACTTGGTTGACGTTAGTGTGCATGATGCCACGGGTAAATTAGTATACCAATCAAATAAGATAGATATTTCAAATGGGGTAAACATGAACCTCAATTTACCAAATGGTGTCTACCTAATAAAACTTAATTCTAAACAAGGATCTGTAGTGAAGAGATTGGTGATAAATTAATAGTTTTTATAATAATAATCAATAAGGGAGCGCGGTGGCTCCCTTTTTTTATAGTTAAAATATGAATTGTATCGTAACAGGAGCAAGCAGAGGTATAGGCAGAGAAGTTGTTATTTGGCTAATAAATAATGGCCACAGCGTCATAGCTCTAAGCAGAAGTATTCAAAAACTGGAGAACATTAAAAATGAGGTAAAGGAAGAGTTCGCTAAGAATCTTACCATCGTACAATGTGATATCTGTTCTATTAAAGACCTAGATAACTTGGATAGAAAAGTCAAAAGTATATTCAGTGAGTTAAATATCATCGTAAATAATGCTGGCCAGCTTGTAAACAAACCTCTATTAGATTTAACGCAAGAAGACTTTGAATCAATTTATAATGCAAATGTATGGGCACCATTCAATTTGGTTCAACGGAATCTATCTCTGTTAAGAGGAAGTCATTATGCACATATAGTAAATATTTCGAGTGTTGGCGGTGTGCAAGGATCTGTCAAGTTTCCCGGTTTGTCCCTTTACAGCAGTTCTAAAGGCGCGTTGAATGTACTTACCGAATGCATAGCAGAAGAACTAAAAGACTCAAATATTAGATGTAATGCTCTGGCTCTAGGAGCTGTTCAAACAGAAATGTTAGAAGAGGCTTTTCCTGGATATAAGGCAAATGTTTCTGCAATTGAGATGGCTAAATACATTTGTAAATTTGCTATCACAGACGGTGAATATGTAAATGGTAAAATATTTTCAATAAATTCTTCAACGCCATAAATCATGTAATGAGGTAGTTAAGTATCGCGAGGAAAATAACTTCTGTTTTTTTGTGTTTTTTTTGTTGCAGGAAAGAAAAAAGCATATACATTTGCAGCCGCTTTCAACGGAAAGCATTAGTGATTAACATTAGGGCAACAAATAATTGTAGTAATTGTTTGGTTTTAAAAAAACATTACTACATTTGCAGCCGCTTTCAACGGAAGGCAACTAATTAAAATCACGCCGAAAAATATTTTTTTCAAAAAATGTTTGTGAATTAAAAAACATTATTACATTTGCAGCCGCTTTCAACGGAAAGCATCTCTGAAAAATGTTGTTTGAATAAAAAAGTTTAAAAATATTTTCGGAATTGTTTTGAGATAAAAAAAACATTTATACCTTTGCCGTCCCGTTTGAAAAACAACGGAACAAAAGGAAATTTAAGTTCTTTGATAGATTGAGAAAAAGACAAGTAGCGTTATTATTAAATAACAAAGCTCTATAACCTAACAATTTTTAAGATTATAATTACAACGGAGAGTTTGATCCTGGCTCAGGATGAACGCTAGCGGCAGGCCTAACACATGCAAGTCGAGGGGTAACAGAAAAAAGCTTGCTTTTTTGCTGACGACCGGCGAACGGGTGCGTAACGCGTATGCAACTTACCTTTAACAGGAGAATAGCCCCGAGAAATCGGGATTAATACTCCATAATATCAAGCTTTCGCATGTTAGCTTGATTAAAGCTCCGGCGGTTAAAGATAGGCATGCGTTAGATTAGCTTGTTGGTGAGGTAACGGCTCACCAAGGCAACGATCTATAGGGGGTCTGAGAGGATGATCCCCCACACTGGTACTGAGACACGGACCAGACTCCTACGGGAGGCAGCAGTGAGGAATATTGGTCAATGGACGAAAGTCTGAACCAGCCATGCCGCGTGCAGGAAGAATGCCCTATGGGTTGTAAACTGCTTTTATGTAAGAAGAAACCCCTCTACGTGTAGAGGGCTGACGGTATTACAAGAATAAGCACCGGCTAACTCCGTGCCAGCAGCCGCGGTAATACGGAGGGTGCAAGCGTTATCCGGATTTATTGGGTTTAAAGGGTCCGCAGGCGGAAAATTAAGTCAGTGGTGAAATCCTACAGCTTAACTGTAGAACTGCCATTGATACTGATTTTCTTGAGTATAGTTGAAGTGGGCGGAATGTGTCATGTAGCGGTGAAATGCATAGATATGACACAGAACACCGATAGCGAAGGCAGCTCACTAAACTATTACTGACGCTCAGGGACGAAAGCGTGGGGAGCGAACAGGATTAGATACCCTGGTAGTCCACGCCGTAAACGATGATTACTCGATATTGGCGATATACGGTCAGTGTCTAAGCGAAAGTGATAAGTAATCCACCTGGGGAGTACGTTGGCAACAATGAAACTCAAAGGAATTGACGGGGGCCCGCACAAGCGGTGGAGCATGTGGTTTAATTCGATGATACGCGAGGAACCTTACCAGGGCTTAAATGCAAAACGACAGATTTGGAAACAGATCCTTCTTCGGACGGATTGCAAGGTGCTGCATGGTTGTCGTCAGCTCGTGCCGTGAGGTGTCAGGTTAAGTCCTATAACGAGCGCAACCCCTACTGTTAGTTGCCAGCATGTAATGATGGGGACTCTAGCAGAACTGCCGGCGTAAGCCGCGAGGAAGGTGGGGATGACGTCAAATCATCACGGCCCTTACGTCCTGGGCTACACACGTGCTACAATGGCATGGACAAAGAGCAGCCACCTGGTGACAGGGAGCTAATCTCCAAACCATGTCTCAGTTCGGATTGAAGTCTGCAACTCGACTTCATGAAGCTGGAATCGCTAGTAATCGCGCATCAGCCATGGCGCGGTGAATACGTTCCCGGGCCTTGTACACACCGCCCGTCAAACCATGGAAGCTGGGGGTGCCTGAAGTCCGTCACCGTAAGGAGCGGCCTAGGGTAAAACTAGTGACTGGGGTTAAGTCGTAACAAGGTAGCCGTACCGGAAGGTGTGGCTGGAACACCTCCTTTTTAGAGTGTTAGCTTTGCTAGAATTTTAACCTACTTGTTTTTTCTCAATTTTTTAACTCTTTAGTATTCCATTTTTGATGGCTACTGAGTAGATAGATTGAATAATAGTCCCGTAGCTCAGTTGGTTAGAGCACTACACTGATAATGTAGGGGTCAGCAGTTCAAATCTGCTCGGGACTACATCAATAATGGGGGATTAGCTCAGCTGGCTAGAGCGCCTGCCTTGCACGCAGGAGGTCATCGGTTCGACTCCGATATTCTCCACATTCCAATCATTTAAAATGGAAAGAGTTCTTTGAAATATTGAAAAGTAAGTTGTAGAAATTTAAAAACATGTAAGGGCGAATGGTGGATGTCTTGGCTCTTAGAGGCGATGAAGGACGTGATAAGCTGCGATAAGCTACGGGGAGCTGCAAATAAGCATTATATCCGTAGATTTCCGAATGGGGCAACCCGGTCCTTTGGACCGCATAGCGCAAACCCGGTGAACTGAAACATCTAAGTAACCGGAGGAAGAGAAAACAATAGTGATTTCCCTAGTAGCGGCGAGCGAACGGGAAATAGCCCAAACCTATAATGTTTCGGCATTATAGGGGTTGTAGGACTGTAACGTGGACTTTAAAATTATAGTAGAATACTTCTGGAAAGTTGAATCATAGAGGGTGATAATCCCGTATACACAATAGTTTTAATACCTAACAGTATCCTGAGTAGGGCGGGACATGTGAAATCCTGTCTGAATCTGCCAGAACCATCTTGTAAGGCTAAATACTCCTAAGAGACCGATAGTGAACTAGTACCGTGAGGGAAAGATGAAAAGTACCCTGAACAAGGGAGTGAAATAGTACCTGAAACCATTCGCTTACAAGCGGTCGGAGCCTACGGGTGACGGCGTGCCTTTTGCATAATGAGCCTACGAGTTACTCCTCACTAGCAAGGTTAAATCATTTTAATGATGGAGCCGAAGCGAAAGCAAGTCTTAACTGGGCGATTAGTTAGTGGGGGTAGACGCGAAACTTGGTGATCTACCCATGGTCAGGTTGAAATTCCCGTAACAGGGCATGGAGGACCGAACCACCAGGCGTTGAAAAGCCTTTGGATGAACTGTGGGTAGGGGTGAAAGGCCAATCAAACTGAGAAATAGCTCGTACTCCCCGAAATGCATTTAGGTGCAGCGTTGAGGTCTAGTATATTAGAGGTAGAGCTACTGATAGGGCTAGGGGGCTTCACCGCCTACCAACCCCTGATAAACTCCGAATGCTAATATATATACTCAGCAGTGAGGGCATGGGTGCTAAGGTCCAGGTCCGAGAGGGAAAGAACCCAGATCAACAGCTAAGGTCCCCAAGTGTATACTAAGTTGAAAAAACGAGGTTTTACTGCTTTGACAGCTAGGATGTTGGCTTGGAAGCAGCCATTCATTTAAAGAGTGCGTAACAGCTCACTAGTCGAGCGGTAAAGCATGGATAATAATCGGGCATAAGTATACCACCGAAGCTTTGAACTCGCAAGAGTGGTAGGGGAGCATTCCAGCTGCGTTGAAGGTGTGTCGTAAGGCATGCTGGAGCGTCTGGAAAAGAAAATGTAGGCATAAGTAACGATAAAGCAGGCGAGAAACCTGCTCACCGATAGACTAAGGTTTCCTGGTCAACGCTAATCGGATCAGGGTTAGTCGGGACCTAAGGCGAACCCGAAAGGGGTAGTCGATGGAAAACAGGTTAATATTCCTGTACCAGCTGAGAGGGACGGAGAAATGTAGCTGCTACGTGCGGACGGAAGTGCACGTTGAGCCTAGCCTTCTGGCGAAGCGAAGTAGTGAATTTTCTTCCAAGAAAAGCTCCAGCATAAGCCCGTACCGTAAACCGACACAGGTAGTCAAGGAGAGAATCCTGAGGTGCTCGAGTGATCCGTGGCTAAGGAACTAGGCAAAATGGTCCTGTAACTTAGGGAGAAAGGACGCCCACTTAGGTGGGTCGCAGTGAATAGGCCCAGGCGACTGTTTAGCAAAAACACATGGCTATGCAAAATCGAAAGATGAAGTATATGGCCTGACACCTGCCCGGTGCTGGAAGGTTAAGAGGAGGTGTTATCTTCGGAGAAGCACAGAATTGAAGCCCCAGTAAACGGCGGCCGTAACTATAACGGTCCTAAGGTAGCGAAATTCCTTGTCGGGTAAGTTCCGACCTGCACGAATGGTGTAACGCTCTGGGCACTGTCTCGGCCACGAGCTCGGTGAAATTGTAGTATCGGTGAAGATGCCGATTACCCGCAACGGGACGGAAAGACCCCGTTAACCTTCACTATAGCTTAACATTGATATTGGTTAATTAATGTGTAGGATAGGTGGGAGACTATGAAATGTCGTCGCTAGGCGATGTGGAGTCGTTGTTGAAATACCACCCTTTGATTAATTGATATCTAACTCAATTTAGAGGACAGTGTTTGGTGGGTAGTTTGACTGGGGTGGTCGCCTCCAAAAGAGTAACGGAGGCTCCCAAAGGCATCCTCAGTACGCTTGGTAACCGTACGTAGAGTGTAATGGCACAAGGATGCTTGACTGTGAGACCGACAAGT
>CAXRGQ010000009.1:0-3078 GCA_964230215.1 Flavobacteriales bacterium
AGGCAAGATACTTGAACTAAAAAATGTAAAATCGTTCCGTCTTACTACACTATATTTGCCCTCTCGGGCTCATAGCTCAGTTGGTTAGAGCACCTGACTCATAATCAGGTGGTCGCAGGTTCGAGCCCTGCTGGGCCCACTGAAAATCAAGCACTTACGTTGAGAGGCGTAGGTGCTTTTTGGTTTCATTTATGTTCATACTATCGGATACCGATAAAATGATATTGTTTATAGGTTCTTGTTAATCTGTTTATCTAGACTATATAAGTCTAAGTATGACAAAGTCTTATATTTATCAATGTCATCTATAACTAAAGGACCCTTTATTTGAATGCTGACTTCCTCTGTGAATTGATTAATTCTAATAGTATTCTTATGAGACAGAATGACTTGAGTCTTTGGATCGAAAATATTTGAACCGCGACTGCTCCACGACCGCTTTTTTTTAGGAAATGATGTATTTGGCATTACTCCTTCCCATGAATAAGATAATAGAGCTAGTTCGTTTATGCTATCACCTGTAAACTCTAGGTGAAAAGAATTAGCGCTGTCACTAAATGCATTTCTAATGGTATAATGTAAAATTATTCCATTAGAATCATTAATCGAGATTTCTCGATTTGAAAGGTTTGTTTTCCTTTTTTTTCTCTTTTTCGTGTAGGATTTGATGGCAATGTTATGGAAAGCAGCATTAAAACTGGGTAAATCCGTTTCTGCTACCTGCTCTATAATAATGATTGAGTCTGAAATCACTCTTGGAATGAACATTGTTTTAGTTAGAAAAATATCAGCATAATATTCTGCGACTATTCGGTCTTTGTAGAACAACGTTCTTGAAATAGTGTAGAAAGACGGTGTATCAGCTCTGTTAATGAAAACTTCTGATGAATTATAGAGTGAAGAGTCTAACACACGATCCAACCATGAAGAGTCATAAACCTCTACAGTGTTTAGCGTATCTTCTAGCTGTGTTTTTTGTGAAAAACAAATTGTAGAAGAAGAGAGTATCAAGATGAGAATTCTCAAGATCATTCCACCTGAGAACTTTGTTCGCCGGCATAGTTCCATGCTTGGCCTAAATCGTAAGGGGTAGGTTCGACGCTTGGGTCAGGACTAATCCCACCACAATAAGGACAAGAAGGGAAGGCCCATATATCTACTGCTGTCCTTTTGATGGCCATCCAAATCTTTTTAAACACTGAAGCTGTTGTTTTATTTGCAGAGTTAATCTCAAAATATTCTCCCCAAGGGGCGTAAATGTTGGACGCTGCAGTAAACCAATATTCGTATGAACTCTTAGCTATTTCCATGTTCGCAATAAATAGGGCGCGGTCGTTTCCAGTTTTTGACAAAGAATCATACTGAACGTTTGAAGAAACGGATTGAATTAACTTGTCAATCTCTGTATTAAACTGAATAGGTGTGTACCAATTAGAGTTTAATACAGCTTGTTCTTCCATGCTCAAGAGCAAGCTATCTACTGAGTTATAGGCAATGATTACCTCATAGTCATCTATTAGTCCAATTTCATTTAGGTAAGAGCCGCCATAAACAACTGTGCTTGTGATATATTCTATACGATTCATACCATCTTCAATTTCGTCAATTCCTGAGCTCGGTAGGTTTCCGAAAATTGGACTAACATATGATGAAGCGGCGCTAAGTCTATCGGCAGAAGTGGAAGATGGTAAATCAGTTATTAAGGAGTCTACCAAATCAAGCATAGCGTTGTGCTCCGTTCCGTAGTAACTGAAATCAATCTGTTTTGTGTTGCTCAGCTCAGCTAATTCTTGCTTGGAGCAAGACAGCGCTAAAATTGTAATAAATAAAAAGTACCTTTTCATTTGGAAAGTTTTTTGAATGTAAACGAAAATATTCTGTTATTCAGAATAGTGAAATGGTAAATATTCACCATTGTGTATTTGATAAACTTTTGGTATTCGCTTTTGGTTGAGTCAAAATCTTTGATCGTGTGCTAGTGGATATTGGCTTCGATGTGAAGCAAAACAAGCTTTGTCCATGCAAGAGCATAATTCCCCACCACCGCAACCGCCTATACTATAGGGCGGTTGCGGTTGTGGGGTTATATCTATTAGAATTTTGTGTGATAAAATCCTAACTACCTTAAAGTGAGTCAGCAAGGGTGATTTGAAGTAAGGTTTCGATATGAAACGAAGAAAATGACTAACTTGCAGATTCCTGCGAAGGCCTGCATCATGGGTATGTTCTCGTCCCTTGGAAAATGTGGTGTCCAAACAGGTGACCACGACTGCAAAGGGTGGTTTAATAGCTGATAATCAGTACGGTAAAATACAAAGTTCGAGCCCTGCTGGGCCGGGCACGTAATACGTGCCCGGCGTAGGTGCTTTTTGGTTTCATTTATATTCATACTATCGCTTACCGATAAAATGATAGTGTTTATAGATAACCGGGAATAAGTTGGGGCCTACTGATTGAGTGGTTTCAGTGTAGTTATAGTCAAGTTCTCCGTTGACTAATCCTCCGTACCCGCGAATTTCTGTCTGAATGTTAGTGCTAGTATCTTGTTTAGCGATAGAGAATATGAAAGAGAGGGTTCTCGAATCTATAAAGGCTACTAAATCATCTATTGCCATGATAGTAGGATCACTCGTGCTGTCTTTCACAGTAATTGATTTTTCGATAGAATTTATTAGGACGAAATCTTCATTGTAGACGTTCATAATTCCAGTGAATGTTCCATAGAATGTCTCTCGGAGTTCTATTTCGCAATTATTCCCTGTGTGATATTCATCGCAAACACACTGTCCGTCTTCGCATGTAAAATTTTCGGGACAGACTGTTGATTTGCAATGGTTTGAAGAACAGCTAAGTGTTAGAAGAATGGCCGCTATAAAGTTTACAACTTTGATTTTAGTGCTCATTTTTAGTGTGTATGTGATATTTGAATTGGACAGAAATCACCCAGTTGACATTCCTATATCTGTCTTGAAGATTTAGATTGCCAAAAGACCCCGGCCGATTATAAAATTGGTGTGTGATATCTTGATTATAGTGCATTAACTGAAGCTCTATTTCAGATTTCTTATACTTAAGACT
>CAXRGQ010000010.1:0-4502 GCA_964230215.1 Flavobacteriales bacterium
TAGCTGGAATGATCATATGATGTCAGAGGAACGAGTTATTCAATTTGTTCGAGAGGTGAAAGCCAATATTGAACAACCTGTTACTGTTGCGGAAACGCATTATTGGTGGCGAGATCATGGTGCCAATTTAGCCAAAGAATTGGACTTTATAGGCGTGCATATTTATCCACTATGGGAAGGTGAAGGCATTGAAAAAGGAATGTCATTCACGATAGAAGGCATTGAAAATGTTATTAAAGCACTTCCAGATAAAAAAATTGCTATTTTGGAGGCGGGTTGGGCCACTATTGCAAATGAATTTGGTGCTAGAGCCAACGAAGCTAATCAAAAGGCCTATTATGATGCTTTTAAATTATGGTCTAAAGATAATAATATTACCGTATTCTTTTTTGAAGCTTTTGACGAGCCTTGGAAGGGTAATGATAATGCCCCAAATGCTGCAGAGAAAAACTGGGGTGTCTATTTTGAGGACAGAACACCCAAACTAGTTTTACAAAGAGACTAAGCTCATTAAGCATTAACTTTCATTGCGTGTCCTTATCTTTAAATCCTATCTTTCCTTTCTTACACATATAAAGCTAGACCGTCTAAAGAATCAGTATTCTCATACCGAACTAATCTATTAGTAATGCATGCATTGATATCATATCTTAGAAAATTTAGTGACTCAAGTTGAACAATAATGAGTAAACTAGCTAACAAATAGAATTTAAAACGGTCTCAGTAGTAATTAATCCAATAATCAGTGAGTACTAGCCACCTATTACTGGTTATAAAATCTAATTTTACCTATTAGTAGTATCATTTAAGTCATTTTAAGTTTGTTCCCTAAAATAAAAAAATGCGATGACTAAAAGCCATCGCATTTTGTAATTAATGAAATAATCTAATTTAGGAATTACTCATTGGAGACGGATACTTTAATGAAGACACTGTCTACATCTGTACCACTAACTGTAGCAGTTGCAGTAGTTGTACCTGCAGCAGGAGTATCATCCACTGAAGTAATTGTCACAGTCGTACCATTTACAGTTTCTCCACTATCATTCCAAGCAGATAAGTCTGTTGACCACACATAATCTGCAGTAACGTCAGAAGCAATATCACTATTCTTAACATGTTGCATACTTAGAGTGTTCGATGAGAACGCTACATTTGACATGGCACTACTTGTATGAGCATTAGGTTGTGTTCCTAAGAAGTTTTCTAAGCCATTAGGAATACCATCTCCATCTGGGTCCGCATTAAATAATGCTTCTGCTCCAGATAATCCATTACTTGAAGCCCAACTTGAAAAGACATTGTTAGGTCCAACATAGCTGATAGTAATATCATCATAATGTATTACAGAAGGAACTGGATTCCCGTTTAAATCGTATGTCCCACCACTGTAAACCTTGAGTAAGGCTTTTACAGCATTATCTGGAGTAACAAAGGATTGGGTCGCTTGAGTCCATACTCCAGTACTACCAGTATGTATATTAGCACTTGGATCCGATGGGCTGCTAGAGATTTCATCTCCATTTATGTCATAAAATGTAAACTGAACGAGTCCAAAGTCTTCACCTGTTTGACGATTCATGTAGAATGATATGTTGTAAATATTGTTAGCTTCCAAGCCGAATGCATCTAAGTTTTCAAAGTTGCCATTATTTGATGCTATATACTTAGTGCCTCTTTCTCCACCAACAATAGTAGCCTGACCTTTGATCAAACCATTGCCACCATTATTATTAAAGGTAGCACTAGTGCCTTGGGCAACAGACCAGTAGTCGGACGAGCCAGATAGAGCGGTAAAATGGCCTTCGGTAATTGGGTTTATATCTATGTAGTTTGCAACTATATCTTTAATTTGGATTTCCCCCCAATCAGTTTCTGAATTTGGATTTGCGTTTCTACCTTCTAACTTGAAACCAAAGGACGGAACATAATGTTGTAATGCATTATTTTCGTCAACACCCTCAGGTAAATCTAATGTAAGTGAAAAATAACCATTCGCATCTAATACAACCTGCGTTTCAGCTATAATTGGAGAAGCATCTTGGATTGTAGTATCAATGCATTGGATATATGCAGATACCGTATATCTAGAATCTAGGTCATTCAAAATTACGGTTCCCGCAAAGTTGACTGTCTTACCTAATATGACGCTATTTTCTGTAATTTCTTCATCAGGATTAGTATAAATACCCTCAATTCTAATTAATTGTTCTAAGTATTTATTACCATCAGACGAACCAGGATCAGACCAAGCTCCAAATGATGCGGTGTTTGGTTTAAGCGTTAACACACTTTCACCATTAACATCTGCCCAACTAGCTTCAACATCTGATAATTTATTCCATTCACCACCGCCTAATCTAGTAGTACCTTTAGTATCATCTGAATTGATATCATACCAAGTAACATATGCAGACCAACGATAAGGATCGTTAACATCTCCTGCACCAACGTTTACACTGGTATCAATAGAGCCATCATTACCAAAAGCCGTTTCACCATTGTACTCAAAAGGGTCGTCAAACTCCTCATTTGAAAGTGCAGCAACAAAATTAATAGTAATAGGTTCATTCAATGGAGCACCATTGACCCCAAGAGGTGCATCAGATTCTTGATTAGCAAAACCGCCCCAATCTTGACTACCACTAGAGTGATAATAGGTGTTTGTATCAGAGTTATAATCAGCCTCAAAAGAATTGAAGAAATTGAGAGAATCACTACCTTGACCTCCATACGAATTTTCCCCGACAACTATTTCAATATCACGAACTGAAATTGCTTGGTTTCTACCCGCTAAATACATAGTGATCTGATTGAAGTTAGTATCCTCAGTAAGACTTGAGTCATATAGTTCATGAGCATACTCACCAGCATAACCTGGGAATGTAACACTGTAAGATTGTGGCACATATGAGTTTACTTCAACCCAAGGTGAATGTACGAAGATATTCGTATCTGCAGATTGTGTGTCACTGTGTTCAACATCTAAAAATACAAATCTTACTCCATTATCTATATCTGTCTCTGTGGCGTATGCATCATCATTTACTGTGATATCCCCCAAAACCACTTCAACGTCTCTCTCTACGATATAAAATAACAATGAATTGTAGCTTTGGTATCCATAACTTTTTGCTGTAGGAATAGCTACAGTAAACGTTTGAGGAGTTGTACTATTAACCACTATATTTTCAGTTTGTATATAGGGTTTATTATTAGGATAAGAATCTCCTTCAAATTTGAAATAGATAGTAGCCGATGGCACTTCGCCATCATTCGGATCAGGGTCTACAACGGAAGCTTCAAATACAATACTACCATCTTCATTAAATGTATAAGGTGTTGAATGTGGTGTTGTATTATAAGAACCAGCCCAAGAAGCCGCTCCTGTTGGAAAAGACAATGTTCCATTAGAATTCACAAACCCATTAAATGTTCCCCATGATCTTCCATCAAAAGTAACTGAACTGGCTAAACCAGGTGTTACGGTCGGAACGACATCGTCGTCAGTAACTTTAACTTCACTAATGTCGACTAATACATCTCTTTCTAAAATAAACATATTTAAACTAGAAAAAGTGTTATTACCTTGAGAGGGGATTACGATATCATACGTTGTAAAGTTGTTGCCCGAAATTACTACGTCCACGTACTCATTTGATGAAAATACAGCTTTGGGCACTGTGGCTGCAATACCCTGCCCGTTTGTATCATAAGATGATCTTTCAAAGACAAACCGAAGGGTTGCCGATGAAGCACTACTGTCACTCGAAATTCTTGCAGTAATAGATAATGAGCCATCTACAGAAAAGCTAAGCGGTTTCCACATCGCTCCAGCGATAGTTGCATCTTCTTGAGCAGAAAACCCTCCACCATCTGCAATCGGAACACCGTCATCGTCAAGCGAAGCGAAAGTGTATTGCCGATAACTTCCATCTTCTAATAATTCGGAAACATAAGCTCCATCAAACTGACTGAATCTAGGTATGGTGTTCTCTTCAGCAAAAATATTAGAGACTAAGAGGGATAGGGAAGTGGTTATAAATAACAATATAGAAAACGATCGTGAACTAAATAAATTCATAATAATTTAAGGGTTTGTAAAAATATTTAAGGGTTGAAAATTAAATTAAATAAAAATTCGAACTAGAGACAAGTATAAATTGCACATTTTTGCAGAAAATTAAAGAATTCACCTAAATGTAGCAGGTTTATCCTATTTTAGGCTTGCTTAAAGCATTTTATAAGATCTATTTCAGACTATGTCTAATAAAACTTCTAACTTGAATCGCTCAAGAAATCCAATGGATTTTGATTTCAATGATGTTGAGCCGTTAACACGTTTTGTCACAGAATCTGGAAAAATCTTACCACGCAAAGAAACCGGACTTTCCGCAAAACTACAAAGACGCATCACCAAATTGATCAAACAAGGGCGAAATATGCTAACTCTGAAGTAAGTTTAGCTTATTTCATAGCCCAAATAGCCAGAAGCCCATTTC
>CAXRGQ010000011.1:0-227149 GCA_964230215.1 Flavobacteriales bacterium
GATTTTAGTTATAACATGTGTTATTTAAAGATTGTATATTATAAATACACAAATGTTACGTTATCACAGTTTTTGAATATCCTTTACAACATTTTTGGTAGTTGACGAAAACGACTGGTGTCTTTAGGATACCTAATAAAAAATGGTAGGAAATATAAGTTAACTGATAAATTCGACAAACACACGGCAAAGGATAAAAGACAATTACTACTGCCGTATGATATTTTAAGTTTAGACATTACGACTGGAGCTAAGTTTCTATGGGCAGAGATTAACTCATATAGTAATGGTGGAAATGCTGAGTATTTCGCCAAAAGAAGTTTTCAAGCTGATAGATTTGGAGTGAGTGAAGATTCAATCACAAATTGGACGAATGTATTGATTGAACATGACTTGGTTAATTATGATAGAATATTTGGTAAGTACGCCAGTCAACGTATAATGTCAGTAAAACCACGTTCAATTAAAAGTGATAAAAAGAAAACAATCGAAAAGCCTAAAGTTGACACAAACGAGCAGACTAATTCAGACGATGAAAACTACATATGCATGCAGAATGGTAACCGAGTATATCTGTCAAGCCTTCTTCCACATAAAAACTACTTTGAACATATTCATGAAATAATGGAATTATTTGAGGATTTAGATCGAATTAAAAAAGGAGAGAAGAGGAAACTAGGAAAATTGCTAGAAATGGCTAAAGCTAAGTATAAAGGGTTTAAATTTGAACAGGAAATATTAAGTGAAATAAAAAGCTATATGTAACAACATATTACATTAAGTAAATAGAACATAAGTAGCGTTAGCTATTACCGTGTAACCAAAAACCGCCAGTTTTAAATACGCACGACGATAATAGACTAATGCTCCGCGATAAGGCGTGGGGCTTAGTTTATATGTGCGTGGGTATCTGGCGGTACCGTGGTTACTATAAGCTTGAGTTCCCACGCCGCTTTTTTTATACAAACATCTGTCATAGGGAACAAGCAGATCTAAAACTGTGATTTATGAAATTGTTTGTTATTGTACTTGCGTTTATTCCTATGACGGTGAATGCTCAAAATGGTAGGTACACTTTTACTAAAAAGACTCTTTGCATGCCAGAATCAGAATGTGTTGAACTTACGGATGAGGGAGAAATAATTGTGTTAAAGGGAGAACCCTTAAATGAAATAGTAATTAGAACAGATCATCTAACTGGGTACGGTCTAATTATAGAGCATGAGAGTTACAACGAAGAAGGGGAGATATATCAAATCTATACAACTGACCAAAATTGGAAGATTTACATCCAAGAAATGCAGGTTTCATCCAGCAAATCTAATTACATGATTGCGTTTGAAAAGCTTGGTGCAAGACTTATAGTTGAAGTAGACAAAGCATATCTAGTTAATGATTAGTATATACCATCATCGATTGATAAAGGTTGGTCGGGTGGTAAACAATCGCGTTAACGCATTGCATAAACTAGGGAGAATAGTGACATTTAAGCATGTTATCACAATGTCACAAACAACTCGTTATAGATCAAACAGTTGAATTAATTGAGGAAGTAGCCACTGAATCAATCTATGAACGAGATCTATCGGAGGAGTATGAATTAGGAATCGAATTGTGTTTTCAAACCAACACAGAAATAGAGCATATTGATACAATAATGGAAATAATCAATCATACGGTTAAAAATTATACCGCATTAAACCATATTTCCATTATTCAAGAAAGATATTAGCCTTATATCTTAATAGTGAGGAATTTCCATGAAAAAGGAATGGAAATGAAAATAGCAATCTACACAAGGGTAAGTACAACACAACAAACAACAAGTAATCAGGTACTAACACTAAAGAAGTTCATACAATCTAAAGGATATAAATTTGAAGTATTTGAGGAGGTACAGAGTAGTCGTAAAACAAGACCAGTCAAGAAGAAACTACTCAATGACTTAAGGAAGAAATTATACGATGGTGTTGTAGTATACAAACTTGATAGATGGGCAAGATCTTCACGTGAGTTGATATTAGAAGTAAATGAGTTGATTAATAAGGGTATTACGTTTATGTCGTATTCTGAAAACCTTGACTTCAACACGGCCACGGGCAAACTACATTTCAATATTCTAAGTGCATTTGCAGAGTTTGAACGTGAACTGATAAGGGAAAGAACATTAGAAGGGCTAAATAGAGCTAAACAGCAAGGCAAAACACTAGGTAGACCCAAAGGATCTAAAGACAAGAAAAAAAGAAGTAAGGCTGGTTATCATTTAAGAAGTATTAGAATGAAAAATACACCAGCAGGCAACTCCAAATAATCGTCCTGTGATAATGTCCAAATAACTACATGCAAAAACTGCAGTTTGTTTTCAAGTAATTTAAGTCCAAATAATCCTTCGTTTATTTGGTGTTTGAATTAGATAATGGTTTTCAGTGATAGCCATTAACAGAAATAGAATTATTTTGTGACCATGCAAAGCCCGAACATGGAAATCAGTACATCCCTGATGGATTCTGGATCAGATTCATTTGAGGAGAAACTTAGAAATAGTACAAGAATGCTTTTTTCAGCAAAGTTTGGAACTGGTAAGACTACATTTTTGAGGTACGTGTTTGAAGATAATAAACTAGACAGCGATTATGAAGCCATATTTTTATCACCAGTTGTTTACTCCATTGTTCCAAATAGTGACATTCTTGAGTTAATTAAATTTGATATAATAACCGAATTACTATCAAAATATCCTGACTGTATTGATAATATTGAAGTTGATGAACTTTTCGTCTGCAGCTTATTTCTACAAGAAAAGGTAGAGATAGTTTCCGAAAAGGTTGTAAGCTCAATCAAGAAAAGCAAGGCATTTGTAATAGCAAAGATTATAAATGGCTTAATCGAATCAAAGAGTTTCAATCAAACTAAACAGGCGCTAGAAGAAGCCAATGAAGATTTTTTAAGAAGGTTTGTTTTAGAAACCAATGTAAGCCGATATCGAGAAGGAGACATTGTTGGTCATATAATCGCCCAAGTAGTAAAGAACATTCAAAATCAAGGAAAAAAACTTGTTTTGATTATTGATGATGTGGACAGAATGGATCCTGGAGAAGTGTTTAGAATTTTAAACGTATTTAGTGTTCATTGGGATACGTATAGAGTAAGAAGAAATATGTTCGAGTTTAGCAATGTAATTATTGTTGCGGATAATGATAACTTGAAAAGTATTTTCCATCATATGTACGGTGAGAACACTCATTACGAAGGATATATAGATAAATTCTACACTAACGGCATTCATAAATTCACATTAGCAAATAGCGCTAGATTTATTCGTCGTCATTTGGATACTATTGTTCATGTTGACGCCGAAATTCTTGCTTCTGCAACGATCAAGTCTTTATACATTTCATTAATTGTTAGACTTTATGAATTAGGATCTATTTCTATTAGACGCATTCGTGAGAATAAGTCCTTTTTAATTTTAAGCAAGAAGGGAGAACAATCAATTGAATTAGAAATAAACTTAAGCAATATCAATTTGCTACCTTTGCTAAGAGGATTAGTGTCACTTTATAGTGATGTCAACTCAGTAATAAGTGAGTTAGAAAAACTTCTTCAGGAAGGAAAATCTTTGGGTTTAAATGAAGATTTGAAACTGATGTTAATAGAGGAAGCACTAATTATATTAAATCTTCACAAGCTTAAAGATAATATAGGCTCGATATTAACTATTAATGATCACGACTTATCTAATTCTGCTTTTGAAGGCAAATTAGGCTATCATAGGTCAAGTTCAACTTATCATATTGAGCTTGATTCTGTTGCGTTTATTGACATGAGGGCTAACCCATTACGAGGACTGAATTTTGTCAATTACAACAAACTATTGATTAGATGTCTTGAACAATTAAAGAGATACAACTGCATATAAATTGCGCTGTGTTGTTATAGAAGTCTGACAAGCTTGAAGGGTATAACTTGTAACAAATTATTGAAACTAAAATGACAGTAGAAGATCAATATTCAACCGAGATAATCGAATTTGTCCAGAATTTTTATGTCGACAATCAGTATAGAAAACTTATAACCAAAGGTATCGATAAAGCCACTATTGAAAGGTTAGGTCTTGATCCTAGTCAAAAGGAGTTCAAAATCAAGAATATTGTTTTGAATTATGATTCTTTCGAAGGTAAATACTACACTCAATTAATAGATGAAGGAAGAGACTTGGACTATGTTCCATTTGAACACAATAAAAGCCTTATTAAGAAATTAAATAGTATCTACTATGATGAGAATAAATCTGACCACATCACTATTGATGAGCTTGTAGATTTAAAGGTGTGCATTAAAGGTGATTGGACAATTGGTAATTTTTACCTATCCAAGGTTTTAATTGGGGATTATTATATTATCCGATTAGAGGACTCGGACAGAGATGGTTATGACAAATATATTGATGATGCGATTACCTATGATACAGTTTTGGAAACATTGGAGGAATATGAGAGAGAAATGACACCTGCACTATTTAAATCCTTTTCAAACGAAAATGCGTTTAACAAACATCTGGGTGAGTATTTCAATGTTAGGTATTCAAACGTTAAGAAATCTGGTCGTAGTGGTGGTATACCTGATTTGATACTAGGAAACAATAATGAGGTAATTATTGAGCTTAAACTAGGACATAGTTTGGCAGATAAACAAAATTTATGTGATTCAGTGATAGGTCAGATCTTGAGATATGAAGATGAGTATTTTGACGATTCAAATGATAGGCTGCTCTATTTAATACTAATCGGTGACGAAGAAGAACTATTAAAAAATCAGCATATCCAGCGGACCAGGAGAATTGTAGAAAGGTATAAACATATATTTCATATAATTGATACACACAGTTAACTCCGATTGGTGTTAATATCAGATTTAATACAATCGACATGAAAAACAGACGAATAGAAATACTGGACTTTAATTACGATGAGAAATCAAAAATGTATATATCAAATCATGTACATTTTTATCCTAACGAAGACAACTACATTTTATCAGGTAAAGTTGATGATTCAGTGATAATTAAATTATGTGAGCATGATGTGTATGGAGAGTTTTGGGAAACACCATTTGAACAATCGAATCTAGGGAAGGTTAATCGGAGGAAATCGAAAGACAGTTATATTACACTAAAGTGCAGTAATATTGAAAATGCAAAATTACAGATTGAGATCTTTTAAAAAGTGACATCCATTACATAATAAATAACACCAAACTATTGACATAATGGTTGTAATGATGAAGCCTTGAATAATGAAAATAATGAAACAATAAGTGTAAATCAGAAGCGGAATCAAACAACAAGTGTTCAAATAACATTATGCTTCAAAATTATACGGTAGGATTGACTATTTCCATTATTCTGTTGGACATTCCGTGAATGAAACAACTGTCAGTACAATCACAAAAGGTATTACAACAGTTCGAAAGGTGGTTAAAGGTACAAGGTTATAGTAAGTCTGTGTATTACGCCTCATACCATCGAATACAAGAACTTATTGTATTCCACCAACAAACAAACTCAGGAGGTATTAAATCAATAAAGAAGAAGGTCATATCTGAATTCTTCGATTATCAAAAGAGTAGGGTAAGTGATAGAACAAATAGACGTATATCATCATACCACCTAAACGATTATATATTTTCAATCAAACGCTTTTCAAGGTTTTGTCAGAAGTACTATGAAGTAACGATTCCAATTGAACATATAAGACTTGAACCTATCGCTAAGGAAACTAAAGTACCACTAACACTGCAGGAAATACAGTTATTGTTCAACGCAACGCATCCAACAGATAGGTTAGGGTATAGGGATAGGTGTATGCTTGCGCTTTATTATGGATGCGGATTAAGAAGAAACGAAGGACTACATGTGTATCTAAATGACATTTGTTTTACACGTAATCAAATACATGTAAGGGAAGGTAAAGGTGGTAAACAAAGAATAGTTCCATTTACACAATCAACTAGATATCATTTAAAAGAGTATGTATATAAAGGAAGACCACTACTTCAATGTAAACACAAAACAAGAAAAGTACTTCTACTAAATGAAAGAGGACAGCCAATTCAAGCACAAAGCCTTAACAACCGATTGAAGAAGCTAGTAAAACAATCAGGTATAAACAGAAAGATTGGAATACATCATTTAAGACACAGTATTGCAACGCATCTACTAGACAATAATATGCCAATTGATCAGATTGCAAAGTTTCTAGGTCATTCATCATTGGAATCAACACAGATATATACCCATGTTACAATCCAAGTTTAGAATTTACCTTCAAAAGAAAGGGTATAGTGAACGATCTATCGAGTATTGGATTGGAGTACTAGAAAGGTTCAATGAATACTGTGAATCAAAGGATATAAGGCTTAAAAAGATAAAACACCATAATGCGATAGACTACATAGAGTATCTATCAAAATCTAATAAGTCAGCCAGTATAAACTCATACATAACAGGCTTAAGAAAGTTGTATACAATGTTAGACACGAGGAGTAATCCATTTCAGGATGTATGGATCCGAAACACAAAGAAGGTAGAGTTATCAAACATTGTAGAATACGATAGATTAGAGAAATTGTATCAATCGTTCAATCATGAAACACAAATTGAAGTAATGATGAAGGTAATGGTAGGTTTAATCATTTATCAAGGAATACATCCATCCGAATTGACACTATTAGAAAAGGAAATGATAAAGCTTGATGAAGGAGTAATACAATTGCCTGATTCAAACATTGCGTGTTCAAGAGTATTACCAATTGATTCTAAACAGGTATTACTACTTGATAGACATATATCATCAATTAACACAGAAGAACTATTTACAACAAGCAGGGGAAGTAGAAAACTTAATAATATGCTTCATGATCTAACAAATCGAGTTAAGGCTAAAGATAGAAGGATAGTTAGTTTACGATTAATTAGAAAGAGTGTAGTAGTAAACTGGTTAAAAACACATGATCTAAGACGCGTTCAGTATATGTGTGGTCATAGATATATATCATCAACAGAAAAGTACTGTATACACGACCATGAACAGTTGAGAAAGGATGTAATCAAATATCATCCGATGAGTTAGTTGGTAATGCTTTCAGGCAAGTGATATGATTATTAAAACATGTTTTCAGGCAGATTGCACGTGTAAGCAGGGATTAAATAAAATGGAATGATTTAATTTGTGTTGTGGATAAGAAGAATAGATATTTCATGTTTGTTGATGAGTCAGGAAATCCTAATCTAAAAAACATAGATAAGGAATTTCCTGTGTTTGTCTTATGTGGTGTGATGCTAGAAGAACAAAGTTATTACGCCTTTAGAGATGATTTCAATGAATTAAAACTAAAATTCTTCGACAATAAAGATGTAGTATTTCATTCAACAAAAATTAGAAAGAGAAATAAGGACTTTAAGATATTGATAGATACTGATGTAAAACAAGTGTTTATTGAAGGTCTTAATGCATGTATCTATAATGCTGATTTCACGATTATTTCTGTTGCAGTTGATAAAAGGGAGTATGTTGAGGAAGTAGGGCATATTGATGATTTATATGAAATATGCTTATCTGTGCTTGTTGAAAGGACGATACACTACTTATCTGAAAACAAACTGGATGGTGGTCTTAGTATTGTTTTAGAACGAAGAGGTAAGAAAGAGGATAATGTATTAGTAAAGAGATTTAACAAGATTTTAGATTCTGGAACGTTTAAGGCCACACCTGAGGAAATCAAATCATTTAACACGGGCTTTCATTTTCGAAAAAAGAATCAAAATATCAATGGTTTACAGTTGGCTGATCTGGTAGCATATCCAATTGCTAGGCAAACATTAAATCCTGAAACGGAACACCCTTCGTTCAAAGTGTTTAAAGACAAGTTTTACTATAGAGGTGATGAAAATAGAGGCTGGAAAAAGATTCCAAAAAAATAAAGAGCCTATTAAAATAGGCCCTTTACCGACCGGGAGAAACCCCAATCCCAAAACTTTTGCTGACGAATCAACAGTACAAATGTACGTTTAAAATTAGTTTTAGTTCTAATTTTAATAAAAAATCCTCAATTATTGATGAAATTTTATTTCAGAATCGGGGGTGATTACACGTGAAGAGTCATAAGTGGTCAGAATAATTGACGACTATTTCAATTACTTCTAACACCATGAATATGACATATAACTATCACTGAAAACAGGTAGTTCTATCTAGGGCTAATTGCGTAGGTTGCAAGCAAAAACAGTTATGGAAGTAGATATGATAGTGGATTGGATTAAATGTAAAACCAATGTTTGGTGCAACTTGCAAACGGTTAAATTGGAGCATGAACATTTTACTGATTTGGTTGGTGTATATATAATTTGGAGTGGAGAAGATGTAGTTAGAATCGGTAGTGGAGTTATAAAAGATAGATTGTCAGACCACAGGAATAATGAAGAGATAACGGCATATTCAGATTTGAAAGTAACTTGGGCTGAAATAGATAATCAAAGTATGCAGGGAGCAGAGGTATATCTAGCAAATGAGTTAAATCCAAAGGTGGGAGATAGGTTTCCGAATGTAGATCCAATAAGTGTAAACTTGCCATGGGATTAATTGTACATACGTCAAAAGATAATCTGTCCTGTAACAATCATAAAATCAAGCGTTAAAGCTGTTTTACCTACTCACCCTTTGGAGTAATGCTATCTGGCAGAAACTTCTCCTTATCAGAAACATCTGTAGAGAGTATTAAGGCAGATTTGATGTGGGACTTAGAAAATGCCAGCTTGGATGAAATAAACGGCACTGGATATAATCTTTCATCAAACGGTGGAGCAATTGATACATTAGATAGGTGTGGCAACAGTAAAGGCGCTATTTATTTGGACGGGACAGATGATTACTTAGAAGTAACCGATGGCGCATTGCTAACCCCAGGAGCAGATGACTTCTCAGTAAGTATTTGGGTTAAAAAGTTAACGGCAACGGTAAGTTTTGCAGGTAACATTGCTCTATCTAAATGGAAAAATAACGCCCACAACGCAAGTGAGTGGGAGTTAACCTTAAGTGATGGACCAAGTGGTTACGCACCAGGTAGCTTTAAAATTCAAAATGGAAGCACGCAGTATAAAGTAGAATCAGATGCACCGATTGACCTAAACAAATGGTACCATATAGTAGGTGTTAGAGATGGTGAGTACATAAAATACTATGTAAATGGAGAACTAAAAGGCTCAACTTACGTAGGAACAGTAAGTGTGAATGATGCAGGCTTAAATATGATTGTTGGTGCTAGATCAGGCAAGTACAGTAACATGGAAATAGATGACATCATGTACTTTACAAGAGCGTTAAGTGCCAGTGAAATAGCCAATATGTATGCTAATGCGAGTTGTGATTTTGACTCTAAGGCTATTGCGTATAGATATGGCTTCCAAGGACAAGAGAGAGATGATGAGGTGAAGGGAGCAGGAAACAGCTATAATTATAAGTATAGGATGCATGACCCAAGGTTGGGTAGGTTCTTTGCTGTTGACCCGTTATATACAAAGTACCCATGGAATAGTAACTACGCATTTAGTGAGAATAGAGTAATTGACATGATTGAATTGGAAGGCTTGGAAAGTAGTGCAGAATGGCGATGGTCTTTCTGGAATCCAAGCGCAGCAATTACCATTAAGATTAATGCAGAAGAGGCGTTCAAACATGCTGAAATAAGCGGTTATACTGGTGCAACAGATGGTAAACAAGATGCCTTTAGACATGCGTTTTGGAATGCACTAAACAGAGTTGAGCTCGGTTATTCAACAGCAAAAGAGTACGGTGACCTTCATGAAGATTCCAACAATCCTAATGCCGACCCTGTAGCAGTGGAAATGGATAAGTACAATAATATGGTAGGTAGAAATATTGCTTCAGAATATCTTGATTCTCCAGGGAGGCTGCCAGATGATGATGACAAGTGGGAGGCACACATTGATGCCAGAATTAAAACAGCCATTAAAGCTGGAAGATTAAAGATGATATCCATGGATTCAGATGGAAATTACCTTGATTCGGACGGATATCGTATTGACCGTAGTGAAAAAAATTGGAAGAAAAAGAAACACCTTGTCTGGACAGATACACCAGTGCCTGATGGAAGTACCACTCATCCAAGACCAGATAGTAAAGGCAAATCTCCTAATAACAGCAAGCATCATGATGAAAACCATTATGGCGGAGACTACTCTTACTATGATAAAGAATACAAAGAAAATGCAAAAAAAGCTGATGAGGACTATGACTACTAAATTGTATATAATAGCATTTATATCAGTGCTTCTAAATAGTTGCAACAATAGTTGTGATAAAAAAATGTTTCTTTTACCAAATGGAGAGACTTATGAATGTCCAAAGTTTAATGACTTTGCTAAAAAACCTCTGAAATTTTCTGCTTATTCAGGAATTTATGTGAATGATACCATAGGTCATCTAAATTATTGGTTGGTTTTACATACTGAAGAAACTACGAATATGACTAACTCATCGAATATTTATAATGATGATTCAAACACTTCATCGGATGTAATAGACAAATTTTCAGATAAGTATGTATACCAATTTTGGATGATATCTCATAAAAAACTAAAAAAGAATGAATGGGATAACATACTTATGGAGGCATATTCTGCTAATCATGGATTAGAGATATATTTAGATGAAAAACCGATTAAAAATGGAGTTCTTACAACTAATTATGTTAATTCACAGGATAACTCAATACTGATAATTGGTGAATATAATAGCGATTCACTTCCTATTAGAATTAAAATATTGGGAAGGTAGGTAATGCCCCAATCCACATCACTCACAACTCCCCAAGCGGCATCTCTAGATACTCACAAAGCTTAACAAGGGTTGTGTAGCTAACATCTCTCTTGCCTTGTTCTATACGTCCAAAATGGATACCTGTATCGTCATAGGCTTCTTGTTGAGTGACACCTTTTGCTAGTCGGTAGGTTTTTACCTTCTCCGCAAGCACAGATAGCAATTTAGCTTTTTCTTTAGGTGTCATGACCGAAATGTCAGTGTATTTTGTAAATTGCACAATGACCGTTCGGTAATTACATTTTGTTTAATCTTTTAAAACCATCACTATGAAAGCATTAATAATCTTTTTCCTTACCCTGCCATTATGTGGATTTGGACAAACAATGAATGACTTAGAAGCCGATAGTATTTTTGTAACCTACTATGGCTTGGATAAAGAAGCGCGAATTGTCATGTACAAGAACAATACTGACTTAACATCAACTGTGGAAGTGACAGAGGCTGTTGAATCAAAAGGTGTACTCACTCTTAAGCGTGCTAATCAACCAGATTTAGTCTTTAAAAACTTCTATAGTAGCTATTCGCGATACAACCCAAATAAACCTGAGAACAAGGGAAAGTACAATCCCTCCACAGAATTTACCTTTGTCGCACCAGAAGAATAACCTAACAGACATTCTCTGCTACAATCTCCCTCCATAATTAGTTCACCTATTCTCACATTTAAAGGTGCCCAGAAACGTCTTCTTTTGGCATCTTTAATTTTTGTTCATCCACCATTTGAAACTCAACTAAGAACTATCTAAAATTGTGGTCATGGACAAAGAACTCATCATCAAAGTAATCATTGAAGACATACGCTACAATAGATTCATCGATCAGCTAGAAGGTATTGGATTAGTGGTTGACCCAAAGCATCATTCGGGATTAATGTGGGTAGTAGCGGAGATGATGGGCAATGAAAAACCAAGCGACAAATGGTGTGAAGAATACATGGAATTGATGGACAACTCTGAACTTGACATCTTCGAATTAGCTATTCTGATAAAAAATCAAATTTTCTATGCAATATTAAATCGAGAATCACAAGAGCCATTGGGTACTATTTTGCTGTTAGCTAAATAAACCGAGACAGCCCTTGGTAGAAACTCAATTGTCACTTATATTAATAGGTTGCCCTAATCCCTTCTCTTTCTATATCTGAACAGAATAACCTTGTAATCTATCATTTTTTCTGACTTCACCAAGGTAGATAGACAATAATTACATGGCTCTTGGTCAAGCTATTCAGTTACACTATTTTTTATATGCTATGAGAACGGTGAAGACTTACGACCGAGATACTGTAAGTCACAAATCTTGTAAAAAATGGAAAGATTAAATTTTGAAGAACTTATGAGAATGGTTAATAAGAAAATAGAAAGCCAACCGCTTACGCTATTGTATGAAAAGACTAACGAACCATTCCATTTTAAGATGAAAGAAGAATTAGACTTCAGAGGAAGACCAATAGACAAAAGCAATTACTGGTTAAGAAATGCCAGAAAATATGCTATCATATATGCAACTATTTTCAATAATAAGTTGCACACTGGGGAAGCTGAAAAATACAATGTAACTGATTCTGAGGTACAATCAAATTTCAACAAATTCATATACCTCTTGGAGCTTTTTGAGTCATTCACGCATCTGGACGAATTTACACATCACATTTATGACGCAGCAAGGGATGTGCTACGACTTGAACAACAAGAGCACGAGCAATGGAAGAGCAAGATTTTTTTAAGACGAATTTTGGACAAAGAGAGCACCAGAGGAAACCAACTAAGAGAGTTAAGCAGCGTTTCAAATAAGCTTAGAGAAGTTAATAATAAATGCCATATCATTCTTGATGATGTTAGGCACGAGCGAATTTCTGGAGCAGAACTCGACATGGTTTACCCTCACTTGAATGAAGCTTTGGATTTTTACAAAGAGAAACTGCAAGCAACAAAAGCTCGTTATAAAAAGTTTAGTGATAGTTATGAGCAAAGAAAGAGAAAACACCTCAAAGCATCCTTTTCTAGTCAAGACTTATACTCCGCAGTTAAAGTTGATTTCCCCACTTTAAGGCATAGCAACACTAGTGTATTGACTTTTCAGATAAGAATGTATTGCTCATGGTATAACAAGCGCTTTTCTGAATACTTCCCAACACAACAGCAAAAGCGAAACACTAAACGAAAATCTGATCGTGTCATCAAGAAAAATAATAGATTGGCAGAAAAGCATCAACTCACATGTGAAATAATCCGTCTTTCAAATGCAGGATACTCACAAAGAAAAATAGCTTCCCAGCTAAAGACTTCAAAATCAACCGTTCAAAGAACCTTAGCAAAGAGGTAATAGTATGAAGTGGTCCGAAATATGGTCCCATTTACCCACCTATAATATATAGTATTTAGGTAAAAACAAATTTGGTCCGCTACCCAGCCTCTAGACCTAATCTACGCTAGCCCCTGCCATTTCTAAGAAGGGGAAAGATATATTATTTCATTTTCTCACACTTTGGACCGGAGGGCACTTTATCAGCTCCCGTAGGGTCTATCAATCATTTCAAAAACCTTTTAGACTTAAAGCTATGTTAGAACTATTCTACACCGAGATTCCTACGGTCACAATTCAAATGTTAGAAGACCGTAATTGTTACATTGTAAGCGATGGGACATTGTTCCTTATTACTATCAAAAACAACGCCTCTTCATACAAAGAGTTTACTTTTCAAAGTGTAGGGGAAGAAGCAATATATGCTTATGACCTTGTAAGCTACTTTGGAGGCAAATAATCATCCCTACCGACATGTTACGCTTACCAACAACACGTAATTTTCTGTAATCATCCATTGACAACACTTTCGCTCCACATGTCGGTAGTGATGCCTAGTGTTTCAGTTTTATCATGGTTTGGTGGGAAGTGAACCTATCATTTTTCATTGAAATGCTGAATACTAGTGATGTCAATGCTTGTAGTAATGTTGTTTCACTATTACAAGAAGTGAACCTCAAAGATGTTGTTTAGGTCATTCCCAGACTTTGCATTTTGTACGATTTTGTACTCTCACATCACGCCTGTACTCAACGGATATAAGTATATACTAACGTATATATAAGACCTTTCTCCCTTACACAATAATCTACTTACAGCCCTTTTGATGATTTGAGTGGATTTACGTCCATTTTAACCGATTTACTAACCTAAAACTTAAAAACATGAGCCTAAAAGGAACACGTACAACAGCCGATTACTTGCCATGGAATGAAATGGTATTGCTAACACACAAACTCATCAGAGATGGGCAGAAAACATACGCTCTGCTGATAGCTGTGGGTTGCTACACAGGACTACGAATATCTGATCTTAGAAAACTTACATGGGGTGATATGCAAGACAGTCCTTTGGTAGTAACAGAGAAGAAAACTGGTAAGACCAGAACAATTCATCTACACAATGACCTATTAGCATTGTCTAGTGAAGTTAAAAGTGATAAGAATAAAGACAATGATTTTCTATTCACTAGTAGCAGAGGTGAAGTTTATAGCTTGCAATACATTAATCGTAAGCTAAAGGCAATCAATGATACTTACAGACTGGGTATACAGTTTACTACTCACACATTCAGAAAAACTTTTGGAAGAAGAATATGGGAAAAGCATGACCATTCAGAAAAGTCTCTGTTACTGCTGAGTCAAATATTCAACCATACATCTATTGCGATTACAAAACGCTATTTGGGTATAAGAGATGAAGAGATACAGGATGTGTATTTGAGTTTATAAAATACTCAATTGAGGCTTAATTTCAGATATGAAAATTTCAAATCCCTTAATGATATCATCAAATTTGCTATTTTGAGAGTATTGGATCGTTTTTTCTGAATTCCCATCATATATAGCCTCCATGAACTTGATTGATCTTTGTTGTTCTTCTCTAAGATTAATCAATAGTTTAATATATAGTTCATTTTCAAAATCGTATTTGAACCAATGACCATGAATTTGCTCAAAATGAAGAATCTGATTGCAGGACTCCAACAATTTAAGATGATTGTTTTGTATATCAGATAGCACATCATTTAACACCACTTTTTCTCCTTTACCCATTATAGAATTAATTGTTCCTGTTGTTGCCATCGCCCGATGGAAATAGCTATGATAGTTAACTTCAAAATTTGATATTGAATTGAAAGCAATAGTTCTTTGTTGAAGGATAAATAAGCTCTTGTTTTCTTTAGCTCCCTTTCGACTGACAAAATATGTCAGATATCCAAGAATACACAAGCTAACAATACCAATTATTGGGTTTAAAACACCACCGAAATAATCGCCATACGCTGATAAATCATCTAGATTATCGGATGTTGGGTATTCTGCCACTAGTTTGATAAATAATATGATAGTAACACAGATGCCAACTACTAGGAAGGCGACAAGCAAGGTGTAAAGTGTTATTCTAAATAGTCTTTTCATGCTCAAAATATACAATGTATGAGCGACAAATCTATCACTGTATACGGTGATTTCTAAATCAATCAATTTCTAACCATTAAAACTAAATCCTATGAGAGTACTCAAAGAGATAAGTGTAAGCTATACCCGAAAGTCTGGTAGGCTGACCAAAATATCTAGTTCAGAACAAGCCTTTAAAGTGGCTAAAAAGGTTTACAAGATAGACCAATGTGTAATGCAGTTAAATGAATATTTCTATTTACTGCTGCTTAACAATAATAATCAAGTACTAGGATATTACAAAGTATCACAAGGAGGTATCACAGGCACAGTAGCCGATATACGCTTGATATTCGCAACAGCACTAAAGGTAGCAGCCTGTGGTATCATTGACATACACAATCACCCATCGGGCAACCTTAAACCATCACAATCAGACATCAAGCTAACAAGTAAGATAAAGGATGCTGGTAAGCTGCTGGATATCCGTGTGCTTGACCATTTAATCATTACAAACCAAGGGTACTACTCATTCGCTGATAGTGGTACACTATAAATCAGAAACTATGGACAATTTATTCATACATCATGCGCAGAAAATGACCTATACTGGTAAAGTCTGTACAATAGACATCATGGGTAACCTAAACATGGACTTATCCAATATGAAAGTATCTATTCATCTCTACTTTACAGATGAAACCAAGAAACATAGAACAACGATAGACCTATACAAAACACAGGATGTCCAATGTTACTGTATGGATATCGCTGAAAAGTCAGGAGTTGAGTTTAAAGACCTGGAAGGGGACTTGTTGAACTTATGCCTTAGTTTAGAAAGATACCGTGAAAAGCTTTACAATGAGCTGTACAATTTAGAGCCTGTTAAGCGCATATCTCTAACACAAAGTCAAAAGGATAGGGCTAGGAAGTTTCTGGCTAAGAAAGATCTTGTAAAGAGGATAGACAAGCTACTAGGTGATAGTGGTATTGTAGGAGAAGAAGGTAACAGACTATTGATGTTCTTAATTGCGCTATCCTACAAGACTAAACAACCATTACATGCTGTATTGCACTCATCTAGTGGTAGTGGCAAGTCTCATTTGATTAATGGTATTGGTAAGTGTTTTCCCAGTGAAGATGTAATCAGCTTATCCAGAGTGACCAGTAAATCACTATATCATTACACTAGCGATGAACTTGTAAATAAGCTAGTTCTAGTACAAGATTTTGATGGTTTATCTGGAGAAGCTCTGTATGGTTTTAGGGAACTTCAATCGCATGGGGAACTATCATCATCTCTAACTTACAAAGACCAACTTGGAAACTTGAACTCTAAGATAACTAGGGTAAGGGGTCATTTCTCATCACTTGGTGCTACTACAAAGGAGCTTTACCATGATAATATAAGTCGTAGTATTCTTCTTAAGGTTGATGAGAGCACGGAACAAACTAAGCGCATCATAAAGTATCAAAATGCTCTATTGAGTGGTAGTAGAGACTATAAAATGGGGATGTCCTCACAACTAGAGCTGGCAAATATTGTTAGGTCATTAGATGGTAAAACAGTAATCAACCCATTTGCTGACAAACTATGGCTGCCAGTTGAAGCAAGGATGCTAAGAAGGCTCAACAGTCATTTTCAACACCTGATCCTTATGATTACGCTTCTACACCAACATCAAAGGGAGTGTAATGAGAATGGAGAAGTGGTCACATCCATTGAAGACCTGCGCATAGGTATAGCGTTGTTTTTTGATGCAATATGGCTAAAGGTTGATGACTTGAACGGTAGTTGCAGGCTATTCTTTGAGAAACTCAAAGACTATTTAGAAGGTACTGAGGATAGAAAAAATCACACGTTTACCCAAGCAGAGGTGCGTAGGAAATTTCATTTAAGTAAGACGCATGTTCAACGTCACCTTAATACGCTCAAAGACTTGGGGTATATCAACATTCCATCAGGAAGTAAGAACAAAGGATATGAGTACCAAGTAATCTTTTGGGACGACCCTACAAAAGCTAAGCAGAGCATAAAAGATAAGCTCTACAAACAAATCGATAAATTATAAACTACGGTAAGCTAGCGACCCTTTTTGAAATGGGACACTACAGAGTACTCCTGTGAAAAGAAAGGAAGCTAGCGAACCATAAATCCAACAACTTATGAGAAAGAAACTAAGCGCATTTGAAGATGTGTACGGGGCGTTTTGTGCCTATTTAGAGCTAAAGAACTATAAGACAGGTAATGGAAGAATGTACCCACAAGCAGTACATGAATTTCTAGTATTTGTAGAACAAAGAGGTGTAGTGGAGCTAGGGGAGCTAAATACCAAACTTTTACAGGACTATGCTGAATATATTTCCAATAGACCTAACAAAAGAGGAGGAATACTGTCAGGGAAAACGATAAATCATTATTTGTATGGTATTCGGTTATTCCTAGATTATTTGCTTGATGGTGGATACTTAAAAACTGCACCTATCTATCCAGCTTTTACAATTAATCATAGAATTGAAAGACCCACTCTCACAATTGATGATATCAAGTTGCTATACCGTGCTTGTAGAACGCTAAGGGACACGGCTATACTTTCTTTAGGCTATGGTTGTGGACTTAGAAGAAATGAAATGTCCGAATTAAATGTGCAAGATGTTATTCTAAGGGAAGGCTACTTAATCGTAAGGGAAGGTAAACACGCCAAGAGAAGGGAAGTACCAATGACTGAAAAGATAAGTAGTGATCTATCAGACTACATTCGTTTAGAAAGGTCGGGCTACTTCAGAAGAAACACAATGCCGAGTTCACTACTAGTAAACAACTTTGGTTGGCGCATGACTGGTGATACTATTTACAAACACTTTAGAGCTATTGCGAGCAATGTAAAAACTAAGCTAACAGTTGACAATCCTTGCTTACATGATTTACGACATGCCGTTGCTACACATCTTATGGAAAACGGTGCAGGCATAGAGTTTATCAAGAGCTTTCTAGGACACTCGCTCATAGACACGGCGCAATTATACGCTATTAAACAAAAACGAAGATTATGACATTTATAGATTATTTAGAACAACACTACAGCAAGCAAACTGTAGATTCTTACTCAAGGGTAGTAAGCAATTTCTTATCCAATCATCCAAAAGCTGAAAAGTATAGTTATTTGGACGTTTTGGACGCACTTCATACACTATCTAGCTTGAATGGTAGGGAGCTAGCAGCTATCAAACAATACTACGAGTATCTGACTATTGTTGGGGCTAGAAATGACCACCCATGTAAGAACCTTAAAATAAGACGTACAGCAAAGTATGTGCAGTTTCAAGACTTATTTTCCCCTAATGAACTTGAACTATTGCTAGAAAGGGAATGTCGGTATAAAGAACTAGAGACACGCAATAAAATCATCATTGGTTTGCTTATCTATCAAGGACTGACACCAGAAAACATTGTTAAGCTTAGGGTAGAGGACATAGACCTGGATGAGGGGAAAGTATATGTTATGGCTACTAGGCAGCTAAATAGGCGAACTTTACCACTACAAGCTAAACAAGTAGGGCACATGATGAAGTACATTTATACTGAAAGACCACAAAAGAGCCAATCTAAGAGCAAAACTTTACTTTTTAATAAGTTGGGTAGCCGTATGACTGTGGATGCCATAAACAGGCTCTTACGACCATTAAAGCATCTGTTTTTAGACCGTAATCTAAACGCTCAAACCATACGGCAATCTGTAATCTCAAATTGGCTGAATGTACAGAATATTGGCTTGGAGAAATGTCAGGAATACGCTGGTCACAAGTGGCTATCATCTACAGAGCGATACAAAAGGGAGGATATGGAAGAGAAGAAGAGAATGGTGGGGAAGTATCATCCAATGTAACTGCAATGGGTATTAAGCCGTATAAAAATTAGGTTTTAACATAATTTAATTTGGTTATAACAAAATTGAGAGTAGATTTGCCAAACAATGTTATATTTGAGTAGAAGTATAAACATTGGCAAAAAGGAAGTTAGAAATAAAGCTTATTCAAGAAGGTAAGATGGCTAAAATCTATACTATTCATTTTGTCGATAACGCAGAGTCAGAATCAGATAGCTTTTTTGAAAGTGTTGATTACGATGAATATGAAGAGGAAATAGATACAATCACATCTCTTTTTGATAGAATGTGCAACCAGAATGGCACAGTAGAAAGGTATTTCAAAAATGAAGGACAAATCAACGATCGGGTTTACGCGCTATCTGTGTACAACAAATTATTAAGGCTTTATTGTATCAGAATAAATGACAATGTATTAATTGTTGGGAATGGCGGAGTTAAAACTACTAGGACTTATCAAGAAGACCCCAAGCTACACGCGCATGTAAAAGACTTAATTAATCTTGATAGATTGTTAAGATTCTTTGAAGGAAAAAATGATGTTAGATACATTGGTGAACTCATTCAAGGGTTACCAAAAATACTGGAGATAAAATAACTGTTATGAAAAGTAAAAAACTGCAAGAGTTGGCTAATAAGAGAAAACCTGAAGTTAAACGTTTCATTGATTTATCGGATGGAGTAGCAGAGGAATTAGAGCAAATAAGAGAGCGTAATGGATGGAGTCAAAAAGAGCTTGCAGAAGCAATCGGCAAGTCGAGATCAGATGTTTCTGTTTACTTATCGGGTCAACATAATTTCACTTTAAAAAGTGTTGCATACCTGGAAAGCAAATTGGGTGAAAGACTTCTATATACATTATCTGATGTCAAGAAGCGAGAAATCTCGAAAAATAGAATTGATATGGAGACATTAGAGTTTATGATTGAGTCATCAATAATGAAACATTTCGCAGTGGACAATTCTAAAGACGTGAAAATCAGTATGTCAGGTTTTCAGTCTAAAAACTTCCATATTTCAAATAGCGGATATGGACTATCAGATATTGTAGATTGTGAAATGATGAACTAGCATTAAGAAAGCATAATGGACGACAAAAAAAATCAGGAGATACAAATACAAGTTATAGATTTAAGGGTCATTGAATCATCGATATTACCATATTCGGATATTGATACAGAAGAGACCGAAATTAAAACTTATGGATTCTACCATGCAATAAATGTTGGTTTTGAGATAGACCGTGAATTAGTTCATATAAATATTGGTATTAAAATTCACCCTAACAACTCGAAAGAACCTGCTGCATCATTTGTTATTCGAACAACATATACCATAAAAAACATGATAAATTTCATTCGTGACGACGAAAAGATTGACTTGCCAAAAGATTTAATTATGTTTTTCGTAAACAATGCGATTGCTAGTACTCGCGGAGTCATTTCTGCACTTTTGATGCCAACTGAATATCATAAGGCAATACTCCCCCTGACCAATGGAAAGGAGCTATTTGATCAGATGGAGTTCAAGTAGTATTTACCATGCTTTTATCATAACTAAAAGGCTCGACTTACGTAGGAACAGTTAGCGTGAATGATGCAGGCTTAGATATGATTGTTGGTGCTAGATCTGGAAGGTACAGTAACATGGAAATAGACGACATCATGTACTTTACAAGAGCCTTAAGTGCCAGTGAAATTGCTAATATGTATAGCAATACTAGTTGTGATTTTGACTCTAAGAGTATTGCGTATAGATACGCCTTCAACGGTATGGAGAGAGATGATGAGGTGAAGGGAAGTGGGAACTCATATACCACAGAGTTTAGACAGTATGATAGTCGTTTGGGTAGATGGTTAACCATTGACCCTGTGATTCATCCACATTTAAGTCCATATAATGCTTATGATAATAGTCCAATGATTCTAATTGACCCGAGTGGTGGTGACTCTGAAGAGTCAATGGAAGGTGACCCATCAACAGATGTAACCAAAAATGAAGACGGTTCATATACCGTTGTAGGAGCGTATGATGATGGAGATAACAATGTTTATGTCGTTGATGACGAATGCAATCGTACTGGAGAAGTTATTGCAAAAACACAGCAACCTACTGACTTTTTAGGAGCGGATAATGAAACGGGCGGATGGATTTTTAATGATAATGAACAAGGTCAGACATTTAAACTTGATGGATTAACGCACGACTTTACATTAGAATACACAATAAAAGGGTTATTCACTGAGAGAACAATTAAAGCGACAAGAAGAAACGCCGACGGAATAGAGTTAGCTACTTGGGCTCATACTTTGTACGCTGAAAAACTTTTCATAGAAGGAGGAACTGGCTATGATAATGCTAAACATTTGAAAAAATACTCCGCAAATAAAAAGATGATGGATTTAAAAGAGTCATTGGGCAAACATCCGTATACCCCGATCATCGTGGATAAGACTCAGGAAATACCAACAATTACAACGATAAGAGCAATTGGGAATTATGTGTTTGGTTATAACTTAAACTATATTCGTCCTGTATTATGGGGCAAATCAGATTGGTATGAAATGACGATGAAAGAAGTAGGAGCATATAATCAATCACAAAATAGCGGCAATGGATATAATCCAGGTTTCCCATTCTATGGTGAGCACACTTATTCTGGAAGTTATATATATATGGGATTCTTTGGAGAGTTCCCTAAATCAAAATAAACAAACATGAAAGAACTTATTTTTTTATCAGTGATGTTTTTTGCTTGTGGTAATTCCGATGATACCCCTGAAAAATTATTCGTAAAGAGAATTCAGACATATGATACAACGGTAGAATGGTATTATCACTCATTAGTTGGAGGAACAACGGCAGAAATAATTGTCATATATGTAGGTGACCAAATGGATACCGTATGTCAAGCTACTAATATAAGTGACATAAAGTTGAATAAGAATAAAATATTAGAAGTTTACTTTGATGGTCCGCCTGTTAAATATAATAAAAGGCAGAATATAAATAATAATATTTTAGGGGTTGATATTATAATTGACTCAACTAGTGTTCATAGAGAGTATTTAAGAACTTTTGAGTTAAATTAAGAAGGGGAATCGGTAGGGTAGTGCACAGCACAACCCCAGTGAGACCTAAACTAAAGTGTTCCTTATAAGGACACCTTAATATCTCTAGCTATAGAGCCAACAGGTATAGGTATTCTAGTAGTCATTTTATCTTGAAGATAGACTTAAGTCATCATTTCATGATTTGGTTTATTTACGTCTCTATTTAATGACACATTTTACATCTATTTTGTTTGCTGTATATTAATCTATCTTGTTTGGCCTGCTTAATTAGATCTATTTTTTGCTTGGTAGGTGGTTTAATCCCCCTGTAAGCCTCATCTGGGGTCAATCCATTTAATTTTGAATGTGGTTTTCTTATATTATAGTCTTTAATAAAGTAATGCACTATCCTTTGCAGGTGTTTTAAGTCTCTTGGTTCTTTTGGAAAAATATACCTGTATTTTAGTGTCCTGTTGATTCGTTCAACCATTGAGTTAGAGTAATTCAAATCCTTAAGCGCAGTCAATTTTTTAATATTAATTTCAGATCGTTTGATAAAATCATTCACATGAAAGTTATGATTCTCAGGGCCTCCATCCACAATGAGTTTCACATTAAGTTCTTGATTTATCTGGAATGCTTTAGCATACGCTTCTTCAATGGTTTGTTTAGTAATTAATCCAGACACCTTTTCTTGAATTGAATAGGAGAGAATCTGGCGTGAGAAGTTGTCAACTACTAGGTATATATAGTACCTTTTCCCGTTCAAAGCCTTTAATGTTGTAATGTCTGCATGCCATATTTCATTGGGAGCTTTGGCTCTAACACCCTGTTTATGCCTTTTCTTTTTCTTAATTGTTGTCTGGTTTCCTCTTATACCCAGAAGCTTGTTAACCTTAAAAAAAGTGTTTTCTGAAACGGTAATTAAACCTTTTCTAACCCCATCCCAATAAACACTCATCATAGACCAATGTCTGTTTCTGGGATTAAGCAAGGCATTTTTAATGTTATTAATTTCATGGGGCATAATTTGATTAGGATAAACCCTATTGCACATTTTAAAGAACGATTTATCACAAGATAATTTAACATCAGTCACCCAGGTATGAAAAGTGGATTTTGAGATGTTGAATACTTTGACAGCCTTTTCAATAGAGACAATGTCTTTAACTTTAGAAATCACTTGAACCACCTTAGCTTTCTGATTTCTTACAACATGGTTGAAATTATCAACACCCTGAGTGATGTCAATAAGTGTTTTTATGAGCTTTCCATAAGCATAAAACATCTTTGGATAATGGTTTAGTGTTTGAATAAGCTCGGTGTGTTTATCTGCAATTAAGTTAATCTCAGAACCAATAAATCTCTTGCAATTGTCATTGCGCCATCTATGAAGATTAGTTCGGGGGATTTTACCCAAATATTTTTCTGGTAATAGTTCATGAAATACCAATTCTTTCAGACTGGTATGGTAGGAGGCCCTCTTTTTCATAAGAAATTCAAAGAAAGAGAACTCCTATTAAGAGATAATTAAGGCATGTTAATGTTTTGGAATTTGATTGTTAACTTTTTGATCGTACTTGATTGAAGTTCGGCTTCCAGAGACAAGAGAAAAATTATTCCGTCATTAAGTTTATCACCATAATCATCTTGAATAGCCATAAAGTGCAAACTTGTATGTAGAGATTTTCGTACCTTTCGTTGTAGAGGACAATAGGTATAGACATGATAAGGAGCTTGTTTATGTGTATGATTAATGAAAGTGGGTTAATGCGACTCAACAGATATTCCAGTGACTACCAAAGTGCTTAAAATCCCCTATTATTAGAGCTTCATCAATAAATCATTATAATGAAAACGTATTTTTGGTTAATTCCTTGTTTAACAATAGTTGTGAGTGCTTGTAACAACGATTCAGAAGAGACAAAGACAAAAAAAGCCTCAGAACAAATGATAGAAGAGGGGAAGGTGATTCTCTTGAACATGTAGACCCTAAAGAAATTTAAAAACGGCCTACCACTTGTTTAAAGAAGGCAATGATGCCGAATCTATAAGAATTGCCAATGAAGTTTTAGAAATTGGTAGAGCCCAAAACAACGACACCTTAATAGGCGGTGCATTGTCGTCATTATGTAGAAATGCACAAAGATCGATAGATACAACACGCTTAGCCGAGTTAAGCGAGCAATTAAAAGCATTGTCAGAGTCATCTGGAGATCAAAGTTGGATGATGAAACGCGCGCACATGAATGCAGAAATGTGACGTTTAATTGGTGAAATGGACCGTGCAGAAGCCTTCTATAACGAAAGCATGCAAATAAGTGAGTCTATTGGAGCCATGGGAATGTTTACCATAGATCATTTCAATAAATCATTTGTATCAACAGCAAAAGGTGATTTTGAAGAAGCCAGACGACTGATTAAAAAATACTATGCCTTGCGTTTAGAGGTAGATCCTGAATCTGAGGACGCATACGGTTTAATAACTTTAGCGTATTTGCTAGAACAAGAAGGCGATTATGAAGGCGCGCATGAAGTGGCTGTTGTAACACGCAGATTATTTAAAGAGCAGGGTTTGTTTCCTGAGCCGCCGGATGAGAAGCCGTTGATTGCTGTTGAGGAAATAGTAAAAAGTGAATTAAGCTCTAAGCAATATGAAGAAATTATGGAAAACGCTGAGAGTATATCAGTAAATGATTTATTAGAAGTGTATTTGCCATAAAAAGACTTAATTATTAAAAATAGCTTTATGTCTCATAATGTACACTGTGTTACGTTACTTAGCTTTGGTACAATCAGTTTGTGTGATGGCTGATTGCCATTAAAGCAATCTGACTGCCTAAGGCTTAATACCGCTATTTAGGTTTATCCCTAAGACATAACGCGAATTATAGGACAAAAACGGGGTAGAGTAGTTAGTTAACTATAAATTGCACGAAAAATGTATTGAAAATCAAGGTTTTCCGTGATGGAAAGTAGTCCTATTTTTTTTAAATTTATTATCTTTTTTCAAGATGAAGTTCAATCTGGCCAGAGATAAGCAAATCAAGCTCCTAAATGACCTGATCAAGGAGCCTTCCATTTTCAGTGGCGGATATGATAATGACAAAATCATTGACCTTTTAGATCATGTTTTTGATCTCAGATCTAGACCATCTGAAGACTCAAGGTTTAAAGATGCTTATGAAGATGCGATTCAACACCTGATCAACAATGATGATTGGGATTTGGAGTATACTTTTTTAACCCGCTTTAATATAACTGAAGAGGGTAAGTTGACTAGGTTGATTCTATATTTGGTCGCTCCCGATTTTCAGTCTTCTGAACAGCAAAGAATTGAATTAGTCGATAAAATCAATAGACATTTAAATGGGGAAGGGTTTAACCTGGAAACTTCTGATTTTAATGATAATGACCAACCGGTATTTACATTATCTCATTTTGACCCAGAAAAGAATTATCCCGCTGGCGTAATTAAAAATCAGATTGATTTCTATCCCAACTACAACCTTCAGGACATTACAAAGTTTGTCCCTGAAAAGAAAGGGGTATTCATTTTAAATTTTGCAGCTTACCACTGGAATGACTATTCTTTGAAGTCAAGGTGTGACTTGGTTTATCGTGATAAGAAAGGTGAACTAATTGTACTTGGAGAAATTAAAGTAATAACCAACGATTCAGATAATTATACAGATCATACCGATGAAAATGGGGATTTTCAGAATTTTCATACAATACTGCCAGATTCGTTTAAGGAATTAGACCAGTCATATTGTAGTTTGGGACAAACCAGACAACTGTACCATAATCTAAAGAACCACTTTCAGCGACGATATAGATCTATTCTTTATGCTCTCAGGGATGCAGCTTTTTTTCCAGACATCTCAGATCTTTTCGAGAAAGATCCTTATTTCAAGGATTCTCTAATCAGAACAAATGAAGCTGAGAGAATTCTTAGAGAAATAAAGCATGAATTAAGCGGAAGAAACCGCAGTGACATGTACAGGTTTACGTATTTGTTTACTCCAAAACTTGGCAAATCAAATATCCCTCCAGTGCCCATAAGTTTCAATTTTGAAGATGTTTCCGACATCCCAAATCGTATATGTGCAATTATAGGTAAAAATGGGGTAGGCAAAACTCAGTTTATCTCGCAAATACCCCGGAGTCTAGCTGAAGAAGATAATGAGCGCTTTGATGGGCCAATACCCTTGTTTTCCAAATTAATAGGTCTGTCGTATAGCCCATTCGATACATTTAAACCAAGTAAATCTGGAGTTAATGTTGACTACATTTTTTGTAGCCTGAGAAATGAGGAAGGAGACGTAGGAGACAATAGAGGGAGAGCAATAAAGTTTGGAAAGACCAGAAGGAGAATTGAAGAACTTCAACGTGTTGAAGATTGGTACAGGATATTGGAGCAATTTCTACCCGAAACTTATATGGAAGAAATTTTTGCCACAGACGAATCTGGAACCCTTCATCAAGTTAATATTGAACGACTTAATTCAGCTCGCAAAGAGCTTAGTTCGGGACAAAGAATGTTGTTGGAGTCCGTTACCAACATTATTGCACACATACGATATGATTCCTTGTTACTATTTGACGAACCTGAGACACATTTACACCCCAATGCTATCGCACAATTAATGAATGTTATATATGAATTGGTAACTCGATTCAAGTCATTTTGCGTATTAACTACTCATTCGCCAATTATTGTTCGAGAGCTACTGTCAAGGAATGTTTATGTATTTGACCGAATTGAGGACACCCTTGCCGTAAGAAAAATTGGAATTGAATGCTTTGGAGCAAATCTATCAGACATTACAGAGGATGTTTTTGGAACAAACGAAATACCCAAACATTATCAAAGAATAATCAGACGTCTTCATCGAGAGGAAAAGACAGCTGAGGAAATAATTGAAGCGATTCAATCAGACGGTGTTCCTATTAGCCTGGGGCTGAGACTATTTGTGAAAAGCTTGTACACAGAAGAAAAATGAGAACTCTAACTCCATACAGTAAGGATATTTTCGAGTTTCATAAATCAGTGGTGTCTAGAAAACGAAAGAGGGAAGGAGACCCAAACTACAAAGTGAGATTGAAGGACTTATTGGACGATCTTGAATCCATGTTTAAGGACTATAAGGAACTTGTTGAAGAGGACAATTTAGAATCAATTATTGCTCACGGTTACACTGGAGTATCCAAGTTGGACTTACTTTCACTCTACTCATACCGGAGCAAACTACTCATAGAACTAAAATTATTGGTTACCACTATAGGTGAACGCAAATTCAATATTTGCCAAATGTGTACAGTCGAGCCGGTTAGATCATTCGATCATATCGTCCCCAAAGAAGAGTTTCCAGAGTTTATTGTTAATCCTATTAACCTTTTTCCATGCTGTACAACTTGTAATAGTAAAAAAGGCGCACGTTGGTTAGAGGGTAAAGAAAGACTCTTTTTGAATTTGTACTATGATAACCTTCCTGATCTTGAATATATTAATGTCAGTTTTAAGGAATATCCTGTCCCAGAGTTCTCATTAAATGAACACATGCTTGACCCTAATATTTTCAGATTGCTTCAATCTCATTATAAGGAACTGGACTTGTTTGGTCGTTTTAGAGAAAGTTCTGGTGAGGTAATAGATCCACTTATAACTATGGCAAGCTCTATGGTCCCTATTATGGGAATAGATGAGTTTCGGGCCACAATTCAAGAATCTGCTAAAAAGATGCAATCGATTTATGGTTTAAATCACTGGAAATCTAAACTGCAAGTTGCTGTTGCTTCTCATGATGATTTTGAATCCCTTTTAACATAAATAATGGATAAGAAAGAGTTAAGGGCCAATTTTGTCGAACAGCGCGACAGTCTTCAAAAGCAACTGGATAGAATCACACCATTATTCGAATTGAACAATAAGCTTGGCCAATTCAATTGGGCTTGTGTTCAACTATATCTGATCGGAGCAGAAGTTGACGAATTAAATAAAGAAACCAATAAATTGATCTGCAATGTCTAAAAAAGGTGGTGGAAGAACTTTTGCTTCACTCAGTGATCAGGAATGTGCTGATTTTAGCAAAGAGGCAATACAAAATGCAGAGCACTGGTACGAAAGAGCGATAAGCAGTTCAGAGAATCAACAATATGGATTTGCATCTTCATGTATGATATTTTGCATGGAAGAAACAATGAAGGCCTTAATACTTCACATGGATGCTCAAGGCTTCAGATTTAGACAGGTTAAGGGAATGAGCAAATTACTAAAAGATCATAATCTAAGATACTTCTTTGGTTTTGTTACATCAGTTATGAACATTGCTCACAAGGACATTGGACACTTCATTATGAAAATAAAGGAATACCCTGAAGAGGCGATAAAAGTTATGGAAACTAAGGATGAAGGAGAGATACAAAGAATAGCTCTGGGTTATTTTATTCCAAAAATCAAACTGGTATTAAAAGAGGTAGATTGGTTCTCAAAAGCAGATATTTTGCGACAATCGGGAATGTATACGGATTTCAAGGATGGAATTCAGACGCCACAAAAGATTTCGGAACAAGACTATATAGAACTGAAGGAACGAATAGATAACTTGAGACAGTTTTCAGGTAAGTTCTTCAATGGTGGCTATGACATAAATGATCCTGAGAACAGAGAAACTATTGAAAAAACTAAGCAACAATTCTTAGATGAGGGTTGGTATGAAAAAATAGGTAATCTCATCCCTAAGATCAACAACAAGAATGGCGGATTATTTCAAAAGATCAAAGATGTTCTTTCAGAAATACTAGGCGATTTAAAAGATGAAAATGATCATCAGTAATTATGTTAAATAGAAAACGAGCGCGCAAAGTGCACAGGCCTTGAAGAGAAGGGTGGGCATACGTTTACGTGAATTGGCTATTAGGTTGTAGTAGCCGTAATACGGAAACCGTTAAGAAAGCCAAGAGCGCGCTAAAGCTTTCTTTTCTCCTGATTTTTGGCTCGTTTTGTATCAAAACAAAATGAGCGTAAGATTCTTATATGACCAAAATCTCTCGATAATCCTTGTGCTGGAGAAAAACTGATTGTATGCAAGGCCGTAGCGTGGGCAATTCTGCTTGAAGAAAATTTTATAGAATTCTAGGATAAAATATTCTGATGCAGAATTAAGGACCGTCCGTGTGGCTATTTAAAATAGCACAAATTATAGGATCAAACCGTGAACAGATAGACGAGAATTTCCTCAACGGAATATGATAGGAAAGAAAACTCTATTTACACAACGTGCCTAATATACATTATAGCTGACTGACGACAGGAAGTTGCAATAAATTGGCGCAGCCCGGGCAACTGGCTTAATAATCCCTAAATATTAAAAGACTAGCGAATGTCCTATAATTAATATTATGTTAAATAGGTGTTTTTAATAGAAGGCCAATCATCATGACTAGCCCTCCATTCTGTATTAACTAACAGCCTATTTTTGAATGTCTTTAAGCATCTCCTCACTCATCGGTTTTACACTAGATTTATAATGCTGCACCAAGTTCCCCTTTTCATCTACAAGAAACTTATTAAAATTCCAGCTCACTTTTGCGTCCATCACGCCGTTCTGAGATTTCTGTGTTAACCACGCGTATAATGCATGCTGACTATCGCCCTTTACATCTGTCTTCTCTGCCATTAAAAAACTTACGCCATAATTCTTTTTGCAAAATGCTGTAATCTCTTCACTAGATCCTGGTTCTTGTTTACCGAACTGATTACATGGCACACCAATAATTACCAATTTATCACCGTATTGTTGATGTAATTCTTCCAAACCTTCATATTGACCAGTGTAGCCGCATTTAGAGGCCGTATTTACTATCAGAATCTTTTTTCCTTTGAAATCGGCTAAATTAATGTCCTCTCCATTTAAGGATTTTAAGGGAATATCATAGATAGATGTGCTTTGTGCCTTTAAATTCGGTGTATATAGCGCTATTGCTAGTATAAATAAAACGCCTACTGCCTTAATTCTATTTAACATAATGTGCTTTGTTATTGATTTTATATAAGACAAATAAAGGCAATATATGTTCGTAAGACGAGCTACAAGCTGTAGCGCATTCCCATTTTACTTACTTCACAGCTCCAACCGTACTCCGTTTCAATTTTTACCCGTAATGCCTGTGACTGCTGATTTTCACCGTGGTTAAGGAATACTTTTTTAGGTGCTGTCTTAAAATTTGACAGCCAATCGATTATTTCACTTTGATCTGCATGACCAGATAATGCGTTCGTATATAGCACCCTGGCCCCTACTTTCTTATATTCTCCAAAGAATTTTATTTCGTCACAGTTTTCTAATAATGCTCGTCCTCTTGTGCCTTCAGCTTGAAATCCTACTAAAAACAAGGTGCATTTTGAATCGCTTATATACTTGTTCAGGTAATGAAGAATCCTTCCTCCTTCCAACATTCCACTACCAGCCAAAACTATCCTAGGTTTATCATCTTCTACTATGAATCGGGATGTTTGGGCATCACGAATGAGTTTAACAGCGTTTTGCATCTTATAAATGGCCTCTTTTGACAAATCGGCCCATTCTCTGTAATCCATCATTATTTGTGTGGCATCTGCGCCCATTGGGCTGTCAAGATATACAGGTAAAGCTACACCTGGCTCCTCGTCTTTCAGCTGACTGATTAGATAAATAATCTCTTGCGCACGTTCTATGGCAAAAACGGGAATTAGTAATATTCCCTTATTACTCACGGTCTCTTGAATAATTTCTTTTAATCGAGCTTTTGGGTCGTCTTCTTTATGAATGCGTCCACCATAGGTAGATTCGAGTACCAAATAATCACATTGCTCGAGCTTTTTTACAGGATACAATAACATTGGGTCTTTTCTGCCAAGGTCGCCAGAAAATAGAATGGTTTTGTCTTCAACTTTTAGTTCAACCATGGCCGAGCCCAATACATGGCCACTATTGAGCAGTCTGAATTTAATGTCGGCATTTATTATGACCCATTCATCGTAATTGTGTCCAATCATCTGTTGCCTCACCTTTGCAGCTTGCTTTAAGGTGTAAAGCGGTTCGGCTGGCGAATGTTTGCTATAACCATGGCGATTAGCACGCTCGGCTTCTTCTTCCTGAATTTTACCGCTATCTAGCAATATCAAATCAACCATATCCACCGTGGGGTGTGTCATATGTATTTCTCCGTTGTAGCCATTTTTCACTAACAATGGTAGATAACCACAATGGTCCAGATGGGCATGTGTTATAATTACTTGATCTATTGTAGAGGGGTTTATAGGAAAATCTTCTCTATTGAGTGCCCTTAAAGCTTTCAAACCCTGAAAGAGTCCGCAATCAATTAATACCTTAGTGCCTTTGTGTTCAAATAATAGTTTCGATCCTGTGACGGTCTCACTTCCGCCTAAAAATGTTATGTGCATATAAACTCCTTTCGCTTGATATTATACCTAAATGTATATAAATAGTTGACTTAACATTATGCGGAACAAGCTAGTTTTTGATGATATTTATCAGTGCCACTTTATATAACATGTCCCCTCACCTGTTTTCTTAGTATAAAAAAGCCAGGACATCTCTATTGATGTACTGGCTAAAATATGATTGAATTGTTTTCTTGGTCTGATTTATTACCTCATCAAACCAAATATTCGCTTAATCCCACTCTTGTTTCACGGGCTGGTTATTGCTTGCACCAGTAAATAGACATATAATATTATGTGAGGGAGCTTCAAATAGGTATAAAGTTAAGGCTAAATTCAACACTATCTGCGTACACGCTTGCCAGTTGGATCTATAAAGAAATACTCCTTGCCTACTTCTACTCTAGCTACTCCGTTGTGGAAAGATTCAGCTTCATCATACTGTGGTTCTATAGCCCATTTACCTAGATTGTTGATATAACCCCACTTCTTTTTTAATTTAGCTGGTGCCAATGCTTGCTTGAAATTGCTAGCATCCTTAAATTGAGGCTCAATTTTTACATTCCCCTGGCCATCAATATAGCCGTATTTGCCTCCTTTTTTTACAACTATGTAATCCTCACTATAATACCCAATGTGCTGATATTCAAATGGAACTATTTCATTGCCTTTTTCATCAACAGCACCATATAGTTTGCCGTTTTTTACTCTTGCATAGATCTTATCATTTTCAGTGTGATAGCTGTGTTTTATTACCCTGATGTCATCATATTTGAAATCAATAAGCTTCTTATCATTGAAATCAACCATGCCCCATTTTCCATTATACATCACACACCATCCAGCATCATTCACTTCTGCTTTGCCTTTCTCGTATTTTGGCGCAATAACAACTTTTCCTGCGATATTAATTAAGCCATATTTGTCATCCTTATGGGCAATGATGTAGTCATATTCAGAATATCCCGTGCCCGTCAAATTATCATATGACGGATCAATCAAAACTTTCCCACTTATATCTATCATTCCGTACTTATCATCTTTTTTTACTATAAACGTATTCGCTTTTGGTACTGCTTTAATGTTTTGATATTGAGGTTTTAAAACAATCTCAAAGTTTGAATTCATTATTCCATATTGGTATTTAACGACATACATTATTTTATCCTCTTTTATGGCTTCCTTAATAATGGAATGACCATCTTTAAAATGGCCAATGTCAACGTATTTAGCAGGGAGTAGAATCTCACCTTTGGCATTCATAATACCTTCTCGCCGGGCGCCGTTTTCTTTTGTGCTGAAAATAAACCATCCATCAACACCACAATAATGGATGACTTCATATATTGCCTCCACAACTGTGTTCCCGTCTTCTGTTTTCAACCCATATAATCCTTCGTCATTTCTAAAAGGTTTGGTTTCTTGCGCTACAGAAGTAAATACACATATTATTAATAATAGACCTGTTAACTTTTTCATTTTTTACAGTTTATTAGTCTTCTTTCATAACTTCATCAAACCACGCGTCCGCTTCTTCTTGGCTCAATGCTTCCAATTTGAAATCATCAATAATATTCCACGACTTCACTCCAGCAACTGGTTTAATCGTAATGAATTTGTCGTCCTTTTTAGCTCTTAAAAGAAATGTTATGGTAGCCCACTCCCCTTCTTTAGATATGGCTTTTATAGCTTTTACACCAAAGTCATCCGCTTTTGGTGAAGAACCTATTAGCAAGTCGCCTTGAGGTCCGTATTTAGTTATAGCCATAACCTTGAAGCTTATTTTATAATACTCGCCTTCCTTTAGTGTTTCAGTCAGTTCTAATGATATGGCTTCTCCGCTTTCAGGATTAGCGGGATCGTTCGCAATGCCCAGTGCAACCTCCCCATCGGCAACACTTTCTATAATACAACCTGCTTTTAGGATGTCCACCTTCTCAAACTCAGCAAAAGCAACGGTGCCATCTAAAGCTGCATTAATTTCGCTATTGGATAAATTGTATCCGCAACTTTTGGTAAATGAATTCTTCTCGAAACTTCCGTTTACAAAGCTCTGCGCTTGTGTGCCTAAACTGATTAAGCATGCTATTATTAAAGTGTACTTTTTCATATCAATTGTTTTTTCATTCAAATTTAGTGATCAATTAAAAAATTGATATACGGTGTTTTACGGATATTAAACGATAATCGTGTTGTTAGTTTTGCTTCAAGAAAAATACAGAGACATGAAATCAGGAATATCACTTTTAACCATTGTTGCTACACTGTTATTCTTCAACTCGAATGCACAGCACTGGGGGATTGCTGGATTTGGACTTGGAAATACTACACACAACATATCTAATACCGCTAGATACACCGAGAGTGGACAAGATTCGATATATACTAATAGCTCGGATACACGCTATTCCAATATATATTGGTCAATGCAGGGTGATATATTCAAAGAAAAATTCTATTTCTCTTATGATTTTGGATTTAGTTTAAAGAGAAGCCCATTAGAGTTTGATGGGCATGGTTATTCTTCTTTTTCCAACGTATATAGGAGATTCTTAAAACTTGATATGGGCTGGGGGAAATGGAACGGCGAAGGTATAGGTTGGTGGCTAGGGATTAAATATGAAACCGAGAGCATGAGTCAGAATATTAATGGAGGTATGTATTTTGATGTTGACAACCACTATCCTATTAATAATCAAGATGTGCGACTTATTACTCAAATCTACCATGGTTGGAGAGGCCTAGGTCTATTCGCAAAAGGAATGACGTCATTAATGAATAATCACCTGATGATTCACGGTTCTATGAGTGTTTTCCCTATTAATAGTATCGGAAGTAGCAAACGTGGTTATGGCGCATTTGCTAAAATGGCTATATCACCAGAGATATCTGCTAATTATTTACTCGGTGAAAAAAGAAATTGGGGACTTGGTTTGTCCATCTATAGTCATGTAAGGAAAATGGACGAAGATTTACCTGAAGAACAAGATGAAGATCAGATTTACAGTTTACCCGAGCAGAAATGGAGCTCGTTTAATGTAGAGTTAAAACTATTCCTTGGGCTTACGAATGCTAAGCGGTTTGACGTGAATTAATCTATATTAGACCGAAAAAGAAATAACAATCTGTGACTACTATCTTCTAATTCAGTAGATTTACCAGTCATTGATTGTATGAAGGCTTTTATTTCGGCGTTGTTCATTTTGTGTTCTGCGGGCGTGTTTTCGCAGGATCAAGCTGCAATTGATAGTCTAGAAGGCGCATTGGAGAAAAACAACAATGCTATTGATAAGGCCTTAACTCACCTTGCGATATGCAATGCCATCAACTATAGTGATTTAGACCTTATCCATGAGCATGCCGAAAAAGCGTTTAAACTAATCGAAGGTAGCGAGCATAAAAAAGAAACCGCAACGGCACTTGAGTTTATGGGGCGTGTCACCATTTATAAAGGGCACTTTGATAAAGCCATTCAGCACTTTAAAGATGCTACCGTTTTACAGCGTGAGCTGGGTAACGACATGTATGTGGCGGATAACCTCAATAATATTGGCATCTGTTTCGACTACCAGTCTAGTTATGATAGTGCCATCACTTATCACGTGCAATCACTTAAAATAGCAGAAAGTACTAAGGATAGTTTCGCCATTGCTAGGTCCTATAATAACATTGGAACCATTGCGTATATCCGGAACCAGTTTCAGGATGCTTATGATAATTTCCACAAAGCATTAGATATTAAACGAGCAACAGGCGACATCAAAGGGGTCTCCTCTGCCCTGCTTAACATTGGTTCTGCCGTGGACAAACTGAAAAATGATGAGGACCCTAAATTATATTATTTGGAAGCAGCTGAAGTGGCAGAGCAGGCACAAGCCTATGATATAATTGCTGAGTCTTATGTCAATCTTGCTTCTTATTATGGCGAGAAAGGTGAACATAGCCAGGTAAATACGTATTACGATAGTGCAATAGAAGCCTTTCAGAAATTAGGTCACGATATTGGTGAGGCAGATTGCTACATTAATCATGGTCTCTATCTGTATAGGAATAATCAATTCAATAAGGCGCTGGCTAAGTTTGATAAAGCAGAAGCCATGTTGGTGAAAATGGATTATCCCGAAAAAATGATGTCGGTTTTATATGCAAAAGCCAAGCTATACGGCGCGATGGGATTGAAAGCTAAAGGCTATGACGTTATGGTGCGTTATAATGAGCTGAAAGATTCAGTTATGAAGCTCCAAAACGAAGAAACCATCAGTAAAATTCAGGAGCAATATGAAAACGATAAGCTTGTAGATCAATTGACTATTCGGGAGCAGGAATCACGTTTAGACAGCATTCAGATTCAGCAACAAAAAGTTGAGGCAGAAAAACTTGAGGCAGAGAAAGCCCAGGGTGAAGCCGAGAATAAACGGCAAAAGATAGTGATTTGGGGCTTTGCAATTGTCTTGTTGTTAGTGTCAGTTTTAGCATTCATCATATATCGTAGCTACAAATCGAATAAGGAGAAGAATGTAATTATCACTATACAAAAGCAGGAAGTTGAAATGCAGAAGGAGATGGTTGAGGAGAAAAACCGTGAAATTCTAGATTCGATTAACTACGCCAAACGCCTCCAAGAAGCCATATTACCGACTAAAGATGTGCTGTTGTCTCAACTGAAGGAGCATTTCGTTATGTTCAAACCAAAAGATGTGGTAAGTGGTGATTTTTACTGGCTTGAGGTCTACAACAACAAAGTCTACTATGCTGCAGCGGATTGTACGGGTCATGGTGTCCCTGGCGCGATGGTAAGCGTTGTCTGTTCAAATGCTTTAAGCAAGGCACTTTTAGAAGAGAATTGCGTTACACCAGCAAAGATCTTGGACAGAACAAGAGAGTTGGTTATTCAACATTTTGGCAGAGGCGATGAAGACATTAAAGACGGTATGGATATTTCCTTATGCTGTCTGGATTGGACTACGAAAACCCTTGAATGGTCAGGCGCCAACAACCCAATATGGATCATCCGGAATTCATTTGACAACCCCAATGTCATTTCGACCGAAACGACCGCAGGAAGTGAAGCGGAGAAATCTATAAGTAGCAGTGGACATGACCTATACGAAATAAAAGCCGACAAACAACCAATCGGAAAACATGAAGCCCCTACTCCATTTACCAACCATTCCATTCAACTAGAGAATGGCGATAGTCTGTACATCTTCTCCGATGGCTATGCGGATCAGTTTGGTGGTGAGAAAGGGAAAAAACTTAAAGCTAAGAACTTCAAAAACCTTCTCATCTCAATTCAGAATGAACCAATGAAGGATCAATTACCAAAAATTGACGCCGCATTTGAAGAATGGAAGGCGGACTTTGAGCAGTTAGATGACGTCTGCGTAATTGGGGTGCGTATTTGACGCACACCAAGTGCGCTAGAAAGTCACTAATGCTGACAAGCGATATGATCCGCTTGAAAAACTCGTTTTGATTCTTCGTCAGTATAAGATAACACCATCCTGACAATGAGGCACGAATTCGTCAGGGTGTGTGACTAGTTTGCATGAATAAAGTTCAAGCAAACATTTAGTGTGCACTCAAAGTGCGTTAGAAAGTCACTAATACTGACTAAGCGAAGAAGAGCATGATCGAATCTAGAAGCCCATGCTTTCGTCAGTAATGGATGACGTGTGCTAAGCGACCATTTGTAACCAAAGCTCAAGCGGAGATACTGAGAGTGTGAGACAATCGAACGCCAGATAACAAACAAGAAAATTCACGTTATTTTATATCGCATGCAGCGTTTTACTCTTCGCATACGTTTAGCCTTATGAACACCAAAAAATAATAACAATGAAAAAACTCTCTACAATGTGTGTGAGCTACATTAAACGCTTAACTTTTTTAGGGACGATTTTATTGGGCGGGCAACAATTGGCCTCAGCTCAAACGGTAAATATTCAATCATTTACCGATTCGTCTTTTTCAGCCAACTGCCCCACTCCCGCTATGGTGGATATTCAAGGATTTGGTACAACAACTGGGTATAATTCAGCAACCGATAGTGTTGATATCTTCATTTCCTTTGGAGATGGTAATGATACTACATTTAAATCTCCGCTTTGGGGAACAAGTCCGCAGAACTTTTATGCATGGGTGTCTCATACCTACCTATTAGCTGGATCTTACACCACTCAAATGGTGGTTACTGGTCCAGGTGGAATTAGTGATTCTATGACACATGGCCCAATCGTTGTGACAAATGCCTGTGGAACAGTTGATGGATATACATACATTGACAACAATAGCAATTGTTCGTTTGATTCAGGAGACGACACATTAAAATATGTGCCAATAGAAATCCATGATGCTTCAACAGGGAATGTAATTGTATATGGATGGTCAGATCACACTGGTTATTACAATGTATCTGTACCTTCTGGAGTGAACATTGAAGTGCATGCAATCACAGCAGGTGCGGGTATGGCGAGCACATGTCCTGCTTCTGGTATGTATGCTCTTAATATTGCGTCAGGTTCAACTAATACAAATGATTTCGGATTTGAGTGCAATGGTTCGCAATTTGATTTAGCAACGCACGTATCTGGATCAGGGTTTGTCCCAGGTCAAGAACATTACATGTATATCTCTGCTGGAAATATTTCATGTTTACCTCAGTCAGGTATTGTTACACTTACTCTAGACCCTATGGTGAGTTATGTATCGAGTGCGAGTGGGCCTGCTCCTTCTAGCGTTGTGGGAAATGTGATTACCTGGAATACGCCGTCAATGTCTAACACAGGTGCATACTATTCATGGTGGAGTCAGTTTTATGCGTCTATTAAAATCACTACAGATACTACTGCTGTTGTCGGAGATACAGTATGTCACTCTATTTCTATTTCACCAACTACAGGGGATATAGATGTATCGAACAATACGTATGCATATTGTGCACCTGTTCTAGCATCTTACGATCCAAACATGAAAGAAGTAAGCCCAATCGGATTAAACGCCAGCGGAGATGTTGATCCAAATACAACGTTTACGTATACAGTACACTTCCAGAATACTGGGAACTATCCTGCACAGAACGTTTATATTCTAGACACTATTTCAAATCATTTAGATATGTCTACAATGGAGATTCTGAGTGCTAGCCACAACATGAACTTCCTTGATTTAGGAAACGGTATTGTGAAATTCCAGTTCAATGACATTTGGTTAGCAGACAGTGTTTCGAATGAGCCTGAAAGCCACGGTAACGTGACGTACAGAATATCAATGAAGCCTAGTTTAGCAATCGGAACTGAGATTACAAATACTGCTCACATCTATTTCGATTACAATGAAGCAATTATTACAAACACAACATTGAACACTATTGCAGTGATTTCAAGTGTGTCTGAAGTTGAAGATATAAGTGTTAAGCTCTACCCTAACCCAACTACGGATGTGTTAAACGTTGAGTTTAGCGAGGATATGGACGGAACCATTTCGGTTAGAGATTTAAGCGGTAGAATTATTGAATCAACTAATCTAAACGGAAACAGAGTTGTATTATCAACGTCTGCTTATGCTAAAGGATACTACACTATTGATTTATCTGGTCAATTCATTGGCAAGTTCATCGTTAAGTAGATTTTCTTCCTACTATTAAAAAAGCCCTATAAGACTTCTCTTACAGGGCTTTTTTATAATAAACTTTTATCTCTTACTACTTTTCCTTCTCTCCAATTTTAACCGTATACTTTTCAGTCACTCCATTCTGCTTAACAAATATTAATGGGCTTGATACATTCGTTACATCTATCCATTCACCCTCGCCTTTTCCAAGGAAGTTACCTTTGTTATCAAAGTATTCGAATGCTCCTTTGTGATTTAACTTAATCATTTGTTTCATCTCCCCGTTTTTCGGGAGCATAGAGATTGGAGGCATTGATTTGTCAACTTTTTCTGTCGTTTGTGCAGTTGTAGTCTGACTTGACAATATAAGTGCCGTTCCGATGAGTGTTTCCTTTAGCATAGTTGTGATTTTAGAATACTAACGGAATGAACGGTGAAATAGTATAGTATGAATGAACCAAACATAATTCTTTGAGTATTACATGTAACCACTTGAGCATTTAGGCTTATATACATATATTCGGACCGCATGAAGATTTTTACTTTACTACTAACTGCGCTTATCTGCTCAAATGGGCTGTCGCAGAGAACTACAGAGTTGAGAGCTAAGGTTTTAGATCAAGAAGGCAATAAAGTTGAGTTTGGTAATGCAGCCGTAATTTCAGAGAAGGATTCATCTATTATTAAGGGTGGCTTGGTGAGTGATGGGCAGCTCAGTATAACTGGTATTACCCTAGATAAGGGCTTACTGCTCGTAAAAGCAATCGGCTTTCTGGATTATTATCAAAGCATAAGCGGTATTTTACAGGATTCAATTATTGAGTTAGATGATATTGTACTCAGCACGAATGACTCCTTAGCAACATTAAATATCGTGGATTATAAACCTGCTTTCTCCAGGGATGGCGATAAAATCATTGTAGATGTCGAGAATTCGGGTATGGCTGCTAGCGGAACAGTAATAGATTTATTGCGAAAAGCACCTGGTGTTTTGGTGGATGCGAATAACAACGTAAGTATATACGGTCGTGGCGCAGCGAGACTCTATATAGATGGTCAATTAATTACTTCAAATAGTTTGTTGCAAAGTATTCCATCACAAGATATTAAGGAAATTCAAGTGATTAAAAACCCTGGAGCTGAATTTGATGCTGAAGGTGGCGGAGGTGTGATAAATATTATCACAAAATCCAACAATTTAGAGGGTGTAAACGGAACACTTTTCGGAGGTTCAGCACATGGTCGTAAATGGTTCCATTCTGGCGGTGGGCGTATTAACTACAAGAAAGGGAAATGGAATACTTACGCTATGCTGAACAATTTCTGGGGTCAGCGTGGTAGCTCGAATGACTACTTCAGAACCATATATCAAGAGAACGGAGACGTGTATTTTGATAATGAAATAGAGACTGTTTGGAGGAGTCGACTTAACACTAATCTCCGCGCTGGCGTGGATTATTCAATTGATTCATTATCAACCCTTGGATTTCAGTATAAGGCGCTCTACAATGATAGAATTACGAATGCGGAGAATACCAACCTTATTTTTGATGACTCCTCCACCCTTTCAAGTCTTCAAACTAGCACTGAATCACATTCAAGCCTTGTAAACAATGGTTTTAATTTAAGATATCGTTACAAGAATGATAGTACCGGCCATGTGTTTTTAACAAGCGTAGATTATTCTAAGTTCTCATCTGCGAATAAAGGGACAATTTTCGAGAATATTGTGGGTGTTAACGCTAATCAAAACGACAAAAAAAGCGACAACCAGAATAATATTCATCTCTTTACTGCTAAGATGGATCATGTGTTTCGATGGAAAAAGAAATTCAGCTTAAGCTCAGGTTTAAAGCACTACACAACGGGAAATAACAGCTCAAACATCTTCCAACAATTGGAAAACAATCAATGGGAGAATGACACAAATCTCACAAGTGGCTACCGCTTTAAAGAGAATGTGAGCGCTATTTATACTCAGTTTACTTTTAACAGTGATAAATTGAATATAAGAACGGGCTTGCGTGGTGAGTTAACAAGTACCGCTGGAACCTCATCAGAAACCAATCAATTGGTGATTGACACTTTGTATTTCAACCTCTTCCCCACGGCTTATTTTGGCTACAATGTCAACAAAGATCTAGTGTTAGGGCTTAATTATTTGACGCGATTTAGTCGTCCTAGTTTTCAGGATCTTAATCCGTTTGTTGAATATATCGACTCGGTAAGTGCATTTATTGGGAACCCGTTCATGCGTCCTTCATACACACACAGACTGCAATTGAGCGCTACTTATATGGAATACGCAAGTATTGAACTTGCCTATAATAGAACTGAGAATGAAGTCTTGACATTTGTTGACAGAACGCCGTCAACAAACGCATTCATTGTGCAAGACAGGAATAATTTGTACTCAGAGTCTTTTAATTTAGACATCACCTTGCCTTATGAAACAAAGATGTGGACTACCTATAACGGATTCGGGTATAACCTGGCACAAGCGTTTTTTGAGGATCAGGGAACTATAAAAACACTTAAAAGAGATTCGTACTACTTCTATTTATATAACGAGCTGCGGTTGCCCGGAAAATGGTCGATACAGGCTACCTTTTGGTATTCTTCTCCTGGTTTAGAGGGAATATTTGAATATGGCGCTATACATGGTTTAGAAGCTACCATAACTAAGAAGATGCTAGATGATAAGTTAGTAGTGAGTTTTGTTGCCAACGACATTCTCAATTCGTATGTAGAACAAGGAAAGTCTGTGTTAGATGGTTTTGTGGTGAATTATAGGGACCGTTATGATACTCATTTCTTCAGATTAAACCTCACCTACAATTTCGGGAAGCTGAAAAGTCCAGACTACCGCGATAAGTCTGGTAATGCGGAAGAGTTCAACAGAATTGAGCAGGATTAAAACTTAAAGCGTAAGTTCAGATCCACATTGTGTCTAAATTCTTGGTGTGATGCTCTTTGAAAAGAAATGGGCTCGATGATCCCTGTGTATGGGTCACCATGAATATGTTCTGATGTTTTTTGCCTTATTCGGTATTTAAACTGGGGTTCGTATTTGATGTGAAAACCCCATCTTTCTGTAATACGAAGGTTTAAGTTGATGTTTAACGACATACCAATATCTATAAAGCTTGTGGTTGAACTAGCGTAGTCACATAATCCAACTGAAGATGGTGTGTTAGAACAATTATCGAAATCTTGATACCAAACATTATACGTAGTATCCAGGTATTCCTTTTTTGTGTGATTGAAAGATCCGTTGTTGGATCCGCCAAAAATCATACTTGCCCCTAAACCTACTAAGCCATCATTAAACTCTTTGTCAATGCCAAGGCGAAAATCAGTGTAGCTTTTCGAATAAGTTAAAACAGGTCGTAGTCTGGATGTATCATTCACGTATACATCAAATGCTGCATTGGTGCGATCGCCATCTCTAGTTGAGACATTGGCTTTTAGATAAAATGTTGGAGCTATTTGGCGTCTGTATTCCAAATAGAGGCGTCCCATAAATTCACCATTAAAGGATGCGCCACCAATAATAGGCATCATGCTAAGGGAAACATCATTTTTATAAGTGCGCTTAAGTGAATCGTTCTCAAGCTGTGATGTTTGAGTATAGGAGTTAAATGTTGTTAGGATTATTAGCAGACTTAATGTGTTTTTCATTTTCGCAATAATTTGATTTATAACGGTGTTTCCTCAGCTTTAGTCTTTTAAAGTCAAACAGTGAAGCAAACAGATATGTTACAGTTTACCTCATATTACGTAATGAGGCGCCCTAAGGCGCCTCAAAACATACAACAATCAAACTGCTACTTGTTTTACAAGAGCGTACTTGGACATATATATTCAGTCAACTCAAATCGTTGAGTTTCCTTCATAGCGCCAAAGCCTCCTTTTACGTCTATGAACTTGTGCCATCCTAGGCGTTTCATAGCCGAAATAAATGTCATTGATCTATATCCACCTGCACAGTGCACGTAGTAATATTTTGATTTATCTAATGTTGTTAAAGCGTCTTTATAATAGTCAAGTGGGATATTGATGGCGTCTATTATATGTTCACTGTCGAACTCACTTTTTTTACGCACATCAAGAATTTCAACCCCCTCTTCATCATGCATTACAGTTGCTAAAGTTGAAGCTTCTAAAGATGTTATCCAATCTGTTTTTAAATCAGCACCTTTCCAAGCACCTATTCCACCTTTTAAGTATCCCAGCGTGTTGTCAAACCCAACTCTGGCAAGGCGAATAATGGCCTCCTCCTCCCTGCCTTCTTCTGCTACGATTAGTATGGGGGTCGTAACGTCCGGAATAACAGTTCCTGCCCAAATAGCAAAGCTACCATCGATTCCAATGTTTATTGAACCCGGCACAAAACTATCTTTAAACACTTGTGCAGCTCTTGTGTCTATTACGATGGCATCAGTTTCCGCCATGGCTGCCTCAAAAGCTTCAGGAGATAAAGCTTGTGTCCCTTTGTCCAACACATTGTCAATGCTTTCGTATCCTTTAATGTTCATCAATACGTTTTGAGGGAAATAGCCTGGAGGCGGTGTTAAGCCCTCTAGCAACTCGCGTACAAACTCCTCTCTCGTAATACCTTCGCGTAGAGCATAGTTGGTTTTCTTTTGATTGCCAAGAGTATCCGTGGTTTCCGAGCTCATTTTCTTTCCACACGGGCTTCCTGCACCATGACCAGGATAAACAATGATATCATCATTTAGGGGTAGAATCTTGCTTTGTAAGGAGTCATATAAATGATTCGCTAATTTTTCTTGCGTCATTTCGGCAATTACCTTATGAGCTAGGTCAGGGCGTCCAACGTCACCAATAAACAATGTGTCCCCAGTAAATATCGCCTTTTCTTTACCGTTTTCATCGATAAGTAAATAGCTAGTACTCTCCATCGTGTGACCAGGCGTGTGAAGGGCTTTAATGGTCACATCTCCGAGTTTAAACTCCTCATTATCTTTAGCAATGTATGCACCAAACCCCGTTTCCATGGTAGTTGGTCCATAAACAATTGTGGCACCTGTTTTCTTCGCTAAATCAACATGACCAGACACAAAGTCTGCGTGGAAATGCGTTTCGAATATGTAGGTAATCTTTGCATTATTTTCCTCTGCCATTTCAATATACTGGTCTACCTCTCTTAATGGGTCGATAATTGCTACTTCACCCTTTGATTCAATGTAATATGCTGCTTCAGCTAAGCAGCCTGTATATAATTGTTCTATTTTCATCTTCACAAGCTTTTATGAATTAAACTCTAGTACAAATGTAGTAGCTTACTAGTTGGCAATTAGTAACATAAGTTGCATTATGGGGCTGATTTTTGTCATGAACTGGGCTGATAAGAATCAGAAATACTGTGTTATAATATTATCACACAAAGCCTATAAGTGTATATAGCTCTGGTGTATTTGCTATCTTGCCTATCATGAAGATTATATTATTTATGTTGACATGTTGCATAGTTAATGCGTATACACAGAATAGCACAAGTTTGTATATAAAATATCCTGTACTATTGCTTAACAGTGAGAATGATACGGCATATTATGGAATGAATTACTATTCTGGTTTTAACCGTGTAGTGGAATATTCAAGGAGTGTTAATGGCATATATGCTAAGACAATAAATGAGAAACAAACAGGTAATTTTAATCGATTAATGACTGATTGGATAATATCTAATCATAAGGCACCTTCAGGTACAGATAGAATAATGGGGAGTTATGAAATAGATCCCTTTAAGATTACATCTGAGATTGATATATTGTATGTTTCGGATAGCGCAGCGTATTATAGGTTGATGGGTGCAAGATCATTTCAGGATTTAAGCTTCTCAAATGATGATGAGCATCAAAATACTATATTGATAAACAATGAGTTATACGATTCGTTATCCTGGAAAGAAGGCGATATAGAAAACTCAACAGGTTATTTTGGCCAGCCACCTTATGAGCGAGCATATAGATACGATTTGAAGTATTTCCCTAAACGTCTATCTCAATACCCTAATCATGCAGAGTTGCATAAATACTATGAGAAGTGGCATTTCAATAAACACGGTAAAATAATAAAGGATATAAAAGGAATTGCATTGTCGAATTGGCAAGATTATACAGCCCCATTTGTTGTGGATCAAGGATCTAAGCGTGGCAATCTACTCTATGAAGGCTTATGTTATGATGTATATTTTGATAGAGAGGAGTCAAGCCATACAACCATGGGTAATCCGAATTTTGATTTATTCTTAATGGAACTAATGAATCAGGTCAAAACTAACAGGTATAAAATACTTCAGTTAACCAGCTCATGTGTGGATTCGATTTACAAATACCGTCTTGGTTTAAACTCCATTCAACAAATGTCTAATTCTGAATTTAGTTATGAGGAATACATTGAGAATAATGACTCACCCTTTTATTATACTTATCAATACGATAGTTTTCCTCCGTCGATAGGTTATGATAGTCTTCATAATCCTGTATATAATGAGATAGATACTGATGGATTTGGAAACCCGCTGACTTATAGCGCAATAGCTAAGGAAAAGGTTGCTATATATAAGATTGCTGGACTCAGGTTTTATGAGGATTGGTACTTGTCAAAGGATGCGGGAGGGATAATTAAAGATGTCAAGGCAGTTCAATTACTGTTGAATGGCGAAAAATTAGTTATTTGGCCTCTAAACTTGATTTTCATATTTGAACAATAAAAAAGCCCCGACTCTATCGAGCCGGGGCTTTTTATAATCTCTAATTTAAAGAGGTTCTTAGTTTACCTTTCCAGATAAGTCAGCACCAGCTTTAAACTTCACTACGTTTTTAGCAGCGATTTTGATTTCTTTACCAGTTTGTGGGTTTCTTCCTTTTCTAGCTGATCTCTTAGATACTGAGAAAGATCCGAATCCTACTAGAGCAACTCTGTCTCCTTTTTTAAGTGCAGCTGTAGTAGCGTCACAAAATCCGTCCAATGCTCTTTTTGCGTCTGCTTTAGAAAGACCAGAAGCGTCAGCCATAGCGTCAATTAATTCTGCTTTGTTCATTTGTTTAAGTATTATGTCGCGTTTTGCGCGACGGTTATTAATTAGTTTACTTTGTTAACTCCAGCAAATATATACGAATATCTAAGCCTGTCAAGGGTTTCAGCACTAAAAACCTTCATTTTGTGAATAAATACGGTTTTTTGTTGATAAAACCGAGTAAATCGCCCTATTTATAAGGGTTTCGGGCAGTTATTTGTCTTCATCAACAAATATTCTATCCTTACCTAAAAATTGAGGAGACTGAACGCTGATTACTTTCAAGGGCTTTCTGGACGTGACTTCTAAGACCGCGTGCACCTTCCCTTTGGCGAAATTTAGATAATCTCCGGCTTTAATCTCGATTTCTTTGCCATCAACCACCATTTTGCCTTTGCCTTCTAATACGTATATATTCTCTGAGTGCACAGCATGATAATGAGCCTTTACATTCTTTTTAACCCATATAATAAAGGTGGTCTGTTCTTCATCGTCCGAGATCTTCTTAACATGAATGTTCTCGTAGTCCTCGTCAGGTTCAATGTCCTTTAATGATAAATGTGTTTGAGCGCTTAATGCACTTACGCCGATTATTAAGTAGGATAACAATACAATAATTCTCATATCTCTAATTAATTTAGTTTACGACCCTGCTGGTTTTGACAGATCAATATTCACACCTCTTAGAAGTTCTTCCGCCGACATTCGTTTTTTTCCCTCCAGCTGAATAATCAATACTTTAACCGCTCCGGTTTCTGCTCCTATATATATAGTGTTGTTTTCTAGTTTTATTTGCCCCATAGCTAAATCGCTATTAGCTATAAAACGTGATTCAAATACTTTAAAGGATAGGCTTTTTTCTTTACCTTCTATATATAAGGTACTCCAGGCCCCTGGATATGGCGATAATCCTCTTATGAAATCATGTACTGATTTTGCATCTTTGGTCCAGTCAATTTGACAAATAGCACGATTTAGCTTAGGTGCCTCTTTTAAATCCTCCTCTCCTGCTTCTTGGTCTTGAGGTATTCGTTTCGAATAGCCAGACAGAATGCTCGACACAGTACTAACAAGTAATTTGGCTCCTTCTACCATTAGTTTGTCGTGTACATTACCTGCAGTATCATTTTCGCCAATTTCAACTTCAACCTTATCTATTATATCACCAGTGTCAATTTGCTGCTGGATGTAGAAGGTTGTGGCGCCTGTTTTTGTTTCTCCGTTAATTACAGCCCAGTTAATAGGTGCAGCTCCTCTATACTGAGGTAGTAAGGAACCATGTAAGTTGATCGTTCCCATGGGAGGCATTCCCCAAACAGATTCGGGCAGCATTCTAAAAGCGACTACTACAAATAGGTCAGCGTTTAAGGATTTTAGACTGGTCTGGAACTCCTCGTCTTTCAAGTTTGTTGGTTGCAGGATAGTCAAATTGTGCTTCAACGCACATTCTTTAACTGCCGACATCTGAATTTTATAACCCCTGCCTGCAGGCTTGTCTGGTGCTGTAATCACCCCTTTTACATGAATGCCCGCTTGTATGAGTTGCTCCAAACTTTCTACCGCAAAGTCGGGAGTACCCATAAAAACTATCGATTTATCTTTTATATCTTCTGTTTTAACCATCCGCCTTTAAAATAGTAATATACCGCCAAAAGTAAGAATACCGAGAAATATACATATTCACTTATCCATACATACGCTACACTCCATTTAAGCTCGAATATCACATAGTAAGCGAAAATCAAGTATATAATAATTGAAATTAACTCGATTAAAAAAGCCGTTTTTGTATCGCCACCACCGGCAACAACGCTTTGCAAGGTACCTGCGGCAACATGAATGAGTATTGATCCAGTTATAATTTGCAGGGCGAATACGGTGTCACTAACTATTTCTGGACTTGCACTTTTGTCGATAATGCCTATCCACCATTCGGGATATAAAATGAAACCATGAATACAAATAATAACGAATATGTAATTGATAAATAGAATTTTAGCTATTGTCTTTTTGATTTTTACTTCATCGCCTTCAGCCAGTAAGTTGGATACGTAGGTTTTTGTTGTTGCCGAAAATCCTATCATTGGAATTAAGGCTACCCAATAGAGCCTGTGCAGTATTTGGCTGACTTCTTCACTATGTTCCCCCATCTGCTCAATCATATAGAAGTAAGCCGTCCATGCACCCACTGCCATAAATCCTTGAAACATTAGAGGTGCAGCAAGTTTGATTATACGCCTACTAATATCTTTTGATAGACGTATTTGCCTAAATAGAAACTCAGAACTGGTGGCTTTATCGAGTCTAGTATATACTAAGGTCCAGGCACACACAGCTATTTCGGCTATTACCGTTGCCCAAGCTGCACCCGCTATCCCTAGCTTTGGGAATCCGTAATTACCAAAGATTAGCAAGTAGTCCAACAGTATGTTGAATGCACACAGCAGGATAGTATTGTAGAGCATGATGCGCGATCGTCCTATGGCAACATAGTAGCTAGTGCAACTCAATGTAATGAATGAGAATAGCAAACCAAAGGCACGGACACTTAGATACTCTTGAGAAGCTTGCAGTAAAGCTTCAGACTTCATTACAAAGGATAAGCCATAGAAAGCTATGAACTGAGTTAGACCAAATAGAACGAAGGCACATAGGACAAGATGTATCAAGTTTGATTGGAATCCTTGTTTCAGCCCAACAAGATCGGATTTGCCGAAATGTCTAGACATAAATATCTGACCGGCGTCACCCAAGCCATTCCCAGTCATATAAAGAGTTATGTATGGTAAACTAGCCATACCTGCTGCCATGAATGCCACAGCACTCAATTCACTCAGAAAGGCCGAGTCAACAAACAAAATAAGTGATTGAATAAAAGCACCAAAAATAATGGGCAAGGCGATACCTAATATGCGCTTATATGAGGTATCTAAGATGCTCATTAGATAACTTCCAGAATTAAGCCTTTCAAGTAAGAGCCCTCTGGATGAAACATGCCAATTGGGTGATCTGCTGGTTGAGATAGTTTTGAGAGTACTTTAACTTCTCGTTCAACACTCAGTGCAGCAGCGACTATTGTATTGTAAAATAAGTCAGCATCCACTACCTGACTACATGAGAAGGTAGCAATAATACCTCCCGATTTGATTTGTCGCATTGCAGCTGCATTCAGACGCTTATAGCCTTGGACTGCGTTGTGACGTGCATGTCTCGACTTAGCAAATGCAGGCGGGTCAAGAATAATCATGTCGTAATCAACTTCTAATTCTTTGATATACTGAACGGCATCTGCACAAATATTTTTGTGATTTGAACTAGAAATCATATTTAACTCCAAGCTCTTATCGATAATATCCAATGCGGGTTGAGAACTGTCTAATGAATGCACCAATTCGGCGCCATGCTTCAATGCATAAAGCGAAAAACCTCCGGTATAACAGAATGTGTTGAGCACTTTTTTTCCCTTACTTAGTTCGCCTAGCAGCTTTCTATTGTCTCTCTGGTCAATAAAGAAACCAGTTTTTTGACCATATTTCCAGTCAATCATAAACTGAATTCCATTTTCGACTGCAACTAGGTCTTCAGGAAATTCTTCTCCTGCTAACAAAGACGGTTCGTCCACATCTTCATACATTTTAGTGAGACTGGAAGCGAACTTACAGTAGACACCCTTAACCCCATCAAGTTTCATGATTGCGTCGGCCAAAGTTTGGCGCATGTAATACATTCCTGATGAATGACACTGCATCACCACATATCCAGCGTAGTAGTCTGCAATAAGTCCTGGCAGTCTGTCACCTTCAGCGAAAATTAAGCGAAAACAATTGTTGTCATCCCGCAAGAGATTTGCTTTGACACGGGTTTGATACGCTCTTTTAATGCGCGTGGCAATTATGTCTTCGTTCCACTCCTCGTTAAAAAAGCTCAGCATTCTTACAGAAATGGAGCCTTCTTGCTGATAGTGACCACATCCAAGAAACTTTTCTTTGTTGGAATAAACCTCCACTATTTCTCCGTCATTCACCTCTCCACTCTGAGATTTAATTGCGTTTGAGAATATCCAAGGATGGAATCTTCTAACTGCCTGATCCTTTTTTGAACGTAAAATTAATTTTCCCCTGCTCATTTGCCTGATTGTTAAGGAGGCGAAGATACTGTCTTTTTTTATCTATAATTGTGATATAAAACGAATATTATGAGTACTCGAATATTAATATTAAGCCTTTCAATTTTTATAATATCTGCATGTGGAGATGAGAAAAGAACGAATTACACGACCACTGATGATGAGGGTAATACTGTGATGACCGAAGAAAGTATGGATATCATGAGTGATTTGATTGATGAATTCAATGACTGTAGAACTAGTAGCACCAAGAATCTATTAGATTGTAAGTATTTCATTGCAAAAGCTATTTGTGATTTCTATCAGATTGATGATTTTTATAAAGATGGCGAATATGTGGACTATCATGAAATGCATGACATGATACATGGACAATTTGGTACTTGGAAGGTGCTCGGTGATGCAACGAATCAGAAGGCATTAGAAACTGCCCAAGAACACGCTAATAATGGACAAGCAACTGTGGCTATAAGTACAAGAGATAAATATGGACACGTGGCGATTATCGTTCCTGGACATGTGAAACCAGCGAATAGTTGGGGGAAAATAAATGTGCCAGATTGTGCTAGCTTTTTCATGGTTAAGCACTTGGAACCTTTCGCTTGCAAGCCCTTAAATTATGCATGGAGCGACCCTAGTGAAGTCATTCTGTACACGAGAACGCTTGATTAGGAGCGGTCATTTACGTCTAGCACATTTGTATAGTGCTTTAAGCTTCTGAGAAGGATTGTGATTGCACCTGCTGCACCAAGAATGATAAGGTAGTTGTTGTTGAACTCATAGTAGTCCATTGCATCATATTTATACAATACAATCAGCTCCCTAATCGCGTCAACGAAAACAAATCCTATAACAGTCGCGAAAAAGCCACTATATTCTCTTTTCAGCACGGTTTTTAGTGAAAAAGGAATATCCCCTTTAACCCAAAGCTTAAAATTGGGCACAAATGCAGGTGCTTTTTTCGACCATTCTAAATATTTATCACCAAACTTGCGCTCAAGGAATCGTTCTTCTGCGAACATAATACGCTCATAGTAAAGCCAATACAAAAGTGTAACGCAGATTACGAACCATAAGTTGAATGTGAAAGCTACAATTCCGATCCACATAAAATAGTTCCCTACATACAATGGATGGCGCACTATCGAGTAGATACCAGTGCTGTTAAGGAATTCGGCCACCTGACCTTTTGTATTTCGTCCACTAGTGTTTCTTGGAGTCGTTCCAATAGCATAGGCTCTGAACAAAAATCCAGCTACTGATAAGGCAATCGATATAGCTAAATACAAGTTATAGTTGTCTGGTATAACACCTTCGTAGTCAGTAAAGTATATTACTGGAATTGCTAATACAAATAAAACTACTGGGATTTGTCCACGGTACTTAAAGAGTACGTTTCCACTTTCTTCAAATGAATGTATCAATGCCATTTAATCACATTTTTTTGCGTATCTTGCGATTTGCTTAATTGTGGGCGAATTTATGAATTAATTGCTAGGTGATGTCCGATAAAGTTAAATATGAGATAGAATTCCCGATAAAGACTTCAACAAAAGTCTTATATAACATGCTAAGTACACCAAGTGGCCTTGCAGAATGGTTTGCAGATGACGTGAACATTAGAGGTGATGTGTATACGTTTATGTGGGATGGCAGTGAAGAAAGCGCGCGATTATTGACAAAAAAGAACAATGAATACATAAAATTTAGATGGATGGATGATGACGAAGATGATTCATCTTACTATTTTGAAATGCGTATTCAGATTGACCCATTAACAAAGGATGTAGCGTTAATGGTTACAGATCATGCTGAGGAGGATGAAGTTGATGAGGCAAGAGATTTGTGGGATCAACAATTAAGTGAACTTGCTCACGTTCTAGGTTCATAAAATCAAGTTTTCTTGAAGAAATTACACTGGCTGATAATAAAGTCTTTTATCGGTCCATTCCTTGCGACCTTTGCTATTGCCATGGCATTTCTTGTCATGCAGTTTTTATGGAAGTATATTGATGACCTTATGGGGAAAGGACTTGGAACAGATGTTATACTCGAACTTCTGTTATATGCTTCTGCTGATTTAATTCCTATGGCTGTTCCCCTTGCTATTCTCCTCAGTTCAATTATGGTGTTTGGGAAGTTTGGCGAGCTATCAGAACTCACATCAATGAAATCAGCGGGAATGTCACTGTTTAAGATTTTTAGACCATTAACAGTGATGGTTATTGGCTTAAGTATATCAGCATTTTTCTATTCGAACTATACGTGGCCAACGGCTCATTTTAAAATGCGCGTACTTATCAGTGATATTGCGAACCAGAAGACTAGTCTCAGTTTTAAGGAGGGCGAATACTACAATGAAATTCCGGATCACAGTATTTATATCGGAAAGAAGTTTGATGATTCCCATTTCGGAGATGTTTTTATTTCCGATTTGAAGGTGGGGCAATCGTATAAGTGGCGTGAGATTTATGCCGAGAAGGCGGGCATTAAGAAATCTGAAGATGGCACTACCCTTTTGATTAATTTATACAATGGTTTTTCTGATGAGGAGCTTATGCCTAACCCAAGCCAGGGACAACAAAATGGCTTCAGGCACATGGATTTTGAGAAGTTGGCTCTTACAATGGATTTATCAAGCTTCACTCTTGACCGAACAGAAACAGATAACTATCAAGAATCTATCCTATACAAAACGCTTCAGCAAATGAACCGTGATGTGGATTCGTTATATAAAGTTAAGGACACCTACATTAATCAAACAAAAAATGTATTAAAACAGAAGCTCTTTGTTTTCAGAGATACTGTGCATAATGATGTATCCAAGGTAGAACTCATCTCAGCAGACCTAGACAATTACGAGTATAGCAAACGTGCAGGAGTAATATCAAATGCAAAACGAATGGTCTCTCAAAGCATTATTGATATTGACAACCGACTCAAAACGGATATGGAGCACACCAATAATATGCTATTGCATGTGCATATTGCCCGAAATCGTGTGTTTACATTGTCCGTGGCCATTCTGGTATTGTTTTTTATTGGCGCACCATTGGGTGCCATCTCCAAAAAAGGTGGTTTAGGTTATCCCGTAGTATTTGCGATAATTTTCTTTATTCTCTATTATATGTTGAGTATTACAGGAGAAAAGCTGTCGCGGCAAGGAGTTATGTCACCGTATCTCGGAATGTGGCTTAGTACAATGGTTTTAGCACCGATTGCCATATTTTTAAGCTACAAAGCCAATAATGATTCGGCTTTATTTGATTTGGATTTTTATAAACGCTTATTTTCGCGGAAGAAAAAATAGTTGTGCGCGTATTACAGATTTCACATAAACCTCCATTCCCTCCCAAAGACGGTGGATGTCTTGCTATTAAAAATGTGAGCTGTGGTTTGGTGAAAGCTGGCGTTGAGTTAGACGTTTTAACTATTGAAACGGACAAGCATCCCTTTAAACAATCGGATATTCCTAAAGAATTGAGGGATAAAATGACGGTTAAATCTGTGCATGTTGACACCAGTCTGAACATGGTAGATGCTTTCGCAAGTCTTGTCACATCTGATTCATACAATATTACACGCTTTTTTACTCCAGATGTGGATTTGTTGCTAACTGAGATTTTAAACAAGCAGAAATACGATATCGTCCATCTAGAAAGCTTATTCGTGACGCCCTATATTGGCACAATTAGACGATTGTCTAAAGCCAAAATTATACTTAGATCTCACAATTTAGAGTACATGATTTGGGAACGTCTAGCTCTACAGGCAGGGAATATTGCGAAGAAGACTTACCTGAAGGTTTTGGCGAAACAATTGAAGCGATATGAAATTGCTACTATTAATGATGTTGACGGAATAGTGAGTATTTCATTTGAAGATGCTGGAAAGTACAGGAAACTGGATAAAAAGATTCCTATAATGAATTTACCGTTCGGTATTGACGTAGATGATTACGTGCCGACCAAAAAGATAGCTGAGAATCGATTTTTTCACTTGGGATCGCTCGAATGGAAACCTAATTTGGAGGGGATTCAGTGGTTTTTGGCAGAAGTTTGGCCTGCCTATCACGCGAATCACCCTAATAGTAAATTCATTCTTGCAGGAAGAGATATACCGGATAGTATAACAAGCAATTCAGATCTCGGCTTGGAAGTAGTTGGTGAGGTGGATGATGCTAGGAAATTTATGAAAGAAAACGGCGTAATGACGGTGCCTTTAAGAGCCGCAGGAGGTATACGTGTTAAAATAATTGAGGGCATGGCCTTGGGAGTTCCCGTAATTTCAACATCCATGGGCGCCGAAGGAATTAAATACAATAGAGGTAAAAACATTCTAATTGGGGATTCGCCAGAAGAATTTATAGAGCAAATGGCAAAATGTTCGCCCAAAGTGAATAAGGAATTAGCTGAAAACGGTAAGTTTTTAATGGAATTAGAGCATAACAACGCGCGTTTAATCGATAATCTTGTGGCCTTTTACAAAGAAATCTTGAGTAAATGAAGTTGTTTGTAATTCTGCCAAGATTCCCCTACCCACTCGACAAAGGCGACAAACTGCGCGCTTACCATCAAATCAAAGATTTATCAAAACAGCACGAGATCTATTTGTTTTGCCTAAACGAATCTAATGTTGAAAAGGCAGACTTAGAGCATATCCAATCCTTTTGCAAAGAGGTGCATATACATTATGTCTCATCTGTTATGCAGAAAATCAAGGCTTTCTTTTCCTTGTTTTCATATAAGCCTATTCAAGTAGCAATGTTTTACAGCAGTTCATTTAAACGACTGATTCATAGAAAGATTAATGAGCTCAAGCCAGGCCATTTGTATTGCCAGTTAATCAGAACTAGTGAGTACATAAAGGATATTCACGGCATTAAAAAGACGATAGATTATATGGATGCTCTATCCACCGGTATGATGCGTATAAGTGGCGAGAATGGGTTTCCGATGAACCGCATCTATAAAATTGAAAGTAAGCGCCTTTTGAGTTATGAGAATCTGATTTATGACTATTTCGATCATCATACAATTATTTCTGAGCAAGATCAGGACTTGATTTATCATGAAAAGCGAAAACACATCAAAGTGATTCGTAATGGCGTAGATATAGAAAATCTAACAGCTATTGATATTCCAAAAAAATACGACTTAGTGTTTCATGGTAATATGAATTACCCACCCAATGTGACGTCTGCCATTTATATTGTTGAGGAAATATTACCGGCTTGTAGACAACTTGGGTTTACGCCGAGTGTTTTAATTTCGGGTGCCAATCCTCATCCTAAACTACAAGAATTAGCAAGTGATAAGGTCCATATTGCTGGTTGGGTTGACGATATTAGAGAATCCTATTGCAGTGCACGCATTTTTGTCGCTCCAATGCTTATAAACACGGGGCTTCAAAACAAGATTTTAGAGTCGATGAGCCTTAGAGTGCCATGTATCTCATCTCGTATGGCCAATAACGCGATTAAGGCCATCGACGGCAAACATCTATTGATAGCATCCAAACCAGAAGAATTCGCGAAAAAGATTCAGCATTTGCTTGAAAATGAGCATCAAGCTAAGCGTCTTGCTGAAGAGGCACGAAAATTTGTAGAGGAAAATTACACTTGGGAAGCAAACAACGCCAAATTAAATGCTTTGATATCTAGTAAATAGTACCTTTGTGTAAAATTTCGGACCGTGAGTTTACATAGTATAGAAGAAGCCATAGCAGACATCAAGGCAGGCAAGGTTATTATTGTTGTTGATGATGAGGATAGAGAGAATGAAGGTGATTTTGTAGCAGCTGCAGATTGCGTTACACCTGAGATGATCAACTTTATGGCCACACATGGTCGCGGACTAATCTGTGCTCCGCTTATTGAAGATAGATGCGATGAGCTTGGTTTAGAAATGATGGTGAATTCGAACACCGCAGCCTACGAAACACCATTTACAGTATCTGTTGATTTAATCGGACATGGCTGTACCACAGGTATTTCAGCAAGTGATAGAGCAAAAACTATCCAAGCCTTAATTAATCCTAATACCAAACCAGAAGAACTCGGAAAGCCAGGACACATTTTTCCTTTGCGCGCTAAATCTGGAGGTGTGTTGAGACGTATGGGACATACTGAAGCGGCCATAGACTTAGCTGCAATGGCTGGCTATGAACCAGCAGGTGTGATTGTAGAGATAATGAATGAAGATGGCACTATGGCGAGATTACCAGAGCTTATGGTGATTGCTGAGAAATTCAATCTAAAAATCATATCTATTGCCGATCTAATTAAATATCGTTTGGAGAATGAGAGTTTAATTAATGAGAAGACATCCATTCAGCTAGAAACGCCTTACGGAGAGTTTGAATTAAAGGCTTACGAACAGACAACAACAGGAGATATTCATTTAGCGCTTACTATTGGTAGCTGGGAAGAGAATGAGGAGATTCCAGTAAGGGTGCACTCCTCTACTCTTATTAATGACTTATCGTCATTGTTTGATAATAACTATTCACCTTCTCTTAGTGACGTTATGCAGTATATAGGACACAATGGCAAAGGTGTGGTAGTTATCATGAACCAGCAGAACAAAGACACCAATCTAGTGCATGCTATAGACGCTATTAAGCGCAGTGGTGGTCATATGGATCAATCAGGTGTGCAACTGAAAATGGACTCTAGAGATTACGGTGTTGGCGCACAAATCCTGCGTGAATTAGGTGTAAGGAAAATGAATCTTATCACATCAAACAAATCTGCTAGACAAATTAATTTAGGTTTTGGATTAGAGATTACGGGAAGTATTCATGTGTCGGAGTTGAAAGTGGTGGGGTAATTTTAGATTCGAGATTCGAGATTTGAAATTTGATATTGTCCGAAACGTACTAATCAACCAGTCAGCCGGCAACCTAATCAACTAAAACAATTGATGATTTATATTTTATAATGCCTCATCGATTGGCACTCGTTTACTAATCAACCAGCATACCAATCATCTGCCTAAACCGTTATCGCGAACGAAGGAAACGATAGTTGATTATTAATTGAATGGATTATAGTTTGGCACTAGCCTATCCATACCCTACAGTCATTTCGACCTTGCGGAGAAATCTATAGATGGCACTCAACATGGTGCTTACTGTAGATTTCTCCGTTGCGCACCGTTACCGTGAGCGAAAGGAACGATGGTTGACTATTGCACACATATTAACTGCCGCTCGTGGTTGTTGGAATTAATAATTTATGATGACGTATCGATAGGCACTCACTAACTCGTCAACTAGTCAACCAGCATACTAGTCAGCTATTCTTCCTTTGTTGCTTCATCATTGGACTTTGTATCCTCCGATTCTTCTGGAGTCTCATCTGTGTTCTTTTTCTTCTTGCGCTTGAAGAAATTGCCTATTTTCTTAAATAGTTTAACGTCTTTCATTTTATCGAAACTCTCCGTGTAGTATACCCCTACTCCTTGAGTGTATCGTGATTGGGAAGTATTGGTCAAATCAAAATCATTGGTTTCGTTAAAACCTCTAATTCGGAAAGTACCGTCCTCATTAATTTTATACTCAACGTTAAAGTCTCCAATTAGGTTGGTGTTGGATTGACTAGTACTTGTTCCTTGCATATAACCAAAGTTTCCGCTTAGCTCTAGTCTGTCATTTAATAACTGTGTTTCAAAAGCCAGTGAAAGTTCTTGTTGAGACAAGGCGTCTCCGGGCGAATAGTTAAACCCTAAATCAAACTCATCACTTAGTTGTGAAAGCCAGTTTGATAACTGGTTGTTTAATAGATCTGCCGTTGTAGCGTTAAGTGCCGAGCTTCCGTAACCACTTGATTGACGGCTAACAAAGCTGTTAATAACCATCAGAGAGAAAAACTGCTTAGTTAACTCTTCCTGTTCTCCACGAACCCTATTTAACGCTGCTTCAACGTTTTGGTCTCCCTTAGGTACTTTTATATCGAAAGATAAATCTGGGTTATACAAATCATTCTTGAGTGTCATGAAGCAGTTGACCTCTTGTTTCTTGTTGTATTTCTCATCTTCAATTGACACAAGATTGCTCAATGAAGCGCGCGTTGTATAATTAGTGGTGAGATTTACCATGGCCTCATACGGGTCGCCAGATTGCCAGCGTATAGTTCCGCCAGGCTCTATTGTAAATAGTTTATTGATTACGTTATACATGGTAAACAAGTACTCTCCTTGCGTTACTTCTAAATCACCAAACATCAAGAACTTACCTAGCTCATTAATCTGCATGTCTAGATGACCAACAGCACGGCCTTCCATAACATCTCCTATGGCTGGGTCGAATAGGATTCTAACTAGTGCATCATCTGTTACGTCCAGTGCAAATGTCATGGTGATATCTTCGAGATCTATCTTATATTCATCTGTAGTTGCTGAGTCATGACTAATAAAGCGAACGTAATCTTGTAATACCGCTTCATCCGCGCCGTATAATGGTAAATTAAAGACAGTTCCTTTATCTGATTTGGCTACCACACCAATGTTAATTTTATCGCCATAACCGAAGATGTTGAGTGTTCCGGATGCATATGCTTGACCATAGAAAAGAGGATTTTGTTTATAGTCAGTGTTCATCAACATCATGTCATGATAATCCATCGTGACGTCAAATTCTAAATTGCTGAAATTATCATGCTCAAGTTCGCCATGCAATGTCCCATTTGCGGGTAAATCTAAATAATAGGTCTCCTCATCATATACAGGAAGATCTAACAATACAATTTTGTCTTCTTGAATCTCTATATCACCCTCAAACCTATACCGGGTGTTTAGATAGTTGAATTTAAACTGTCCTTCTTCAAAATTCATAAATCCTGTTAACTTGATATCGTCTGGGGTTCCTTTTACGAAAATCTTTCCGTTTGTATAGGCATGGAACTCGGTTATGTCATCTTGTGGCAAGAACTCGTTTATTACACCCAAATCAGTGTCTTCAAACAAAACAGTGAAATCAAGGTTGTCTCGTTTTCTGTAAGGGAACACTTTTCCTCTAAAATCAACTGTTTTAAACTGACTGCGCACTAAACTCCCCACCATTGTTATGTTGGTGTCAATGCTGTTCCACAAGCTCTCAAACTTCACATCACCAACATATGAGTTATTAATACTAAATGTATCTACCTCTATACGTGAAGTGAACCTTGGTGAATCATAGAGATTCGATAGTTTCGCTGTTCCGTTTACCAGACCAGACAGGTTAAAGCCATTCATGTCAATTAATGGATTTATACTTTCTAGCATAAACGAATCAATTTTGACGTTTAACACGTCTTTAAGCGATTCGCTTACACGACCGTCAATCTTTAATCGCTCGGTTCCGTTGCCCAAAAATACGTTGGCAATGGTCAATGTATCTGCATTGTAAACCACAGATGCTGGGTCTAAATAACCATTTGCACTTTTCTGCATTTCCCAAGTTTTGCCAAGTGCTCGGAAATCGGCTGAATGGATATATACATCAAAGTTATCTGGACTGTATATGGCAGAACTACCATAGAATTTACCCGCATTATCATCGTCATTATGCCAGCCCAAATCAAACTCAATTAAGTCTTCATACGGAATGATATTTACTTCACAATTCTCAAGTCTATTGCTGTCTAATAAGAGTTCTTCTGCCGTGATTTCAACAAACATGGCGTCCTGAAGCTTTTTCGCACCGGCATTAAAGGTCTTAACGTAGTCATTTCCAAACATCACAAGTTCACTCTTCACGTTCAATTCAAATAGTCCATACTTTGAATCATAATAACCACCCAAAGTTGCTCCTGGCATCACACTTAATTCCGTTTCTAGCATTTTTGCAACGGGTGATACATCCCATATGGTGAGCAAATAGTTAAACTTATCGTCACTGGTTCTCCCAGCGAATTGCGCTTCATCTATTAACGAAGGCATTATACTATGCCCCATTTTAGCTAATGAATACTGAAGATTATCGAATTTAAAGTCACCGTTGATTTTTAGATCAAAGATGTCCGAATTAAGCTCAAGCAAACGTTCTTTATTTTCGTATGCCATGTGCATTTTTACTTCCATCATGTCCACTTCTTTCCCTTCGTCATAGTAACTGATATCGGTTATCCTAACATCCCCCGTAATATTATCTAGGTTATCACCTCTTAGATTGTCCACGGTGATTTTTGCACAAACTGCAGCATCCATTGGGCTTTCTGTAAAGTTTAATTCGGTTAGATGAGCATTATTTACATGCGCCACAAAATCAAACCTTGGCAGTTTTTGGCTGAAGTCTATTTTACCATCGTAATCCAGTGCAATGTTTTGATCTCGTAGTTTAAGATTTCCTATGAAATAATCCTTTTCAAATACACCATCTACTATTTGAAGGTTCTTATAGCGATATCCATTAAAATCCAGATAATTGATCTTACCGCTAAGGTCAGCAAACATGTTTTCTATATCCAGACCGTATGCCGAGTCAATTTGGACCTTACCATCAACAAGTCCAAAATCTGATAGTCCTTGATCGGCATATACCCTCCCAAGCTCAAAGTTGTGTGCTTCAAGATGCCCTGTATAGTGGAAGTTTTGGTATTCTTCGGAATATTTTAGTTCGATATCGGACTTTACTAGTCCCGCATCTGTTTTGGCGGTTGCAAAGGCTACGAAATCATTATAATACCCCATGAAACTACCATTGATTTTAATGTCGCCTAAATAGCTAAGGTTATCAGGTAGTTCTATGTAGGAGGAGTCGTTATATGGCGGGAGCTGAATTTTCTCCAGAGATCGTTTACTAGTTAGACATTCTTTGATATTAAAAGCTAAAAAGGTGTTGTCAATATCCGGGAGTCCGTCAAAATCAAAGTTTCCACGTATGGAGGTTTCATCTTCAGGAGATATTGTAAAATCTTTAGCTTTTAGGTTTGCCACGGTACCTCTTATCTTTCCGTGTAAGCCCAAGTCCATTGTTGAACCAATTAGATCACTAGAAAAGTAGGCTAAATCCTGCATGTTAAGATGTGATCCCTTCTTGAAGAAAGTCTGCAACTTCACATTTTCCATAAAATCATCGTAGTCTTTCCAAGTCCTATTTTTACCTTTCATGGAGAATTGATTCGCGATTAAATGCGAATGCTCGGTTTGCAAATCCATATAATCGATTTGAAACCCTCCGGGTAATACTGTTAACTCACCCGTTAAGTTTTTCACCCAAAATCCAGATTTGTCTAGCAGATTCAGTTTGTGCACTTTCATTCGCATGTTTTCGCCTTCTTGCATTAAGTCCGACACATGCGCGTTTGCAAATACTCTAATGAAATTGTAGTCAAACCCGCTCTCCATAGGTTCTTCACTTTCATCCGAATAGCTCAGCACACTGCTGTTAAGGCGAATGTTTTTAATGTTTACAGCCCAGGGCGAACTAGTAGTATCCTCATCATCTGAGGCAAAATAATCTTCAACAAAGTCAAAGTTAAACCCACCTTCTCGTAAGCTTCTTATGTTAACACGGCTTTTGTTTAAGGCGATTTCTTCAACATCAACAAACTTTTTCTTAATCGAATAATTTTTGATATCTGCTGTGATAGATTTAGCATATATAAGGGTGTCACCATCAAGGTCTTCGATATACACACCTTTGATTTCCATGTTTCTAAAGTCTTGAAGGTCAATTTTTTCGACTTCTATCTTTGTCCCCAACTCATTACTGTAATACTTAGTAGCTTGCTGCCCAAGCCAGGTCTGAAATGCAGAACTACGGATGACGAACAAAACAAGAATTACGAGAATTAGCACCCATTCGACTAAAATGCCGATACTTCTTAGGCTGATATTGAGTGCTTTTTTAATAGTTTTGCGTTCTTAATGATGCTTGAAGATAACAAAGATATTACCATTTTATCGATAGAATCGTCTTGTGATGAAACTTCTGCTGCTGTTCTAAGGAATACACGCGTTTTAAGCAATTATATTGCAGGTCAAAAAGTGCATGAAAAGTACGGCGGTGTGGTGCCCGAACTAGCTAGTAGGGCTCACATGCAGAATATCTTACCTGTTGTTGATGCAGCTATAAAGGATGCAAATATTTCGAAATCTGATTTAGATGCGATTGCTTACACAAGAGGCCCTGGACTAATGGGGGCATTATTGGTGGGCGTCTCATTTGCAAAATCCTTTGCGCAAGCTTTAGATATTCCATTGATTGAAGTCAATCATATGAAAGCTCATGTGCTTGCTCATTTTCTAGACAATAATGCTGAAAACTACATTCCGCCATCTTGTCCATTTTTATGTTTAACCATTTCAGGCGGTCATACGCAGATAGTCCATGTGAAGTCTCCATTGGAAATGGAGGTGATAGGCAGCACAATTGATGACGCGGCTGGTGAAGCATTTGATAAAAGTGCCAAGCTGCTTGGTCTTCCCTATCCTGGAGGACCAATGATTGATAAGCTAGCGAAAGAAGGAAATCCTAAGGCTTATGACTTCCCAAAGCCTAAAGTAGATGATTACAATTATAGCTTTAGTGGGTTTAAAACTAGCGTGTTAAGATTTGTGGAGAAAAACCCTGATGCGGTTAAAAATAATCTACCAGATATATGTGCTTCCATTCAATCAACACTAGTAGACTACTTGTTAGAGAAATTCTTTGAAGCGGCTAAAGATCTTGGTATTGACCAACTAGCGATTGCGGGCGGAGTATCCGCGAACTCAGAGGTTAGAGACAAACTCAGATTGGCAGGCGAGCAGAATAATTGGAAAGTGTTTATTCCAAAGTTTGAGTATTGTACAGACAACGCAGCTATGATTGGTGCATCAGCTTATTTTCAATTCAAACAGAAAGACTTTGGAAGCTTAGATGCAAATGCAATAGCACGGCTAAAGCTATAAATCGAACATTTCTTTGATAAATGCAATACTCGCATCCGAAATCTCTTGTAAATCAGAAGGAAGCGTTTCTTTATCATAAGGATGATAAGACCCAAAGGTGTGATCTGCATCATTTAAAAGTAATAACTCGGCATTTGAACAAGCATTAAAAATATTAATGGCTTCCGTGTAATCAACACTGAGATCTTTTTTACCGTGAATTATGTAAGTAGGCTTGTTGTGTGCACCTGCTGCTTGAATAATGTCTAATAAACCTTTGTTATTTTGGTAGTCTTCGTAGAACTGATACTTATGCGGCATTTCCTGATTTGTTCTACTGTTCTTAACATAATACACGCCATCATTTTTCCATCGAACTAAATCTTCACCACTTGGAAATCTAGAGCCAAAATCTGAAACGGCTGCCCATGTAATGATACCGTTAATAGCTTTATGTGAGGCCGCCAAATGGCAAATGCCTCCACCTCTACTATGACCGATGAGTATAATTAGATCTGTGCAATCACGTAAGTCATCCGATTCATTTACATATTCAATCATTTCAATTAAATCGTGTAACTCGGTCGAATAATTATTCTCTGAAAAAGACTCAAGGTCCGGAAAGTCAATCGGATTGTCAGGAGTCCCACCATTGTATGAGAAGTTGAATTTGGCAAAAGCAATGTCGTTTTCCACGAATCTATCTGCTACTAAATTCCATGCACCCCAGTCTTTAAAACCCTTATAGCCATGCGCGAAAATTACAATGGCTTCACAATTGTCATTGTATCTAACATCTCCAATAATTCGATTTTCGCGACTGCCCTGAATGTTGATCTTTCTCTTATTCATATAACTGTTTTGAAGCGGTAAACAAGCAACAGCTCGTAACAAGATACGGAAAATTTAAATTAATCATGCCAAAATAATGTTCTGATTAAAATACTAGATTTGCATATATAATTAAATCATATCACAATGACTAAAATATTTACACTTAGCCTCCTATTTGTTGGTGCGTTGTTAGTTTCTAGTTGCGCTGACTATGGCGAAAAGGTTGAACAAGGGGAAAATGAGGTCTTTTATAAAGATGGCGCTACTAAAGAACAAGCTCAAAAAGTATTAGATATACTAATTGAATCTGGAGCCTTTAACCCAGATGTAGAGAGCTCTGCACAGGTTTTAAAAGAGGATGATAGATACATAGTGAATATCATCGTTAGAGAAGAGCTGCGTGAAAGCGAGGAAGTGTATGACTTTCTAGAAACTATAGGACATAAGATGGTTTATGACATTTTTGAAGGAGAACCTCTTACAGTAAATATTACTGATGAGAAATTTGAGGTCTTGAAAGAAATCAAAATAGATGTAGAATAATCTGCATGTCAATTGATACAACAGTTTGAAAGCACAAAACATTATACAGCACGAAATAGAGGCATTATCTAAATTGCCAAAAGATAACCGTTATGAGGACGCCATAAGTCTAATTCACAAGCAGGTGCATCAACTTAAAGGCAAGTTGGTAGTGTCTGGAATGGGCAAAGCTGGTCAGATTGGTCATAATATTTCAACAACATTTAGCTCGACTGGAACACCTGCAGTCTTTCTTCATCCAAGTGAGTCGCAGCATGGTGATTTAGGAATTCTTCAAGAAAATGATGTTTTACTTCTCATATCTAACTCAGGTAAAACAAGGGAGATCCTTGAATTGATAGAGCTTGCGAGAAATCTAAACCCGGGTGTTGAGATTATATCCATTACGGGAAATCCTGACTCGGTATTAGCTAAGGAGTCTTCAATATGTCTCAGTACCGGAATGCCAGAGGAAGTGTGTCCATTAGGCCTCACTCCTACTACATCTACTACATGTATGACAGTATTAGGCGATATTATTGTTGTAATGATGATGGAGAAGATTAATTTCACGAAAGAAGAATACGCCAAGCGTCATCACAGCGGTTATCTTGGTCAAAAAGCACGTTCATGAGTAAACTATTCTTAATAGCTGGGCCTTGTGCTATCGAGGAGGAAGAAACAGCCTATCTAATTGCCAATAAGGTTAAAAGTATGTGTGATCAATTCGGCATAGACTTCATATTCAAAGGAAGCTACAAAAAGGCTAACAGAAGCCGTTTAGATAGTTTTACAGGAATTGACAAGAATGAAGCACTTAATATCCTTAAAGCAGTAAGTGAAGATTTAGGCGTGCCGAATATCACGGATGTGCATGAAAGTTATGAGCCAGAGATGGTATCTGAGTTCGTTAGTCACCTTCAGATTCCGGCATTTTTATGTAGACAAACGGATTTATTATTGGCAGCCGGTAAGTCAGGTTGTACGGTAAACATAAAGAAGGGACAGTTTTTATCACCTGAAGCCATGGTGTTTGCATTGGAAAAGGTGAAATCAACCGGTAATGATAAGGTTTGGCTGTGCGAACGCGGAACTACATTTGGCTATTCGGACTTAATTGTGGATGCCACGAGCATTGCCAGAATGAAAGAACACGGAGCCCCTGTGGTGATGGATTGTACGCACAGTGTGCAAAAGCCGAATCAGACCTCTGGTGTTACAGGCGGAGATCCACGTTTAATTGAAACGATTGCTTTGTCGGCAATTGCGACGGGTGCGGATGGATTGTTTATGGAGGTGCACCCAAATCCTTCCCAAGCTAAATCTGACCCTCATACCATGTTGCAATTGGATAAGCTGGAAGGCATTCTTGAGAAGTGTGTGCGCATTCGTGAAGCACTTAAATAAAATACTACTTTATCGTACAAAAAAATAGCCGCTAGACTTCTCTAGCGGCTCTCAAAACTTAAACTATCCTACTTAAACATTTAGCTTTCGCTGTTAAGTATGTCATCAATCCAACCAACTGAAACGGAATGATAATTCTTTTTCGCCTTAGCATAAATTTGTTGTGCCTTGGCTAAATCTCCTTTGTCTTTCATTGCTTTGTAGATTGGGCGTAAGAATTTCCCTCTACCTACAGTCATAAGGAATTCCTCAGTAGCCTCATCAGCTGCATGATAATCGTGCTCTATAGCTTTTACTAGCCATGCAGATTTAATTTCAGAGTTTCCTTCTTGAGTAAACCCAAAAGCTTTGTCTAACTCAGTCATCTGTTCTTTTGTAATCTCTCCGTCAATCTGACGCACAAAGTGCAAAGTTTGTTGATATGACCACTCAACTGCAGTATGAGCAATAGATTTAGCATCCTTCTCTCCAGCTTTAAAGGCAGTCATTTCCTTCTCAACGTTTTCAAACTTGCTACTTGTAATAGTGATATGGCTTTCTGGTAGACCCACACCGTAAACCCATTCGTCTACATTCACATCATAATCTCCACTAGCAAGCAATTCTTTATCCAGATAATTTAGGAACTTAGTAGTTGTCATTGTTTCGAACTGGTGCTCTTCAAAGTATTGTTTTAAAAAGGCATCAAACTTCTCTCTTCCAACTTTAGCTTCAAGCATTTTTAAGAAGAAAGCACCCTTATCGTATGCAATTGCGGTTAATCCATCTTCTGGGTTTCTTCCGTCTAAATCTAACTTAAGATGAGTATCTTCCGCCATGTCATTCTCAATCATTCCAGCTATTTCACCTTCTAAATCTTGTTGACTAATTAATAAAAGCATATCAGCAAACTCTTTACCGTAAACTGCTTCCATAATTCTATTCTCGAAATAAACGGTAAATCCTTCGTTTAGCCAGAAATCATCCCAAGTTGCATTGGTAACTAGATTTCCTGACCAAGAATGTGCCATCTCGTGAGCGATCAATGCAACTAATGAACGGTCACCTGCAAGAATAGTTGGTGTAGCGAATGTCAACCTAGGGTTCTCCATTCCACCATAAGGGAAACTAGGTGGAAGAACAATTACATCATATCTATCCCACTTATAGTCTCCATATAATTTCTCAGCGGCTAAAAGCATTTTCTCCATATCACCGAATTCGAACTTAGAAGCTTTAAGTTTACTTGGCTCCGAGTATACACCTGTCCTAGGTCCTATTTCTGCAAATTGTAAATCACCTACGGCAAGTGCTAAGAGATAAGAAGGAATGGTTTGTTTCATTTCGAATTCGTACTCGCCAATATCGTTTTTAACCACTGGGTTACTTGCGCTCATTACAGCCATCAACTCTTTCGGGCATTTCACCTTAGCTGAATAAGTAATTCTTTGTAACGGCGAATCTTGACAAGGAATCCATGTTCTTGTAAGAATAGCTTGACCTTGAGTCAATAAGTATGGATGTTGTTTACCTGCAGTTTGATCAGGGTTTAACCATTGTAAAGCTTCTGAGTGTTCAGTTGTTGTGTAGTGAATCTCAACGAATTTAGACTCTTTGTTCACAGGTACTTCATAGCCAAAACCTAAAAGCTCATCCTGAGCAACAATTTTAGGCTCTACTTCATTCGTGCCATCAATAAGTACCTTATTTATCTTAAGGCCTTTGCCATCAAAAATAAATTTCCCTTGATTATTGTGGTGAATCAACTCTAGTTTTGCAACACCATCTATAGTTTTGGTGTCGAAATCAATGTTCATATCCAGGTGAATATGTTTCGTTCCGACCTCTAAGGGGTTAGAAAACGAGTGTGGATCGTGCAAAGCGCTCTGGTTTTTAGATTCTTCCTCTTGCTGAGCAGCCGTTTCTTCCTTGTTTTGATCATTTTCTTCCTTCTTTTCATCTTTTTTATCGCCACAAGCAGCTACCGATACAAGAAGAAATGCTAATAAAACAGTTTTAAATTTCATGCTTATTTTACTATAATTCGACCCAAAAGTAGAGATAAATCTCTCAGGTTCAGTCAAGCTTTATCCAAGTCATGTTATTTAGTCGTTAAATGACTGATATTTACCGATTAAATAATTTAGTGAGTATTGCCAAAAAAAATCAGTAACTTCATGCGCTTTAAAATACCGTAAAACAGCATTCGTTTTTGTGTATTTATTTGACTAATAACTAATTAAGAAATTAAGCTAATATTATGAGTTCAGCTCAACAAAAAACACTTCTAGGACATCCAATTGGATTGTTTGTATTGTTCTTTACTGAAATGTGGGAGAGATTCTCTTACTACGGTATGCGTGCCTTACTGGTATTGTATATTTCATCTACAGTTGGAGACGGCGGATTAGGATGGACTAAAGCAAGTGCATTAGAATTGTATGGATGGTATACAATGTTGGTTTATGTAATGTCTATTCCGGGAGGTATTATTGCGGATAGACTATTGGGTCAGAAAAGATCGGTTATGTATGGGGCAATAATTCTGTGTATTGGGCATGGAGTTTTGGCGATTGAAGCAGCTTGGGCATTCTATACAGGATTAGGATTGATTATTCTTGGAGTTGGTATGCTTAAACCTAACATATCTACCATGGTAGGTGGTCTTTACAAGCAAGGAGATCTGCGAAGGGATAAAGGTTTTACGATATTTTATATAGGCATTAACGTGGGGGCCTTCCTATCTTCCATTATTGTTGGATATGTTGGAGAAACGTATGGTTGGCATTACGGATTTGGACTTGCTGGAATTGGTATGTTACTGGGACTTGCAGTTTACGTGTGGGGACAGAAATACTTGACGCATGTCGGGAATTTCCTTGGGAAATCCGAAAATGAGGAGGAAAAAGCACTGCTTAAAAAGCCATTAAATAAAGTTGAGAAAGACAGGATGGTTGTATTACTACTTTCATTCTTAATAATAATTGTTTTCTGGGGTGCATTCGAACAAGCTGGAGGTTTGTTAAATATTTATGCAAACGAAAAAATAGATAGAACAATCTTTGGTTGGGAAATGCCAGTCACATGGTTCCAGTCCTTTAATGCCATGTTTATTATAATTTTTGGTACCGCTGTAGCTGCATTTTGGGCAAGCAGAAAGCTGAAAGGCAAAGAAACCTCTACACTACTAAAAATGGGTGCTGGTACCATAATAATGGGCCTAGGGTTCTTACTTATGGTGGGCGCTTCTAAAGAGGCAAGCGCAACTGAATTTGGTACAGCGAGTTTCTGGTGGTTAACATTCGCGTATTTGTTACACACCATAGGCGAACTTTGTGCGTCACCGACTGCTCTTTCATTTATTACAAAATTAGCTCCTGCGAAATATGCCTCAATCATGATGGGTGTATATTTTGCCGCAACTGGTCTCGGAAACAAACTTGCGGGTATGATTGGAGAGTCATCTCAGTCAGAGCCAATTAAAATAGAACTTGTGGCGAGTGTGGACGAGCTAGCTCCATATGAGGGTGTTCAGGAAAAAGTTAAAGAGGATGAATCAATCGCCATTAAGTCTACTATATATATTGAGGATGGTGAGATTATGGCGACGAGCTATGCTAATGACTCAATAGATGTTCGTCCTGTATTTAAGTTTGTTGATGATGCACAAAAAGCTCAAGTAATTGAGATTTTAGAAGATGCAAATGCAACAAAAGATGATCCTTATCACGCAACATTCAAGTTCGAAAAAGATTCGGAAGCTGCCAAAGTAAAAGAGAATAAGGGTGATGGAAAAGATTACGCTGGCGAATTCGTAATTGAAGAGGTGCAAAGTGAGCGCGAATACAATACCTTCCTATTTATATTTATTCTAACAGCAGTATTCGGAACATTAGTTATTCTTCTGTTAAAACCACTTAAACGATTAACACATGGCGCTGAAGACAATGAAAAAGCTATATCTGATGACGACTTTGATGAAACAGAAGGCTTTGAGTTAGGGAATACGGAGGTAGTTGATAATTAAGCTAGATTGAGCATGGCAGGAGCAGTTGAACAAAGGAAGAACTTTTTCGATACAAAGGTATTAGGTCATCCGGCTGGATTATTTGTATTGTTTTTTACTGAAATGTGGGAGAGATTCTCGTTCTACGGAATGAGAGTATTGTTAATTAACTTCCTTACAATGGCTATTATGCGCTACAACCCGGGCTGGGAATGGTCAGCGGAAAATGCCTCATCACTTTTCGGCACCTATGTTTTACTACTATATATCACCCCTATCCTTGGTGGTATGCTCGCCGATAAATTACTTGGCTACAGATGGGCGGTAATTGTTGGCGCCATAATAATGACCCTTGGACATGCTGCTATGGCGCTTGAGACCGAAATGTCTTTATATCTTGGCTTAGGTCTGCTAGTTATTGGAACTGGCTTCTTTAAACCAAACATTACTTCCATTATTTCCGAGATGTACAAAGATCTTCCTGAAAAGAAAGATGGAGCATACACTATATTCTATATGGGAGTGAACGCAGGAGCATTTTTTGGGATGATGTTATGCGGCTATTTAGCTGAGAAAATTGGCTGGAGCTGGGGCTTTGGTTTGGCAGGTGTATTTATGCTATTCGGAACACTTCAGTTCTGGCTCTCAAAGCCTTTGTTTGGCAACATTGGTGATTCTACGAAGAAGAAAAACAAAGACAAATTAAAAGCTATTGAAACAGCTGAAGAAGAGGAAGAAGTAGACACGGTACCAAGAAATCCATTTACACTTGTAGATAAGGTTTTGGTAGTAATTTCAGTGATCGCAGGGCTTATCTATGCTTTCAATGACCTGTTTGTTCAAATACTAGATTTTGACATGGTTCCATTTGAAGTGGAAGGAGTTGGTGGTAGATATGTGACTGCACTCATTGGCGTTTTAGTATTTATATATTTGTCTGTTAGCCGTATTCTGCGGTATGAGAGAGTTACTCGCGACCGAATGATTGCATTCATTGTTTTTGCCTTCTTCACAGTATTCTTTTGGCTGTCTTTTGAGCAAGGAGCTTCCTCTCTAATTATTTTCGCTAGGGACAGTGTAGACAGAGTAATGACAGGAGACAGCGCTACCCTATTCAATATTTTTAATGCGCTTCTAACAATTATTCCACTTGTTATCATAAGTTGGGTGCTCGTGCTGCTATGGAGACGAACCTACAAATCAATTCCTGGCTCCAACATTGTGCTGGTTTTATGTTTTGCGGGGATGTGGACAGTTGTAGGTTGGATGCTAAACAGAGAAATGAATGCATCATCATACATTGTCTCGTACCAAGCTTATGCAACTGACCCAATAATTGACGAAGAGACTAAAAAACAGAAACTGGATGAGAATGGCGAACCACTATTTAAAATGGAGGCAGTAACTGAAAATGGTTTTGTTCCTGAAGGTAAAGTTGTAGAAACCATCGAAACCTCCGTGATTGCATATAAACCATTAGAAGATGGTTCTAATATTCAGATTATCGCAAAAGATAACGATCGTACTCAATTTGCTTATGTCAAGGAAGACCGAATAGACTATTACAGGGAGATTGGATTAGAAAACAATGTTGAAAGTGGACTAGTTAATGCACAGGTGATACGTGATAACGGAAATCAAATCGAGATAACAGTATCTTGGTTCAGCATTCTTAACTCATTCTTTATAATTGCATTTGCCTCTTTAATTTCTAAATGGTGGGATAGTAAATACAATCCATCGGCCGCTGGCAAATATGCTTTGGGACTTATAATCATGGCCATTGGTTTTGGCTTACTTGCGCTTGGAGCATACGGATTAGAAGATGGAGCTAAAGTAAGTATGGTGTGGTTAATACTCGCTTATCTTTTCCATACTATTGGCGAACTATGTCTATCACCAGTGGGCTTATCTTACGTGAGCAAATTGGTTCCTGCTAGAATGATCGCATTCATGTTTGGTATGTGGTATGTTGCCATCGCCATCGGGAATAATTTAGCTGCAATCTTAGGTGGTGAAATTGAAAATATCACAGAGAAATACTCCTTATCTACCTTCTTTTTAATATTCACTATAGTCCCAGTGGTAGCGGGTGTTCTGATATACTTATTAAATCCTTGGCTTAAGAAGCTTATGCACGGTGTTCGATAAATGCACAGCTTAAAAATCATAACACTACTTGCTGGGATTTTTATCCTACCCTCTAGTCTATTAGCACAATCAGATTCGCTCAGTTCAAAGGAAAAAGAACAGATTAAAGCTGCAGTAAGAGAATGGGTTTTAAATAAGACTTTAGAGCATCCTGAATCCTACAAAGATGGTGAGTTCTCTGACTTTGAAAGGATAATTGACCTGAGTGGTGAAGCTAAACTTGCCTATTACGAATGGGTGGATAATGATTTTGAAGCGCTTACAGAAATAATAGGCGATACCTCTAATCATGAGCTGAGCTTTGATGAAGATGTCTTGTCAGAAAGCAAAAGCAATAAGCGCCTGTATGATAGCTTTCATAAGGAGCATATTGGATTTAGTGTAAAACATACCTTCAGAGCTAAAAACAACAAGGACGCTACGCTGTACTACGAATGTGAGTTTAAGCTAAATACAGTGTTTGAGATATATGAAAGTTCTGTAAAGGAAAGGTATCGATCAACCGAAAAGACCGGTTAGTATTCAGCCAAGTCCTTGGTGTAGAACTCAAGCAAGTCAAAAGAAATCAAATGAATGCCCGTAAAGTAGAAATGGATGACCTGTTTGTGGTTATAGCCTTCTCTAATCATTTTCATGGCTCCTTCTTGGCTAAGACCAACCCCATGACCAAAACCTTTACCACTAAATACAACTGAGCTGCCTTCCTCGCTCAGACTAAAATAGCTGGACTTTAATCTGTAATCCCTTCTAATGTCACGTAATGGTATTCCATAAGCCGGATCTACAAAAAATGCTTTCCGACTCTCCTGCTTGAAATTTAAGGCTTGATAGCGCGCAAGAGAATCGTGGATTGGGTATTGATATGTGTTCTGAAGGTATTGTAGCCATTCCATACGATTTATACGTTTAGTCCAACTCGCATTGTTTTGCCCTTCCGAGTAAGGATCTTTAATACTTCTCAGATACGGCAGAGGGTTGTTCCACACGTCTTCAGAGTTAGCTGTTTGTCCACCACTATTAGAGTAAAACGCGGCTGTAATTAAACTCAGATTCTCATCAACAATCACTATGCCGTCTGTTTGGCTCACGGCTTCATAAATTTCTTTATTATAACGTGCTTTGCTCTTATATACCTGGCAATTCACTAAATCAGTCAGCATAAAGCCTTCTTTAGCATGTTTATAGATATTCTTTAATGCATACGTTCTGCTAATTATGGCTTGTACTTTATAATACTCAAGTGACTGCCCTGCTCCAGATTCTGACTCAATTACACCGGCCAAGTAATAATGCAGAGGTACTCTATTGACGATATGAAGTCTCTTGCCGCTTTCTACTGCTAATTTAAGCTCACCATAGTAGATGCGGCTTCTATAATTCGGCGCGATTGGATTGATTGAAAACTCTGCTTCTGTATGATTAGGTACAAATCGTATCGTGTCATAGCCTCCAATTAATGTTTCGCCTTTGTATATGTAACATTTACCACTTGCAACTTTCACGGTAAACCGGTCTTTACTGTATAAGTGGCCTATTTCAATACTATCGCCATATATGTCATAGCCACGCGCGTTCTGGTCTATTTGAATCTTAGTAATAGAAACATCTCGGTATATACCAATGTCCATTAGTTTACTATCACTTGCCGTGGATGCAAACGCCAAAAGAAATAATATAACACAGGATACTATTCGCATACTACAAAATTAATGGAGCAATAAACGTCTAAATGTCTATGGCTTGATAGTTTTCAACATTGACTTGGCAGCTATTTCTGAAGCTCCCGACCCTCCAAGGGTTTCTATCAAATCACTGTATTCCTTCGCGAGTTTGTCACGAGTTTTGCTTTCTAGAATTAAGCCTAATTCATGTCTTAAGTTGACTGTGTTTAATTCGTTTTGAATCAACTCCTTAACAACTTCTTTGTCCACTATCAAATTCACAAGGCTTATATACTTAACTTTAATTAATCGTTTCGCAATTTGGTAGGAAATCGAACTTCCTTTGTAGCATACTACTTGAGGAACTTTGAAAAGTGCAGTCTCTAAAGTTGCTGTTCCTGAGGTCACCAATGCCGCATGACTATTCGCTAATAATTGATAATTAGCACCTTCTACCAAGTGAACCGAATCATCATTAATAAACTGTTCATAGAAGGATACATCTTGTGAAGGCGCTACCGCAATTACAAACTGATAGTCAGGGAAATCCTTAACTACACTAAGCATAATTGGTAACTTAATGGAGATTTCTTGCTTTCTACTGCCTGGTAACAAGGCAATTATAGGTTTGCTGTCTAGCTTGTATCGAGAGGTAAAAGAAGCGAAATCTAACTGCTTTTCTCTAAAATTCTTGATCTCATCTAATAAAGGATGGCCAACATAGTGCACATCCATGTCAAACTTATTGTAAAAATCCTTCTCAAACGGAAGAATAACGTACATTTCACCTACTACCTTCTTAATTTTGTGCACACGTTTTTGCTTCCATGCCCATACTTGCGGACTAATGTAGTATATTACCTTTATGCCTTGTTGGTGAGCCCATTCGGCAATTCTTAAGTTAAACCCTGGGTAATCAATTAAGACAATAGCATCTGGTTTAAATGATAGGATATCTTGTTTACAGAATTTTATATTTCCCAAGATGGTTTTTAGATTGGCAACCACTTCTATGAAGCCCATAAAGGCAAGTTCTTTAATGTGTTTTACTGGTTTTCCAGCCAATGCCTCCATCCTATCGCCGCCCCAAAACCTGAATTCAATTGCTGAATCCTCGGCTAGCATGGCAGCCATTAAATTTGATCCATGCAAGTCACCAGATGCCTCACCGGCAATTACATAGATTTTCATTCAGACAAGAATTTGATCACCCAAAATATAGCATAAGGCATTATAGAGAGTATCCAACCTCTACCAATGAATTCTTTACGTCTGTTAAATGCTCGTAAACTCATTATAAAGTTCACACCCATACCAAATAACAATAAAGATGATTGAACGTCATAGGGAATGTTAACATCATAACTAAGCTTGAAAATCAGCCAAATGAACAAAAACAGTATTGGTGGAACTAACAAACCACTAATAAAACCTCTTAGTATGTCTCTTCGCATGTCGTTCATATATCCCATGAATTTAATGTGCTAATAGCATGATGAGCTGTCATGTCAAACTGAACGGGCACTACGCTCACATAATTGTTCTTAAGTGCATATATGTCCGTGTCCTCTCCACCATCGTAATCCTCGAAAGACCCAGTTAACCAATAATAATCATTTCCGAAAGGATCTTGACGTTTGTCAAATCCATCTTGCCAAAACGCCCTTGCTTGGCGACATACTTTAATACCTTTTATCTTGCTAAATGGTCCTGTTGGGATGTTAACGTTTAAGCAAGTATCCTTCGGAATTCCATTACTCAGCGCTTCACCAATCAATTTATCCGCTACTTCCATCGCCCCGCTGAAATCTGCGTCAGCACTATGGTCTAGTAAAGAAAAGCCAATACTTGGAATTCCCTCAAGTGCCCCTTCAACAGCCGCCGACATGGTACCAGAATACAACACATTAGTAGATGCGTTTGAGCCATGATTTACACCTGAGACCAATAAATCAGGTTTACGATGAAGCACTTCTGCAATAGCTAACTTTACACAGTCAACGGGCGTTCCGGTACTTGTGTAACAAGCTTTTAAACCATCAAATTGTGTAGATTTTCTTAGGCGCATCATTTTGTTTACAGTAATTGCGTGCCCCATTCCTGATTGAGGGCTGTCTGGCGCAACTACAACTACATCTCCATGCTTTTTTGCAACTTCAACCAATGAAGCTATTCCTTTGGCGAATATACCGTCATCGTTGCACACAAGTATTAATGGTCGTTTGCTCATAATGGAACAAAATTAGCTTATAAATTGTCAAAACAAGCGATTACATGGGCTTTCTATTAACACTATTCTTAGGATAACTACAAATACGTAATTCACCTTATATAGAACGTTGAACAAAGCCTTATTTTAGCATTATGAAGAATATTTTGATTGCGCTATTATGTCTTAACTCGGTTGCCATCAGGGCCCAGGATAAACCACAGCTGCTAAAGCCTGCAGGACATGCATTGCCTCCGTTTGACTTCAGTATTGCACCGAATTCGAAACGCATTGTATCCGTAGCGTTGGATAATAGTTTTATCGTATGGGATATTCCTTCAAAATTCCCCATACACCAACATATAGCACACAAATCAACAATATATTCTGTTGACTACTCACATGATGGGAAACAGTTTATGACGGCTTCTTTGGATGGCACAATTAAGTTCTGGGATGCGAAATCATTTAAGCAAATTGGCGTAATTGAGGCTGGCATGGATGTGACAGATGCTGACTTTACGAGTAATGATTCGCTTGTGATTGCTTGTGGAACGAATGGCATGGTAAAAGTGTATGATGTACTTACCAAGAAAAAGGTATCGGAAAATCAAGCGCATTCTGGACACATCAATTTTGTGACGCTAAGTACAAACGATAAACTGTATTATACAGGAGATAACGATGGTCACGTAAAACTATGGGCCTTATCGAACCATGAAAATGGGATGGATTTGCCACTGGGTACGCCTGCTTCAGATGTAATTATGGACCCATACAACACGGCCTTTAGCATTCAATGTGGAAATGGACGGGCTGAGTTGATATCCTTACCTGATTTTAAACCTGTAGGTGCGGTACCAACGCCAACAACAAATCTTGGAGATTTTAGTCAACAAATTTTCGTGTCAGATATAGCTTTTAGTCCAGATATCAAATACACGGCTTATACGGATGAAAATCAAAACATTTTTATAGCAGATTTAACAACACAAGAAGCTCGTGGATATAAGAGTCCCCATCCTGGGTTCATCTATAAGTTAAAATTCAGCAATGATGGTAGATACCTTGTAAGCAGTGGCTTTCACTCTAAAATTTGTATTGCAGATTTAAAAGATTTAAGGTTTGATGATGATACCTATCAACAGGTCCCCTATTCCCTACTCATTCAGAATACTAGTAGTGATTATACAGGTAGTTTAAAGTTTACGAAAGACAATAGGTTAATCGCAAGAGGTGAATACGCCTATTCTTGGGATCTGAGTAATGGCGATCAATTGGTGTTACCCTTATATCAGCATGGTTTGGATTATCATAAGGACAAGTTTGATATGATTCCAGAAAAAGACTTTAATATCTATTTGCACAAGGCAACCCAGAACCTGTTTATTGATACCTATAAAGACCGTAATAAAGGACCTTGGAGCTATACGTTTAATAGCTTTAGTCGCGATGAGAAATTCGCCATATTCCGCAATCATGATAGAATTGTAAAGCTTGATTTAATAAGCAACTCAGCCGAAATAAAACCAATGAAACAAATCGAGAAACGCTATGGTTTATTATGTGCATATCCAGACAAACAAATATTCGGTTTATGCGCTGGTGAGATGCTATATGCAATTGATTACACAGATAAGCTTAGATGGAAAATAAACATGAAAGATAGCATAGTGAGCATCAAGTCTAATATGGAAGGAACACAGGCGCTTGTATCGTGCTCAAATGAATCCATTCATATCATAGATTTGGAGAAAGGGAAGATTATCAAATCATATAATGCTAATGTTTCGAAAGTATCCGATTTTATGCCCGGAGAAAACGCATTTATTTCCTTTGATTTCGAGAATAAAAGATTGGTGAAATTTGATTATGAATCAGGAAAGAGCTCAACGCTAAGGGAATTGAACACCTATCCTCTCGATATTACTGTTTCTCATGATGGTAAGTTACTGGCAGTTGAATTTATCGGAGGACGCGTTGAAGTATACGATATAAAGCCAAAAAAGGCAATTTATGACATCTACTACCAAGGAGATAATGGAATTACCGTGGCTAGTCATGATGGCTATTATATGTCATCGCCTAACTCTTATAAAGACTTGGCCTTCATTTATAAAGATAACATATATCCATGCGAGCAATTTGATGCTTATTTGAATCGACCAGACCTGGTTCTTGCTCAGTCCCCTTATGCAGATAAACACATTGTAGATTTATATGCAGACGCGGTGGATAGAAGAAAAAGAAAGTTGAATTTGAGTGATTTAAGCGCGCTTATGAATGATCGGCCTGAAGTTGAAATCACGAATAAATTCGCACACTCTAAGATTGTTTTTGATCCCAATATCAATATTGATCTACTAACGAAGGGAGATGATGTTAGCACCTACAATGTGTGGATTAATGATGTGCCTATTCACGGGATTGAAGGCAAAAAACTCAATAAAACCAAATTCAGTGAGCAGATTACTTTGGTACCCGGAAAAAACAAGATTCAGTTTGCCGCGCAAAACGCGGACGGTAACGAAAGCCTACGGGATGCATTTGAAATATCCTATGATGCTAAAGACCAAGCTAAACCTCAGTTATACATTGCCAGTTTGGGCGTGTCAGAATATCAGAATGCCACTTACAATTTAAAATATGCTGCAAAGGATGCAGAGGATATCATAACGAAATTGGGTGGGTCCAAAGCCTTTTCTAAAGTGAATACTTTAAGCTTTAAGGATAAAGACGTTAACAAGTCTGTTTTAGACAAAGTGCATAAGTTCTTTCAACAAGCAGGACCGCAGGATATTGTATTATTGTTTGTAGCTGGACATGGTGTATTAGATGCCAATCTGGATTACTACTACGCGGCACACAATACAGATTTTGACGATCCAGCTAAAAATGGTATTGCCTACAAGGAACTAGAATCTGTATTAGACAAACTTAAGACTGTACGAAAAATGCTACTTATGGATACTTGTCATAGTGGAGAAGTTGACGATGAGGAATATGAAGTTATTGCCCAAAATACAACCACTAATGAAGGCGCTGAAGATTTAGTATTCAGAACTGCCGGGGCTAACGTTCAAAGCAAGTTTAAAGCGGGAGCCGAAAACGCCTTTAGTTTGGCAAGGGAATCGTTTACAGATTTACGAAAATTTACGGGAACAACTGTACTGTCGAGTGCGGCTGGTGGCGAGTTTGCAATTGAAAGTAAAGAATGGCAGAACGGTTTATTCACCTACTGTTTATTGCATGGCTTAAGCTCGATGGAAGCAGATTTGGATCACGATGGTGAAATATGGTTGTCTGAAATTCAGGACTACCTGTATGTTGTTGTTCCCAAACTATCGAAAGGCGCTCAAAAACCTACCACGCGTATGCAGAACCTCTCGATGGATTATCGTTTGTGGTAGGACTTGCTATTGTGCATAATTCGTGATGTTTAGTGCATAACTCCACCGTGTTTTTTTTCATCTCCCCTCTAATGCAGCTTACTTTTGTTCAAAACCAACTCAATGAAAAGATATTTGCTAGTTTTTGGGATGGCATTAAGCATGCTTAGTAATGCCCAAGACGATGAAATAAAAATCGGCTCAGAGATAAAAGCTGTGACCGTTTTTTTAAATGGTGCACAGATCAATCGAACTGCAGAAGTCAGTCTAGTGAAAGGCAACAACACTGTGCGTTTTACAGGCTTATCTCAATACATCACCAAAAACAGTGTACAGGTTTCGGGTCAAAAAGGTGTGATTATCGTGTCTGTTAATCAGGAGACGAATTACATGGAAAATGCTGATGAACCGAGTGATGTTAAAGTGATGCGTATGGAGTTGGATGCACTCGAGTCTAAATTGCGTATCCAGAATGATGAGGCCTTTGTTTTACAAGCTGAGAAGGAAATGATTCTCGCCAACTCAAACATTATTGGATATGAAGAAGGTGTAGACCCCATCAACTTAATGGATATTGCGGATTATTATCGTCAAAATTTGAATAATATAGATTTTGCATTATTAGAAATCGAGCGCAATAAAAAGGAACTCTACAAGAAGATTAATGATTACAAAGCAGAAATCCGCTCACAAGGGTATCGATTAAATCAACCAAAAGGAGAAATTGTAGTTAAAATCTCTGCAGACCAGTCAGGCACTAAGCTCATCAATTTCAGTTATTTAGTGAATCATGCTGGATGGTCGCCTAGTTATGATGTGCGTTCTAAAGACATTTCAGGCCCCATCGGCTTAACGTATAAAGGGAATGTTTATCAAAACACCAACGTTGACTGGACACAAGTAAAGCTTAAACTTTCCACAGGCAATCCATCGATTGGTGGTTCTAAACCCGAGTTTGTAGCATGGAACTTGAGTGCTTATGAAAAGTCGAAAAACAAGAGCAGAAGCGGTGGTGGCAAAGGAAGAGGTAACAAATCTGCTGCCTATGCCTATGATAGCTATTCCGAAAAAGAAGAAATGCCCTATGAGTCGGATGATGAAGGTGGATCGATAGCGGATTATACAACAGTGAATGAAGCAGGTGTTAATACTGAGTTTGAAATAGCTCTTCCCTACTCTGTCCCCGCAGACGGAAAGAAATTATCTGTAGAAGTTCAGACACATGAGTTGCCTGTTGAATATGAGTATTATGCAGTCCCTAAATTAGATCCGGATGCGTTTTTGATTTCTAAAGTAAGTGGATGGGATGATTTGTATCTGCTTCCTGGAGGGACAAATATCTACTATCAGGGCACATTTGTAGGTAACTCTTATATCAATACAAATACAACGGATGACACATTAACACTCTCGCTCGGGAGAGATAACAATATTGTGGTTAAACGGGATGTAATGAAAGATCTTTGTTCGAATCAAACCATTGGTTCTAATAAAAAAACGGAGAAAGTATTCGAGATTTCGGTTAAAAACACGCGTAAATCTCCTATCCGAATTAAGATTGAAGATCAAATTCCGATTTCTACTGATAAAGATATCTCGATCGAATCGGTCGATTTAAACGGTGGTAAATTAGATGAAGATACCGGAATCGTTACCTGGATACTTGAGCTTGGACCGGGCGAAAACAAAAGTGTTCAATTCAAGTTCGCCGTAAAGTACCCGAAAGATAAATACATTCCAAACCTGTAAATCATGAAAACAATCTTATTATATAGCCTACTTTTCCCTGTTTTACTGAATGCACAGGTGAATGACTTAGAACGGAAATCAGATATCACGGATGTTACTGTGTTTACCAATGCAGCACAGGTTAGTCGAGTGACATCTGTTTCCTTAAAAGACGGTATAAATCGTGTTAAACTAACTGACTTGTCTCCGTTTATTAATGGCAATAGTGTTCAGGTAAGTGGTTTTCAGGGTACAACTATTATATCTGTTAACTATGGCGTGAATTATTTAGCTGACAAGAAACAAGATCCTCTATTTGAGCAACTTATCGATGAGCGTGACGACCTTATATTCGAACGTGAAAAGTACCGCATTAGACAATCTAACTTACAGCGAGAGATGAATTTCATTTTCTCCAATAAGAACATAAAAAGCGATAAGAGAGGTTTAAATGTAGAAGACCTAATGGATATCAGCGATTTCTATAAAGATCGTTTGCCAGATATTAAACGCAAGATGATTGCAAACGATAGTAACATCAAGAAGTTTACCGAAAAGATTAATCAGATTAACAAGCAGCTTGGCGAATTAAAAACCAATGCTAATAGAAGTACCGGAGAGATTGAGGTAACTATTAAATCTAATGGCGCGCAGAGAGGTAAATTGAGCTTTAATTACATAGTGCGCAACGCAGGATGGTATCCAATCTACGACATTCGTTCGAAAGAAGTAGGTGCAGATGTTGACTTTGCATATAAAGCGATGGTTTATCAACGTACTGGAAACGAATGGAATAATGTAAAGTTGCAATTATCAACTGGTGATCCGGATAAGGGAAGCACTCCCCCAACCCTGAATACATGGCGACTATACGCACAATCGTATGCCTATAAAAAAGGATACGGTAATAACAGCATTGCGCCGGGTTATTATCAGCAATCAATTCAATTTGAATCTGACCCTAACCAATATAGAAAATCTGATTTGGATCAGATTATTGCGGATACTACGTATAATCTGAGAAATCAAGTTGTTACCGGAGTGTTACAAGAGCAAGGAAATAGATATTATGCTAATGGTGTTGATGCATATGGGAATCCAAGCTATCCGCCACCTCCACCTCAAGCTCCAAAAACAGTCACAAGAGAGGATATTTCAAAAATGCCAGGTCGCTCTAGCCAGACTATAGCAACTACAGTTGGGGGGGTATATAAATCAAATGAATCCTACACCACCGCAGATAACACAAGCGTTTCAGAAACGAGTGTAAACACGGTATTTAAAATAGAAACACCCTACAGCATTCCGAGTGATGGTAAACAGTACAACGTGGAAGTACAGAACTATGGAGTGCCAGCAATCTATGAATACTATTGTGCGCCGCGTCAGGATATGGATGTATTCTTGGTAGCTAAGACGGACGAATGGGATGATTTAAACATCTTGCCTGGTAGCAGTTCTATTTATTTCCAAGGCACCTTTGTCGGAGAAGCGTTTATCAACCCTAACGTTACAAAAGACACTTTAGAATTATCCCTGGGAAGAGATAAGAACATTGTTGTTGAACGCAATATGCTTAGAGACTATTCGAAAAGCTCTAGTATAGGCGGTAAACGTAAGGTTCAGAGAGGCTACGAAATTATTGTTCGCAACAACCGTAAAAAGGAAGTAAAGCTAACGCTAATAGATCAAGTACCAGTGAGCAGATATGATGAAGTTGAAGTGGAATTGGTTGAATCAAGCGGTGCGAAACACACTAAGCATGATGGTAAACTAAGATGGGATTTAAGTATTCCAGCTGGAGAAACAAAGAAAATCACATTCAAGTTTGAAGTGAAGGCGGATAAGGATTATGTGATTAGCAATTTATAGCAGATTCGAAATTTGAGATTTGATATTTGAAATTAGATGAGAGTTTAAACGATAGTATCGGGTGATTACTGAATTATTTCGCTCGCATGTCGAATCTCGAATATCAAATTTCGAATTTTCAGTTACTCATTAGCACAATGTCATTTCGACTGGAGCGGATGAAAGGAGCGCAACGGAGAAATTTATAGTTAGCAGAATATTTAGTGCTAACTATAGATTTCTCCGCAAGGTCGAAATGACTTTTAGGAATTGATTGTGATTGGGATCAAACGTCAACCATTCGTTTACTAGAATAACTCCATTCTTGGTTACGGTCTAAATGACTTTGGAATCGTGATAGTTTGATTTCGAATTTCCAATTAACTATGCTCTCTATCGCACGCGCCAATTTCGAATATCAAATATCAAATCTCGAATTTAACTCCCCTACCTTCTTCCCCAAGCTACCACCACAGCTCTGCCTCTTGCTGTTGGTGCGGATTTGTAATTGAGCTTAATCTTGCGAATTATGCGTTTGTTACCAGGTAAGTCTATCACCTTTGATTCGGTGCCCATTGGGAAACGTCTGTTTAACACAAATTCTTGCGTTTCTCCATTACCGTAAACAATCTTAATATTATGCACGAAGATAGGTGCTTTCATTACCTTAAACTTCACAGCCGTAAATACGCCGTCTCTAGCACCTACTAATATTTCATCGTGATCGGCCTTCATATCCACCACCTTCTGCCCTAACCTTTCCCAGTTGTTTACAGGAGCGTTGCTTTGTCTGAATGACATTAAGGTCGTACTCGCCAATATCATTAATGCTAAGAGTGCTTTAAACTTCATAATTGTTCGGTTTTAAGCTAAGGGAACAAGAATTATTCCAAAAACTATTTGTGTGTCGTATAAATAACGGGCATACTGTCTAGCAGCCATGCTTCCATTCCATATTCTAAGTTGTAAACATTCTGGTATCCGCGCTGAATCAATTCTTTCGATACTTTCGCGCTGCGACCGCCGCCTTGACAGTAAACGTATACAGATTTTTCCTTAGGAATCTCGCTTTCAATCTTGTCATAAAAACCTTGACTGCTATAATCAATCAATCTTGCATGATTTAGAATTCCAGTTTCAGCCTGTTCCTCAGGTGTTCTAACATCTATTACCTCAGCTTCAGGGTCATTTATGTATTGTGCGAATTCTTCCACCTTCATGTTGCGGTGACTGAATGCAATTTCTTCCGCTGTATCTTTAACTTCTGCAGTTTCAGACTCTTTTAAGTTGTCTTCTGATGTCTTTTCTTCCCCACACGCTACAAAGCCTAATAATAAAGTGGCGAGTGGAATAAAAATAAATCTTGATTTCATCGTAGTTAGTTAATTACATGCAATTTAGTTTTTTGCAGGGATATCTTTTAGCACATCTATTAAGTATTTCCAGAATTTTTGAACAGATTGAATATTAACTTTTTCGTCTGGCGAATGCGGGTTGCGAATAGTTGGGCCGAATGAAATCATATCTAATCCCGGGTATCTTTCACCCAGAATTCCGCATTCAAGACCTGCATGACAGGCTTTTACCTCTGGTTCTTCATTAAAAAGTTTAATATACTTCTCCTTCATTAAGTTAAGAATCGGCGAGTCTGGATTAGGTGCCCACCCAGGATATGATCCCGTATGCTCAACCTTACATCCCGCTAAATGAAATGGTCCTGCTACCGTAGAGGCTACATCCATTTTGGAAGATTCAACAGAGCTTCTTTGTAAACTTTGAGTTTTAAATTCTCCATTTTTTAGAATTACTCTCGCAAGGGATGAAGATGTTTCAACAAGACCTTCAATGCTCGGACTCATACGGAAAACACCATTGTGAACTGAAGCTATTGTATGCACTATCTCGGCAGAGTCTTTAACGCTAATACCATCGCCAGGATGATTCACCTCTTCAACACTCATCACTAAATTTGGTTCAAGGGTTTGATACTCTTCGATAATTTCACTCATCAGTTTATTCACGGCAACAGTAAATCCACTATCAGCTTTGATGTAGGCGACAGATTCTCTAGGAATAGCATTTCTTAGACTTCCTCCGTCAATTGAAAGTATTTGTAAGCCATGCTCTAAACCAGCATGTAAGAGGCGATTCATTAGTTTGTTGGCATTTCCTCTTCCTAAGTTAATGTCCATGCCCGAGTGTCCGCCTTTTAGGCCTTTAACTACAATCTTATAATTAGCTTCAATCGATTCTGTTGAGTATAATTTAACCGTGTTCGTATCAATACCGCCTGCGCATCCAATGGATAATTCATCATCATCCTCAGTATCTAAGTTAAGTAGAATGGTACCATCTAGTATTCCTTGTTCAAGTTCAAACGCACCGGTCATTCCAGTTTCTTCGTCAATCGTGAAAAGAGCCTCAATAGCAGGATGCTCAATCTCGTTTGACGCAAGGACAGCCATAATTGCTGCTACCCCCATTCCATTATCAGCCCCTAAAGTGGTTCCCTCTGCGCTCACCCACTCGCCATCGATATAAGAGCGAATGCCTTCTGTGTCAAAATCAAACTCAGTATCGTTGTTCTTTTGATGAACCATATCTAAATGTGCCTGCATTATGATAGTTTGCCTATCTTCCATGCCCGGGGTGGCTGGCTTTCTTATTATCACATTTCCAACCTTATCAACATACGTATCAAAGCCTAAGGACTCCCCAAATGACTTAGCAAATGCTATTACACGCTCTTCTTTCTTACTTGGTCTTGGAACCGCGTTTAGGTCTTCAAAATGATTCCAAACTGATTTAGGCTCTAGATTTCTAACTTCACTCATTATATTTTGCTTTAATTCTGTCTGCCATTCTTCTAACATAGCGGAACATAAATAGACCATAGATCAGTCCACTTACCAGCCCCAGAAAAAGAATGTGTACTAAAAAGTTGTTTGATGCTAAGTAATCTCCCAAAGAATCAAATTGATCGGTAAAATAGACGGTTTTAATAGCGAAAACTAGCAGCATAAATAATCCAAAAATGCCGCCAATGCGCAATACGAACTTCCATTTTCGATCTTTCCATCGCTCCCAGAAAAGGAGGAATTGCTGTTCTTTAGGATTCATTATGCTAATGTAATGATAATAGCTAAGACACAATATTGATTAACTTGCCAACTTATCATGAAAAAAGCAGATTTTTTAACCATCGGTAAGCTGCCAGTTATTTGGTTGATATCTGCATTGGTTTTTGTCTCTGCTGTTTTTGGGATTTCCGTTTACCAAGATTATGGGATTTCTTGGGATGAGGCAAGGCAACGAGAAATTGCGCTCTTAAACTACGAATACATTGTAAATGGAGATGAGCAGCTCCATGACTTCAGAGATAAGGATTATGGAGTTGCTATTGAAATGCCTTTGTTAGCAGCCGAACAAATTTTTGGTCTAGAGGATTGTCAAGACGTATATCAAATGCGGCATTTATTGTGTCACCTCTTTTTTATCATTGGATGTGCATTATTGTCACTATTAGTCTACCGCTTATTCGGAATGAAGTCTTTGGCAGTAATTGCCTATCTCCTGCTCTATTGTTCACCCCGCTTTTTTGGACACTCTTTCATAAACTCAAAGGATATTCCTTTTATGGTTGGTGTGATAGCCTTCTTAAACGCGACACATTATTACATTGAGAAACGACATCTTAAGAGCTTAATTCTTCTTGTCCTTAGTTCGGCTTTGATTATTAATCTCCGCATCATGGGAGTGCTCATTATTGCGCCTGTTGGTTTATTATTGGTCATAGATGCTATTGGAAAAAAGCATGAAACAAGCAGGAAACATCTTTTGTATGCATTGGTGGCATTGCCCGTAATCGTGATTTTATTGTGGCCCTACTTATGGCCGAATCCGCCCTTAAAGTTCTATGAAAGCATTAATAATATGCGCGCTTTTCGTTGGAATGGTGACGTTTTGTATTTGGGTAAAATGTATGATGTGCATGATAAGCCTTGGCACTATTTACCCGTATGGATGGGCATGACACTTAGTCCAACACTTATTGTTTTAGCAATAGCTGGTTTGATATATTATGGCAGAACGAGAATATGGAAGCTTAAAGAACTATTTTTCTTCGACAAGAATACCATTATCGATTTGGCTGCTTATTTAGCACTAATTGTGCCAGTAGGTGCGATAGTCACAAATGCTGACATTTTTGACGGCTGGCGACATATGTATTTTATTACCCCTGGGTTTATCATATTGGGACTGCATTTCTTGCATAAGCTAAGTATGTCAGATAATACGCTGAAAATAGTAGCTAATTCCTTGGTGGGTGCAGGATTAGTTCTGACTATTTTCCAGATGATTCTTATTCACCCATATCAACATGTATATTTTAATCAATTAGTACCAAAAGAGGATAACAAGCTCTTCAAGAAAATGGAAATGGATTATTGGGGAACTAGTTATGGTAAGGCTTTAAAGCTGCTTGCTGAAAAAGATAAAAGTCCAGTTATATATGTGTATACGGCACATTGGCCAGGTAAATTGAATGCTTGTTCATTAGATCCCGCGGATAGATCTCGTTTTGAGTTTGTAGATTCTCCCGGTGAAGCAGATTATCTGATCACCACTCATCGCTTTAAACAAATTGAGAATCCAGAAATGCTTGGAAAATTCGCCTTATCATACAAGTCACCTGTGCTATCTCTCAAGATTTACGGTAATACTCTTTGTGATGTCTACCAAGTTAAAAGTACAAGCCATGAATTTTTACCCCACGAGAGCTATACTCCAATGCGGGAAACGGAATTTTGATAATATTGAGTGCTCGTAAAATAGGCTTTAACCAGGTCTTTTGAACGGGTATTCGTGTAAAGTCGACATCCAATGAAAGATAATATTGCCGGTATCTATTAAATACACCAGAATAAATCCCTTGATCTTCTATTCTTCCTGAAATCATTTCTTCGCCACCATAACCAATTGCTAGGTTCAACCATGGTATAAATGTATTTCCTTCTGGCAAGAATGAAGCGATATTAGCACTTAACCAATAGGTCTGTCCATTATAATCCTTCATTATTCTTTCAGCTATATTATAGCCTAACACTTCAGGTCTGTAGGATGCGTATGGCGTGGTATGAGAAGAGAATTTCATCACGATTTTCTGCTCGTCCCATAATGCTTCCTGTGATACAAATAGACCCGTTCCGATCGTATTCGCGACAATATCCCCCCAAGAGAATCCCCAATCACTTGAGAATCCATCAAGCACCTCCATGGATAACAAGTAAAAAGAACCAAGCGTTGCCCCATATAATAAGGACTGTTTTTTCTTAACACCACTCCAACGTAAAACATCATAACCGACTTGTCCCATGTAATAGCTAGTCATCACATGCCCTGCTTTATCCATTTGAAGCCATTCGGGGTTGTCATTAAAAAAGTGAAACTTCTCTCTATCGTAGTATTGATACCACAGGCTATTTAACAAAAACAGACTAGAACCGTAACCAACAGCCTCAGTAGCAATAACCCCCGTTAAACGTTTCTTGTTTAATGTGTCTGATGGATACAGGAATTGCGCAGACAATTGCAGACTTGTTGAGAAGAATAGTATGCTAAGGATAAGTCTCACGGTTTAAAGATACATTGTTCCTAGAGGATTAATAGTTTTGTGTCAAACTTTAATTATGAGCGACTTATTCACCATTGACAATTTTTTAACCTTGCTAATGCTTGTTGTATTGCAGGCTGTATTGGGATTTGACAATCTATTGTACATCTCTCTTGAGTCAAAAAAGGCTCCACTTGAAGACCAGTCAAAGGTTAGAAAACTTGGAATTGGACTAGCCATAGTATTGCGCTTAGGGCTTCTGTTTTTGTTGATGGAACTTATTAAGTTTTTTCAGGACCCAGTACTAAACATAGATGTAGATGGTGTTATCACAGGACATTTTAATATTCACAGTTTAATCGTTTTGGTCGGTGGTATATTCATTATGTACACCGCTGTAAAAGAGATTTGGCACATGATTTCGCCCACAACGCATGATGACGAAGGGCCAAAAACAAAATCGACTGCTTCAGTAATATTCTGGATTGTGCTAATGAATCTAGTTTTCAGTTTTGACTCTATCTTAAGTGCAATGGCATTAAGCGATGAATTTTGGGTAATGGCCACGGCTATTGTTATATCTGGAATACTTATGATTACGCTGGCAGACGGTGTTTCCAATTTCTTGAAAAAGAATAGAATGTATGAAGTCTTAGGCTTGTTTATCCTATTAATTGTGGGAGTGATGTTGCTCACTGATGGAGGTCATCTTGCTCACTTATATCTATTCGATAGCGAAATAACCAAGATGAATACAACTACTTTTTACTTTGTTATCGTTGTATTAGTATTGGTTGACATTGTTCAAGGTAGATATAAAAAGAAGCTAATCGCAGAAAGAGAGCGTGCTGAGAAAGAGTTGGGTAAAAAGGATGATTAATTAAGCATCTCATCCAGTTCTCTATTAACTTTAATCAATACCTTTCTTTTTTCCTCGTAGGGCACAAATAAGCCCTTAAAGCTGTTAATTATTAGAGTTTTAATGTCTTTATTATTTAGATTGAAGGTATTGTAAACAGTATAAAACTCTTTGCTTAAGCTTGTGTCAGAGATAAGTCGATTATCTGTATTTAAAGTCACACGCAATCCGCGGTCTAAATAGTCTTTTACTGGATGTTTTTCTAGGGATTCGACACACTTAGTTTGTACATTACAATTTACGCACATTTCAAGGCAAATCCTGTGATCATTTACAAAATGCAATAAGTCCATATCCTCGAAAAGTCTGGTCCCATGCCCTATTCTATTTGCTCTGGTATAATGTACAGCTTGATGAATGGATTCGGCCCCATACGCCTCTCCCGCATGCACAGTTGTATTAACATTATTATTTATTATATGGAAAAATGCTTCTTTGTGATCCTTAGCTGGATAGTTCTCTTCGGGGCCTGCTAAGTCATAGGCTACCACACCTGAATTCTTGTACTTTACTGCCAATTTAGCCAATTCATAGCTTACATCAGGTGTCATACTCCTAATGCCGCAGACAATAATGCCCATCTTTATGGGAAAGGCGTTTTCAGCCTTGTTTTTCCCCTCAATTACAGCTTCAATTACATCCTCTAAGCTTAGTCCTTCTTGTGTGTGGAGCACAGGAGAAAAACGCATTTCTAGATACCATATATTTTCTGCACTAGCGTCTTCGCCCAGTTCGTAGGTTGCTCTGGACAAGGCTTCCTTTGTCTGAAGTACTTTATTAGTGACATGGAAGGCTTTTAAGTAGTCTTCTAATGATTCGCAGTCATCCCCAACTGCCAAGTAATTTTTCAATGCTACTGGCTCGTCGTATGGCAAGTCAACATGATTAGTTTTGGCTAAATCAATAATGGTCTCCGGTCTTAAACTGCCGTCCAAATGACAATGCAATTCCGCTTTTGGCAAGTCTTGAAAGAATTTTAAATCATAGCTCATAATGCAAAGATACTATTGAATATAAGCATATGCATTGTTTGTAAATAATAATCTTTAAACACTGAAATAGTGATAATTATAGGTGACTAAGTAAATATTTTGATTAATATACTTGACAGTCTGCATTTAAAATAGTATACTATAGTGTATGACAGTTAAAAACAGAGAGATTAAAAGAAAAGAAAACGTAAAAACATCAACAAATGACTTTAGGTCTAAAACCGAATGGGCGGCAAGACTACTAGGCCACGGTAAGCACCCATATTTATATGATAAAAGTCCCCCATCCAAATCCTCTGTTAACTCCTCTGCTGAGGCTATTAGTGGAAAGCAGAAAAAAGCCTAGTTAGTAATCATATAAATTCAAACACATGTTAATTTCATTGACGCCCTTAATCAATAAGGTTGAAGGGTGGTTGGATACATTGTATCAGTACCTCCCAAATATTGTTATGGCTATTTTGGCTTTAATACTGATGTATTTTGTCGCCAAACTGGTCAGAAAAAGTTTAATCAAACTCTTGGATAAAACCTACCACAACCAAGAGTTATCTGCGATAATAGCGAAAGTTATTTACGTAATTATCATAGGTTTAGGTTTAATGTGGGCCTTATCGATCCTAAATCTAAACAAAACGGTTACTTCATTACTTGCCGGTGCGGGTATTGTTGGTTTAGCATTGAGTTTCGCCTTCCAAGATCTCGCGACAAATTTTGTTTCTGGATTCATGATGGCCGCCAAACGACCATTTGAAATTGGTGACGTTATTGAGGTGGACGGCTACATAGGTGAAGTCTTAGCGATTAATTTAAGGTCAACTCAAATTATGACGTTTGATGGGAATGAGGTTATAATTCCGAATAAGACCTTATTTCAGAATGCATTAACCAATTATTACAAAACCAAAACTAGGCGTGTTGACCTGGAAGTTGGTGTGGCTTATGACAGTGACTTGGACTTAGTAGAGCGTACATGTTTAAACGCCGTTGAGCTAATGGAAAAGCGAGTCAAAGAGTCCGAGTCACGTGTAATCTTTACGGAGTTCGCAGACAGCTCGATCAACCTACAAGTGCAATACTGGGTGGAGTACGATACCTACATTCAGTATTTAGAAGGCATAAGTGATGGTGTAAGAACCATAAAGAAAGCTTTTGATAAAGAAGGTATCAATATCCCATTCCCTATTCGAACAATCGAATACAAGGAAAAGAAGTAGAATTATTAATCATTTAAAAAAGAAATTATGGACAAAGTAGAAGAAAAAGTACAGTTTAAAGCATATAAAAAACTTGGTTTCTCAGCCTTAGAAATGGCAGAAATCGTAAATAATCTAAACATAGTGCTCGCAAATATGCAAGTGCACAAACAAAAGCTTCAGCAATATCACTGGAACGTGAAAGGTGGAGATTTTTTCGAACTACATGAGTTATTTGAAAACCAATACAATGACGTAGCCAAAACTGTGGATGATGTCGCTGAGCGCATAAGAGTGTTTGGTAAGTACCCTATTGGAACGCTTGAAGAATATCTAAAACTGTCAGAAATCAAGGCTTCCAGAAAGGAGAAAAGTAGTGTTGAAATGGTTCGAGATATACTCTCTGATTATGATGTTATATTATCAACGCTCGTGGATACACTAAATGCCTCAAGTAAACTGGGTGATGCCGGAACAACACATCTTATGAATACACTAATTCTTGATTTAGAGAAAAAACATTGGATGATGACCTCTTGGTTAATGCAAGATATTCCAATGAACAATCTGTCATAGACTTAGAATTCAACGCCTATTAGGCAGATATCATCTAATTGCTCTAGTTCTCCGCGCCAATTGTCATGTGCGGTAACTAGGGCATTTTTTAGTTTCGGGAAATCGGATGTATAATGATCGCTCAATAGTTTCTTAAGATTACTGTATTTGAACTTCTTCCCTTTAGGTCCTCCAAATTGATCCGCATATCCATCCGAGAATACAAATAGTTTATCGTTTGGCTTAAGGTCAAGCTCCCAGTTTCTAAACTCAAAGTCTTTAGAGTAACGCCCAATAGAGTTTTTGTCTCCAATTAATTCTATTAGATGACAATGCTCGTATTCCTTCAATCTTACGTTGTTGTCAGCAATCTCTTCTGAATATAAGGCATTTGATTCATCAATAAACTTATTATCACGAAGAATGTATAATGGATTATAGGCCCCTGCGAACTCAATTTTATTTAGTGATTTATGATAGACGCAAAGTGCGAGATCCATGCCGTCATTCACTCTTTTTTTACTTTTTCTAAAGCTAGAATTAAACAATTCAGATACATTTCTGAGGATTTCTGATGGCTTGTTAATTTTAAATTCTTTAACCGAACGGTTGAGGGCGTTGGCACCAAGTACACTCACCATCGCGCCAGGCACTCCATGTCCGGTGCAATCAGCTGCCGTAAAAAATAGCTTATCTCCTTCATCATGAATCCAATAGAAGTCTCCACTCACAATATCCTTTGGTCTAAAGAATAGCAAATGAGAGTTAAAGACATCTTCCATATCTTCATCTGAAGGAAAAATGGCTGTCTGAATATGCTTGGCGTAAGTAATTGAATCGGTTAGGTCTTTGTTCCTCTCTTGCAGCAAGTTCTGGTAGTAATCCCTTTGCTTAACAAAATACTCAAGTAAGAAATAGCTGATGAATCCAATTACGACAATGTTCATAACAAAGAACATCACCTGAAACTGGTGCTCAATTGTATACTGGGTTAACACCCCACTTAATTCCATTATACCACTGATAACAACAACCGCTGCAAATACGTAAAGTACAATTCTCGAAACGGATTGTTTATCAAACATTAATGCTCCCAATGGCGCTAAAAATGAGGCGAGCACTACTCCACTGGCGGCTGAAAAACTTCCCAAACTCAAATGGACACTCATTGGTAATAAGAGTATTAATATTAGCTGAGTAAGTCTAAATACATTGTATTTCTTAGAAAGATAAAATTGGAATAAGTTAATGCTTGAGAGTACTACGTAGGATAATACCGCAATTCCCCCCAATTCTAACCCGAGTATTAGGTACAACACGCCCCATATCGCTCCAAATAATGCGGTAAGCAGCACAATTCGAACAAGAATCTTTCTACGAATTCTTTCTTCGTTGTCCAGACTTTTTAGGTCAAATATGTGTTCTAAATCAAGCCCCAAGCTTTTTCCTTTTTACCGAAAACAAGTAGATGTACCAAGCGTCCAATACGGTAGTTATAGCGCAAAGCACTAATAGCCAACTGTGATCAGGGAATTTTAAAAAGCAGAAAATTGTAATTAAAAATGTCCCTACTCCTTTAAACCAACCTCCAAGATAGGAAAATCCATTCAGGCTATTCATTCTAAGCAGCAAAATTGGATACAGAGCAGACATCATAACATTCAATATGTAGCCCGAATTTGCTCCCATGTGTGTGATAGGTGCATCATATATATCAATGTAATAATATAGACATGCAAACCAAGCAGCTAGACATAAGGCAACAATAAGGTGATAATGTTTCTTAATCTCTTCCAAGCTTGTCTGTTTCCATCCATATTTAAATAGACCAAATACTATGTAGCAATCTAAGAAGAACCAAATTCGATACCCCCAAACATACAGTTCGCCCATATCCGTTGTAAAAACAAAACTCCAGAGAAATTCCCAACTGAAATTGGCACACACTGCTACAATCGGTATCTCAATAAATTTAAATTTCCGAATGTTCTTAATGACAATTATGTAGGTGAATACCCATAATAATGCACCAGTCGCAAATAACACATGCTCAAGTGGCGTATAGTCTTTCAGGTTTATTATGTGCTCCCAGCTCATTAGAATAAGTTTTTAAAGAAGTAAACAATGCGCAACCATAATCTTCTAAAGAAAGGAACATCACTGCTCCAAGGCATGCCCTTTTCAAATCGTTTCTTATCCATCCAACGCCAGAATCCTAAGATATCTGGTTCATGTAGATCCCAAATTTTACAATAACTCGCACCAGACTCATCGTTTTCAAGAATGCTATTTACAGCTCTTCGTGCTGCTTCATTAGCCCCTTCCATTGTAGCTAAATCGGTGTTTGTCTGAATATAATCGGCAGCCAAGTATAAATTATTGATGCGTGTATGCGCTTCAGGGCGTAGATGCCACGTGTTAATTTTGTTTACTAGCAGTGGCTCAAGGTTTGAGTTTTCACTTGGTCGATCTGTATCGGGTGTAACAATATCTGGGTCGATAAACCATGTTACTAAATCGCTATCTTCAAGAATTACTTTGCCTTGAACATTTAAGCTCTTTTTTAGCTGAGCCCATACATCCTGCATGATTTCTTCTCTTGTACACTCGTGAGCTTGTTTCAATTTCCCATTGTGTTCAACAATTCCATTTTGATACCAGTCGCTGATATCTACCGACAGAATCCCCTTAACCTCTCCATTGCCATATTGTTCAATGGGGAAACCATTCCAAAACTGAATCTGAGAAATACTGGTTAATGCCCACGGTGTGTCCACGTAAATCGAGTGCCCATGGTCAATTGGAATGTTCTTTTTTAAATAGAATTGCATTCCATTCATCCACGCTACATCTGGCGCTAATTGTTTGATTGATGCCAAAGTAGAATCAGCTTTAAGCATGTCCGCGTTCAGCTTTTTAGCCATAACTTCAACTGGAAGAGCACATATATAGCTGTCTCCAGTTATTGTTTCACTATCTCCATGCTCTGTTATAGTACCATTTTCACCTCTCAATACTTTCCGAACATTAACACTTTCAATCTGCTTTGCGCTCGCGTCACATTTAATAGTATCTAAGTCATAATTCAAATGATATTCGAAGGTAGAGCTGTATTCTTTGTTCAGATACTTTAACCAAGGGTCAATCCAAGCATCATTAGTTGGTGCATTCAATACTCTATCAGTACTCGCACCTGGACTCATCATGTCAAACATTAACTGTAACAGGATATCTCCTCCCGTTCGCGTACTTGCATATTTGGGTTGTGCTGCTACCAAGGTTCTAGTAAGACCTTCAGCTAATAAGGTTTTGTAGGCATCAGACTTTGAATCAGCTTCAATATAATCCCACCATCCAATTTTCTCGTATTCAGCCAAGCGTCTCTCCTTGCAGCTAGTCATCAATTGCCATAGCTTTTCCGCAAAGAACTCCGATTCGCCTGGCTTAAGTCCATAATCAGATTTAAATATATCGTTAAATATGACCTTTAAATCAGACAGACTCCTAGGGAATCTGGAGGTCATAAGAATTGGGGCTTCATCGAAACGAGCTACTAATATGCGAGTGGTATCCACTAGGTTGTCGTATACTGTTTTTCCTCCTTCTGTTGGAATTTCTTGAAGTGTTGCAGGTAAGTGTTTGTAGAAGCGAGGGAAGAATCTAAACCCATGTTCGCCAGGAAGATTTTTTCTTCCATCTGTTCCAGAACCCGGAACTGGTAAACTCCTTGCTTTCCCACCGGGAATGTTTTTATGTTCGTATACGGTTACTTTGTAGTCTCTTTTGAGAAGTTCGTGTGCAGCACTTAATCCAGCTACGCCTCCTCCTAGTATTATTACATGTTTCAAGCTCGTTAGTTTAATTGGTTGCCCACTAATATAGGAAGAAAACTTTGGCACGAAATGGAATAACTTAATATCACCAAGTATCAACTTAGTTTAATTACTATTTTTGAATTCGATGAGATTGCTGAGCACTATTCTACTATGCTGTTTCTTTGTGAACATAGAAGCACAAAGCCTTGATACATTGCTCGCATGGCAGAATAGGTCTGATCCAAAACTTAATGATTTTATAAACCAACATAGCAAACATTCAAGTCTGGCTGGCGCGCATGCTATGTACTTGATGGCTTCCAATTACTCAGCTGAAAATAAGTATGTCGCATCAGACAGTCTATACGGGCTTGCTGCAGATACATATATAAAACATGGAGCAGATTCACTTTATGTCGCCTCACTCATCAAAAGAGCATATGCCAAATATTCGCAAGGATTAATGATTGAATGCCAAGAAACGTATGAAAAGGCACTTAAACACTTCTCCAAGTATAGTAATCCGGAACAAAAAGTAAGTGTGCTTATTGGTTTGGGATGGGCACTAAGAGAACAAGCGAATCATGCTGAAGCCTTGGAGCATTATCTAAAGGCACAATTAATAGCAGAACATCTTGCCGATACTAACTTGATAGCTAGATGTTATGGTAGAATAGCAATTGTGTATCATGTTAAAAAGGAGCATGATAAGGCACTTAGTTATTACAACAAAGCATACGCATACTATGAGAAGACCAATAATAGACAAGCCATTGGTAGTTTGGTGAACAATCTTGGTCTGTTATATGCTCACCGAGATATACTGGATTCTGCTATGTACTTCTATACTCTTAGTGGCAATATTGCTCGTGAGTTTGATGACGTATCTGGACAGGCCATTGCGAACGAAAATATTGGTTTGGTTTTATTGGACAAAAAGGATCCAAACAAGGCCTTAGTTCATTTTCGTAGATCTCTTAATGTTTGGGAGAGCAGGAATGACGCTTATGGTGTGTGTCAGGTGCTAGCCTACATGATGCATGCCTTTAATGATTTAGGAATGCCTGATAGTGTTTTAGCTTATGCAGATAATGCCATAAACCTATCGGTTAAAGCCGGAACTAAGCATGTAGAAAGAGATGTTTATGACTATATATCTAAGGCGCATGAAGCAAAAGGGAATCATAAGGAAGCGCTTAAAGCATTTAAACGATTCGTTAGTTTAAAAGATAGTTTGGCTGCGATCAACAATGATGAAGAAATTGCACGTCTTGAAACCAAACATGAATACGCGGAGAAATACTTCAACGATTCATTAAGCAATATTCAGGAGAAAGTTGAACGCGAAATTCAATACGCTAAGGAGCAAGCACGGTCTCAAGAAAAAGTAAAGAAAAAACAGGCGCTCAATAACTACTTGATGATTGGATTGGGCCTGCTTGGTGTTTTTGTTATTTACATATTGTATTCGCTTTCACAAAAGAAGAAAGCTAACAAGCTAATAAACTTCCAAAATCAATCGTTGAGCGAGAAGAATAAGGAAATAACCGACTCTATTGAATACGCTAAACGTATACAAAAAGCAATAATACCGAGTGACAAAGAAATGGAGCGTTTATTTAAGGAGCATTTCATTCTCTATAAACCAAAGGATATTGTTGCAGGTGATTTTTATTGGACGCAAGACTTGCATAACAGAAAGTACCTGGCAGTGGCAGACTGCACGGGGCATGGAGTACCTGGTGCCATGGTGAGTGTAGTTTGTAATAGCGGTTTAAATCGCTCCGTTAAGGAGTTTAATCAGGTGCTTCCCGGACAGATTTTGGATAAAACTAGAGAGCTTGTGTTAGCAGAGTTTCTGAAAAGTGAGACGGATATACGAGATGGAATGGATGTTTCCTTAATCGCTATTAACAAAGGAAAAATTGAGTTTGCCGGTGCAAACAATTCGCTTTGGATAGTTCGCAATAATGAAGTTAGCATTGAAACTGCTAGCGATGACAAAATATCATTTGAAACAATTGAAAATAAGCTACTTATTCAATTAAAGGCTAACAAGCAACCTGTCGGCAGTCATTTTAATCCACAACCATTCAGTACAATTGAAATTGATATACGGCAAGGAGATTGTATATATATGTTCTCAGATGGTTATGCCGATCAGTTTGGAGGAGATAATGGTTCTGATGCGAAACATAAAAGAGGTAAGAAGTTCAAATTATCTCGGCTCAAAAAACTTTTGGTTGAACTAAGTGAATTACCTGCAAACGAGCAGGGAAATCGATTAAATCAAGTGTTTGAAGATTGGCGCGGCGATCTTGAGCAAATTGATGACGTTTGCGTGATAGGTGTTCGCATATAATGCTACTACCTACACGGTTGGTGTCCGCGTATAATTTCTCTTAGAAACTAAAGTGAATGAGAATGCAAAAAATATTAGATATGAAGTTAATGCTTAGTATTATTGGTTTTATTTCTCTAAACCTGTCATTTGCACAGTCATTTGAAGGGCATTGGCTTGGTAAACTCAGTATTGGGGGTGTTAAGTTAAAAGTGGTCATGCATTTTGAGAAAAATGGTGATAAATGGGAAGGCACCATGGATAGCCCAGATCAAAGCGCCTTTGATATTCCAATTTCTCGAATTGAAGTGGTAAATCAAGATAGTTTGATTATTGGTGTGATGCAAGCAATGCTGCTTTACAACGGTAAATTAACCCATCCTGATACCATTGTTGGTACCGTATTGCAAGGTGGTCAAAAGGTGCCTTTGGTGATGGGACGAACTACCTTAGAGTCGCTTACAGTCAAACGCCCGCAAACACCAAAAGCGCCATTTTCTTATAACGCGGAAGAAGTTGAATTTGTAAATAAAAAAGCTGACATAACCCTAGCAGGGACACTTACCTATCCCAAGGAAGGCGAGAATTTTCCAGCTGTAATCTTAGTAAGTGGCAGTGGTCCCCAAGATAGAGATGAAACTATTATGCAGCATCATCCATTTTGGGTAATTGCAGATTATCTCAGTAGCAGAGGTATTGCAGTTTTAAGATTTGATGATAGAGGCGTTGGAAAGTCCAAGGGAAATTTCGCAAGTGCAACAACTTTTGATTTTGCAAATGATGTTGAAGCAGCACTTGACTACTTAATGAAAGATAAACGCATTGATAAAAAGAATATTGGTATTGTTGGGCATAGTGAAGGCGGATTAATTGCTCCCATTGTGGCAAGCAGAAATAAAAGCCTGAATCATATTGTGCTCCTTGCTGGTCCTGGTGTGAGAGGAGATAGTATTATTGGTATGCAAAGTCGACTAATTATGAAGGCAGATGGTTATAGCGAAGAAGAAATCGCTTCAGATATGAAGCTGATCGATCATGTACTCAAAATTATTGCAAGTGACATGGAAATTCCAGCCATCAAGGATAGTGTCTCATCATACCTAACAAAAGAAATAAATGCGATTCCTGATAGCTTATTACCAGAAGGCACAACCAAACAAATGCTTTTGATGCAAAGTATTCCTCGTTATAAGAATGATTGGATGATAAACTTTATTCGATTAGACCCAATCCCCTATCTTCAAAAGCTCAGATGTGATGTGTTTGCTGTAAATGGTGGTAAAGATTTACAAGTTCCGCCAAACGAGAATATAGAAGCCATTAAATCTGCTCTTGAAGAGAGTAAATCAAAATCATTTGAGACAAAAATATACCCTAATTTGAATCATTTGTTCCAAAACTGTGATACTGGAAGTCCCACCGAATATGGGGATATCGAAGAATCATTCAGCCCTGAGGTGTTAGAAGATCTGCACAATTGGATAATTAACCGCTAATTTATTTTCACTTTTTCGTCACACGTATATACTTTGTAAGATATATTTGTTGCAACAATAAATGTAACAACACAAATGAAACTGATTGACGACTTAAAGTGGAGATATGCCACAAAAAAATTTGATACAACTAAAAAAGTATCCGAAGAAGATTTGAATACCATATTGGAAGCGATACGCTTATCGCCTACCTCATATGGTCTGCAATTACTTAAGGTATTTGTTATCAAGGATGAAGCAACTAGAGAAAAGTTAAAAGCAGCTGCTTGGAATCAGGCACAAGTAACAGACGCTTCTCACCTATTGGTTTTTACAGCGTATGCTAAAGTAAATGATGGAGACATTGATGACTATATTAATTTGAAAGCAGAGGTATCTGGTATGGATGCTAATGATCTTAAAGGTTATGGTGATTTTATGAAAAACACAATCAGTGCCCAGTCAGACGAAAGCACAAAAATATGGACAAGCAAACAAACCTATATAACGCTGGGACACGCCTTAATTGCGGCAGCTCAACTCGGCATTGATGCTTGTCCAATGGAAGGTTTTGATCCCAATCAATTCGATGAAATATTAGGCTTAAAAGAACAGGGCTTAGCTACCACTGTTATTGCAGCAATTGGATACCGTTCTGATGAGGACGCTACAGCAAAAGCACCAAAAGTTAGAAAATCTAGTAAGCAGCTGTTTGAGCATATTTAATCAAACAAGCACATAGTTTCGCAAAAAGGGCTGCACATGCAGCCCTTTTATTATTTTTGGGCCATGGGATTATTCGGAAAAATGTTTGTGAGCAAAAGTGCTGATGAAATTGTGACTAACAAGATTAATGACTTTCAAGGCACGGTAATGGCTGAGGGTGATAACAATCAACTATTCGCTGGATGCTATATAGTGAACGAGTTTAAGTTTATTCGCCTTGTGCTTATTGGTGAACATAAGCTTAAGAGCCTTGATGGTGCTGATGCAATTATCTCAACGGACAAAGATGATATTGAATTGGAGTCGGATTGTACCGAAATTGAAACCGAAAATTCCGCTACACTTAATAAGTCCATTACTAGCATAGAGTTTAATATTGACGATGAATTGGAGAAAATGATTCTAGAGTCTGATTTGAAATCAATTTCAATTAGTGTCAAGAGAAACAAGTATCAACTTGAATTTGTTAATGTGGCAAAATTCAAAGAGGCTCTGACGGCTTCAATTGATTTAGATGTTACTGTCGAATTCGAAGAGGAAGAATGATTGTAAGCATAACAAAGCTAGAAAGAAAGAGTCTATGGGTGCTACCACGGTTTTTTAAGCACGTATTCCGCATAAATAAACAATTGAAGAGCAGTAAGTGCATTGAATTCGCCACTAGCGGCAGGGGTAACTGCAGCTACACTAAGAGTTTGTGGCAGAGCGAAAAAGATATGATCGAATTTGTGACATCTGGCGCTCATCTTAGTGCTATGAAGGACATCAAAAGAATTGCAAGATCAACCAAAGTGAAACATTATGAAGCAGACAAGCTGCCAGAATGGGAGTTTGTTTTTATGGAGCTTGCTTAGGCAACTTTCAATTATTTTTTAAGGTAATTTTGCACAGAATTATGAATGCACATTTTGACAAACTTGATATTAGCCTTACTCATATAAGAGAAAAGTTAAGAAATCATCCTTTATATGGCCATCTCGAGACTATAGAGGATATTCGCGTTTTTGCAGGTCAGCATGCATTTGCTGTGTGGGATTTTATGTCTTTATTGAAAGCCTTACAAATAGAGTTGACGTGCACTAAATGTCCCTGGACGCCCAATGGTAATGGGAAAATTGCCCGTTTTATTAATGAAATTGTTTGGGCTGAAGAAAGTGATGTACTTGAGGATGGCACTGTTATGAGTCATTATGAGATGTACATTGATGCTATGAAAGATTTGGGTGCGGACACACGACAAATCGAGTATTTTGTTGCTCGCGTTGCCGATGGAGATTCTCCTGATGAAGCACTAGAACATGTTGAGATTCATGAATACACGAAGAAGTTCGTTAAGACTACATTTGATATAATTGCCAGAAATAAAGCGCATGAAATTGCTGCTGCTTTTACTTTCGGAAGAGAGGATTTAATTCCGGATATGTTTATTCAAATTTTAAGAAAAGCGAACAAAGATGGATTAAATACTGCCAAGTTTACCTACTATCTAGAACGTCATATAGAGTTAGATGGAGATGAACATGGACCGCTTGCTCTCAAGATGATAAATGAATTGTGTGGCGATGATATTTTAAAGTGGCAAGAAGTTGAAACAACTGCTATTAAGTGTCTTGAAGCGCGCTATGAACTTTGGACAGCAGCACAAAACATGATAATAAATAATAGAATACAGCATTAATGGAGACAGTAGTCGTTGGTTTATCTGGAGGCGTTGATTCGAGCGTAACTGCCTATCTTTTGAAAGAACAGGGCTACAATGTTGTAGGTATGTTTATGAAGAATTGGCACGACACTTCAGTAACCATTTCAGACGAATGTCCCTGGGAGGAAGATGCGAATGATGCCTTGTTGGTTGCAGATACTTTGGGTATCCCATTTCATACAATCGATCTTAGTGAAGAGTACCGTGAACGTATTGTAGACTATATGTTCACCGAGTATGAAGCTGGAAGAACTCCCAATCCAGATGTCTTGTGTAACAGAGAGATTAAGTTTGATGTCTTCCTTAAGCATGCTATGGCTCTGGGAGCGGATTATGTCGCAACTGGTCATTATTGCCGGAAATCTGAGGAAGAAATAGAAGGTCAAAAGGTCTATAATTTGTTGGCAGGTTTGGATCCAAATAAAGATCAAAGCTATTTTTTATGTCAACTAAACCAGCATCAATTGGAAAAGGCGCTTTTCCCAATAGGCGAACTGCTTAAGTCTGAGGTTAGAGCTATTGCTGAAAAAGCAGGCTTAAGCACGGCAAAGAAAAAAGACTCGCAGGGCTTATGTTTCATTGGAAAAGTTAAGCTCCCAGATTTCTTAAAACAGCAATTAAAGCCAAAAACCGGAAATATTGTTGAGATTGACAGCGATCACGCAATGCATACCAGTAGTACTGATGGTATAGAAGAAGAAGCAACACCTTTTAAATATAACGAAGAGGATGGCAAAGTTGTGGGACAACATCACGGTGCTCATTACTTCACAATTGGTCAGAGGAAGGGGTTAGATGTGGGAGGTACTCCCCTGCCCTTGTTTGTAATCGCAACTGATGTAAATACGAACACAGTGTATGTTGGACAAGGAGATAATCATCCAGGCTTATTCAGGAATGCCTTGAAAATCGAGATGGAAGACATCCATTTCTTAAGGGAAGACATGCGCTTGTCAACAGGAGAGTCGCGGGAATTCGATATACGTATTCGCTATCGTCAGCCCCTTGCTAAAGGTAAGTTGCACATGAAATCAGATGCTTTGTATATCGAGTTCTATGAAGCTATGAAAAGTATTACTGCAGGACAGTTCGCCGCATGGTATCTAGAGGACAAATTAATCGGATCAGGTGTAATTCAGGCTTAGGCCGTCATCTTTTCAACTGCATTCATTACTCTAAGGGGAGAAATTGTATTGATGGCCAATCTGTTGTCAACGTTTTTTGGAGTTAGCACTAATGCCCTGCTTCCCACTGGCTGCCAACGTCCCGGATGAATGGGTTTGATATCAACAAATAAGCCTATCGCATTCACATTATACATAGCTGCAATGTGCAAGGGACCAGTTGAACAGGCAATAATACCCCAAGAATTTTTAATCAAGTCAACTAATTCAAGTAAGCTTAGTTTTCCAGTATGATCTACAAGCGAATCATTAAAGTTAAAGGCATCTCTGAAACCTGCTCCCTCCTCTTCAGTCCCAGTAACTCCAACAGTATAACCAGCTTTGATGAGTTTGTCGCTCAAGCCAACAAAGTTGCTAATCGACCATTCAACGGCACTTCCTTTAGAGCCTGGGTGGATTAATACGTGTTTAGATTTAATAAGACCATCCACCTGCTTAACGCCGTATAGTTTCGTTAACTCGGACAATTTCGGATGATGATTTATGCCTAATCCTTTAAGCAGTTTGAAATTCAATTGTGCTTCATGAAACTCAGATCGCTTTCTGCTAAAGTGAACCGGTTTATTGCAATTAAGGAGATGAAATACACGTCCTGTAGTGCCAACTCTGTACTTTATGCCTGCCTCTTTCGCTGCAATTGCAATCTCCTTCCTAGGGAAAACGTGGATAATTGCATCAGCCTTAAGCGATTTTAAAGTAGCCGTTAAATCCTTGTCATCTTCACTAAACACGGCGAAATCATCAATATGTCTTGAGGCTTTAATCACATCCGCGACATAAGCTTTACCCAGATATATAATCTTGATTTTCGGGTTAATAGACTTGATATATCCACACAGAGGAAGTGTAAGAACACTGTCTCCAATGCTATCTGTTCTACTAATTATAATGGATGATATCTTATTTAGAAGTTTCGACATTTAGTCTCCTTAGTTCTTTATATTTTACAATATTTGATGCGGCAGATATTCTGGCAATATTCCAACCCGCCTTGCCATCTAAAAATCCCAGCTTAATAAAATATACTGAAATAAATTTAGCTATCGCACTAATGTACGGTTTAAGTGGGCCTGCCTTCTTACCTTTTGCATTCATTTTTTGAGCGGTCAATACGGAATACTTATCTGCCCTTGCTCTGTGATCTTTTGTGTCGTAATACGAGTAATGGTGAAGTTCTCCGTTCAGCTCTTGTACCGAGTAATCTTTTAAATTTAACTCTTCATGCACATAAGCGCCTTCCCATACTACATCTTTTGGAAACAAGCGTACTTTTTTATCTGGATACCAACCGCAGTGCTTTACCCATGTACCCATGTAATTAGTTAATCTGTTTAGTGAGTATGCATTACTTAAACCCTTGTCTTTATGTTGTTTAATCGATTCTTTAAGCTCCTCCGATAAGCATTCGTCCGCATCAATAGATAAAATATAATCATACTTAGCTAAACTGTTCGCATAATTTTTACTTGCTGAGTAACCTAGCCATTCTTTTTCAATAAAACGAACGTTCAAGTCTTCGCATATGGCTTTAGTGTTATCAGTCGAATACGAATCAAGAACGATAATTTCATCACAAACATCCTGCATAGATTTTATACAGCGTTCGATATTACGCTCCTCGTTTAACGTTATAACCACTCCACTAATCATTAATAGCCCTTCGTAATATTTTTATTTAGAATTCTTAACTCTTTTCTAAGCACCATAAACTCGCTTAATAGCTTTACAAATGCCATGCTCAATATTGTAGCATTTTCTGACGCATTTGAGAAGGAAAGTACAAGCACAATAAATAATAACATGGCAATTTCTACTGTTCTCCTTTTAAAGAATGATTTCGCAGGCCACACACGAAACATCAAGCCTTTTACAAACTCTAATGAATAACTTAAGTATGCTGCAACACCAATCAGCGGAATCAACCATATTTCATTTCCTGCGGCGTCTAACATCTTCGAGAAACCGTTAGAAACCTCATTAAAATCCAAGTTATGTCCGGGAGAAGCTAGAACACCGATAAAATAAAGATTACACCACATAAGTACTTGCCAGAGCATCATCCAAGGCAGTTCTTCCTTATTCATTTTGGGACTCACTCTACCCTCTGTTTTCATTTTGCGCCACATCAAAGTGTTAACCGTTGCCTTAGCCAAAATATCTAAGGCGAGATAAAATAATAGCATTGCGTAACTCCATCCCGCTATTACTCCAATTAATGGGATTAAAAATTCAAAGACTAGCTGAATTTGTTTGCGATATTTCTGCATGAACTCCACTTAGTGTAAAGTTACTTCTTTAAATTTCATGACAAGATTTTGTTAAGCATGATTTGTCTTTAGTAAGACACATGACATATTGACGCATATAGTTCAAAAAACCAGACAAAAAGACATGTATTTTGAATTGGCGGCTAATTTGATTAGAGTAAATCAAAAATAGAATCTTAAAAATCGAGTTATAGATGGACTTAAATAAATTAACAATAAAAGCACAGCAGGTAGTATCCAATGCACAGACTTTAGCTTTGGGAGAAGACCATCAGGCTGTTGAAACAGGGCACATACTTAGTGAGTTAATCGCTAACGATGAGTCTGTTTGGCCATTCATCTGTGGTAAACTCTCTGCCAATGCGGAGATGATTAAATCCACAGTACAACAAATGGTGGCTTCCTATCCAACAGTAAGCGGTGGAGACCCCTACCTTAGTAGTAATGCGAAAAAAGCCCTTGCGCAAGCCTTTAAACAAGCGGGTGCAATGAAAGACGAATATGTAAGTATTGAACATATCATATACGGACTTGTGGCTAGCGGAGATCAAGTGTCTAAAATGTTAAAGGATGCTGGTTTTGAGAAAGATGCTTTGCTTCAGGCTATATCTGAATTGCGTAAAGGCAGCAAGGTGAATTCGGCTGACCCAGAATCAACATACAATTCGCTTGACAAATATGCAATCAATCTTAATGGATTGGCCTCAAAAGGCAAGCTAGACCCAGTAATAGGAAGAGATGAAGAGATTAGACGTGTTTTGCAAATTCTTACACGACGATCTAAAAACAACCCAATATTGATTGGCGAGCCTGGTGTTGGTAAGACAGCTATCGCAGAGGGAATTGCCCATAGAATTGTGCGAGGAGATGTGCCTGAAAACCTTCAGGATAAACTGGTGTATGCTCTTGATATGGGTGCATTATTAGCTGGAGCTAAGTACAAGGGCGAGTTCGAAGAGCGACTAAAAGCTGTTGTTAATGAAGTAATTGCATCAGACGGCCAAATAGTCTTGTTTATTGATGAAATTCACACACTAGTGGGTGCTGGCGGTGGCCAGGGCGCAATGGATGCGGCCAATATATTAAAACCGGCACTAGCACGCGGAGAATTAAGAGCAGTAGGTGCTACTACCTTGGATGAATATCAAAAGCATTTTGAAAAGGATAAGGCCCTAGTGAGACGTTTTCAGACAGTTTTAATTGATGAGCCTAGCACGGAGGATGCCATTTCAATTCTTAGAGGAATTAAAGAGAAGTATGAGAATTACCATAAGGTGTTAATTAAGGACTCGGCAATAATCTCAGCTGTTGAGTTGTCTCAGCGGTATATAACTGAAAGGTTTTTACCCGATAAGGCAATTGACTTGATTGATGAAGCAGCGTCTAAATTGCGCATGGAAATCAATTCGAAACCAGTTGAGCTGGACGAAATTGAGCGAAAAATAATGCAGCTAGAAATTGAACGTGAGGCTATTAAACGTGAAGGTGATAAAGCTAAACTTGATAGTCTTGGAAACACTTTAGCCGAACTAAACGATCAAAAAACTGAATTCTTATCTAAATGGGAAGCAGAGCGGAATATAATGGATAAGATTCAGGAGCACAAGGGGCTAATAGAGACCTACAAGCTGGAGGCAGAAAAAGCCGAACGTGAAGGTGATTTTGGTAAAGTAGCTGAATTGCGCTATGGTAAGATAAGCGAATCTGAATCTGCACTTGAGAACTACAAACAAGATCTGGCGGAGCTTCAATCTAAATCAAAAATGATTAAAGATGAAGTGGATACAGATGAAATTGCAGAAGTGGTTGCAAAGTGGACAGGTATTCCAGTGAGTAAAATGCTTGAATCCGAAAGATCAAAGCTTTTAAGGTTAGAAGATGAGTTAGAAAAACGTGTAGTTGGCCAATCTGAGGCTGTTGCTGCGGTTGCTGATGCAGTAAGAAGAAGCCGAGCAGGTCTTCAAGATCAAAAAAGACCAATAGGTTCCTTTGTGTTCCTTGGTACAACCGGTGTTGGTAAGACTGAGTTAGCAAAAGCTTTGACTGAATTTTTGTTTAATGATGAAAATGCGCTTACCCGAATTGATATGAGTGAATATCAAGAGAAGCACACTGTAAGTAGATTGGTTGGAGCGCCTCCTGGTTACGTAGGGTACGAAGAAGGTGGTCAGTTGACAGAAGCCGTTAGAAGACGCCCTTACTCTGTTGTTCTCTTGGATGAGATTGAAAAAGCGCATCCGGATGTGTTTAACATATTGTTACAAGTCTTAGACGACGGAAGGCTAACCGATAATAAGGGACGTGTTGTTAACTTTAAGAATACTATTATTATCATGACTTCAAATATTGGAGCGGATATAATACAAGCAGAATTGTCTAAGCTAAACGCTGACAATGCAGAGTATCTGATTAACGACACAAAGAACAAGGTCTTCGAATTGATGAAAAAATCATTCAGACCGGAGTTTTTAAACCGAATTGATGAGCAGATAATGTTCACACCATTGAGCGAAGAGAGTATTCACAGAATTGTGAAGATTCAGCTTAACAACATTATAAAGCGAATGAATGCAAGCAATATACAACTTGAGTTTAGTGATGCACTAGTCAAACATATTGCTGAGATTGGATATGACCCTGTTTTCGGTGCTCGTCCGGTAAACCGTGTGATACAACAGCAAGTTATGAATCCTCTTAGTAAAGAGATTTTGGCAGGCAATGTTAGTGTGAATGATGCAATTCTTTTAGACTACAACAATGGCGTTGTGATATCAAAACAATCAACAGGAGAATTAACTTAGATTCTTACAGTCTAAAAGTGAATATATTACCCCCGTCAACATGGCGTTGACGGGGTTTATTTTGCCATGTGCTTTGGAATCCTAAATATTAAATGTTTCTTTGATTAGTGACATCAGATACGATTATATCAATAATTAGAAATATTGATTTGGATATTGCTAATATTAGTATTCGATCTGACGGTATTATGCATGTCACCATGAAGAATAAAGAAGAGTTTGGCATTGATGAGGTCAAGCTAATTAGGCGCACCAGAAAAGAGTTAGCCCAAGGCAAATCGTACCCTATTCTATATACAGGTGATAAACTTGTTTTACCTACAAAGGAAGCGCGCGCCTACATGGCGGAAAAATCGGATCAAGAGCTAGCCAAAGCAGAAGCGATGATTATTAAAAGCCTACCACAGCGAATGATCGCAAGTACTTACATTAGAATTAATAAACCTAAATGCCCAACCCGCTTCTTTGAGAACGAGTCAGACGCGATTGAATGGTTAAAGGAGTTTGTTTAGAATTCGAAAAAGAAATAAACAACGGCCGCCCATTCTTTTTTAACGCCTTTAGCATACCCAATCGTACTTCTAGAACTGTTCTTAACCGAACCATCGTCGTAAATATACCCAACGGTGCTTCTAGAGCTGTTCTTAACCGTACCATCCTCATACACATATCCAACGGTTGAACGGCTAGAGTTCTGAATGGTCCCATCACTTTTGATATAGCCAATTGTACTTCTGCTAGAATTCTGAATGGTTCCGTCGTTCTTTATATATCCAACGGTTGATCGGCTACTGTTTTTAATGGTGCCATCAGATTCAATATACCCGGTGGTTGACCTAGAACTATTGGTTATTTTTTGGGCATCTACAGATTCGCTTAAACAAATCAGAAAAAGTAGTACTGTTAAGTATTTCATTATCAGTTGGAGATTTAATCAATTTACAATCCTAATATACGATAATATCAATTTTATCGTCAAATATTTTGTATTAATCGAAAACTAAGGTATTTTGGCAATCCAATAATCTAAGATGCTGCACGATTATATTGATTCTGAAGATCTAGGGTTTTGTAGGGTGAGTCTACGAAAAGATGAATTAATTGAGATTCGCTTTAACTATGATACGCCTTACGAAATAGATGCTGCGGCTATGGTTGCAATCGGAAGGTCTATAGACACGAAATATAGGGAAAAGAAACGCGGAATTATCGCTATTCCTGGTCTATATGGGACAATGACAAAAGAGGCAAGAAAAATTGATATGTTTAAGAATGCCCACATGACACTTGGTGTCGCCGTAGTGATTCCGGGTTTAGCTCAAAGATTATTGGCAAGTTTCTATTTCAAAATGAAACCACCTCCCTACCCTAATAAGAATTTTAGATTGGAAAAGGATGCTATTGAGTGGTTGTTAGAAATCCAAAAGAAAAAAGGCTCAAACGCTAGTCTGCTGACTTTGGTTTAATACTTTCAGCTATTTGTACAAACTTTTTAGCAGCGAGATCCATGGTGTCAGTGGCATACATACAAGCGACACCTTCACCGAAATATTGAAAACCATTTTTTTTCTCATTAAGGCCTGAGTTATCTGAGTTGTCAGGAGAAATAATTAGGCGATTTTCATCTCCTGGTTCTAGATAAACATAAGCATACACACCATGCTGGTCGTCAATGTATGCGCCTTTTGGAATTGTTATAGAATAAAACGAACCGTTCACCCTTAAATCAACATCTATTAAAAGGGAGTCTGGAATGACTTGTTCTTCGTTTTCTGTTGCAGTTTTAACGTCCTTTTTATCCTCAGTATTGCATGAAGCTACGATAGCGAAAAGGAAAATGGCGACACCAATATTTCTTATATTTATCATAAATCAAATCTATGAAAAAACTGATTGTTCTGAGACATGCAAAATCAAGTTGGGGAAATCCAAATTTAAAAGATTATGACAGGCCTCTGAATGAGCGAGGGAGATTATCTGCACAGTTTATGGCCTCATTCATTCACAAGCTCTCAATTGACCAAGTTTTTTGCAGTACGGCTGCTAGAACGAAAGAAACGTACAGCTTGATTTTCTCCGATACATCTATTAACACAAAGTTTGATGACGATCTATATCATGCTGGTCTGGATAAACTAATGTCTACGATTAACTCTATTGATGAAAACCTTAATACCGCTTGTATAATAGGTCATAATCCAGGTTTGTCTCTGTTGGTGGGACATTTAACAGGTGAATTACAAAACATGGTGACCTGTGCCTACGCAGAAATTTCATTCGAGCTAGATAAGTGGAAAGAGATTTCTGGTTATACGGGCAATTTAATAGATTACAACTACCCCAAAAAGCATGATAAATTCCTAAAACTATTAGCATAAAAAAAGGCTCGAATAATCGAGCCTTTAAAATATTTATGAAGAGCTAACTAGCTTAAAGCTTCAATTAACTCTGCTTTTTTCATTGTTGAGTAACCGCTAATTTCTTTTCCTTTAGCCATTTCTTTAAGCTGTGCTACCGTCATTGACTTCAATGACTTGTCTTCTGCAGCTTCTGTTTTAGCTGGAGCTGCCTCTTTCTTAGGAGCAGTCTTAGCTGCTGGCTTTTTAGCTTTCTTAGCCTTTTTAGGCGCTGGTTTTGCTTCTGACTTACGCTTTCTTGATACTCCGTAAGATCCTATTACTCTTTTTCCTCTCTTAGTCCTTTTATCTCCTTTACCCATGTCTATAATTCAATTTGATTCCCCAAAAATAACACAAATTATGTAATCTAGGCACTTAATCTAGTCAAGTCGTTTTAAATTAATTGATTACTGTTTGTTTTTAGTGAGATATTCCTGCTCTATAAGCTCACTCTTCTTGACAACCTTTTTAATCCAATCCAGTTTTAAAGCTTGTTTTTCATCTTCTGATAATTGATAATTCACGCTTTGTTTGCGCATTCTTTCTGTAAAGTCCCTCAGACATAGAGCGGCTGAGACCGAAATGTTAAAACTTTCTGTAAATCCATACATTGGGATCTTAACAAATCCATCCGCATTATCCATAGCCTCTTTGGATAAGCCATCACCTTCAGTACCAAACATTAATACTGTCTTATGTGTAACGTCCAACTCATCTATATTCACATCATCAGTGTGCGGAGTGGTTGCATAAACTTTGTACCCTTGCCCTTTTAATTGATTGATACAATCAACAGTATTGTTTTCTTTTCCAGAGTATTTATGGATGGTCAACCATTTAGACGCACCAAGAGCTACTTGAGGATTCACTTCATATTTATTCGAATTCTCAACTATATGCACATCTTGCACACCAAAGCAATCGCATGTTCTTAAAACAGCACTGGCATTATGCGGTTGATATATGTTTTCTACCATCACGCTTAAGTGCCTGGTTCTTTCTTCCAGGATTTTGTCGAATAATTCCAGTTTGTGTTCTGTGATGAATTGCGACATGTGATGTATGAGGTCTTTCATAATCTAAAAAAACAAAACCCTGACTACAGCCAAACTGTGTCAGGGTTTATAATTGACTTAAATTTGTTCTTAGTTAAAAAGAATTTCTTCAATCTCTTTACTCTTGTCGCTCATCTTAAGCGCCTCATAAACCTTATAAAGTAGCATAAGCGTTGCTCTATCATTAGGCTCAGTTTCTCTAACTTTTTCAAGATGAGGAATCGCTTTCTTTATAACATCATCCACTTCTTTTTGCTGCTCTGGATTCATTGTGGCATTGGTAAAATTCTGCTCGAAATCCTTAGTCATCTGAGCACCCTTGTTGTAATACGTTGCTCCCAAGTTGTACAATGCATCTATATAGTCTGGCTTAAGCTCGATGGCCTTCAAGAAATACTTCTCAGCAGCATCATAATTTCCACTACTAAAGTTAACAGTTCCTGTAGTATAGTATACAGTTTCGTTCTTAGGGTCTGCCTGAATCGCTTTATCATAAGCTGCTGCTGCTTTTTCGTTTTTCTCTTGAGACAACCAATAGTTACCTTCAGTGATATATACATTTGGATCTTGTGGGAATTCTTTTGCTGCTTTTGCTAATACTGCTAAACCCTCCTCTTCATTACCAGAGTTTAGTAAACACTCTGCATACAAGTTATGAGTTTGCGGCACACCAAATCCAGTTTCTGAACACACTTTGAAGTTTCCAGCTGCACCTTTATAATTTTGTGCATAGTACCCAGCCAAACCAGCCGAATAGTACATAACTGTATCCACTTCTCCGATTAACTTCATTAGTTCTGCTGCCCCATTGTACCCCATCATCGCTTGATTGAAGTATTTTTTAGCTTCATCATCCTTTCTTTGTTGAAGAGCCTCATCACCTTTCTTGTACAACTCTTGAGCTTGTAAGTTAGCCATTTGCCTCATTGTACCAATCTCTTGTCTGATTTCATCTGTCTTATCGTCTCTGCTCTTTTTGTTCGGAAGATCAATATGCTCTTTGTACATTTTCATTCCTTCTGCTACTAACATAATTGGATTCATATCCTTCATATCTGCATCAGTTGCATAGAACTGGAATGACATTAAAATCTTTCCTCTATAATAAAGTGTCTTAGCGTCTTTTTTGCCAACAAACTTGTCGTCTGAATAATTATAACATTCGTCTATTAGCTTTTTAGCCTCTAAAATATCTTTTTTCGCATCTTCTGATGCTTTATCTTCTTCCTTAGCCCAATCTTGATAAGCATAATATGCTGATGTTCTAACAGCTGGTTGAGCCAACACGGTAGTCATACATGTTATTCCAGCAGCTAAAAGTAAAGTCTTCTTAAGTCTCATGTTTTAAATCAATTTTATTTATAACAATAATGGGATGCTAATTTACTATTAAATCCACATCCCATTAAACATTTATTGTGCCAAATTGGCTATTTAGCTATTCTTCTGTGTCGTCCGAAGAGTCTTCTGCATTAGAATCATCTGATGAAGTTGTGTCCTCATCTCCTTCTTCTCCTGTTTCTTCCGGAACAATTAAGTTACCGTCTTCATCATACTCTTCCTCTTCTTCATCGCTTCTTTGAACCTTCGCAACAGACGCTATTTCATCTGAACCTTTAAGGTTGATAAGTCTGACACCTTGAGTAGCTCTACCCATCACACGCATCTCGCTGATGTGCATACGAATCGTAATTCCAGATTTGGTAATAATCATCAAATCATCATCATCTGAAACATTCTTAATAGCAATTAGCTCGCCTGTCTTATCTGTAACGTTGATGGTTTTAACACCCTTACCACCTCTATTGGTAATTCGATAATCAGCAACAGACGAACGTTTTCCATAACCTTTTTCAGATACAACCATTACGTTTGCTTCTTCATCTTCAACGCAAATCATACCTATAACTTCATCCTTATCGTTGGCAAGAGTAACTCCTCTTACACCGGAAGCACCTCTACCCATTGAACGAACGTTTTCTTCATTAAAACGAATACACTTACCTGATCTAAGTGCCATCATAATTTCGTTCGTTCCATTGGTTAATTTAGTCTCAAGTAATTGATCTCCTTCACGAATACCTACAGCAATAATACCATTGGTTCTAGGTCTTGAATAAGCTTCTAGACTTGTCTTCTTAATAATACCCTTCTTAGTACACATTACTATGAAGTTGTTGTTCACATAGTCTTCGTCTCTAAGATCTCCAACAGGAATATAAGCCATAATCTTATCATCCTGCTCAATATTCAGTAGATTCTGAATAGCTCTACCTTTAGAGGTCTTGGATCCTTCAGGTACTTCAAATACTCGCATCCAGAAACACTTACCTTTCTCGGTAAAGATTAATAAGTAATTGTGGTTTGTAGCAACAAACAGATGCTCTAGGAAATCTTTGTCTCTAGTTGTACTTCCTCGTGATCCAACACCACCTCTAGCCTGTACCTTGTATTCGTTTAAGCTAGTACGCTTGATGTAGCCAGCATGTGAAATTGTAACCACAACTTCCTCATCCGGAATAAGGTCTTCAATACGCATCTCATTCGCCGAATACTCGATTATAGAGCGTCTTTCATCTCCATATTTTTCACGCATGTATTCAAGCTCCTCTACAATTATATTGTATCTGCGTTCTTCATTAGCTAATATGTCCTTTAAATCAGTGATTAAAGCTATAACTTCATCGTATTCAGCACGCAACTTATCCTGTTCCAGACCGGTCAATTGTCTCAAACGCATCTCAACAATCGCACGAGACTGAATTTCAGATAATTCAAAGCGCTCCATCAACTTTTCTCTCGCCTCATCCGGGCTCTTAGACGCACGGATTAATTTAATCACTTCATCTATGTTGTCTGATGCGATGATTAGTCCTTCTAATATATGTGCTCTAGCCTCAGCTTTTTCAAGATCAAACTTAGTTCTTCTAACAACCACCTCATGCCTGTGCTCAACGAAATGGTGAATCATATCTTTTAGATTCAACATCTCAGGGCGCCCATCAACTAAGGCAATATTATTAACTGAAAATGAAGTTTGTAACTGGGTGTACTTGTATAGTTTGTTTAATACTACATTAGGAATAGAATCACGTTTTAATTCGTAAACGATTCTCATTCCATTTCTATCAGATTCGTCTCTGATGTCCGAAATTCCATCAATCTTTTTATCGTTAACCAAGTCAGCAGTTTTCTTGATCATGTCTGCCTTGTTAACCTGGTAAGGAATCTCTGTTACGATGATTGCTTCTCTACCATCGCGAATTTCTTCAATTTCCGCCTTAGCACGCATAACAACGCGTCCTCTACCTTCGTGGAAGGCTTGTTTTACACCTTCATAACCATATATAATACCTCCGGTAGGGAAATCGGGTGCTTTGATGAACTCCATCAAGCCATCGATATCAATATCTCGGTCTTTAATGTAAGCAATCATACCATCTACCACCTCAGTTAGGTTGTGCGGTGGCATATTGGTCGCCATACCTACAGCAATACCACTTGCTCCGTTCACCAATAAGTTCGGAAGTTTCGTAGGCATTACAGTTGGCTCCGTTAAGGAATCATCAAAGTTTGGCGCGAAATCAACAGTATTCTTATCAATATCTGCAAGCATTTCTTCAGCAATCTTGCGAAGGCGGGCTTCAGTATAACGCATTGCTGCAGGGCTATCCCCATCAACAGAACCAAAGTTACCTTGGCCGTCTACTAAAGGATATCTTAGAGACCACTCTTGTGCCATACGCACCATGGTGTCATATACAGATGAGTCACCATGCGGGTGATACTTACCTAGCACCTCACCCACGATTCTAGCAGACTTCTTGTGCGCCTTTGTAGAGGTTACACCTAAGTCTTGCATGCCATATAAAACCCTTCTATGCACAGGCTTCATACCATCTCTAACATCCGGAAGTGCTCTTGAAACAATAACAGACATTGAATAATCAATGTATGCTGATTTCATTTCTTCTTCTATACTAATCGGAATTATTCTTTCTCCATCAGCCATATCTATTCAGCTTTCATTATAGTTTAATACGAATGCGTGAAAATACCGAAAAGATGGGCAATATTACCCTAATGTTAAATTGACTTATAAACAAAAAAATGTGGTTTTTAACATAGCTCAGAACTCGCATTCAGAGCTGATGTGACAGTTTGTCCAAAACATGCCATTTCTAACAAAATTCTGTTAACAAAAGAAATTATTATTAACTATTTCCAATACAACTTGTCACTACTTTTGATATTGGCCAACTTTTTGTAACTTAAAGTTCGCCAAGACTTAGAAGATACTATGGAAGCAAAATTTTCACCCAGGGTAAAAGATGTCATTACTTATTCGCGCGAAGAAGCATTGCGATTAGGTCATGATTATATAGGTGTAGAACATCTCTTATTGGGTATTATTCGCGAAGGCGAAGGAACTGCAGTTCGGATTATTACTAATAATAAGGTCGAATTGCGCGAGTTAAGAAGAATACTAGAAGGTGCTATTCAGATTAAACCTGATAAGCAAGTAAACCTAGGAAATATACCGCTTGTAAAACAGGCAGAAAAAGTGTTAAAGATAACGTATCTTGAGGCCAAATTATTTAAGAGCCCAATGATAGGTACCGAGCACCTATTGTTGTCAATATTAAAAGAAAATGATAACATTGCTGCTCAGACACTTATTAAGAACGGTATTAATTACGAGATAGTTAAAGACGAATTAAATATGTTTAAGGATTATAAAGAGAACGAGTTTCCACGCGCTGAAATGCCTGGAGATACGGCAGATGATGACGACATGTCTAGCGGTGGCGGAGGCTACTCTGGAGGTGGCGGCGGTACGTCACGCAAAGGGGATAATAAATCTAAAACGCCTGTGCTGGATAATTTCGGTAGAGATTTAACGCAGTTGGCTGAGGAAGGGAAATTGGACCCTATTGTTGGACGTGAGAAAGAAATTGAGCGTGTGTCTCAAATCTTATCTAGAAGAAAGAAAAACAACCCAATATTAATTGGAGAACCGGGTGTTGGTAAATCAGCTATTGCTGAAGGTCTGGCGCTGAGAATCGTTCAGCGTAAGGTATCTCGTGTTCTTTTCAATAAAAGAATTGTGAGCTTGGATTTGGCTTCTCTTGTCGCTGGTACAAAATATAGAGGTCAGTTTGAGGAGCGCATGAAGGCACTTATGAACGAGATTGAAAAATCTCCAGAGGTGATTCTTTTTATTGATGAAATTCACACGATTATTGGTGCAGGTGGTGCAAGCGGCAGTTTAGATGCTTCTAATATGTTTAAACCTGCTTTAGCGCGTGGCGAGCTGCAAGCGATTGGTGCAACTACTTTGGATGAATACAGAATGTATATCGAAAAGGATGGTGCATTAGAAAGACGTTTCCAAAAAGTTATTATTGAACCTACAACGGTTGAACAAACTATTCAGATTCTGAATAACATTAAGGAAAAGTACGAAGATCATCACAATGTTATGTACACGCCAGAGGCACTTGAGGCTTGTGTTAAACTTACTGCGAGATATATTACAGATAGACATCTTCCAGATAAAGCAATTGATGCGATTGATGAAGTAGGTTCTAGAGTGCATTTACAGAACATTAATGTGCCTCCGGTAATCTTGGATATCGAAAAGCAAATTGAGGAGATTAAAGAGAAGAAAAATGAGGTTGTTAGGTCTCAGAAGTACGAGGAAGCTGCTCAGTTAAGAGATAACGAAAGAAAATTACTTACTAAGCTAGATGAAGAGAAGAAAAAGTGGGAAGAGGATAGTAAGAATCATAAGGTAACGGTAACCGAAGATCATGTAGCGGAAGTGATAGCAATGATGACAGGTATTCCGACACAGCGTATTGCTGCGAAAGAATCTGGCAAACTTGTGAACATGGCTAGTGATTTAAAAGGTAAAGTGATTGGACAAGATAAGGCGGTTGAAAAGGTAGTGAAAGCAATTCAGAGAAACCGTGCTGGCCTTAAAGATCCTAACAAACCAATTGGCTCTTTCTTTTTCTTAGGACCTACAGGTGTTGGTAAAACTCAATTAGCTAAAGTTTTGGCTAAGAACTTATTCGATTCTGAAGATGCATTAATCAGAATTGATATGAGTGAGTATATGGAGAAATTCTCTGTATCTCGTTTAATTGGAGCACCTCCAGGATACGTTGGTTATGAAGAAGGTGGTCAGTTAACCGAAAAAGTTAGAAGAAAGCCCTACTCTATTGTTTTGTTAGATGAGATTGAAAAGGCACACCCAGACGTGTTTAACCTTTTACTTCAAGCTTTGGACGATGGACAGTTAACTGATAGCTTAGGACGTAAAATCGACTTTAGAAATACTATTCTTATTATGACGTCTAACATTGGAGCTAGACAATTGCAGGATTTCGGAACTGGTGTTGGATTTGGAACCAAGTCTAAACAAGAGCAAAAAGGAGATGACGAGAAACGTGTGGTTGAAAGTGCACTTAGAAAAGCATTCGCTCCTGAATTCTTAAACCGAATTGATGATATAATCATGTTTAACTCGCTTTCTAGAGAGGATATTCATCAGATTATTGATATCGAGCTTAAGAAGCTTTATGACAGAGTAGACGGACTTGGTTATAAACTCGAGTTATCTGATAACGCAAAAGATCACATTGCTGATAAAGGCTATGATTCTAAGTTTGGTGCACGTCCATTAAGAAGAGCACTGCAGAAGTACATTGAAGACCCTTTGGCTGAACACATCATTCAAGCAAGTATTGAAGAAGGTGATACCATCAAAATTGACTTTGATAAGAAAGCAGATGATCTAAAGATAGATGTGGTGAAGTCAAAGACACCTAAGTCTAAGAAAACTTCAAGTGATTCAAAGAAAAAGGAAGAGAACCCCTCTGCTGAAGCTGCGGAAGGCTCTAAGAAAGAAGAAGACGATAAATAGTGTGATTTCATTTCTATAAATTCTAAAGGGCTGCACTTGCAGCCCTTTTTTTGTATCATAAGATCTTATCATTTCTGCTTCAATTCTCTTTGCACTTGTTATTCTCTTTTAAAATGCCTAAATTATAGGTATACACAAAACTCTAATAACAATGAAAAAAGATCACGTAGCACCCGGTAGTGATGTGTCAGCAGGTACTTTTGAATGTAACGCGTGTGGACAGCGAATTACAACTGCTTCAGTAAGCTCACTGCCTCCGTGCCCGAAATGTCATAAAGGAGATTGGAAAGTACTTACTGGTGCTGGAGACGCTAAAGAAGATCCATATCCAGATGATAAGGACTAGCCATATACAAATTAAAAATTACAGAAATACTATGAATATACCTATTCCTCAGCCGAGCGAACCTGAAACAAATCCATCAAGAGAGCAGCCTACCTTGCCTCAAAAAGATGAACCGAGTAAAATACCTGAACCAAGGCCTATTATTAAGCCTACTGAACCATTAACGGAGCCGTCAAGAGAAAAACCAACAAAAACGCCACAACCACAGCCTGGCGAGAGGTGATTACTTTATCTTACGCATTCTTAAGCTCTCTGGCGTAACCTCCAAATACTCGTCTTCGCGAATATATTCCATAGATTCTTCCAATGAAAACTTGATTTTCGGCGCAATTTTAGCACTGTTGTCGGCACCCGAACTACGCATGTTCGTAAGCTTTTTACCTTTAATTATGTTAACCTCTAGGTCGTTGTCTTTTGAATGCTCTCCAACCACTTGACCAACATAAATTTGTTCACCTGGATCAACAAAAAATACTCCTCTATCTTGAAGTTTGTCAATTGCATATTCGGTAGTCTGACCGGCTTCCATTGCAATTAAGGCACCTTTCAAACGATTATTCATTTCTCCTTTAAATGGCTTGTATTCCTTAAATCTGTGTGTAATTACTGCGTTTCCAGCAGTAGCCGTAAGTAAGTTGTTTCTTAAACCAATCAAACCTCTTGAAGGAATCTCAAACTCAAGATGCTGTAAGTCCCCTTTTGGTTCCATTACTAATAAATCACCTTTACGCTGAGTAACAAGCTCGATGGCTTTGCCAGAAAATTCTTCAGGCACATCAATTACCAATGTTTCAACTGGCTCATGCTTTACACCATCTATTTCTTTAATGATAACCTGAGGTTTTCCAACCTGCAGCTCATACCCTTCTCTACGCATGGTCTCGATTAGCACAGATAAATGAAGAACTCCTCTTCCGTATACATTAAACTTATCTTCAGATTCCGTTTCCTGAACGCGTAGCGCCAAATTTTTCTCAGTTTCCTTAAATAAACGGTCTCTTAAATGTCTAGATGTAACGAATTTCCCTTCTTTTCCGAAAAATGGAGAGTTATTGATGGTGAATAACATACTCATCGTTGGATCATCAATAGCTATTCTTGGTAAAGCTTCTGGATTCGCCGCATCTGCTAAAGTATCACCGATATCAAAATCTTCTAAACCAACAATAGCACAAATATCGCCTGAACGTACCTTGTCTACTTTACGTTTACCAAGACCTTCGAAAACATGTAGTTCTTTAATCCTTACCTTTTTGTTTTTATCAGACTTACATAAGATATAGTCTTTGTTTACTTCAAGATCTCCTCTAAACACACGTCCAATCGCAATTCTACCAACAAAACTTGAATAGTCAAGTGAAGTGATTTGCATTTGTGGTGTACCTTCAAAGTATGGCGCTTCTGGAATAATCTCTACAACTTTGTCTAATAAATATTGAATGTTGTCTGTAGGTGTTTTCCAATCACCGTTCATCCAACCTTGTTTAGATGAACCGTAAACTGTAGGGAAATCTAATTGGTCTTCTGTTGCATCTAAGTTGAACATCAAATCGAAAACCTGTTCTTGTACCAATTCTGGCGTACAGTTTTCTTTATCCACCTTATTAATAACCACGATTGGCTTAAGACCTAATTCGATAGCCTTGCTCATAACAAAACGAGTTTGAGGCATTGGTCCTTCAAATGCATCCACAAGTAACAACACACCATCAGCCATCTTTAATACACGTTCAACTTCTCCTCCAAAGTCGGCGTGGCCAGGGGTGTCTATTAGGTTGATTTTTACGCCTTTGTAGTTAACAGATACGTTTTTAGACAGAATCGTAATACCACGTTCTCTTTCCAAGTCATTGTTGTCCAGAATAAGTTCTCCAGTTTCTTTTCGTGTATCCATGGCTTCACATTCATGGATTATCTTGTCCATTAATGTTGTCTTACCGTGGTCAACGTGGGCAATAATTGCAATATTTCTAATCGATTCCATATCTAAAATTCAAGCCGCAAAAGTAATATCTTTTTTATGTGTTAATACGTAAGTAGTAAAATAAACTTAGAATGAGTGAAATTCTTAATTCTGGTGTAAACTTGCAGTCATATGCGTAACGATATAAGTTTGGATGATATCTCTATTGCAGAATTCTATATTCTGATGTACGCCCCAAACATTCGTTTTACACAAATGATGATGTTAACGCTGAAAGATCTCAGTCTAAGAGATGTTATTGATTTGCGTATAGAGAAGTTTGATTTTCGAGATAATAGGACGCCAGACCGGACTCAGGTGATGGTTTATCCCTATCATAAATATAAAAATGGCAACTATAAACAACACGAATTACATTTTATCACGCCTTTGCGCAGTGGCAATCCCATGAGTATATACAACTATCTCAGCTTTGTATATGATAATGTTGAATCTGAACATCAATATGTAAAACGCATACGTTTGAGAGAAGTAAGTGCGTATTTCAAACCATTTACTTGGTCACTTTTCAAGTTAACTCCTAAGCTGAATAAAAAAGGTGAAGAATTGCGACAACAATTGCTCCATCAGATTTATAGAAAAGTTGATGAGTTAATAGATTGCTTAAAACATAGACCGGCCAAAGCGTACGAAATGTTGGATCAACTCAGTGCCAAGTTATATCTGGTAAATGACACAAAGAAAGAAGAGATGGTAAATGTTCTAATGAATAATAACAAGAACATTTTAAACAGTCCTTACAAAGAAGCCATTTATGGATGGTTTTTAGAATGGGAGAAACTCCAAGAATACAACGGGTATTTTGTGAAGTCTATGGCGCTAAGTAATTATAGATCTTAGTGAGTTGATGTCATGTCTGAATTAACACACAATACATAATCCGCTTTGTCCTGATGAGCTTCATTCAGCGAGTTAACGTCTTCTTGCAGAACCGTGGTAATCGTAACAATTTTTAATTCGGGATTCGCCTTTTTTAACCACCACACGATTCCTTCATGATCATCTGAATGATATGCACCATTAAAATGCAGGAATGCCTGTCCTTTTTTCCAGTTTTCAAGAATAAAATGAGCCATGGTAGCATCTTTAATCGCTTGAGCCATTGGAAGTTTCTCTCCTCCATGTCCGCCCATCATTTCAAGCATATTTTTGTAACATGCTACCTCACTATCATATTCAATTGGTAGTGGAGCTATAAATGATTTCGCCGTTTCGCTTAAGCTATCCAGTGATTTAAGACCTTTTTTGTAGACAATAGAAGCATATCTTCTAGGAATGTTTGTGGCTATAAATCGTAGTTCATTTGTTTTTGCGAATTCCACTAGTGGTTTGTAATCAGTTTCATAGTTTTTCCATAATCGCATTTCATTTCTGAAGTTCTGCTCACTTATCTTGCCTTCTAAGTATTCGTCCATTATCAGCTGATTATCTGATTCAAACATCTCTGCTCCTAACACCAACTTCTTTCCCTTGTTTTCTTGCATTGCCTTAGTTAACTGAAGTTCCATCCAATGGCTTATGGGGTTGTCATGCAGCTCACCTACAAAAACGATATCCGCTTCATAGACATCCTTTAACATTTTAGAAAACTTAATTTCTTTTCCCTTACTGGTGTATATTAAATAGGCCGGAAAATCATTCGGAGTCAAATGATGGTTGATAGCACTACTCCAGCTTAAACAAATCAGGGATATAATTAACGCAATTCCTTTCATCTCAGTTTAAAATGCTAATTTACGATAAAATATCTGTGATTAATGAAAAAGCGTCTGCTAGCCCTCGTACTTATTGTTTGTCTTAAACCTGGAATATTTGCCTGTGGATGGGATTGGGACACGATTAAAATGGAAAGAGAGCAATTTCCAACGGTCCATGAATTAATTGTTGGAAAGTTTTTACGTCATTCCACAGCCTTCTATTATTGGAGGGTAAAAGATAGAAGCGAAAAACTAAAACAATATCCAGATAGCCTTGCCTTGTATGATGATTTGGCATGGGCTAATGATAAAATTGGTGAGCACGAAGAGGCTATCCGAATTATGCAAGAAAAAGAGGCGCTTCACCCTGGCTTGTATGAAACATACGCAAACATGGGGACTTCCTACATTCATAATGCACAATACGAAAAGGGACTTGAATTCATTAAAAAGGCAATCGAAATTAACCCAGATGCCCATTTTGGACGTGAAATTTACCAGCAATATGTGGTTGAGTATGTTTTGAGTTGTCAAGATTCTACTGGAAGTTTTAGTTTACCTCTTTCTATCGGTAAGGCGCCTGATTTCTATTCGTTTTTAAAGGAGCGACATATAAAGGATGCTATTGCGAATGGATCTAGTAAAGAAAAAGAAATTCTACTCGCGATTAAAGGTGTAACTGGAATGATGAAGTTTGGAGACTATAGTTCACCCGTGCTTCTCGAATGTTTAGGGGATCTTTTGTATGCATCAACAAGCGGACATGACAGAGGTGCAGGACATTTGGCTTCACGCGCCTATTTAAAAGCCGCGTGGGCTATGCCGAAAAATAAACCTGAGGCAAAAAAGGCATATGAAGAGAAAGCTAAAGCATCTATAGAACGTCAGTTCTCGGGTGAATTCCATCATTTAAGCGGATCGGAATTAGCGGAAGCAAAAAGATCTAATCACGCCTATCATTCATACACTAACACATTTCCATCGCTAGAAATAATGTTAGCGAATGAGATTAACGCAGCCAATACATGGTATGCATCCATAGAAGAAGATGAAAGAACATGGATTAAACAAAAAGTGAATGTCGACTCAGCCTTTGCTGCTAAATATTATACCGAGCCAGATGCAGAAGTACCAAATTATTCTCCTTATGTAAAGCCAAAACCAGACGTTTCAATCGATGATATTAGGACACAATTGCAGCGGCCCGAATCAATGATAGACATATATAAAGGTATTGAGTTGAGCGAGGAAGATAAAATCCTGATTGACTCTCTTTATAAAAGTGAAACCCAAGTGAATTCTGATTCCAATCCGAAGGAGGATGAATCCATTACTTCTTCTGATTCGAGTAAGCAGAAATCTGAAGACACAGAATCCAAATCAAACATGATGTGGCTATTTGTCGGGATAGGACTCATAGTGGTAATCACAATAGTTGTAATAGCACGAAGAATGCGGAAGTAAAAAATAAGCCAAGTGAATGCTTATATTTGAGGAAAATTGTGATGCATGAATATTAAAAAGCCAAGTTTGTTTATGGCCTTAGTGCCAATTCTTTTTTTGGTAGTGGTGTTGTTTTTGAATGTGATGATATTTGAGAGCGATTCTACTGGCGGTCCGAATCAAATAGCGTTATTACTTGGAGCAGCCATAGCATCTTTAATAGGCTTGAATCTTGGAGCTAAGTGGCCAACAATACGCGATGGCATAACAAAAAGCATTAGTTCAACCATAGGTGCAATTATCATTTTGTTATTGATAGGAGCATTGGCTGGTACTTGGGTTATCTCGGGTATCGTTCCTGCTATGGTTTATTACGGATTACACATTCTAAATCCGGAGATATTTTTATTCGCCTCATGTGTGATTAGTGCAATTGTATCTCTTGCTACAGGAAGCTCATGGTCTACTATTGCCACGGTAGGTATAGCACTTTTAGGTATTGGAGAAGCAATGGATATGCACACGGGTCTCACAGCAGGGGCAATTATATCAGGTGCTTATTTTGGAGATAAGATGTCGCCTTTGAGTGATACTACAAACTTAGCTCCGGCAATGGCAGGAACGGATTTGTTCACTCATATCCGTCACATGGCGTGGACCACAATTCCATCAATCGTCATTACATTATTGATTTTCCTCTTTATTGGTTTTAGTTACAAATCTTCTGGCAACACAACAGATATTGATTTAATCACTCAGACTATAAAGCAAAAATTTGACATTACTCCTCTTCTGTTTATCGTGCCTGCGGTTGTGATTTTTATGATTATTCGTAAAATTCCTGCGATACCTTCATTATTAGTGGGTGCATTGTTGGGAGGAATATTTGCTATCATATTTCAGCCAAATGTGGTAGAAGAAGTTGGTAGTCAGACAAGTATTACGTTTGAAGGCAATGAGTTTGCAAGCGAGGATATGATATGGCGTGATGCTGACGGCAACACTATAGATGATTTTAGTTTGGAAGATGTACGCCCTGGTGAATATTCAGTTGAGATTAACAACAGTGAAACTGGGTCGATTGCATACGCTTCTTTAACTATTCCGGAATATGGAGAGGAAGTAGATGTTGAAGTACCGTTAAGCGTTGAAAACAACGGAGTGCCATCGGTGTCAGAAACAGTTGTCAGCGTGAAAAGGACAGGTTATTTGTTATCAGCATTTGTGGCCTTTAACAAATCATTAATGGACTCAATGACGGATGGAGACGGTAATAATTTAATCAGGACAGATAATGATGCTGTAAATGAATTGATTTCGGGTAAAGGCATGGCCAGTATGCTAAATACGATATGGTTAATAATTTGTGCAATGGCATTCGGTGGAGCGATGGAAATGGCCGGATTATTACAGCGCATAACTGAAACGATAATTGGCTGGGCTAAGTCGAGAGGCGGGTTGATAGGTGCGACTGCAGGGACATGTGTTTTCTTTAACGCAACCGCATCTGATCAATATTTGGCCATCGTCGTTCCGGGTAAAATGTTTGCAAGCACATACCGAAAAAGAGGATTAAAGCCAGAAAACTTAAGTAGAACCCTTGAAGATTCAGGCACTGTTACATCCGTATTAATTCCATGGAACACATGTGGTGCTACACAGGCAAATGTACTGGGAATTAGCACTCTGACATTCGCCCCATTTTGCTTCTTTAACATTATTAGCCCAATCATTACCGTGATTTACGGAATTGTTGGATTTAAAGTACCTAGAATTGAAGAAGATGATAGTGATAATGATGATTCTACAGAGGATAATGTAGAACTATCGGCATAATCTCAGTCTTGGTCTAATAATTGCAACTATTAATTGCAAAACCGAATAGATTTTTTTAAATTTATTACAATAACTATTAGATTATGAGTATAAAACTTCTACTTATCACTGCTATTGGTCTATCTACGGGTGTTGTTTACGCACAGCCTACAAAGAACACGCAGAAATTAGACTCTCAAGTACCTCACAAAAAGAAGTATACAGCTGCTGTAGTTGATGAAGACCTTGGGATAGACATGTACGAAAAATTAAACAAGTTTATCTCTGCAGACTCAGTTAGATTATGCAATGGATATGACTGTGAAGGCTGGGTTACGGACAATTATGAGGATGGCACCGTTATTCATAAGGGTTTCTATGAAGACGGACAGTTAAAGATATATAAGAACTATTATCCTGACGGTACCTTGGAAAGAGAGTTTAAGACAATCGACAATTACCGTTGTACTTTAAAGAAATACTTTCCTGATGGATCTGTTAAAAGTGAGGTTCGTTACTTACATGGAACACCTCAAATCTGGTCTGATTTCTATAAAAACGGTAACCAGAAGTATTACGAAGAGTATCATAAAAGCCTAACCTATCATATCGAGAAGAAATCATTCTTTGAGAACGGGACACCAGAAGATGAATTGGTTTTGGTACATAAAAAGAAATTGAATTACGATAAGAATGAATATCATAACAATGGTCAAGTGAAAGTTGACGGTGAGATGAAATTCAGCGAAGAGTCGTATGATTATATCAAAACAGGTACGTGGAAATTCTACAACGAATCTGGTGCGATTAAAAAAGAACTTACCTACAATAGAGGTCGTGTAAGCGACGAGAAAACCTATTGATCTAATAGCTTAACGTTTAAAATCGAATTGTCCTGACGACCTACCGGTGTCAGGACTTTTTATTTACAGCTATGGAGAAAACTTGTTTTGTGATGCCGTCCTGACGAACTAACGGTGTCAGGACTTTTTTTTAGTGAAGTGTGGCTTTAATTAGCCCTATACAATCCGACTTAAATTCAGTTTTTCGAACTCTTTTTCATGCTTACGATATATAGTGCCGGCAATAGAAATAAATCAGCAATAACCGCAATAAACAAGGTAATACTGATTAGATATCCCACATAGAAGGTTCCTAAGAACTCAGAGAACACCAACATTAAAAAACCGCTACACAGGATCAATGATGTGATTATAATCGCCCTCCCAGTGCTTAAATAAGCTCTTTTTAGCGAGTAAATATCACTTCTGCCCTTCATCTTCTCAATCTTCAACTTACTCATAAAGTGAATGGTGTCGTCAACACAAATCCCAAATGCAATAGTGAATATTATACTTATCGACACTTTTAAGTCTGTTCCACTTGCTCCTAAAACTCCAGATATAAGTACTAAAGGGATGATATTCGGGATGAGAGATATCAGCATCATTTTTATAGATCTAAAGAGTAGCCCCATTATAATAGCAACCAATACAAATGCCATAAGAAGACCTACCAGCATATTTTTAGACAATTGACGGTTGTTGATGTCAATAAGGTGAGCTGTTCCCGTCAAAGAATAATCAACTAGGTCTGTGTTAACCGAATCCTTTACAAACTGAGCCAAATCATTGTTCATCTCCTCTAGTTTTACCGAGCCCAAGTCCCCTATTCTACCAGTAATTCGGCTTATACTTAAGCCAGTATCAATCAAGCCAACAATCTGCTCAAGATCAGGGTCGATTTGTTTGGTGGAATCAGTCAATTGTGATTTATAGCGCTTCATCATAAGTTTGATGGGACGTGTATCTTGTTTAAATTCCTTCTTTGTGTCAGCTAGTTTATATGAATTATCGGCACCACCTGAATTGGTCTCATGGATGCTTTTTATTACCGTGTTAAGAGACATCATACCTCCAACACCATAATTTGACTTTAGGTAACGTTCTATCTTATCTACTTCATCTACAACCTTTCTATCCAATAATGTATAATTAGTATCCTTAACATGAATATTCATTTCGAAAGGCCTTACGCCACCAAAGTTTTCCTCAAAAAAGGTGAATTGCTTTCTAATCTTATTCGAAGGACGCAAATCTTCCAAAATATAGTTGTCCTGCTTAATCTGCAACGCGAAAAACACACCTATGGCAGTAATTGCAGCAGACACAGCTAAGCATGTTTTCGGATGTCTAATAACAAAACGGAATGAGCGCCTTAACATAGGTTGCCAGAATTCGGATTGTTTTCTGAATTCAGGAACCTTCATTAAAACAAATACGGATGGTAACACCGAAAAGGCAAGTACAAAAGCAATTAATACACCTATTGCCGTGTATAATCCGAAAATTCTAATGGGCTCCGTGGTAGACGTTAATAAGGTTGCAAATCCAATAGCAGTGGTTAATGATGTCAGTAAAGTGGCTAATCCAATTTCTCTAAAAGACGTTCTAAGTGCTACTAGTTTGGGCTTCCCGAGTCTAAGTTCTTCCAAATACTTAGATACCATGTGAACCACATCTGACATACCAACTACAAATATTATTGTTGGCAGCATAGTTAATACCATGTTTACAGGTTCATTTATCATGGCCATAAAACCAACTACCCAAACGTCTCCGAGAAGAACTATAGTCAAAGGAACGATTATGCCCCAGGAGGCTTTATAAGCAAAGTATAAGAAGACAATAAGAAGAACAATGGACGCGGAAATAAAAATTATTAAATCCTGTTGCATTAGTTCAATGTAGTAAGATTGACCTATACTTCTTCCGGCATAGTTTATCTCATAATTATCAAACTCTTTTGTGATTTCCGGAATTCTATCTGCCAACTCATCACACTTTGCTTTAGATAAAAAATCTTCTGTCTTAACAAATATAGTAGCTGATTTACCATCTTTACTTATGAACGTTCCTACATACCTATCATCATTCAACACATATTCACTATCTGCTATTAGAAGTGAGTCATCCTTGTAGCGGACAAGGTCAACGGTGTCAATTTCTTGTGTGATGCTCCCAATCCGTTTCTTAAATCGTTTAAGATTGGCCAAAGACACCACATTCTCGACATAGGGTATTTCTTCTAGATGGGCAGATAGTTCTTCTATGTCTTCAAGGGTTTCTTTATTCAGAATCCCACTCTCAGACTTCAGTCCAATTAGAACAAAATCATTATCCGACCCAAACTGATCTCTATGTTGCTTGAAGGTTTCAGTTGCCTCATCCCCTTCAGGAAAGAACTTTTCAAAATCATAATCAAAGCTTAAGTTGGTAACAATAAAATAGACAAACATTGCCGTTAAAAGCCCAACTACAATCAATACTGAACGGGCAATACGCTTAGCTTTTCCTTCATCCCAACTATCTTGTTCAACCATTCGTCCAGTTATTTTACCGCAAACTTACAAACTATATGCATGTGTTTTAAAAGTATTATCTTAGTGTGAACTTAAAACCATATATATGAAACACAACTACATTAACAAACGATTATCTTTAATGTTTGGCACTGCTCTACTAAGCTCTGTAGCTATTGCGCAGCCAACATTAGATTCAACTAATAATGCAACCATTATAGGCGAATCAATGACTTATTATGTTGCAGATTCGAACGTTACAAATTACAGTGGTACAAACGGAGCGAGTGCTGTTTGGAACTACTCTAACTTGTGGGGATATGGCACCACAGTGGACAATGATGTGGTAGATGCTAGTACAACTACGTATGCATCTGACTATCCTAATTCTGATATTGCAGATGAAATGCAGGGCAGTATGATTATCTATAGAAATACAACTGCAGATTCATCATGGTCTCAGGGATATGTGTTAACAATTCCAGGAATGGGAGAAGCGACAATTACACTAACAGATGACCTTAAGACAATGGAGTATCCATTTAATTTTATGGATGCTTTCACAGATGATTTAGATGGTGAAGCTAGTGTAAACATAAGCCCGTTCCCTGTTCCATATAGCGGTACGGTAAATGTTGAGGCTGATGCTTACGGAACAATTAACATTGCTGGGACCACTTTTAACAATGTGTTACGCGTTATGACATCAGAAGATTCTGAAGCTGATGCAAGCCTTTTAGGTGGCGGAATTATTCCTATTGATCGTCTTCAGTTTGATTACTATGATCCTGCAACGTCTAAATTTCCAATCTTTAGACATATAACTATGACTATCAATGGCACGGCGTCTTCAGTTGTTTATAGCTCTGTTCCACTTCCGTTATCTGATAACGAAATTGCACAAAGCGTTTCTATGACAGTTGCTCCAAATCCAGCGGATAATGCTATTAGTATTCAGTTAAATAGCTCAGTTGGAAACAATGCAAATATTTACATTGTAAATGCGGTAGGTCAAGTTGTATTGCAAGAGCAAGCTAGAATTGTTGCTGGTAACAATACAATCCAACAGGACATTTCAGGATTGTCTGCCGGAATTTATTTCGTTAAAGTACACTCAGGAAATGCAATAAGCACTCAAAAGATTTACGTTAAGTAATTAATCGTAATCTATTGTATATAAAACAAGTAAGGGGCTCAAATGAGCCCCTTACTTGTTTGTGTAAGATCATATTCTTAAACTCTACTAACCCAATTGAACTTATCTTCAACTCTAGCTCTCTTTAAATCATTAATGTACGCATACACCTTATTAGAGAACCCTCTCGAAGGAATCTCTGGCAATACATAATCTTTATCGTCAAATCCAATGGTGTGTATTTGAGCAATGGTAGCTGCTGTTCCTGCACCAAAAGCATCTGTTAAACTGCCATCTTCAAGTGCTGCGCGAATTTCTGCTACTTCTACTCTACGCTCTTCAACTTCAATCCCCCAATCTCTGGCAATGTCAAGTACAGATTTTCTCGTAATACCTGGAAGAATCGCTCCTGATAATGAAGGTGAAATCAATTTACCGTTGATTTCGAAAATAACATTCATTGTGCCAGCTTCTTCAATGTATTTGTGTTCTTTGGCGTCTGTCCAAATCAACTGATGATATCCTTTGTCTTTTGCAAGCTTTGCTGGGTATAATGACGCTGCATAATTACCGGCCGCTTTTGCTTCACCTACGCCTCCAACAGCCGCACGAGTATAGTTCATTTCTATTTTAACCTTAAGTGGTTCGGAATAGTACGCCCCAACAGGACAACAGAAAATCATAAATAAGTAATTATCCGATGGCTTGATACCAATGTATTCGTCTGTAGCAAACATAAATGGACGGATGTACAGAGAAGCTTCATTGTTTTGAGGAATCCAATCTCTATCTAGGTCTACTAGAGCTTTTAACCCACTCATAAATGTGTCTACCGGAATCTCAGGCATGCACATTCTTTTCGCGGAGGCATTGAGTCTTTTTGCATTTTCTTCTGGTCTAAATAGCAATACTTGACCATTATCATCTTTGTAAGCTTTCATTCCTTCAAAGATGGATTGTCCATAGTGAATGGCAGAAATAGCAGGATGTAAATCTAAATTCTGAAATGGCTTTATGGTAGCTTTTCCCCACTTACCATCGGCATACTCCATCACTAGCATGTGATCAGTGAATACACGTCCAAATGGTAAATTATCAAAGTCAATACTAGCTATTTTAGATTGCTCCGTTTTAATAATCTCTATCTCCTGTGCTTCCGTCATTTCAAATCAAATTTATTATTGCGCAAATATAGCTATTTTTAAGCCCTAATTCAAGGATTATTTTAAGTGGCTGAAAAACAATCGCAAGCAAATAACATTCATGAAATTCTCAATAAATATTGGGGATACCCTAGGTTTCGACCACTTCAAGAAGACATCATTCAGTCGATAATTGAGGGAAATGATATACTTGCATTACTTCCAACAGGTGGTGGTAAATCACTGTGTTATCAGGTGCCAGCTTTAGCTATGGAAGGTATTTGCATTGTCGTATCGCCACTTATAGCACTCATTCAGGATCAAGTTAATCAACTGCGCAGAAGAGACATTAAAGCACTCATGCTGCATAGCGGAATGTCGCAAGAATCCATTGACATTACGCTGGATAATGCTATTTATGGAGAGTATAAATTTTTGTATGTAGCCCCAGAGCGCTTAAAAAGTAAGTTATTTATTGAGCGACTAGTCCAGATGAATGTCTCATTTGTTGCAGTAGATGAGGCGCACTGTATTTCTCAATGGGGACACGATTTTAGGCCTGCATATAAGGATATTGCAAGTTTACGCGACTATTTGCCTCATGTTAACTTTATGGCTTTAACGGCTACTGCTACCCCGCATGTAAAGAAAGAAATACAAGACTTGCTCGGTTTTAAAAATGACAAGGTGATTCAGGGCTCATATCACCGTGCCAACCTTGCGTATCATGTGCATTGCACGGAGAATAAGCAAAGTATTCTGGAGAATTTAATCAAACCAAATGAATGCACTATAATCTATACTAGAAGCAGAAAACTCTGTGAAGATTTATCCTCTCAGCTCAATCGCTCTGGGTTCGGAGCTTGTTACTATCATGCTGGCTTGAGTCATGAGGAACGCGAAAGAATTCAGGAAGAGTGGATTGACGATAAACACCCTGTAATTATTGCTACCAATGCATTTGGAATGGGTATTGACAAGGCAAATGTTCGCCATGTCATCCATATTATGGCGCCTGATAGTCTTGAAGCTTATGTGCAAGAAGCAGGACGTGCCGGCCGAGATCTACTCCCAGCAGATGCAAGTCTTATAGTTTCTCCAACAGAAGGTGAAGAGTTGATAACTCGGACTAAAAAGCTTCAACCAACACGTGAAGAGATAAAACGTGTGTATTTAGCCTTGGCAAATAAATATAGACTGCCTATCGGTTACGGAAAGGATAGTAAGTACCATTTTAAATTGCTTGAAACGGCACAACGAATTAAAATGCCAGCTCAAAAAGTACTTCACGCTCTCAAAGTTTTAGAAACCAACGATTATCTTCATTTATCTGATGCTGTTTACAGACCAAGTGAAGTAAAATTTATGACGGATGGTAACGCCCTCTACAATTTTGAGATTAAAAACGAGAAATATGTACCATTAATAAAGCTAATCCTTCGCTCTAAAACAGGTACTTATGATCGATTTGTTGCTATTGATGAAAACAGAATTGCGAAAATATTAAATAGCTCAGTAAGCAAGGTAGAAAGGCATCTAGAAGAGTTAGATCGCTATGAGATATTGCAGTACAGACCAAAATCTGAGTTGCCTATTTTATCTTTCAAACAAGATAGAGTAAACGAAGATTATTTAAGAATTAGTTCGGAAAGCCTAGAAGAATATTATAAACGTATAAATGAACGCATTGTTGGTCTGAGAAATTACTTTGAAAAGAATGAATGCCGCAGCGTCAGTATTCTCCGTTATTTTGGTGAAGAAGGCAGCAAATGCGGTATTTGTGATGTATGCAGTGGCAAGTCGAATGTAAGTTCGCCTAAACCAGAAAGCGTAGAAGCACAAATTAAGTGGATCTTAGAACAACGCGCTGTTACCATGCAAAGTCTAATAAAGGAAATTGGTAGTGATAAAGCCTCTGATGTGATGCGTTTTGTTCGGAAATCAATAGATGAAAAAACCATTACCCTGGGAAAAGGCATGATATTAATTCTAAATAAGTAATTTACTTCTTAGGGCAAGATTTGCAGTGCACACCTTTTTTCTTGTACTTTTTGCAGCACTTCTTTTTAACCTTACACTCAATTCCACACATACAAAACGACTGTTCTGCTTCCATCTGTGCTTTAATAGTTTCCATGTACCAAATCTAGCTCAGGAATTTAATTTAGGAAATACCTTTTTTATGGTATTTTTACCCATTCAAAATAAAAAGACTTTTGAAGCATTATATAGTTAGTCTATGATTCAAGTTAATAAACTTTATAAAGAATTCACCTTAAGTAAACAGCAGAGAAAGGAGACCCCTGGAAATCCTGAAAAAGCTGTGGCCGTGAATCACATTTCGTTCGAATGTAAACCAGGTAGAATATTTTCACTGTTAGGCCCAAATGGCGCAGGTAAAACCACTACTCTGCGCATGATTAGTACCATTTTAAAGCCAACTGGAGGGGAATTGATTGTAGCTGGACATAATGTTATAGACGAGCCTCAAAAGGTGCGTTCCAAGATCGGTTTTTTGACTGGTAGCACAGGTTTGTACAGTCGTTTAACGCCGAATGAGATTATCGCCTATTTCGCAGATCTAAATAGTGTCCCAAAAGCACAAATGGAAGAGCGTAAAAAATACTATTACGATTTGTTGGATATGCACGACTTTGCCAATAAGCGCATAGGTCAGCTTTCTACAGGGATGAAGCAGAAAGTAAGTATTACAAGAACTATGATTCACGATCCAGAAGTAGTTGTGTTTGATGAGCCAACCTCAGGATTAGATGTGATTACAGCTGAAAACATTATCAAGCTTATTCGCGATTGTAAGGAGATGGGTAAAACCGTAATCTTTTCGTCTCACATAATGAGTGAAGTTGATTTATTATGTGACGATTTAGCGATTATTAATAAAGGGAACATCATTTATAGCGGAACTATAGATGAGTATAGAAACCGCACTTCTGGCAACAGTTTAACACAAGAATTTATTGACATTGTAAATCAGCACCAAGCATGAAAACAATACTAAGAGTAGCAAAAAAGGAGTTCCTAGATATGTTTAGAGATAAAAGGTCTCTAATGCGTATGATGTTGATTCCATTACTAGCATTTCCACTAATTCTTTACATAGTAACTACCATTCAAAGTTCAGAGTCAAAAAAGACAGCTGAGAAGGAATTGAAAGTTGGATATGTAGTCGAGAATGGTGGCGAAAGCTTTATCGAATTCTTGGAGAATGACAAGAATATTGTGTTTGTTGAGTATCCAGACACCTTAGAAATGAGAGCAGATGTTGAAAATGAGGAAATATCAGCTGGTATAAGGTTCAAAGGCAATATGGATGACATTGTAAATAGTCAGATTAGCTTTCCTGTCTACATAACATTTAGGGGTGCAGACATGGAAGAGTATAGTCGAGTTGAAGAATTATTGGAGGCTAGAGCGGACAGTATTATCTCAAAACGACTGGAAGTTAACAATCTAGCTCCTGGCTTTGTGAAGCCGATTGATTTAGACCACAAGGAGAATATCTCCAGCATGTCTGAAATTCTTGGTAAGTATGCGGGTGGACTATTGCCGTACATTTTCATTGCCTTTTGTTTTATGGGCTGTATGTATCCTGCTATTGACTTATTTGCAGGTGAAAAAGAAAGAGGCACCATGGAGACGCTTTTAATTGCCCCAGTAAACCGAGTACATATTCTTATTGGAAAAATGATTGTGATTACCTCATTCGGTTTGATATCTGCCTTTCTAGCGCTTGCTGGACTATTCCTTAGTCTAAACCTGATAGAAATGGACGGCGACTTGCTAACGGCGGTAAATCAAATAATAAGCCCAAGCTTAATAGCTACACTAATGATATTGTTAATTCCGCTAGCTATATTCTTCACAGGAATAATGACACCATTGTCTATTTATGCTAAGTCATACAAAGAAGCTCAGAGCACAATGGTGCCATTAAACATAGTTATGGTATTACCTGCCATTGCAGGGTTTATTCCGAGCGTTGAATTAGATTACACCACAGCCTTTATCCCAATCGTAAACATAGTATTAGCCACCAAACAAATAATAGCTGGTAACGTGGATTGGATTCTGGTAGGGATAAGCTTTGTTAGTTTAGTTTTGATTGCTGCAATAGCAGTTGTAGTGAGTCACAAGCAATTCGGGAAGGAAAGCAATATTTTGCGTGGCGACTAATTTAGAGCGTACCATAGCATTTGTTAAAACTACCTTAGCCAACGCTGAAGGAGGTCATGATTGGCATCATATCAATCGTGTATGGAAAACAGCCAAGACCATTGCTGAATCTGAAGGTGATGTCAATCATTTAGTAATCGATTATGCATGTCTATTACATGATATTGCGGATTCGAAATTTCACAATGGAGATGAAAGTATAGGACCAAAAGTGGCATTTGAACACATGTCTCAACTAGCTATTTCAACTAAGGACATTGAGCATGTTATTGACATAATAAAACACATGTCCTTTAAAGGAGGAAAGCGGGTCTCTCCTATTGACACCATTGAATTTCAAATTGTACAAGATGCGGACAGATTAGACGCTATAGGTGCAATAGGAATAGCTCGTGCGTTTAATTATGGAGGCCATAAAATGTTTGCCATGTATGATCCGGAAATTCAGCCAGATTTGAATATGACTGCTGAGCAATATAAGGCCTCCTCTGCTCCAACCATTAATCATTTCTACGAGAAGCTCTTGCTTTTAAAGGACCGAATGAATACCAGTACAGCCAAGTCTATGGCAGAGCAGCGTCACAGATTCATGGAAACATATCTCGATCAGTTTTATGCCGAATGGGAGGGCAAAAAATAAGTCCTGACAACCAAGGCTATCAGGACTTATCATTATTGTATTCAACTAAACCGTTTAAGATTCAGTTTTTGGTTCGTCGTTGGCACTATCTGAATCGTTTGCACCGTAGTCAGAATCATTACTATAGTCGTCATTGTTTGACTCAGGTTCCGATGGTGTCTCAGGAGCACTTGGGGCTGGTGATGCCGGAGGTGCTTTAGGAGTGCTAGGTTTATTGGCGTTTTGAACTGTGTCTTTATAATCATCGATCACTGCTTTAACGTCAATGTTTTTAGCTTTAGATAAAGTATTGTCCAATAAATTATCATCATCTGGGTTTGCATTATCATCGGATACAGACCACTGATTTTTCAGATACATTACAGTTCCAAGCCAAAGAGCCCCGAAGAATATCACTATTAGCCCGATTACAATCAATGAGTCCTCTTCGGCTAAAGTTTCCATCATATTAACTAATATTCTAGCACACACAAATATTAACCCGAACCCAGCTCCTAAAATAATAAGTGGCGGATATTTCATTGCTAGTCCTTCTTTAACGTAATTTCCGAATAAAGCAAAGCCATAAAGCGTATAAAGGATATATGCATAATCAGAACCTATAAGGCCAGAAATAAATACAACTGCAGGGAATGCAAGTAAGACCCAGTTAAGTTTAATGTTGTTAGCTTCTATCTCGTCCTTATAGAACTTGAAGCCATATAACCCAATTGCAATTATAACTAGTAGAGCCAGAATTTGATCTAATTCAAAGGTGTCAGTCAAGCCAAAGCCTGAAATTCCTAAACCAGCTCCCTTATTCGAGAATACCAAGGTCATTATTACTGCAGCGACAACTAAGGCTGTAGATCCTGGTCTGTTATAAAACCATGTGGCTTGTGCAAAGTATCGCTTTGAAATCATGTAAATTGTTGGCATAATTACTAATAAACCAAGTGCACCATAGCCAGCTGTTAAACCAATCGCAAACTGGTAGGCAACATTCACAAATAAGCCACCTACTATCGCTTCTTTTATACCTAATTGAATTCCAGCACCTTTAAGCCTATGTATCAAGAACGGAACAATCGCCACAAGGTAGGCCCACATAAATATCCATAGCCATGTGTAGTCTTTAGAAATTTCAGAACCTACCATGCCTGCTACACCTCTGCCACCAAAACCACTTGTAAATGCATCAGTAAAGCCAGTGAAAAGTCCAGCAATTATCGTTAATAGATAGATATAAATACACGCTGTTACTAAGGAATTATGCTTGTAAATCAGCCATAGTCCGAAAGTTAAAACAATGTATATAAGTATTTTAATGTTGACGAAATCAAGCTCCATAGCGTATTTCATCATTACTAGTGACATGAATGCACCTATAAAGAATAATGGAACGGCTAATTCCTTCCAAAGCTTAGACGTTCTTTTCTGGGTATAATAAAAGGCGTAGAAACCGCCACCAACAATTATAGGAAAGAAGCTGAATTTCTTAAAGAAATCTTGCAAGTCCTTTAGACTCTCAGGCTTCATAAAGTCAACCAATATCACATGAATACCAGCAAATATTAGTAGCACCCCTATAAATCCAGCAATTGCCTTAAATATTTTATAAAGCGCGTGGTCGTTTACAGCTGCTGCTTCATCGTTAATGGTCTGTGCTGTCTGACTAGTAATCTTGTCCTCAGCGACCAATTTGGCTGTCAGCTGTTTCAGCCAATTCCTCTGAATATACCTCTCCATAGTTGTTTGATTTTATATGTTTTTCAAGTAAAAAGTAAGAAAAAACACTTAAAATCACATAAAATGAGAAGTAATATATCCCTATTAGAGTGTTTGATTCTGTTGATATTCCTGTATTTATATTAAAGAAACTCAAATATGCTAAGTACATTCCAGCCACAAAAACATCCGCCATGCTCCATTTACCTGCGATTCCGATAATCTTTGCCATTTTTTTCTCCTTTCCTCGTGGCCTCCGAACAAGGTAAATAATTGTTAATAAGATTTTTATCATGGGGATAATTATACTGAACATCAGTATGGCAATTCCCACAAAATGGTTCTTTTGCTTAAATAGGATTCCAATTAAATCTATGACGGATTTACTCTGATAGAAAAAATACATTCTTCCTTCAAACACATGCACTCTATCAGTAAAATAATAGTCTATCGTCTCTTGAATACTAGAACGCATTGAGTTGCTGATGTCCTTTGAGGTATTCTCGCCTACAATGGAACGAAATGATCCTAAACCGTCTAATATCATGGTTGAGACTTCTGAATTAATGGCATCCGTCATTCCTTGCCTTATGGGCTCCATGTGCAATTCGACCTCCATATCATCCTTGTATGCCTCTAGCTCAAGCATAGGTGCACTTATACCATAAAATAGACACATTAAGCTAAAACCAAGCAACATCACACCCATAATATTCGATATTATTCGGTTAGTAAAGTATAAAATGAGCAAAATGAATAAGCTGGTAAAGGCAATACCTAATGATAGCATCATGTTGTGGTTAGCTTCTTCTTGATACGTTCTTAATTCCTCCAGCTGAACTTCTGAAATGTATTTCCTTGTTTCCCATTGAGAGTCCTCAAAGAACCAAGCATTTACGTTGAGTAGACGGTCTTCCCAGGTAAGATTGGTGGTGTATTCTAGTTTAGTGTCGGAAAATTCGGTTTGAGCAACATATGCATCATTGCCGAACCATCCAGAAAGCGCAATACCAATTATAAATATGGCTAGACTTATAAATGTCCAATGTTTAGTTTTCATACCCTAGTGCTTTATGTAAGTACTAACGTATCTAGAATGCTCGTGATTAACTTGAATAATATACATTCCGTTTTCCAGAAAGCTTAAATCAATTGTTTGGTTTTGCTGAATCTGTGCATTTTTTACTTCTCGGCCATGAATATCCATAATTTTAAGCTGGGCCTTCCCTTCGAAATTGAGATCTATGTGCAGTATGCCATCACCTGGATTTGGGTAGATAAGTAGATTCTGAATGTGATGCGTAGTAACTGAACTAGCGTTTCCTTCTGATACGTCAAATCTATCAAAAGCCATCTCAGTAACATTTACAAGGCTATCTTCATCAGATGCATAGACTTCAATTGAGAATGTCCCCGATAAATTGCTAGCAAAATCAAGCACTCTATATGATTTGTCTAGCCATTCTGATAGCGTAGTGTTTTCGTGCATAGTATCAATTACATAAGTCACAGCATCATGATGTAATTTTACATAGGCTGTATCATCTAAAGGGAAAGGCCCCCATTTAGTAAAGAACCAAGTACTATAGTTTATATAAGGATCCGTATATGTACTTAAATCCATATTTGGAGAGAATAACTGAACAATACCATAATCGATATCATCATAATCTGGATTGTTTCCTCCATTTCCTGTCATGTAGCATACGTCTCCACAATCAAACATAGCATCTGTACCTGGATTTACGATAGGATTGGTGCCAGTTTGAATAGGTTTTTCTCTTACCCAATCACCCGTAGTTGCTGTGGAAACTGTGGTCCAGCCTAAATCCAAGGTGAAATTATCTGCATATCCCAATTCTAATTCGAGTATCACTGTGTCGTTATTGCTATCGTAATAATCACCAATGACGCAAGCGCCTTTGTGCCCCCATTTTCCCGCATATATATCATAAAAGTCTTCATAGAAAGATGGAATGCTGACATAACCACTTGCGTTGGTTGTTAGGTTATAATCGAAATCTGGATTCGTTACTCTTACTATGGCCTGATCTATCGGAGTACCACTGCCCTGTTCTACAACCTGCACCGTGAACTGAAATGGTACTTTGGGTTCTAGAAATATGTCGCCATTTGTTATGTTGCCACTTGTCAGATTCACACCAAACAAGGTGTCAGGAAAATACCCAGCCTTGTAAAAAGCTACATCATAGGTGCCTGGTGTAGCAATTCCGGTCGAATAGTTTCCAGCTAAATCTGTATGTTCTATTTGATTGTGTCCAATTATTACCGCACTAGCATTCGGAATAGGCGCTAAAGTATTTTGATCTCGTACTATGCCTTCTAAATAACATGCTCTGGTATAATTGGCGTCTAGGACAAATAATCCCATTTGACGGTCTGAGGCGATGATTAAACCAGATGGCAGCCATGGATACACACCCCAGCATCCATCAAAGGTGTTGCCTGCTGTTGGAGAGGTGTCAAAATTCCCCACTTCCACCATGTTGCTTGGATCAGACACATCATGTATAGTAACCCCATCAGCGTAATAGCTAGTTACGATATAATCGTTGATGAAATGTGTGTTGTGCGGAATTGTACCCGTTCCAGGTGAAGATTGAATTTTGTCCAATTCGACCATATTACTTGGATCGCTTACATCATAAGAGGCGATATATGCGTTGCTCACTTCATCAGTTGTAAATGCTTTTGTTCCATCATCTGAGAACCAAACGTTGTGTGTGAAATTGGATGGCGTGTTTGTAGATCCTAAATAGACTGGATTAGCCTTGTCTGTCACATCAACCATTGAGAGAAAACCGTCATTAATGTGGCCAAGAAACATAGTGTCATTTCTAACTACACCATCGTGTACATACCAGTTTTCGAATGAGCCCACCTCCGTTGGATTCATTGGGTCTGTGTTTAAATCTAAAATACGTACACCACCATTGGCAATGTTACTTCCAAATAAGTAGCAGAACCCGTTATCATCGATAAACAGATTGTGTGCGGATAGAAAATTGTTTGGAGATGTGCCATACCAATGTGTCGTATCTATTCCACTTGCATTCGGAAGACTCGTTAAATCTAGAATTAGTAAACCTTCTTCAGCCTCTGTTGTGATGTACGCATGATTATTCCATGTTTTAAGGTCTCTCCAAACCGAGTTGGTCCCAGGTTTCCAAAACACTTCCACAGGATTGCTTGGGTCTTGCAGACTAACTACGGAAGTTCCGTCAGATGCCCCGACAAGAGCATACTCGATTCCAGTCCCATCTACATAGCCCCAAATATCATTTAGGCCCGTTGAATGCAAAGAATTGAGGTCCAAATGCCCCACTTGCGACATATTAAGCTGTGCATTTGCACTAATGCTTAATCCTAAGCTGATCGCTACTATCCCTAATTTCATTGTTTTACGAACTTAATTGTATGCAGAGATGATTCGCTCTTAATTCTAATAAAGTAAACACCCGTTGCTAAATTCTCAATTACTATTGGTGTGGAAGAAGAATTTAAATTGCCTGTCTTCATCAATTCGCCCGCAATGGATACAATTGAGTAATCCAGATTGTTTGTAAAATTATCGTTCTCAACAAAAATTACGTCTTTCGATGGGTTGGGATAAACTGTGAAATTCACCAAATCCTCACTTATTCCGTCTGCTGATAGAATTTGAAACCTATCTACACCCGCTTCTACAACGTGCCCCGATCCAGCACTCCAATCCGCCGTTTTAAACTGAATTTGAAGGCTTGTTAAATCTAAGCTTGACGATGATAATGCAAACGTTCTATTGTTCCATTGTCCTTGATCTGAAGCAGATGAAGTATAGAAACCAAGAATTTCTTCTGAACTACCATCTATGGCAACAACAATTAATGAATCATCTGGCGTTCCAGACCCACCGTCGTTCACCCACCACAAATCAACGCTTACAACGGGGTTCGATAATCCACTGATATCCATTACAGGAGAAGTTAAAACTACATCTGCTCCATCGACATCATCTGTTCCTACACCGCCACCACCGTTTCCGGTTACGTAAGCCATATCACCGCAGTCACTCGTAACATCATCTCCTGGGTTTGCTGGATCTCCATTTCCGAATCCCGTTCCTTCTGGCACATCTCTTTCCCACGCTCCAGTTGAAGCGGCTCCTGTGCTTGTCCAGTTAAAATCAAAGATAAAATCATCATAATAGCCTGTCGCTAAAGGTGCGTCCTCAACGATGGATGCGCCTGCAACTGTCACGTTTGAGCATTGTGTTTCATTTCCCCATTTACCGAAATACATATCGTAGCTTCCGTCATATACGCCGGTAATTATGTAGTCTCCATTTACATCTGATGTTGTATTGTATGTTATGCTTGGGTTCTCTGCAACAATCATTGCGTTTTCCACACCAACATTTCCAGTAATATCATAGCTCGGCAGTGGTGTTAATTGTACATCCAAAATAGTCGTGTTTCCGTTACTTAGGTTCACATTGTTAATGGTTTCCGTAAGGTATCCTACCTTGGCTACTTCCACAGTATAATTACCTGCATTGGCCGCTCCATGCGAGTAATCACCAGACAAATCAGTGTATTCAATGTTGTTTTGTCCTACAATGGTTATATCTGCGTTAGAAATTGGTGCAGAAGTATTGATATCGGTCACATTGCCTTCTAAATAACATGCTTGCTGATAATTAACTCCAAGGACATATAAACCTGCTTCTATGTCAGATATTATGCAATTTCCAGAAGGCAGCCAAGGATAAGCACCCCAGCATCCATTAAAACCATCTCCCGATAAAGGGCTACTATCAAAATTCGCCACTTCTACTAGGTTAGTCGGGTCCGTAATATCGTGCACTACAACCCCATCGCGATAGTAAGATGTCACCAAGAAATTACCAATGACATGAGAGTTATGCGGAATTACCCCCATTCCCGGGCTAGACTGCACTACATCCAATTCGATTATGTTGTTTGGGTCTGAAATATCATACGATCCGATATATCCGTTTGAAATTTCATCGGTTGTGAATACATACTGTCCATTGTCACTAAACCAGAGATTGTGACTGAAGTTCCCAGGTGTGTTAGTAGTTCCCAATACCACTGGGTTCGCTTTATCAGAAACATCTACAATCGACATAAAACCATCGTTGATGTGCCCCATGTAAAGTGTATCACCTCTCGCTACACCATCGTGCGCATACCAGTTTTCGAATGATCCCAGCTCGATTGGTGCTGTTGGACTGGTGGCAACATCCAACATAATACAACCACCAGTGTCTCTATTCGCACCAAAAATATAACACACACCGTTTTCATCAATGTATAAGTTGTGTGCACTCTCCCATTCATCACCAGTAGGTCCTGTGTAATATGTGGTTGTTATTCCTGCTGCATTTGGCAGACTAGACAAATCAATTATCAAGAGTCCGTTTGGTGCCTCAGTAGTGACGTAAGCATAATCTCCAAAGGTTTTTATATCGCGCCAAATTGAGTTCATTCCTGGCTCATAAAATACTTCTGTTGGAGATGCTGGGTTCGTAATATCTACGATGGACGTTCCATCATTTAAGCCTACTATAGCGTATTCGTTTCCTGATTGGTCCACATAAGCCCATATGTCGCTGGCATCTGAATTATGCAATCCTACCAAATCTATATAACCTAACTGGGTCATATTCAACTGGCTAAATGCATTGAAACTTAGCAGCAAAAACGTGTAAAATAAAATCTTCATATTGTGATATATCGGTAAACACACAATATACAACAATACCGTCTATACAACAAGATTTATTTACTGGACTGTTGGATTGATAGAGTAATCGGAAAGACTAGTTTAGCCCACACTAAACCGTTTAAAACAAGGTCGGTTGGATAGGACCATCACCATCTTTTTTGTTCTTCTTAGAGTCTTTAGATTTGCTTTCGTCCTTGTCTGTTTTGTCTGATTTTGATGGCTTTTCATCGTCAGAAGCATCCTTGTCTTCCTTTTTAGAGTCGTTAGTGATTTCAAATTCAACAGTTACCGCCTTTTCAGATGATTTTGATGTACTTGCTTCTTTTGGCTCATCCTCTTCGCTCTCATTTGAATTGGAAGTTTCTAAATCATCTTCATCCTCGTTATCATCGTTCCCGTCTGAATTTTTGTCTTCAGAGTCCGCATCAACATCATCATCATTCTCATTCTCATTTTCGGTAGATGAATCATCATCCATTGTTTCATCCTCAATGATGTCTTCCTCTTCATCCTCCTGTGGCCAGTCTTCACCTTCAACTTTAGGTAAAAGCGTTATCTCTTTGACTTTTAGTTTAGTAAGTTGATTTCCTTGAGCCTTCATTCCCTTAACGTCAATGAAATCTTTTAAGGCTTCCTCTTTGTCTGGAAGGTTCTTAGTCTCCTTTAGTCGCTTGTTAAACTCGATATTAATTCTCGGATTAAAATCGGTACTTACTACAACTAATTCGGTGCCTTCATTTTCTGGAATAAATGACACCATCTTATCGGTTGTAACCTCACATAAGAAACGCTTAACGTAATAGAGTTCTTTTTCACCGTCATAATAGACACAAGATATAGGCCTATCTGGGTACCACTTAACAATATCTACAATAGTATCGTCAAATCGAGTGCTTAATTCGAATCCTGATAGTCTATAACAGCCTGTATTGTATAAAGTTAGAATTCTATCATCTCCTTTGAAAGAACCTAGTAGCTTACCTCTTCCATCGTCATTCAATCTATTTACAACGTCATCGTACCAGACTTTGCGCGCCGCCAGTGTAGATCCTCCAACCTCTTTTTGAATAACTTTACTAATGACCTCTTTAGTCACCGTATTCCCTTTGGCTCCACGTCCTTTAATCAGTTGTTCACTGAAATCTATGTCTATTTTTAGCTTCTTCAAGTGAGGTCTAGCTCTTAAAACTACCTGCACCACTTCTTTTCTACCGTTAGGGTTAACAGAAAAATAATGGACTTTCGAACCTTTCTTGCCAGCGGTTAAATCGTATTCTTTGTCTCTTGTTATACTCTTTACCGCGAAACGTTTCATTAATGATGGTCCACCATTTCCATTCTGATAAATTAAATGATAAATGGTTCTCTCATCACCTTTCTTCCAAATACCAGCGTAGAGAATGTCTTTTCCGACAAACTTCTTGTCTGCTATTTTAGTGACTTGCATTTTGCCATCGCCTCTGAATACAATTACATCATCTATTTCCGAACAATCAGCAATAAACTCTGCATTTGTTAAGCTTCTCGCTTGCCAACCAATAAAGCCTTCCGACTTATCTACATATAATTTCTTGTTGGCTACAATTACTTTCTTGGCTGAGATATTATCGAATACTTTAATTTCAGTTCTTCTCTCTCTGCCTTCCGAGTAAGTGCTTTTTAAATGTTTGAAGTAATCAACGGCATAATCAATAAGATTATCAAGATTATGTTTGATTTCTTCTAGCTCAGCTTCAATTTTAGCAATAACTTCATCTGCCTTGTTGCTGTCGAACTTAGATATACGCTTAATCTTAATTTCAGTTAGGCGCACAATGTCTTCTTCAGTTACTGGTCGTTTAAGATGTTTTGTATGTGGTTTTAAGCCTTTGTCGATGGCGGAAATCACACCTTCCCAAGTCTCTTCCTCCTCGATATCTCGGTATATTCTCTTTTCAATGAAAATCTTTTCTAATGATGCAAAATGCCATTGTTCAAGAAGTTCATCTCTTCTGATCTCTAACTCTCTTTTTAAAAGCCTTACGGTATTGTCCGTACTCTTCTTAAGCAACTCACTTACACCAAGGAATACTGGTTTGTTATCGTAAATAACACAGGCATTGGGCGAAATAGAAACTTCACAATCTGTAAAGGCATATAAGGCATCAATGGTCTTGTCAGGCGATACTCCGGGGGCAATGTGAACAAGGATTTCAGCCGTAGCAGCCGTGTTATCCTCGATCTTTTTTATCTTGATTTTCCCTTTTTCGTTCGCCTTAACTACGCTATCTATTAAAGATGTGGTGGTTGTTCCGTAAGGAATCTCATTAATAATTAAGGTCTTCTTATCCAATTGACTAATACGAGCCCTAACCCTTACTTTTCCGCCTCTTAAACCATCATTGTAGTTGCTAAAGTCTGCTGTACCCCCATGCGGAAAATCGGGAAAGATCTCCACTTTACGCCCCCTTAAGTAGTTAATCGAATTATCAATTAACTCAACAAAGTTATGTGGCAACATTTTGCAGGCTAAACCTACCGCAATTCCTTCTGCTCCTTGAGCTAGTAGTAGAGGAAACTTAATTGGTAAGTATTGAGGTTCTTTGTTTCTGCCGTCATAGGAAGCTAACCACTCGGTTGTTTTCTTGTTGAACATCACCTCTGAGGCAAACTTTGACAGCCTTGCTTCAATATATCTCGGAGCAGCAGCTGAATCTCCAGTTAATGTATTTCCCCAGTTCCCCTGACAATCTACAGCAATTTCTTTCTGTCCCAACTGTACAAGCGCATCTCCAATAGACGCATCCCCGTGAGGGTGATATTTCATCGTATTACCGATAATGTTCGCTACCTTGTTATAACGACCATCATCCATCTCCTTCATTGAGTGGAAAATACGTCTCTGAACTGGTTTTAAACCATCTTCCAGGGCGGGAACAGCTCTTTCAAGAATAACATAAGAAGCGTAATCGAGGAACCAATCTTTGTACATTCCCGAAATAGGGATGATTCCATCGTTACCACCAATATCGTCGTGATCGTTCGAATCGCTTTCGTTCTCGCTCTCGCTATTGTCTAGATTTTCGTCTTCTATATGATCGTCATCCTCTATCATTCTTCTTCAACGTGATCTAGTTCAACTTTTAAATTATCTATAATAAAATCTTGTCTATCCTGTGTATTCTTACCCATGTAGAATTTCAGAATGGATTCGATAGATGCATCTTTTCCAATCAATACAGGCTCCAATCTAATATCTTCTCCAATAAAGTGTACAAATTCATCTGGCGATATCTCACCAAGCCCCTTAAATCGCGTAATTTCTGGATTTTTACCCAGACTACTAATAGCATCTCTCCTTTCCTCTTCGCTGTAACAGTAACGCGTCTCTTTTTTATTCCGAACCCTAAACAATGGTGTTTGCAAAATATATAAATGACCTTTCTTAACTAAGTCCGGGAAAAACTGCAAAAAGAAGGTCATGAGTAGGAGACGAATGTGCATACCATCTACATCCGCATCCGTCGCAATTACAATTTTATTGTAGCGCAGATTTTCTAAATCGTCTTCGATATCGAGTGCCGCCTGAATTAGATTAAACTCCTCATTTTCGTACACTACTTTTTTCGTTAAGCCATATGAATTAAGCGGTTTACCACGTAATGAGAATACGGCCTGCGTTTTTACATCTCTTGATTTCGTGATGGATCCACTAGCCGAATCTCCCTCTGTAATAAACAAGGTTGTTTCTTCAGCTCTCGGGTCTTTCTGATCTGTAAGGTGAATTTTACAGTCTCTTAATTTCTTATTGTGCAGATTCGCTTTTTTGGCACGATCTCTAGCCAATTTACGAATACCTGATAATTCTTTTCTTTCTTTCTCAGAACGCTTAATCTTCGCTTCTAGCGTATCTGCTATCCCTGGATTTCTATGAAGGAAGTTATCTAGTTTCTCTTTAAGGAAATCCATTATAAAGGCACGCATTGACTTTCCGTTAGGCTCTATTTCTTGGGAACCCAGTTTAGTCTTAGTCTGCGATTCGAACACCGGCTCTATTACCTTTACGGATACAGCTGCCACAACTGATTGTCGAATATCAACTGCCTCATAGTTTTTACCGAAAAAGTCTTTAACTACCTTAGCAAATGCTTCACGGAATGCAGATTGATGTGTTCCTCCTTGTGTTGTATGTTGCCCATTTACAAAAGATGAATAGTCTTCGCCATATCCTCTTCCGTGTGTAAATGCCACTTCAATATCGTCTCCCTCCAGATGAACTATGGGGTAAAGTGGCTCGGCATCCAGATTGTTTTCTAATAAGTCTTTTAAACCTTCTTTCGAATGATAACGCTGGCTATTGAAATATATAGATAAGCCTCTGTTGAGATAACAATAGTTCCAAATTAGCTTTTCTATATAAGGATGCTTGTAATTGTAGTTTTTGAATACCGTGCTATCCGGAACAAATTCGACATAAGTTCCATTCTGCTCGTCAGTATCCTCTAATTTCGATTCCTCAATGAGGTTACCTGCTTCAAAGGTTGCAGACTTCTTCTTACCATCTCTGTATGATTCAACCAAGAAATAGTTAGATAACGCATTCACCGCTTTAGTACCCACCCCGTTAAGACCAACAGACTTTTTAAATGCTTTACTGTCGTACTTACCACCAGTGTTCATTTTGGAAACAACGTCTACTACTTTTCCAAGCGGAATTCCACGGCCATAATCTCGCACGCTCACTTTTCCATCGCGAATTTTGACTTGGATACGTTTACCATTCCCCATAACAAACTCATCAATAGAGTTGTCCATCACCTCTTTTACAAGAATATATATACCATCGTCAGCAGAAGCTCCATCTCCAAGCTTACCAATGTACATACCGGGTCTCATCCGGATATGCTCTTTCCAGTCAAGTGATCGTATGTTATCTTCGGTGTATTCTGCTTCCTCTGCCATTTGAACGTGCGTTCTCAAACACAAAAATACAGAGTATCAGAGCTAATGTGAGGTGTGGATCGGTGTACTTTTGAACAGATTTATTAACCGATTAACACATGTTTAAAAATGGCTATGGGAATAATTTGATTTATGATCACCAATTGATGAGCATGTCGCTTGTCTGGAATATATTGTAGATTATCCAAGTGCCAGACAATGCATTCTTTTCCGAACCGCTTTCATCGCCCTCTTTGTTTGTCGCTCCGCAGATTGTTACTTTATAGTATACGTCTGGGTTAGATGCTAGAGTGGCTAATTCTTCCTTCCTTTCTTCGCTTATGCCAGTATTATTGTATTTCATAACTTTCAATAACACCTCTTTAAACTCTTTTCTTGAGATTTCAATGGTATGCACTTCACCGACACACTCACTATGATGTATATTCGGAAATGTAAGGTATAACATCATTTTACCGTCACCGTTAGTCTGAATTTCGGTGAGTGCATTTAAGGCTCTATCTTCATCTGAAATTTCAAGTTCTTTAAACTCATAGTCGTCTTTTAACTCTGATGGCTTAGATTTTTCCTTGTCTGCACTGGTTTTCTTAGAATTTGAGCATGATACAGGCAACATTAATAACACAAAACATAAATGCGATAAGTTCATTGAAATTAAGTTTGATTCACACGTAATACTCTAAATCATTCCCATGGTTCAATTACCCGTGAAAAATATATGTGTGATTTGATAAAACCGTTTACCTATCAGGAATATTATACATTGAATCTAAAGTGCATGATATCGCCATCAGCAACCACATACTCCTTACCTTCTACTCCCATTTTACCTGCATCTTTTACGGCAGACTCAGAGCCTAGATTAACAAAATCATCGTACTTAATAACTTCTGCACGAATGAAGCCTTTTTCAAAGTCTGTATGAATAACTCCAGCGGCTTGTGGTGCAGTCATACCATCAATTATGGTCCATGCACGCACTTCTTTTACACCAGCTGTAAAGTATGTCTTTAACTTAAGAAGCTTATAGGCTGCGCGAATCAATTTACTTACACCTGGTTCATCCAAACCTAGATCATCTAAGAACATTTGACGCTCTTCGTAGGATTCTAATTCTGAAATATCCGATTCGATGGCTGCACCAAGCACAATAACCTCTGCATTTTCATCTTTTACTGCTTCTTTAACAGCATCAACGTATTGATTCCCATCCTTAACAGACGCTTCATCTACGTTACACACATACAGTACAGGCTTTGATGTTAACAAGTGAAGGTCTTTAAAAAGATGCTTGTCTTTTTCATCTATTTCAACTGTTCTGGCAGAATTACCAGCTTCCAAAGCAGATTTGTACTGCTCTAGGTAGCCCATAGTCTTAACGGCCTCTTTATCTCCCGATTTAACTACTCTCGCCAACGAATGAATCTTCTTTTCAACTGTTTCAAGATCTTTTAATTGGAGCTCGATATCAATTACTTCCTTATCTCTTACAGGATCTACACTTCCATCAACATGAACAATGTTTCCATCGTCAAAACACCTTAAGACATGAATGATAGCGTCTGTTTCTCGGATGTTTGCTAGGAACTGATTCCCCAAACCTTCTCCTTTACTAGCGCCTTTTACAAGACCTGCAATATCAACTATTTCAATGGTGGTTGGAATAACCTTTTCAGGCTTAACAAGTTTTTCAAGCTCCTTTAATCGAGGATCAGGTACTGTTATAGTCCCTAAATTCGGTTCAATTGTACAAAAAGGAAAGTTTGCCGATTGTGCTTTTGCATTCGACAAACAATTAAAGAGAGTAGATTTACCTACGTTGGGTAAACCAACAATTCCGCATTTAAGAGCCATAACAAATTAATTAGGCTGCGAAAATATTAGTATTTCCTGAAAATATTAACGGTTCCTTGAAATTTCTTTTCTTCCAAAGTAAATGGACGTGTTGCGTTTAACAAATAGTAATACGTTCCGTCCGTAAGCTCATTTCCATTCATATCTCTTCCGTCCCATGTATTATCATACTGTTCTGATTTGTATACCAATTGCCCCCAACGATTGTATACTTCTAAATTAGGGTCGATATAAATTTCAATTCCCGTTACTTCAAACACATCATTCACACCATCGTTATTCGGTGTAAACACATTAGGCACTACAAGCACACAAGGGTCAGTTTCTACTTCAGCACTTGCATTTACCGCGTTACATTGATTCTGAACAGCCACCATGTACATACCTTCAACAACAGCACCATAAGTAGAATTTGTAGCGCCTACAATCGGAACTCCATTTAAAAACCATTGATATGTTGAACTAGGGTTGGTTGCATCCATGGTATAGACATCTCCTTCACATATTAATGTGTCTAAAAGTGTTGCCTCAGGATCTGGTATAAAGTCAATAGCCACGTAAAGTGTGTCCTGGCATTGGTTATCAACATATGCAAATAAATACAATCCTGATTCAGTCACAGATATATTAGGATTGTCATTTGCAGCAGAAGGCGAAAAGCTTGCTACTCCAGCTCCATTAACTTCAAACCAAGTACCTCCTGCAAGAGAAGAAGTCCCTGTAACCTGGAACATGTTGTCACATGCAGAAGCATTAGGCATGATCTCGGCTCCTAATACAGTATGCACCATGATTGTTGTGTCATAATAGCACCCGAAATCATCTGTAACAGCAAAAGTGTAAAAGTTGTCTCCAGTATCAGATGGTACCACAACAACTGCAGTATCTGTGTTTGTAATGATATCTGGATGTGATACCCAGTCTCCACTAACAATAGTTGGAGCGTAGGTTTCATTATTCGGATTTAAGTTAGGGTCAAATACAATGCCCCATTCGAATATATATCCATCATCAATACCTAAGTTATCTTGAACTGTAATTGTCCATGATCCGTTAATTGGGCATCCAGCGAATGCGCCAAATGTTTGCTCTGGTTCGTAATCACCTGCTGGAATGGAGTTACCGTTAGACGGAGAAGGAGGATTCGTTACTGGCACTGTCGGATAACCTGTTGCCCACGCCCCACTTGGTGCACCATCATAAAAACAATACTCCCATCCTATTCCAGGATTTCCAATGTTATTATCGAAGGCCTCTCCTAAGAAAGTTCCGCCACCATTAAATCCACCGGGTACTAGTTCTCCGCCACCCGAATAACTATTAAATATGGTTACAGTTGTTCCGTTTGGACATTCTAAAGTCATTTCTAAATCTCCTAAAAATGAGTGTTCCATAGTTACACACATGCTCACAATATCTGCTGCGCTTGAAATTTGTGTACCTATTGGGTAACCAGATATATTTACATCAGTTGTATATACTTGTCCAGATCCATCAGGTAAATAGGTTAATCCCGCATAACTTCCACCAATTATAATCGATGATTGTGTAGGATCTACCCCTGCTGTATCTTGAACACCAACTCCCCCAACTAAGCCAGTCGCAGAACCAAGACAAATCGTGTCTGATAATGGCGCACATGATGCAAAGCTAGGCGTGGTAGATACCCTGATTTTCGCTATAATAATTTCGCTTTGTGGAAAGTGATCTGATGTTGTAAGCGTCACTAAATAGCCCTGTGCAGCACCAGGAACAAACCATACAGTATCTCCTTGAGCGGTAGTTCCATCACTGAACGCCCATTCATTGTCATGATTATTTTGTTGATCATATCCTGTACCTGTTATAGCTGAATCATAGGGAAAAACGGGGGTGGCTACAAACATTATTGAGTCGCCCTGACATACATCTACATAACCTGTGTCAACTGGAGACATATCGTTACCACCAGCAATGTCCCCATTGATATAAGCTACCATGTGTGCCTCAAATGGCTGAGGAGGATTACCACATGTTACATTAGCATCCCAACCATCGCCTTCCACTGCGCCATCCGATACAAACACAACAGTGAGACATCCAGATGAATTGTTGGCAAATGACGCTTGAAAAGTTGCACCATTCGGGTGAGTTACACTATTAATTGCACCCAATAGTGGTGCTGAAGTATTTGGTCCATCGTACACATACACTGTATCCGAGCCATCAACGTCCCACATATACCCTGCATTAGTTGCGAAGGCCAGAGATACTTTACTACCGTTTACCAAATCTGGACAAATCACAATAGTTTCATTTTCATTTGGCCCGTAAGGAGCTGTGTTATTACCACTGTCGAAAAAGTTGGTAACGGAACCATTATTAAAGACAGAGCAATCGAGTGGGTTCGCTTGATCTTGATCAGGATCTGTAACTAATAAGCTCTGTGAAAATCCACCAAACGAAATTCCACCTAAAAACAAAGTCGCAAGTATTTTATACATTCTCATACTATGTCCTATTTATTTATCAGTTGATTAATGTGATCAATTGATCGAATCACAAGCATTTTCTCACCACCGTTCACTCTGAAGTATTGATAATCATTTTCCAATAGCTCGATATTATGTTGGTAGATATTAAAGTCGTCCATTTCTGCCTGAGTTAAAGTGATATCTGTATACCTTCCTTTACTCTGCTGGGCCTTTTGTTTCGGGAAATCCGTTATATACCAGCCATTTGACAATACCCTAACATGGAAATTGTATGCCTCTGGGTTGAAATTCTTCATTTTATCCAGGTCACTCTGGCTATACTTTGCCAAAAGCTTCTTGTCAACATCATTGCTCTTTTGCGCTACCGCTGTGGTAAAGCAAACAAATCCGAGCATTAAAATCATTACTATTTTCATATCAATACAAAAAATATCACACTATCAACCAATAAAGATACAAATTTTAACCCGTCCTCTTTTAACAGATTCAAAAGTTGTTAACAGTCATTCGCCACACTCTCTAATACCTTTATTTTTGAGGTAAAATGTAATAATATGGCCAATATAGACGAATTAAAATCAGTTTGTTCTCAAGTAAGACGTGATATTGTGAGAATGGTTGCAGGAGCAGCTAGTGGACACCCTGGAGGGTCTCTTGGATGTGTTGAATACTTTGTTGCTTTGTATTTCGATCAAATGAATCATAAGCCTGAGTCGTTTAATATGGATGGTAAAGGAGAAGACATCTTTTTCTTGTCAAATGGTCATATTAGCCCAGTTTGGTACAGTACATTGGCCAGAAGAGGTTATTTCCCAATAGCTGAATTAGAAAGCTTTAGAAAGCTTAATTCAAGATTACAAGGTCATCCAGCAACAAAAGAGCATTTGGAAGGCATACGAATGGCATCTGGTTCATTAGGCCAAGGATTATCTGCTGCCATTGGTGCCGCCATTACGAAGAAATTGAACAATGAGGACTCTATTGTCTATTGTTTGCATGGAGATGGTGAGATTCAAGAAGGTCAAATTTGGGAAGCTGCAATGTATGCTGGTTCGAATGGAATTGACAATTTAATTGCAACGATTGACTATAATGGCAAGCAAATTGATGGTAGTACGGATGAAGTGTTATCATTAGGCAACATAAAATCAAAATGGGAAGCATTTAATTGGAAGGTCCTAGAAATGGACGGAAACGATATGGCAAGCGTTTTATCTGTTCTTTCTGAGGCACGTTCATTAACCGGCAACGGTAAGCCAATTATGATTGTGATGAAAACCGAAATGGGTCAAGGTGTTGACTACATGATGGGGACTCACAAATGGCATGGTGTAGCTCCTAATCAAGAGCAGCTGGCATTGGCTTTGGACCAGCTAGATGAAACCTTAGGGGATTATTAATAGAATGAAGTATTTTCTTTCCATATCAATTCTAGTTCTTTCATTCTTTGTTTCGCTTGAAGTAAAAGCACAGCAAAAAGAATTGACTAGAATTCTATTCGTGTTTGATGCATCAAATTCGATGAATGGAACATGGGAAAGAAACTCAAAGATATCCGTTGCAAGAAAAATATTGATTGAAGCGGTAGATAGCCTGAAAACGGTTGATAATCTTGAACTGGCACTACGTATTTACGGGCATCAGACGCAGATAATCATGGGGCGTCCAGAAACACAAGATTGTAACGACACAAAACTGGAAGTGCCTTTTTCTAAATCCAGCCATGCAGACATTCAGAGTAAAATTAGAAGTGTTGTGCCGAAAGGGACTACTCCCATCGCCCTATCGCTTGAGAAAAGTGCTGGAGATTTTCCTGACAAAAAAGCGAATAACGTTATCATCCTCATTACAGATGGTATTGAAGCATGTGATGGCGATCCTTGTCGTATTGCTACAAAACTAAAAGCTAAGGAAATTGGAGTAAAACCTTTTGTTGTTGGGCTTGGCATGGACTTGAGCTATTTAGAAAAATTCAATTGTATCGGAACGGTATTTGACGCAACAAATGAGGGCGATTTTAGGTTGGCGATACAAAATGTGCTGAACTCGGCATTAAACAATACCACAGCCCAGATAAATCTGAACGACACATCAAAAAAGCCAAGTGAAACGAATGTAGCATTTACCTTATATGATCAAAAAGGGCGTGTGAAGTATAACTACCAACACACAATGAATTACAGAGGAAATCCCGATACCTTATATCTAGATCCTGCCGTTAAGTACGACCTAACTGTTCACACTATTCCTGAGGTTAAGAAAGAAGATATCAGTTTAAAAGTAGGAGAGCACAATATTATTGAAGTGGATGCACCTCAAGGTCACCTAGAACTCAAAATGTCTGGCGTTAATGGCTACAGTATTTACAATGCCGTTATAAGACAGGATGGGAAAATGGAAACTATTCATGTTCAGAATTTCGGACAACGCTCAAAACTTATTTGTGGTAAATACGACATTGAGGTATTGACTTTACCAAGATTGTATTTTGATGTGGACATTAAACAATCCAAGACTAGTTACATTCAGGTACCCCACCCTGGTAGCTTAGATTATGAGTATCACAATTTACAACATGCTGCCATCTACTTAAAAGATGGTGATAAATTAACGTGGATTTATAATTTAGACCTTGAAAACAGGCATCAGCGGCTAGAGTTGTTGCCAGGAAAATACAGAGTCGTTTACCGCTCAGATCAAAGCTGGAAAACGAATTCAACCAAACAAAAAGACTTTACAATTTACTCGGAAGAATCAACTAAAATCACACTTGAATGATTAAGGACATAGAAGTACTTGAAGAAAAAGACACGCGCTCAGGATTTGGAGCTGGCTTGCATGAACTTGGAAAAGAAAATGAGAATGTAGTTGCCTTGTGTGCAGACCTTACAGGCTCTCTTAAGATGGATGCATTTAAAGAAGATTTTCCGGATAGGTTTTTTCAAGTAGGTATTGCAGAAGCTAATATGATTGGTATTGCTGCCGGAATGACAATTGGTGGTAAAATTCCGTTTACAGGTACTTTTGCTAACTTTTCTACAGGAAGGGTTTATGACCAAATCAGACAATCTGTTGCTTACTCTGGTAAGAATGTTAAAATATGTGCTTCTCACGCAGGTCTTACCCTAGGTGAAGATGGTGCTACTCATCAGATTTTAGAAGATATTGGTTTGATGAAAATGCTGCCAGGAATGACAGTAATATGTCCCTGTGACTACAATCAAACTAAAGCAGCAACAAAGGCAATTGCAAAGTATGATGGTCCCGTTTACCTGAGATTTGGTCGACCAAAAGTACCAAATTTCACTCCAGCAGATACTGAATTTGTTATTGGTAAAGCAGATGTGATTCAGGAAGGAACAGATGTAAGTATCATTGCAACAGGGCATTTGGTATGGAAAGCTATTGAAGCCGCTAAGATATTGTTAGAAAATGGTATCTCCGCAGACGTAATAAATATTCACACAATTAAACCTTTGGACGAAGAAGCGGTCTTAAGGTCTGTAAAGAAAACTAATTGTGTTGTTACCTGCGAGGAACATCAACGACATGGAGGATTAGGTGATAGTGTTGCTCAAGTTTTAAGCCGCTTCTACCCTGCTCCACAAGAATACGTAGCTGTTAACGACACATTTGGTGAAAGTGGACAACCAAGTGAATTAATGGCGAAATACGGAATTGATACTGAAAATATTATTGAAGCAGTAAACACCGTTATCGCTCGTAAGTAGCGTGAATGAACATACCTGAAGAAGACATTTTAGAACACTTAAATTCGAAACAGCTAAATCAAGCGTTTGACTTGATAGTTGATCGGTTTAAAGAAGTTTTGTACTGGCATATTCGGCGCATGGTTATTGACCATGAGGATGCGAATGATGTAGTTCAGAATACATATATCAAGGTATGGAAGAATTTAGCAAGGTTTGAGGGTAACTCTAAGCTATATACCTGGCTATATAGAATTGCCACAAACGAATCTCTTAATCACATCCAGAGAAATAAGCGAAACCTTGCAGTGTCATTGGATAATTCTGTAATGCAGATTCACGGTGACATGTCGGGGTTTAACGGAGATGAAATACAATTAAAATTACAACGTGCCATGCTTACCCTACCGGATGTGCAAAGGCAGGTTTTTATTATGAAGTATTTCGAAGATAAGAAGTATGAGGAAATGGCCGAAATCCTTGATAAAAGCGTGGGTGGGCTGAAGGCCTCCTATCATCATGCCGTTAAAAAAATTAAATCATATTTAGAAAACGATTAAACCATTTTGACTTTTAAATGTCTTAGAATAAATGACAAACGATAATAAAGATATGAATCCATTAGAGCAAAATCAGCGTTTGCGCGATACCGCATTTAGCGTTCCGGATGATTATTTTGAATCGCTTGGGGCTGCTTTAAAAGAGATTAAACATGAAGAATCCTTAAACCTTTCTAAGGATACACCGTTTTCAGCGCCCAATAATTACATTGATAATCTTGACTCTACACTGAAATCGATTCCAAGTAAACAAAACAGTTTTTCATGGACAAAAGCATCAGGAATTGCAGCTGCTATTGCCATTTTGGTTTGTTTGATGCTGTTTAATGTAAACAATAAGTTTGATGATAATAATACGATAGCATCAACAACCATAAACAACACCAATACAGATAGTAACAACGGATTAGATGAAGAAGAACTTATACACAATTATTTAGCAGAAAACTATATCGATGAGCTATCAATTGATGAATTAATTAACGAATTAAGCTATCCGGTTGAAGATGAGAATGAGGATTCCAAAACCGAAGAAATTAAGTCGGAAACGGGACCATCTATCGACATAAGTGAAATAGACACAGAAGATATTGAGGAGTATCTAGATGAAAATTATGAGTTAGACGAACTAATAGAAAACTATTAATATGAAAACATTGAGATTATTACTGATTATAGCATTGCTAATTCCCGCTGTATCGCATGCACAGCGGGGTGAAAAACGTGATGAGATAAAGGCAATGCGTGCCGAATTTATTACAAGAGAAATTAAGCTTACACCAGAACAAGCTGAGGTGTTTTGGCCAATTTACTATGCTCATGATGACAAGCATAAAGCTATCAGAAAGGAAATGCGCTCAATGCGACCAGATAAACCTGTAGATGAATTATCCGATGAAGAAGCCTTGGCACTTATCGATAAACGTATTGAAATAGATGAAAAACGTCTTAACATTGACAAAGAATTCATTGCGGAACTAAAGAAAATTCTTAATCCCCAACAGATCATTGGTTTGCACCATGCTGAGGAGAAGTTCAAGAAAGAATTGCTAAGAAAATTAAAAGGTCAGAACAGAGGTGAGCATCCTCCAAGAAGATAATTGTATATTTGACATATGCGGTTCATAATTGTAATATGTTGTTTACTACTATTCTCTGGCCTTCGTAGCCAAGAAGACACCAGTAAAGTGATACTTCAACTTGGTACCGGATTGGGTATTTACAATGCAAATCATAGCTATAATTTGAATTCTGGATTGGGTGCGGCGGCACTTGAGAGTAATTTGTCTGGTCATTACATGATTAAACCTAGATTCAGTTTAGGTCTAAGCTTAGGAACTAAAGGCTACATTACTGAAGACAGAGAAAGAACTATTAGTGACTCTAGTTCGGTTGTGTCTTATAGTGTTGTTGGAATTACGGCTCAGCTGCACTCTCGTTACTATTGGACTTACAAACCAAGATTTCATTTTTATTCAGATATTGGCTATGGCTATTCACAGATAAACCTGAATGCTCAGGACCTGTCAACTTTTGAAAACGTCTATCTTGAATTAAGCGGATTCGCAACCAACTTGGGAATTGGTATAAATTGGTTCATTCTTAAACGCTGGGGTATAAACTGGGTATTGAATTATGCGAATCATCACCTTGTTTTTAGATATATGGAGGTTAATGGTGATTCACGCGAACAACTGTACAATATTGAGACAGAAGAATCTAGACTAACGCATAGAGGATTAGAAACTAGATTGAGCTTGATTTTTAAAATCTAATGGAAAGAGCAGAGGAATTTGTGCAGCATTTGGGGCAAACCACTCCCTTCCCCCTACTTATCGACATTGACAAAGCAGAAGGCTTATACATCTATGACAAAGATGGTAATGCTTATATGGATTTGATTGCTGGAGTATCAGTAAGCAATATTGGCCATCGTCATCCACGTGTGGTCAATGCTATTAAACAGCAGCTTGATAAACACATGCACGTTATGGTGTATGGTGAGTTTATTCAGGATAGCCAGTTAGATCTTGCAAATGAATTGCGCGGTGTACTGCCGAAAGAACTAGATGCCGTTTATTTTGTGAATTCGGGCACAGAAGCCAATGAAGCCGCATTAAAACTCGCAAAACGTTATACTGGAAGAAATAAGATGGTAGCCTTAAAGGGGGCCTATCACGGGTCGACACATGGTAGTTTGAGCGTAAGTGGCAATGAGTATAAAAAATATGCTTTCAGACCCCTTCTACCCAATGTTTATCATATTGAATATGGTAACTACGATGATTTACATGAAATTGACGAGGAAACAGCATGTTTGATTATTGAAGTGATACAAGGAGATGCAGGCGTAAGAGTTCCAGAGCAATCTTACGTTAATGCCTTAAGAAAAAGATGTGATGAAGTTGGTGCTTTACTGATTGTAGACGAGATTCAGACTGGTTTTGGACGAACGGGGACTTGGTTTGCATGTGAACATTACGACTTAGTTCCAGACGTGATTACAATTGCAAAAGGCCTTGGTGGCGGAATGCCTATTGGTGCCTTTTGTGCGCGGGCTGAGGTAATGAAGAGTCTTAGTTTTGATCCGTTTTTGGGGCATATTACTACGTTTGGCGGGCATCCTGTTAACTGTGCGGCGGCAGCAGAAAACATACGTGTTATTCGAGAAGAGATTGATTTTAAAGAGGTTGAGCGTAAAGGACAATTGTTTGAAGATAGCCTACAACATCCATTGGTTCAAGAAATTAGGCGTATTGGCATGTTCTTCGCGATTGAAATGGAGAATGCCGATATTGTGCAGAAAGTAGTTGAATATTGTATGGAGAAGCATGTGATTAGTTTTTGGTTTCTATCGTGTCCAGAAGCGTTCCGTATAGCACCACCACTAAATATTACGGACGAAGAGATACAAAAAAGCGCCTTGATTATTCAAGACGCTTTTACACATGTCTATAATTCGCTTGCGCACTAGAAAGGCTCTGGTATAAACACCTCTGTTATCATTAAACCAGTTTCTAATTCCTGCATAATAAAGGTTATTGTGAATGGCTCAGGCTCGTCCGAATAGAATGCATAGTCCCACGTAACAGCTAACTCTTTAACATCAATCACATTACCATTATCATCTTTAATTTTAGAATACGGAATATCTTCATATTCAATGTCATTGATAGCCGATTTGAATCCTTCGGTAAAAATGTGTCTTGACACATCCTCATAATCTGCAGGCATAAGAAAGAATCTTGCGACATCATCTTCCATATCCATATCAATGGCCGCAGTTAAAAGAACAAAATCGAGTGAGTAGTCTATTTCGTCGTCTTTCTCATACAAGTTTACCTCAGGAATATTCGATTCATTGGCTGCTATATTTCCTGCTACAGCAGACATACACAGAATCATTACAAGTGTTTTCATCATCTAATATTTAGTTTAATTAAATGTATAGAAATGTCCAGAATTCTGAGTATGAATTTTAAGAATAGAGCGAATTAATTTATGAACACTTCAATATTGATCTGTAGCCAATAAAACGAGCGTACATGCTGCCTCATAGGGGATATTGGCGGCACTTAGTTTTTCGAAAAAATCCATGTTCTCTGTACCAGGGTTAAATACCACTCGATTTGGATTAAGATCAATGATATAATCGAAATAAGCGGCTTGATGTTTTGGACCTACGTATAGCGTAACCGTATCAATATCTGTGAATGGCTTTAGCTCGGTATGAATTGGTTCACTAGCCACGGTCCCTTCTTTAAGACCAATCTGAATAATATCATGACCTTTTGAAACCAAGTTATGAGCAGCTTTATAAGAATATCTCTCAGGATTAGTGCTTGCCCCAATTATCAGTGTTTTCTTCGACATACCTACTTACTTTCACATTCTGCAATCATCTTGCGCATTTTCTTTTGATCTTTTTTACTCGCCTTACTCATGGCTTCTCTAAAGCTTTTCTTTGCTGCTTCACATTCTTCAGTAATCTCCTCTCCCGCCATTTCTGCCTTAATGCACTCACACATTAATTCATTGTCGATGGTTGAGAAATCAAACTTAGGCTTCTTGCCTTTTTTCCCTTCACCACGCATTCTGTTTTCAGCGGTCGCTTTAATAATGTCATTTCTAGACTTTACTTCTTCATCATCAAGCTTTCGCCCTTTGTCATCTACCGCGTTTCCATATTGATCAAAAAGGAACTCTTCCATTAAATAGCCGTTTTCGTATGTCGCTTCACGCTTAAGCTTGCCTCCTTCTTCATAGAATTCGTAAAACTTCCCTTGTTGAACGCCATTGTCATAATTTTCAGACGTTCTTTCTGCTCCGTTTCTAAAGTAGGTCGTCCACTTCCCTATTTTCTTGCCATTCTTCCATTCGCCTTCTAAACTAATTTGCCCAGACTCGAAATAATGCTTAACTAAACCGTCCTCTTTATTGTTCTTGTAGGCTAGCTCAGCCGACACTTGTCCATTTTCATGATAGGTAATATACGGGCCATCATACAATCCTCCTTTAAAACTAATTTTGCTCTTTAGCTTACCAGGGCCGTAATACTTTTCTACGGCACCTTCAAACTTACCCATGTTGTAGTTTTCAACCTTTTTAACCGAATGTGCCTCATCTTTGTAATACCAGACCCATTTACCGTGCTTTTCACCTTCATTATATTGGAACTCCCAGGCTAATTGACCTCCTTCAGCTGCTGTATACCAAAACTTCCAATCACCATGTTCTTTCCCGTAGACAAAGTTTCTAACCGACTCTGGATTTCCATCCTTGTAGAATGACTTTGATTCACCGTCTTCTTTCCCATCTCTAAAGTTGGCAATATGTTGAACAACGCCATTATCATAGCATGCTTGGCAGTCTCCTGTATATGGTTTACCTGTTTGAGTGTGATAAACCCTGCTAGTTGTTGGATCGAACTCAAGCACCTCATTACAATCTGTTTTATTGCTGTTTCTTCCGCATTGCAAGACATCTTTTTTAGGTGTTTCACCGCCTTCAGTAGCAGCACCTTCTTCTTTTTTCTCTTCTCCTTCTCCACCAAACGTTGGTTCCTCTGGCGTGAACTGTGCGTATCCTACAGCGCAAATTGAAAGAATTGTAAAGCTTAATAAAATCTTCATAGATCTAATTTACAGTTTGTATTGTATATATCAATGCAAATACGTTACCAAAGAGGGGGAAATGGAATTGGAATTCGAAATTTGATATTTGAAATTCGAAATTTACGTTGGGGATTGGCACTATGGATGGCGAAATTGATGATTTAGGATTGAGGATTGATGATGTGGTATCGATTAGCACTCATTAACTATTCAACTGGTCGTTCTGAATTCGAAATTTGATATTTGAAATTCGATATTGTCGTAGACGTACTAATCAATTAATATGATTGAAGATTTATCATTGAGTGTTTATGTCTGACGCCAGAATACTAGTTAAATGCATTGTAGTTTGGCATTATGCCTATCCTCACCCTTCAGTCATTTCGCCGTGCCATCGGCAAGCCTATGGCGACCGATGGACCATACGGAGAATAAAGGATAATTAGTAATATTGGCGTTCATGGTTGACGCAATCATAGTCCAAAACTAAGAGTCATTTCGACCTTGCGGAGAAATCTACAGGGAGCACTCAACATTGTGCTCACTATAGATTTCTCCGTTGCGCTCAACCGTTACCGTGAGCGAAGGGAACGATGGTTGACTATTGCACGCACATTAGCTGCCGCTCGTGGACGTTGGTGTATTATATAACACTGTGTTTGTGACGGATTGCTGCGCGATCCCTTGAAGCTCCTTGGGTAAAGACCAACTCAAAAGCCTAATTTCTTGGGGAAATTAGCTTTTTTTGTTTCCCGCAAAGCTGAAAATGAAATTTTCGCTTTGCCAGAAACAAAAAAAGCCTTTGTGCAAATGCACAAAGGCTTTTGAGTTGCGGAGAGACTGGGATTTGAACCCAGGACACGGTTGCCCGTGCACAGCTTAGCAGGCTGCTGCATTACCACTCTGCCACCTCTCCGTGATAACGGTTGCAAATGTAATAAATGATTTTATTTGCCAAACATTTTTTCCAAGTAATCTCAATATTCGCTTTTATTGTATCTTCGATTTCGAATGACCAAGTATCGAATCATACTCGCTTTAATATGCATAATGTCTTCATATATGATGAAGGCACAGACATATTTTGGGATTAATTACATGCCGGGAATTGCAACAAACCTACCTATAAACGGCTCCAATTTCGTTTTCACTAATATTGGTGCAACTTTAGGCACCAACTTCCCTTCTTCAAACATGGGGTTTGAAGGCGGTGTGTACTTCTTCAATAGAGGCTCTGGCGGACGCGTTGGCGTCTTCGATCAAAACAATGCTTTTGTAAGATGGGAATGGAATTCGGAGAATGCTTATCATCTCCATATCCCCGTATCTCTCAAACTTAAACAGGATAATTTCTACTTAAAAGGTGGCTTGTGTGTTGATAAGTTCTTATTCTACAAACAAAAAAGAGCAGGTATACTAATAAGTGAAGTCCCTCCTATTTGGGCAGATAATCTCCGTTTTGGATTGCACATTGATGGTGGTGTTATCATAGACTTAGAGGACCTTGGAAGTCTGGAAGGTGGTTTATACATATCCAACACTTTCGCTGGCAACTCGGCTACCCCTATTAGTTTCCTAAACATGGGGGTATCACTTAGCTTCAATATAAACCTGAGTGAGGATGATTCTATCGATGAAGATGAATTAGAAGATTACTAGTCAATAGCCAAGTAATTTATTAAATTCGTAGCGAAACAATTAGCAAAAATCAAATGAGCAAAGAAGTATATATAGTTGGAGCCGTGAGAACTCCAATGGGAAGTTTTGGTGGTGCATTATCAAGCGTATCTGCCACTGATTTAGGTGCAACCGCCATTAAAGGAGCGTTGGAGAAGTCTGGCGTGAATCCATCAGAAGTGCAAGAAGTATTCATGGGCAATGTTCTTCAAGCAAACTTAGGACAAGCACCAGCAAGACAAGCCGCTTTAAAAGCTGGTATTGGTAATAATGTACCTTGTACTACTGTGAATAAAGTATGTGCAAGTGGTATGAAATCTATTGCACTTGGTGCACAGTCTATTCTGTTAGGCGATAACGATTTAGTAGTTGTTGGCGGAATGGAAAACATGTCTCAAGTTCCACATTACTACGTGGCGAGAAATGCAACAAAATTAGGAGATGTAAAAATGTTAGACGGAATGGTTAAAGACGGTCTAACAGATGTATACAATCAAGTACATATGGGTGTTTGTGCTGAAAAATGTGCTGAAGAGCATAGTTTTTCTAGAGAAGCACAAGATGCTTTTGCTATCGAATCTTACAACAGATCTGCGGCAGCATGGCAAGCTGGTAAATTCAATGATGAAATTGTACCTGTTGCTGTTCCTCAAAGAAAAGGTGATCCAATTATGGTAACTGAAGATGAAGAATACAAAAACGTGAAAATGGAAAAAATTCCTGCTCTACGTCCAGTATTCAAGAAAGAAGGTACAGTAACGGCAGCCAACGCTTCTACATTAAACGACGGTGCATCTGCTTTGATTCTTGTAAGCAAAGAGAAAATGGAGGCATTAGGTCTTAAGCCATTAGCTAAGATAGTATCGTATGCGGATGCTGCACAAGAGCCAGAATGGTTTACTACAGCGCCAGCAAAAGCGGTTCCAGTAGCATTAAAGAAAGCAAACTTATCTGCTAGCGATATTGATTATTGGGAATTAAATCAGGCTTTCTCTGTTGTTGGATTGGCTAATACTAAGTTGTTAGGCTTAGATCCAGCTAAAGTAGATGTAAACGGAGGTGCAGTTGCACTTGGACATCCACTAGGAAGCTCAGGTAGTAGAATTATTGTTACGCTTATCAACGTACTTAAGCAGAATAACGGAAAGCTTGGAGCTGCCGGAATCTGTAACGGTGGCGGTGGTGCTTCTGCGATGGTAATTGAAAACTGTTAATAGACATTAAATTAGATAAAGGACTCGACATTGTTGAGTCCTTTTTTTTGCTCCATGCACCTCATAGTATATACCACAAAGTACCGAACTGGCGGAGATAAATTCCCCAGAATTGCTGCTACACGGGCAAAAGAGCTAGAAGCAGACGGAAAAGAGGTACTCTGTAAGGCCATCGAAAGCAAAAAAGATTTAAAGGCCATTTTTCATTCGATAAGGCAAGAAGGAAAAACCATTGAGAGCTTTCATTTTATTGGTCACTCAGGCATGTACGGTCCTATGTACGGCACGATGGAGTTTCCAGAACAATTCAGTCCCTACGAGTGGAAACAGTTAGAGATTCCGTTTGAAGAGAATGCTGAGGCATATTTTCTGTGCTGTCGTTCGGCACGTTGGTTTGCGAATTTCTTTGCCAACACCTTTAATGTTACAACGTACGGATATCATTGGTACACCACCTTTTCTTCGTCTCCCAAACACTTCAAAACAGATAAAGGCGGTGATAGTCCCCTTTACGCCATAGGATGTGTAGGGAAGAAATCACACGGATATCTTGGGTCAATTAAGAAGTATTTAGGAGCTGAAGCTGAAGAATTAAAACAATTCGCACCCGGAGATAACACAGACACTAGTTATGATAAGGTAGCCGAATTATATGACGCCGTTTTTCAAGATATAAAAGTGCGGGAAGACGAATGGGCATGGTTAGATCAACACATTCCCCATAATCCTGAGCAAACGATTATTGATATTGGTTGCGGAAATGGTGCCTTATTAAAGGAGTTGTCTGCCAGGATGAAAAAAGGCATTGGTTTAGATCGCTCAGCCAGTATTTTGAAGCAGGCAGAGAAAATGAATCAAGACAATCCGCATATCGAATTTAAACAGATTACCTCTCCTATTCTACCGCTTGAAGATGCCTCTGTAGACATTGCTATTTCCATGTTATCCTTTAGATATTTGGATTGGGATCCGCTTATGAATGAGTTAAAGCGTGTGCTAAAACCAGGTGGCAAGTTTTTAGTAGTTGATATGGTAGCAGTTCCTGCGAAACTCAAGCATTACCCGAGTTTGTTGACCTCAAAGTTTAAACATTATAAGCATAGGAAGAAGTATCCTGATTACTATACGGCTCTTCAAAAATTGGTTAAGCACCCAGATTGGCAAACCATGCTAAAATACAATCCCATTCGCGCCGAACATGAGATGCTCTGGTATTTAGAAAGCCGTTTTGAAGGCAGAAAAGTAGAGAAAATCAATATTGGCTATCACTCATCTGTGCTAGCTTTTGATACAGGCGATTTTCACAAAATCAATGCTTTAGAATTAAGTTATCCATGAGACTAGGCATACTTGATTGGGGCATTGGTGGATGCGGCTTGTATCAACTTTTCAAACATGCACATCCGAACACATCCATAGTGTATCTTTCAGATGCTGGTTATACACCTTATGGCAAAGTTGATAAGGACATCCTAAAGGAAAGAGTGAATCATTGTCTATCCTTTCTGCATAATGAAGGTGCCACACACATAGCAGTTGCGTGTAATGCCGCCGGAAGTGTTGTGGATGAAAAAGAATCGATTACCAGCATAGTACATCATGCAAAACAGCATTTACTAAGCTCGAAGGCCAATAAAATAGGTGTTATTGGCGGACAACGTATTGTAGAGTCGGAACTGTATGACATAGATGAGCGTGTACATTCAGCCGTTGCTCAACCCTTAAGTGCACTGATTGAAAGCGGAGTAACATCCGGAACGGAACTTGAGTCAGAAATTGAGCGCATCCTATCCAACTTGCCAAAGGATATTGATGAATTATTACTCGCATGCACGCATTACCCCGCTGTTATTCATGTCATTGCTTCAAGATTAAACGAAACATGCACAATAATTGACCCTGCTCAGAGAATGTATGATTGGATAGAGGCTAATTGGAAAAATTTTGACTATTTTCAAAGTGCAGATGAGTGGTTTACAACAGGTAATCCAGAAATTAGCACAGTTTCTGCAATGAATGCGTTTAAAGTTTCAAACGCAAGATTTAAAAAAGTAAGGATTTAAGATGGAGTACGGAATATCAAAATTGAGCATTATACCAGGAAGAGCGGAACCTTCTGACAAAGCAGAAAACATTACGCAAATTCTGTTTGGCGAGCACTACACAATAATCGATAGCAATGAAAAATGGCTAAAGGTTGAGTTAGCGCATGACCAGTATCAATGTTGGATAGACAAGAAACAACATACTGCCTTATCCAAGGAACAATTTGACATATTGGAGTCCATAGACAAACCTAGAACACTGGATTTACTGGGTATTGCGAAAGACAATGTGCACGATACCTACTATAACATACCCATGGGATCTCAATTACCATTTTTTGACGATGGTGAGTTCTGCATAGAGGATAGCGAGTTTAGATTTAAAGGAAATCTTGCCGTTCAAGAAAAAGAAAATTTAATTCCCTACGCCCATTTATACCTTCATGCACCTTATTTATGGGGAGGTAGAACACCATTTGGAATCGACTGTTCTGGCTTTTCACAAATGTGCTATAAACTGATTGGTATCCAGATTCCCCGAGACGCCTATCAACAAGCTGAAATAGGTGAAGAAGTGACTTCAATTGAAGATACACAATTAGGAGATTTAGTGTTCTTTGATAATGAGGACAAAAAAATCACCCATGTAGGCATAATGATTTCTAAAGATGAAGTGATTCACGCTTCAGGACGTGTCCGCATTGAGAAGATAGACAAACGCGGGATTTACAATGTTGATTTGAAAGGCTATTCGCATAGTCTCTGCAAAATCATGCGTATTTTATAATGAGAAGCAAACGAAGGTGTGATAAAGGACACACTTACTACAAAAGTTCAGCATGTCTTGTCTGTCCTATTTGTGAGAATATGAAACCTATGGTGTCTGAATGGCACAATAATTTTGCAGCCCCTGCAAGAAGAGCTCTCGAACGTGAAGGTTTGATTCAATTAGAATCATTGAGTGAGTTTTCAAAAGAAGAATTCCTTCAACTACACGGTATAGGTAAAAACGCCGTAAACATAGCGGATAAGTTATTGAATGAAGTTGGATTGAAATTCAGATAAATTACTAACTTAATCCAACAAAAACTATTTTATGGATCCATTATACATAGTACTAATAGCCGTAGGTGTTGTATTACTTATAATTATAGGTATTTACAACAGTTTAATCTCAAGACGTAATCAGGTTGACAATGCGTTTGCTAGTATTGACGTAATGCTAAAGAAAAGAGCTGATTTAATTCCGCAGTTAGTAAATACTGTTAAGGGTTATGCTGCTCATGAGAGTGCCTTGTTCGAAAAAGTTACTAAACTGAGAGCACAGGTTAAGGAAGTTGGTCTGCACTCAAACGAGCGTATCGAATTAGAGAATCAAATCACACAAAGCATGGGGCAATTAGTATTGGTGTCCGAGTCATATCCCGACTTAAAAGCTAATGAGAACTTCTTAAATCTTCAGAGAAACATTTCTGAGATGGAAGAGCAATTATCTGCAGCTAGACGTGCCTTTAACGCCTCAGTAAACGACTATAACAATGGTATTGAGAAGTTTCCAAGCAACATTATCGCTGGCATGATGAGCTTTAAGCGCAAACCGTTCTTTGAATTACCAAAGACTAGCAGAGCCGATTTTGAAAAAACACCAGAAGTAAACGTATAGTATGCAATCCGTTGATGATTTTAAGCTATTCTTTGAAAATGAACTGAGTGATAAGCTCGATGAGTTAGAGGTGCCCAGGAAACAGGCGGTAAGACAAAGCATTCTGCTTATCCTTATTATACTTACCTGTATAGGCGGCGGTATAGCAGGGTTTATTGCTGGACAAATGATTATCTCCATAGCTTGTGGAGTTGCATTGATAGTTTCTGCGATAGTCTTAGGAATATCGATTAATAAGAAAGTAAAATACATAAAGAAGCACTATAAAGACGGGGTTATTCGTCCTATTGTGCATTATGTAAGTCCAGAATTGTCTTTTTCTCCAACCGACTATATATCACAGTCCGAATACAATGCGAGTAAGATTTTCCTTACAGGAGTTGACAGATATAAAGGTGATGATTTAGTGCAGGGAAAAATTGGTGCTACCTCTATTCGTTTTAGTGAAATTCATTCAGAGTATAAGACAAAAGACAAAGACGGTAAAACGCAATGGCATACCATATTTAAAGGTATATTTTTTGTGGCCGATTTCAACAAACACTTTAAAGGAGAAACATTTGTGTTGCCTGATTTAGCTGAGAAGTGGTTCGGTGGATTGGGAAAAATGATGCAAAAGGCCAACTTTACACGTCCAGAATTAATTAAACTGGAAGATCCAACCTTTGAGAAACACTTTGTGGTATATGGCACAGACCAAATTGAAGGACGTTATATTTTGTCGCCTAAACTAATGGAGCGGATCACAGAACTGCGTACTAAGGCTAAGAAAATCAGCATTTCGTTTATCAATGCCCAAGTCTATATCGCTATTAACGTAAGGAAGAATCTATTCGAACCACCATACTGGTCATCCATGAAAAAGTTTGAGCTAGTAGAAGAATACTACGCCTACCTCCTACTCTGTGTTAACATTGTAGAAGAGCTAGATTTGAACACGCGTATTTGGACTAAGGAATAGCTTAGAGTTAAGTGTAACTAATGACTGCCTTACTTGTTAATCAATAGAGCATCAGTCATGAAATATTTAATCCCATTAATTGTTCTATTTTTAAGCCTATCAGTTAAATCTCAAAGCAAAATTGCTGTTGGACTAGGAACAGGTATAGCATATATTCCAGCCTATTACGAGAAGCATTCAGACATAATGTTTCCTCTCACAGCATCATTTAAATATGGTAGAAATGAGGTGTATGCAGGGTGGATTTGGACGGAGATGGAAATGTTCATTCTACAATCACACAATTATAATATCAATGGCCCCATCGCAGGATTTCGCTACCATTTTCCCAGTAAGAATCGAAATAGCCATTTTTTGTTGGACGCGAATTTTCAGCATAGAAAATATGCGTCTGACATTGGTACAATTCCATATAAGATTCCTGAAGACACAACCGGCATGCATTATCCATACTCTAATATAACTTTTCTGGGTAAAGCTTGGAATATGCATCTTTCAGCTGGGTATGAGGCGTTTCTAGGAGATAGAATATCCATTAATGCATTGGCTGGACTAGGAATAGTCTATCATAAAATGCAGCCCACAACGTTCGGGATGAGATTTGGCTACAATAAAACTGAAGCATGGGAATTTAGGCCCTACTTCAGCTTAAACATAAGAGTTTACCTAATAAAGCAGAAGACTATAATGGGATAAACCCTTATCTATATTCCATGATGACGATTCACGCCTTCTTGGTAAGGTGTAATCGGAAAGTAGCCATGTCTCCTAACGTTATCCTGTCCATCTTGAGATAGACAAAAATCTAAGAATTGTCTTGTAGCCCCCGTAGGAAGACCGTCAAAATATTGATACAAAGGTCTGCTCAACACATATTGTCCACTTTCTACAGCTGACATTTCATAAGGACTATAAGCTCTATCCCCATCTATATAGATATAGTTGGCCCATATATCACTGTGTGGTTTTCCGTTCTCATCCATAATGAAAGCCACACTAACATAGGCTATCGCATTTTTATCCTGAATGACTTTGTTGACAATTTCTTCGTTTGTTTCAAGCGCCACAATTGATGGGCAATAATCGCCATTGACCACATGGTTTCTAACATATTCGCATGTTCCAGACGAATTATCGCGTCCATAGATAGTTATAGGGCGATCTGGTCCACCAACTTCCTTCCAATTCTTAATGGATCCGTTAAAAATGTCGCGCACTTGAGAAATAGACAAACTATCCACACCAATAGAATGATGACTGATAATCGCAATAGCATCCATAGCTATAATAGCTTGTAAGGGCTCCACACCGTTGTTTTTAGCCATCATTAGCTCTTCCTCCGTCATTAAGCTTGAAGCATTGGCCACGTCAATTTCACCCTTAATAAAACGCGATATACCATCTCTTGATCCACCCCCAGTTACTTCTATCAGAAGATTTTCGTTGTGCGATTGTTGCATAAATTCGGTAGCTAGATCTCGTAAGAGTCCCAGTTCCGTCTCAGATCCACCATATTTTAGTTTTGAGTCTGATTCCGCTTTAGAGGCTTGTTCGTCAGCCGAATTATTGTCGTCTTTATTGCACGCAGTTAGCAACGCAACAGACATTAAGATAAATGTGAGGTATTTCATTATTGCCAGTTTACTACTGCCAATTTAAAGACACCCCTGCCCTTTTCTTGTTTCTAAATTGTAACTAAAATGTGAACTAATTATCCCAAGCTTCTAAGAACTTGTGGATGAAAGACAAAGCTATTTCTTCGCTTCCCATTCAGCGATAATCTCGTTAAGTCTATCCTCATAAGGGAATTCATCACCTTCTACTTCAACTCCCGTTTTTACAGCAACCTTACCGTATTTTACAGCGCTTTTGTAGTCCTCCTCTTTCTCAGCAATTCTAGCTTGCGTCCAGTATGCGCTCCAATTAGTCTTGTCCAACTTAATCGATTCGCTTAAGTGTTTTTTAGATGTCTTGTAATCTCCCTTCTTTAAATAATAATTGGCAGCATTTAAATGTACTTCTGCGGGTTTATTGCTGGTATCTTTCAAAGCACGGTTAATTTCATCACTTACGTATTTGTCAACTTCAACCTCTAGTTTAAGCGCTATTTTTGTAGTCTCCCACATAATCACCATATCGGCTTTGTTGCCAATAACGTTGGTGAATTCAATGGTAAACGACTCGCATGGTTTTACCTCTTGTACATCAGCTGAAACCGTTAGAGCGTTCATTGAGCTATCGTAATTGTATGCACCCCACTGCTCGTGATCCTTATTGAACATAACATCCCATGACTTTTTACCAGGCTTAGTGAAAATAGCATACGATCCTTTTTCAAGGTTTTTACCATTAATCATTACGTCTGTCGAAAACTCGATAACTGTAGCATTGTTGGCTCCAGTTCTCCACACTTCATCAAAAGGCACTAGATCACCAAAAATGGTTCTATCGTTTACGTTCGGTCTAAAGTATTCAACTTCTATTTCTGTCATTCCTACCATCTGTTCTACTTCAGCCTTTTGGCTAACACGTGGAAGGTTTTGCGAATATGTTTGGAAGCTAACTAAAGCTGCAAGTGTAATTACGATTGATTTCATTTTCTCTATTTTTTCAGCAAAGCTAAGCATATTAGAGATTGACTGGTAATTGCAATCTTGAATAATTCGGGATATATTTGATTATGCCATTAAAGTTGAGCCTGATAATCCTTTTATTCGTTGGTGTTCTGAGCACCTCATGTAAAAAAGACTTTACCTGCACATGTACGGTGAATGGTGACACACACAGTCATTACTATACAGACATTAGACGCAATGTAGCAGAGAGTGATTGTGATGCCTGGGAAGCCAACTATGACCAGATTGGAGATGCTCAATGTGAACTGTACTATTGACATTCACGCGGATATTTAGTATCTTAACTATATGGAAGATGCCTTAAAATACCCGATACTCAATTGTGAATTCGATACAAAAAAGCAATACAACCGTGTAAGAGCGCTATTATTCCTATTTCCGATTGCCGCCTTTGCTTTGGTGTTTGTGCATCCATTATTGTTTATAGTGCCCATTATATTGTTAATGACAATTAGGAATCCTTTATTGCGATGGGCCTTTCCGACCAAACATATTGGCAATCTTAGTTTTACTGAGGACGGTTTTTACCTAGAGACAAGTATGGAAGTAATCCAGTTTTCCTCTATTACAGATTTGCGCTTAGAACCTGTAATTGCTAGCGGACAGATGGCTTTACCTTTATATATGCCAAGCATTCCCGCAGAAGCTTATCAAGTTACTATTTCATTAGAAAATGGCGGTAAACGTAGCTTTGTTGCAGGATCTGCCCCTGTTGGTGGCGATGGCAATAGGTTTAATTGGTTGGTCACTAAACTCATACAAAATGTTGAGCTAAAAAGTGTAAACAGAAGCCGTGTCGCCAATTACTATATACAACACGGCTGCTGTTAATTGCAGTATCTAATGAGTCAATCGGTCTTAACGATTAAACACCGTTAAGTGACCTTTGTACACATCTCCATTATCATTCACAATAAAGATGTAATAGTAGGTACCGTCTGCAAGCGCATTTCCGTCTGCATTGGTTCCGTACCATGAATTGTCGTAGTTTTCTTTCTCGTACACCTTCGTACCCCATCTATTGAAGACTTGTAATGTAGTACTGCTATAGCTTTCCACACAATCGATATACATTGCGTCATTAACACCATCGCTGTTTGGTGTGATAACGTTTGGAATATTACAGGTACAAGGCTCCAAAACAATTACAGCAGTGTCTGTGTACGAATTACATTCATTCGCAACCGTTACACTATATACACCTGATTGTGTCACTGAAATTGATTGTGATGTACTTCCTGTACTCCATAACCAGCTTGTATTCTGAGGACCATAGGCGTTCAGTTCATAAGGCACATTTAAACAAGCCGTATCATCAGCTAAACCTACCCAAGCCAGCGTTTTAAATTCAATTTCCATGGTTTTAGATACACCGCACAGGTTATCTGTAAAGGTTAACTCATACGTGCCGTTATTATTAGCGTATACGGTTGGCGTTTCAACATTTGTACCCGGAACGAAAGTAAGCGTATCCCCTATTGCACCTGTCCAAGTCCATGTTCCGCCGCCTGTAGTATTCACTTCATTAAAGCCGAACACAAAGGCCAATCCACAAACGCTAGTATCGTCTGGGAATTCGAATACTAAAGATGAAATGTTAATGCCTGCTGTTGCTGTACCACACGCATTCGTTGCTGTTACCTCATAATAGCCTGTATCCGTTACAGAGATTGTTTCTGTTGTTTGGCCAGTATTCCATACATAACTATTAATAGATGAATAATAGGTGGTATCTGGGTCGATTAGGTAGGCTGGGAATGATTCCGCACAAAAGAAGGTATCCGTTAATTCAAGAATTGGTGCCTGACCGTAAGTGATTACCAAAGTATCCATATCACCACAAGGATCGGTGTAGATAAACTCGTAACTACCCAGTGTATCCACTGTAATTATTGGGTCAATCGAATTCGCCGGATTAAAATCAACCGTTGCTCCTGCCGGACCGTTAAACGTCCAAGAACCTCCTGTTTCGCCCTGATTAGTGCCGGGAGGCAATACGGTAACCATCTGATTACACTGGTTGATGTCGTTTGTCAAACTCAATGCTGCTGATGAAGTAATCGTGAAGTTAGTTGTGCCTTGACAGCCATTCGTATCTATAACAGATAATGAATGCGTTCCAGCAAGGAAATAATCCTGAGTAACTGTGTCCATGGCTCCCCCATTCCAACTAAGCGAATCGTAAGGAAGTCCTTGACTACTTCCTGGGTCCAATGAAATAAGCGTTGAATCTCCAGCACATACATATAGATTCCCCATAACTGCAGGTACAGGTGGATCTACAATAAGTACATTTCTAAGTACCGACTTAATACAACCATTATCTTGAACGGTCACCCAAAAGGCACCAGAGGTATCTGTATACATGGTGGAATCAGAAGGTATAATGCTCCACTCATAACTATCATAGGTGTAGGCATCCGCCAGTTCTAAGGTAACGTCATCACAAGAGACCGTATCACCCAAGACAATAGGATTTAGCGTGACTGTACCAGACAAATCCACGAAAATTGTAATACTTACAGTGGTTGTTTGCACGGGCGATCCATCATCCGTAGCAATAATATCTATCACATTGTATCCCGCGTTACTAGGGTCCCCCACTATCATTATACCTGCAGACCCAGGGTTACCGGGACTTGAGCTTATGACGGAAGCATTCGTCATACCATTGAAATTAGCGGTAACCGTAACGGTTTCACCCGACTCAGGTGCCAAAAATGAAGGATTGAGAATGAGTGTATCACCATTACCAACCCCACAAATCGAGATGGTATCTCCGCCCACACAGTTATTTCCGCCAGAAACACCAGAACTACCTCCAATGCCGAAATCACCGAAAATCGGCGGGATATTTGTGGCGCTACATACATTGAAGTAGAACGACTGGTTGTCTAACCAATCAACACCATCGTTTGCGCCAGCTGGGCCATCGTATGCAGCACCTGGTTGATCAAATCTTCCCAACTGAATAAAATCTATACCATCGCCTTTGTTAACTCCAACAGTTGCAGGTGTACCACCAAAACCTCCAGTTCCGCCAGACGCAGCACCTGTTGTCCATTGCATATCTCCGTAACAGAAAGCAATATTGTCTCCGTTAGGTACAGCAGGATCCGTTCCGTCTGTTATGATTAATTGAAATGTGTTTACCTTATCTACTTGCGAATTATAATAACCAACTGCTTCCCAGTTAATGTATACCGCAGTAGGTGTAATTTTGTAGTAGATAGTACCCGTTCCGCCTAAATCCACATCTCCCCAAAAGGGTGCGATCATTACATACTGGTTACTAGGAAATGGCACTGATGAAAAGGTACCGTAAGGCGCATCAAAAGTAATATTCCCGTTAATATTGATATAGAAGGAATTATAGGTAGTTCCGTACAAACAGAAGTTAAACGGAATTGCGATAGGCCCTTGCGAACCATCATCTGTAGAGAAACCAAAGTTAGCTACCGTATAGCTCGCATCTGGCTGAATATAGCATTGGCAACCACTTTTCGGCGTTCCTTGCTGCGGTTTTGGTTTAACCGCATTGCCCACATTCTTTGGAGGAACTACATAAGGTATTATTTGATTTTGGTCTAAAGGGCCGTTAGCCTTCTGTTGTTCATAGTCAGGTGTACCTACTGTGACCTGTGCATTTAGAGTATGGCCAAGCACTAGAGATGCTATAGCAAATAATACAATGTTCCTCATAATTCCTAGTTTCATTTAAGACGGCCAAAGGTAGTGTTCAGTTGCATTACAATTCGCATTAAAGCCTAAAATTCTTGCGGAATTAAGGTTTACAGGAAGCAAAAATGAAAACATATATTTTTTTACTCTCATTTGTTTTGACTTGACTTATCTTTTTATACATTTGCACTCGCATTGAACGAAATGTGAAACAAATTTCTCGGGGTGTAGCACTGAAGTTGCAATCAGTATGAACTCCACCCGGTCATCATTAGATAACTGGGAAATTGAAATGTAAGGGTCTAACGTAGCCCGGTCATCGCGTCCCGCCCTAAGGCGGGAAGGTCGCTTTCGAAATACGAATTTAGTCTCGGGGTGTAGCGTAGCCCGGTCATCGCGCCTGCTTTGGGAGCAGGAGGTCGCAGGTTCGAATCCTGCCACCCCGACACACATTTTTTGAAAAGCCTCTCTGGAAACCTTATCCAGCGGGGCTTTTGTCTTTCTGGCCTCCTTAGAAAACACTTTAGTTCACTCCATTATTCACTTGTTGATTCTATCTATTTCATGCCATTGCTCGCTATTGCATGAAATCAGAGGGGTTCACCATCGAACACCCAGATGCGAAACTTTGAATAGCCTCACTAGTTTCAGTGTATTTTTAGTAATAGCGATTCAATCTATTTTTGCGTTTTCGTGTATTGATTTTAAAAATCTCACAATAAATCCATGATGATTTTTAAATATATACCCTATGAAGTAAACTACACTACTGAATATAATCACCCCCACACATACTAGAATCGAAATTACAAGCCACCCACAATCTAATTGCCCTCCAATTGATGCTCCTATAGAAATAATTAAAACAAGGATAGATATGGCAATTGGATAATATGCGTTAATTAAATTCATTGATGCGTCCTCGTCATTTTCTGATTTCAAATCTTCTAACCCTTCGACCAGTTTAAAATAGCCATTTCCAGCCATTAATTCATTATCCTTCACATAGACTAGGTCAAAATCAAAAAACCACTTAGCTGGCACAGACTCCTTATCATTTAAGATATCTCTTCTTGCTTTAGATAATTCCTCTTCGTTAAGATTTTCAATAATAAAACAACGCATTTTTGATGTGTACTTATAACACAAGAAAAGTATAATTAGTTCAAATAATCTAATCACAATAAAATAAGACATGTAAACTATTATAAGAAGTTTAATAAAGCCTATGGTAGACATGAATACTAAGAATTCGTTTATAGATTGAATTTTTGAAAACCCCAAATCGCCCCACCAGTAATTATAAAACCTTACTGAGAATATCAAAATCAATGACACCGTTAAAACGAAATAAATAATTCGTCTTTTATCATCTTCTTTTTTTAATGCAAATTCTAGAACTGCCCGCATAGCCTAATTTAATAATACTCCTTAATATAAGCATACGCCCTATCAAAGAGCACTTGATCTTTATGTAACTTATACTTCAATAATGCCTTTCGTAAGGACTTCTGTACTTCCCTTTCCCCAGATGACGTTGTTTGCCAACCTGGGAATCGGACAATGCGCACAATAGAATCTATTTCATTTACTATCCGTTCCACTACTGCTGGGGTTTCTTCTGTTTTAAGTTCTAGAAATAATTCCGTTAGAGCAGCTTGAGGTGTTTTGTTCGCCAATTCTTCCTCTAACTCCTTTTCTGCTTGCACGGTTTCTTTGGCCAATTTGCATAATTCTTTTACGAACTCGATTGAGGTAATTAAACCCTTTTCTGCTCTGTCTCGCAACTCTTCTAATCGTTCACTCAGCTTTTTGAATCTTGGATCACCTGCCCTTTTAGAGAAGCGCTTAATCAATTCTTTCTCCAGTTTTTTGGCGTGTTTGGGATCCGGATTGTTAAAGATATTCTCAATAACGTCCGCATCCATTACAAACTCTTCCAAATCATGTACTTTGCCTACATGAATGTTTTCATGGATGAGTTTTGTTGTTTGCGGACCGTGCGCTAGCCATAACATGCGTCCAATCGTATTAACAGGGGGGCGCACTGAATCATATACATTGGATAACCATTTATAATCTACATTGTAAAGATCTAAAATGTTATCCGGCGATAAGGATTCCCATAGTTTTGATAGATATCTATAATCTTTAGCAAATGCATCTCGTTTTTCATCTGTGTTGATTTTGTCCTGCGCTAACTGAAGCCCTTCAAATCCTTCCAATGTTCTATCTACTCCTTCAAAATGTTTGAGCGCATCTTTAACCGCTTCAGGCAATTTTTCTCGCAGTTCGGATAGATTTGTGATCACAGTAGCTACTGACTTATCATCAAACTCTAAGGCCTTTGCAGCATCATCAAACACTCCAAAATAATCTACTATGCGTCCAAAATTCTTGCCTGGATATAGTCTGTTGGTACGACAAATGGCTTGTAAGAGTGTATGGTCTTTTAGTGACTTGTCCAGGTACATGGTTTGGAGAATAGGCGCATCAAAGCCAGTTAATAGCTTTGCCGTTACTATTATTAACTTTAAGTCTGATTGCGCATCATTGAACTCGTCAACAATCTTTTCTTGCTGTGATTTATCTATGCCCCACTTTTGTTTGAATTCCAACGGATCATTGGCCGTTGTGGATATAACAACTTTGCTAGCTTCTTCAGGAAAGTAGTTATCCAATTCTTCTTTGTACTGCACACAAGCATAACGATCAGGTGTAACGATCATTCCCTTAAATCCATGCGGGTCCACCTTTTCTTTAAAATGTATGGCAATATCTTCAACGATTTTAGCTACCCTTTCTGGTGACTTTAGAAACGTGGACATTCTTGCAGATTTCTTGCTTAACAAGTCTGCTTCTTCATCCGTTAGTGCAGCTTGTTGTTTGTATTCGGCGAAAGCCTTATCAATGGTTTCTTTATCTACATGTAAATCCACTAAGCGTGGCTCAAAATGTAAGGGTCGCGTAGCTTCATCACGTATCGAATCATGAAATGTATAGCGGGACATATAACCACCTTCATCCTGGTCTGAACCAAAGGCCCAGAATGTATTGTGATCCGATTTATTCACCGGTGTTCCTGTTAAACCAAAGAGAAAGGCATTAGGCAGGGCCGCACGCATTTGGCGCCCTAAATCGCCTTCTTGTGTTCTATGCGCTTCATCTACCAACACAATAATATTGTCGCGGGTATTCATGTCAGGCTTGGCATCCTTGAATTTAAAGATGGTGGAGATGATAATCTTTCTGGTATCACGCTCCAATAAGGATTGTAACTCTGATATACTGTCCGTAGTTTGCACATTGGAAACATCTGCAGCATTAAACGTTCCACTAATCTGGGTATCCAAGTCTGTTCTATCTACCAAAACTAAAACTGTTGGACTCTTTAGATCTGGTTCTCGTCTTAGCTTTTGTGCGGCAAAAACCATTAAAAAGGACTTTCCTGAACCTTGAAAATGCCAAATCAAGCCTTTTTTGATGCGTCCCTCTTTTACCCTGTCTACAATCATGTTGGCGCCCTCGTACTGTTGGAAACGCGGAATGATTTTAATGCGTTGTTTCTTTTTGTTTGTGCTGTATAGTGTGAAATTTCGTAGAATATCCAATATCCGCGCTGGCTTTAATAGATCTTCAAGCTCTTCACCCACTTCTTTGAGACCAATAGCATGTTTTATTCCATCGTCATCTTCTAATCTCCATGGCGCCCAAAATTGAAGCGGACAGCGCACCGCGCCATAATACAGTTCTTTTCCTTCTGTAGCGAATGAAAACACATTAGGTACAAACAACCTTGGAATAGCGTCTTCATATATACCGTTTATATCATTGGCGCCATCTAGCCAGGTTACTGATGGACGGATAGGTGTTTTAGCTTCACCAATCACCACAGGTAATCCGTTGATTAATAAAACGACATCCGGAATTTTTGTTTCACGCGCATGTACACGGTATTGATTGGTAACGATATAGGAATTCTTACTTAAGTCATCAAAATCAATCAGGTTAACAGGAACATGGCGGTTGTTTACGCCAAAAGGCATGGTTTTGTCACCCACCATCCATTTGTAGAACTCTTCATTGGCACGTACCAGGCCTTCATGATGCACTGCATTTAGAATGGCTCTCAGCTTGTATATTACTTCATTAGCACGTTCAGGTTTATCAGCAATCTCTGGATTTAAGCGAATGAGCGCTTTTACCAATTCAGATTCAAGCAAGACCTCATTAACTCCCCTGTCCAAATCTGCAGATGATTGATATACCCATTTCCCTGGGTAGCTTTGGGGCGTCTCCTCTGCTTTATTTAAATCAACGCCCGTGAGTTGTTTGATTATTAGGTATTCTACTGTGTTTTCTTCGTTAAATCCCATCTCTAATTTCTTCTAATTGAGTCATTATTTTCTTGAAGCGATAATTTTGTTCTTCATAAAGCAGATTCGCTAAAATAGCTTCCTGTTTAAGATCATCGGTAATAATATCGATAATACATTCCTTTAGATATTTTTTAAGCTCATCATCTGCCTCTATGACTTGCTGTGTTAAGGTAGAGGAATAATTTAGTAGATAGACAATATCTTCAAAATCTTGACTTGTTCTTGGGTCTTTTGCGCCACGATCATAGAACGCGGTAAACTTTGTTGCTAAATAGTATGGAAGCGCTAAACACTGTATTGTCGTCTCGTCTATCTTAAATGTAATAAGATTTTCACAACCAGGTGCAAACCATGGATTGGCGGGAGCCCAGCCTATTTCTTTGGTAGCCATGACGTCTACTTTGATATCGTCATATCTAAAACGACATATTACATTGTCTTCCCCCGTTTGTTTAAACCCCTTTTGCGTTAATTCTTGCCTTAATTCTTCTAGTTCGGTTAAACTATTTATTTCCATGGTGATGTCAATGTCTTTTGTTGGTCTAACATCATCAGCGGAAGGATCGTCTATATACAGGCTTACCACTGCTCCACCAACGTACACAACAGAATTATTCAATTCACCTAGTGCAAGTGCGATTTTCTTGGTTGCTGCTCTATTAATGAGGGTGTTTTTTAACATAGCTTTTCTCTAAGAATTTCCAATGCCAAATTTCTTTCTCGCGCTCTTCCTACTCTTAACGCATCACACAAAGCCATATACTCATAAAACTTCTCATCCTTTAAGCATGCTTCTGGAACTTTAGGATGTAGGGGTTCAATGGCTTCTCCCCTAACTTTACCTTCACCATAAGGCCAAACATAGGGGTCGTCACTTACTATTTCTTTATTTAATGGTGCCGCAGAATGTGCTGTTGGGACTCCACGTAGCTTAGCTCCAGGTTGTTGAGGATAGACATATTTTAAACCATGTTCTAAAAAATCCAGAATGGATAGTTTCATTAAACGTCTTTTATCTTTAGAAATTAAGCCAGCAATAGCAGACCTATTTAGACTTTCACTTATTTCACTAGCGCTTATACCTAATTCATATGACAAGTCCTTCATCAACCATGAAGCATTTCCCTTAGCCGCAATTTTCAATAGAACCACAATATCGTGTGGGCGCATACCGCTGTGTTTCTTCATATTAGTATCCTTTACATGGCTAATATATGAATTTAATTCGCGATTCGCGAATCGCGAATTGAGATTTGCGCAATAATCATTGTTAACAGAATATATTCCGTATCGCGATATGGAATATTGGTTCTTAGTTTAATTAAATTCGTGATTCGCGAATTGAAAATTTAAACACAAGGCTGCCGTTTAGTTTTTATTAACCAAACGTGCATGCATGGCTTTTTCAGTGTGGTATGATGCATGTAATCCATGAATCCAGCTTCATGTGAACTAATACAATCAAATAGAATGATATTCTTCAATAAGACTTTTAAATCGTGTACGGTCTTTAGGTCGTTTTTTTAATCTCTGCGGCAAAAACATATAAAAGTTTTTTAACACAAAACTCCAGAAGAACGAATATTCTTTGGTAGGCTTACTCCTATCCTCAATTTCTTTCATAATAGTAAAAAAATCATTTTGGAGATTATCCTCAGCAGAATTAATTCCATCTTTCTGAAAATTGTAGAAGAACCTGTAGTATATCCCTATCAATCTCTTCTGGTAAATATCCAGCATGTTTTTTCTTTCAACTAAATACAAATTATCCCTGTTTAATCGGACAATACTGTTTATAGTAGCATTAGCTCTGCGGAATTTCCTAGTTGTTTTGCTGGCGGCTGGAATCATCCAACCGGTTTTGTCAAACTTGAAATACTGACAAGGATCGAATTCAGGTTCTTCAGGATGTATGAGTAACGGATATTCTCTTTTCAATCGACGGGAAAGAAAATGATGATCCTGGAAAGCATATTGCCCACTTTTTATAACTGGTGATGATACTCTTGTGCCTTCAATCGGAAATTTAGTCGACTTGCTTTTTCTTTTGTTACAATCATGACAAGCAGGAAGCAGGTTGGACCATTCATATGATAGCCAGAAATAGCCGGTATGAACTTCACCTTCAACAGACTTTTTGGGGCGATAATGCTCTATTTCAAATTCGTAATCTTTTCGTTCGCAGTATGCACACTTTGAATGATAGAGATTTTTTAGTTTATTTCGAATTGAAGTTTTTCCATAAACTTTTGGAGAGATTTTAGTATTGTCACATGCGCCAGTTCCACAATATATTTTGATCAACCTGCTGTTATGCTTAACAGTTGGTCCTAAATCACCCGGAGGGTTGCGGTATGACTTTGTCACCTTCCTCATTTGTCTAACTCCTTCGCCAGTTCATCAATACGTTTCTCTACAATTTCAAAGAAAGCTTCATCATTATAATTTCTTCCAGTGATCACTTTTTTGACATCCTCATTACTTTCCGGCATAATTTCTTCCATTCCAAATATGGGAGATGTGAGCATGACATTTGGAAGCATGTTTGTAAAATCAACATTGATACGATCCACCTCCGTGCCTTTTTCACGCGAGCGTGTAACATTATATATTACACTGTTTTTAGGAGCTCCCAACAGTGGAATTGGACTATGAGTTGACACAATGAATTGAATCTTAGGAAACACTCCTGATAGTAATTCTACTAGCTTCTTTTGCAGTGATGGATGTAAATGAATATCAATTTCGTCGATCAACACAATTCCTTTTAATTCTGATGGGTCGGACACTTCTTTTTGTTGTGCAAATAAGCGGAGCATCATATCGCCAAACATAGCGACCATGCTCCTTATACCAGACGCTAATTCTTCAAACAAAACCGGCCCGAACTGGTCACCTTCATCATTAGACTCAATAAAATAGAATTCACTGTCCGAACTATATTCGTCAGGAACGATCATTCCAGAAAGTGAAGGAATTAATTCAGGCAATAACTCAATAATTTGATCAATTCTTTCCAGAGCGAATTTGGAAAGGTCAGTTTCCTGTTTTTCTCTTTGCGCAAGCATCCCAAGTAGCTGCTCTTTAACGTTCATTAACAACCCATCAGTATGAAACATACTGTAATACAAAGCTGATTTTCTCTGAATTTCCTCGCGTGGTGTGTATTGATCATGTTGGTTCAATCTGGTAGCTCCATACGCAGCAAAACCAACAGTAGGAAGAGTATCATTAATTCTCATTTTTGTTTCATTACTACAAACAATCTCGTGAAGCTTGCCGCTTTTTTCTATAAATGCTGATATTACAAAACCTTCGTGCTTAAATATTTTGCTGGCATTATCATAGTTTTCTACAAATACGGCTGTAAGAGCCTTTAAAATAGAAGACTTGCCAGTACCGTTCATTCCAGTTAGAAAGATCCACTGCGCTGTTGCCGGAATATCTGTGATTTCAAGTTTCTCTATTGGCTTAATATTTTCGATCTTTATTGATCTCAACACTATATCTGGAGCCAATAATTGATCGATTTTGAGGTTTTGACGGTACTGGATAACATTATTCAGCCTGGTTTGAAAATCCTCTTCCGGAATAAAACCTATTCGGTTAAAAACCGGATAGGATTGCTCAAAATAATATTGGGTTTCAACTTCTTGTTGAATTATTTCATCAATGATCTGTTTCTCGTTTTCAAGGAATGACTTGAGGGATTTCATGTAGTCTTTACCAAACTCCTCATAGGATCTGTGGAAGTAATATTTCTTATTTTCAACCAATCCTTCAATCTTCCTTGCAACGGTTTTTTGAAAGAAACCATACTTAGTTGGCGAATCAAGTGCGGTTAAATCAAGTGAAGTTTCTCCCTCATTGTTAATTACAAAGATGATATTGGGTGTTTTGTTTTTCCAGTCGGAACCAGACCAAAAGGAAAGCGCCAGATAATGCTCATTTCCATAGAACCAATAACCTTTTTCGAGTCTACTGTACCGGTTGCTTTTTCGGAGTTTAAATCGAAAATCAGGATTGCTCTCATGCATCTTCCTAAGCAGTTGAAAAATCTTTTCGTGTTTATGGTGGATTGAGGCTTGCATATGAGGCTAAAACACTTGATTGATTAAACTTTTTTGAAGGGATCTTGAGTTTTTTAAAGCTTCCTTCGACTGATCAATAGCCTCTTTGAATGCTGAATCCTCTCTGATCAGTTCATTTTGATCAACTTCATTTAAAGCTGGTATATTAAATCTCAAGAAAGAATCTGTGTCTATACTCTGTACGGTTGTACCTTCTTTGACACATGCTCTTCTTATTTTTTCAGCATATGTAGAAAGATATATTCTTACATATTCTTCTGAAAAATTCTCGCATGAAGGCTGAAAAACCTTCAAGTCCTGATTAACAGTGAAATCTGGTTCTACTTGGACTATTGGTAAAGTATGCTGTAATATTCCACTCCTCCATACTAAAACCGTACTTCCACCCCTAAATAACTTTGATCTCCCATTGTTAACAGCGTGCTCAGTAACCATATCGAAAGTGCTATCAATCCTGTCACTTTTCATGTCTTTAGGAGTAACCCATAAGACATTACCATTTTCCCAATACTCTTTTACTTTTTTTGATGGAGTGCCGCCTGAAATCCACTTACCAATCTCACCCAACGTGCTGAGCCTTGCATTTTCAGAGAACTGAATTATCTTATTTTCTAAAACATGGTGTTTAGATAGCGACATTTGTTCACTATGCTTGACAATAGCTTCAATCACCTCATCCATAGCCCAAAGTAATTTGGCCAGTTGAGCTTGTTGGTCTTTGGGTGGGAGGAGGAATTCGTATTGCGCCAAATCACGCCATTTCACTCTTTTTGACATGGTACCAGCAGCATTGGAATTGGCGTAATCCCAAAGTGAATTTGAGTTCAGTAAAAAGGCTATGAAGCCAGGAACTACTTTGTCATGATTTTCTCTTAAAACAAATGCATCACCGGAACAACAACCATCAAAATCAACTAAAGATGCCCTTCTCAGATATGCATTTCGTCTCGCAAATAAAATATCACCTGCCTGGAATGCCTTAGCAGAGGAAGCCAAATTTTCAGTTGTTTCCCAAGTCTTAATTTTAATATCTCCTGAAACAAAGTTTCCTAATCCTACAAATCTGTCGTATTTAGACTCTCCTGGATTGTCAACTCGTTTTGAAATATCTTTCGCTAGGTCACCAAGCTTGGTCAACACCCAACTTGATTTATCTAAATTCAAAACCTTATTCTCCATTAAGACACTATCCATTTGCTAAGGTTTTAAAAAGTTCATTCATGGAGTTTTCCAATTTATTACTACTTTCTTCCCAGTCGCTGAGCAACACATTAAAATCTTCTCCTTTAACAGCAACTTCTTTTACAAATAGCTGAACACTGAGTCTTGCATTTTTATCTTTTAAAATATCTTCTTTATCAACTACCGCAGTGAAAGTATCTTCATCTTCAAAAGTTAAATAAGCATTGTGAATTCGCTCAATATGCTTTGGATCTAAATAACTCATTGTCTTCTCGTTTCTCACTTCATTAACAGCTTGAATGAAAAGAACTTTATTTTTTCTCTCAGGTGCCTTATTGTTATTGGTAATCAATAAGCATGAAGTCATTGAAGAGTTGTAGAATAGATTAGGACCAAGACTAATTACACACTCCACCAAATCATCTTCTATCATCTTTCTGCGCATGTCTGCTTCAGAATCTCTAAAGAGTACACCATGAGGCCAAAGCGAAATAGAACGCCCATTCTCTTCATCTAAACTCTTTTGAATATGCTGTTGAAACGCATAATCGGCACAGCCTTGTGGTGGCGTACCCCATAAATTACGTCCATAAGGATCATTGACAAACGATTTCTGGTCCCAGGCTTTTATGGAGTATGGAGGATTGGCTAAAATCACATTAAAAGTTTTCAATTCGTCCTTTTCTATGAAAGCTGGTCTGGCTAAGGTATCGCCACGAACTATACTAAATTCTTCTATGCCATGCATAAACATATTCATGCGCGCAATTGCAGAGGTAATGAGGTTGATTTCTTGTCCATACAACTTTAAAGTACGGTATTCTTTGCCTTCTTCTTTAAGGTGCAAAGCGCAATTTAAAAGCAAACCTCCAGAACCACAGGTTGGGTCATAAACAGATTCGCCTGGTTGTGGATCCATTATCATGGTCATTAACTTAACTACTGTTCTATTGGTGTAGAATTCGGCAGCCGTATGACCACTATCATCGGCAAATTCTTTTATAAGATACTCATAGGCATTTCCTAATTGGTCATCTGGTACGTTTTTAAGATTCAGTTTGTGCTGAGAATAATGCTCTATAAGATTGGTGAGAGTTTCATCACTGAGGCGGTCTTTATTGGTCCAACTGGCATCACCAAAAATGCCGTACAGTGTATCAGGGTTGGCCTTTTCAATTTCGTGCATGGCATGTTGTAAGGCTTGCCCCACATTTGTAGTGGTTTCTCTTACATCCTTCCAATGTGCGCCTTTTGGTACCTGGAAGTGATGATTTTCCGCAAAAGAAGCGTATTCCAAATCTCCATCGCTTTCTTCAAGAGCATCTTCATATTCTTCATCGTATACATCACATATACGTTTGTAAAACAGGAGCGGGAATATATACTGCTTATAATCACCGGCGTCTATGGTTCCGCGCAATTGGGTAGCTGCACCCCAGAGATATTTTTCTAATTCTTTTTGGGTCATGCTTCAATAGTGTAATTTGCGTCTACTTCTCGCATTATTTCGTCAGCCGAAATGTCTCTGCCTTCTGCAAGTCTTTGCACGGCTTCTTCAACGTAAGCGGCTCTTTTTTCAATAAATGCTGCAAAATCAGTTACAATCTTTTCTTTTTTCTCATCTTCATTTAAGCCCTCATATCCTCCGTTCTTTAATTCTTGGACTGGAATTAAATGTGATTTTAGTCTGGTATTCACTACATCCTCACTGGTCCAATTATACCTCTCAGTAAGATACCTAAACGGCTCTTTATTACTAATATTAAGATTCGTTTTGTCTGTTATAAGTGCACAGTTAAGGGCCAAATAGCTTTCTACTTCAGCAAATTTTAACAAGGCATCAGGAAAAACATGGTGATAATGGCGTTTACTTTCACTAAGTTGTTGTCTTGATAATTGTGTGCCATCGGCAAAATCAAAAGCTCCTAATTTTGAGAAAACTGCCATTATACCCCTGGCTCTAATGTTTTCACGCTTAGGCCATCCAACCCTTAATAATTCATCCGTAGTGGATAGAGGATGCTTAGATCGATTTAACACAGGCACATCTGCTTCAGTATATGCTTGTCCATTATCCTTATGATTGCCCTGAATAATATTTTTTAACGGAATAAAATCATTGTACGCATGTGTTGCCGCTGAGTTTTCGTAACGGTCCGTGAAAAAGCTAGACCAAAGGTACTTTTTAAGCAATATTTCCGCGTTTCCACGGGCATCCAGAGTTTCTGGTATGTAGGTATACAGCGCAGCAATTACTGCCAATACAGCATTAGTAGGAAGCCTACCTCTGTCATACACCCCCTGACCTTCCATGAATTGTGCCATCATAGACAATCCATAGGTCATTTTATCCCAATCTTCAATCATTTGATCTTTCTTCATATCCCACATACCTCTTTGATTGGGCAATTTATCTTGCATCAATGCAGAAGTAGCTAAAATTAGGAACGGCAATTCAAAATACGCCTGAATTTTTGGATGTTCATTATCCAACTTAGTTTGATAATCGTCAAGAGATACACCTTTTACACCTTCAATTTCCGCTCTAATGATATCATACTGCGATAAGGGTTTGCTATTGGTATTCATATTAATAAACACCTGCAGTGCTGTATCCTTATTAGTCTGTGATGGAAGAGACAGGTATGGCAAGTTGAAATGAGAAATAGTCTCACGTATATCTCTTATGATAGACAAAATACGTCCCTTATACTCCATCCATGCCATTAATCTTTCCTCATAATTTTCTTCTGTGGATGAGGGTTTTTCATGCGCTATGGCTTCTGCCACCCATTTTTCATATTCTTCTGCTATATCACCCGGCTTGAAAAGCTCCATAGGTATACTACCGCGCCTAAACGTTTCTTTTGGGCTATCTGACCAAAGCGGCATAAGATCCCCTTTCTTATTTGTCCAACGTGTTTGATGCCACACAAATCGTGTACGCGGTGGATGTTCGTGATCATGGTACTTATCAAAGTCAGCGAAATACATGAAGTATTTGACGTCTTCATAATTATTGTGCAGCGCACGCCAAAGTGCAGTTAATCTTTGCTGACCATCCAAAAGGTGTTCTGTTACTCTGCTATTGGTTTCGGGCGCTGTAACCAAATATCTGGATACAAACTGCTCAACATCCACATTAAGGATGAGCGTAACACCCAATGGGAGATTTTGGGTAATTGTGTTTAGCAAACTTGTTACCCGATTCTTGTCCCATGCTTGAGGTCTTTGAAATCTAGGTAATTTGATTTCTCCATTTTCTATTTTTTGAAACCATACTGAAACTTGACGGTCTCTTGCTGAACTTGATGGCATTCCACTGCTCATGATATAAACTCTTTTAATATATTTTTAAACCTTTCTTCTGCCTTTTGACTCTCTTCCCAAGCAGTTTTTAAATCTTTTAAGGCTTCTTCTACCGATGGTAAATTGTCTTCAATTATTTTCTCAACATATAAGGGAATATTCAGATTGAAATCATTCTCTATGACATCCTCAATGGTCGCTACTTTTACATGATTCTCAACATCTTGATAATCTGAATACCAAGTATGAATTTGAGTTACATGTGTATCTTCAAGAAAATTCTGTGCACGTCCTACTCTTACTTGATCTGCAGCATCTATAAAAAGAATTTTGTCCTTTTTATTGTCCTCTTTTAACTGCTTAAAGACCATTACACATGCTGCCAACTGCGTTCCGTAGAATATGTTGGGTCCTAAGCCAATTACAGCTTCAAGCAAATCTTCTTCGATAAGGCGCTGCCTTATTTTACCCTCGGCGCCTTTTCTGAACAATGCTCCATGCGGAAGCACAACAGTCATTCTACCTGTGCTATTCATAGACTTAATCATGTGTTGCACCCAGGCCATATCACCGTTCCCTTTTGGTGGAGTTCCAGCTATATTACGCCCATAAGGGTCGTTTACCCAGTTCTCTGCGCCCCATTCTTTTAACGAAAAGGGAGGATTTGCAATTACACAGTCAAATGTCTTTAATCCATCAGCTGAAAAGAACTTGGGATCACGTAAGGTGTCTCCGCGTGCAATCTCGAAATCCTCAATTCCGTGCAAAAACATGTTCATACGTGCAATTGAGCTAGAAGTCAAGTTCTTCTCCTGACCATACAATTTAAGTGTTCGGTAATCTTCTTTGTTGTCTTTTAGATGATCTACACATTCGAGTAACATACCTCCTGTTCCACAAGCCGGGTCATAAATAGTTTCACCTTCATGCGGGTCTAATATAAGTCCTAATAGGTGTACAACCGATCTTGGCGTATAGAACTCCCCCGCTTTTTTATTGGTCAAATCAGCAAAGTGCTTAATCAAGTACTCATAGGCCTGACCTAGTATATCTGGATCAACTAACTCATTAGACAACACATGTTGCGAAAAATGCTCAATTAAGTCAATAAGCAGTCTGTCGGATAGTTTATTCTTATTGCTCCATTGTGCATCACCAAAAATGCCGTACAGGTATTCCTGATTGGCTTGTTCTATTCCTCTCAACGCTTTTTCAATGGCCAAGCCAACATTGGATGTAGTTTCTCGTACATCTTTCCAATGACACCCATCAGGAATTTCAAATCTATGAAACTCAGGTAATGACGCATACTCAATATCACCTTCTGATTCTTCTAATGCTGATTGATATTCTTCATCATATACATCCGAAATTCGTTTGAAGAATAGTAAAGGGAAAATATACACCTTGAAATCAGATGCGTCCACTGGTCCTTTTAGTATCCATGCTGCTTTTGATAGATACTGTTCTAATTGAGATAGTGTAAGTTTTTCTTTGCTCATTTAAGTTACAAATCTTTTCAATCCTCCCAACCACACAACGTCCTACCATACGTACTCTTTGCAGTAGCCAAGCTCACTTGAATTACGCCATGCGTACATGCATTTAAGCCACGGCATGATTTGGTGTAATGATACTTTTTAGCCGATTTACTGTTGCAGATATACACTTTGGTTTCTGCTTCTCTACTAGCACGATCATTACTGTAGTTAGGAATGGTAACGACACTGCTTTGCAGGAATATACCGAATACTATAAGAGACTTTATCATTGTTTGTGGTTAGGTTTACAAGATAAGAAACATCTATGAATCAACTTATCATATTTAAGTATGTTTGTTACTTAACCTGCGCCTGATTATTCAAAATCTCAGCAACCGCTTTCTGTTGTTGTTTTCGTTTACGTTTCTCGTTTAGCTTTTGCATGTACTCACCAAACTGAATATCAAAACCAGTGTTGAACATTAGTGGTAGTTTGTCATTGGCTGCATATTCTGCTTTTGAGGACAGAATTGGGCTTGCTACTGATACGTTGAAGTCTAGGTTATTGAAGAAGGTTAAACCAATACCAGTGCCAAGAATTGGATAATTGAATGCCTTGTCAGTCTTGGCATTCACTATATTATATAATAAACCTGAGCCGTAGATAAGAATGTGTGCATTACTAACAACGGGTTCTCTGGGCGGTGCTTTACGAATATATTCCTTTCCTAAATACGTAAATTTCTGTCCTACATTAAAACTGTTTATATACTTGCTATCTCTAATTTTAATCTTTAAGCCAATCTTCTCACTAACAAATGAGAATGACTCTAATGTATCGCTTGATGTGACCAAAGTATTATTGAATATTGCCGTATTCATGCCTACAGTTAAGTGAAATTCACACATGCTATATTTATTATATGGAATGTTTTTTATGTCAGTTAGAATTCCTTCTACATCAAAATCCATCAGTTCTTTGTCATTCTCCGACTTGCTAAACTTTACATATCTATTAGTCAATGACGTTACAGTTTGCAAGGCATTATAGATGCTTTCATCCTTGAAAACTGAAGCCATTTCCGTCGAAACTTTTAATATCTGCTCAAATGTTTCGGCCTCATTAAATTTGTAAAGTTTTGCCAGAATTGTAATAAACGGCTCATCGAAATAATCTTTAAATATCTTACTCCCTTCTATTTTTTTAGACAATAATTGAATTGTATATAAAGCAAGTTTATTTGTTTTGTCAGCTAATGTGAACATTTCTGGATTGTAACTCGCTAATTCATTGATGGCGGGAATAACATCATTATTAAGTTCATACAATAAATCTCCTAATAATGAATGACTTAAGTTGTCAATTTGAAGCATGCTCATCTTTTTAATGAATGATGACACGATCGATATTTGTTCTTTATACAACTTAAAATCAGTAGCGGCTATCAATTCAATATGCTCACTATTGCTTGTTAAGGCTGCTATGGATAATTCATCTTTTGCAAGACTTTTTAATCCATCTGCGAAATCTTTGGAATAATCTTCCATAAACTTAGCAATATCTATTGTGCTATCACCCTTTAGGAATGATTTGCCAAGATTTCTAATGTCTTGATAGTTAACCTTATTAAAATCGTCTAAATACGCTACTAAACCAATCCAGCTAGTCAATTCTTTTAAATCGTCTTCCATCAATGCTTTGATCTCAGACGCAGTTTCAGGCAAAACATCAAATTCTTCTAATTCCTTGCACTTTTTAAAACAATTAATTTTTTGAGTTCTAATCGCGTTAATTTTATCTGAGTGATTTTCAATAAGGCTATCTATCTGATCTTCTATTAATGAGCTGTCTTTATCATTGCTGCTTTTAGATAACTTCATGAGCAACTGATCATATAGATCAATTTTATTCTCGCTGAAATACTGCTTCTTGCTATCCTTGTCAATTTGGCTAATCTTATCATCATCAATATGTAAGATAGATCCATAAAACTTGTTTAAATATTTATAGCCATTCATGTACCCTGTGTTAAGTACACCAAGTTTTGTTAGTCGTGGGTTTTCATTAATAACAACTGATGCCAAGTCAACAAGAAATGCGTTCATTCTTGTTCTTTTATCATCACGATCAAATACAAAAGCCCCTTTCCAAGACTTTTTCTCTGCCTTAGTGTTACCTTCTACAAATTCCATATCAAACAGACCTTTTACTACCTCAGTAAGCATTGAAACAGTAACATTATCATTATCCCAATAGTTATTGTTGATTTCATTAGATAGTTTTACCAAACGAGGATCATTTTCATATTTCTTTTTAAAGTAACGTGTATAAGCAGCAATCAATGTTAGGTTAACCGTGTTTTCAACTATTGCTCTTGTCCTAATTTCCGGGTCCTTTGTGTGTCTTATAATATTAACGGTATTATCAACGTAACCATAAACTGTTGAACCCGCATCTTTTAGATTATCGAGCAACATAGATTTGATGAGTTTTTCTTTCAGCTCATTCTGCTTTTCAGCAATAATCTCTGCTATTAATTCTTGGTCTAAAGTTCCTTTTGTAAGGTTAAACCCGTCAAGACCTATTTGTAGTGTTGGTGCGGTATGGGTTTGTGCATTATAATTTAATGAGACAAAAACACAAGCAATGGAAAGTAATAAATTCCTCATGGTAATTCGTTTGGTTAATAAAATACTGAGTAAGAAAGCGTTCCAAATTTAATAGAGCTATTTAAAACTCATATCCCTGAAAACAGGGATGCGCTTTATTAAGATTGTGTTACCAAACGAGAAAGATTAGATGTAGTATGTGAGTTTAGTCAGGATAATGTGCATATCAGTATTAATAGGTTCTATGTCCCCCAACAGTCCATAAGTAGGCCATAATCATCTTATCACCTAAAAGATTAGTGAATCTGTCCTATTTCTTCTTCCTTCTAAACAAGGTTTTAAAATTCACTTTGGAATATACGGCCACATAATCATAGATAATCTTGATAATCAAAAACAAAAGGACGTACGAGAATTGTCCAAGATTATGCAAGCCTAGCATGTATCCTATAAACACTATAGGTAATAAAATTAGCGGTAACAATGCTAATCCAATGGCCAAATGGTGAAGTGCTTCACCTAATATCATTTCGCCACGTTTAGTCTTTAATTGTTTTCTATGTCTATATAAGAATGAAACCATTAATGCCGCCATAACATACAGTATCTCTTTATGGCGAAAGAACTCAGGTAAAAATTCACCTTTAGCTAGTCCATGATGAATACTGCCAAAAATAGCTCCGATAAAAGCATATTCCATTATCATAATTATTGAGATGGGAATAATGGCAAAAAAATATAATACCCCATTCGGATGCCCTCGTACAATCATGTTGAAGATGGCTGCCAGAAAGACCATAGCTAATTCCAACCAATAGATGGAAATAATCTCGAATAGATTCCAGTCCAAGATCATCCAACCAACAATAGGTGTCAGATTAATGATGATAATATCTTGCCACTGCTTTTGCATTGAGGGGTGTAAGTTACTAATTACAATTCGCTGTAAAAATGCGAAAGTCGGGACATAGATTAAATTATAGTAAAATCAAGTATTAATACTTATCACACCACCTCCTTAACCGCCCGCTCCAAATTCACCAGCCCCTCCTCCAACTCAGCCACATCAGGGTAGCCATATCCCAACCTAAAATAGCGCTTATCCTGCTCAAACCAGTGCCCAGGACCCACATAGGTATGGTACTTTTCGTTTAGGATGTGGTAGAATTTATCGAAATCTATGTTGCTATGTTTAATACGCGGAAATGCCACACAACCTCCAGATGGTGGAATCCATTCGAAATGTTCGCTATTGACTATCCATGCTTCTACTAAGCCAAAATTTCTTTGCAGATGTAATTTTACTTCAGCGTAATAGCTGTCTTTGTCTTTTAGGAATTTCCATGAGACATACTCGTCCAGCAATGAACCCGTGACAAAAATCTGCTCTTTGGCGGCTAAGAAGGATTCGAACAACTCGTTTGACCTTGTAATGAGCCAACCAGAGCGTATCCCAGGCAAACCATAAGTCTTGGATAAGGACGAAACTGAAATAACCTTTTCTGACAGAGATGCTGCTAGTGGCGGCATGATTTTATATTGCATGTCTCTGTAGGTTTCGTCTATTAGTAGGAAACAGTTATGTTTTTCTGCTATGGCTATTAGGTGTTTGAGTTCCTCTTCTGATAATGTTTGACCTGTTGGATTGTGCGGATAGGTCAAGCTAATAAGTTGGGTATTTGGGCGAATTAAACTTTCTAGTTCATCCAAATCCAATTTAAATCCTGTCTCAAATCTTAGATTCAGCAAGTCAATATCGCAATTCAATAAGCGTGGAGTCTCAATGTTGGTAATGTAATTGGGGTTCTGAATGACCGCATGACTCCCATCTTTCAATAATGCTGTAGCCACAATAAACAAAGCGGAGGCCGCTCCTACTGTCGTAAGCACATTGTTTGGCGAAATATTAGGGTATTCTGCAGCGATGATTTCTCGCAAGGGTACATAACCCAAATGATCGCCGTAGGATAAAGGAAAGTCTTCCAGCTCGCCTATGACTGTTTTGGCATGTCTGTCGGTCACGGAGCTTTCGGTTAGGTTAAATTTCACCTTGTCATAGCCTCTCTGTTCGGGGCTTTCTATTTCTATGGGCATTCTGCGGTACTTCATACTAGAAAAATACGATTATTAACATTACTCCTCTGGCATCTGCTCCATGGTCATTTCCTGCCTTAACTCCTCTTCCCCCATGGTTTCGCGCATAACGCCGTAAACGTGCTTTAATACAAAGTCGTTGTATGCCTTGTATGTCTTGCAGATATTAAGTATTTCATTGGGACAGTCTTGCCACGATTGGCTTTTCAGAATCAATGAGACCATTGCCTTGTCCGGAAGATTTGAGTTGCGAATGGCTTCACGAAGACTGTCCATACCCACGGTAAAATCATCAAAGCGCATTATTGGGTGATCATGGATATTCATGACATATATGATTCCATTGACTCTCTTAAGAGCTAGGGTGTCTGGCTGCAAAGTATCTGTTTGAGCTTTTGCTCCAAATCCTAGAATGGAAATAAATAGTATGAAGGTTAGCTGTTTCACTCTGCTCTCTAATATATTGAATCAAACTCTTACCCCAATAACACATACATCATCCAACTGTTCATACTTACCTTTCCATTTTTCAAAGGCCTCATCGATTAATTCGCGCTGACGTTCCATGGTTTCGTGTTGCATTGAAAGGAGCAAGCTCTTGAAGTTCTTAGCTTTTAGTTTTTTGCCTTTTTCGCCCCCGAATTGGTCGGCGTAGCCGTCTGAGAAAATGTAGAATGTATCGCCCGGGTATAATTCAATGGTATGAGTAGCGTACGGAATGGGGTTATCGAATTTGCCTATGGGCTGTTTGTCAGCCTTCACTTCCTCTAGCACAAAGCCATCGTTAGTGGTCATCTCGACCGCAGTGGAGAGATCTTTAATGACATTGGGGGTTGGGATTGACTTGCGGATTATCCAAAGTGGATTGTTGGCGCCGGCATACTTAAGCAGAGCGGCGTAATCAGAAACAGTCTGCGTGTCGCCCGTAGCTTCAGCAGAGGCGCTGCGGTCCTTTTCATCCAACTCACTCGAGTCAATGGAACCGCTCTCGCTCTGTTTCCCGTTCTGTTTTCCGCTCTCGCTCTGTTTCTCCTTCTGAAGCTTTGCGAACGTTAGTGAGCAAAGCGCAATGTCCATTCCGTCTTTAACGTCTTCTTCAGATTTCTCAAATTCTGAGATAACAATTTCGCGTGTTTTGTCTAGAATTACGCCAGGCTCCGTTAAGCCATGCTCTCGAACAGCTCTGTTTAGTCCATTATTGCAAACTACACTCACCATTGCACCGGGAACACCATGACCTGTGCAATCTGCTGCTGCGAATAGTATGATGTTTGATTGTTCCAAGCCTACCTCCTCTAACTCCTCCGAAGGAGGAGAACCAGGCTTGGAACTTACACTATGCCTTTCGATTAGGGCACTCGTTATTTTATTAGTGAATTCTTGTGGTGACTGCAATACCTCATCATTCGTAAAACGCATAACATCAAATCCCAAATTATTCAATGCTGTATCTCTAATGAAATCTTGCTCTTTTGTTTCATCATGGATGCCTCCATCAATTTCAATTACTAATCGCTTATCCAAGCAAACAAAATCCACAATGTATTCGTCAATTATATGTTGGCGCCGAATATTGAAACCCGTTTTTTTGTTACGCAATAATTCCCATGCTGCCCTTTCTGCCTCAGTTGGATTCTTACGCATGTCTTTGGCAAACTGCTTTAAATGTTTGTAGTTCTTTGATTGCGTTGTTATGTACCCAAATGATGAATCGTCCGGATCAACCGGTAATTCTGGTTCTCCACCTTCGGGGGAGTTAGAGGGGGTGGAATTACCGGACTCTTTAACCACTTCCATCCAATAAAAATCCCCAGCCACAATGTCCTTAGGCTTGTACAACACAAAGGATTGTGATAGGTATTCCTTTACAATTTTATTTGGAGGCAGAATCGCAGACTGGATACGTTTAGCATACTGAATACTGTCCATGATATCCTTGTTCTTCTCTTCTATCTCGCCATAAGCAATACCTAATTGCTCATTCTTGGCATTAATAAGTGTGTTTTGCTCTGATAATAACTTACCTCTTCGTCTGATTTGGATAAATCCAATAAACACTAAAACGGCGATGATACCTACCAGTATAAGTCCAATCGAATACTTGTCCCGAGATGCAGCTGCTTCCTCCTTTTCTGCCTGAATTTTGGCTGCTTCCGCCTCTTTCTTTACAATTTCAAGCGAGTCGATTACCTGATCTTGCTGCAGCATGTTGATTTGCATTTCCTTTTTCTCGCTCTGGTACTTAGTCTCCATTTCGGTCATCGCTCTCACGCTTTCCTCATTTAACATGGAATCTTTTATCGTTGTATGTCGCCTTAAATAGTTGTACGCATCCTTATACCTTCCAATCTCAGCCGACACTGAGGCCATACTGCCATATACATGTTCAAGCAAATTGCGTAACTGCAGTTGATTACCAATGCTTATGGCATCCTCATAATATCTGAATGCGGCATCATAATTCTGGAGATTAACCGAAACATCACCAAGATTAGCGAGCGATATAGCTATCCCCTCTTTATCCCCCATTTGTCGACTCTTATCTAAGGCTTCATTAAATATTTCCTTCGCCTCAGGATTCCTATCTATTTCAGTGTAAAGCGCACCAAGTGAGTTTAGGCTAATTAGCGAACCTTGTATATCGCCAATCTCGTTAAACAGTTCAATAGATTTCTTTTGGTTCACCTCTGCCGCCTCATAGTCACCCGAAATCTTCTGAATTATACCAATATTGCTATAGGTAGCAGCAATAGCGTGTTTATCATCCATTTTAATGAATGTTTCGAGAGACTTGTTATAATAATCTAACGCCATTTCTGGTTGATTCAGAAATTTATACATTACAGCCACATTGTTTTGAGCATAGGCTACACCTTGAACATCATCTATTAGGTCCGAAATCTTAAGAGATTTAATGTAATACTGAAGTGCCTCTTTAAACTCTCCTCGCACATCATAAATAACCCCTATACTATTGTAGGTCATTGCCTGGCCCATCGAATCTTTTATTTCAATGCGCATTTTTAAGGCTTGATCCAGATAGTCCAGTGCCTTTTCGTATTCGCCCGTTAAATCATACAAATTACCATAGTTGTGCAAGGCGGTGGCTTCTCCGAATGTGTAATCTATTTCCTTGGATAACGCATAGGCCTCATCGATAAGTTTTTTCGCTTCATCGCTATCGCGTTGTGCCATTTCCCATGCTAAGTCGCACATAGCATTAATGCGCACAGTATCGTGTTGATCTGAATTTATTACGGAATATAATTCGTCAATCTCATCCGTCTGAGAAAAAGATACATACGGAATGATTAAACAGAATATGAGTAGAAATCGCTTCAAGTAATTTGATTTGACTATTAAGGTAAGAAGTATTTCGCAAATAGAACATTATTAGGTGTTTGAGCATGTGAAATAGCTGCCAATGTAAAGATAAATTTGACAACAATCAATATCTAAAGTGACTATAGTCACAGTTCAGAAAATTACGCTGATTTATTTTAGCTGAAACTAATTAAGCGATTTAATTTTAATCTAAATTCGCCGGCAATTAAAAACAACACTTAATACTTACAAAATGAAAAAACATTACCTATTATGGTCCGGTTTTGTTGGACTTCTTATAGCTGGGCAAAGTGCCTCTGCTCAAACACTTGCAGATGTGCAGTGTAACATTAACCTAGAGTACACGAATGTAACGGACACTGTGCCAAACATGTATGTATTCTCATATGACGGTACAAACGACATCAATGATGGCGGAGGAGATATGTACGACGGAGGAAATGAGTTAAATACAAATTTAAATACGTTTATACCGTACTCTGATAACGTCATTATGTCGTCAACTGATTTTGGTCCAAATGGACAGTACTTCACAAGAGAATTACCAGGATTCTTTATGTTAGCCGCTGATATTGACAGTATTTCAAGCTTCTCAATCAGTGGTAACAATGGTGCAGACGGAAGCGGCGCTGCAACTGGTTATGTGTATACACAAAATGTTGCAGGTATGAGCTATGATATCTTTTACAAAGGTATTGCTGGTGCGGGCGACCCATCTATTAACCATTTCATGATCATCCCATCTAACCCAAATGCTTCTCATACTTTTGCAACAGATACAGATGATGACCAGCACGATTTAATCGGCATTGAAGGGTCTACACGCCTTTACTATTTCCTAGTATCGGCAGATCCAGATATTCCTTTTACAACTACTGAAATTGAGGCTATTTCTGAAGCATTTTTAATGTCAATCAATGGATCTAGTGCTATTCAGGTTACCGCTAGTGCAAGCAATGTATGTGAGGGTGACTCTGTGACATTATCTGCAACTGGTGCAACTGGCTTAGTTTGGAATAATGGTGTTATGGATGGTGTGGCATTCGTTCCGCCAACAGGAACTACAAGCTATACAGTGACTGGCTTGGCTTCAAGTGGTTGTAATGTGTTCGCAGGAGTTGCAATAGAGACAATTGAAAGACCAGATTTCTCGTTATCTGCAACCAATGAGTTGATTGGTAATGACGGAAGTGTTTACTTAACATTAAACGGTGGTTTATTCCCATTCACCTACGATTGGGACAATGATGGTACTGGTGATTTTGATGATCCTCAAAACCTTATTAATGTGCCTGCAGGAACCTACACGGTAGTTGTAGCACACGGAAATGGTTGTACCGCTACGGCATCTGCTACAGTTGATTTCTTCGTTGGAATTGATGGTGCTGATGCTGATCAAATCACTGTTTACCCTAACCCAACCGTTGACATCATTACTATTGACTTTGAAGGTGACTTCCACTACAATATTACGGATGTGGCTGGAAAAATGGTTGCTAACGGAACTTCTGTGAACACTACTGTTATATCTCTAGCTAACTATGAAGCTGGCTTGTACATTGTTACTGTTAAGAATGATAACGGAAGTAAATCAATTCAAGTGATTAAGAAATAATCAATCGAATTATAATTTAATTGAAGCAGGGACCATTGTCCCTGCTTTTTTTGTTTATTAAATCGTCACTCCTCTCCTAGCCTTTGATTATCCTGCATAAGGTCAAATTCACTACCTTCACGTAAATTTTTTCATCATGAAGTATTTCCTAGTACTACTACCACTATTTGTGGGATGTATTCATAGTTCACATGCGCAAAAAGACCGCTCTAAAGATGCCTTTCCTGAGATAAATGAAGGCATTAACTTTAGATGCATTGGTCCGTTTAGAGGCGGAAGATCTGCTGCCGTTACGGGTGTTGAAGGTAAACCCATGCTATTTTATATGGGTGCTACCGGTGGTGGTGTATGGAGAACGCAGAATGGTGGATCAACCTGGGAGAATATCTCGGACGGTTACTTTGGTGGTTCTATAGGTGCTATTGATGTGTCCGATTCTCACAATAATATCATTTATGTAGGTGGTGGCGAAGGCACTGTGCGGGGTAATGTGTCGTCAGGTACTGGTATGTATAAATCGGTTGATGGTGGACGCTCTTGGACATCTATTGGTTTGGGAAATTCGAGACATATCCCAAGGTTAAGGGTTCATCCAAAAAATCCAGATATCGTATATGCGGCAGTTTTGGGAGATTTATACAAGTCCTCAGAAGAACGGGGTGTGTACAAAACGACAGATGGTGGCCTAACCTGGAAACGCGTTCTTTTTGCTAATGCAGATGCGGGTGCTGTGGACATTATCTTAGATCCATTGAATCCGGATGTGATTTATGCCAGTACTTGGCGTGTGCGCAGAACACCTTTTGATTTCTCTTCGGGTGGCGAAGGATCTGCACTGTGGAAGTCGAACGATGGCGGGAAAACATGGAAAAACCTGAGCAAAGCGAAAGGTATGCCGAAAGGTGTATTGGGAATTATTGGTGTAACGGTATCGCCTGCAAATCCAGACAGAGTATGGGCGATTATTGAAAACGAGAATGGCGGTGTATTCCGCTCAGATAATGCCGGCAAAACATGGGAAAAAGTTAATAGCGACAGGAGTTTGCGTCAGCGTGCCTGGTATTATTCAAAAATCTATGCCGATCCTCAGAATGAAAATAGAGTGTATGTAATGAATGTTGCCTATCATGTTTCGAACGATGGTGGTAAAACATTCTCGTCTCATTACGCACCACATGGTGATCACCACGATTTATGGATTGCACCAGAAGACAATAAACGAATGATTATAGCTGATGATGGCGGTGGTCAGGTGAGTTATGATGCCGGGAATTCATGGTCAACGTACATGAATCAACCAACTGCACAGTTTTATCGTGTAACAACCGATGATCATTTCCCTTACCGTATTTATGGTGCGCAGCAAGATAATTCTACCGTGCGTATTGATTCGCGTTCTAGCCGTTCATACATTACAGATGAGAATTGGGAAAGCACTGCGGGTGGCGAAAGTGCTCACATTGCACCAGACCCAAAGGATAATGACATTGTTTATGGTGGAAGTTACGGCGGCTATCTTACACGCTATAATCATCACACTGACTTAAACAGAGCAATAAATGTGTGGCCAGACAATCCCATTGGATATGGTGCAGAAGGCATGAAGTACCGTTTTCAGTGGAACTTTCCCCTATTCTTTTCTCCTCATGATGACAACAAACTCTATACCTGCTCTCAATTTATGCACGTGTCGTATAATGGCGGTGAAAGCTGGGAAATTATCTCTCCTGATTTAACGCGTAATGATTCATCTAAATTAGTGTCTTCTGGTGGTCCAATAACTAAAGACAATACGGGTGTTGAATATTATGCGACCATTTTTGCAGCAGCAGAATCGCCTACGGAAGAAGGATTGCTCTGGTGTGGTTCGGATGACGGATTGATTCACATGTCAAAAGATGGCGGGAAAAATTGGAGCAATGTCACGCCTAAAAAACTACCCGAATGGTGCATGATAAACAGTATCGAAATCGACCCACACACGGATGGTGGCTTATATGTAGCAGCTACTTCCTACAAAATGGGTGATTATACGCCTTACATCTATCATACTACTGATTACGGCAAGACATGGAAACTCATCACGAATGGTATTCCGAAAGAACATTTTGCCAGAGTTGTGCGAGCAGACAAAGAGGTTAAAGGATTACTATACTGTGGTACTGAATACGGTCTATACATTAGTACCAACAATGGTGTTTCATGGCAGCCTTTCCAACTGAACTTACCTGAAGTACCAATCACAGACCTAGCCCTTAAAGACAATGATCTAATTGTAGCCACACAAGGGAGAAGTTTTTGGATTCTGGATGATTTAAATATAATTTGGGACGAGCTAAATCGAAAGTTTACCAAGGAAAGTATACGCTTATATTCTGTACATCCAACTACTGGATTTGGCGGAGGCGAAAAGAGTTCGTCATGGGCCGGAACCAACTACCCTTCTGGCGTAAAACTATACTACAATCTCCCTGACAGCGCTAAGAATGTTAGTATTAAGTTCTTTGATGAAGACGGCAAACACATAAGAAGTTTTTCCGATAAAGACACAGAAAATAAGCTTGAATTTGAGCCTGGCATGAACACCTTTAACTGGGACACCCGCTATCCAAAAGCAGATGAGTTTGATGGTTTATTAATGTGGTGGGGAACTCTTAACGGTCCTATGTCGCCTCCAGGAAAATATACAGTAAGATTAGTTGTAGACAATGATAGCACAGAGATTCAGTTCGAATTGCTGTTAGACCCAAGAACCGAAGGTTCTGTTGAAGATAGAAAAGCGCAGTTCGAGTTCTTATTGGACATCAGAAACACCTTGGATAAAACTCATGACTGCATTCGTCATATGCATGCCATAAAGGGCCAAATTGCAGCATTAAATGCTCGTCTAGACAAGAAAGAAATGAAGGATTTGATAGATTATGGTAAGAATCTGGATTCACTTATGCTGGACATAGAAAAGAAGCTCTATCAAACAAAGCTTAAGAGTAATCAGGATATGTTGAACTTCCCTATTATGCTTAACAACAAGTTGGCACACGTTGCTTCTTTAGCTAGCATGGGGTTATATCGACCAACTAAACAAATGATAGGTGTTAGAGACGATATCACCGCTAAAATTGAGGTGGAATTGGCTAAATGGGAAACCATCAAAACAGAATCACTGCCTCAATACAATCAAATGATCAGAGACAGCAAGGTTGATTTGATTGGGGTTAAAGAAGATTAGAATTCCATTAGAATTTGATTCTCAGAACTTTTTGGTGCGACATTTGTTCTTGTTTTTAGGTAAATTAAATCGCTAAAACTAACACTATGCGCATATTCCAACAACTTAAGTGGGTGGCAATGGTACTTATCGTATTCTTTGTAATCCTTGCTACTAATCTAATCGATAAGGATAATTTCGAGCGCGTGGAGCAATCGGTGGAAACTATCTATAAGGACGTGGTGCTCACGAAGGACAAGATCATGGAGATGAACAATCTTATTCATGAGAAGGAAATTGCCTATATAACAGATGATTCGGTTTATCTACGGCAGAAAAGTCCTTCTGTGAATAGTCACATTAATTTGCTTATTAGTGATTGCAGTGAGGTCATTGAGACGCAAAAAGAGCAAAAGGTTCTAGACAAGTTGCAAAAGGACTGCAATGCATTATACACGATGGAAATCAATGCTGCGATTGACACAACAGTTAATAAAGCTCAACTGCTTAAGCAGCTGGAGTCTATAAAATTCGGCATCTTGGAAATGGCTGACCTTCATATTGAAGAAGGCAAGCGACAAAAATACAATAGTAGGTCTGCAATGGATGCTACTCGCTTATTTTCCCGCATAGAGATTTATCTTTTATTCTTCCTTGCGATTGTTATTCAATTTATTATCCTGTACAAACCTAAAGAGAAGAATTATCGTTCTGAAGATGATGGTGTGGTAAAGTAGCCACATGAGCGAAACACACCTATAAAAAACGTGCAAGAACACTAGTTCTTGCACGTTTTTAGTTTTAACAATTGCTGTAGCATGAGCAATACAACACTATAACCCCCAAGGTCATTTCGACCTTGGGGAGAATTGACATATCATTGGTTTCGAGTTTTAGTCAGATGGCACTATTCGACATCCATTCCCCTCAGTCATTTCGACCTTGCGAAGAATTGACATATCATTGGTTTCGAGTTTTAGTCAGATGGCACTATTCGACATCCATTCCCCTCAGTCATTTCGACCTTGGGGAGAATTGACATATCATTGGTTTCGAGTTTTAGTCAGATGGCACTATTCGACATCCATTCCCCTCAGTCATTTCGACCTTGCGGAGAAATCTATGGTAAGCACTAAATATTCTGCTAACTATAGATTTCTCCACTGCGTTGCGCTTCTTGCATCCGCTTCACTCCGGTCGAAATGACTAAGGGGGTAAGACAATAAAAATAGCTAATGATTGTGTTTTCTAGTAAATAATAATCCAATCCATTTGAGATGACCGAGGGTATGTATCTACATTAAATAATTATCGTTATAAGATTTCCATTTTGGATTCTGTGTTGCAATCAAATTATTCTTTTTTACTCTGCTCCACTTCTTCAGTTGCTTCTCTCGTGCAATTGCAACATTTATAGAGGTGAAGTGCTCTTCGTAAACTAAATACCTGATATTATACCTCTTAACATGCCCTTTAGATTCGCTGGTGTGCTCAAACAATCTTCTTGCAATGTTATTGGTCACTCCAATGTATAAAGCGGTTTTTGTATAGTTGGTGAGTATATAAACGGTGTATTGTTTCATGTAAAATAGAGTGGAATTCTACACAAAACTTAAAACTCTGCTTGTAATCTATTTACGTTCTTTAGAATTGTTGGTAGTAAATATCATCAAACCTCATAGTCATTTCGACCTTGCGGAGAATTGAAAACCAGCGGAGCTAAATCTATAAGTAGCACTCAACATTGTGCTTATTGTAGATTTCTCCGTTGCGCTCCTTTCATCCGCTCCAGTCGAAATGACTGTTTGTGGGGTTAGTATTATTTGGACCAAATGAATGATTATACTATTCGACTACACCTATCAATCAAACGTGTTATAGACTATGATCAGCAATAGCTTATAGTGGGAACAAAAATCTTCATTACCCCAAAGGTCATTTCGACCTTGCGAAGAATTGACATATCATTGGTTTCGAGTTTAAGTCAGATGGCACCATTCGATATCCTCACCCCGTAGTCATTTCGACCTTGCGGAGAAATCTATAGGGAGCACAAACATTCTGCTCACTGTAGATTTCTCCGTTGCGCTCCTTTCATCCGCTCCAGTCGAAATGACCGTGGGGGTAAGAAAAACATTAGTAGTGGAACAAAAAAACGTGCACAAACCATAGCCTGCACACGTTTAAAGTCCATAATAAAAGGTCCTAGCCTTCTTCAGCTTTCTCTTTGCCAGTAATCTTTCTTAGAAGATTATCCAATGACTCAGCCTCTAGATTCTTCCCAATAATCTCATGCTTATCATCGATAAGGTAAATGGTAGGTGTTTTGAATATATCAAAAGTATCATGGTAATTCAGACTTTTTAAATCCGTTAAGCCTGTAGATACAATCTTATTAATGTATGGCTGCGCTTCTTCTTTAGCAGCATGCACTTTCTCTGGCACTGCTACGTTAATCCAATCCATGTTTTCTTTTGCAATAAAGTCCGTCCATTCCTTCCCGTTTATAGAAGACACAGCATATATCTCTATGTCCATGTTTTCTTTCTTCCACTCGTTGTATTTCTTAACCAACTTTGGCATTTCCTTCTTACAATGCCCGCAATCAGGCGACCAGAACATAAGGATGGTGTACTTCTTGCCAACGTCATATAATCGTGGCCAGTTCTCGGCAGAATCCATTAAAGCAATGTTATGAGGCGTTTCACCACATAAGTTTGGCGCCATTGCTTCAGCTCTCTCAACAATCTCTTTGTTTTTATCCTCAGACATCCAATAAGCACGACCTGTCTTGTAATACTTCAACACCATGTGTACAAACACGTTGTCTAAACACATAATCTTTGACTTCTGGTATTTAGATGTTAAATGAACCACCGTGTACTTAAACACTTCACTACCATCTTCCATTTTACTGATTAACCTATCGGCATATTCAATAAGCGAATCTGGATGCTTTACCATGATGTTTTCGAACATATTCTCTAATTGCCTGTGGAAGCCCCCCATTCTAACAATTGCATCATTCTTTAAATCGTAATGATCCCAGTAATGCGTTATGTAGTAGTTACGTTGGAATGATGAATCTGTAATTACACCATTCTCATCTTTTGGCGCATCAGGAATATCAATTGCTAAGGACATATTTACTACATCTGCAGCTAGTGTTCCTTTGTTATTCTTTACATAGTCTTTCTGATACGCAACAACTTGCTCATCAATAGCTTTCAGTTTCCCCTCCAACTCCTCTTTCTTTTTAGGGTCTGTAGCTGCTTCCTTCTCTTTCTTGTATTTCTCAGCTAAAGTGCGCTTAGCTCCTATAAATTCTATATACTCATAGAACAATTTGTTCTCTTTGGATTTCTTTATATCCATGGTGCGAACATAGTTCTTAGGGTCAGTCTCAATGTACACATCTTCGTTGTTTAAAAGTATCTCAAAACGATTCGTTGTTGGATCCATAACCGCATACATGCCCGGTTTTTTTACCCAACTTGGGTCAAAACTCACCAAACCATTTTTATCAGCTTGCGCAGTATCCGCATAGTACAATTTCTCGCCGTAATAACGAATTAAGTACATGGTTGAGTCCGCATACCCCTTTACTTTAACCTTTATCGATTGTGCATTGGCCCATCCTGAAACAGCCAATAATGCTAGTATAAGTAATGTTTTCATCTTCTTCATCATATCAAAGTTATACAATCTTAATACCAAGACGTACATTTTAACAAAACGTTGACAAATTTACCTAGTTTCTTTTCGCAATTTCTTTAATCGATTTGAATATCGATATACTGTTGATGGCGATATAGGCAACTAAGAATATTAGCCCTACCACGTAAGTCTCACCTGCTAACGAACCCTCCAAAGGAATTTTATGTTCTTGAGCCCAGCCATTTAACCACATCTTTCCGAAAATGGCTATAACAAACGCCGTTATGGAAATTGCCACAAATATCTTGGCGAAATGAAAAATATAGGTCTTACTGATGGTCTTATAATCGTAGCCAATGTTCGTTAGTACGCCAATTTCATACTCGTTCTTAAATATGCTCAACTGAGAATAAAGTATGAAATTCAGTGCTGATTGTATCAAGATGATACTGCCTATTCCCAACATCACAGACAGAATGATTTGTAGTCGTGACTTCTCTTCACTTGCCTTTAATTTTGCCTCATTTACACTAAAGTTGTTTTTCTCCATTAAATCTAAAAACTCATGGTGGTACTTAGAGTTTGATATAATAAATAGTGATTGAGCTACCTCTTTTTCATTCGGGTCGCCATAAGTAATGTTAGCTTGTTTAAGGAAGTTATCCGGCAACAAAATGGTTGTGTTCATTTTCCCCGTAAACCCAGCTAATCGAGCTTTAAACTTCTTTACTTTACCATTCCCCTCACACTGAATAGATAAAGGAAATCCTTCCAAGCTCTCTTCAGACAATTGCGGAATGCCCTGGGTAGGAGCAAAATTATTAAAGGCCTTTATGAATTCGCTTGGCACCACAACAGGCACAATGGTATCGCCTGGTGTCCATATAAATTTATCATCCGGAATGTTTAAGAATCTATCCGGAAGCGACTGTGCGTAGTAATGGAATAAAAAGTTACCCATTTTACTGTTTGCGCCTCCTGCAGTAAAACCAATCTTGAACTTACTTGTTCTCACAGGCGCCAGATCTTCAACAAAACGAGAGTCATTTAGCTCCTTAATTTCTTCATCAGAAAAAGACGCTACACCACCCGTAATCGTATTTACACCACTGACCTTTTTATCTACTAAAAATCCATCCTTTAACAAATCCTCTCCACCAAACATTACGGAAGTGTAATCTAGATATAGTTGAATAGATCCTATCAATAAAAACAAGCCAATTACCGAACCAATGTAAGCTACTATTAACTGTGAGCGCTTCTGCCCTTTTCTTATTATTTGCGATAACTTCACCTTCATACCCTACACTGTTATAAATTCATCAATCTCGAAATAATAATGCTCTCCCAAAGAGGCAATAATTACATTCCCCTTAGTGGCTTCACATGCCTCATGAATCATGGCACAACCAATCTTTTGATTTTCTATATCCAAATGACTGAACGGTTCATCCATCAACAAGAAATCAAATGGTTGTAGTAATGAGCGAATCAATGTTACTCGCTGCTGTTGACCTAAACTCAAGGTACCACAAAGCTGTTCTGACTTCTCTCCTATCCCAAACCTTTCTAGCATACCCTGAATCTTATCCCAAGTGGTAAAATCGGTTAATTGATTTTTAAGAAGAAGATTTTCCTTAACCGTAAGCTTTGGAAACAAACGCATGTCTTGCAGTGCAATAGATAAATGTCGCTGGCGAATAGTTGCTTTTTCGATTAATGAAATTTCGCGCATCTCTTTTCCGTTATAGCTAACTGAGCCGTCATAATCGTTTCTTAAACCGAATAGGTAGGCGATTAGTGTGGATTTGCCCTTACCAGAATGTGCCTTAACCATGTAGTGTTTCCCTTCTTCTATCTTTACACTTTCTGCATCCCACACACTATCTTCACCAAATGTGTACTGTTTCATTGGATGCGGAACAACTCTTCTCAATTCATACCCCATATACCATCATTTTATTCGCTTAACTACAATTATTAAACCACTATTTGTCCTCTTTATTTCGCTCTTGATAATTCTCTTCTCCCTTTTTCATTCTTCTGTACAGCAAAATGAAGATTACAAAAGGCACTACGGCCAATAACACGATACTAACAATTTGTTTAGTTGTGAAGACGATTAACATGGAATCCAAATTACAGTTATTTTTGCAAAACCTTGTCAAAATTTTGGTCATATCTCAAATCGCAATCTATTGGTTGGTGGATAAGTACATCACTACTTTTGGGTATAGTAACTTTAATTGCTGTTCCGTCGTGGAGAAACGGAATTATAGTTTGGATTAATAAACAACGTTTGGGAGATCCAAACCTTCAAACTCCCGACACCAAACAAGTGCTTAAAGATGATGTGTATACGTATCGATATGAACTTAAAGATGGAAGCACACATGTACTAGAAGAACATAGAGGAAAGGTAATGTTCATTAATGTTTGGGCGACTTGGTGCACACATTGTATTGCCGAGTTTAGTTCGATTGAGGATTTATTTGACGATTACAAGAACAAGGCAGAGTTTATTTTATATTCATATGAGGAGCGCGGAGTTATTCAAAACTTTGTAAATAAATACGATTATAATCTTCCAATATGTATTCCCGCAAAAGATAATACATTTAATATGCGAGCGTCTGCATATCCTACTACCTATATTGTAGATAAGGAAGGGGTGATAAGAGCAACGCATAAAGGGGCAGCTGATTGGAACAGTGATGAGGTAAGAGATTTATTGGATAAACTTATTAATGAATAGGTGTACTGTATTGTAGACATAGAAACCACTGGTGGCAATCATAAGTCAGGAAAGATAACAGAGATAGCTATGTTTAAACACGATGGATTGTCTGTTGTGGACTCTTATACAAGCTTAATAAATCCAGAGAAAAGCATTCCTTATTTCATTTCCAATCTTACGGGTATAACGAACGAGATGGTAGCGAATGCTCCAAAGTTTTATGAAGTAGCCAAGCAGATTATTGAGTTTATGGGTGATGATGTCTTCGTTGCGCACAATGTTATGTTCGATTATAACTTCATTCGGGAAGAATTCAAATCACTCGGCTACAAGTTTGAAAAGGAGCGTATATGTACGGTTAAGTCTGCTCGTAAGATCTTTCCAGGACTGCCATCCTACAGTCTCGGGAAATTATGCAAAAGCATGGGCATTCCTTTAGAATCTCATCACCGTGCTGAAGATGATGCAAGGGCGACTGCTACCTTATTCGAAATGATTTTGCACAAGAACGGACAGTCGCATAAAGGTTTGCTTGAAAAGGAGTTAAAATACTCGATGATGCATCCTGCAATGGACAAGGAGAAATTGCATGGACTAACTGAAGATACGGGTGTTTATTACTTCCTGAACGAGCAAGACGAGATAATATATGTCGGGAAAAGTTTAAACATCCGTCAACGTGTTTATAGTCATTTTAGAAATGCCAATAGCAAGCGAGCTATCAATATGATTAATGAAACGGTTGATATTCGAACGGAAGTTACTGGGAGTGAATTGCTCGCCTTACTTAAAGAATCTGAAGAAATTAAGACCATAAAGCCCAAGTACAATCGTCAGCAGAAACGGAATATTGAAAACTATGGCTTGTTTTTAGAAGCCAATGAAGATGGATATGCTCAACTGCTCATAAAACGAATGGGTAAAAAAGGCGATGAAGCACTCACTGCGTTTAAGTCCTTAGATGAAGCTAAACTGAAGTTGAGGAAGTGGACGGAACGTTTTGGTTTATGCCAAAAACACACAGGTCTGTATTCGCACAAGGGCCCTTGTTTTGCCTATCAGGTGGAAGAATGCAGAGGTGCATGTATCGGAGAAGAATCGACAGAGAGCTATAATGAGCGTGTGCAGAATGCCTTAAGTTATCTAGAGTATCAGCATAATAGTTTCGCGATAATTGATGAAGGAAGAACCAAGGATGAAAATAGTATCGTCTTAGTGAGAAATGGCTGTTACCTTGGGTTTGGCTATATTGGCTTAGACGAACAAATCCAGTCACCAAGCGAATTTCAGGACTTCATTGAACAAAAGATGGACAATAGGGATGTTAAACAGATTATTAAATCGTATTTGGCGAAAAAGCGAATTAAGAAACTAATTCCCTTTGATTAGAAGGAACGATCACGCATATTAGGCTTATGCACACCTTTTTTTCCTCTAGGCTTATTGTAGTAGCCATACTGGTCGCCTTCATTCCCGAATAGTCTGAATAACGCAAGAAATAACAACAGCAAGAATACTAATACAAAAATCTCCATTCGTCGATAATTTTAAACCTTTCTTCTACAAATTTAAACCATTCATCTATACAAAAGCAAATTTTTATCGAAGAAATTTTCCATTCGTCGAAAAATAAATGCATTTCGTCGATAGAAACTTGAGTTAGAAACATTCAAATAAAACATTAACTTTGGTTTGAATGCATTAATAATAAAGGCTTGAGGCAAATAAACTTTCATACAAAGGAAGATAAAGCAGCTGCTATTGGTAAGGATGAATTAAAACCGTGGCAACGTAAACTTCATACTGTAATTTATGAGGCAGATACTTTTGGGGGTAAGTTTTTTGACATTGCGCTACTTATAGCTATATTAATATCCATTGTGGCTGTGATGCTGGAAAGCGTTCCAAGCATTCGAAAAGATCACGAAGAATTACTGGTAAATATTGAGCTTACGCTTACCATACTCTTTTCGATTGAATACATCCTGCGCATCATAAGCATTAAGAAGCCCTTAAAGTATGTCTTGAGTTTCTATGGTATTGTTGATTTATTGAGTATTCTACCTACCTATTTAGGGATGTTTGGGAATTACAAAGAGCTATCGGTTATTCGTGGATTAAGACTTATTCGGATATTCAGAATATTTAAACTCGGTAGATTCCTAAGACAGGGCAGCGAAATAGCCAGTGCCTTGCGTTCTAGTAGACCAAAAATTGTAGTGTTTAGTTTAACGGTACTTATGATTTGTATAATTATGGGCACCGTTATGTACTTGGTTGAATCCCCTGAAGCTGGGTTTACCAGTATTCCCAGAAGTATTTACTGGGCCATCGTTACGCTAACAACAGTTGGCTACGGTGATATATCCCCCCTAACCGCTTTAGGTCAGGGAATAGCCTCAATCATCATGCTGTTAGGTTACGCTATCATTGCCGTTCCGACAGGGATAGTTACTGCCGAACTTGCTAAATCAGACAAAGACCAACTGACTACTCAAAGCTGCTCAAATTGCTTGAAAGAGGGGCATGCCAAAGACGCTATACACTGTAAATATTGCGGAGAGAAATTATAAACTACTTTACACGTAGTTTCTGACCAATCTGAAGTGTCGTACCCTCTGTTATTCCGTTAAGCTGGCAGAGTCGATCTACTGATGTTCCGTGAAGTCTTGAAATTTTCCACAAGCTATCGCCTGATCGCACTCTATGATAGTTCCCGCCGCCCGTAGTAATGGGTTTGTTACCTCCAGAGCGCATGTGCACTACCCTATCCGTGCTTCCTCCTTTATTGTGAAGGAACATATCACTCTTTAAAATTAGATTGCAGGCCTTAATTGTTTTATTCTCAAAATCAAAGATTTCTTCTGGATCAATCGTAGCATCAAAAAAGCGCGTTTCAAAATGCAAGTGTGCACCGTAAGCATGTCCAGTAGCTCCTCCAAGACCTATGGTTTGTCCGGCAACTACATATTCGTTAGGCGTAACCAATAACTTAGATAAATGCGCATAATAGGTCTCAAGGCCATTATAGTGTCTAATGATGACCAAGTTCCCATATCCATGCGTGTTGTATTTAGCATAACGCACCTTACCAGAAAATGCAGCTTTCACCGTATCTCCTGTATTCAAATCTAAATCAACACCATGATGCCAGCGTCCCCCTCTGTATTTGTACTTTGAAGTAAGTACCCCCGGAACAGGAATGCAGAAGTTAGGATGTAAACTATCCGTGGTACACACCCAAATACTATCCTCCATGGTTTTTAAATAGCCATTGTTTTGATAGGAGAAACACATATCATTGTTCCAGTAAGTCTTTAAATCAATGGAAGTGTCCTTTTCTATAATTGCCGCTAGATGCTTGTTTAATATACCATCGAAAGATAAGTCTTCTAAATATTGCCATGTATTGTTTGAGAATAGCACCACTTCTCTACCATCCATATCAACCGTATCTACTGGAAATGGCTCACTTGCTTCCGAACCTTGAGAAAATCCAAGGCTAACAAAACAAATAAGCGATATCAATATTATGCAATGTTTCATGCGGGCGAAATTAATCTTTTGATACTATGAATTTCTATTGACTTAGTTAAGTTGCGCTTTGGCTTGGTTAAACGTACATCTGTACACAAATGCTGGCGGAAAATTAAGCAGACTAAAGGTGTAGTTTACCTTGTCAAACTTAGATTTCAATAACTTAAATGCATTTAATGAATATTGAAACTGTAAATACATACCATCTTTATTCAATGCCTTCACCGCATCATCCAATATCGCATTTTTTAGTTCGCTAGGAAACACAGTATAAGGTAAGGATGACACAACATATTGACAACTGTGATACCCATTCTGCTCAAGATATTTTGTAATATGTTCGGCCGAATCTTCCACTAAAATCAATCGATCATCTTTAATGGATTCACGAATTAGATTGCAGAATGCCGCATTTGTTTCCAGGGCTAATAATTTTGAATTAGGCTTCATTCTCTCAAGTAACAACTTAGTAAACACACCATTACCCGGTCCTAATTCAACTATCACATCTGCTTTATCGAAATCTATAAACGAGCATATCTTTCGTCCTAGTGATTTCGAACTTGGCGCAACCGCTCCCACTTCCTTGCTATCCTTGAAAAATTGCGATATATATGATTTTTTGGCCATAGCGCACAAATATAATAAATCCTATTCATCTACCTTTGTTGAATGTTGAACTTAGAAAATGTAAAATTTAAATACGACAAAAAATGGGTCCTAAATGGACTTGAACTATCACTGGATTTACCTACACTCACAGGTTTAATTGGTGCAAATGGTAGCGGAAAATCGACCTTGATGCGCTGTATCGCAGGCTTACATGATTTGAATGAAGGCAATATTCGCTGGAACGATAAACGTGTTTTTGGTCCATCTGAAACACATCTTCCTGGCTCTAATAGGATAAAACTTGTTACTCAAGATGCCAAAGTATCCAATTATACCAAAGTCATTGATAATCTCGCATCTCGTTTTAACCAAAAAACCAAAGAGTATATAGAAGAAAGGTCTAATATACTTTTGGAACTGGTTGAATTAAGCCCTCACAAAAATGACTTTCCAGAAAATTTATCAGGAGGGCAAAAACAAAAACTAGCACTAGCATGTGCCTTAACAGAAATGCCTGAACTGTTATTATTAGACGAACCATTCAGCCAAATAGACAGCGCTTCTACCTATCGAATTTTATCACGCTTAGTCGATTTGTGTGTGGAAACTGATACCAAAATGATTCTTGTCTCTCATGATTCAGATTTCATATTATCACATGCCGAACTGGCTTATGTGATGAAAAACGGACAGTTTGTTCAAAATGGTCTGCCAACAGATATATACTACAAACCAGTGAATGAAGAAACAGCAGGACTCATGGGATTGTATTCGCTTATAGACGGAAATGTCGTGCGACCACATAATATTTTATTAATGGAGAGCGGCTCGTATGCGGCAGAAGTAATATCAGCCTATCCGCACCAATACGGCTACATGCTTAGCTTGCAATATCAAAAATCAGTATTATATGCATTATCGAATGAAAGCTACAATAGAGGTACTTCAATAAAATTCGACATTAAGGATTAGGGAATAACTTGTGTCTTTCTAATTCAAGTATTCTCATTAAATTTAGTGTGCAATCTGCTTTTGACGCATAACCATGGAATACAAATTAGTAGCCGTCTTTACGCTTCCACGTGATTTATATATCATTCGTGCAAAACTCGAGTCTCATGGTATAGAGTGTCTTACTAGGGATGAAAAGACCGTTGAAGTCCACAATTTTATATCGAATGCGATTGGTGGAATTAAATTATATGTCCCTGCTGCTGATGAAGATATTGCCAGACAAGTCATAATTGAAGCTGGACATGAACCATTTGAAGAACCAGAGCAATCCTGGGCTGAGCAGAAGTTGAATAAGTTGGGATCCTTGTCTTTAAAAGAATTGAAACTTCCCAAGGCGAAGAAATCTAAGCAGAAAAGCGTTCCCATATCGCTCATACTCATCATTGTATTTGTGATAACCGCAGTCCTACTAATATTCTATAAGTAAGATGGATGAAATTAGGTGTCCACACTGCAATTCAAAAGACACACGAAAGCAAAAGATGTCCGCAAAATGGTTCCTCATATCAGTTTTCCTGCTGGGAATTCCCTTACCAAACTTTAAAAAGCGCTACTTCTGCTTTGATTGTTCTACCGAGTTCAAACTCAATTCATCAAAGAAAAAAGAACGTGACGATATTATAGATAATAAGCTGAACTAATCAAGCTGAAACATTTCCTGCCTTCCTTTCTAGCTCCGCTTCTGTTTCCGTTTCTGTTTCTCGCTCTGTTTCTGTTTCAGATTTACTCTTTCCGTTTCTCGCTCTGTTTCGCTTGTTGCATAGGATTCGGACCTTCTGGCCCATAATATCTGCCACTGCCTTTAAACGCTTTGAATTTGCTAGGCACTAAACGTGGCGGCCAATAGTTATCGTTTAAATCAGTATCCGCTGTCTCCATAAATGGATCGAGAGTAACGCCCGTCAGTTCTTTCTCGAAATAGAAAACCTTAGAAACATTGTAGTTGTCTCTTTGCCAAATTTGCGCTGGAATATGCTCAACCGCTGTAGTGCCATCCGCAAAGGTAAACTCCAATATTATAGGCATTACCAGCCCACCTTCATTGCTGAAATCTATTTGATAGTAGTTATAATCCTTAGCGATAATTGATTTCTCGTCGTCATCTAAGGAGTTCAAATAGCGTTTAGCTTGCTCCTCATCAACATACGTCACCGCAAAAGGATTATAGGTCGTGTAAAAGTCGTTTAAACTATTATCGCGCTCATCGTATGTCTCTTTAATGTCTGTTTTGTTGCGCTCATCTCCAATAAAACGCTTTCCAGGATCATTATCTGCTTGTTGTTTAGCAAATGCCTTTTCCTTTGCTGCATCACCTGAGTTGATTTTGAAATATTGAATATTATCGATAGCAATGTCCACGTGGTCTGTGGTGTAGAACCATCCTCTCCAGAACCAGTCCAAGTCAACACCAGAAGCATCCTCCATTGTTCTGAAGAAATCCGCTGGTGTAGGGTGTTTAAACTTCCAACGCATAGCGTAGGTTTTAAACGCATGGTCGAATAATTCTCTTCCCATCACCGTCTCCCTTAAAATATTAAGAGCTGTTGCAGGCTTTCCGTAAGCATTATTACCGAACTGCAGAATCGACTCCGAATTCGTCATAATTGGTGAAATATTGCGCACATCCCCTCCCATATAATCTACAATCTTGTAGGCAGGACCTCTGCGAGATGGATAACCTCTCTCCCACTCTTGCTCAGTTAAGTATTGCAAGAAAGTGTTCAGTCCTTCATCCATCCATGTCCATTGTCTTTCGTCTGAGTTGACAATCATTGGGAAGTAGTTGTGTCCAACTTCATGAATAATCACTCCAATCATTCCATATTTAGTGCGTTCCGAATAAGTTCCATCCTCTTCAGGCCGTCCACCATTAAAGCAAATCATTGGATACTCCATTCCAATTCTATCTGTGTGAACAGATATGGCTACAGGGTACGGATAATCAAAAGTGTATTTAGAATACGTCTTTAGAGTATGAGCAACTACTTTCGTTGAATACTTGTCCCATAATGGATTTCCTTCTTTCGGATAAAAACTCATAGCCATAACATCTGGACTCTCACTTTGTTTGACCGCCATGGCATCCCAAATAAACTTACGCGAGCTAGCAAATGCAAAATCACGCACATTTTTGGCCTTAAACTGCCACGTTTTCATGTTTCTTACACGAGATTTTTCGTTTTGCTTGGCTTCTTCCTCAGTTACAATAAATACTGGTTTGTCATACGACTTTTTCGCAGCGTCCATGCGCTTACGTTGCTCAGAACTTAGCACACTGCTAGCATTTTGCAAAACTCCCGTTGATGCTACAATATGATCACCAGGCACAGTCAAGGACACATCATAGTCACCAAAGGTTAAGGTAAACTCACCACTCCCCAAAAACTGCTTATTCTGCCATCCCTCAACTTCATTATAAACGGCCATTCTTGGGTAAAACTGAGCAATAGTATATAAGTAATTATCTTCATCTTTAAAGTATTCGTAGCCAGAACGACCACCAATCTTAGCACGGTCATTAATGTTATACCACCACTTTATTTTAACGCTAAATGTACCTTTAGGCTGAAGTGGTGTTGGTAAGTCAATACGCATCATTGTTTTGTTGATCGTATAGTCCAAATCTTTATTAGATTTGTCTTTTACATGCTCAATCTTAAAGCCTCCGTCAAACTCAGAATGCAGACGTTTTAACATATAAAAGCTCGTATTCTCGTCTATGGTGCCCGTCTGAATCTTTTTAGAATCAGAGTCCTTAGCACGCATATTCTGATCTAGCTGTATCCAAATGTAATTGAGAGGATCTGGAGAGTTGTTAGTGTAGGTGATCACCTCATCACCACGAATAATTTGCTGCGCATCATTCAGCTCGATATTAATCTTGTAATCTGCTTTTTGCTGATAATACTCGTGACCCGGCGCACCACTCGCTGTGCGATAAACATTTGGCGTTGCCAATTCCTCCTTTAGTTGCTTAAACTTATTTGTTGATTGACTAAAAACTGGAAAACCTAGTCCAATAGCTAAAACGCAACATACTAATCTTCTCATATCCCCTATTTTCTTTCGTAAAGTACCTTAGAGCGTTTTTCTCTTGTTAGCACTTCTACGTATGACTTATCGTTTAATTTTAAATGGCAATGATTCTGTTGTTTCGGGAATGCATCTACCAAAACGGTATTCACTACCTCAATTTTTGTAATTGCCTTCTGAGTACAAGGTAGTTCAATGTAAACCCACATGGTCTCGTCCAGTTCAACCTCATTACCTAAATACATGAGCGGTAATTCCTCACCATTCACTTTTATTGAAAAATGTGACTTGAAATAGCTTTTCACATCATCATCTGAATATATAAACCTTGATTTAGTCTCCCCCGTCACCTTGGCTTTACCTGCCTCCTTAAACACATGCTCTAAATCATGTGCGGTAAGCTTAAAAGCCACTTCAAAGCTGTTTGACTTGGCATTATATTCAATTTTCGCAATGCTTAAATAGTAATCATGTGCATTGCCGGTAAACGACAATAATCCTACTAAAAACAACATAAGAAAAGCCCTCATAATCTCAAATTTATAACTTTTGCTTACAACAAACATGCTAAAATAGATGAATGGTTGAATAGCTACTATAAGTATCAATCTATTTACTACCAAGTAATGAGTGAAATAATGTAACTTTGTCTATTCAAATGAACAAGCAGAGTGTTTGGCTTGTTTTGTTGATACTATGATGGATAAGAAGTTTGAAGAAATAATTAATAATGGAAACTCTGATAGTATGGATGATATGATCGGAGATAACCATGTAGGTACTTCCAAGGAAACGCCAATGAAGAAGGATGCATTTGATATGTCTGACAGCGAGAAAATTGCTCAAATTGAAGATAAGTTCAAAGACATCATGGAAATTCTTGGATTGGATCTAAGCGACGATTCCTTAAGCGGCACTCCAAAGAGAGTGGCTAAAATGTACGTAAAAGAAATATTTGGAGGATTAAATCCAGATGCCGCACCAAAATCATCTACGTTTTCCAATAAATATCAGTATGGCGAAATGTTGGTTGAGAAAAACATCACTGTTTACTCTACCTGCGAGCACCACTTCCTGCCAATTGTAGGAAAAGCGCACGTTGCTTACTTTTCGAATGGCAATGTAATTGGTCTTTCTAAGATGAACCGAATCGTTGATCATTACGCAAGAAGACCCCAAGTGCAAGAACGCCTCACCATTCAGATTGTTGAGCACCTTCAAAAAGCATTAGGAACAGAAGACGTTGCCTGCATAATGGATGCAAAGCATTTGTGCGTAAACTCACGTGGAATAAAAGATATCCAAAGCAGCACGGTAACGGCAGAATTTGGTGGAAAATTTAAATCGCCAGAAGTACGTAAAGAGTTGCTCGAATATATTAGATTAGAGCTCGGAAATCAAAACGTATAAGAATTAATGTCACTTTTTAACGATTACCCTTTAAGTGTTTATAATACTATTGAAGGCGCGAAAGTAGTTTTTAAACCACTTAACGAACCTTTTGTAGGTATGTATGTATGTGGACCAACGGTTTACAGCAATGTGCATTTAGGGAATTGTAGAACCTTCATATCATTTGACCTACTTTTTAGATACTTAAAGCATCTGGGATATAAGGTTAGATATGTTAGAAATATAACGGATGCTGGTCACTTGGAAAGTGATGCAGATGTTGGTGAAGATAAAATTGCTAAAAAAGCACGCCTAGAGCAGCTGGAGCCTATGGAGATTGTACAGATGTACACAGTAGATTTCCATACCATTATGTCAAAATTTAATGCGCTTGCACCAAGCATAGAACCGACAGCTACTGGACACATCATTGAACAAATTGAGATGATTGAAAAAATCATCGAAAACGGCCTTGCCTATGAAGCGAACGGCTCGGTTTATTTTGATGTAATGGCATATAATAAAGATCATAACTACGGAGAATTATCTGGGAGAGACATTGACGAACTAGTTGCAGGCGCAGGTACAAGAACACTAGACGGCCAGAGCGAAAAACGTGACCCTAGAGATTTTGCTCTGTGGAAAAAAGCATCTCCAGAACATATTATGCGTTGGCCATCGCCATGGAGCGTAGGTTTTCCAGGATGGCACCTTGAATGCTCTGTAATGAGTACAAAATATTTAGGTGAAAAGTTTGATATTCATGGCGGCGGAATGGATTTAAAATTCCCTCACCACGAATGTGAAATTGCCCAAAACGTGGGCGCGTGTGGTCATTCTCCCGTTAATTACTGGATGCATGCCAACATGTTAACGCTTAACGGTGCTCGTATGAGTAAATCAACGGGCAACACCTTGCTGCCAGATGAATTATTTTCAGGTAACAATGACTTGTTGAATAAAGCCTACTCTCCTATGGTTGTTAGATTCTTTATGATGCAAGCACATTACAGATCTACATTAGACTTTAGCAGTGATGCCTTACAAGCATCCGAAAAAGGGTTTACACGTTTAATGGCGGCCATTGACAAATTAGACTCTTTACCTACTGGAAATCAGAGTTCGCAAGACGTGCAGACATTCATCGACAAGATGTATACAGCTTTAAGTGACGATCTTAACAGTCCCGTAATGATCGCACATCTATTTGATGCCGTAAAATTCATAAATTCGGTAGCAGATAAAAAAGACACGATTACAACAGAGGATTTGGTAAAGTTGTCATCTGCTATAAAAGCCTTGGTACATGACGTATTGGGTCTTTACAATGATGCACAAGCTGGACAAAACGATCATCTAAATACAGCCATGCAAGTATTAATCGACTTAAGAAATGAAGCAAAAGCCGATAAAAACTATGCACTGTCAGATGCTATTCGCGATAAACTTGCAAGCGAAGGTATTCAGCTGATGGATGGAAAAGACGGTACCAGTTTCTCGGTAAACTAATATGAAAACACTTGCCCTCATTATTTGCTTGATTAGCACGCTCTCCTTGAGTGCACAAAAAGACACGCTAGCCCTTAGTGAAGATGGCATGCCCCCAATGTCGTATGAATTACGCGGCAAAGAAAGATTCCGAATAATGTTCTACAACGTTGAGAACCTATTCGACTGGGAAGATGATACGGCCAAACGTGACGAAAGTTTCACGCCAGCAGGAGACAATCACTGGCATCCGGGTCGTTTTTGGGATAAACAACGTAAAATTTCACAAACCATCATAGCAGCAGGCGGTTGGGAAGCACCAGAGATTGTTGGCGTATGTGAGGTAGAAAACAGATTTGTCTTAGAGCAGTTGGTGCAGAAGACGGCACTATACAAATCTAACTACCAAATAGTACATGAAGAATCTGATGATAGCAGAGGAATTGACGTAGCATTAATCTACAGACCAGATAAATTCGAACTGCTCCACTATCACTATATAAAAATCAAATTTGATGAAGAAGATGCGCGCCCAACAAGAGACATCCTTTATGTTAAGGGTATAGCGAATTTTGCAGACACCATTCATGTATTTGTCAACCACTGGCCAAGTAGATTTGGCGGTCATTTAGCTACAGACCCAAAGCGTATGAAAGCAGCAACAACTCTACGAACAACAGTAGATTCAATATTTGCGTCTGTGCCATCAGCCAACATTATAATAACGGGTGATTTTAATGATCACCCAGAAGATAAATCTATAATCGAAGGGCTTAAGGCGCTGCACAAAAAAGACGACATTAAACAAAATACCCTATTCAACCTAATGCACGAAAAAATGCATAAAGAAGGTACGCACAAATTCCAGGGCGAATGGGGTATTCTGGATATGTGGATAGTAAGTGATGGCTTAATGAACGGTACTAACAAACTAGAAATAGCTGAAGATGGCGCAACTATATTCAACGCCCCTTGGCTATTAATGGATGAAACCGTGCACTTGGGCAAACGACCATTTAGAACCTATCAAGGTCCAAAGTATATTGGTGGATACAGCGATCACATGCCCATAATTTTAGACTTAAAAATTAAGAAATGATATTATCAGGAAAGGAAATTGAGAAGCAGTTAGATACTAATATCTTTATCGACCCATACAACCCTAAACAGCTCAATCCAAACTCTTACAACCTTCGTTTGCATAACGAATTAATGGTTTACGAGAAGGACGTGCTAGACATGAAGTCGCCTAATCCTACAAAAAAAATGATCATTCCTGAGGAAGGCTTATTACTAGAAACAAACAAGCTGTATTTAGGCAGAACCATTGAAAAGACACGTACGGAGAACTTTGTGCCAATGTTAGAAGGCCGTTCATCTATTGGCCGACTTGGGCTATTCATACATGTAACAGCCGGGTTTGGAGACGTTGGTTTTAATGGTTTCTGGACCTTAGAGATTTTCTGTGTGCAGCCCATCATTATCTATCCATCGGTCGAAATCTGTCAAATATTCTATCATTCTATCGAGGGTGATTTCGATAAATACAATAGCGGAAAATACCAGAACAACGAAGGCATCCAGCCAAGTTTACTTTACAAAGACTTTGATTAGGAAATTCTTTATAGCCATCGCCTTAATTCCCGTTAGAATCTATCAATGGTTCATCTCTCCCCTATTTGGTCCATCATGCCGACACGAGCCAACATGCTCACAATACACAGTAGAAGCCATCAAAGAATGGGGCCCACTAAAAGGATGGTGGTTGGCATTAAAACGTCTCAGCAAGTGTCATCCATGGGGTACCTTTGGCCCAGATCCAGTTCCAAAAAAGGATTGCTGTGATAAGCATTAAGCACAGTTATCGCGAGATTTCATCTCGTGATACCACGCCTTAACTAAACATACATTCTTGATACCACCCTACGCTACCGCGAGATTGCATCTCATGGTTAACTAAACAAACTGTTAAATAGTCTAAAAAAATATAGAACTGTATTCAACATTCATTATTAGGCTGCCATTCCTGTCTCCAGCTACTAGTTGGCGCACCTTCAACAACACCTGCTAGCGCATGCTATGGCTTCCTTTAGTCGCCCAGCACTTACAGCATCTGTAAGCCTCATTTCCCCCAAGCTATCCACTTCCGCCAGGGCAGACATTTCGTTTGTCACAAAATATCCGTATCTTATTAAAAACAAAAGCCATGAAAAGAAAAACATTGAGAAAAAACTGGACATTGGGCTTTCTCGGCTTCCTAGCCTTTTTTGCCGTTAGATATCAAGACAACAAAGACCCTATGGAACTCCTATGGTTCCTAAACATTTTATGGTTCATTTATTTCATCCCCAACTCAAAAAAATAGTTTCAACCGCTATCGCGAGATTTCATCTCGTGATACAATGAATAAACTAAACTTACATTCTAGATACCATCCTACGCTACCGCAAGATTGTATCTCGTGGTTAACTATACAAACTATTTAATAGTCTAAAAAAAATTAGAACTATAACCAACATTCAGAAGCTGCCGCAAGATTTTTTCAATCGGCGAAATGCAAATGATGTCGATCATCTCGTAACACAAAAAAATATAATTATACTTTTAAGCAGATTTATACTAGTATTATGGGTAAACAATTGCCTTCACTAACCCCAGAATTAAAAGCCTTTATAGAAGAACAAAAGATATTCTTCGTAGGAACAGCCCGCTCTGAGGGAAGAGTAAACATATCTCCCAAAGGTTTAAACACCCTTCGTATACTGGACAGTAATAAGTTAATTTGGTTAAACTTAACTGGTAGTGGAAATGAAACCGCCGCTCATATCCTCGACAACAACCGGATGACCATCATGTTCTGCGCATTTGAGGGAAAACCACTTATTTTAAGATTGTACGGTTCAGCCACTATTTTTCATCCACAAGACGCATCTTTTGCTAAATACGCACCACATTTCGACGACATACCAGGCAGCAGACAAATCATTGAGATGCAAATAGAAATGGTACAAACATCCTGCGGCTATGGAGTGCCATTAATGGACTTTGTAGAAGAACGGTCTATTCTTCATGATTGGGCGCAAAAACAAGGACAAGAACGCATAGAAAACTATTGGGCAAGCAAAAACACAAAAAGTATCGATGGTTTTGATACTGGTATGTCAAAGAACCTTGATTAAATCTCCGCTATCGCGAGATTTCATCTCGTGATACCATAAATTAACTGAACATACATTCTTGATACCAACCCCGCTGCCAAGAAATTGAATCTCGTGGTAACCAGCATTTACTACATCTTTTCCAAAGTAATATTTGGAGTTCCGCCATTAATCCCCCGCTGCCGCGAGATTGCATCTCGTGGTAACCACCCAATTACTACATCTTTTCCTCAGTAATATTTGCAATTCCACAAACAATCCATTATATTATTTGTTGTAACAATATATGTAAATTACAAAACTAAAAACTATGATTAAGAGAAATAACGCATTTTTAAACGGATTTATGATATACGGACTAATTAGCATCTATTTCTTAGTCCTTGAACTATTTGGCTTAACAGACAATATGTATCTACGCTTTGTTAATCTAGTATTTATTGCCATGGGAGTAAATGCTACCTTAAGACTATCGCATGCGGCGGGCGACAATTATTTAGACAAGCTTAAGTCTGGACTAGTCACAGTCGCAACAGGTATATTACTTAGTGTAATTGGATTGTATTTATATATGCAACTAATTGATCCAAGCTTAGCATACACAGCAGAGACGCTCATACCTATTAATAGTCCAATAGAATTTACTGCAGTTATATTTATTGAAGGTTTAAGTTCATCACTTATGGTTCTATTTATGCTGCTCCAATATTGGAAAACAGCCCCTAGCCCACTTGTTAAGTACAAATAATAAATCTTTTCTAACATTTATAAAGACCTGCCTTGCAGGTCTTTTTTTGTTGCATCAATTTTTTAAGCGTACAACGTAAAAAACTTACGGACTTGTGCATCTAGTTTTGCTAAAAACTAATTACAATGAAACAAGCTGTAGAACTCGATACACTAATAATTGGCGGAATTTGGCACGTATGTGTCAAGTTTGATTTTAGTAGACAATTATATCCTATTGCCAAATCGTTACGCATGCAATACGATTATAGATTTAAATATTGGCGTGTTCCAGAATCTCGGTTCAGCAAGCAAAAAGTAATCAAAGAATTCAGCGCTGCGGCAACTGTCGTCGCCGCAGATTTAAGTGATGTGGCAGCTATTGTTCCAACAGCTACCGAGAAGATAAAACTTGATATTAACCTAAATAATGAGGCAAAACATCATTTAGACCGCTACAAAGGTATATTAGCAAACAGGCGTTACAGTGATAGCACGCGTAAAACCTATATTTCATTAATTCAGAAATTCTTTTCTTATTACTCAGATATGGATCCTTTAGACCTCAGTATGGAGGAGCTTGGCAAGTTTAATGATGAGTATATTATTGCTAATAATTACAGTATCAATACACAGAGGCAATTGATTTCCGCCATTAAACTATTCTATGAGAACACCAAACATCATTCAATGGAAGTTGAAGCCCTCATTCGGCCACGCAAAAGCCGCAAGATACCAACCATTCTCGAAAAAGCAGAAATTCAGTTAATGATAGAGTCCACGGCTAACCTAAAACATAGAACCATCATTTCAGCTTTATACGCCACCGGTATGCGGGTATCAGAACTATTAAATTTAAGGATGGAGGATATTCATTCAGATGATATGTACATAAGTATCCGCAATGCCAAGGGACGCAAAGACAGGAACATTCCATTGAGCGAACAACTAGTAAAAATATTTCGCAGATATTATAAAATGTACAGACCTGTGATATATATGTTTGAGGGGCAAACTGGTCAAAAATACAGTTCGTCCAGCGTAAACAATGTAGTAAAAGCCGCCGCTAACAGAGTTGGAATAATCAAAGACGTCTCATGCCATACAATTCGGCATAGTTACGCCACACATTTGTTGGACAAAGGCGTAAACCTAAGGTACATTCAGGAATTACTAGGTCACAGTAGTCCAAAAACCACAGAAATATACACCTACGTCCGTCCCGACCACATAACGCGCGTGCAAAGCCCCTTAGATGATTTTGATGATATAGTATTTGACAAGAAAGCCAAATACAGTTTACGCAAACCCAGGTACAAACATCAAAGCCCGGGTTGGCAGCGCAAATCATACTACAAAAAACCCTAATCTAGTACTATGGATATTGTATCATTTAGAAAAAAACAATCCCCTCTTCATCACCAACTAGTGTCTAAAAATCCCAAAAATTATCCAAAGGTATAAACAGTAATAAACATCAGTTTATCCCCCCGCATAGGTATAAAAGGTTTAATTTTTATATTTTTATACACTAGTTGGCAAACATGAGAAAGAGCCGTACATACATTTTAATTATTTTGATTGCTTTCTTTGCGGGTTGCGGAAGCACTTCAAAAACCACTAACACTAAAGATGATAAGATGACACAAGAATTGGAAATAATCAAAAATGAAGA
>CAXRGQ010000012.1:0-2162 GCA_964230215.1 Flavobacteriales bacterium
GTTTGCGAATTGGTATATACCACACCACCTGCGGTTTTAATAACACCAATATCAACGCCAAGACGAAGACCTTTTACTGGTCGAAGACCATATCCAATTCCAGTAAAGGTGAACGTTCCTCCATCATGCCAGTGATAACTATTACCATCCGAATCGTCCAATAAGCCATACAATGAACCAACACCAATCCCCGCGTTTACACGAAAAGCCTGTATATTTTCGATAGGACGATACGCAATGTTAATACCCGACCAGCTACTTTCTACGGCAAATGAGCCAGTATACGAGACATTATTTTCATCAAATTCAATATCCTCAACTGGCATTGCCTCTCCATAGAAAACAGATACAGTAGTTTTCTTAGAAAGTTGATGGTCGAATTGGAATCCAACAGAAGGAATAGGCCCAGCAGTATTTACACTAAAAGCGTTTTCGGCGTAGGCACGGTCCTTTTTCCAAAAGGCAAAGTTGTCTTGAGCAGAAGCTCCTATACACAACATCATAGTCATGCATACAATCATAAATCGTTTCATAAATAATGGTTTTGTTTGTTATTAAGATATGTATTTAAATCACAAATAATTGAAAAACAGCGTTTTATTGCCGTAATCTTAATAATAAAATGAGGCGCAAAAATTGTTCTTGGACATAAAAAAGCCCTGATGCTGTGCATCAAGGCTTTTCCTTGTAGACGTTCTGGAGAAAAGGTCGAAGGTTTGATACTTATATGAAATCCTTACTCAACACGGTTCTTTGTCTCACTAGTGGGACAAAGCCTTGAAACTCCTGCGCTGCAGAGTTTATAGCTACAATGTCATAACCTCTTTGCTGGCCGAGACAGTAACTTAAAATCTCCCAACCACTGTTCTTCAAGTGATCAATGAGTAGTAGGATGGTTTGATCTTCGGTGAGTTTGTCCATAAGCTTACAATCTAGTGAAATATTGCTGTAGAGGCGCAGGTACCTTGGTTTGGGTCCAAAAACCGTAATTCTTCCAACAGGGTAACTCTGTTTTGACACTGATGAAATCTGATAAGACTCTGTAAGGGATAGAATAGCGACCTTCTGGGTGACTCCCACCACTAGTGTGAATGATTACCATTCGATTGTGCCTTTCCTGAAGATGTCGTAGTAGCGTTGGACCGGTATGGATAATCTTTATAGTTGCGTCCCCTGACTCGTAATCTAGGTTGTCTATAAGCTCTTCGATAAATGCTGAATTAAACAATAGGTTCTTCTGGTGAAATACGATGGGAGGGCGCATAATATTTGATTTTAGGGTTATTTATTAAAATGGAATCTTCGGTGATTTCCTGATAGTAGGCATCTGTATTTATTGTCCGCGGGAATTTGACTATTGAGTATAACAATCCGGAAAACTCTTAGGTATGGAGTAGGGCATGTAATTAAATATTTAATTAATCTAGACGCTTTCTCAGTTCAATGAAGCACTCCTGTTTTGACAAAGTTTTGCAGGCTCTTTTATAGATCTGGTGAACCGCCTGTCTGCTGATACCATATTCCTCCCCAATGACACGATACTTATCTCGTCTAATTTCATAGCTATCAAATCTGTGGTAGAATACATACAACTGCTTGTCTGTAAGTACTGCAAAACAAGAACGGTCTACATTCAACAGATTCTCTAAATGGGCAAGAATGTGTGTCTTTTTTGTTTTCGTCATGATCAGTACAAAGGTATACTAACGTAAAAGTTCGTACACTCTTCCTACCGACCTATTAATAGTCTGGGCAATCTCCTTAACACTCATACCAGTGTTCTTTAAAGTTTTTACAGTGACTGAAAGGTCCTTGATTTCTTTTGATTTAACTGGAGTATATTCTCCAGTAGTTGAATTCCAATTCATTCCCATTGACTAAAAATTTAAGGTTACGTACTCTAATGGTTTTGTCAACCCCCTCGACGCACGAAACTAAAAGCAAACATACTCGTATTAAAGTCTTTAGTATTATAGTTTCGAAGCACAAAAAAGCCCTGATGCTGTGCATCAAGGCTTTTCCTTGTAGCGGAGGCAGGACTCGAACCTACGACCTTCGGGTTATGAGCCCGACGAGCTACCAACTGCTCCACTCCGCGTTATTGTGGGGCAAATATAGGGTGGTTGCGTCAACTGCGCAACCTTTAGGCTAGACGATTAAAG
>CAXRGQ010000013.1:0-2491 GCA_964230215.1 Flavobacteriales bacterium
TTTACGGCAACAACGCTGGATAAGAAGGTTATCACTGAACAATTAGGGTCTAGAGATATCCCGAATGTATTGAATCTAGCTCCATCAGTTTATTCTACAAATCAAGGTGGTGGTGCTGGTGATTCAAGATTGAATGTAAGAGGATTTAACCAAAATAATACCGCTATACTGTTAAACGGTGTTCCGGTAAATGACATGGAAAATGGATGGGTATATTGGTCTAACTGGGACGGTCTTGGAGACGCGACTTCTAATATCCAGGTTCAACGGGGAATGTCAGCTGTAAACCTTGCTGTTCCCTCAATCGGTGGAACTATAAACATTATTACCGATCCTGCTGCTGCAAAACCCGGTGGTTTCATTAAACAAGAACTTGGTTCCTGGAATTTCTTAAAAACGACTGTGAGTGCAAATACGGGTAAAATGGATAATGGTTTAGCTTTATCTACGACAATTTCTCGCAAAACAGGCGATGGTTTTTATGATGGTACATGGACAGATGCCTATTCTTATTATGTGGGTGCCGCTTACGAAATTTCTAAGAAAGATAAACTTGAATTCTATCTAGTAGGTGCCCCTCAACGTCATGGTCAAAATCTTTACCGACAGAATATGGGACGCTACCTAACAATTGACCAAATAAGAGGACTAGGCATAGATGAGGATCAATATTCACAGGCCGCCTGGGATGATTATGCTCGTGGTGGTGATTTAAATTCTCGTTCATATAATCAAAATATAAGCCCAGTATCTCCTTCTTATGAAGGACAGCAATATTTTCAGATGTATCGAACACACACTAAGAACAGATTCTTAGATGACGCGTTGATGGAGCGTGAAAACTACTTTCATAAGCCACAAGCAAACTTGAACTACTACAAAACTATCAATGAAGATTTACGTTGGTCAACGATTGCATATTGGTCAGGCGGTAAAGGTGGCGGTACAGGTACTTACGGAGATGTAGAGTCAAGCTTTTCTAATGGTTTTGCAAGAGATTGGGATCGTACAATCGCAGAAAACATAACATACAATGATTCTTCTGTAAGTGCTAGACAAGAATATCAAGGCATCTTACGTAATTCAATCAATCAACAATGGACAGTAGGGGCCATTTCAAAGCTATATTACTCTGTCAACGATAATTTGAATTTGCAGTTTGGCGTCGATGCACGTACAGCAGAAATTGGCCACTGGCGTGAAGTTCGTGACCTACTGGGTTGTAATTCATTTTACTTTGACGGCAATGATTTTGACGCCCCTGGCGATTATGAAAAAGGTTTAGGGGATAAAGTGGCATATAACTTTACAAATACTGTCAATTGGTTAGGAACGTACCTGCAAGCAGATTATACCACTGAAAAGCTAAGTGCAAATGTCGTTGCAGGATTAACGGCTAACCAATATGGCTACACTAACCATTTCAGAATGGATGCAGACGGAAATGAGACTGTTACGCAATCTAGCTTTATCCCTGGCGGTCAGGTTAAAGGTGGTTTAAAGTATTTTCTTGACGAAAATACCAGCGTCTACGGAAATGCGGGGTATGTCAGTAAAAATCCAATTTTTGATGGTGTCATTGACGATTATGACGGCACGTTATTTGAAGGGCGTCCAAATGAGATTTTCCAGTCAGTTGAAGTAGGTGCTGAATATGCTGTTTCGAACTTTGCATTCAAAGCAGGTTATTACTACACGCTTTGGTTGAATAGAAGTAGAACATCTTCTATTATTGATCAAGCAACAGGTAACGATATTCTTGTATACATTACAGGATTAAATGCCCGCCACAGCGGCTTAGAACTTGAAGGGTCGTATAAGTTCAACAAACAATTACGACTAGACCTTGGGGCTTCATTTGGTGACTGGGTTTATACAGATAACGTCCTAGGTACATCGCGAGATGCAGATGGCGAACCGCGTGCTGCTGAAGATACATACTACGTTAAAGGCTTGTACGTAGGAGATGCTCCTCAGAATCAAGTAATGACAACTCTTACTTATTCCCCTGTGAAAGATGTCAATTTAAGAGCGACCTATCGTTGGTACGGGAAACATTACTCAGCATTTAATCCTTTCGATGTTTCTGATGCTGCAGATGAAGGTGTTCAAGTTTGGCAGGCTCCATCGTATGGCGTTCTTGATTTGCACCTAAATGCAAAGGTTGCAGAGTTTGGAGAAAACTCATTGATTGTATTTGCTCACGTATTTAATGCGACTGATGCTATTTACATTCAAGATGCATTGAACAATTCACCATATAATGCTGTAGATAAAGAGAATAAAGCTCAAGACGCTGAAATTTTCTTGGGTCTACCACGCAACTTTAATGTAGGTGTCCGTTACAACTTCTAATCTGATCTAGATTTAGATATAGGAGCCCCGCCGCTTGGCGGGGCTCTTTTTTTGCCTCATTTTTGACCTATGAGAAAATTCCTCCTTTTAATTCCAGCAATGTTCTTGTGGAGTTGCCAAAGTACTGGTAGTGATG
>CAXRGQ010000014.1:0-313442 GCA_964230215.1 Flavobacteriales bacterium
TGACGAAAGCATGGGCTTCTAGATTCGTTCATGCTTGTCTTCGCTTTGTCAGCATTAGTGACTTTCTAGCGCACTTGGTTTGCGTCAGATACGCACACCAATTACGCAGACGTCATCTAACTGCTCAAAGCTTCCTTTCCAATTTTCAAAAGCCTCATCTATCAGTACCTTTTGACGGGTCATTGGTTCGTTTTGCATACTCAAAAGGAGTGTTTTGAAGTTTTTTGCTTTGAGTTTTTTGCCTTTGTCGCCACCGAATTGATCTACATATCCGTCTGAAAATATGTAGAATGAGTCGCCTTCATTCAGTTGAACTGCATGGGTAATATAGGGGGTAGCTTCACCATATTTTCCGATTGGCTGCTTGTGCCCTTTTATTTCCTCAACTTCATTCGCATCCTTCCTTATAATCCAGAGAGGGTTGTGAGCGCCTGAATACTTTAACAGAGCGGAGTACTCAGAAACAGTCTGCGTGTCGCCCGTAGCTTTCTGTGTGTCGCCCGTAGCACCAGCGGAGGCACTAGCAGAGGCGCTGTGGGCTTGTGCCTCTGACTCCGTCGATTTATTAGTGACGTTCACGCTCTGTTTCTCCTTCAGTTTTCCGTTCTCGCTCTGTTTCTCATTCAGCACATTTGCGAACGTTAGTGAGCAAAGTGCAATGTCCATTCCGTCCTTTACCTCTTCTTCTGACTTTTCAAATTCGGCAATTACAATCTCTCTTGTTTTATCTAAGATAGCAGCTGGGTCTATCAGACCATGTTCTCTCACAGAACGGTTAAGTGCATTATTACATACTACGCTTACCATAGCTCCGGGTACACCATGTCCAGTGCAGTCTGCAGCTGCAAGCAGTATCGTGTTGCCTGGTTCTCCTCCTTTGGAGGAGTTAGAGGAGGTAGGCAACATCTCAAGCCAATAAAAATCACCTGCCACAATGTCCTTTGGTTTGTATAAGATAAAAGAGTTAGGAAAAGCCTCTTTAACCATTTTATCTGGCGGAAGAATAGCGGACTGAATGCGTTTAGCGTAATTAATTGAATCCGTTATTTCTTTGTTTTTCTCTTCTACTAGGTGTTTCTGCTCTTCCACAACAGCTTTTTGTTGTGTAATTAATCGATTGTCTTTTCGCTTAATGAAATAGCTAATTAAGATTACGATTGCCAGAATTGAGACCAAGCCAATGCCAATAGCAAACATGGTGCTTCTTTGCCTGTCTCTCTCAATACGTTCGTTCTTTCGTTCTAGCTCGGCATCCTGTAATGCTTTATCCTTGGTTAATAACTCAATTTTATGAAGGTCTTTTTCCTTTTGATACTTTGCCTCAGTCTCAGCGATGACTTTGCTTTTTTGTTCTTTAGCAAGATCATTCTGGATTTCATATAATGCTATAGCGTGTTTGTATGCTTTTTCATATTCGTCAAGCGCGGCATAGGAGAGTGCTAAATTGTAATTACCTGTTTTAAAATCAATTTTGCGTTCCAACTTTTGTGCATACTCCATCGATTTGGTGTAATTGACAATTGCTTGCTCGTGATTGTTGTTCTCTGCATAGTACTCGCCTAAATTATTATACACAACTGACGCCCCATGCCAATCACCGAGTTTTTCGTGAATAACAATGGACTTTCTAAAATAATCCATAGCCTCTTCTGTCCTTCCTAAGTCTTGGTAGATAATGGCGAGATTATCCATTGTGGAGGCTACTCCCCACTCATCACCAAAGCTCTCTTTCCACTCAAGCGATAATTTAAGTGTGTCAATGGCGTCATCGTACTTGAACTCTTGTAGTAGCACAATACCGATATTGTTTAATGAAGCACCTATCCCAAAACTATCATTCACTTCTTTGTAAGCTGCTAAGCCTTGTTGAAAATATGACCTAGCCAAGGCTAAGTTGTTCATCTCTTGATGTAAATTCCCTAAACCAGTAAACGCATAGCCAACCCCAAGTTTGTGTCCATAGGCTTCAGAATATTTTAGCGCATCTCTGTAAGCAACTGACGCATTTTCATATTGAGATTTATCAATATATATTCTTCCAACATTATTGTATATGAAAATTAACGCACCGGTATCCTTTATATCGAGTGCAATTTCTTCGGCATTATTTAGGATAGTTAGCGCTGAGTCTCTACTGCTGTCAACAGTTTCGTATGCCTGATCTAATAGCTCATTCAGTTTCTTTTGCTTATCAGACTCCTGGGTGAATGCAAAAGCACACGACAACATAAATGTAATTGTCAAAAAAAGTTTAAAGCCTTTCATAAGCCATTGCATGACTAAAAATAGTATTTCTAATTATAACCATGAAATTAATTGATAATCAATTCGTTTGGCAATAATGGTATAATACTTGCGTTAGTAGAGTATCCTCATTCCTGCAATTCTGAAAAGAATTGTTTCTCCTAACCCTGAATTCAGTTTAATGCGTTCAGGGTTTATTTTTTGTCAAATCTTAAAGCCAAATTTAAGCCCGCCCCATTTGTAGGCTTCTCCATTTTTAAATTCTCTAGTAATCCGTGAAAAACCATATTCAAAATATAGTTTTTTAGTCTGAATTATCAGTCCATAGTCAATCTGTCCCACAAATCGCTCAATTTTACTGCTTTCTATAGTATAGACACTATTTGTAAATAAACCTCCTTGCAAACTTGCATCATAAGCGACAAGCCTAACTTGCGGGTGAGCATAGAGGTATATTTGGAATCGCTTGTTTGACGTATTTGATGTAAATGGTGAATTTACAATACCTAGAGTACTTATAAGTCCAGTACTGATGTTTGTGTATAGCGTGCCAACTCTCATAGATCCTGTGCCTTCTAAAGACAGATTGTTGCTTAGTCTTAGAAGTTGATAGTTAATGGACACTTCATAATTCAGCACAATGTCATTGCTTATTTGATGCTGCCAACCTTGCGGAATAACATTGTCGATGGCACGATGAATCCCTGTTTGAATTTCTTTACCAAATGCAGCAGGTCCTATAACACCAATGTTCAATGACGAGACTAGTCTATATCGTTTCAGTGTGTCGATAGATATTTTATAGGATTTGATCATTGCAGATGCGGCAAATGGCCGATCGCCAAATTGAATAAGTGGGCTTCCGATTTGTCGCGGAGTAAAGCCAATGTGTTCAAACCCCACACCATATCTATTATGAGCGTTTTTTGCATTCAGAAAAATATAATAGAGAGGATTATTTTTAAGTCCTGGGTGCCTTAACATAAAACTATATCCCTGCGTGTAATTCCTATCAGTTGCTGTAAAGAAATCGTTGTCATAACTTATAAGAAAGCTTTTATCAAGCCCCATATCCCGATAACTGATCATATTATCGATCTTCTGTCCGTAAGTGGAAGTTGAATATATCAGTAGACATAGTCCAAATTGCCATCGCCTAATACCATAGCACCGATGAGCGATATATTGCTGAAAAGTGATGTATTAAAGATACTAATTAAAGAAGCTAATCGGTAAGAATATTAAAGCTCTCAGAGCTAGTCTGAACTAACTTGACGTTTGCACTATCACTCCACGTCATAAATTGAGCAATGTAATTACGTGATCGATAGTACGCCATTGAAACAAATTGATTCTTTGCCGTGAAACCAGATAATTTGCTGTAAGCACTCGTGCTATCTAGGGTCTTGTGCTCATCTTTAAGCCAAGAAGTGACTTGATATTTGCTTTGAATGTCTTGCTTAATTTTTTGGTGATGGGCTGATATCAAGCTATCATTTATTAAGATGCCCGCACCTGGAATAGTGCTTTCAGTCAAGCCTAATTTAATCGTGTCAGTGTCAATGATGAAGGTAGACTTAGTTGCCAAACTATCGCCGCCATTTATGTGCTTGTATTTTGGTTTGAATGGAAAGTCAACTTCAACCTTGTGAATTTTTTGGTGGTATGGCAAAAGAACGATAGTTTCCTTTTCTTCATTTTGAGATATGTCTTCCGTCTTGTCATTACTTCCTGTATCTTTATCATCACAGGAGACGATTATTAACATAAGAACAACTAGAACAAAATAATTACGCATACTATGGAATTTCTTGACCCAAAATTAGACGAATATGTGGTATCTCACACAGAAAAAGAGTCTGAATTACTTTATGAGTTGAATCGTGATACGCATATGCATGTCTTACAACCAAGAATGTTATCAGGACATCTTCAAGGTAGAGTTTTAAGTATGCTAAGCCATATGATTCGGCCTAAAAATATTTTGGAGATTGGAACCTACACTGGCTACAGCGCCTTGTGTTTGGCAGAAGGAATGGAGGAGGATGGAAAGTTAATCACTATAGATATAAACGAAGAGTTGGAAAGCAGAATTCGCGCATATATTTCAAAAGCAGGACTTGATGATAAGATTGACTTTAGAATTGGAAACGCCATAGAGATTATTCCAACAATTGAAGAGCCCTTAGATTTGGTTTTTATAGATGCCGATAAGACGAATTATTGCAATTATTTTGATTTGGTTATAGACAAAGTGCGCCCTGGCGGGTATATCATTGCAGATAATGTCTTGTGGAGCGGGAAGGTGCTAAACGATTACGCAACATTGGATGACGATACGCGTGTTTTGGTTGATTACAATAAGAAGATGCAGGAAGATGATCGTGTGCAGAATGTGCTATTTCCTGTTCGCGATGGTCTGATGATTTGTAGAAAGAAATAAAAAAGGGAGACAAAGCCTCCCTTATCAAATAAATGTCCTTCTAATTAAGCAGTCGCCAGCTCAGCACTAGACGTTTCAAACTGTCTGTCGACTTTCTTGAAAAGGCCTTGTAACACTTTTCCCGGACCTACTTCAATTACAGAAGTGGCACCATCTGCAATCATTTGTTGCATAGTTTGTGTCCATCTTACTGGAGCTGTTAATTGTGCTATTAGATTCTTCTGAATTTCTTCTGGGTTAGTAACCGCTGATGCTGTTACGTTCTGATAGATTGGGCAAGAACCTTGCTTAAATTCGGTTGCATTGATAGCGGCTTCTAGCTCTGCTCTGGCAGGCTCCATTAATGGCGAGTGGAATGCACCACCAACAGGTAGCACTAGAGCACGTTTTGCACCAGCCTCTTTTGCCGCTTCACAGGCAGCCTCTACTGCAGGCACAGCACCTGAAATAACCAATTGTCCTGGGCAATTATAGTTTGCTGCAACAACCACTCCATCTGTATCACTACATACTTTTTCAACCACATCATCCTCTAGACCAAGAATCGCCGCCATTGTAGATGGTTCGGCTTCACACGCAGCTTGCATTGCTAAGGCTCTTTTCGAAACGAGCGTAAGTCCATCCTTAAAATCTAAAGTTCCGTTTGCAGTTAAAGCAGATAGTTCGCCTAATGAATGACCAGCGACCATATCAGGTTTAAAATTGTCACCTAAGGTCTTCGCCAGAATTACAGAATGTAGGAAAATTGCAGGCTGAGTTACTTTGGTTTGTTTCAACTCTTCAGCTTCACCCTCAAACATAATCTTGCTTATGTCAAATCCTAGTATATCGTTAGCCTGGTTAAACAAGTCTTTCGCCAACGATGAGTTGTTGTATAAATCTTTGCCCATACCAGAAAACTGTGATCCCTGTCCGGGGAATACGTATGCTTTCATATTAAATCAATTTCAATTTATAGTACAAATATACTGTCCATCCTCAACAGGAATAAATCTAGTGCAAGGAACTTATTAAGACAGTTGTGAAAATAAAAAACCCGAATCTGATAAATCAAATTCGGGTTACTATTTTATTTAAGTTTATTAGTCCTGAAGTTTTGATAACAGTCTTAAGAACTCCAAGTATAACCACACAATGGTCATTAGTAATGCCATTCCGCCTACCCACTCGTAGTTCTTCGAAACCCCTCTTTCAGCATTCTTTTCTATCATATCAAAGTCCATCAAAAAACTTAATGACGCGACTACTATAATCACTAGGCTAATGCCTATTGATAATGGACTGCTGTCATGAAGAAACGGCATGTTAACATCAAACATTCCTAATATCCATGATGCTAGATACATTAAGCCTATAGCTCCTATAGCCATGCTGAGAATCATTCTAAATCTATCTGTAACGATTATGAGTTTAGACTTATAGATAAATAGCATAATAAACATTGTACCAAACGTTAACAAGGCTGCTTTCATGATAATTCCCTCAACCATGTACGCATATGCCATGCTAATCACGCCAATAAATAGACCTTCCATTACCGCAAAGATTGGAGCGGTTACGTTTGCTACTCTTGGGTTTTTGTAAGTATAAAATGCCAAGCCAGCTGCCCCAATAGCCACACCAAACAGAATAAAGTAAAGGCTTGAACCAAAACTGGCCATAAACCTCCAGCTCAATGCTGCAGTTGCAACTGTAATTGCTAAAAGAATCAAGGTTTTGTTAATTGTACCTTGAACAGTCATCCTGTCGGTAGTTGCTCCCGAAAAGTTGTCAATGACATCATCATTGAACATTGGATTCGAACTTTTGTTATCAAATAATCCCATAATTGTTGTTTTTATTCTCCGTAATACTCAATAAAATTGTTTTCTGTTTCAACGATTTTTACGCAGTGCAATGTACAACCTAAATCACTTAATGGTCCGTTAATTTCGTCCCAAATTCCAATAGCGACATTTTCGGTTGATGTCAGCTTACCTTGCATAAAATCTACATCTAAATTTATGTTTTTGTGGTCTAACTTGTAAATAACGCGTTCCCTCAAAATATCTTTAATGTCTTTTAGGTTCGCCACAAATCCCGTTTCATCGCTCACCTCACCCTTAACGGTCACAAACAATTCATAATTGTGTCCATGCCAATTCGGATTTGCGCATTTACCAAAAACTTCAAAGTTTTTAGCCTCATCCCAATCGTTTCGCCACAATTTATGTGCTGAGCTGAAACGTTCTCTTCGCGTTATATGTACAATTCTTCCCACGTGACAAATATACTAATCCAATCAATTGGATATCTTTGATCTGTATTATCAAATTGATTGCCATTTGAAGTTTTAATGTCAATTTGACAGAAATAATAAAAATATGATAGTAGTTACAGGTGCAGCGGGTTTTATAAGTAGCGTTTTGGCAGGAAAACTGAATGCTGAAGGACATGAGGATTTAGTGTTGGTAGATGATTTTAGTCGAGAAGATAAAACACAGAACTATGAGACAAAATCGTATTCTATGCTTGTAGATCGAGAGGCATTTCCAGCATGGTTGGAAGAAAATCATGTAGATGTAGAGTTTGTATTTCACCTGGGTGCAAGAACGGATACTACTGAGTTTGATGTAGAGCTTTTCGACAAACTAAACCTTAATTACACTAAAGCTATTTGGTCTAGCTGTGCCAAGCACGACATTCCATTGTTATATGCATCATCAGCTGCAACATACGGACTAGGGGAGCACGGATACAAGGATGACCATGGTATTGTCGATAAACTAGTTCCGCTAAATCCTTATGGAGACTCAAAAAACGATTTTGATAAATGGGCGTTAAAGCAAGATCATAAACCGCCGTATTGGATAGGGATTAAGTTTTTTAATGTTTATGGTCCTAATGAATATCATAAAGGACGCATGGCATCTGTGATTTTCCATACCTTCAACCAGATTGAGAAAACAGGAGCAATGAAACTATTCCGTTCACATAATCCTGAATTTAAGGACGGCGAGCAATTGAGAGATTTCATCTATGTGAAAGATGCTGCTGAGGTGCTTTACTTTTTGATGAAGAATCAAAAGCAATCTGGGATTTATAATTTAGGAACTGGTCAAGCGCGCTCGTTTAATGATTTAGCCATCAACACATTTAAAGCCCTAGGCTTGGAGCCTCAGATTTCGTACATAGATACACCTGCGGATATACGCGATAAATACCAGTATTTTACTGAAGCAGATATGTCTAAGTTGCGATCAGTTGGATATGACAAGCCATTTAGTACGCTAGAGGAGGGGGTAGAGGATTATGTGCAGAATTATTTGAGTAAAAAACAAATATTCTAGGCTATTTATCTTCCGAGATTTATTAGGCGTATGCGTCTTGCGCCTACAAACTTGAAATGCCCAAGCTCTGTCTTTTTACCCTCATATATGAGTTCAAATGATTCTCGAAAGTGATTCGGAACTTCAATTTCTACTTTATCAAAGTATAGATATGTACTATCGTTAATTCGATGAATTGTCTTATCCGCTTCAAGTTCACTCGAATCAACTTGATAATAATATCTGTGCGGATCTAAAATCATTGTGAATGTCGCCGAATCTGGAGCAGGTGTTTTAGAAATGGTCTTCTCGTAGGTATATTCGTATTGCGTACCATCAGACAATGTAGAATTTAGCTTGGTTTGTTTAACCTTTAGTTTGTAAGTGTATCCCCATTCAAAGTCAAACCCATCGAGATATTCGATATGAGAATCTGGTGAATCTAAGGTCAACCTTTTAAAGTGCTCATAATTTTGAAATGACATTGTTGGCTCAATGCTTACCGTTTTACTTGTAACTTGTGCATACATATAATTGTATGTAAAAATAATTAGGACAAGACTTAGTTTCATGTTTTAGTTTCTAATTTGGATTATATCAAATATTAAGCCGTGTTCGAAGAAATTATGGAGGGCTGTTGGCTACAGAAGTTTCTTCAAATCTAATAAATAGGCACGCACATTCTCAAGACGCTCAATTGCCTCTGAGGTTTTGGTAACATCTTCCGGATTGCCTTTGATTTTCTTTTTTGCCCCATCCAAGGTAAATCCACGTTCTTTCACAAGGTGGTATATCAGTTTGAAACTCTCAATGTCTTTTGAGGTGAACATCCTATTCCCCTTGGCATTTTTCTTTGGTTTGATAATGTCAAACTCCTTCTCCCAAAACCGGATTAGAGATGGATTGACATCAAACATCTTAGAAACCTCACCAATAGAGTAAAATAGCTTTTGTGTTGGACGTTCTTTGTAAGGCATATAATTGATTCTTGCATGAAAATACGCAATGTATCCTATAATCGTGCATAAAACTGAAAGTAATTATTAACGAATCACTACTAAACTGCTTGTTAACTAAGTGCGTATGTAGCTTTAGAAGCAATCTCAATCACCCGTTCGTACTCTTCTGGAGATAAATCATTGAAAAAATAGTGTACTGGATCTACTGGTTTGTAGAAGAATCGTTTAGATACGGGATCTTTTACCTTCTTTCTTACTTCATAATGTAAGTGAGGTCCTGTAGAAACACCAGTATTTCCTACTGTTGCGATAACCTCTCCGCGCTTAACTTTTTGTCCAACTTTTGTTTTGAATTCGTGACAATGCGCATAGTAGGTTTTGTAACCAAAGCCATGGTCGATAATTACAATCTTGCCATAACCACCCATCCAGTCAACTTTCTCAACTACACCATCTCCAGCAGCATAAATATCAGTGCCTACGTCCGCAGTCATGTCAATTCCCGTGTGCATTTTAGGTATACGATATACAGGGTGCATACGCATACCAAATCCTGAGGCGATACGGGTTAAATCTTTGTTGTTGATAGGTTGGATAGAGGGAACAGCTGCTAACATGTCTTTTTTAGACTTTGCAAGGTCCTCAATTTCATCAAAGGATTTGGATTGGGCGTATAATGCGCGTTCTAACTCATCAATAGCCTTGGCAGTATTAATTACAATGTCTGAACTAGACATTCCCTGGTACTTAGCATAGCGATCACTGCCCCCCACCGCTAGGTTGCGCAAATGGTCAGGATATGAATCCATTCCATAGGTTACACGCAGCAAGTTGTTATCCCGTTCCTTAATATTATCTAATACACGGAGGGCGAATGATGCTTCTTCTTGAAGTGCAAGAAAGTCCTGCTCGAGCTGAGCGTGTTCACGTGCTAATTTTTTGTCTGCAGGGCGTGGAAAAAGAAATGCACCTAATAGGATACCGCCAGTTACTAGCACCACTGCAGGCAACACTACCAATGTTATGCGCCATAGTTTATCGCGGGTCGAGAGTTTTACCTCTTCATAACTCAGCGTCTCGGGGTTATATCTATACTTAGTTTTTGCCACCTTTGCAGGAATAATATCCCCATGTGAGGAGCGTAAATTTACAGAAAAAACCCATAAATTCGCAAACGCTTTCTAGCATTGTAAAAGCGATTTAACAAAAGATAACAGATTAAAGAGATATGAAGTCAAGTGATATCAGAAAAGCATTTTTAGAATTTTTTAAATCTAAAGAGCATGATGTGCAGGCATCTGGGCCTATGGTGATGAAGGACGATCCAACCTTGATGTTTACCAATGCCGGGATGAATCACTTTAAAGATGTCTTTTTAGGGCATGGGGATATCAAGTTTCCCAGAGTCGCTAATTCTCAGAAGTGTTTGCGTGTTTCAGGTAAACATAACGACTTGGATGAAGTAGGGGTGGACACTTACCATCACACCATGTTTGAAATGCTGGGGAACTGGTCGTTTGGCGACTACTTTAAGGATGACGCTATATCATGGGCTTGGGAGTTGTTAACAGAAGTATATAAGATCGATAAAAACGACCTATATGTAACTGTTTTTGAAGGCGATAAGGAAGATGGCTTATCAGTTGATCAAGAAGCAATTGATATCTGGAAGAAACATATTGATGAGAACAGAATCATTCTTGCAAGTAAAAAGGACAATTTCTGGGAAATGGGGGATATCGGTCCATGTGGCCCATGCTCGGAAATCCATGTTGATATAAGATCGGAAGAAGATAAGGCTAAGAAATCTGGGAAGGAATTGGTAAATGCGGATCATCCACAGGTAATCGAAATATGGAACTTGGTGTTTATGCAGTTCAACAGAATGGCAGATGGAAAACTAGTTCCGCTTCCTGCAAAACACGTGGATACTGGGATGGGCTTTGAAAGATTGGCAGCAGTGCTTCAAAAAAAGCAGTCTAATTACGACACAGATATTTTTGAGCCGCTTATAAACAAGCTAGAAACCATTTCTGGTCTGAGATACAGAATCGTGGATGAATCTGAACACAAACAGCAGAGAGACATAAATATCGCACTACGCGTGGTTGCTGATCATGTTAGAGCTATTGCGTTTTCAATAACTGATGGGCAACTACCATCTAACACAGGTGCAGGCTATGTTATAAGACGTATTTTGAGGAGAGCGGTGCGCTATGGTTATCAAACCTTAAATTTAAAAGAGCCATTTATCCATAGATTAGTTCCCGTGATGGCGAAACAAATGGGAGATTACTTCCCTGAGTTGAATAGTCAGAAAGAGCTGGTACAGAAAGTAATTAAAGAGGAAGAAATCTCCTTTTTTAGAACACTAGAACAAGGTCTAAAAAAGATTGATCAGTTATGCATTCGAGTTAATAATGACAAAGGAACTGAAGTAGCTGGTCAGGATGTATTTGAACTATATGACACCTATGGGTTTCCGGTTGACTTAACTGAATTAATTGCGAAGGACTATGGCCTAACATTAGATATGTCCGGGTTTAATAACTGCTTAAAGGAACAAAAGGATAGATCAAGACAGGCAACTACAGTAGAGGCAGGTGATTGGATTGAGTTGAAGGAAGATGATATCGAGGAATTTGTTGGTTATGAGCACACCGAAACTAACGTTTATATAACTAAGTATAGAAGGGTAGTAGTTAAAGGTGAAGAACGTTTTCAACTTGTATTTAATCTAACGCCATTTTATCCTGAAGGAGGAGGGCAAGTAGGGGATACTGGTGTAATAGAAAATGATCAGGAAACCATTGCCATTCTTACTACGAAGAAGGAAAACAATCAGATAATACACATTACAGATACTTTGCCGAGCAACTTGGAGGCCAAGTTCAAGGCAATTGTAGATGGTGAAAAGAGACGACTTTCAACTTCAAATCATACGGCAACACACTTATTACATGAAGCATTAAGAGAGTTGTTAGGTACACATGTGGAACAAAAAGGATCCTTAGTTTCTCCAAAACATTTAAGGTTTGACTTTTCTCATTTCGAGAAAGTAAGTGCAGAACAACTTTTGGAAATCGAGAATATGGTTAACGCCAAAATTCGTCAAAATATTCCGCTGGAGGAGTTTAAACGAATGCCATTGGAGGATGCGAAAGAGATGGGAGCGATGGCGCTCTTTGGTGAAAAGTACGCTGACGTTGTTCGGGTAATAAAGTTTGGATCGTCTGTTGAATTGTGTGGCGGAACGCATGTGCGTGCAACTGGAGACATTGGGATGATTAAAATTGTGGGTGAATCTGCTGTTGCAGCTGGTGTTAGAAGGATTGAAGCGATTACATCTGATAGTGCGTTCGCTTATATTAATGAGCAATTAGAAACGGTTAATCAATTGAATGCACTTTTGAAGAATCCCAAGGACATTGTAAGAGCTATTGAGGATTTACAAGAGCAAAATAAGCAGCTTCAAAAAGAGATTGAAGTACTCAATAGAAAGCAGGCAGGGAACGCCAAGGGTGATTTAAAGGCTAGTGCGAAAGAAATAAACGGTGTTAACTTTATTGCATCTAAGCTTACAATGGATGCAAAAAGCGTGAAGGATCTTGCTTTTCAGTTAAAGAACGAAATAGACAACCTATTCATGGTGATTGGAGCTGAGGATAAAGGAAAAGCTACACTAACTATTATGTTGTCCGATAATTTAGTGGAAGACAAAGGTTGGAATGCTGGTGAGCTTATACGGTCATGGTCTAAACATATTCAAGGTGGCGGTGGTGGTCAAGCTTTCTTTGCGACAGCTGGAGGCAAGAATCCTGCAGGAATAGATGCTGCATTGGAAGAAGCTAAGACCTTGGTTGGCGCTTGATTTAGAATTGTTGATTCGATGAACCTTATCGCAACGATTTAACAAAGGTTCAATTTTTCTGAAAACGTAAATAGTTTATGTGCTGATGAATGATTTTTGCTGATTCATAGAATTCAGACACAATGGAAGTTTTAAGAGATAGCGAGATTACAAGTCGAATATTTTTAGTTCGCGGTGAAAAAGTAATGATAGACTCACACTTGTCAGAGCTGTATGACGTACCGACTAAGCGGATTAATGAACAAGTCAAACGAAATGAGGAAAGATTCCCTGAGGACTTTATGTTTCGGCTTAACGAAAAGGAGTGGGAAAGTTTGCGGTCGCAAATTGCGACCACAAATAATAAACGGAGGACATTGCCTTATGTTTTTACGGAACACGGTGTATTAATGCTGTCAAGTGTGCTGAACAGCAAGCGCGCTATTGCATTAAACATTCACATTATGCGGGTATATGCAAAATTACGAGCAGCAATATATAGTAATAAGGATGTGCTGCTTAAGCTGAATGAAATAGAGAAACAAGTAGGCAATAATGATGCACGTATTGACAAGATTATTAAATTTCTACAACAGTTTACACGTGAGCAAACCGCTCCGCGACCTAGTGTAGGTTATAAAAGAGCAAACGAAAAATGAATAGTAAGTCCTAGTGCTTAGGCGTAACGTAAAGCTCAATGTCTTTCTCAGTTATTTCCTCATCACAAAGAATCATCAATCGTTCAATTACATTGCGTAATTCACGAATGTTTCCTGTCCAATTAACTTCTTGAAGTGCCTTCATGCCCTTGTCTGTGAAAGATAATTCAGGCATGTTTTGTTCTGCAGCCACCTGCTTAATAAAGTGTTCTGCTAGCACAGGGATGTCATCGCGTCTATCGTTTAAAGATGGAACGTGAATCAAAATCACACCCAATCTATGGTATAAATCTTCTCGGAAATTACCTTGTTCAATTTCATGACGAAGATCTTTATTGGTAGCTGCAACAACACGGACATCCACTTTTAATTCTTTTTCGCCTCCAACTCGTGTAATTTTATTTTCTTGAAGTGCACGAAGAACTTTTGCCTGTGCAGATGCACTCATGTCACCAATTTCATCTAAGAATAACGTTCCACCATCCGCTTGCTCGAATTTACCTTTTCGTTGTTTGTGCGCAGATGTAAACGCACCTTTTTCATGACCAAACAACTCACTCTCAATTAATTCTGATGGAATTGCGGCACAGTTAACCTCAATAAAAGGACATTTGCTACGGTTACTGTTTTTATGTAATTGACGTGCAACCAGTTCTTTACCCGAACCATTGCCACCAGTAATCAACACTCGCGCATCTGTTGGCGCAACTTTACCGATCATTTGCTTGATTGCGGTAATCGTTGCCGATTCACCAATAATGTCTGAAGATTTACCTTTATCAACCTTTTGCTTAAGAACCTTAGTTTCTGTAACTAAGTCCTTTTTCTCCATTGCATTTCTGATGGTTACCAGAATACGGTTGAGGTCAAGTGGTTTTTGAATAAAATCATACGCACCAATCTTCAAAGCTTCAACTGCAGTTTCTACATTACCGTGCCCAGAAATCATTACAACAGGCATTTCGAATCCCTTTTCTTGAATTTTTTCAAGTAGCTCCATCCCGTCCATTTTAGGCATCTTGATGTCACAAAGAACAATGTCGTAAGTGTTCTTTTCCAACATTCCAAGACCTATCTGTCCATCTTCCGCTTCATCCACTTCAAACTTCTCGTATTCTAAAATCTCTTTTAGCGTACTTCTAATCGGTCTTTCATCATCGATAACTAAAATCTTTGCCATGCTATTGATTTATTTTGCTTCTAAATTAATAATTCTTAAGAGACCTGCTGTATCTCTTAAACAATAAAAACAGATGTCCAATAATTAGACCAAGGAGCTTTTATTTACGTGTTTAGTGGTATAAATTAGCTCAACTACTGGTCTGCGACAGAAGAAATTTCAAACATTAAGCCTTCTTTCAAGGCATGCTTGGATACATGCATAGAATGAATGTTTGCATGTGAAACTACATGATTTGTGAGTAATCCACTAATCACAATCATGTCAGCACGCATTGGTAGCATACCAGGTGTGTCAAGTCTATCTTGTAGATTTGATTTTAAAAGAAACTGATACTGAGAATCAAATTCATTGAGATTAATTTCGTGGTAATCAGCTGATTCAAATTCATCGAACTTTTGGTGCTTATGGAAAATCACCTCAGCAAAGGTGTCGAAAGAGCCCGAAGATCCAATTAAACTAGATATTTCATGCTCTTTGCATTTTGCGTATAAATCGTCAAGTTGCGAATCAAAGTGTGCGTTTATTGTGTCAATTTCTTCTTCTGTGATTGGGTCTGATGGCTGAAAGGTCTCTTTTAATCGAGATGCACCAAGTTTATAGCTCTTTTTCCATTTGAAGCGATCCGAATTACCTATAATAAACTCAGTACTTCCACCTCCAATGTCCATAATCAGAACATCTTCTGGACAAGGTATGTTGTGAATTACACCTTTCCAAATTAGTTCAGCTTCCCTGTCTCCATCAATTACCTCTACGTCCAAATTAAATGCAGTTTTTAGCTCTTTTAAAAGCTCCAGGCCATTATTAGTAGACCTAATCCCTGAGGTAGCAACAGCTTTTATGTGGTCACATTTTAAGTCTGAAATGCGCTTCATATGATTATTGATGCCGTTAATCGCACGTTGGTAGGGGATAGGTGCAATAGTGTTGTTCGCTAAACCTCCTTCACCAAGCTTAACAATTTCTCGCTCTTTTGCGATTACATTGATGTCACTGCCATTCTTATCTGCAATTAACAGGTTAAATGTGTTTGTACCAAGATCTAAGATTGCTATTCTGCTCATCAATTCCCTTTTACTGCCCAGCGCCATATCTGGCTCAATCCTGCTTTTTTACCATACATCAAAATCCCCTTCTTATAAACCCGAGCTGACAAATAAAACATTAATAAAGCTGATAGCATTAGTACGCCCATAGACAAGTACAGTTGCCACTCGTTAGCAGATCCATAAACAAATGGTAATCTAACCATCATAACAATGGGAGATGTAAACGGAATTATACTAAAGGTCTCGGCAATGGCACCATCTGGATTAGTAGCAGTTACATACGCAGCCACAAAGCCTAGAATAAGCGGCAAGGTGACGGGAAATAAGTATTGTTGACCATCCGTTTCATTGTCCACTGCTGCTCCAATGGAAGCGTAAATACCAGCATAGAAGAAATAACCCACAATCATGAAGAATAGGAAGAAACTAATCATGCCAGTGTAGTTGACAGCTTCATAAATAAGTTGCCCCATTTCGTTTACTTCAATGTGTGTAGGGCCCTGTAAATCAGAATGACTAGTTTGTGCGGTCTGTGCTACTTGTTTATCTGGCGCATATACATCCGGATAAACCTGTTCACGTATACCTGTTAGAATTACTGCAGTTAATGCTGTCCAAATCGCAAATTGCAGTAAAGCAGCCATTCCTATGCCTATTATTTTACCAGTCATTAATTGGATGGGCTTTACCGTAGAAACCATAATCTCAACGATTCTGTTAGATTTTTCTTCAATCACACCCCGCATAACATGCACTCCAAAGTTGAAAATGAAGAAGAATATCAAGGCTCCAAATACAAAGCCTATATTACTTTTGTTTTGATCAGCTCGGACATCTTCACCGTTAATGTTTTTGTCCTTTACAATTAAGGCTTGCTTGAGTTTGTAATAGGAATCAGGATCAATATTCGTGACTTCAAGTTTCAACCCTTCTAAGCGGGTTTCAACTTGTCTAATAATATCTGCTCTCGAATAAGGATTTGGTTTGTCTTTGTAGAAAATTTGAACGGTATTATTCTCTACTATTTTTCTGTTAATGTAAACTAACACATCAAAATCCGAATTATTAAACTCGGCATCACTGATATTCTTAAACTGAACTTCAAAATCACACCATTTTGTATGGGTGTCATTCCAATACAGCCCAGTTATTTCATGGGGGTCTACTATAAGAACCTTCTGTTTTTCATAAGTGTTTGAAACCTTAATGGCTAGAACTGAGAAAAGAGAAATGAGCAATGGTCCCAATAAGCACATGATAATGAATGACCGCTTCTTAATTCTTGAACTGAATTCGCGTTGTATGATTAATCCTACATTACTCATGTGGCTCAGGATTTAGTGCTGTAATAAAAATTTCATCCATTTTTGGAAGAATCTCCTCTACACGCTCAACTTGTACATGTGGGATAATAGTAGATAGTAGATTGTTTATGGTGTTACCATCAACAAGTTTGATAACTGCTACAAAATTCTCATTGCCTATCTGTTTCCTTTCAATCAATTCATAACCAGCCCAAAGTGCATTCGTAAATCCAATGATGTTGCCTCTAAACTGAATTTCGTATGCAGACGGACGGTAATCTTCTTTTATGCCTCCCACTGCTCCATCAAGAATCTTTTTACCCTGATTGAGCATATAAACATGATCACAAATTTCTTCAACTGAATTCATATTGTGAGTTGATAGGATAATCGTTTTACCCTCCGCTTTTAATTCTAATATGAGGTCTTTAATTAGTCGAACGTTCACTGGATCAAAGCCAGAGAAAGGTTCATCTAAAATCAGGATATCTGGATTGTGAACAACGGTAGATATGAATTGCACTTTTTGCGCCATTCCTTTAGACAGCTGTTCAATTCGTGCATTTCGCCATTCGTCTAAACTAAGTTTATGCAGCCATGAATCGCATGCACTTTTGGCTTCTTGCTTGCTAAGTCCTTTCAATCGCGCTAGGTAGACAATCTGTTCGGCTACTTTCATCTTCTTATAAAGGCCACGCTCCTCGGGTAAGTAGCCAATCTTTGCAACAAACGATTTATCTAAAGCATTGCCATTGACTAATATCTCGCCCTTATCAGCTTCAATAATATTATTGATAATTCGGATTAGGCTTGTTTTTCCTGCGCCATTAGGCCCTAGCAATCCAGTGATTTTGCCGGCAGAGAATTGCATAGAGACATTGCTAAGTGCTTGATGTCCACTATAATGTTTGCTAATATCTCTGAGCTCTATTGTCATTCACTTGGATGAATGATTAAAGGTAACATGAAATATTGATTTTTAACGAAAGCTAAAACAAAGTTGTTCACCTTTCATTATGGATAGAAAACTAGCTGGTTTTTACCCCGTAAAATGCTCTTTCATTCGCTGAAAGAAGCTCTTGTCTTTCTCGGTAGGATTAGGCTTAAAGTTGTCCGAATTGCCTAATTTTTCCAATGTTTCGCGTTCTTCTTTACTTAGTTTTTGTGGCGTCCACACGTGAATATGTACAAATAGGTCACCATGTCCTCTGTGATGTACACTTGGCAAGCCTTTACCTCTTAATCTTAGGGTTTTTCCACTATGAGTGCCAGGCTCAACTTTAATTTTCGCCTTCCCACTGATTAAGGGAACTTCTACAGAAGAACCCAATGCAGCGTCAACAAAACTGATGTAAGCTTCATGATGCAGGTTTTGTCCTTCTCTTTTTAGATCAGGATGTTGTTCTTCCTCAATTACAACTAATAAGTCACCAGGAACACCTCCACCAGGAGCAGCATTACCTTGTCCCTGCACGTTAAGTTGCATACCTTCTTCAACACCTGCAGGAATATCAATAGGAATTACGGTTTCTTCTCTCTTTAGACCGTTTTCATCAACACCTGGAGGGCGCTTTCCGACAGTCTGCCCACTTCCTTGACAAACGTTACAAGTAGATGAGGTCTGCATTGCGCCTAGGATGGTTTGAGTCACACGGGTAATCTGACCAGTTCCACCACAAGTCGAACAGGTATTGAACTCGACCCCATCAGCGTTAATAAGCTTATTTACTTTAATTTTTTTCTCAACGCCGTTTGCTATATCTTCTAGCGTCAACTTAATCTTAACTCGGAGATTAGAACCTTTGCGAACGCGTCTGCCTCCTCGGCCTCCGCCAAATCCGCCACCAAAAGCACCACCAAAGATGTCACCAAATTGGCTAAAGATATCATCCATGTTCATGCCGCCGCCGCCACCGAATCCGCCAGCACCGCCCATTCCGGCATGGCCGAATTGATCATATTGTTGCTTCTTCTGCGGATTGCTGAGTACCTCATAAGCTTCAGCCGCCTCCTTGAACTTTTCCTCGGCTTCCTTGTCGTCAGGATTCTTATCCGGGTGATATTTAATGGCTAGTTTGCGATATGCCTTTTTGATATCTGCCTCAGAAGCACCTTTGCTTACACCTAATATTTCGTAATAATCTCTTTTTGCCATTGAATTTCCTCCTATTGACCAACAACCACTTTGGCATATCGAATAATTGTGTCGCCCATCATGTAGCCTTTTTCAATTACATCAATCACCTTTCCTTTTTGATCGTCACTTTGTGCTGGTACTTGGGTTAATGCTTCATGTTTATCAACATCAAAGCTTTCCCCAAGACACTCGATTTCCTTGATGCCCTTGTTTTCAAGGATTTTAAGGAATTTATTGTATATAAGAACGTATCCTTCCTTCAACCCTTCATCACCTTCTATAGATTCATTCGCCTTTATTGCACGTTCTAAATCATCTACAATCGCCAGAATCTCCTTAGCTAAATCTGAACTTGCTGTTTTAATTAGCTCAATTTTCTCTTTAGCTGTTCGCTTTCTGTAGTTTTCAAACTCAGAATACAACCTTACAAACTTATCTTTGAAATCATTCTCAGAGGATGAGGCTTCTTCATTATCGTCGCTCGATTCATTCTCATTTTCATCAACGGTGGTTTCTTCACCAGATTCATCGGCATCATTTTCCAATATTTCCTCTTGGCCTTTCTTTGAGTCTGCCTTGGCGCTTACCTCATCATTTTCGTTCTGTGTCTTCGTACTCATGATTATGCATTTTTTTGAAACAGTTGGCAAATATAAAGCCATTCGGGGATATAAGACATCTTGACATGAAATTATCCATATCACTGTCAGAAAGTATGCAGGATTGGCACGCTTATTAAAAGCCTATGACATAATTGTCTAGTTCTTCATGCAGTTTTTGACCCCTCAGGTTGATTGCTATTACCTTCATGTCAGGTCCAATTAAAATGTTTGAGGGAATGGAACTTACATTAAACTTTTTGGCAATTTCGGACTTCCAACCCTTGAGGTCTGATACATGATACTTCCAAGATAGATTGTCTTGCGAAATTGCTTGTATCCAACGATTTTTATCTTGGTCAAGAGATATGCTGTAGATTTCGAATCCCTTTGCGTCTTTCAGTTTTGCCGAATTGTATTTTTCATACGCAGAAACAAGATTGTTGTTTTCTACACGGCAAGGTTTGCACCATGAGGCCCAGAAATCAACTAGCACATATTTGCCTTTTAGTTTAGATAACTTTTTGTCCTTACCATTTACACCAGGAAGAACAATATCATCAATAATATCACCTTTGCGGAAATCGTTAGTACTTCCTTGGAACTTGGTATCACCGTTCCCGGCATTCAAAGAAACATTAAACCAAACTATTAGAAGGATAAGTAGTGATTTCATCTGATTCAAATTTACCAAAAATCAATCGATATTGAGTAGATAACCACAATGCTAGTATTGGTAGCACCATTAATTCATAGGGTTTAACTATGTTGTCCGCGAACCAACGGGGTAACAAATCAGTTTTGTAGAGCGACGAGAACACCATGGTTAGAATAAATATACCATACCTCAACTTGTTAGGAGTTTCACTTAAAAACCACATTACGGCTGCAAAAACGGCTATGATATATGTTGGTGGTTCAGATTTGTGGTTAAATAATATTATCCAAAAAAGCGATGAGATAAAAAAGCTGTATTGAAAGGACTTCTTTTTATACATGGACACTCGTAATAGAGGTAAACAGAAAACCAATGCGCCGAATAAAAGCACAACACCTTTATTAATTTCTGAGTTTAGTAATGTTTGTAATAGCGATAGCAGTGAATTACCTACGGATGCTGAATGATCATTGGTGAGTAATTCCCACCAATTTTCGTATTGCCAAATCAAGTTGCTAGGACTCACAGCAAGCAAGGGAAGACACAAAATAATAATAAACGTTAGTAGACCAATCATGACATTCTTGAGTAATCCAGGTTTGAATAATACATAGGGTAGTAATACCAATCCAAATATTTTAACGAATACACTATAGAAAATAGCAAACATGCCAGAAAACGACTTTGCCTTGTCTATATAGTAGACGAATAACACTAATAACCCGAGTACCAGTAGATTACTTTGACTGTTTTGAGTTGAACTGATAGATTCTATCAGTAAAAAAGGGAATACGAGCCAAAACAATTTATGGCGGTGGAGTCCCAGTTTAATTATTGCAAAAACAAATACAAGATGATTAATCAGATTCCATATAATTAGACCAATAAGATCATTGAAAGGTTGAAAAATCACACAAGAAAATGCAAAGCTTGGACTGTATTTAAATAAATCAAAAACTTCATAGTCATACAACAAATAGAGATTGTCATTCTTCTCTAAATGCTCATATGAAGATTTGAAAATTTTAAAGTTGTTATAGGTGAACTCAGACGTTACTACACCATTTTCTTTTGGAATTGAGCTTTGGTACTTTTGAAAGCTAATTCCTATGGCAGCAGCAGAAAAGACGGCGATTAAAAACCATCTATTCGACACTAATTTAGCAAGTTTGCTACCCATCAGTGTTACGATAAGCGCCTAATGTCTGCTCCTAAATTATTTAGACGAATGTCAATGTCCTGATAGCCTCTATCAATTTGATTGATGTTGTGTATCACACTTTTTCCTTCTGCGGACAATGCTGCAATCAACAATGAAACTCCGGCACGTATATCTGGTGAAGTCATTTGGATACCACGCAGTGGATACTTACGTTCCAACCCTATAACTGTAGCTCTATGAGGATCACATAAAATAATCTGTGCCCCCATGTCAATCAATTTATCCGTGAAGAACAGGCGACTTTCAAACATCTTTTGGTGTATAAGCACACTTCCTCTAGCCTGAATAGCTGTGGTTAGCACAATACTTAATAAATCCGGTGTAAATCCTGGCCAAGGAGCATCAGATATTGTTAAAATCGAACCATCAATAAAAGTGTCTATCTCATAAACATCTTGTGAAGGAATGTAAAGATCGTCACCCTTTAATTCCATTTTTATACCCAGCTTTTTAAATACATCAGGAATAATTCCTAAATCCGGATAACTTACATCCTTAATGGTGATTTCTGACTGAGTCATAGCAGCTAAGCCTATGAATGACCCAATTTCAATCATGTCGGGTAAAATGCTGTGGAAACAACCCTTTAGACTATCAACACCTTTTATGGTAAGCATGTTTGAGCCAACACCTTTTATCTTAGCCCCCATCTTATTCAGCATTTTACAAAGCTGTTGCAGATAAGGTTCGCAGGCGGCGTTATATATTACGGTTTCGCCTTTTGCCAATACAGCAGCCATTACCAAGTTGGCTGTTCCTGTAACAGAGGCTTCATCCATGTGCATGTATGTTCCCTTAAGCTTTTTGGAACTTACTTTATAAAACTGTGTTTTAGCATCATAATCAAACTTGGCTCCGAGTTTTTCGAATCCAATGAAATGTGTATCTAATCTTCTTCGTCCAATTTTATCCCCACCAGGCTTAGGAATATATCCTTTGCCAAAACGAGCTAATAATGGGCCAACAATCATAATAGAGCCACGTAAACTTGACCCACGTTTTTTGAAATCATCTGTTAGAAGGTACTCAATATCAATTTTATCTGCCTTAAAGTTGTATATACCCTTTTCAACTTTCTCAACCTTAACTCCCATGGCTTGGAGAAGATTGATGAGTTTGTTAACATCAACAATATCTGGAACATTGCTAATAGTTACTTTTTCTTTTGTTAAAAGTACGGCACAAAGAATTTGCAATGCTTCATTTTTCGCACCTTGTGGTATTAAGTCACCTTTAAGTTTGTTACCTCCGTAAATTTCAAATGATCCCATAGTAGTCTAATATCTTTTCTTGCCTTTCTTGCTTCTTCCGCGTCTTCTGTTATTATTACTTGTGTTTGTAGGCTTGTTTTTAACTATCTCTGATGTAGGAGTTAAAACGCTTAAGTCTTTCAACTCTAATTTGCCGTTTGAAAGCTCCTTTAATTGATTTGCAATTAGCTCATCGTTTACGGTATCTCTATTCCACATCAGGTATGATTTCTTCATCATGTTACCTATAATGTTGGTAAGCACTTCCTTTTCCTTCTCATCCGTTAACTCAATGCACTTCTGAATCATTTTAGGAATTGTTTTTCCGTAATGACCATACTTAATATACGATTGAGGGTAGTCAACGCGTTCCGGTTTTTGGCTAAACGTTTCAGCTGTTGGAATAGGGTAGGGCGAATCAACGTCTAACTTAAAGTCAGACATAATAAATAAGTGTGCCCATAATTTATGCGTAAAATCTTCCACATCACGTAAATGCGGATTCAGTTGCCCCATTACATTTATAATAGCTTTGGCTACTTTGTTTCTTTCATCTCTATCTTCTACGCTAAGTGCATAGTTTACCATTTTCTGAACGTTTCGTCCATACTCAGGTATAATCATTCTGCTTCTACTAGTATTGTAGCTCAATTCTTCTATTCCTTCGTTCTTCATTTTGTAAATATAATTATTCGCTGATAACCTCAAGTTTCGCAAATCTTAACAATAATTGTTTTTGTCCCGCTGATGGGAAGTATACAGTTGCTTTTGTATTAGGTGCATCTCCATCAATACTCACTACTTTTCCTTTTCCGAATCGCTCATGCTTAACCATGGTCCCAACTTCAAGATCGATATTTGCAGAGGCAGTATTAGCTGAGGAAGTACCGCTAGTGTTTACTTTTTTTAAGTTTTTCGGTGGCGTAAATTGCGGTTTAGGTTCTTGTTTCGATTTGGTACTCGGTTTTTTAAACTTTGATTGCGCACCACCAAAACTTCCTTTGCTAAAACTGGACTCCCAAGGCTTTTCATCGTATTCCTTTTTGGGTGCTTTTTTTACTTCTTGTCTATCAAGAAACTTCTGATCTAATTCATCAATAAACCTACTCGGCTCGCAATATATTAGGTTGCCCCATCTGTAACGACTTTGTGCATAGCTGAGGGTTGCTTCTTTCTCAGCTCGTGTTAGAGCAACGTAAAAAAGCCTCCTTTCCTCTTCCAGTTCAGATCTGCTATGCAACGACAATTGGGACGGGAATAAATTTTCTTCCATTCCCACGATATAAACGTATGGAAACTCTAGCCCTTTTGCTGCATGGATTGTCATTAACGTAACCTTCTCTTTGTCTTCATCGCTGTCATTGTCCGCATCTGTCAATAACGCAACATCTATCAGAAAGTCACCAAGCGTTTTAATCTCATCATCTTTAGCAGAATCTGAAAATTCCTTCATGGCATTCAGTAGCTCCTGAACGTTTTCGTATCTACTTACACCTTCTGGTGTTTTATCATCATGAAGCGTTCTGAGTAAACCAGTGTTTTTTGCAATGTCAGTACCTAATTCATATGCCGGCTTTGTATCTAAACCAGTCCTAAAACTTCTGATCATTGTTGTAAATGACTGGATTTTATTAAAAGTTCCTGAGTTCAGCTGCAAACCAAACTCCGCTGGATTGTTTAATACTTTCCACAAACTCACTTGGTGTTCGTTTGCCTGAATCATGGCTTTGTCAATTGTGGTCTGACCTATTCCTCTTTTCGGGTAGTTTATGACGCGTTTTAACGCCTCTTCATCCGTGTGATTGGCTGTTAGTCTACAATAAGCTAGTATGTCCTTTATTTCTTTGCGTTGGTAGAATGATAGTCCACCATATATCTTATAAGGAATATTCAGTTTTATAAGAGACTCCTCAAAAGATCTGGATTGAGCGTTGGTGCGATATAAAATCGCAAACTCATTATATGAGTTCGAATTGGATAGATGTGTATCGTAAATAGTATTTGAAATCACCTTCCCTTCTTCATTGTCCGTTAGAGTGCCAATTACCTTTATTTTTGAGCCATTATCGTTTGATGTCCAAACATCCTTTTCAATTTGGTCCTTATTCTTTTTAATAATCGAATTTGCTGCTTCAACGATTGTTTGAGTCGATCTGTAGTTTTGCTCAAGCTTAAAAAGTTTGTAGTCGGGATAATCTCTTTTAAAGTTGAGAATATTTTGGATGTTTGCCCCTCTAAATGCGTAGATGCTCTGAGCATCATCTCCAACAACACACAAATTCTCGTGCACGGCGGCTAGTTTTTTCACTATTAAATACTGAGAAAAGTTGGTGTCTTGATACTCATCTACTAATATATGACTAAATCTATGCTGATACTTGTGCAAGACTTCAGGGAAATCTCTAAGAAGTTCGTTTGTTTTGAATAACAGGTCGTCGAAATCCATAGCACCAGCTCTGAAACATCTCTGTTCATATCGTGAATAGATTTCATGGACATGTGGCATACTCCTCATGCGATCCTCAGAAGTAATATCCGAGTTCTCTTTGTATGCTGAAGCAGAGATTAAATTGTTCTTTGCTGATGAAATCCTGTTTTGTACAATATTAGGTTTGTATACCTTATCATCAAATCCACAATCTTTAATAATACTTTTTATAAGATTCCGAGAATCACTGGTGTCATAGATAGTAAAATTCCTTGGGTAACCAATTAGTTCGCTTTCGGTTCTTAGTATCCGAGCAAATACAGAGTGAAATGTTCCCATCCATATAGCTTGAGCGTCACTTCCTCCAACAATCGTGGATATCCTCTCTTTCATTTCGCGCGCAGCCTTGTTTGTAAAGGTTAGTGCTAGTATTTTGAAAGGGTCAACACCCGAATTAATTAAATGAGCTATTCGGTAAGTTAATACTCGTGTTTTACCGGAACCCGCACCCGCAATTATCATCATTGGCCCATCTAGGTTAACCGTTGCCGCTCTCTGGGCTTCATTCAGCTCGTCCAAATAATTCATATGACAAAACTATATATTATCACACCAGAAAAATGCGCTACTAAAATTTTATTTTCAACATTTGTCTACCCTTACACACGATTTCATCGAATAAATTTTCGGTTTTAACATTGGATGGTTAAAAAACTGAAATAAAATTCAATATTGTGTTGGATTATAAAAAATAACATCTATCTTTGCAGCCCCAAAAATGCCCCTGAACTATGTTCGGGAGTATGGGAATTTAACTAAAAATAACCGAGTAGAAAATGCCTACAATACAACAATTAGTAAGAAAAGGAAGAACGGCTCAGACACAAACTAGCAAGTCTGCGGCGCTTGATTCGTGTCCTCAAAGAAGAGGGGTTTGCGTGCGTGTGTACACTACAACGCCAAAGAAACCAAATTCAGCAATGAGAAAAGTTGCTAGGGTTAGGTTAACAAATGGTAAGGAAGTTAACGCATACATTGGAGGAGAAGGACATAACTTACAGGAACACTCGATTGTGTTGGTAAGAGGAGGAAGAGTAAAAGATCTTCCAGGTGTTCGTTACCACATTGTTAGAGGTGCATTGGATACTGCAGGAGTTGAGGGACGTACACAAAGACGTTCTAAGTATGGAGCTAAACGACCTAAGAAAAAATAATAGTCTTAAGAGATGAGAAGAAGAACGGCCAAAAAACACGCGATTTTACCGGATCCTAAGTTCAATGAGGAAGTGGTAACTAAGTTCGTAAACAACCTTATGCTTGACGGTAAAAAAAGTATGGCATTTAAAATTTTCTATGACGCTATTGAGATAGTGGATAGTAAAATTGAAGACGAAAAAGGTTTGGATGTATGGAAGAAAGCTTTGGATAATGTAACTCCAAGTGTTGAAGTAAGAAGTAGACGTGTAGGTGGTGCTACTTTTCAAATTCCTACTCCAGTAAGAGATAGCCGTAAGCAGTCTCTTGGGATGAAGTGGATGATTAAATATTCTCGTTCTAGAAATGAGAAGTCAATGGCTCAAAGATTAGCGGGTGAAATTATGTCAGCTGCGAAAGAAGAAGGTGGCGCATTTAAAAAGAAAGAAGATACTCATAGAATGGCTGAGGCTAACAAAGCATTCTCTCACTTTAGATTCTAATTGAATAAGAATTAAGACAATGGCAAAAAGAGATTTAACATATACAAGGAATATTGGAATCGCCGCTCACATTGATGCTGGTAAGACAACTACAACTGAGCGTATTCTATATTACGGTGGAGTTAGCCACAAAATTGGTGAGGTGCATGATGGTGCAGCTACAATGGACTGGATGGAGCAAGAGCAAGAGAGAGGTATTACTATTACGTCTGCTGCAACTACTCTTACATGGCCTTATAGAGGAAACAACTACCACGTAAACATTATCGATACTCCAGGACACGTTGATTTTACTGTTGAGGTAAACAGATCTTTAAGAGTGTTAGATGGTTTGGTTTTCTTATTTAGTGCAGTTGATGGTGTAGAGCCACAATCTGAAACTAACTGGAGACTTGCAAACAACTATAACGTACCAAGAATTGGTTTCGTTAATAAAATGGACCGTCAAGGTGCAGATTTCTTAGCTGTTTGTCGTCAGGTAAAAGAAATGTTAGGAAGCCACGCTCTTCCTTTACAATTAAATATTGGTGCTGAAGATGATTTTAAAGGTGTTGTAGACCTTATCAACTTCAGAGGTATTACATGGAATGAAGAGGATCAAGGAATGACTTTCCAAGAAATCGAAATTCCTGAAGATATTATCGATGAGGCAAGAGAACTAAGAGGACAACTTTTAGAAGCAGTAGCTGAGTTTGATGATACTTTAATGGAGAAGTATTTCGAAGATGAAGATTCATTGACTGAAAGAGAAATTCTTGATGCATTAAGAGAAGCTACTATTGCAGGAAAGGTTGTTCCTATGATGTGTGGTTCTGCATTTAAGAACAAAGGGGTTCAGGCTATGCTTGATATGGTAATGGAAATTCTTCCAGCACCTACAGATGTTGAGGCTATCGATGGAACTAATCCTGACACTGATGAGCCAGCGTCTAGAAAGCCTTCTGCTGATGAGCCATTCGCAGCACTTGCATTTAAGATTGCTACTGACCCATTCGTTGGAAGACTTTGTTTCACCAGAGCATATTCGGGTATATTACCAGCAGGATCTTACGTGTTGAACACAAGAACTGGAAAGAAAGAAAGAATTTCGAGAATTTTCCAAATGCACGCTAACAAGCAAAATCAAATTGACCAGTTACACTGTGGGGATATTGCTGCATTAGTTGGATTTAAAGATATTAAGACAGGAGATACTTTGTGTGATGAGAAAGCACCAATCGTGCTTGAATCTATGGATTTCCCAGAGCCGGTAATTGGAATTGCAATCGAGCCTAAAACTCAAGCTGACGTTGATAAACTAGGAACAGCAATTGCTAAATTGACGGAAGAAGATCCTACACTTACTGTTCACACTGATGAAGATTCAGGTCAGACAGTATTAAGTGGAATGGGAGAGCTTCACTTAGATATTATCCTTGATCGTCTTAAAAGAGAATTTAAAGTTGAGTGTAACCAAGGTGCACCTCAAGTAAATTATAAAGAAGCAATCACAGGAAGCATTGAACACAGAGAAGTGTACAAGAAGCAGTCTGGTGGTCGTGGTAAGTTTGCTGATATTCAAATTAAGATTGAGCCAGCAGATGAAGATAAAGAAGGATTAGTATTCGAAAACCTTATCAAAGGTGGTAACGTTCCTAAGGAATTTATTCCATCAGTAGAGAAAGGATTCAAAGAAGCTATGAAAAACGGTGTATTAGCAGGCTTTACTGTTGATAGACTAAAAGTTACTTTGTTTGATGGGTCTTTCCACGCGGTGGATTCGGATCAATTATCATTCGAATTAGCTGCTAAGATGGCGTACAGAAACGCATTGCCAAAATGTAGTCCTGTATTGCTTGAGCCAATGATGAAACTAGAAGTTGTTACTCCAGAGGAGAACATGGGTGACATTGTAGGTGACTTAAACAGAAGAAGAGGTATGGTTGAAGGCATGGATGATAGAGCTGGATCTAAGGTTGTTAAAGCTAAAGTTCCGTTATCAGAAATGTTTGGATATGTTACCGCATTAAGAACGATTTCATCGGGTAGAGCAACATCATCTATGGAATTCTCTCATTACGCAGAGTGTCCTAAGAATATTGCTGAAGAAGTAATCGCTAAGGCAAACGGAAAAGTAGAAGCATAAATCATTTATCAAACGAGATAATGAATCAGAAAATCAGAATAAAGTTAAAGTCTTACGACCACAATTTGGTTGATAAGAGTGCTGAGAAGATTGTAAAAACAGTTAAGAGCACAGGTGCAGTAATAAGTGGACCAATTCCATTACCTACGCACAAAAGAATTTACACGGTGTTAAGATCACCGCACGTAAACAAGAAAGCGCGTGAGCAATTTCAACTATGCTCTTACAAGAGATTAATGGACATTTATAGTTCATCATCCAAAACGATAGATGCATTGATGCGTTTAGAGTTGCCAAGTGGTGTTGAAGTAGAAATAAAAGCATAATTAATAACCAACTAAAAAGAAAAAAGATGCCAGCATTGATTGGAAAAAAGTTGGGAATGACTAGCTTGTACAGTGCCGAGGGTAAGAACTTACCATGCACGTTGTTAGAGGTTGGTCCATGTTATGTAACGCAGTTAAGAACTATCGAAACGGATGGTTATGAAGCTGTACAGATAGCATGGGGTGAGCGTAAAGAAAAAAATACGCCAAAGTCCTTACAAGGACACTTCAAAAAAGCTGGGGTTTCCCCAAAATCAAAGGTCATTGAAGTAGATGGCTTTGATCAAGACGTTAACGTAGGCGACACTGTAGGTGTTGATATTTTCGCAGAAGGCGAACTAGTTGACGTAGTAGGAACATCTAAAGGAAAAGGTTTCCAAGGTGTTGTGAAAAGACATGGATTCGGTGGTGTAGGTCAGGCTACGCATGGTCAGCACAACCGATTAAGAGCGCCAGGTTCGATAGGTGCAGCTTCATACCCAGCGAGAGTGTTCAAGGGAATGAAGATGGCCGGTAGAACTGGAGGAAATAGAGTAAAAGTTGAATCGCTAGAAGTGCTTAAGGTAGATGCAGAGCGCAATGTTATTGTTGTGAAAGGATCTGTTCCAGGCGCGAAAGGTAGCACTGTAATCATAGAGAAATAATGGAATTAGCAGTTGTAAATACTACAGGCAAAAAGACCTCTAAAAAGGTTAAATTGAATTCCGATATTTTTGGGATTGAGCCTAACGATCACGCTATCTATCTTGATGTAAAGCAGCACTTAGCGAATAAGAGACAAGGTACTCACAAAGCAAAAGAAAGAGCTGAGATTTCAGGAAGTACACGTAAAATCAAAAGACAAAAAGGTACTGGTACTGCAAGAGCAGGTAGTATTAAGTCTGGTACACGTGTAGGTGGTGGTAGAATTTTTGGACCACGTCCAAGAAACTACAGCTTCAAGTTAAACAAGAAACTTAAGCAATTAGCACGTAAGTCAGCATTGTCTTATAAAGCAAAAGATGAAGCAATCTTAGTTTTAGAGGATTTTAACATGGATACACCAAAAACTAAAGAGTTTGCGGCAATCCTTAAATCTCTTCAAGTTGATGGTAAGAAAACTCTAATAGTTGTACCAGAAAACAGCGAGAACATTGCTAAGTCTGCACGTAACCTCCAAAAGGCAAACGTGTCGATAGCTTACAAGTTGAATACTTATGATATTTTGAACGCGAACAATGTGATTTTCACTGAGAGCTCGCTTTCGAAAGTTGACGAACTATTTAAAGCGTAAACGATGGCGAAAGGAAGTGTAATTATAAAACCAATCATCACAGAAAAAGCAACGGCTATGACTGAGAAACCTTCAAAGGGAGGCGAAACTAAGTATGGCTTTGTGGTTGCTAAAGATGCTGATAAGAATGAAATCAAATCAGCTATCGAGAAGATGTATGGAGTTAGCGTTGAGAGAGTAAATACTATGAACTACGGTGGAGGTAAAGCCAAAATGAGATACACTACTAAAGGTGTAGCTTTCGAAAGAAAGAAAGTTTGGAAGAAAGCTGTCGTGACTGTAGCGAATGGTGATTATATTGATTTTTACAGTAGCATATAAATAAAAGGAAAATGGGTTTAAGAAAACTAAAACCGATAACGCCGGGTCAAAGACACAAAATTGCTTCAGACTTTGAGGATATCACAACTGATAAGCCTGAGAAGAGTTTGTTGGCGCCTTTAAAGAAGTCTGGTGGTAGAAATAACACAGGTAAAATGACTATGCGCTACATAGGTGGTGGTCATAAAAGGAGATACCGTATTATCGATTTCAAGAGAGATAAGCATGGTGTTGAAGCTACTGTAAAGACTATTGAGTACGATCCGAATAGAAGTGCAAGAATTGCATTATTGGAATATAAAGATGGTGAGAAGAGATATATCATCGCACCACAAGGTTTAAAAGTAGGAATGAAGATTAATTCAGGTAAAGGAATTGCTCCAGAAGTGGGAAATACACTTTACTTATCTGAAATTCCTCTAGGTACAGTAATTCACAATATTGAACTTCAGCCAGGTAAAGGAGGAATCCTTGCAAGAAGCGCTGGTTCTTATGCACAGTTGAACGCAAGAGATGGAAAGTTTGCAATTGTTAAGCTTCCTTCAGGAGAAACACGTATGGTGTTAATCACATGTCTTGCAACTATTGGATCTGTTTCTAATTCTGAGCATAACCTTGAAAGATCAGGTAAAGCAGGAAGAAGCAGATGGTTAGGAAGAAGACCACGTGTAAGAGGTGTAGCTATGAACCCTGTCGATCACCCAATGGGTGGTGGTGAAGGTCGTTCATCAGGAGGTCACCCAAGATCAAGAAAAGGTCTTCCGGCTAAAGGGTATAAGACACGTTCGAAGAACAGATATTCGGATAAGTACATTATTGAAAGAAGAAAAAAATAATTGAGAAATGAGTAGATCGCTTAAGAAACCACCATTTGTGCACTACAAGCTTATGCAAAGAGTTGATGAAGCACAAGAATCAGGAAAGAAGAGTGTGATTAAGACATGGTCACGTGCTTCAACTATTACTCCTGAATTTGTAGGATTAACTATTGCAGTGCACAATGGGAATAAGTTTATTCCTGTCTATGTTACGGAAAATATGGTAGGTCACAAGTTAGGTGAGTTCTCTCCTACACGTAACTTCAGAGGACACGGTGGAAATAAGAAAAGATAAGTAATCTCATAAAGATTAAAGAACAATGGGAGCGAGAAAAAAAATAAAGGCTGATGCAATGAAAGAAGAGCGAAAGAATGTTGCTTTCGCAAAGCTTAATAATTGCCCAACTTCACCACGAAAAATGAGACTTGTTGCTGATATGATCAGAGGAGTTGAAGTGGAAAAAGCGTTGGCAATTTTAAAATTCAGCACTAAAGAAGCCTCTAATAGATTGGAGAAGCTATTGATGTCAGCTATTGCTAATTGGGAGCAAAAAAATCCTGACGAGAGACCAGAAAGCTTAATCGTAAAAGAAGTTATGGTTGATGGTGGTAGAATGCTTAAAAGAATTCAACCAGCTCCTCAGGGTAGAGCACATAGAATTAGAAAAAGATCTAATCATGTGACAATTATAATTGATAAAATTAACCAACAATAATTTACACTAGGAATGGGACAAAAGACGAATCCAATAGGTAATAGATTAGGTTTCATCAAAGGATGGGATTCAAACTGGTACGGTGGTCGTGACTATACTGAGAAATTGGTAGAGGATGATAAGATCAGAAAGTACTTGAATGCACGTCTTCAAAAAGCTAGTATCTCTAAGATTATTATTGAGAGAACGTTGAAACTGGTAACTGTTACTATTAATACTGCTAGACCTGGTGTAATTATCGGAAAAGGTGGTCAAGAGGTTGACAAATTAAAAGAAGAGTTGAAAAAACTTACTAAGAAGGAAGTTCAAATCAACATCTTTGAGATTAAGAGACCAGAACTTGATGCACAGTTGGTTGCTGATAGCATAGCACGCCAAATTGAAGCTAGAATTTCATTCAGAAGAGCGATTAAAATGTCTATCGCTTCAACTATGAGAATGGGAGCTGAAGGAATTAAGGTTTTAATCTCTGGAAGATTAAACGGAGCTGAGATGGCAAGAAGCGAAATGTATAAAGAAGGAAGAACTCCTCTACATACATTTAGAGCAGATATTGACTATGCTTTAGCAGAAGCGCACACAACTTACGGACGTATCGGAATTAAAGTTTGGATATGTAAGGGAGAAGTTTTCGGAAAACGTGATTTATCACCGAATTTCGGAGCGCAGAATGGAAAACCTGGAGCCGGAGGAGCAAAAGGTAAAGGAAATAAGAGAAGAAAATAAGACAAAAATTTAGGCCATGTTACAACCTAAAAGAACGAAATACAGAAAGAATCAAAAGGGTAGAATTAAAGGTAATGCACAGAGAGGTGCAGAACTTGCATTCGGTTCATTTGGACTAAAAACCCTTGACGAAGGATTCATCACTTCAAGACAAATAGAAGCTGCAAGGATTGCGGTTACTCGTTATATGAAGAGAGAAGGAAAAGTGTGGATTAGAATATTTCCAGACAAACCAATCACTTCTAAGCCTGCAGAGGTAAGGATGGGTAAAGGTAAAGGTGCGTTAAGCCATTGGGTTGCGCCTGTTAAGCCTGGCAGAATTATGTTTGAAGCTGAAGGTGTTCCGTTCGAAACAGCTAAGGAAGCCATGAGACTTGCTGCTCAAAAGCTACCGGTAAAAACTAAATTTGTTGTACGTAGAGATTACGTTGAATCAAAATAATAAGTAGATCATGAAGGCATCAGAAATAAGAGAATTGTCTAGCGCTGATTTGAAAGAAAGAATCGACGAACAGACTACACTTTATCGCAAGATGAAGATGGATAATGTTGTATCTGACATTGAAAATCCAATTAGAATCAGATCTACAAGAAAGACAATTGCAAGATTGAAAACCGAGTTAAGAGCCAGACAATTGGCTGAGAAATAATGGAAGTAATGGAAAAGAGAAACTTACGAAAGGAAAGAATCGGGGTAGTGACCAGCGACAAAATGGATAAGTCCATCGTTGTATCGGTTGAGCGTAAAGTAAAGCACCCTATATACGGTAAGTTCGTTAAAAAGACGACTAAGTTTGTTGCTCATGATGAGAAGGACGAGTGTAACATTGGTGACACTGTTCGTATCATGGAAACTAGAAAGTTGAGCAAGAGAAAGTGGTGGAGATTGGTCGAAATAATTGAAAGAGCTAAATAATTAATCATGATACAACAGGAATCAAGATTATCAGTTGCAGATAACAGCGGAGCAAAAGAAGTACTTTGTATTCGTGTACTAGGTGGTACAAAAAGAAGATATGCTTCTATCGGGGATCAGATTGTAGTGTCTGTAAAGAATGCAATGCCTTCTGGTAATGTTAAAAAAGGACAAGTGTCTAGAGCCGTTATCGTAAGAACGAAGAAAGAAGTTCGTAGACAGGATGGTTCATACATCAGATTTGATGACAACGCAGTAGTGTTGTTAAACCAAGGTGGTGAGATGAGAGGAACAAGGATTTTTGGCCCTGTCGCTAGAGAACTTAGAGAAAAGCAGTTTATGAAAATTGTATCACTTGCACCAGAGGTGATCTAATTTTAGAAGATATGCAAAAGAAATTACACATAAAGAAAGGAGACACCGTAGTAGTCATTGCCGGTAAAGAAAGAGGCAAAGAAGGTGTTGTTCTTCAAGTGAACCGTAAATCAGACAGAGTGTTGATTGAAGGACTTAACATTGTTAAAAAACATGAGAAGCCATCAGCAGCAAACACTGAAGGTGGAATCACTGAAAAAGAAGCTGGAATTCACATTTCTAATGTAATGCTTGTTAGTGGCGGTAAAGCTACTCGTGTTGGCAGAAAATTAGATGAGAAGTCTGGTAAGATTAAGAGATATTCTAAGAAAACCGGAGAAATCATAGAGTAATGAGCTATACACCGAGATTAAGAGAAAAGTATCAGAAAGAAGTTGTTCCAGCACTTATGGAGCAGTTCGGATACAAAAGCATTATGCAAGTGCCTAAGATTGAGAAAATTTGTATCAATCAAGGTGTTGGTGATGCAGTGTCAGATAAGAAGTTGATCGAATATGCAGTAAATGAGATGACTCAAATTACTGGTCAGAAAGCGATGATTACTTATTCAAAGAAAGACATCTCTAACTTTAAATTACGTAAGGGAATGCCAATTGGTGCTCGCGTTACGTTAAGAGGAGAAAAGATGTACGAATTTTTGGATAGACTTATTTCTGTTGCTTTACCAAGAACAAGAGATTTTAGAGGCGTAAAATCTAAGGGCTTTGATAGATTTGGAAACTACACTTTTGGAGTGAAAGAACAGATCATTTTCCCTGAGATTGATATCGATAAAGTGAATAAAATCACTGGTATGGATATCACATTTGTGACCTCTGCTGAAAGTAAAGAAGAATCAAAAGCATTGTTAGAGGGATTCGGTTTCCCCTTTGCTAAAAATTAAGATATGGCAAAAGAATCAATGAAAGCGCGTGAGCGCAAAAGAGAAAGGTTAGTTGCTAAGTATGCTGCTAAAAGAGCTGCCTTAAAAGAAGCAGGTGATTGGGATGCGCTTCAAAAGCTTCCTAAAAACTCTTCAAAAGTTAGAATGCACAATAGATGTCAACTAACTGGTAGACCAAGAGGGTATATGAGACAATTTGGAATTTCGAGAGTAACGTTCAGAGAAATGGCTGTTGCAGGAAAAATACCAGGTGTTACAAAAGCTAGCTGGTAAATAAATAAGTAAATAATAAATTAAAATTTTAGTATGTATTCAGATCCAATAGCCGATTACTTGACTAGAATCCGTAATGGAATCATGGCTAACAAGAAAGTGGTAGAAATACCTTCTTCTAAGCTAAAAAAATCCATGACGGAAATTCTTTTTGACAAGGGATACATTTTGAACTATAAGTTCGAAGATGAAGGCAACCAAGGAAAGATAAAGATAGCCTTGAAGTACCACCCATCCACTAAATTACCTGCAATCAAGAAATTGGAAAGAATTTCTAGACCAGGTTTAAGAAGATATGCTAGCGCAACAGAAATGCCTAGAGTATTGAATGGATTAGGTATAGCAATCGTGTCAACTTCTAAAGGTCTAATCACCGATAAAGAAGCTAGAGTCATGAATGTGGGTGGTGAAGTTTTATGTTACATTTATTAATAATAGAAAGAAATGTCTAGAATAGGAAACGCACCCATAAGTATACCGTCTGGAGTTGAAGTATCAGTTAATGAAACTTCAGTTACAGTTAAAGGACCAAAAGGAGAAATTTCTCAGGAATTTGACGCTTCTGCTATTACTATTAAAGTAGAAGATGGAAACGTTGAAGTTTCGAGAAAGTCTGAGGCAAAAGACCACAAGGCTAAACACGGTCTATATAGATCGTTAATTAATAATGCAGTTGAAGGTGTAGCAAATGGCTACAAAATCGAGCAAGAATTGCACGGTGTAGGTTATAGAGCAAACGCTAGCGGACAGCAGTTAGAGCTTATGTTAGGTTACTCTCACCCAATTGTATTCGAACTTCCATCTGAGGTTAAGGTAAGCGCTGAAACTCAAAAAGGTCAACCACCATTGGTTACTCTTGAGTCTCATGATAAGCAGTTAATCGGTCAAATCGCAGCAAAGATTAGATCGTTTAGAAAGCCTGAACCTTACAAAGGAAAAGGAATTAGATTTAAAGGAGAACACATTAGAAGAAAAGCTGGTAAAGCAGCTGCTAAATAATAAAAGCTATGGCACTAAGTAAATCTGAAAGAAGAACAAGAATCAGAAGACGTATTAGAAAGAATGTTTCTGGTACTGCGCAGAAGCCAAGAGTGGCCGTATTCAGAAGTAATAAGCAAATTTATGCTCAGATTATTGATGATGTAAACGGTGTAACGCTTTTATCAGCTTCTTCACTAAAGAATAAAGACGCACAGACTATTTCAAAAACTGAGCAAGCAGCAATGGTTGGGAAAGAACTTGGAGAGAAAGCTGTTAAAGCAGGAATCACTGAGGCTGTTTTTGATAGAGGTGGATATAGATTCCACGGTCGTGTAAAACACCTAGCTGACGCAGCTAGAGAAGCAGGTCTAAAATTATAATTGTAGAGAAATTAAAGTTATGGCGAAAGCAAACGTAAAAAGAGTAAAATCAAGTGATATCGAATTAAAGGATACACTTGTGGCGATCAACCGTGTTACTAAGGTAACTAAGGGTGGTAGAACATTCAGCTTCTCTGCAATTGTAGTTGTTGGAAACGAGAATGGAATCGTTGGCCACGGACTTGGAAAAGCGAAAGAAGTAACAACAGCAATCGAAAAAGCGATTGATGATGCTAAGAAAAGCTTAGTTAAGGTACCAGTATTGAAAGGTACAGTTCCTCATCAGCAAATTGGAAAGTTTGGTGGTGCTAAGGTTCTTCTTAAGCCAGCTTCTTCCGGTACAGGTTTGATAGCAGGGGGTGCAATGCGTGCAGTACTAGAAAGTGCTGGTGTAAAAGACGTATTGGCAAAGTCTCAAGGTTCATCAAATCCGCACAACGTTGTTAAGGCAACTATGGAAGCTTTAATGCAAATGAGAGATGCTAGAATTGTAGCTGCTCAGAGAGGCATTGAAATGGATAAAGTGTTTAACGGTTAAAATTTGATCTCATGGCAAAAGTGAAAGTAAAATTAGTTAGAAGTACGATCAATCGTCCTAAGAGACAAAAAGCAACTGTACAAGCGCTTGGTCTAAAAAAACTTAATCAAGTAGTAGAGCATGAGGGAACTCCTCAAATTCTTGGAATGATTAAGAAAGTTGAACATTTGGTTGAAATTCAATCGTAATAAGATATAAGATGGATTTAAGTAAATTAAAACCAGCTAGTGGCTCTACTAAGAGTGAAAAGAGAATCGGTCGCGGACAGGGTTCTGGTAGAGGTGGTACTTCTACAAGAGGTCATAAGGGAGCGAAATCTAGATCTGGTTATAGCAAGAAAATCGGTTTTGAAGGTGGACAAATGCCACTTCAAAGAAGAGTGCCTAAGTTTGGATTTAAAAACCCAAATAGAGTTGAGTATAAGGGAATCAACCTTGACGTAATTCAAGCACTAGTCGATAATAAGAAAGTGAAAGAAATCACTCCAGAAGTTTTAGCTGAGAATGGTTTAGTTAGTAAAACTGAATTAGTGAAAATCCTTGGAAGAGGTGAACTAAAAGCTAAGATTAACGTTAGTGCACATGCATTCTCTGCTTCTGCAAAAGAAGCTATCGAGAAGGCTGGTGGTGAAGTAGTAGTGATATAAGTTGAAGAAGACTGTAATGAAGGAATTTTTACATACATTAAAGAACATTTGGAGCATAGAAGAACTTAAGAAAAAGATTCTTTTTACGCTTGGAATGATTCTTATTTTTAGAGTACTGTCGTTTGTGACGCTACCTGGTGTTAACCCAGATGCGTTAAGCAACAGTATGGGAAGTTTGGGAGATTTATTAAACATGTTCTCGGGTGGTGCATTTACAAATGCGTCTATTGCCGCTCTTGGAATCATGCCTTACATTACAGCATCCATTATTATGCAGTTATTGGGTATTGCTGTTCCGGCTATCCAAAAAATGCAAAGAGAAGGAGAAAGTGGTCAGAAGAAAATCAATCAGTACACACGTTATTTAACGATTGTAATTTGTGCTTTCCAAGCACCAGGTTATATCGCTATGTTTGTGCCTGGTAACGCTAGACCAGATGATCCGTTCTGGTGGATTACTTCAGTTTTAATACTTGTAACAGGTACCTTATTCATTATGTGGATCGGTGAAAAAATCACTGATAAGGGTATCGGTAATGGTATTTCACTTCTGATTATGATTGGTATTATCGCTGGATTGCCTAGAGCATTTACACAAGAGCTTGTGTCAAGACATGATGCTGGTGGCTTAGTGTTGTTACTAGTTGAAATGGTGATGCTACTGTTCGTGATACTGTTTAGTATTATGCTGGTGCAAGGTACCCGAAGGGTCCCCATACAGTTTGCAAAACGAATCATGTCGGCACGTGGTGGTAGACAACAAGTAGGTCAAGCGCCAAGAAGATACTTACCATTAAAGGTGAATGCGGCTGGTGTAATGCCTATTATCTTTGCTCAGGCATTGATGGTGTTGCCAACCTATTTAGGATCAACATTACAGTGGCAGGCTTTGGCTGATTTTGCTAACCCTGCGAGTTTGACCTATAACTTGGTGTTGTTCTTCATGATTATAATATTCACATATTTCTATACGGCAATTACTATCAATCCGAATCAAATGGCAGATGAGCTAAAAAGGAACGGTGGATTTATTCCGGGAGTCAAACCAGGAAGAAAAACCGCAGAATTTTTGGATTCTCTATTATCTAGAATAACTTTGCCGGGCTCAATATTTTTGGGCATGATTGCAATTCTCCCTGCATTCGCAATGATGTTTGGAGTAAAGCAAGGTTTTGCTATGTTCTACGGAGGAACTTCATTGTTGATTCTTGTAGGGGTAGTACTTGATACATTGCAGCAGATTGAGACTTATTTGTTAAATAGACAATACGACGGATTAATGAAATCAGGACGCATTAAAGGAAGAAGCAGTAGCAACTTCCCAGGTGTGGCAGGGTAATTTATATGGCAAAACAAGCATCAATAGAGCAAGATGGAACGATAATAGAAGCATTATCAAATGCTATGTTCCGAGTGGAGTTAGAAAATGGGCACGTTATTACGGCACACATTTCTGGAAAGATGAGAATGTATTACATTAAAATCCTTCCAGGAGATAGAGTGAAAGTAGAAATGTCTCCATACGATTTGACAAAAGGTAGAATAACGTTCAGATATAAATAGAACGTAAAAAATAAGAACTGATGAAAGTAAGAGCATCATTAAAGAAAAGATCAGCTGACTGCAAAATTGTACGCAGAAAAGGCAGATTGTATGTTATTAATAAGAAGAACCCTAGGTTTAAACAAAGACAAGGTTAATATTTAAGTACTATGGCTAGAATAGCAGGAATAGATTTACCTAAAAATAAGAGAGGCGTAATTGGCCTTACTTACATTTTTGGTATTGGTGCAAGCACCGCAAAGAAAATACTAGACGAATGTGGTATTGATCATAGCATCCGTGTTCAAGATTGGGATGACGATCAACTTGCCAAGATTAGAGGGTATATTAATGATAACATCAAAGTTGAAGGTTCGTTAAGATCTGAAATCCAATTAAACATTAAACGTTTAATGGATATCGGTTGTAACAGAGGTATCAGACATAGAGCTGGTCTTCCCCTTAGAGGTCAACGTACTAAGAACAACTCTAGAACTAGAAAAGGTAAAAGAAAAACTGTTGCTAACAAGAAAAAAGCAACTAAATAATAAGAGTGCTGAGTTATGGCAAAGAGTAACGCAAAAAAGAAAAAGAATGTTAAAGTTGACAGCGTGGGTAAAGCATTTATCCAAGCTACGTTCAACAACATTATCATCTCTCTTACTAACGCACAAGGTCAAGTTATTTCTTGGTCTTCTGCTGGTAAAATGGGATTCAGAGGTTCTAAGAAGAACACACCTTATGCTGCTCAGGTAGCTGCTGAAAACTGTTCTAAAGAGGCTTACGAGTTTGGCCTTAGAAGAGTTAAGGTATATGTTAAAGGACCAGGATCAGGTCGTGAATCTGCAATCAGATCAATCCACAATAGTGGTATTGAAGTGACTGAAATCAACGATATCACACCACTTCCGCACAACGGTTGTCGTCCACCTAAGAGAAGAAGAGTATAATAAAATTAATCATAGTTGGGAGCAGTATTATCGAAGGATATGCCTTAATTCATAATCCCCAACAAAACTAAATTAAGATGGCAAGATATAGAGGACCAAAATCAAAAGTCTCAAGGAGATTTAGAGAACCAATCTTCGGCCCAGATAAGGCGCTAGAGAGAAAGAATTACCCTCCTGGTATGCACGGACCAAGAAAAAGGAGAGGGAAGCAATCTGAATACGCAGTTCAGTTAGCTGAAAAACAAAAAGCAAAGTATACCTATGGTATTCTTGAAAAGCAGTTTTCTAATTTATTTAAGAAAGCGTCAAGAATGAAAGGTATCACTGGTCATAACTTACTTATGCTTTGTGAGTCTAGATTAGATAACACTGTATATAGATTAGGAATTTCTCCTACTAGAAGAGGTGCTAGACAGCTTGTAGGTCACAGACACATCACTGTAAATGGAAATATTGTGAATATTCCTTCTTACAAACTAAGACCAGGAGATGTGATCGGTGTTCGTGAGAAATCAAAGTCACTAGAAGCAATTACTGAATCACTTGCAGCTAATTCGGAAGCATTCGAATGGTTGTCTTGGGATCCTGCTTCAATGTCTGGAACTTTTAACGCGTCTCCTGAAAGAGAGCAAATTCCAGAAAATATCAAGGAACAATTAATCGTCGAACTTTACTCTAAATAATATTACACTATGGCAATTTTAGATTTTCAAAAGCCGGACAAGGTAATCATGATTAATTCGGATGACCACATTGGTCAATTCGAGTTTAGACCACTTGAGCCAGGTTATGGTATTACCATAGGTAATGCATTAAGAAGAATTTTACTTTCGTCGCTTGAAGGTTTCGCAATTACTTCTATTAAAATTGAAGGTGTGGACCACGAGTTTTCTACCATCAAAGGTGTAGTAGAAGATGTAACTGAAATCGTATTAAACCTTAAACAGGTTCGTTTCAAGCAACAAATCGAAGGAACTGACAACGAAAAAGTGACTATCGCTATTTCTGGTCAGGAAAACTTTACTGCAGGAGATATTGGTAAGTTTACATCTGCATTCCAGGTGTTAAACCCAGATCACCTTATCTGTAGCATGGAAAAGAATGTTAAGTTGAACATTGAACTTACTATCGATAAAGGTAGAGGGTACGTTCCTGCTGACGAGAATAAAAGAGGTGGTGCTGCTGTAGGTACTATCTTCATTGATTCAATCTTTACTCCAATTAAAAACGTAAAATATGCGATTGAAAACTATCGTGTTGAACAAAAGACTGATTACGAAAAATTAGTTCTTGATATTGACTCAGATGGTTCTATTCACCCTAAGGATGCACTTAAAGAAGCGGCTAAGATTCTTATCCACCACTTTATGTTGTTCTCTGATGAAAGAATTACACTTGACAGTGAAGAGAAATCAGAAACTGAAGAGTTTGATGAAACGTCATTACACATGCGTCAGCTACTTAAGACTAAGCTTGTAGATATGGATTTATCTGTACGTGCACTTAACTGTCTTAAAGCTGCAGACGTTGAAACACTTGGAGATCTTGTTTCTTACAACAAGAACGATTTGTTGAAATTCAGAAACTTTGGTAAGAAATCACTTACTGAGCTTGAAGATTTGATCGAATCTAAAGGTCTTCACTTTGGAATGAACGTTTCGAAATACAAGTTAGATAAAGAATAATTAGCTAAAAAAGTTTTGAAATGAGACACGGAAAGAAGTTTAACCATTTAGGTAGAAAAAGTGCCCATAGAAAAGCAATGTTAGCTAATATGGCTAGCTCGCTAATTGAGCACAAGAGAATTAGAACTACTGTTGCCAAAGCAAAGGCATTACAGAAATATATCGAACCACTTGTAACTAAGTCAAAAACGGATTCTACACACTCTAGAAGAACAATCTTTAGATACTTACAATCTAAAGATGCTGTGAACGAACTGTTCAGAGAAGTTGCTCCTAAAGTTGGTGATAGACCAGGTGGATATACAAGAATCATTAAGTTAGCTCCGCGTTTAGGTGATGCTGCAGAAATGGCGTATATCGAACTAGTTGACTTTAACGAGTTAATGTTAGCTGAAAGCAAGCCAAAGGCTTCTGGTAAGAAAAGAAGCCGAAGAGGTGGTAAGAAAGCTACTGACGCTACTAAAGCTGCTCCTGCTGCTGATGCGAAAGAGGAAGTGGAAGAAGTGAAAGCAGAGGCTAAAGCGGAAGAAGTTGCAGAAGAAACAGCTGAGGAAGTTGTTGAAGAAGCACCAGAGGCAACAGCTGAGGCAGCAGAGGAATCGACAGAAGAAAACACAGAAGATTCTAAAGAAGATGATAACAACGAAGAAGAGAAAGAAGATAAAGCTTAATCTAAATCGTTTGTAGAGATACAAAACCCTGATTTCGACTCAGTCGATTTCAGGGTTTTTTTTTGTCCACAGGATTATTTAATTGTTAATGAACTGGTGGAAATTGTGAAAAATGTAAAAATTTATGACAAGGTCAAACAAGATGTTTACTGTACCTTTGTTCAAACCTAAAAGACAATGAGATTTAAAGACAAGCAAAAAGCTGTATTAGTTCTAGAAGATGGCACTGTATTCGAAGGATTCTCCGCAGGAGCCGTAGGTAAAACCCAAGGTGAAATAGCATTTAATACTGGTATGACGGGATATCAGGAGGTATTCACGGATCCGTCTTATTATGGTCAGGTTCTAGTAATGACTACTGCCCATATCGGTAACTACGGTGTACATGCCCAAGAAATCGAATCCAATTCTATAAAAATATCTGGTTTAGTAGTTAAGAACTTTTCAGATACCTATTCTAGACCAGGAGCTGAATCGTCTTTACAAGCTATGTGCGAAAGAGATAATGTCGTGGCAATTTGTAATGTAGATACCAGAGCACTGGTTAGACACATTAGAACTAAAGGAGCCATGAACTGTATCATCTCTTCTGACGGCACTTCAATAGATGATCTTAAGAATGAAGTTAAGTCGCTACCAAGTATGGAAGGGCTTGAACTCTCTTCAAAAGTAAGTACTGAGGAAACCTACCTTGTCAATGAAGGAGGAGACTACAAAGTGGCACTCCTTGACTTAGGTGTTAAACTAAATATTATTCGTTGTCTTGTGTCAAGAGGATGCTCTGTTAAGGTATTCCCATATAACACGTCAAGTGAGGAGATTTTGGCTTACAACCCAGATGGTATTATGTTGTCGAATGGGCCTGGAGACCCATCAGCAATGCCTAGTGTAATTGAAAACGTTAAAAAATTAGTGGAAAGTGGATTACCTATGTTCGGAATTTGTCTTGGACATCAGGTGCTAGCTTTAAGCCAAGGATTAGGCACTGAAAAGATGTTTAACGGCCATAGAGGTATCAACCACCCAATACTTAACATAGAAACGGGTAAAGGTGAGATAACTTCTCAGAATCACGGTTTCGTTGTTAAAATGGATGATGCCAAGAATAGTGATGTAGTAGAAATGAGTCACCGTCACTTAAACGATGATACGCTAGCTGGGATCAAGTTTAAAGATAAGCCAGTGTTCTCTGTGCAATATCACCCTGAAGCTTCACCTGGACCACACGATTCTAGGTATCTGTTTGATCAATTCGTAGATAATATTAAAGCCAACATAAAGGTTTCTGAAAAACAATTAAGTTAATTTTTAAGCGATAAGCATGAGCTATATAGCGCAAATCAAAGCAAGAGAGATATTGGATTCAAGAGGGAATCCTACAGTTGAAGTGGAAGTGTATACAACGGGCGGTGGATATGGAAGAGCAGCAGTGCCTTCTGGTGCTTCTACAGGTGTGCATGAGGCGGTTGAATTGAGAGATGGAGATAAAGGAAGATATCTCGGAAAGGGTGTTACTAAAGCGGTTGCAAATATCAATAACTTCCTAAATGAAGAATTAAATAACGTATACGTTTTTGATCAAGCTTTGATTGACAAGGCCATGATCTCGATGGATGGAACTCCTAACAAAGGAAATCTGGGAGCGAATGCTATCTTGGGCGTTTCATTAGCTATTGCAAAAGCGGCTGCAGCTGAATCTAATACACCGCTTTACAGATATATAGGAGGGGTAGGTGCACACACCTTGCCAGTACCTATGATGAACATTCTGAATGGTGGAGAGCACGCTGATAATAAAATAGATATCCAGGAGTTCATGGTAATGCCATTTGGTGCGCCGAACTTCAGTGAGGCGCTTAGATGGGGGACTGAGATTTTCCATGAATTAAAAGGGGTGCTTAAGTCTAAGGGGATGAATACCAATGTTGGTGATGAAGGAGGATTCGCACCAAACTTAGGGTCCAACGAAGAAGCTATTGAATCTGTTTTGGAGGCTATAGAGAAAGCTGGGTATAAACCAGGTGAAGATATTTGGATTGCACTTGATGCAGCATCAACTGAATTCTATAAGGATGGAACGTATACATTTGAATCTACCGGCGATAAAAGATCAAGCTCTGAATTAGTTGATTATTGGAAAACTTGGGTAGAGAAGTATCCTATAATATCTATTGAAGATGGTTTGGCGGAAGACGACTGGACTGGTTGGAAAGAGTTGACAGATGCTATCGGTGATAAGGTTCAGTTAGTGGGTGACGATTTGTTTGTGACCAACTCTCAAAGGTTAGCAAGAGGTATTGACGAAGGTGTTGCCAACTCGATTCTTGTAAAAGTGAATCAGATAGGTACATTAAGTGAAACGATTGATGCTGTTCACATGGCGACTAGAAACTCATATACATCCGTTATGAGTCATAGAAGTGGTGAAACAGAGGATACAACTATTGCAGATCTTGCCGTAGCGTTAAATACTGGCCAGATTAAGACTGGTTCAGCTTCTCGTTCAGATCGTATCGCTAAATACAACCAATTGCTTAGAATTGAAGAAGAACTTGGCAAGACGGCTTACTACCCAGGCAAAGACTTTAAGTTTATAAAGTAATGGGTAGGATACACGCTCCCGAGTTTGAAGACTATTCTTGGTTCCCATCAGGACTAAGAAATTTTATGACAGATTTTTTAGAGCATGTAGCACACAAGTTTGATTTTTACAAGGACTTAACACCCTACTTGGTTAAAGGGCTTAAAGCGAGTGGCACAAACACTATTATTGATTTGGCTTCTGGTGGAGGAGGTGATTATGTGAAGATAGGGGAGCGTGTTGCAAACGAAATCCCAGATGTGAAAATCAAATTTTCTGATTACTATCCTAACATAGAAGGCTTTAAACGAGCAGTTAAGAAAGGAGGAGAGAAGTTTTCATATATCGAGAATCCTGTAAACGCAATGGATGTGCCCGAAAAGCATAAGGGCTTGCGCACTATGTTTCTATCTTTTCATCACTTTAGACCTGATGACGCAAAACAGATTCTGCAAAACGCGGTGGATAGCAAACAACCCATTTTCATAGCAGAAGCTCAAGAAAGAAATGTAATGCATTTTATAGCATTCTTCTTTTCGCCAATTAATGTGCTCATCATGACACCATTTATTCGTCCGTTTAATATCTGGCGCTTGGTGTTTACATATCTAATTCCCTTGGTGCCATTATTCGTGTGGTGGGATGGCTTAGCATCTGTTTTAAGAACCTATTCTGAAAAGGAAATGAATGAGCTAATCAAATCACTTAACAATAGTGATTCATTCGAATGGGAAGTAGGAAAGAAAAAAGCTGGGCCAAGTAGCATTCCTTACCTCTTAGGAATACCTAAATCATAATACTAAATATTACGATATAAAAAAAAGCTCTGCCGATTCAGCAGAGCTTTTTTAGTTTCATTTAAACCTAAGCTTATTTCATTAACTGAATAGCTTCTGTTTTAACTACATCTCCAGCAACAAATCTAACATAGTACATTCCATCCGCATAAGCAGATAAGTCTATATTAGTTACATATTGATTCGCCATGTTTATGGTAGTGATTTTCATTCCAACAGCATTGTAAACTTCAAGTCTTAGGTTGTTGAGTGTTTCCATCATTTCAACCGTAAACACTCCGTTTGTAGGGTTAGGATACAACTTAGTCTTAAACGTTAGTACCGTCTCTTCTACCGTGTTTTGACATGGAGGATAGGTACCATCAAAGGTATCACCAGTCATTGCATTTGTTGGGTCTAACCAACCTGATAGATGTCCTCCAGTAGGGTTGTTGTTCGAATTCCAATTATATGACATTTTACCGTAGTAATCTGGTGAATTTGTCTGCGTACAGAAAGAACCACCCCCAGTTAACTGACCAACGTGGTACCCATTTTGATCCCAAATAGGAGAACCAGAAGATCCTCCTTCAGTAACACCATGGTTAGTTACGGTAGCACTCCAGTACACTCTCCAATGCGTATTCGCTACACCCCATCCACTATTAATTAAGTTAGACGTATAGGTAGATATTTTCTTTACATCTCCACTAGGATGATGCGTACTAACACCACTTTCTGCAGCGGTAGTCGATTTGTTCCATCCAGCATAATATGCCTGGTATCCTAATGGAATTGAGTTGTTAAGTTCAACTAATAAGTAATCAGAACCTGTATTACCACCACCATCATTACTATGAGAACGTCTTGTACATCCTGTCATAGAAGCTGTACTTTCAACAACACCACTTCCACAGTTTGCACGCTGTCTTCTAAAGTAGAAGATATATTGGTTAAAGTCACTTGAAGAACTAGCATCTCCACAGTGGAACGCAGTTAATACGTATGGCTTACAGTCAACATTTGTGTTGTTCATTACCGTACCACTACAATATCCACTTCCACCACCAGCAACAACTATAATTCTAACTGTAGCGTCAATTTGTGGCTCCCAATCGTCACCTTCAGGACATCTAACGTCAACCTGACATGGGTCAGATCCTCTTTCGTCTGCAAATCCTTCCGTAAAATCTTCAACACCTCTATAATAGTGGGCAGCATTTTCAACCGAAATTACACCTGGCTCAGAAACACCGTCTGGCTCAAAGTATTCGATAATTGAAGTTGACCCACCTACAATTCCAGTATGGAATTTTCTATGTTCTTTATTGTTCGCACTTGTAAATGCACCAATAACTTGTGATCTATCTTGATTATAAACGTGCATAATTGCACCTTCAGGAATGAAGAAATCATCATAAGTAATAGATAATGCCTGTGCACCGGTTGACGATATTTTTAGTCGCCATAATTTTCCACCAGGAACATCCATCCATGTTCCACCAGTTTCTGTTGATGTGTTTACTGGTAAAAATCTAGAGACCATATATAAGTGTCCGTTTTTACCGTCAGTATCTTCCGCATTGATTTTGTCCATGTCCAGGCCAGGAAGGCTTACATGACTTAAATCTCTATCGTAATTTAAATGATCGTGTATTGATGTGTATGGAGCAATGTCTGCACTTAACTGACCAAAACTTAGGCCTGTTGCCAACACTATTCCTACAAAGAGTAAAGCTTTTTTCATAAAATATTTTTTTGTGAAGCTCTTAAAGATAATGAATAATGTTCATTTTCTAATGAAAAATTGGTCCAAGTATTGGATGTTTAAGCTAAATCCTACCAATTACAAGACAAAAAGTACCGTTTACATAAATTATGTTAAAACAAGCTAAAAGGATGAAATAAGGTACGATTTATGTTGTTATATTTAAAGAATGAGGTCATTTCTGTAACCTCTTAGCATGTATATAAGTTTAGATTAGAATATGATAGCTATTAAGAATATAATAAATAGAAGATTCACAACGCTAATTGCCGCAACACTGATTTCATTTGCGTCATTCGCTTCTGGTGAATTGAAACCTAAGGATAACGATCCGGCAAAGACCACAATAAAGTTCAGATATGTATATACATATGTCGATGGTTACTATGTGGATAAGGTGGATGCGGCTGAGTTGACTAAAACAGCCATGTTAAATATGGTGTATTACGTTGATTCATCAAAGGCGGAGGACATGGTAAAGAAACACTACGATAGTTCGCAGCCAATGTTGAGCTTTAATAGCATTTTTGAGGAACTCGATAAAATTGCTCCCGACTCTATTGATCGTGCGGAAATGGTAGATATGGGTATACGTAAGATGCTAGAAGAACTAGACCCTCATACCGTATATTTCACAGCTGAGCAATTTGAAGAAATGAACACACCACTTCAAGGTAATTTTGAGGGTGTAGGCATACGATTTAATATTTTGAAGGACACTTTGATGGTGGTTAACCCGATTCCTAACGGGCCATCCGAATCTGTTGGAATCATTTCTGGAGATAAAATTATTAAAATTGACGGCGAAAATGTAGCAGGTGTTGGATTGAAAAACTCGGGTGTACGCGATAGACTCTTGGGTAAAAAGGGAACAAAAGTTAAACTTGAAATTCAGCGCAGAGGACAGAAAAAGCTATTAGAGTTTGTTGTCACAAGAGATAAAATCCCTGTTTATTCTGTTGAAGCTGCCTATATGGCTCGTCCTGGAATTGGCTACATCAAATTGAATAATTTCTCGGCTACCACTATGCAAGAGATTCACAAAGCGATTGATACCTTAAAACAACAAGGAATGGAAAAGCTTGTGCTTGACCTACAAGGTAATGGCGGTGGATACCTAAACATGGCGGTTGATTTAGCGAATGAGTTTTTAGTGGACGACCAACTCGTGGTATACACAGAAGGTCGTGCATTTCCGTCTGAGAAATATTTTGCAAATACCTTAGGTGATTTTGAAAAAGGTGAGCTGATTATCTTAATCGATCAGTCATCAGCATCAGCGTCTGAAATTGTTTCAGGTGCAGTGCAAGATTGGGACAGAGGATTGATTGTTGGAAGACGTTCGTTCGGAAAAGGACTGGTGCAGAGGCAAATTGTTCTTCCAGATGAAAGTGCTATGCGTTTGACCATTTCACGATATTACACACCTACAGGCCGCTCAATTCAGAAACCATATGACGACGGTCTTGAAGCGTATTACAAAGAAAAATACGAGCGTTATGCGAATGGTGAGTTAACAGATGAAGATAAAATTAACCTACCTGATTCGCTTAAGTTTTACACTAAAGTAATGAAGCGAGATGTATATGGTGGAGGAGGTATTACGCCAGATGTATTCGTGCCTCTCGATACAACTGGACAATCGGATTATTTTTATGATTTGATTAGAAAAGGACACCTGAATACATTTAGTATTACTTACATTGATGAGCACAGAGAAAGTTTGAATAAGAAATACAAGTCTTTCGAGAAATTTAATAAGAGCTTTCAGCCGCTTAAGGATGGTGTAGTGCAAGAGTTAATTGACTATGCATCTAGTGAAGGGCTTGAGTTTAACGAGGAAGAATTTGAGCAGTCAAAAGAGATAATCTCTTTGCGTTTAAAAGCATCTATAGCTAGTAATTTATTTGATAGCAGCAGATTCTATGAAGTGATAAATGAGCTAAATGAATCATTGGTTCGTGCCATAGAATTAATGGAATCTGGGGAATACAAGAAGATGAAATTGGCAATGAATCATTAAATCTTATATTTTTGAAAAAAAAAGATAAAAATGAAGGCGAAGAAAATTGTATTAGGAAGTTTTTTAGGATTAGTAATTGGATTAGGATTGACGGCGTGCGGTTCTGATGATAAACCACCAGTAGCTCCTCCAGCAAAAGCTCCAATGGAAGCAGGTCAGGCAGGGGATGTTATAACGCCTCAGTATGATAATCCAAATGCAGAGATTAATGGAGCTGATCCAGTTGAAGTTAAACCAGTAGATGGTGAACCTAGTGAAGGCTTAACCTCTATGAAATTTACTGAGTACGCTCATGATTTTGGAAACGTAGCCAAAGGCAGTGAAAATACACATGTATTTAAGTTTACCAATACAGGAGAAGCGCCATTGAATATTACCAACGCAAGATCAACTTGTGGATGTACAGTGCCTGAATGGCCAAAAGAACCAATCTTACCAGGAGAAGGTGGAGAGATTAAGGTTGTATTCAAACCAAAAGATAATCAAGCCGGTCAGTCTGTTACTAAGCCAGTGACCATTTCAGCAAACATTGAAGGTGGTTCACAGCAATTGCAGATTACTGCTCAGGTAGCGAAATAATTAAACAATATGTAAGCGAAATAGGGGGGAGCTTTAGCTCCCCCTTTTTCGTCTACAGCTAAACATTTATCATACATTCATAACTTGAGTAAAAGGAGAGTTGCATAATGCATTGATAATTTGTATTTTAACTAGGATTTTCTTTTGCTAGAATGTGGATATATAAACTGATTACAATAAAAATACTCACATTGTCCGCTATGCTAGGCTTTAACATGCAGGGGTGGGGGCAAAACTTAGTTCCAAACCCATCATTTGAGGATACCTCATATTGTGTAACTGGTTCTGGAGAAATGCCAGCTGCTTTAGGGTGGAATTCTTACGGTGATTCGCCAGATTACTTTAATGTTTGCAGTTCAAATGCAGATGTTTCTGTTCCCAATAACTGGGGAGGTTATCAGGAACCATCTAGCGGAAATGCATACGCAGCTTTAGGGACATTCTGTACTGATTGTGGTATAGGACCAAACGTAAGGGAATTTATTGGGCGGAATTTATCAACACCCTTAAATATAGGAACTAAATATTATGTGTCTTTCAAAGCGGTCTTAAGTACTAGTCCTACGATTTGGGCAAATTGTGCCACAAATAATCTAGGGGTTGGCTTTACGAATATCCCATATAATTGGTCAACTTCCCCATTTCAAATAAATAACAATCCTAAAGTTTTTTGTGATAGTATTATAAAAGACACATTAAATTGGGTTACAGTATTTGGATCATTTATAGCTGATTCATCATACCAATATATTGTGCTTGGCAACTTATTTGATGATCCTAGCACAGATACCTTAATTGTAGATAGTGGTGCTAGTCCAACAGGGAACTGTACCTCTTACTACTACATAGATGACATTTGTGTTTCAACAGATTCTTCGTATACCGCAAATTATTTGTACACAGGTATTGTAAATTCTCCTTTGGCAGCTGTTTTCAGTTTATATCCTAACCCATTGATAAACCAACTTAATATTGAAAGCAACTCCAATACACCCTATGAAATAATCATACATAACGCTATTGGACAAATTGTATATCAAGAATTTAATATAAATGCTAATCATAAAATGATAGATCTTTCGACCTATTCAAAAGGAATGTTGTTGGTAAGTATAAAATCAAATAACCAAACCATCTGTCACAAACTCTTAAAACATTAGCTTATGCAAACAAAAAGGGGAGCAACGCTCCCCTTTTTTAATATCCATATGGTACTTATTAAGCCTCTTTAGACGCAAGCTTCACGAATTCATCGTAGCTTACTTCTTTCTCATTTAACTTAACAGTGTTCTTTAAATACTCAAGTACTTTTGCGTCATACAAGTTTTGATACACACGTCTAGCTTCATCTTGATTCTGTAGAACGCTCTCTGCATTTTTCGTCAACTCAGCGTCTTCAGGAACTGGCATACCATATTGCGCAAAGTTGTTTGCAATCAATCCTTTTGTATAGTGCATTACTTCCTCGTGCTCAACTTTAAGGTCGTTGTCCTTAATTAATCTATTCTCAATTAATTGCCATCTTAAACCGTTAGAGTAAGCTTCATATTCTTCTTCAATCTGCTCATCCGTTACTGGTTTTTCGTTTGAAGCTTTAATCCATCTCTTCAAGAAAGTATCTGGTAAAGGCAATTTCAAATCTTCCACCAATTTTTCAGAAACATCTCTTCTCAACATTTTGTCGCTGTCATTTCTGAACATGTTAGACAAATCAGCACTGATTTTCTCTCTTAGTTCTTTTTCAGAACTTACCACACCCTCGCCGAAAATCTTATCAAAAAACTCTTGATTCATTTCAGCCAATTTCATGCGCTTGATCTCTGTAATAGTATATGAGAACTTATCGGAAATTCCAGCTAATTCGTCTTGCTTAATACCAAGCATTGCAGCTTTGTCAGCATCACCTTTAGAAACGTCTTCTGGGTTAAGTTCGATAGAATCACCAACTTTCTTACCCTTGAACATTTTCTTAGCATCATCTGAATCTAAAAACTCAACCGAAATAGAAGAGGTATGCATGATCCCGCCTTCTTTCGGTTTGCCATTTTCATCCAATTCAACGAATTGTCCTAATAACATTTCTTCACCTTCACAGGTGTCTACTGGTTCAAGAGCACCATAACGGCGTCTCATGTTTTCAACTTCCTTATCAATCATTTCGCCATCAGGCTTTATAAGGTAGTAATTAAACTTGTTCTTAGATGATAACTTTAGATCGAATGATGGTGCTAAACCAATTTCATAGTTGAACTCAAAGTCACCCGGGTTGTCCCAGTCGCCACCCTTATCATCTTCTTTTGGTAATGGATTACCTAGAACATCTAGGTTGTTGTCTGTAATGTGTTTGTGCAATGATTCGTTGATCAGTTTGTTCATCTCCTCTGCAAGGATAGATGCGCCATACTTTTTCTTAATCATTCCCATTGGAACGTGTCCAGGTCTAAATCCAGGAATGTTTACGCTTTTGCGCGCCATTTTTAAGCCGTTCTCGTACTTCTCTTTGTAATCCTCAGGATTAACTTTGATGGTAAGAACTGCATTTAAGTCATCAATTTTTTCTTCAACTACTTCCATTTGCTTAGGGCTTTAAATTAAAAAATGGTATAGGCCACGCCTATACCATTTTTAAGTAATTCAGTGCGGGTGGAGGGACTCGAACCCACACGCCGTGAAGCACTAGATCCTAAGTCTAGCGTGTCTACCAATTTCACCACACCCGCATTAAAAGAACTAACGTTTTCGGTAAACGTGGGCGCAAAGATAATTATTTTTTAGATTTAATCACGAATTGATGGATTTTTTTCGTGACTTATTTAGATTAGAATCTAAGCCGTTTTTCTCCGCTTAATCTCCTTTGTAATCAAACTCAATTCTCTACTAGTCTGACCTGCTACTGAGGTGTTTTCCTGAGCTCGTCTCAATAGATATGGCATAACTTCTTTAATAGGGCCGTAGGGAACATATTTGGCAACTCGATACCCAGCATAACTAAGGTTGTAAGAAATATGGTCGCTCATACCTAAGAGTTGGGCAAAGTAAATGCGTTTGTCTCCTTTATCAATGCCCGCCTTTTCCATCAGTTCGCATAAGTATGCTGAGCTTTGCTCATTGTGTGTGCCAGCACAAATGGAAATATCATTTATGTTGCTGATGCAATATTCCAATGCATCATCATAACACTTATCGGTCGCTTTTTTGTTCGGGTTTATTGGGTCCTGATAACCCTTTTCTTCGGCACGTTCACGTTCCTTTTCCATATATGCACCACGAACTAGTTTGAGACCTAATTTATAACCGCCATTTTTTGCCTTTTCATGACTTGCTTTTAAAAAATCTAATCTGTCATGTCTGTACAGCTGAATGGTATTGTAGACTATCGGAATCTCTTTGTTATATCGGGCCATCATAGCATCTACAAGTCTGTCTATGGCATCCTGAATCCAACTGTCCTCCGCATCTATAAATACAGGTGTCTGCGTTTCGTAGGCACGTCTACAAATCGAATCTACTCTCGTATGAACTTCAGCGAATTCTCTTCTCTCAGCATCCGTCAGCTCCGCTTTTGGATCATTCACTTTTTCCAACAAACCAAAACGTGAAATACCAGTTACTTTAAATACCGAAAATGGAATCGAATCCTCTTTATTGGCTTTGTCGATGGTGGCTATAATCTCAGCGCAAGTTGCATCAAAATCATCCTGTGTAGTTTTACCTTCAACCGAATAATCTAGAATAGTTCCTACATTAAACTCAGCCAACTCTTTAATCTTTGCATCACAATCGGCGATATTCTCTCCTCCACAAAACTGTGCAAAAATGGTACGTTTTATCAAACCTTTTGGTAAGAACCCAAGGCGCGTCAAGAATTTCACGACACCATTTCCCATCTTTACAAGCCAAGGTTTTCCGACCATTTTGAAAAGTTGGTAGGCCTTCTTCAAATCCTTATCTGATTTGCTTTTAAAGGCTATTTCTGTATTGTCAAATGATATCCCTGACATGCGGCAAAAATAAGTACAGCTTTATTATAACCGGCAAATTAAAGTAAATTTTATCAGGTATTTTCGACCAATTAACTCAGGATGACTAAATTTAGTGTTTTAAGCGGCGTGAATGACCATGCGAATCATTGAAACAGAAGCATACAAAATTGAAGTCGGAGCACTCTCCGAGAGTAGCCTAAACCAATTACTGGAGATAGAGTTCAAGAATGCACGCAAGCTTATAATTGTAGATAATAACACGCTAAAGCACTGCTTTCCGCATCTTATCAATCATTGCCCAAGCTTATCGGATGCAGAGATTATTGAAGTAGAAAGTGGTGAGGTACACAAAAACATAGATACTTGTACGGGTGTCTGGAATGCACTTGCCGAACTGGAAATTACGCGCAATGACTTAATTATCAATCTTGGCGGCGGTGTAATTGGAGATATGGGCGGATTTATTGCAGCCACCTATAAAAGAGGTACGGCCTTTATTCAGATCCCAACCACTTTGTTGTCTCAAGTTGACGCTTCAGTCGGAGGTAAACTTGGAGTTGACCTTCAAACCTTAAAAAATCTAATAGGAGTTATAAGTAACCCTTTAGCCGTATATATTGATGACTACTTTCTTAGGACGCTTCCAAAAAAAGAGTTGTTAAGTGGTTTGGCAGAGATTATTAAGCATGGTTTGATTGCTGATAGCGCATACTGGGAGGAGATAGTTTCCACACCATTTCATTCGGTGAAGGAGTTTGCCAATCTTGTTCCGAGATCATTAGAGATTAAGTCAGATATTGTAAAGATTGACCCTTACGAAAAAAGTGATCGAAAAAAATTGAATTTTGGTCATACTATTGGCCATGCAATTGAAAGCTACTCACACGAAAGTGCCCTGAAATCATTACTGCACGGAGAAGCAATTGCTATAGGAATGATATGCGAGAGTTATTTAAGCTACAAAAAGAAATGTATCTCCAAGGAAGAGCTTGAGTCTATATCTACCTACATATTGTCCCTTTATTCGGGCTACGTGATGAATGATATGGCGTTTCACCGTTTGGTTGAAATCATGAAAAACGATAAAAAGAACAGTGGAAGCGCCATCAACTTTACCCTTTTAAAGGGAATTGGAAACGCGTCAATTGACAATGTATGTTCGGTACCTGAAATAGAAGATGCATTGCGCTACTACCAATCGCTTCTTCAGTAGAATATCTCTACAAATCCTTATCTTTATCCAAAATCATTCAGAATGAGAACACTGCTAATAACAAGCATAGGAATTGTTGCGCTCACTTCTTGCGTCAAGAATCAAGAAAATAGCTCAGAAAATAAAAACACTGAGATTAAGTTGAGTGCAGAATTGGAATCAAACGTAATGTCTACCACTAATAGAGAAGACTTTCAGCAGTGGGAGATAGATCGCCATGCTGATCCACTTACTGGTGCTATTCCTCATGGCATGCGACATGCAGAACTGGCTTTTGCAAAAAAGTTGCCTCACCGAATGGAAAGAGCCCTAAGCTGGCAGAAAAGAGGCCCAGTGAATATGGGTGGTCGCACACGCGCCTTGGTTTTGGATGTTCAAGATGAGAACACTATGCTTGCTGGTGGAGTTACTGGTGGTGTATGGAAAACAACTGATGGAGGACAATCATGGGTTAAAACTACGGATCCTGCTCAGATGCACTCGGTAACCAGTTTAGCGCAAGACACGCGTCCTGGGCATGAAGATACATGGTACTGTGGAACGGGTGAGTATTATGGTGTGGTTAGCGCAACCAGCTTTAGTTCTCAGTATAGCGGAGACGGTATATTTAAATCAACCGATGGAGGTGATACATGGACAAAATTGACAAGTACCTCTTCTGGCACTCCACAGACATTGTATACAAACGGCGATATGGATTTCGTGTGGCGTATTGTAACTGATCACACAGATCTTACAAATGATGTCGTGCTGGCTGCAGTTTATAATGGAGTTTTTAGAAGCACAGATGGCGGACAAACATGGTCTGAAGTGCTTGGTTTGAATAGTGTAACAAGTGGTGCGTCTGCTAATGTGGATTTAATTCAAGTACCTTCGGGTGCGTTTTATGCAACGATGAGTAGCGGGAGCTCTCATAAAGGATTCTGGCGTTCAGACGATGGGATTAATTGGGTGAATATTAGTCCAACTTTACCTGGAACTGTAGGGCGAATAGCCATGGCATATGATCCGCAAGATGACAATGTGATTTGGTATTTCGGAAATACACCGGGTGCTGGGATGGACAACCACTCAGTTTGGAAATACCGTTATTTGACTGGAGATGGATCGGGTGCTAATGGCGTTTGGGAGAACAAAAGTAATAACCTTCCAAATTATGTGTGTACCGGTTTCTTTACCTTCGATTTTGGAGCACTTAACACACAATCTTCTTATGATGTATGTATAGCAGTGCACCCAACAGACTCTAACATGATATTCCTTGGAGGTACAAATATTTATAGAACTGACGATCAGTTTAACACGCCTAATAGCACAGATTGGATAGCAGGATACCGTTGTAACCAAGCAGATTTGTCTGATTACGTTTATCCAAATCATCATCCTGACCAACATTGGATGACTTTCTTGCCATCGGATCCAGATGTAATGTTATCTGCAAATGATGGAGGGGTGTATAGAACGGATAGTATAACAGCAGACTCTGTGTTCTGGGAGCCATTAAACAATGGATATATTACGACACAATTCTATACAGTTGCCATAGAGCAAGGAGATGTAACGAGTGATTATTTAGTAGGTGGAATGCAGGACAATGGTACATGGTTCACCAATACCACCGAAATAGACTCTCCATGGGTTGAGGTCTTAAGAGGAGACGGTTCATTCTGTGCTATTCCAGAAGGAAGAGATTTCTTTATTAATTCTTGGCAGCAAGGTAAAACAGTTGTGCAGGATATTGATAACGACGGAAACGTAATAAGCTTCCAAAGAATTGACCCAACGGGAGGTCCTAACAATTACAATTTCATCAATCCACTGGAATTGGATCCTAACGATCCAGACCGTTTATATTTCAATGGTAGAATTAGATTGTGGCGTCAAGATAGCTTGAGCTATATTCCACATACCAATGACATATACAACACCATCTCACAGGGCTGGACTCAAATTTCGTCGAGTTATATTGGAATTTCTGGAGGTTACATATCTGCGATTGAAACATGCAAATCTTCACCGAATAAGGTGTGGTACGGTACTTCTGTTGGCAAACTCTTTAGATTAGATTCGGCAGACGCCAATGGTGTGCAAGTGGATATTCGCGGAAGCAATTTCCCAACAAGTGGATACATTTCCAGTGTGGCCGTAAATCCATTTAATGAGGATGAAATTATGGTGACTTTTAGTAATTATAATATTCCTTCTATTTTCTATACAAATGATGGAGGTCAGACTTGGACGGATGTCGGAGGTAACTTAGAAGAAAACACGGATGGAACTGGTGCTGGTCCTGCTGTATATTGGGCCTATGTTTACCCTGATGGAAACTTCTATGTGGGAACATCCGTTGGATTATTCTCAACCGATAACCTTGACAGCACAAACACTGTTTGGCAAATGGAAGGTCCAAGCGAAATTGGTAATGTCGTAATCAATATGATTGAGGCACGTACTTTCGATGGAAGAATGGTGGTGGGAACTCACGGGAACGGTGTGTATGAAGCGACAGCAACCCCAGTATTCATGTCAAATGAAGATATTGATGCTGGTGTTGAGGTGAATGTGTATCCTAATCCTGCGATTAATTCGGTGGTAATAGAATCAGAATTAAATTCAGGTTGGATTGAGGTATATTCTATGAGCGGAAGTTTGGTTAAAAAGACTACTATTCTGTCGAATAGAACAGAATTGGATGTTAGCAAGCTTACAGGTGGTACATACATTTATAGGATAATTTCTGGAGAAGAGTCAGTTAGTGGGAGGTTTGTGAAGCAGTAGATTCTAAAACTTCAACCTCACCTGAGCCTTAACTTCCGTACGCGTATTCCCCTGTATTTCGTTTAGTCCAGATGATAAGACTTCTCTGTCGTTATAGAAGAATTGCCCCCATCTTAACCATATATCGACCTTACGACTTGGGCTGTACTTTAGAGTTAAATAAGCTCTGCTCCCTCTATAATAGTAAGCAGGAATGCTAAAGGCATACAGAACATCCGTCTCGTAGGCGTAAATACGCGTGTCATAACTATCTGTCTGAAATAATGCATAGCGTACGGCCACATTTAGAGGTGTCTTCCTTAATTTCCAGATGATGTCTTGATACACCATGTACCCATTTTCTAACTCACCATCGTTGGGGTCAAATTGTGACCACTCAAAACGTGACCTGAACTTTATATTGTCAACTCTCCTGTCAAAATGAATTCTGAATTGTTGTTTGGTTTCAGCAATTGGATAACGTATGGCTGTATTGTCAAAGTCGTGATTTGATGGTTTGTTTTCCCATTTATATCGAATGTAAATCAGGGTGTTCCTGTTTGGCTTGATATTGAATTGAGTTAAGTAATCTTGCCCGTTTGTTAAAGCATCTTTTTGATAGCTCAACCAATTCCATCTATAATAATCTACATATGCCACCATGTCTACGTACTTATGGAGCTTTGCTTCAACACCCATTATAGTTCCAATTTCATTGCTAGTGTTCCCGCCTTCACCCATACCATTTCCCATTAGAGTATGGTAATTTCTATCATACCTGCGGTGTATTGCCATGAAACGAACTCTGCTGTCAATCTCGCTCATGATACCTGCCAAATGTGCCATACCCCCAGATTTGCTTATGGCGCTCTCACCAAAAAAGTTAAATGGACCAGTGAAAATATTATAGTCTAAGGAAACGTTGATATTCTCATTGCCTTCAAAATCAAATTGGTTATAATTGGATAAATTTCTGTCAAGTTCTGTGTCATAACGAGTATATAATCCACTCATTCCAATGTTTACATGCTCTGTTTTATAAGCTATATGAGATCCTGCATGCGTTGAATTAACAACGTCTTTGTCCTCAAATTCACCTGGTGTTCTGTGATAACCTGACTGTTGAAAACTAGTTACAATCACTTCTTCATCGAAACTGTTGGTGTCTTGATTTATCACTCGATTTCCATCAATTTTATTGTATGAACCAAAGGCAGAGAATTCAAATTTTCCAAAGCCTAATGTAGCAGCTGCTCCGCGTAAAAAGAGGTTCTCATCAACTGATGAGTAAGGACGTATGCCCTGTCCATTGCGTTTCATGTTTCTGACAATAGCTGATTTGCCAAATGCCAATCCACTCCAAATAGCAAGGCCCTGACCAAATTGCGCCTGATAGTCGCCAATTGCCAATCGCTTTATTTTTCCTAAATCTTTTAAATAGAGATGCGCCGAGTAAAAATCGAATCCATTTTTTTGAGACCCTTTAAAGAATTCTTCACCTGCATCCTTTTCTGCCGTAAGACCTATACTCATGTTATCTCTAAACTGATATCTGTAACGCATATACAATTTGTCAGGCGAACCTAGATAACGTTTATTGGGACTTTGTGCGAGCACTGAATCTTCAATTGGCATGTAGCCTTCCATGTCCTCCAACACTCTTTGATAACGAATAAATAGTTGATGTCTACCGTCAGTGAAGCGCTCTTTAATTGGGATTACCTCTGCCTCAGTTGAGCTGCCAACTGTGACAAATGGAAGAATAAGATCAACCGTGCTTTCGTCCAATGTATAGATGTAGGCAATTTCGTAGATAGTTAAGAATTTTCCATACTTCTCCCGATAACTTAGCAGCTCAATTATTTGTCTGTCTGTTAAAAGAAACAAAGATGCAAGCTGGTCCTTAGTTGCAAGATTTAAATCCAGTTGATGATCGTAGTAATAGGAAAGTTCATCAAACAATGTGGTAAAATCTATGTCCTCATCTTCATATTGCTCCGCGATTAATTCGATACGTTGTTCGATTAAATTCTGCTTGGCAGGGTCTTCCTGCGACCATATATAGGTCGAAAGTAAAAGGGTGCATAGTATGAGGCTAGTGCGTATCATTCCTGAGTTTTTGGAGCTAAATCGTAGCGCAATGAAAGCATTGGAGATGTGCCTAATACTGGGTGTACCCATGTGGACATATCTATTCTAAAGTCCTTTAGTTTTACCCCTAAACCAAAACTGTATACATTAGGCTGAGTCTTGAATCCTGCTCGAAGAAATACAATTTCATGAGGTAAATACTCAATACCGATTTTTAAAGATGGCTTAAAATTGATGTCTTTTTCAAGTTCAAGCAGTGCACTCATTTTATCAGAAAAATGATAACGACCTCCTATAGACAATATCGTTGGTATAGACTCGTCTGAGTTTTCCGAAAACTGAGAACGTGTTGGGTTAAACACATTAGCCGCGAGCATAACGTCATCTGATAAGCGAGCTGTAAAACCAACAGATGCAGAAATGGCCTGAGATTTTCCGTAGATATCTCCAAAGTTTATCATGTCATAGTTGAGGCCAACACCTAAAGCGATATACTCACTCAGTTTTAGTCCATATGCTGCACCAATTCTGGAACGCTGATAGGTGCTAAAGCCATGATTCACAAAGCTTAATCCAGCCGCACTATTATTAAATGGGAGAACGCCCGCAAAGCCTTGTCCCATCAGTTCACTTGTCAAAAATCGGTTCTCTATGCCTGCCGCAAAGCTTCCGTTTTCCATCCATGGCATTAGTCCTGGATTGTAATGACTGGCCCATGGACTTAAATAAGCGGTTTGTGCAAGACCCATTCCTCCACTAGCTGCACCTGGGTGAAAAGGGATGTCGCCTGATTGCGATAAAGAGCAAAAGCTTAACGACAAGGCGGTAAGTAAGTTTAGTAGTTTCACGGTTTAAATATAAGCTTTTTGAAAGTGAATTATGCACTGCAGTGTGTTACGATATTGATACCAATTAGCCTCCATTCATGCTGAAATTTGCCAAAATAAAAGCCTATTCCAGATTTTGTATCGTATACCATATGACTTATTGCTGAATCTGCTTCTAATAATTGTGCTGAAATTTCATTGTCTGTTAATTCGTATTCTAGCATTAGTTGGTAAATATCTTTGAAAGTCGAACTTGGGTTTTCAGTGATAAATACGCCTTCTTTGTCCCATGATTCAGTGTCACAACTATATTGAGGCGCTGAACCATACTGCATCTCAATAATTTCAGCTTCTCCTAACCATTCATATTGAGAAAATAACTTAGCCGGAGACGAGCTATATACCACAATAAAAGCACCTGGATTGGTGATATAATGAAACCCTAATTGTGGGGACAAGATTTTGTTTATTGCTAGGGTATCCTTTGAATTGAAAACTTTAATCATCTCTGAAAAAATAGTTTCCAAATTTTCACTTTCGCTGGTGTCAATTATTGCGGACGAATCGATTTCTTCAGGAACATTTATCGTAGTAGTATCTTTTGATATATCAGCGGATTCTGACTTTCCATTTGAATCATCTTCATTGCATCCCCAGGTTATGCAAACAATCAGCGAAATTGCCCAAACTAGTTTCATTTAATCAAACTTAATTGTTGTGTGTGGATTTGTGTATTATTCTCTAATATAGTTACCGTGTAATTTCCGTTTGGAAGATGATTTAATTCAATTTGATTGGAAATAATTTTGGATTCCTGCACCAATTTTCCATTAGCATCATATACCAAAGCAGTCGGTTGATTAAGCGCTCTATTTATCTTAAGTTGAAAAACACCATCACTAGGGTTGGGGTAGAGGAGAATCTCCGCTTCAACAGGTTTGTTTATTCCTAAGCTATTCGTTTTATATCCCCATGTGTACTGTCCCGCCATAAACGAACCTGTATTTGCAATTCCCTTTTTATCTGTGTTGGATCCTTGAACGGCTATTGTGTAATCCGGATGTTCAACCCAAGGACTCGTGCCATTTGGTCTATACAAAAGAACTATACTGTCTTCGATAAATGTTTCCAATCCATAATCGATGAGGAGGTCTTCATCATAGTAACCTGCGTTGTTAAGCTGCCCATTGTACTCAAAGCGCATAGTAGCGTCCATATTATCTGTATCTATTCCAAGTACATGCCAGTAGCGTTGAGGGCTTATTGTGATTCCTGCTGGAACACCTTCATTATAGCTCGGGTAAATCCAGTTGTGGACGATTCTTACAAACGCCGAATCTGTAATCGAATTCACGGTTATTCGAGCATTAGCATAGGGCATGTTGTTCAGGCCGGTTGAGGTAACAACTTCTGAAACCCCAGTTGTGGCATCATTAATTCTCTCATTCATGTTGATGTCTACAAGCACGGGCATAAACGGAACTTGGAATGAGTAAAGCTGATAATCTCCGCTCATCATAATCTCTTCGTTGTGAACGTTCCAGTCTTCATCCATAAATCTAATTTGTAGCGGAACATTATTATGGAAATCAGAGCGTGCCTTGAGTTTTTGATCAACCACAACATCAACAGTGTAAGGACCTGATCCGCTTACCTCATAGGAAACAATTGAAAAGTGGCTGAATCCGGGTGACATTATCCAATCGTTAAAAAAGTCGGTCACATCCACACCATTTAATGTGTTTAGGTGATTCATAAAATCTAATGATGACAAGTTGCCACCACCAAATGCATTGAGTGTCGATTGTAGTCCGGCAAAGAAAAGTGAATCCCCCATATACCCCCTCAAGGTATGGGCAACATCAGAACCTTTGTTGTAGGAATGATCTCCATATGTATAGGCATGCGGAACCGCATCTAAGGCATAATATCCGTTATCGTTGAGATGTGCTGTATGTAAAACTGCATGATGATTATCACGGACCTCAGCAATATAGCGATCGTAGTTATATACATGCTCTAAGAAAATACGCTCAGAGTAACTGGCCATTCCCTCATTAATCCACATTTCCTCCTCGGTCGCGCATGTAACATAATCCCCCCACCAGTGATGTGCTAACTCATGCGCCATTAGGGTTTCATAGGTTAAACTTCCATTTGCCGTGATTTGTGGATAAGCAATATTAGTAGCGTGTTCCATAGCGCCCGAGCTAAATGGCACTAAAACAAAACCGACTTTATTGAATTGATGTGGACCATAAGCATGCTCAAATCCATCAATTGCGCCATCAATATTTATAAATGAGGCTTTCATGTTATTGGTGTCTCCAGGTTCAGCTATTAACCAAATGGGGATATTGTGACCTGTTAAATTGGATTGGAAATTCTGTTCAACATGTGTGTATGGAGCTACCGCCACTGAGGCAAGATAGGTGTTGATAGCATCTGGCATATGCCACGTTGTTAGAAGACTATCAAGGCCTACTGTTTGAACGGACACCCTTTCTCCATTACAATAAGCTGTTTTCCCATTGTTTGTTAGGATGGCAAAATCATAGGTAGCTTTTTCAGCAAAGTTGTCAAAGCATGGATGCCAAACTCTCCCATAATTATGTGGGTCTGATGCAAAGCCAACACCCAGGTTGAACGCGTATGCACCAGTAAAATAAAACCCTCCCCATCCTGATGGGTCTTGCTGTGGCGATCCATTATAATACACCGTTAAGCTATCTTGATTTCCACTTAAGATTTGACTTGGCAATTCAATAATAAGTAGCGTGTCATTGTACGTGTAACTAACTAATGAATTATGCATTTTAACCGAATCAATGTTTAATTGAAGAAGATCAAGTGAGAGAGTGTTAATATTCTCTAATGTCTGGAATCTTATCTTGCAGTTTCCGCTTATTTGTTGGCTAGCTACTTGGGTAAAATCAAGGTAAATATTGTAATTCAAAACGTCAACAGTATCACTTCTTAGATTATCGAACCCGCTCTTATAGGCACTATGCTTGTCAAATAATGATTTTTTGCTCTGACATGAGTTCTGCGCGAACAAAACACTGTATGTCATTGTTAATAGGCTAAGTAGGCTAATGGTTTTAATCATTTTTACACGAATATGGTTATGCATATCCAAGATACTAAATTAAGTCGATTTCTTATGAATTATTGCAATCTTAAACCTATGTGGGAAATGATGAACGAAGGGATATCAATGATGAAAATTAAACATTAAACGAGTTGATTGTTTTAAATTTATACGTATAGAAATGCTTGCTCCAACTTAAATATTGAAATCCTATGAAACCCTCTACGGAATTATTTAATTTAATTAAAAGCTTATCAAAATCTGAGAAGCGATTCTTTAAGCTCAGTTCCTCTCTACAGAGCGGGGATAAGAACTATTTAAGGATTTTTGACGAGATAGAAAAGCAGTCGGAATACGATGAAGAAGCTATAAAAAATACTTTCGATGGAGAAACATTCGTAAAGCATTTTCCGTCTGAAAAAAACCACCTTTATAAACTAATACTCAAAAGTCTAAGAAGTTATCATTCGGATCATTCTGTAAGTTCAGTTCTCAGACAAGAGATTAAGAATATTGAAATCCTATACAAGAAAGCGTTGTACAAAGAATGCAACAAGTTTGTAAGTAGAGCGAAGAAAATTGCAATTCAGAATGAGAAGTTTTATTACTTGTTTGAGTTGATTACATGGGAAAAAACATTGCTCGAAGAAGCCTATGAGTCGGGTAATTTCGATAAAAATCTGGATGACTTAATCATAGAAGAGGCTGAAGTAATCGAAAAGCTCAGGAACCTTGCTGAGTATCATATTCTCTATTCAAAGATCAACTATGTCTTTAGAAGTGGCGGATTTGCAAGGAACGCTAAAGAGAAAGAATTGGTCTCAGAGATTGCCAATAACCATTTAATCAAAGGGAAAAATACAGCTTTATCTACAAGAGCTGCCACTATCTGCTATTATATTAAAGGACTTTGTGCAAGTACAAACAGAGATTATAAAGACAGTTTTCAATTCTTTGGAAGATCTAAAGAGATAATGGACAATAATCCTATCGTTAGGTCTGACATTGCTAAAAGGTATGTAAGAACCTTGGGTCATCTCCTGTATTGTTACATTGATGATCAGGATTATGATGAGGCACGTGACTTAATTACAACCATGCGCGCGCTTAGAAAAGAGAAGGGCTTTAATACAGTGGATATTGATGTGCGTATATTTACCGCGAGTTATATCGGGGAGACTATGCTGTATGCTAAGATGGGTGAGTATGAAAAAGGTTTAGAAATAGTAGATGAAATTATTGATGGCATCAGCGGATTTGGTGATAAAATCAATAAAGAACAGGAAGTTGTTTTTTCATATAATATCGCCTATCTATATTTTGGAGCGGGGAAATACAATAAGGCCTTGTTTTGGATAAATAAGGTGCTTAATGATAACGAGCAGACCCTGCGTCAAGATATCTATGGATTTAGTAGGCTAACTAATCTTGTAATCCATTATGAGCTTGGAAACTTAGATTTACTCGAGTATATCATCAAATCAACCTTCAGGTATCTAAATAAAAAGGAAAAGGACTACTCGATTGAAACGGTAATTCTAAAGCATATGAAAAAGTTAGCAAAACTTGGTTCAGATGCGGAAAGACTAGCTCACTTCAAAGAAATGAAGAAAGATCTAGATACCATTTTTAAGGACAAGAATGAGCGTGTTGTTTTAGATTACTTTGATTTCGAAAGTTGGATTGATGCGAAGATTAATGGAACTACCTTTGACCAGGAGGTGCGCAAAAGGAATATGCAAACAGCTTAACTATCTGTTTTTCTCGGGCAACTGCTTAATCTGAAGAACAAAATTCCGAATGTAGATGTCGCCTTTGTTCGGATTCCAGAAGTATATTTTTGCAACATCTTCTTTAAGGAAGTAGGGATCTATTTTTCGCGCATGAACAGCTATATTCCAACCGGATTTTAAGTTAAATACGCCTAGTTTTTTCCCAAACCATGCATCCGAGTCGTCTGGTGCCTTTAGCAGCTGATTGTCACGGTTTACTTCATACACAAAACTGGAACCACTGTTCTCTTTATCCAGGATTTCAAAACTAAAGCTGATATAATGGTCTGTGCTTAGACTTAAGTCTTTGAATGGAATCTGAAGCTCATATGCGAATTCAACATTTGGTTTCAGGTGAATACATTTACCATACTTAGGATGGTCTTCAAGCGTATGTTTGTGATTGGTAATGTATGGGTTGCTGCCGTCCAAATCGAATTCAAATGTTTTTACCACCGGGAAGCTAATCGCATAATCTGCCTTTTTGCTAAATAATGTGGAACGCGCATTTTGATAAACTCTATCCTCAATTATGTTTGGGTAGAGAAGGGATAACATCTCATAAATGGCTTGTGAGTTACTCCTGGCCGACCAGGCATAATAGAATAGATTTGACTTGCTGTTGGCTGCATAACTATAAATGCTATCCCAATCGGCTTCAGAATTCACACTATACATTAGGAAATCCGTTTTATAACCTTTGTTTTCTTTGTAGAAATCTATATAAGCTTTCCCGCTTACATTAACCACTGCCGGAATTTCTTGCCCATAGCTTTCTTCATATTCCAAACGATCAGTTATTAACTCCTCAATCACTCCAAAGTGGGAAACAGTAAAATAGGAACGCTCGATTATGGTAGAGGCTGAGGTCGCACCTAAAACGAGCATTGGAATCCATATCAATGCTTTTGGGTAACGTGAGGCGTTTAGCAAATCGGCAAGCGGCATAATAAAAAATGGAGCTGCAAAAATCATCACATTGGGCTGAAGGATTGGAGACTCGGTTCTGCTATATATAAATCCGAACAAGAAAGCGGCGCTAAACCAAAATAAAGACAGAAAGTGCAGCTTTTTTATATTGGCAAATCGAATCTGATAAAATCCCACTATCACTAAGATTAGCCCCAGAAATGCAAGTAGCATCCAAGAATCGTTAAACATTAAATAAGTATAGTTAAATAACCAGAATTTATCAGGCGGCCCCAACCATCCATGAAGACCACCAGTGTCCATTTGGTATTGGGTTATAGCAATGTGTGGAATATACATCAAACATATTCCGACCCCAGTGATTAGGTAAGGTTTGAGTTTTGATTTTGGTATAAAAAGGAAGCCAGAAATGCCAATTATTCCTAAGAACATAAAGCAATAATAATGGGTGTACATGCCTGCAATACAACTTAGTGCGAAGAAGAAATAGGCACTTGGGCGCGTGTCTCTATCTAAGGCAATTTTGCTCCAATACCATACGGCAATTAAAGTAAGCATTAAGCCTGGGCTGTACGGTCTGGCAATTTCACCATATACAATAAAGTATTCTAGTCCAGCTATAAATGCTGCAGTAATAAGCCCCGTATATACACTAAACCATTTGCTTGCAATTTTATAGCTCATAAAGATGGACACTATGCTAGCCAAGACGAAGGGTAGGCGAACAATAAACTCGCCATATCCAAACAGCTTAGTCCATCCAAACATAAAGAGCTGTACGCCGGCAGGATGCATGTCATTTTCTTTAACTCCATAGCGTATGAGGTCAGATAGGCTGTCATAGTTTGTCCTCACTAAGGCACTAACTTCATCGCCCATGTAAGTGAATCCGTTTAAACCTACAAATCGAATGATTGCCCCCACAACAAGAATGATGAAGAGGATGAAATTTTCAGTATTTAATCTTATTGGCTTCAAGCAGTCCGTTGTTGAGACGCTTCATACAGAATCATTCCGCAAGCAACTGACACGTTTAAACTCGCAATTGTGCCCGACATAGGGATTTTAAGTTTGTCGTCGCACAACTTCAATAGGCCCTCGCTAACTCCGTCTTCCTCAGATCCCATTACAATGCATAATGGACCTGTTAGGAGACCTTCTTTTAGCGTTTTTTCAGTCTTTTCAGTACAAGCCACCGATTTGATTCCATGTTGCTGCAAGGTTTCTAGGGTTCTGTCTAAAAAACGTTCTCTACATACTGGAATTCTAGTTAATGCACCAGCACTTGTTTTTACCGCATCACCATTAGCCATGGCGGCCCCTTTAGCTGGAGTAATTATTGCATGTACACCCATGCATTCTGCCGTTCTGGCAATGGCGCCAAAATTCCTTACATCTGTAATTCTATCTAACATTAATAGAAGTGGTGTTTCACCTTCTTCATAAACGCGGGTAATTATTTCTTCTATGTCCAGATATTCAATGGGTGAGATGAAGGCAATTACCCCCTGATGGTTTTTGCGGCTAATTGAGTTCAGTTTTTGTAGTGGAACATATTGCACCAAATGCCTTATGGGGCCGATTTTAGTGCTTAATTCACGCATTAGCTCGTTGTTTAAGCCTTTCTGAATTAGCAGTTTGTTAATCGTTTTATTTGAGTCGATTGCCTCAATTACGGCACGAATGCCAAATATAAAGTCGCGTTCCATCATCTTGCGTAATACACATGTCCATTTCTCCAACTGTCCAACGCCCTATACCAATGACTTTTGTAGGCAGGTGATCGCTGCAGTTCGTATACATTTCCAGATAGGGGGTGGTTCACTCTACTAAAATTAAAACTTAAACCCATGCCCGTAGGATCCATTCCATATTGCCAGGTTTCACTTTTCAATCGTTTAAACACCCTGTCTGGTGGGCCAAATATAATTAGAATTCAGCCGCGATCTGTAGAACAACCTTCACGATATGTGCTGAAATACTTATTTGCATCTTCAACGCGCGTGTAGAAACCCTTAATAGTAAGACGGGCTTGCTCTGATGAGCCAGCGGCTTTTATCCAAAAATCTTCTGCAGCCTTCTTGATGTTGTCAGATGAAATAATGGCTTTGTATTCCTCGGATGACGAGATATAGCGAATGGGTTTGTAAAACATCTCAGTACTGCTAACTTTCGGAAAACCATTGCTGAATTTTAAGAGAGCGAATTTTTTATTGGGTTCAGAGGTACTGCTAAGCGTGTATAAACCGTCATCTACAAAATCAATACTTATTGATCCATCAAAAGATAAGTTGACACTATCTAAAACGGCTTGGGCAGGGTATTTGTTTCTGCTGTTCGAAAACGCTGGAGGTGGTAATTCTGCATCCGTATCATAGCGTTTTAGGAGTAGCTGACTGCTTTTAATACGTCTGCTTTCAATCGAATACTTACTGCCTCTACTAAGAATGTTGGAGGCAATGATAATCCCTTCTGTATCGCGGATGAGAAAATTCTGAATCGTAAAAGGGTCGGCTTTATCACATTCCGTATAAATCTCACTTTTTGAACTGCGATTCAGATCTTTCAAGTAGATTACGATACTCTGGTCTGCGCTTTCAATACACCTAAATGTTAATGCACCTTGAATGATATGTCCGTCCTTTGTCTTGAAATCATCGAATTGTCTACTAGCGCTGTCTAAAAGAATCTTCCCTTCAGCATTGTATAGCTTATAGCCGACTACAAAGCTTGCTTTGAAATCACTCCCTGCATTTTCTCTTGTGTAGAGCAATTCTTCAGATTCGAGTGCAAAATAGATCTTGCTGCTATCAGCGGCATGATGGTAAAGTTTGAAGTCGACATCTATACCTCTCGACGAACTATTGAATTGGGTTGCGAAATTTGGGGTGGTGTTAATCTTCTTGCTTGAATTACAGGCAGTGAGAAATGTAATGAATAAAAGATATAGTGTAATTCTACTCATCAATCGACTTCATTGCATCATCATCTAGTTCTAAATCTGAGTCTTCGCCATCATCTTCTAGGTAATTCTCTGGTATTTCTTTCGAAACTTTTGCCCCGAGTTTCTTTAAGCGTTCAACACTTCTAACCAAGTTGCCATTGCCAGTGTGTAGCTTATTGATGGCAGCATCAACTGAGTCTTGCCCTTGAGCTAGTCTTTGTTTTACTGCCTCAACGTCTGCTATAAAACCAACAAATTTGTCATAAAGCTTACCGGCTTGCCTAGCAATCTCAAGCGCGTTCTTAGTCTGACGCTCATGTTTCCAAACTGAAGAAATGGTTCTTAATGTGGCCAAAAGTGTACTTGGACTAACGATAACTACTTTTTTCTCCCAGGCATAGGAGTAGATATCTCTGTCTTGTTGGATGGTTAGAGAAAAACTAGATTCTATTGGGATAAACAAAAGCACAAATTCAGGGCTGTCTAAGCCAATTGCTGAATGATAGTTTTTATCACTCAGTCCTTTGATATGCGTCTTTACCGATTCAATGTGCTGCTTAAGTGCAGTTTGTTTTTCATCTTCATCATCTGCAGAAGTGTACCTCTCATATGCCAGTAAAGAAACCTTGCTATCAATAATAATGTGTTTATGATCAGGAAGTTTTACAACAACATCTGGACGCACCATTTGACCTTCAATATTGGTGTCGGTGTATTGTGTGTCATATTCTTCTCCCTTAATTAAGCCGGATTCTTCTAGTATTCGTTCAAGAATTAGTTCGCCCCAATTCCCTTGAGATTTATTGTCTCCTTTTAGGGCCTTTGTTAGGTTTTGTGCATCCTCAAGCATTTTGTTGTTGAGGTTGGTAAGCTGCTTTATTTGCTCTGCAAGCGTACTTCTTTCTTTAGCACTTTCAATTTGGTTCTTGCGAATGATTTCTTCAAAATTGACAATTTTCTCAGAAAATGGATTTAGTACTTGACTCAGTTTTAACTTATGTTGTTCCGAGAATCGTTCGCTTTTTTCCTCTAGAATTTTGTTGGCAATGTTCTCAAACTGCAGTTTAAATTGCTCCTGCATTTTCTCTATTTCAGATGTTTGAGTGGCTAATCTTTCTTTTAAGTGTTTGATGGTGGTCTCGCTTTCCGAATTGAGAGCGATAAGTGACTGTTGCTTTTCGTTGTATTTGTTTATTTGGTCTTGGTAGTTATTTAAACTGGACTCAAGTTGTGATAATTTTCCTTCTAGCTGAGCTTTTTCTGCTGCTAAGTTGTTTGAATTATCATTGGCGGATTGATTGCCTTTTGACTTCAGCATCATCCATAAATAGCAGATTATAAAGCCTACTGCTAAGCCAATTCCAAATTCTACGATACCCATACTTCAAAAGTACCAAATATCATTAAAGATTTAAGATAATTACTTTGGTATGTGTGTTCACAAGGTCAAATAATTCGATTACATCATCGTTTGCCATGCGAATGCATCCATGTGAAATTGGGTTGCCGAGCATTCCTTCATCCGGTGTCCCATGGATATAAATATGACGATGGTGAGTGTCAATTCCTGCGCCTACATTTTTTCCCTTCTCCAATCCCCTGAGTCGCATAGCTCTGGTGCAAACTATGTCTTCTTTGCAAATTGTACTATCCTGGGTGATGGTGGCTAATTTCCCGGTATACCAACTTCCTTTTAAAATGCCGCCAGAAGGTACATTCTCTCCAAGCTTTGTGGAAATTTCATGCAATCCGCTTGGTGTTTTATAACTATTTTGTTTATTCCCCAATCCTTTTGCGCCTGTTGAAATGACATATGTTCTTACGATACTATCGTTTTCAATAAAGTGAAGTCTTTGTTGTTTAACTTCAACGTATATAAAGGACTTGAAGTTATAATTGGGATAACGGATTGAAAGGTAATTGTTAAGGAAATCGCTTGCGTGCCTTGATGGGTTATTCCCTTCTTTTGGGGAGTAGGTGAAACTCGTAAAAACGAACACAACCATTGCTATAGACATCTTCCAGAGCGCACTCATGGGAGACGAATATACAAATTAGAAATAATTTACAAAGCCAAAATGAATTTTTGCAGATCGAAACTCAATGGGATTATTGTCTAGTTTCCCAAGAGCATAATTAATGGTAAATATGCCTGGTTTGGTCTCAAAAGCAACGCCTAATCCATAACTTTGGGTAGTACCATTTTGATAGAACTCGCTATTGTTGTTCTCAAAAAATCCTTGATCGGTGAAGGCATAGATGTAAGAGTTTTGTTCAAGCAAGAAGCGATATTCAGCCGTGCCAATAATATAAGATGAAGCCTGAATGCTTTGATCGTCAAACCCTCTTATAGTTGCCAAACCACCAATTCTAAACATTTCGTTTACAAACAAAAGAGGGTTTACAAGGGCGCTCCCTTTCGCACCTAACATAATACTCATTCGCTTAAGCACAGGGATGAATTGAACGATTTTTCCGCTTATCTGGTAGTTGTTGGTTCTTAAATCAATGTTATTGTAGGCAGCACTGTCAACGCCAGGTACGTACAAGATTTGTTTTCTTCCAACAGAAGCTTTTAGTTTTGCATCAATACCTTTTCTTGGATTATATGCATAGTCTAATCGTGAGAATTTAAAGTCTATGCCGAAATTGTTTTTTTTGGTGTCGTTTAGCCTTGGAATTTGGGTGTAGCCATCAAACTGATCAACTTGAAGTAGATTACTCTGATACCAATCAGCAAAGATGCCAAGATAATTGTTGCCTGCCAGTGGGAAACGAATATTAATCTCGGGCTTTATTTCAATATAGGTACTATCCCTTTTGTACAAATAGAAATTGCCACCAACGCCTAAGGGGAGTTTAAAGATGTAGGGAATACTTAAATCTATATCAAGTTGTTGGGTGGAAGTTTGCAATTTTTGCCATTGCAGATAAAAAGATTCGCCTGCATTAAAGGCGTTAACAAGACCTAAATTGATATCTCCTGTAAAGTTGATTTTACCCGTGTTAGGGTCGGGGAGCACTCCTAATATACCATTAAATTTGTTGGCATTTCGTTTTTCAATGTAGATATAAACGTCAGCTCCTTTCTCGTTATATACCAACTCTGGACTGCGCAAGAGTTTTACAAAGCTTAACTCTTTAATGCGTGTAGTGGTTTCGTTTAGTAGCTTTTGATTGTAGCTATCTCCTTCTTTATAACGAATAGCATTTCTTATTAGGGCTGGATTGACATCCATACCCTTTACAATTATGGAGTCAATTATATAATGTCTATCAATCTCGATTTCTAGTCTAGCGTAAAGCAAGTTTGATTTAAGCGAATCAATTTCAATGGATACGGATGTAAAAGGATGTCCATGATTTTGATAATAAGAGAGTAGTTCTTTAATTCCTTTTGCCAGATGTTTTGGATTGATGGGTCTATTCGTTAGAAAACGTTCACCCAGATTAGCTTTATTAATGGCAGCGTTTTGGCTTTCATCATATGATATGTGAGCGAAACTATACTTACTCCCAAGATGCCAATAGTTTATTAAGCTGTCTTTATTCACAAAAAAAGAATCGATACTTGCTGTTAAATAACCTTTATTGATTAATTCGATTCTATAGTCATCACTGTTTTGTTTGGCATCTGTGATTGAGTTTGATTTATGCTTGAAGTATATTTTCTCGCTACAATTTGCACAATGGTTAACAATCTTAATCTGCGCACAAACAGATGAGCTGATTACAAAGAGGAAACATATGTATGTTAGGGCTTTCAATTGTTGTTTAGTAACGCTGATTAGGTGGTTTTAGTCTAGTTTCCAATTGATTTCTGAAATACCGCGACTTTTAAGATATGCATTGGTTTTCGAGAAATGCTTGCATCCAAAAAAACCATTATGAGCACTAAAAGGAGAGGGGTGTGCAGCGTCAAGCACTTTATGTTTATTTCTGTCCACGATGGAAGCTTTTTGTTTAGCATAGTTGCCCCATAATAGAAATACTAAGTTTTCTCTATGAGCATTGAGTTTATTAATAACGGCATCCGTAAATGTTTCCCAACCTTTCTTTTGATGTGATCCAGGTGTCTTATGTCTTACGGTTAAGGTGGCGTTAAGCATTAAAACGCCTTTTTTCGCCCAAGCACTTAAATCGCCAGACTTGGGAATTTGAATGCCTAAGTCACTTTCCAGTTCTTTAAATATATTTTTTAAAGAGGGTGGGTGTTTAATGCCATCAATTACAGAGAAGCACAAACCATTAGCTTGGCCTGGGCCATGATAGGGGTCTTGCCCAATTATAACAACTTTTACATCATTAAATGGTGTGTAATTAAATGCGGCAAATATCTTTTTATTCGGCGGATAACAAACATGAGTGGTTTGTTCTGATATCAGAAAATCCTTGAGATTGGCAAAGTAATCCTGCTGAAATTCATCCTTTAGTTCGTTTAACCAATCGTTCGGCAGGTCTGGAGTCTTTACTGTTACCATAGAAGCTTTAAATTAAGTAATATTGGTTTGAATTCGGCTATTAAAAAAAGAATTCGTATCTTTTCACTTTCAAAATTAACTCGAACAATGAAGAAATTTGCAATTGTAACGCTTGTTTTGTTTGGAGTTGCACTAGTTAGTTCATGTGCAGCATCAAGAGGCGGAGGCGGCGGTCAGAAGTGCCCTGCGTATTCTCAAACTGACAGCGATCAGAACAACGACCTTAGATCTTAGTTTACTAAGTACAACATAAAAAAAGGTGGCCATAAGCCACCTTTTTGTGTTGTCTATTGTTTCGAATTACTTCTTTAATTCCTTTTCGATCATTTTCTCGATCTTCTCAGTTTCTTCTGTAGCAAGATCCATGTCTACAAGAATTCTTCCACTGTGCTCATCAACAATGATTTTCTTTCTTGCAGCAATGTCTAATTGCATTTGAGGTGGAATCTGGATGAACGATCCACCAGATGCTTCTCTGTCAACAGGTACCACAGCTAAACCATTCTTAGCAGCCTCTCTAATTCTAGAGTAAGCACTTAGTAATCTCTGCTCAACAGATTCCTTTGCTTCTTCGCTTTTCTTAAGTAAGAAATCTTCCTCTTTCTGAGTTTCAGCAACAATCTCATCTAGCTCAGCTTTCTTCGCATCCAAGTCAGCTTTTCTGCTTTCAAGTCTGGCAACTGCTTCATCAAGAACTTCTTTCTTGTTTTCTATTGAAGCTTGAAATTCTTTAATCTTCTTTTCGCAAACCTGAATTTCTAAAGATTGAAATTCGATTTCCTTATTTAATGAGTCGTACTCTCTGTTGTTACGTACTTTACTCTGCTGTCCTTCGTACTTTTTAATCAAGGCTTGTGCTTCTTTAATAGCACGATTTCTATCACTAATCTGAGTTTCTATATCTTCCAACTCAGTTTTGATTTTTTCTACACGTGTGTCAAGACCTGCAATCTCGTCTTCTAAATCCTCAACCTCCAATGGAAGTTCTCCACGTACAGTTCTGATCTTATCAATTCTTGAATCGATAACCTGTAAGTCATAAAGAGCTCTCAGCTTCTCTTCTGCTGTAAAATTCTTTGGGTTTTTCTTCGCCATCCTAAAAATAATTTACCGGATTTGTTTTTGTCTCCGCAAAATGAACCGCAAATTTAGGAAAATTTTCCGTCAACTTCTCACCTAAAAGATGAATAGTGAATTGTTCGCTTTCAAAATGGCCTATATCACAGATAATCAGTTCGTTATCAGCGTCAAAGAATTCGTGGTATTTAAAATCCCCTGTAATATAAACGTCTGCACCGCTGGCTTTTGCGCTAGAAAGTAAGAAACTACCCGATCCTCCGCATAGGGCAACGCGATTAATTTCATCTTTTATTAAAGTGGTGTGTCGTACACAATCTGTTTGCATGGTAGTCTTTAAAAACTGCAAAAAATCTTTAGTTTTCATGCTTGATTTTAATTCGCCTACCATGCCTGCTCCTGTTGTAGTATCCCTGTTTTTGAGAGGAATTAAATCATAAGCGACTTCTTCGTAAGGATGCGCTTGTTGTAACGCGGATACCACCTTGGCTTGATTGCGCCCGGCCATTATCACTTCTATTTTGTGTTCATTTTCGTAATGACGTTCGTTTTTATTTCCTACAAAAGGTTGCGCATTCTCATTCGCTCTAAAACTCCCTTGACCTTCAAAGCTAAATGAGCACTCGTCATAGTCGCCAATCGATCCAGCTCCAGCTGAAAACAAAGCGTCCATAACACTTGCTTTGTGTTCACTCGGTACATATGTGTGTAGCTTTATCAATTCGTCTTTTCCTGGGGCAAGAATGCGTGTATTTATCAAACCTAACATGTCTGCAATTTTTCCATTTACACCGTGCATAACATTGTCCAGGTTGGTATGGATGGCATAAATAGCTATGTCGTTCTTGATGGCCTTAATTATCGTACGCTCGATATAATTTTTACCATTGATCTGTTTGAGACCTTTAAAAACTATAGGGTGATGAGCTACAATCATATTACAGCCCTTATTTATAGCTTCATCCACAATTGCTTCAGTGCTGTCCAGGCAACATAGCACACCAGTGCAATTAAGGTCTTTGTCGCCAACAATCAAACCAGCATTATCATAAGATTCCTGCAAACTCCTTGGTGCAAGGCTTTCTAGGTAATCAATTATATCTTTTATCTGCATATTCTAAATATTATGTGCAATTTCGCATGCGGAGTAAATTTACACAATGCTACTAATTAGAATACTAAGTCTACCAATAGTTCCATTTTATACCTTTATAATATGGTTGAGGAACTTCAGCTATAACCGAGGGTGGATTAATTCTAATTCCTTTGATATACCTGTTGTTGGAGTGGGTAATTTGTCTGTTGGTGGTACGGGAAAAACGCCTCAAACCGAATATATAATTCGTTTATTAAAAGATGAATTTAAGGTTGGTGTAGTCAGTCGAGGGTATAGAAGGAAAACCCAAGGCTACATGGAGGTAGAGCCGGGACTAACGGCAAGTTTAGTTGGGGATGAACCCCTGCAAATGAAGCGTAAGTTTAATGATGCCATAGTTTGTGTGGACGAAAGTCGATTGAGTGGCATAACTAATATGCTCATAGATCATGATGAAACGGACGTAGTGTTATTGGATGACTGTTATCAGCACAGAGCTATTAAACCTGGTGTAATGATTATGCTCACCACTTTTGATGAGCCATTCTTCAATGATTATATGATTCCTTTTGGTGATTTAAGAGAATTTAGATCTGGACGCAAACGTGCCGATTTAGTAGTGGTTACGAAATGCCCCGACGATATTTCAATTGAACAAATGGAGGACTTCATTAAAAAGATGAAGCTTGAGGCTCATCAGCAAGTGTTCTTTAGCAAAATTGCCTACCATAAGTGTAAGGATGTATTTAGTGGAGAGGAATTTTCTCCTGCGGGAAAGGTTGTTTTATTGACGGGAATAGCTAAGTCTGACAACATGAAATCCGAGCTGGAAGCAAGAGGCTTGGAAGTTGAGCATATGGAGTTTAGAGATCATCATCCTTATTCAGACAAGGATGTGTCAAAAATTAAGGATATATTTAATAATTTTGGAGCATCCTGCGTCATCACAACAGAGAAAGATGCCGTTCGTTTGTACGAATTTAAGGATGTGTTTGAAGCAGCTGGAATAAAGTTAGTTTACCTTGAAATTCAGTCTGAAATAATAAACAACGGTGAAAAATTTGACCACTATATAAAAAGCTATGTTAGAGAAAATAAAGACAAGCACAGAGTACCTCAAGAACAAGACACAGTTTAATCCGGAGGTCGGAATTATTTTAGGAACCGGTCTTGGTGACTTGGTGAACGAAATTGACATTAAGCACTCAATCTCTTATGAGGAAATTCCAAACTTTCCCCTAAGTACAGTTGAAGGGCATTCTGGTAGATTGATTTTTGGGCTACTTGGCGGAAAAAATGTCGTAGCAATGCAAGGTAGATTTCATTACTATGAAGGATACACCATGCAAGAATGTACTTTTCCAGTGCGCGTTTTTCAGCAACTAGGGATAAAACAACTATTCGTATCTAACGCAAGTGGTGGAGTGAATCCAGATTTTGAAATTGGCACGATCATGATTCAAAATGATCACATCAACTTTTTTGGAGACAATCCTTTAATTGGTAATAACTTAGCTGAACTTGGGCCAAGATTCCCAGATATGAGTGAGGCTTATGATGCTGGTCTCATAGCTAAGGCAAAAGAAATTGCATCAAATAACAATATCCATGTTGAAGAGGGCGTTTATTTAGGCTTGACTGGACCAACACTAGAAACACCAGCAGAATATAAAATGGTGCGTATACTAGGCGCTGATGCGGTTGGAATGTCAACAGTACCTGAAGTAATTGTTGCCAGACACATGGGGATTCCTTGTTTCGCAATTTCAATTATAACAGATTTAGGTGTGCCAGGAAAAATAAAGGTAGTTACTCATGAGGATGTGCAAAGGGTAGCAGAGGCAGTTCAGCCAAAAATGACTTTAATAATGAAGGAACTTATTTCTTCTCTATGAGTAACGTGCTAGATAGATATGATGTAGTAGTTGGACTAGAGGTCCATGCGCAATTGGCAACTAAGACCAAAGCTTATTCCTCTGATCCTAACGAATATGGAGCCGTTCCTAATACTAACGTCAGTCCCATTAGTTTAGGACACCCTGGAACCTTACCAAGGTCTAACAAAAAAGTGATTGAATATGCCGTTAGGCTAGGCGTAGCATGTCAAAGTACCATTAGGCATGATATGTATTATGCTAGAAAAAACTACTTCTATCCAGATTTACCAAAAGGGTACCAAATCACGCAAGATAAAACACCCATTTGTGATGGCGGAAAGATTACTATCACAGTTGACGGTAAGAAAAAAGACATAGGCATTACGCGTATTCATATGGAGGAGGATGCTGGGAAGAGTATTCACGATCAAGACCCATATAACACGCTGGTAGATTTAAATAGAGCGGGTGTGCCTTTGGTTGAGATTGTCTCCGAGCCTGATATTCGATCAGAAGAGGAAGCCTACGCATACTTAACGGAAGTTAGAAAATTGGTGCGCTACTTAGATATTTGTGATGGTAACATGGAAGAGGGTAGTTTGCGTTGTGATGCAAATATATCCATCATGCCTAAGGGTTCCAAAGAATTCGGAGAACGTGTTGAGGTAAAGAACATGAACTCTATTAGAAATGTCGCAAGAGCTATTAATCATGAGATACATAGACAAGCTGAGATTTATGATAATGGTGGTTCTATTCACATGGAAACGAGGACGTTTAATGCGGTTGACGGCTCAACTAGCTCAATGAGATCTAAGGAAATGGCACATGATTATCGCTATTTCCCTGAGCCAGATCTTCAACCTTTAAAATTGTCGCAGGAATACATTGATAAGATTGCGAACAATATGCCACCGCTTCCTCAAGAGCTGTTCAAGAAGTATACTGAAGACTTATCTCTGTCTGAATATGATGCAGGCGTGCTAACAGATACAAAAGAGATAGCCTTGTACTTTGAGGAATTAATCAAACACGTGGATAGTCCTAAAACAGCGGCAAACTGGATATTAGGATCGGTTAAATCCTACTTAAACCAAATGGCTATTGATATTGACGCATTTCCGTTAGCACCAGAGAAAATCGCTGATTTGATAAAAACGGTGGAAGATGGGAAAATTAGTAACTCGATTGCCACTCAGCGTGTATTTCCAATCATGGTTGAATCTCCGGAGAAATCAGCAATAGAGATTGCAACCGAGAATAATTGGATTCAAGAAACAAACTTAGATGAGATTGAAGATATTGTAAGAGATGCTATTATGAGCAATCCTGTACAACTTCAAAAATATAAAGATGGTAACAAAGGACTTATAGGCTTCTTTATGGGGCAGGTTATGCAGAAGACCAAAGGTAAAGCAGACCCAAAGACAGCAAGTCAGTTAGTTACCAAAATTTTAGATGAAGCATGAGACTACCTTATTTATTCGTAGCATTTTTAATAGTAGGATTAACAGCCTGTGGTGGCGAGGAAAAATCAAGTCCTAAGCCTAAAAAAACGGAGCTTAAACAAGACACAGAGGATGGGCCAGTTGGAGCTGAAAATGGAGATGGTCCTACCATAAAAGGCACAATAAATAACGGTGCAGGAAGAACTATTTTTCTTGAGCACTGGCCAATTGGATCGACTTCATTCCAGGTTATAGATAAAGCGGTAATAGGCAGTGATGGATCATATACCTTAAAGTCTGGTGTCGAAAAACTTGATATTTATAACTTAAGAGTTGAGCCAACATCTGCAGCACAGAATGAATCGTATGCTAATCTGATTATGCAAAAAGGTGATGTCGTTACAATGAATGCAGATGCAGATGCCATGACAAAAACATTTGAGGTAAGTGGAAATGATATTAGTGAAAATCTAGAAAACTTGTTTCATACAGTGTATTATCCTTATGACAAAGGTCTAGATTCATTGCGAAGAGTTGAAGCAATGCTCCCACAAGGCGATGAACAAGCAAGAGGTGCGGTAATTGCAGCGAGATCTCAGATGAATGAGAAATTCATGGCATTATTAAAAGATATTGCCTCTAAAAATGAAGATAACCCAATTGGCTATTTGGCATTCATGCGCTATTTGTCGGCGAAAATTAGTTCTCAGATAGATGTTGAAGAAGAAGAGTTAGATTATTTCGATAAGCTGGTAGGAGCGGTTAAACAAACTATGGGCTCTAGCTTTTTAGCTGTGCAGGCACAAAGTAATGCCAGACAAATCAGATCTACCGTAATGCAGACAAGTCAAGCACCTGCTCCATTATTAAATCCTGGAGATGAAGCTCCTGAGCTTGCATTTCCTAATCCAGAAGGTAAGATGATGAAATTGTCGGACTTGAGAGGAAAGGTGGTTATGATTGATTTCTGGGCGTCATGGTGCGGTCCATGTAGAAAACAGAGCCCTCATGTTGTAAGTTTATACAAAAAATACAACCCAAAAGGTTTCGAAATATTCTCGGTTTCATTGGATAAAAACAAGGATAGATGGGTTGCTGCGATTAAAGCAGATGGGTTTACATGGCCTTATCACGTGAGTGATTTGCAGCAATGGAATAGTGAGGCCGCTAAACTATATGGAATTTCGTCCATACCATTTGTAGCTTTGGTTGATAAACAAGGTAAAATCATTCAGACATTTGATGGATACACCATGGATAAGCTGGATTCTCAGTTAGAACAGATTTTTGGCTTCTAATTTGCAATAGGATTTCGTAAATTAGTAGCATGAAAGTACTCTCAATAATTACATCTGTATTCTTATTATCACAAATTGGACTTGCCCAAACATCTATAAAGGGTGAAATCAAAGAGGGGAAAGGCAAAAAACTTTATCTCTATAAGTTGGTGCAGAATCAACCAATTGTGCAAGATTCAGTTGTAATTGACAAGAAAGGTAAATACGAGTTAAAGTTAAAGCCTGAGAATGCATTCTACCGCTTTGGACCAGAGGAAAATGATTTTGCCTTGTTGATTTTAAATAAGGATAGTAAAGAAACTGTGGAGTTAAATGGCAACTATTCGCCATTTGCGCAAGATTACGAAATTGTATCGGGCTCTAAAGACTCCAAACTGGCAACAGAATATCTTGGCACTAGACAAGGCGTGGTTGTCCAGGTAGACTCATTGATGAAGGCGAATGAAGACCCCAACAATGATAAGGTAGCAATTGGCAAGGAGCTCAATCGTGTTAAAACTGAATTTACAGTTTACAGAAATCAATTTATAGAGAATAATCCGAAATCAGCGGCACTGCTTATGACCTTGCAAGATATTAACGTAGAGCAAGAAGCCATGTTATTTAAAAAAGTGGCGGATGCGACAAATGCTTCAATGCCAGGTAGCTTTTATGCTAAAGCCTTGAATGAGCAGTTAGAAAAGATGATTTTACCTGGATTGCCAGCACCAGATTTGGTTGATAAAGATACTTCAGGAACAAAAGAATATAAGTTGTCTGATTTAAAAGGTAAAGTCGTGTTATTAGACTTCTGGGCATCATGGTGTCGACCATGTAGAGCAGAAAACCCAAATGTTGTCGCTCTGTATAAGAAATACAATAAAGATGGATTTGAGGTGTTCTCGGTGTCGCTTGATAACAACCGTGATAGATGGAAACAAGCGATTATTCAGGATAACTTGATTTGGCCTTATCACATAAGTGATTTAAAAGGTTGGGGTACTGCTCTTGGAAGAAAGTACGGTGTTTCAAGCATTCCGCACACAGTCTTAATCGATAGAGAAGGGAATATCATTGACCTAAAACTAAGAGGACCACAGCTAGAAGCTAAATTGGCAGAGATTTTCGGTTATTAAATTCGCGCAATATCTTAGTTTTGTTCTAAGATGAAGGCATTATTTCTGAGTAGTTTACTAATTGGTATTGCGTTTATATCGTTTGCACAAAACGATTATTTTCAGCAACACGTTTCCTATAAAATTGATGTTACGTTAGACGATAGTCTTCACATACTAGATGGTAACATGTCGTTTGAGTATACCAACAACAGTCCTGATGAATTAAGTTTTATCTATATCCACCTATGGCCGAATGCCTATGATAACAAACAATCGGCAATGTCACGGCAACATATGGAAAATGGAGATTTCGATTTCTATTTTGCCAGTGATGAAGAAATGGGCTACATCAAAAATCTTGATTTTAAAAGTGGAGGCACAGAGTTAAAATGGGAGTTTTTAGGTGATACTACCGATATAGCTAAAGTACATTTGCCAGCATCATTAAAGCCCGGTGGCACTATAGGAATTACTACACCCTTTAAAGTAAAAATACCGAGTGGAAATATTTCAAGATTGGGGCATATTGGTCAGTCCTACCAGATTACGCAATGGTATCCAAAACCAGCAGTTTATGATAATGACGGCTGGCACCCAATGCCCTACTTAAGTCAGGGTGAGTTTTATTCGGAATTTGGAGATTTTGATGTGAGTATCACTTTGCCAGATAACTATGTAATGTTCGCGACAGGTGATTTGCAAAACGAAGGTGAGCGTCAGTGGCTTCATGAGCTAGCACAAGAGACGACAAGAATGTTTAAAGAATTTGGCTCAAATGGTGTGCGTAAGAAAGGTAAGCAAATTCAAAAGGAAACAGGAGTAAAAACATTACGCTTTAAGCAGTCTCAGGTGCACGATTTTGCATGGTTTGCAGATAAGCGCTATTTCGTTTTGCACGATACGGTGAAGCTGCCCCACACGGGTAAGATTGTGGATTGTTGGGCCATGTTTACATCAGGTGAAGCACATCTTTGGGAAAAATCGATAGAGTATATCAAAGACGGTTTGTATTACTACAGCTTATGGAACGGCGATTACCCTTACAATCATTGTACGGCTGTTGATGGAACTATTAGTGCTGGAGGCGGAATGGAATATCCTAATATCACAGTGATTGGACGTTCAGGAAACGCAGCTACCTTAGAGACTACAATTGTACATGAAGTAGGGCATAACTGGTTTTACGGCATACTTGGATCAAATGAGCGGGATCATGCTTGGATGGATGAGGGCTTGAATACATTGAATGAAAACCGTTATCTGGAGACTAAATATCCAGAAAATGGTCTGTTTGATGGTTATGTTTCCATCCCCAAGCCGATACAAAGAAGCTTTGGTTTAGAGGTGTTTAAACAAAAAAGTCTGCACGAGTTTTCATACCTGCTCAATGCGCGAAGAAATTATGATCAGGCAATTGAACTGAATAGTGCTGAGTACACACCCACCAATTACGGTGGCATAGTGTATTCAAAAACAGGAATCGTATTCGATTATTTGAAAGCATACCTGGGAAATAAATTGTTTGATGAGTGTATGCAGGCTTATTATGAGAAATGGAAGTTTAAGCATCCTCAACCAGAGGACTTACAACGCGTTTTGGAGGAGACCAGCGGCCATAATCTCGATTGGTTCTTTAATGATGTAATTAAAACCACCAAGACCATTGATTTCAAAATAATTTCGGCTAAGATTTCTGCTTGGAAATCTATTGAGGTTAAGGTGCAAAACAAGGGCGAAATAAATGGACCATTTGCTATTGCTGCCATGTCTGGTGATTCGGTTTTGAGTTACCAATGGTATGATTCGATTCCTGAAAACGGAACAGTCTTGCTTCCTATTCCAGCAAAGCCATACGACCGAATAAAAATCGACCCGTACTGGGAGATTCCAGAAATCAACCGCTCAAACAATACTTTAAAAACAAAAGGTCTGTTGAAAAAAGTTGAGCCTGTCAAATTGCAGTTTTTGGCTAGTCTTGAGAATCCGAATGAGAGTCGGTTGTTCTATCTGCCATATTTTGGCTGGAACTTCAATGATGGTTTTCAAACTGGCTTAGCGTTTTATAACAGTCTTTTTCCAAAGAAGCGGTTGGAGTTCGGTTTTGCACCTGGTTATAGCTGGAAGAGTAAAACGTTCACAGGGGCAGGATTTTCTCAGTACAACTTCAAAGTAAAACATAATAGTTTGTTCCAGAATGTGAATGTGCGTGTGGATGGTAAGAGGTTTAGTGCACCTTACGGAGATGATGTTGCGCCTTATCATGCCATCAATACATCATTGAATTTTGAGTTCAGAAGAAAGCGTCTGCGTTATAGCCCAAAGAATACTGTGTCATTCAAGTTTGACTACACAGACAGAAATAATGGAGCCCAAGCAAACAAATATGGTGAGGTGGAGTATGGGTTTAACAAAAGAGACCCATTCTATAACATAAATTTAATCGCAGATGTGAGCTATGGAGATTTGTATTATGATGCTTCATTTGTACGTGGAAATATAGATCTAACAACTACACTATTTTATGGGTGGGGACGTTATCCCATTGCCTTACGAGCTTATGGATCGTATTTCTTTGAGTCTCTGGCGTTGCAATCACCTTGGGCGGCCCAGTTAAGTGGTGAAACTGGTAGTTCGGACTACACTTTTGACGATTGGTACCTAAGTCGGGATATCAGTGACAGATTGTTGGTCAACCAACAGTTTGTTGGTAATCAAGGTGGTTTGCGTGTGTATTATCCAGTAGTATCTGACACCTATTTAAGTACCTTGAGTTTAGATGTTAGATTACCAATATTTGTTGATATAAGCATGTTTGCAGATCTTGGTTTCTATCCTGTAAGAGTTGCCGCTACTGGGAAAACTGCCACGGAGACTGTAGGAGATTTAGGAGTTAGTCTTGGAGTGTTCAGCGGTTTACTAAAGGTATATTTTCCCATACTTTATAGTCAGAGGATCGAAGAGTATCTTGATTTACGAGACATTAAGTACGGACAAAGTATTAGATTTGAACTCAAGTTGGACATGTTAAATCCGCTTAAGCGTGTAGATGCCATTCAGTTTTAATGAAGGACAACAAGAAAATATATTTTGCTTCTGATTTTCATTTGGGTGCGCCCAATTTTGAGGAGAGCCTTGAACGTGAGAGGTTGCTAGTTAAGTGGCTGGACGAAATCAAGTCAGATGCTGAAGTTATCTATTTAGTTGGAGATATATTTGATTTTTGGTTCGAGTATAAACATGCTGTACCGAGAGGTTTCACGCGTCTTATGGGTAAGTTAGCTGAGCTTTGCGATAATGGAATGGAAATCCATGTATTTACGGGTAATCATGATATGTGGATTTTTGATTACTTACCCAAGGAGACTGGTGTTATCATGCATAGAGAGCCAATTGATGTCGAATATAATGGCAAGAAATTCCATATTGGCCATGGAGATGGTCTAGGCCCGGGAGATAGAGGATACAAGTTCATTAAACGTGTTTTTGCCAGCAAAGTATGTCAATGGTTGTTTGCGCGATTACACCCCAATTTCGGTATAGGTATTGCGAATTTCTGGTCCAGAAAGAGTAGAAGTCATACCAAGAAGAAAGACGAGTTTCATGGTGAAGATAAGGAGTGGCTGGTTATCTACGCTAAAGACAAACTAAAGGAAAAGGATTACGACTATTTTGTGTTTGGGCACAGACATCTACCGCTGAATATAAATATTGAGGGCAAAGCGAAATACATTAATCTTGGCGACTGGATAGAATATTATACCTACGCCGAGTTTGATGGAGAGAACTTGGAGTTGAAGGAGTATCCTCGTTAAGCCAATTTCCTAACCAAATCTACTAATCTGTTAGAGTAGCCTGCTTCATTATCATACCAACCTACCACCTTAATCATATTCCCAATTACGGAGGTTAGTTGTGAATCGTATATACATGAGTGTGGATCACCAATAATATCTACAGATACCACAGGGTCTTCAATGTAGCTTAGGATGCCGCTCATTTCTGTTTCTGCTGCCTCTTTAAAACGAGCATTAATCTCCTCTAATGTCTTAGGGTTTTTTACGATACACGTAATGTCTGTAAGCGAGCCATCTGGAACAGGCACTCTTATGCCACATCCACCCATTTGCCCATCAAGGTGCGGGAAGATTTTGGTAATCGCTTTGGCTGCTCCTGTTGTAGTAGGAACAATAGATTCAGCAGCTGCCCGCGCACGTCTCAAATCACTGTGCGGTGCGTCATGTAATCTCTGGTCACCAGTATATGAATGAACTGTTGTAATGTAGCCACTCTCTATCCCGCACAATTCGTCCAAGACCTTAACCATTGGTGCAGCACAGTTAGTTGTACAGCTGGCATTGGAGACCAATATGTCATCTGCTTCAAGTATATCATCATTAATGCCAATGACCACTGTTTTAATGTCATCTGTTTTTGGTGGTGCAGAAATCACCACCTTTTTTGCACCGGCTTCTAGATGTTTAGAGGCCGCTTCTCTGGTTCTAAAGATTCCTGTGGACTCGATAACTATATCAATATTCAAATCCTTCCAAGGCAGCTTCTCTGGTGATTTCTCTGCGTAGACATACACTACTTGATCATCTATCTGAAGTGAGTTCTCAGTATGGCTCACCGTTCCTTTATATGTGCGGTGTACTGAGTCGTATTTAAACAAATGCGCTAGCGTCTCGGAATTCGCCAAGTCATTTATCGCTACTAATTCAATATCATCTGTGGCAAGAATTAGCCGTGCTACAACACGACCAATTCTTCCAAAACCATTTATGGCAACTCTTGTCTTCATTCAATAATCAGTTTAACTAAAGATAACTTCAATAAGCATATAACGCTTAGTCTTCAATCTTTATTTCAATAATCTTATCGCCAGCGCGGATATCATCAATTACATCCAAACCTTCTACTACTTTACCAAAGCATGTATGGTTTCTGTCTAAATGCTGTGTATTGTCTCTCCCATGGCATATAAAGAATTGAGATCCGCCTGTATTTCTTCCAGCATGTGCCATAGATAAAACACCTCTGTCGTGGTATTGATTATCACCATCCAATTCACAATCTATAGAATATCCTGGTCCACCAACTCCAGTACCTTGTGGGCATCCGCCCTGAATAACAAAGTCAGGAATTACACGGTGAAACGTAAGTCCGTTATAGAAACCGTCTTTCGACAATTTCACAAAATTCTCAACTGTTTTAGGAGCATCTTTATCGTAGAATTCTACATTCATTGTCCCCTTTTCTGTAATAATCTCTGCTTTCATTCTTTCAATATTTGAATACAAAGTTACGAGAATACCGCATTAGGCTTATGGTTATACGTGGTTTAATTATAATATTTGCGTCAACTTCAAGTTATTGAGCTATGAAATATTCGGTTTTACTTTTGTTAGTGGTTTGTCTGACGGCATGTGGGGGAGAAGAGAAGGGAGATACTGCCACTGAATCAAGCGAAAAGGAAGTGGTTACCAAAGAAGACAACCCTCTTCGATATGATGCAATTTTGCTTGACCTTTTTGATCAACCGGCTAAGTCGAATACCTTTCGAATTGGTGAGCGCATGAATTTGACCATACAGAATGTGCGTGGTTTGTTGGCTAAAAACGGGCAATACAATGTTGGGATGAGTTTAAAGGCCACTGATGAGGCGGGGAATGTTGTGACAAGTGTGGATGACATTTTTGAAGTTGAGCCAGTTAAACTCCCTGTGAATGAGGATGTCAATATTACCTATTACGTGGATTATTTCGCACCATTTAAGGCCAATACTAATTATACCATTGAAATGAATTTGTGGGATAAAAATGGAGAACAAAATGTCCTTATCAAACAGCCTGTTAAGGTTTTGCCTGCAACCGTAAACGGATTCATTGATTTAGATGAAAAGGGGATAGCTGTGGACAGAATCATTTGCTACAGAAGTGGACGCACGTATAGCGGAAACACTTTCTATCCGGGTGAAATCATCATGTTAAATATTGGGCTTAATGAGACATTTCTCGCTACAAACCCTGCTATAAAAACGGAATCGAATGTCTATGATTCGGATGGTAATGTGTTGTTTAATTCCAAGGAATCCGCAACGCTAAGCGCGGATACTCCACCATTTAACAACAGTTTGCTATTGTTGAAGGATAAATATGTGCCTGGTACTTACAAAGTAGTACAAACAATTGAAGCCCCAAAAACAGGAGCTTCATTAGTAATATCGTATGAGTTTGAAGTGGCTGAGGAGCCAGCGGTGTGATAATAAATGTCATTTGTTGTGTGTGATTTGTCAATGCACATCCAATCAATCAACAATTATTTGAATGTGTTTACGTATTATTAAAATGTTTCGTGTTTCACGAGCCGCCTGAAGTTGACTCGCAATAACGACTTACATTTTAGGTTAATGGGAGTTTGTGATTTGCCAATGCACATTCAATCAACATTAATTACGAATAGGAATTCTCAATTCGACTCACAAATAAACAGTTGCCGCGAGCCAACGACAGGCGGCTCGTGGTGAATGTTTATTATCCAAAACCACAATGTCCAAATCAAACTCACAACAAATCCACATCCAACACACATGCATCCCCAACATACGCACGCGCACTCGAATATTTCCAATGATACGATTTTGTCACTAACCCTGCCTTAACCGGATTTTTATGGGTATAATTTAGGTAGCGATCAATAACATGATTACTCCACAGTTCAATCGGTTTATTATGGCGCTGCCATAACATATAACTTGGAGTGCCATTCTTAGTTGTTTCCCCTGTATCAAGTATTTTCATTAACCTGTCTCGTCTTGCAGTGTTGCTATCGCTTTTCAGTATTTGAACGTACTTTTTTGTGAATTGAGACTTCAATTGATTGACCAATACCCCCGGATTTCCATCTTGAGCTGAAATAATCATATGTACATGATTTGTCATAATACAAAATGCATGGACGTTTAAGCCTTTGTTTTGCTGTTTCACGACACAATTGATAAATCGTTGAATATATTTTTCTTTGATAAAGACATCTATCCATTGAACACATGTGAATGTGACAAAATATACACCTTTCGGATTGTGGAATCGGTAATTTCTGCTCATTCGTCAAAAATGGGATGGGAAAACGTAAGGTATTTATGTTTTAAAAAAAAATGTTGTGTGTTTCACGAGCCGCCTGTCGTTGGCTCGCGATAACGACTTACATTTTTAATTATTGGGAGTTTGTAGTTTGTCAACGCACATACAATTAATTGACATTAACTGCGAATAGGGATTCACAATTCGACCCACAATTATACAGTTACCACGAGCCAACGACAGGCGGCTCGTGGTGAATGTTTATTAATAATACCGTAATTGTAACGGCACAAACAATAGAAGCTCCAAAAACTGGAGCTTCATTAGTAATATCGTATGAGTTTGAGGTGGCTAAGGAGCCGGCAGCTTAGTTGTTAAGCATAACTGGCATAACCAGCATCAATACATCCTCTGCTTTGTTCTCACTGTCTTCTGGAAGAAGAATTCCTGCTCTGTTAGGAGCACTCATCTCAAAAGCCACGTTTTCTGTGTATAAGTTGCTCAACATTTCAGACAAGAATTTAGAGTTGAATCCAATTTCCATATCCTCACCAGTATAATTGCAGGTAAGACGCTCGTTTGCTTCATTTGAGAAATCAAGATCTTCTGCTGAGATAGTTAATTCGCTTCCTGAAATCTTTAATCTCACCTGATGTGTCGTCTTGTTTGCGAAGATAGATACTCGCTTAATAGACCCTAAGAACGCACTTCTATCAATCACCAATTTGTTTGGGTTTTTACTCGGAATTACTGCTTCATAATTAGGGTACTTACCATCAATTAATAAGCACACTAATTTCTTATTTCCGAAAGTAAATGAAGCATTAGATTGGTTGAATTCTAATTTAACGTCCTCATCGTATGAGCCCAATAAGTTCTTAAGTAAGGTTACGGGTTTCTTTGGAAGTATAAAGTCAGCTGCAGCACTTGCTCCAACATCTGTTCTTCTGTAACGCACCAATTTGTGTGCATCTGTAGCAACGAATGTAACGTCATCTTTACTTAACTGACAAAATACACCACACATCACTGGGCGCATTTCATCGCTACTTGTAGCAAAAATGGTTTTGTTAATGGCTTCAGCCAACACAGATCCTTTAATGTTTGTAGAGCTCGGGTCAGCTAATTCTGGTGACTTAGGGAATTCGTCTCCATTAAATCCACTCAGCTTATATTTTCCGTAGTCAGATGAAATCTCTACACCAAAATTCGCATCATCAATGGTAAAAGTTAATGGCTGATCTGGTAGGGACTTTAAGGTGTCCAATAACAGTTTTGCTGGTATAGCTGCTTTACCTTTATCCTTCGCCTCAATTTCCAGACTAGTGGTCATTGTAGTTTCCAAATCAGAAACTGTAACCGTAAGCGACTTCTCGTTTATTTCGAACAAGAAGTTATCTAAGATTGGTAAAGTGTTGCTAGTACTAAGAACCCCCGAAATCCCTTGAAGTTCCTTTAATAATGCATTACTATTTACTATGAATTTCATTCCCTACAAATTTTGACAAGGAACAAATATAGGACTAGCAATACTGAGATGGTTATAATGTGCAAGACATTTGTTAACAACCATCAGCGTTTTTTTAACATTATGAGGACGGGTGCTTAAAGCTAATTAAAGGTCTAAGAATATGACCGAAAACAAAGTGCTGAATTAACACAATTCTACCATCTTCTAGTTTGGCGAATAAACGTTCATTGTCGTATTCAATCGGGTTTCCTGCCATGTCAGTAGACCCCTTAGGTAGTTTCTTGTTGTAAACAGATATTTTCTTGGTGTTTCCGTCGACATCTTCCGTTTTTATTGTGAAAATTGGAGATGCTTGAGTTTTGATTGAATCTAGATACAATTTTGAATACAAATCGGCTTCTGGATACATCTCAAATTGCAAATCCCTAAAGCTCTGCGCTACTCGGTAGATATTGTCCTTTATAGCGTCTGTCTGCAGCTCACCTGCCTTATTGTAAAGTGAAACACTATCGCCATCTATTTCAATTTTATACGATTGATCTTCGGCTACATAGTTATTTACTTCAACCGATTTTAACCTGCGCACATCCATTTCCCAGATGCCCTTGTAACGCCATTCTTTTTCTTCTGTAAAGAAACGAGATGTTAAGTGTCCATGATGTGCTCTTGCCTCCATTATAAATGGCCATTTGCTTCTGCCACAGCCTGGTAATTCGATGAGCATATAGGTGCCGTAATGATCTTGCGTAGTCATTCCTACATACCATGTCTTTTCTAATTTACCATTCATGTAAATATCAACTTGGCTGTGAGAGGCTATTATACCTTTCATTATGTTTTCTTTAGCTTGATTGGGAACGAAATTTTGTAATTCAACATTATGAAAGGTCTTTAGAATCATATTCGCAGCGTCATCTCGCGCCTTCATCTTATTGCCGGCTTTCCACGTGCCGTTTTCTGATGCGAATTCGTTATAAAACTCCCATCCTCCATTATCTGTTCTGTACACCACAGCTCTGCTGCCTCTGGTGTCCGTAATTATGATTTTATCAACCTTGGCGGTATCTTTAATTGCGAACTGTTTTCCAAGTTCTTCTTCCGACATGTCACAGAGCTGTGCACCCTCTTCATTCTTGTCAGAATTCATTAAATCATATGCAAAATACCCAGCTACGCCCAGTCCAATAAGTAGTAGTAAAAGGAAAATATTGTTTCTGCTCATGGTTAGTTGGAATATCGTTGTCTTCTAATAAAATATTGCGCTACGCCTACCACAATGATAATCAACAGTGGTAAACCTATATTGATAAATCGCCATTTTGATTTCTGTTCGGCTATTTTATTCATGTCCAAGCGCTGTGGAACATATTTTTGTCTTATATCAAGTAAAGTCGTTTCGCCTAGTAAATATTCAACCGAGTTCAATAAAAAGTCCTCATTTCCGAAATCCTTAATGTTTGGGTCGAAATAGCGGCTATTCTTTAAATCTACAATGTATTCTTTACCATCAATGGCTTTTACAATGTCGTTTCTGAATATATCTCCATCAGAAATGACAATCATCTTGTTCTGTCCACTAACTTCCTTCACTTTGACATTGTCCAGACCTTTGGGTTGTAGTCTGTTTTTGTATAATGAATTGAATTCCCCCTCTAACAATACTGCCATGGGTAAATACTGTTGATTTACAGGTTTAGGTTGTGTGACTAAGTTATAGAATATGTCCACAGGCGGCCGTCTGTAGCTGGCCGAATCTGAGGTCTCGAGCAAGACCGTCTTTTTTACATTGTCTTTTTTGTCCATTAATGGAGTGATGTAGCTGGCATATTCCATTTTTATTGGACGCAATCTGTCTGTAATCCTATGCTGTTCCTTATTTGGGTTGTTGTGCTCCCAATCTCTTACGAGTGGAAAAAACTCCCATCGATACAATCTGTCTTCAACTTGTTTTTCTTTACCTGGTGCCGACTCGGTTGGAATTAATAATGGTCCCTGATAGCCTTGTCGAGAGTCAAGGACAACAGATGGTTCAATCCTTACACCGTAAACATATAGTTGTTCTAATAGGTTTAAGTTGTTTTCGTATGGCAGACCATAGGTAGCTCCGTATGCTTCTAAGGTATCAAGGTTAACGTCTACCATGTCAAGTGCCCATATAACCTTGCCCCCCTTCATGATATATTGATCAATTACGAACTTTTCAATTTCCGTAATCTGTTCCTTAGGCTGGCAAATCATAAGGAGATCTACTAGGTCAAGAGAGTGGAATATTTGATCTTTGGCACTAGTGGAAGAATCTTCAACCACACGAAGGATATCAACATCTCCTACTGAGTAATACTCTTTTAGTGATTCCCTTGCTGAATGCGTTTGTTCTTTGTTAAGCTCACCATGTCCCTCTAAAAAAGCAATGTAAGGCTTATCACGGGTAACAATCTTTTTAATGGCAGAGGTCAATTCGAATTCTAAGTCTATGATAGCGCGATCCAGAATTTCTAGGATGATTTCGCGTGGAATCTGTTGCTGCATCTTATTCGCTTGCTGCAATAATTCTATATCACTTTTAGGAATAAGTGGAACCCCAACATCTGATTGACCGGGATAACTTAAGACAATGGCTGGCACAGTAGCTGCAGATAGACCACTCTGTTCGTTGGCTTCAGAAACAATCACTTCATCCAAACCAAGTTTTCTTAAATCGGCAAGTTCGGCATCCAGCGTACTTTTGTCTTCGTAGATGTTAATTTCATTAATTACAAAACGATCTCCACCATAAACTTTGTACTCTTCCAACTTAAGCATAACCTCTTTTCTGAAGTTAGTCCAATCAGTTGGTAGTTTACCCGCAAAATGTAGTTTTACCTGAAGCTTGTCTTTAAATTGTTCGTCATCCTCCAGAAGAGCAATGGTGGCTTCTTTAAGGGTGTAGCGCTTGTCGTCAGTTATATCAATTCTAGTAAAGTAGAACGATAGGATGAAGTTGAGTAGGAATATCAAGATAATACTTCCTATCACCATTACAATCGACCGTATTTTAGTGCTCCACTTTACCATTTTCTACTAGCTAATACAAGTTTTGTGAGTATGATAAAAACCAGGGTAAGGCTAATAAAATAAGCTATATCCCTTGTGTCGATGAGTCCTTTACCAATTGATTTATAATGGGCTGAAATTCCTAAGTTTAGAATAGATGAATCACTCGATCCAAGCATTAAACTAATGCCATCAAAACCTAAGAATACAAACAATGAAATACTTAATGCGATAACAAAGGCAACTACTTGGTTAGACGATAAGGCAGACGCAAATACGCCAATTGCTACGTAGGATGAACCAATAAAAAACAAGCCAATATATGAGCCCCACATACGTCCCGTATCAACAACTGATTGATCCGTTTTTAGTTCGTTTATGCACCAGTAATAGGTGAGAGTAGGCAGAATTGAAAGGATGACTAATGTCAATCCAGCAAAGAATTTGGCAGCAATAATGCTATAATCTTGAACAGGTTTAGTCATGAGCAATTCAATGGTGCCCAAACGTTTTTCCTCTGCAAAAGAGCGCATAGTTATCGCAGGTATAAGCATGAGGAAGATGTAGGGAGCGAACTCAAATAAGCTATATAAAGACGCCGTTCCTAAATCAAAAATATTGAATGGAGAGCCTGGATATACCCACAAATAGACGCCTGTCACCAAAAGGAACATGCCGATTACAATGTATCCAATTAGGGAGCTTAAGAAGGATCGTATTTCTTTAACGTATAAGGCCCACATAATGTGCAAAAATATCTAATCTTAGAAGGAAACAGTAGTTCCTTCGTCAATCTTTTTAACTAAGCGATTTTAGTAACTGCATTAGTAATAACAACATTTTAGTCGGAATTATTAAGCAGCAATGTGTAAGTGGTAACGAATGTTTATTCGGACGTTACAAATAACGAGTGATTAAACCTTCTTCAAGTTCATTAGAATCGAGAATGCGCGATCTACATCATCATCTTTCAGAACAACTGTAAATTCATTCGTTGTAGAAATAACTTCTATAATGTTGATGCCATCCCAAGCCAATTTCTTGAATATATAATAATAAAGGCCAGATATCTCGGTATTATCCGCTGGTAGCTTTATTGTGATTGAAGATAAGTTCGACTTACTCGCAATCATCTTTTCACCCGCGAAGAAATCTGACATTAAGGGTTCAACCGGACTGCTGACAATAATTGTTGTTTCGTAAACACCTTGTGAGAAGGTACAGAAGTATTCTTCCTCCTTGCTAATGTGCTCTAATAGTCTTTTTTGCGACTTACCAAGGGTTTTAGAACTAGCGTAGGTAAAGTCACTAAGGTTAGAACGAACGATAATATCTCCAAGATTGCGAATAAAATCTTTAATCCCAATGTTTACCTTGTAGTAATAATTAGGTTCCATTCGGTTGATAGCCATCACGATAGCACCAACTTTCACGGCTTTACCTAATTTTTCCTCTATTTCAGGTTGCAACTTACGTGCTAAAGAGGATACATTAATTAATCCGTCAGAAATCGCTTCTTCTAGAAAGGGCGACCTCATAAGGATGTCTGAGAGTGCTTTTGATACTGTCATTGTTAAAAATTTAACTCGGTGTTAAAAAATAGTACAAGTGTTTACAAACCAACATTTCTTGTAAAGTTAACACTACATTCGCACCACAAAGTTAAAAATTAAAATAAATCTATGCTAGTGTTAAAATTTGGTGGTACTTCAGTAGGTACACCTGAGCGATTAGAAGAGGTTATAACAATAGCTTCTCAGCACGATGAGGTAATTGTGGTGGTATCTGCAATTTCGGGAATGACGGACGAACTCCTTGATATAGCTAAGACTATTAAGATGGGTGAATTACTTGCGGCAAAGAAAAAATCGAAACGCCTTAGTGATAGATTTAATAAATTCTCGAGTAGACTATTGGAAGATTCAACGTCAATTGAGGCTGCTCGAATCTGGGGAGATGGTTTATTCGCAATTATTAATGAAGCGATTGAAGACAGATCATTTGTTAATATAGAAGCAACTATTGTGTCTTTGGGAGAGCAGCTTTCTAGTTATCTATTTCATTTACGATCTATCGAGAGAGGCTTAGCATTTACCTATTTAGATGCACTATCTTTTATGAGTCTGGACAAGAATAACGAGCCAAATATGGAAGGTATTCGTTCTGATCTGTCAGCATTGATTGAAAATGAAACTTCTCAAAGGTTTATCACTCAAGGATTCATTTGTAGAGATATGAATGGTGCTGTGTCAAACTTAAAAAGAGGAGGCAGTGATTATTCGGCTGCTCTAATTGGCGCAGCAATAAATGCCGATCAGGTTGAGATTTGGACAGACATATCTGGAATGCATAACAATGATCCAAGAGTAGTGGACGAAACACACGCTATTGCACACTTGTCCTATGATGAGGCTGCAGAGTTAGCCTATTTCGGCGCAAAAATATTACATCCAATGTGTGTGTTTCCTGCACAAACAGCTGGTATTCCCTTGCTAATTAAAAATACTATGGCACCGAATGATGCGGGTACCTATATTTCAGACAGAACTTCTGGTACCGGTGTTAAGGCAATTGCTGCCAAGGACAATATAACAGCCATAAAAGTGAAATCTTCACGGATGCTTATGGCCTACGGTTTTTTAAGAAATGTATTTGAGGTATTCGAGCGTCACAGAACACCAATTGACATGATTACCACATCAGAAGTAGCGGTGTCATTGACTATTGATGATGATAGTAAACTAGCAGCCATTGTGAGCGATTTGAGCCATTTCGGTGAAATTGAGGTAGATCAAGATCAAAGCATAGTTTGTTTGGTGGGTGATTTAATCGCTGAGGCGAATGGATATGCGTCTCAGATATTTAATGCCACAAGTGATATTCCGCTTAGAATGGTATCCTATGGTGGAAGTAAAAACAACGTGTCTTTGTTGATTGATTCGCAACACAAAGCTCAGTTACTTAACGCGCTTAATACACATTTATTCACCTCACAAACGGTAAGCAATGTTTAGATTTCAGACAGATTTTAGAAACGTACAGACGCCATGCTACTATTACGACCAGGAGTTATTGGCGCGCACTATAGATGCCGTTAAGTCTGCAGCGGGCAGATACGAATACACAGTGCATTATGCCTTAAAAGCGAATTCGAACTTTACCATCCTAGATCAGATATTTGATGCTGGTATAGGTGCAGATTGTGTGAGTGGAAACGAATTAAGAAGGGCGCTTGAAATGGGCGTTTCACCCAATAAAATTGCCTTAGCAGGTGTTGGTAAAACAGATTTCGAATTAGAATTGGCGATTCGTGAAGGCATTTTTGCTATCAATGTTGAATCCTTGCACGAATTGGAAGTGATAGGTGAATTAACGGAGTCACTTCAATTACCAGCACGCATAAGTCTGCGTATTAATCCTAATGTGGATGCTAAAACTCACAAGCATATAACAACTGGATTAAAAGGAAATAAGTTCGGAATGGCGCGCAGCGACATTCAGACGGCTATTCAGATTATCGAAAGATTCGATGGCTTGCAGTTAAAAGGCTTGCATTTTCACATAGGTTCACAGATTACAGATATGAAGCCATTTGTAGAGTTGTGTGCACAAGTAAATGAAATTCTGCGCATGATGGAAGCACTGAATATCGAGTTAGACCATTTGAATTTAGGAGGAGGTTTAGGTGTTAATTATGAAGCACCAGATGAACAAAGTATACCAGATTTTGAAGCTTTCTTTGCTAGCATTTACAATAATTTGCAAACCTCCTTACCTGTGCATTTCGAACTAGGACGTTCAATTGTGGCGCAGTGTGGTGCTTTGGTGACGCGTGTGTTGTTCGAGAAAGAATCAATGGGACACGATTTTCTTATTGTAGACGCAGGCATGACCGAGTTGATGCGCCCAGCGTTATACAATGCTTATCACAAAGTTGAGAAATTGTCAGAGCAGGGGACAGGACTTAAAACCTATAATGTGGTAGGCCCTGTGTGTGAATCTACGGATTCCTTTGGCACTGCAGTTGAATTAGAGGAATGTAAAAGAGGAGACATTCTAGTTATCAGAACGTCTGGTGCCTATGGTGAATCCATGGCGAATTCATATAATTTAAGAGAATTACAAGCACCTGTTTTCAGCTCGGAATTAAAAGTTACGTGCTAAAGATTTAAGTGAGCGTAGAAGCCAAGATCTTCGTTTTTGTTTAGTTTGGTAAGGAGAGCAATTTGGCCAGTGTGGTAGGAGAAATGTTCAATGGCGTGAGTGATGATACTTACGCCATTGTCATTAAATACCTGTACTTTGAATTGTTTAGTAAGGTCGGCTTTCAGGAATTTATCCTTACTATTAATTAGGTCTTGTTCTAGCGTTTTAAATGCCTGAATTAGTTCTGTTTTGCTATGATGATTGTTGAGGTCGAATTCGCTATCACGATTTCTATTATCTATCTCACCAATTAAATTCCCGAGTAACCATTGTCTACAGTTACCAATGACGTGGAGACATAAGGTGCCAACTGAATTTGAACTTTCATTAGGACGTTTCCAGATGTCTTCTTCGCTTAAACTGTCTAGGCATTTTAGGATACGAGGAATGGATTCCTCACAAATGCGGATTTGGATTTGTTCTATTAAGAGTTGATGTGTGGTTGACATATTTATTGACTAATCGGATATGATAAGAGGTCTAAACCCTCCATACACCATTCTTTCCGCGTTAAAGATAAGCTTCTCAGGGTTCATTATGGCAGCGAGCAGATCAGTCATTCTTGGATCATTCGGCACCCTTTCGTTAGCAACTTCTCTCACTTCTTTTGACGGAAAAACCACCCAACCAAATACCACCACTTCATCTTCCTTCAGGTCAAGTATTTCGGTGAAAGAGCGTGTACCTTTTAAATTCAAATCATCACGCACAAACTCATGATAGCTAATCGCACCATGTTCTTTCCAAATATCGGCTACATTTTCCGCTACATCCTTGTAGGTATCTAAATGTTCTGCTGGCAGGGGGAATACAAATCCGTCTATATAGTTTGACATAACAATATGATTGGTGTTAGCCTTCTCGTAAAATCTTCTCCATCTTCTTGCCTTTCGCCAATTCGTCCACAAGCTTATCTAAATATCGTACTTGTTTGTACACCATAAATTCATCGTCAATATTCTCAATACGATAACCACATATAACACCTGTAATTAAGTGTGCATTTGGGTTTATATCTGCCTGGCTGAAAAACGTTTCGAAGGTGACTTGTTCATCAATTAAGGATTGTAACTTGTTATTGTCAAATCCAGTTAGCCACTCGATTACCTGATGTAATTCATCTATGGTTCTTCCTTTCTTTTCAACTTTCGTCACATAGTGTGGATAGACAGAAGAGAATTTCATATTGGCTACTTGTTCGTTTTTTTTTGCAGTTACTTCCATGGCATTTGAATTAAAATTACATTCTCAAATATAATGATTTGCGAGAGCTAATCATCACGGGTTAGAGGCTAGTTTACTAAAACACACGTTCAAAATGTTCCCCAACCAACCTATACACACCACTACTAGTTGTGCCAACAAGAAGCGTCCCTTCAGAGTCTTCAAAAAAGCACCAAGACATAATGCTCGGATGATTTTCACCAATCGTGAAGTTATTCATTTGCTTACCGTCGTACTTCCATAATCCAGTGTCTCTATCACTGAACCAGATATTCCCTTTGCTGTCCTCAAAAATGGCAAATACATGTTCTAATGTCTCGGCGGGTGAAATATCACCATTACCCGCACTGTTTTCATGGATAAGACCTTGTTGCTCTGAAAAGTTAATCGTTGAATCACCTTGTTGAAGTAAGACACCAATACCGTTATTTCCTATCCAAAGTCTACCCTTTGAGTCTTCTAAAAGGCTTCTAACATGAAGTTTTTGATTAGTTTCTGTAAAGCCTAAACTACCGTCGTTTATTGATGTGAAATTTTCTCCATCAAAGCCAAAGACGCCAGCATAGGTTCCTACCCATAATTTGTTTTCTCCTTTTGAGATACAGGTAGTGTGATACACATTGTTAGGGTTGTAGGTTTTACTCGCAGGAAAAGGGAGATATGCTAAGGATTGATTGTGCCATCTAAATACACCTTCTTTGGTTCCAGCGTTAAACCATAAATCATCGTCTGATAATTCCCATATGGGAGAGGCGTGTGGATTCAGAATGTCCTTATGCCTCAAGATCTTTTGCCCATTGTATACACTAACTCCGTTTGCTGTACCAAAACAGATATTGCCAAATTTATCTTCTTTAATTGAGCGGATTTGATTGTCTGCCAAACCGTCTTCTGTGGTGAAATAGGTGTAGCTTTTTCCATCAAATCTACAAACACCTTCTTTATGACTGCCTACCCAGTAATTTCCTTTGCTGTCAATGTAAATAGCACGAATAAAGGATGAAAATTGTAGTGTGTCCGGATGTGCTGAATTTTCAATAGGAGGAGATCCTTGCGAATCTGCACTGCTTGTTGATGAACTTGAGCAAGCGTAGTGTAGAGGGAGGAGGCACAGAATGCAATGTAGTGTTTTGATCATATCGTCAATTGATGTTGTTTTATTTTATGAATGCCAAAACCTCCCCAACAATATCCTCCAGCTCCCTTCCATCCGCATCCAACCAAACAGCGTCTTCCTCCTTTTTAAACCATGTAAGTTGGCGTTTGGCAAATCGTCTGGTGTTTTGTTTGATGGCATCAACGGCTTCTTCTAATGTGTATTGACCGTCTAAGTACTCAAAGAGTTCTTTGTAACCAACGGTGTTGAGTGAGTTGAGGTGTTTGTGCGGTCGCATGGACAGCGCTTCCTCCAATAAGCCTTGTGCCATCATGTAGTCCACCCGCGCATTTATCCGTTTGTACAAAGTATCTCGGTCCCAATTAAGCACAAATTTATGTACGGTAAAATCGCGTCCTTTTGCCTGCCCGCTTCTAAACGAACTATAGGGTTTTCCACTAACCAAACACACCTCTAACGCACGCATTAAACGTTGAGGGTTTTGAGTGTCTGCATGAGCCATGTAAGCTGGGTCTCTTTCTTGAAGTTCTTTTTGCAGGTACTCAATGCCTGTTTGTTCGTAATGCTGGATAATGTTGGCACGTATAGTCTCGTCACTCGGAATGTCATCTATGCCATTAAACACTGCTCGTGCATACATGCCAGACCCACCGACCATAATGGCGTAATCAGATTCTTGATGCAATGCTGTAATTTTTTCAATGGCATCCTTTTCAAACATTCCCGCGGTGTAGGTATCGTGAATGGATTTGTGTCCAATAAAATGATGTGGGGCTTTAGCCAGTTCTTGAGCTGTTGGTTTAGCTGTACCTATGCTTAGTTCTTTAAAAAATTGGCGCGAGTCGCATGAAACTATCTCGGCATTTAATGCTAATGCTGTCTTAATGGCCAATGTTGTTTTTCCGCTGGCGGTAGGTCCAAGTATGGCAATGAGTTTCTTCAAACGGCTTATAGGTCGTAATCGTCAATGTTATCGAATTCGTCCTGACCCATTTCGTCGTCATCAAATTCGTCCATGTAATCTTCGTAGGAGTCGCCGTTTTTCTTTTTATCATCCCCACCTAAGTCAATGCCTTCCATTAAATCAGGCATTTCTTTGTCGTCCTCATTCGGTACCTCTCCAATAGACATGCTTACTTTGTAAATTCCGTCGATATCCTCATCGTTAAACTCAAACACTTCAAGGTAAAAACACCACATCTTAAGGAAATCGTACACCAAAATGATTTTCTGTCCTTTTAGGCGAATAATGTCTTCGATATAGGCAGAGCGCATTTCAGTTGGTAAGCCCTGCGGGTTAGGTTCACCCATGTCCATCAGAGCAATTTCGTGACCTTTGTCCCATTCATCGTTACTCATGTAAAAAGATGCCATTTGGTCTCCTCTAAACTTAAATGTCTGAATGATTGCATTGTAAAGATCCTCCATTGTCTTATCCATACCAATACAGATGTCTCTAAATACATCTTCCTCGATATCAGGAACAACACGAACAACTACATTTTTCATACTACTTTGCCTTTTTTACAGTTAATCCCAGCTCTACGCCTTTTTTAAGCATAAAGTTATAGGCTGCGTCATAATTATTTTCAATCTCACCATCCAATATGGCGTCTTTTATGGCCCCTTTTATGTCACCAATCACCTTGCACGGTTTAATGTCAAAGGTTTTCATGATAAGCTCACCTGTGATTGGGGGCTGCCAATTGCGAATACGATCACGTTCTTCTACGTCCTTTAATTTCTGCCTAACATTAGCGAATTTCTCTAAATAACGTTTGACTTTGCCTTCGTTTTTTGAAGTTATGTCTGATTCGCACAGTATCATTAAATCTTCAATGTCATCTCCCGCCTCAAAAATTAAGCGTCTAATAGCGGAGTCAGACGCTTCTTCATTAGTTAATGCGATAGGGCGTAGATGCAAGAAAACCATTTTCTGGACGTATTTCATTTTGTTGTCCAGCGGGAGTTTCATACGTTTAAAAATACGCGGTACCCATTTAGATCCCATGTCTTCATGCCCATGAAAGGTCCATCCATGTCCTTCTTGAAAACGTTTTGTGGCGGGTTTAGCTATATCATGCATTATAGCACTCCATCTCAACCAGAGATTGTTAGATCGCTCAGCCACATTATCTAATACCTCAAGGGTGTGATAAAAATTGTCTTTATGTGCGATTCCCTTTCGTTTCTCTATACCCTTTAAATCTTGCAATTCTGGGAATATTAAAGGCAATAGTTTGGATTCTTCCAATAGTTTAAATCCAATAGAGGGTTTGTCGGCTGCAATTATTTTGTTGAGTTCTTCACTTACCCGCTCGCTGGAAATGATTTTGATTCTCTCTGCATTCCGTGTTATAGCAGCGAATGATTCTTCTTCAATTCTGAAGTTTAATTGCGTAGCAAAACGAATGGCTCGCATCATTCTCAAAGGATCGTCTGAATATGTGATGTCTGGATCAAGTGGTGTTTTGATGAGTTTTTCATCTAAATGCTCTAAGCCACCAAATGGGTCAACGAGGGTTCCAAACGAATCTTTATTCAGTGAAATTGCCATTGCATTAATGGTGAAATCGCGTCTGTTTTGATCGTCTTGAAGAGTCCCGTTTTCAACTATGGGCTTTCTTGAATCACGCTGGTAAGATTCTTTTCTAGCCCCAACAAATTCGATTTCCAGGTCCTCAAAATTAAACATGGCTGTTCCAAAATTCTTGAATACACTTACTTTGCCTGCGCCGAGATCTTGCGCACATGCCTTAGCCGTTTCAATACCTGAACCCACAACAACAATGTCTAAGTCTTTACATGGACGATCCAAAATAGCATCACGCACGTAACCGCCCACCACGTAGCCTTCAATGTTCATTCTGTCTAGGGTAGTGGAGATGGCGTGACAAACCGAATTGTCCACGGCCGTGTGAATTTTATTTTCTAATGATTTGGATTTCACCATTCAGACCAACTTTCAAAATAGAAGACGCCTTACCTCCCATTTTATAGGACGGCAAATTTACAACATAATCAACGGTTTCTATTAATTCTTCAGAAATTTCAGCAAAGGAAGTGGGACTTGGTTGTCCACTGATATTTGCAGAGGTACTCACAATGGGGTGCTTAAGACGCTGGATGAGTTGTTTACAGAATGGGTCTTTAGTAATTCGGATGGCCACACTGCCATCTTCTGCACATACATTTTTCGCCAAATTCTTGCCCTTTGGATATACAATGGTAAGTGGCTCACTTGAAGCATCAATTAAATCCCAACAAATTTCCGGAACTTGCTCCACATATTGTTCTAGGCGATAGTCTTCATCTACCAACAGTACATAGCTTTTGCCTGGTAATCTGTTTTTTATCGAAGAGATTTTATCTACAGCCGTTTGATTCGTTGCATCACAACCTATGCCCCAAATGGTTGCGGTAGGATAGATAACTACACCACCGTTTTTCATAGCTTCTGTGGCTGCATGTAATTCTGATTTCATTTCGTCTGTCAACATTTGGCAAAATTACCAAATAGCAACAATTTCAAAGCTAAGTTGATTGAAGGAAATTTTATCACCTTTTGCCTTATTCAGTAATTGCTGACTGATGGGGGCTGTGGGAGATACACATGCAATTGTTGCATTGGATGCTTTTATCATGCCTAATCCTGGGCCAATAAAGTAATAAGTCTTCTTATCTGTTTGAATTAAACTACCGACACTTACCTTGTCTTCTTGCTTAGTGGACGAAATCTGGGTCAAGAATTCCAATTGTTTTCTTACCTCCATCATGGATTTTTTGGTTTTATCCAGTTCGTTATGCACCATGGCTCTTGCGGTGTCGTGTTTGTCACCAGCAGTACTTCTTCCTTCGCTTTCTAATGATTCTTGGAGATCATTCACAGCCTCTTGATAACTCGCATACTTTTTATTCAAAATAGATTTGAGTTCGTTTTTTAATGCTTCTTTCAATCCTTCCATTAGATACCGATTTCTTTCGCTTGGTTAGATGTTTTAACAGGATTCCATGGATCTTTATACGACGATCTAAAGAAGAATTCACGCACGTAGGCAATAGATCGCACGATTCTTAAATAGTAGCCAAAATAGATCACCATCAATGGCAGATAAGGAAGAAAATAGGTGAAATTCCCATGCTGTCTTGGTCTGAACGGATAGAAGATAATGTACTTTAAGTAGTTAGATGCTGTATAGAGCAGAATGTTCGCGAAGAAAATAAACTTTAATTGCGACCAGAAATTCATCAGCATATCAAACAGATACACATACCATTTAACATTTAGTATGATGTTGTAAAAGATGTTCTCTAAGAAGGATACAAAGTTGATAAGACTAAAGTTCTGGGTCGGTTTAAAGACATCATTGTGTTTTCTAACTCTAAAACGAATGATGGACTTATCCCAGCGCAAGCGTTGTTTGCTGAGTTTTTTGAAAGTATTGGGTACGCTTGTCAAACACACCGCATCAGGGGCGAACTTAATTTTGTAGCCCACCTTTTTTACTTTAACAGTAATATCACCATCAAGACCAGGACCAATATCCCAACCTTCTATCTTGTCCATCACATCCTTTCTAAATGCGCCAAAAGCACCTGAAATAATACGGTAGATACCAAGGTGGCTGGATACAATACGACCAATAGAAATGGTGTCAAAATATTCGATGGCTTGTAATGTTGTAACTAGGTTTTCGTCATAATTGCGTACCATAACATTGCCTCCAACTGCACCCACTGTTTTGTCTAGATAGAAGGGAAGAATAATTTGCTCAATGGCGTCACGGTCATACGAGCAATCTGCATCCAAATGGACAATGAATTTGCCTTTGGTGAAACGCAAAGCTGTGTTGGCGGCAGAGGCTTTTCCACCGCGCACGTGATTCCGAATAAATAGATCAATCAAACCGTTTTTTTCTAGGGATCGGCCTATAATTGGGGTGTCGTCGTCACTACCGTCATCAACAACAATAATTTCATAGTTTCTATAGGTCTGCTCGCTTAAACTCTGAACTAGTTTGTAGAGGTGTTTTCCTTCATTTTTACCCGGAACAATAATAGATACCAGAGGGTTTTCAAACTTCATCTGGTAAATAGCGTCTGCGGTTTTTTTGCGCTGGAGATACTTTTTGATGCGCCAGCTAATAATCACCACGATATCAATAAATACATAGCGAAAGAATTCAAACATTACAAAAAACCAGAAGATGCGCAGGAGCTTGTCTGGGCCAACGGATTGAATGTAAGCTATGAATTCATCAATGCTAAACATCTGGGTAGAACTCTTTGATGATATGCTGAATTTGTAGTTCGCTCGCCAGCTTAACGTTTATACGTTTAATATTGAATTTTATATCCAGTTCTAAATCCTCAAAATTGGCATTGATCAACTTTAAGATTAGTTCGGTTATTTCTGATAGAATGTTCTGTCCAATTTTTAATGGAATATCATTCATGGATAGTAAGATAGTGTTGCTATCGTAGAATGTGATAACGTCAGATGAACGAATATTTCTTCGAACTAACTCCACCATATCCTTTAAGAGTGATTTTTGAGTGTCACTGCCGATTTTCGAATAGATAACACCTGCATTCGCAATGTGAATGGCACAAATGTTACTTCTTCCATCTGTTTGACGGATTCGCTCAATCTCGTACTTCAGCATTGTTTTGTACGTGTCCAGCTTAACTGTGCCTATAATTTCTTCTATATCCTTAGATGTTGAGGTAAAGCCATTAACCGCAGCCAGTTCCCCTTTTTTACTGAGGTTGTAATCATAAATTTCCTTACCAATTAGCTGCTCAACGTGGTTGTCGTAGCTACATGTCATGCAACGTGCGTTAACATTAAAATCCTGGAACTTGTGCGCGCAGTTATAGCATTCGTGTAAAACAGAAGGCTTATCATAATCCACACCAATATGGCGCAATGTTTTATTACACTTTGGACAGTTTAATTGGTCGTCAATTTCGTTTTGGAAATCTGAGATTGGACCAACAAATCCGCATCTAAAATGGTGAACAATATCTTGAGAGTAGCTATTGGCAGACCCACATTTAGGACACACTTCTCGATAGGCTAAGAATCCCGTTCTACAATGGCTGCACAAATGTGTGCGATCATGGAATTCACCATAAATCACACCTTCCTTTTCTGCAATCTCTAAAATGTCTAAAGTTCGATATTCCTCCTTGTGTTCAAAGTTGATGGATATCATGGGGTACACAAAGCCAATGGCGGAATATGGATGTACCATTGGTTTTAATTCCTTCCAATCACGTGAATACATGTAGGCGAGCATTTTAACAATTATCTGTGCTTCAAATGAAAGCGTGGAGTTAATCGTTAAATCGTTCGTGCGTATAAAGATCTCCTGCAAAATAGGGGTGAGGAGCTTGACTTGATCAAGACTAAAAATGGAACCATCTGTAAGCTTTTCCATGTACAAGTCAACCGTGAGGTTTCCTTTTAGCAGAAAGATAGGCTTTAGGTAGACGCTGTGATTAAGGTGTTTTCGAATTGCCTTAATGGTATTGAATAGATAGTCTTTGTCGAATGCCTCAATAATGATAGCATCATAACTCATGATGTTATTAACGGAGAATGCACTTTGATCTCGGATGACCAAGTAACGAAAGCTATCATGTTTAATGATATTTCCGTCAATATTTGGGTCTGATGTAATCGAATTCGCCATTAAAACTTAGATTTTCTAACTATTACCCCCATTTTGTAATACGCTTGCCATTTTTTAGCAGCTTCTGGGTTTTTTGGTACAATGTCTACAAGAATAGTTCGCGTAGTTGGTTCGTATTTTTTCTGAAACTCTTCAGGTAGCCTGCTTGTCGTAAAATGGAATTTATCTACAAAGCCTTCACTATCCGTTCCGTCTGGGAAAATAACATCTAATTCGTCGCCTATTCGCAAATCTCCAATATCCTCTTGCTCAACATAAGCCTTAATTTTAATGTTCTCTGGTTTGTGGATAGACATTATCTCTTCAGACTTCAAAGCAACTTCAAACGACTCTTTAAATATTCTGGTAACCGTTCCGTCAATGGGAGACATAAAATACTTTAGAAGCTCTTCTTCTCCATCACCGCTTCCAGAGGAACTTGAATTCGATAGATTGATTCCTTTGTTTTCAGCATCATCTATTGCGTCTTGTTTCGCTTTTAAGGCGTTCAATTCGTTTATATACTGAGCATAGAAGCCATTTTCATTCTTCATTTGCAGAATTTCAGCTTCTAAATCGGCTATTTTAAGATAGTGGTCGTCCAATTTGGATTTAGGGATCACATCCAACACAACCTCCTGTTCCATTCTATCTAAGTTAGACGCAATGACAGACTTTATTTTTTCACTCTCCTGAATTTTAGTCCGGTTTAAAGAGATGTGCTTTTTAGTGGTCATTATTTCACGATCTATCCAATCTGGAGACTTAATTTTGTTAATCGTAATATCTCCTACAGACAATGTAGATTGTCCACTAGCGACATTTCCTCCTCCGCCAGACCATCGTTGAAAATCGTCTTCGTCATTAATGTATGTGAATAGGGTATCGCCAATTTCAACTTCATCGCCTTCATGCACCTTAAATTCAATAATCCTTGAATCATCAACGTTCTGAATTTTTCTGCTTTCGAAAACAACCTGGCCATTCGCTTCTATATAAACGGTGTTTAATACTACCCATCTGATAAGTAGGAAAATTAGGGTGCCAAGTATTAGGAAATAAATAATTCTATCCCAATTGATTTTTTTACGCCCAGAACCCTTTTCATCCGCGTACCTAATAACCGATTCTTGTCGTTTAAAATTAACGCTCTTCATCAGTTTGGTAGGATTTTATAGACTTTTTATCAAGTTTGTACAATGAGTCAAAGTCGTGTAAGCAAAATTTGTTGATTCCTGTGTTGCTTGAAAGCGCATCAAAAAGTTGCTCCATGTCAACTCTTTGGTCGAAATCTTCTGTGCGCAAGGCAATGCATACTTTGTTGGCCTGACCTGAGAAAGCTTGTAGTTTTCGGGTAAGATATGACTCGCTCACATTCTCATAGCACATAAAGTATATTTCGTCACTCACTTGCAGCATCTTCATTAGGTCCTCATCAGGATAGTGCAGTGGTACGGAAATACTTAGCTTCAAGTTACCTTTATCACAAAATTTACGCGCTTCATCCAAGATTTGATGGTATTTCTGTAGATAGTCGGCTTTATTCTCTTTCCAATCTTCGAAGGTATGCGGTTCAATGTCTAGATGGATTCCGTTAGTAATCGAGTCCATTCCTGCGAAGACTTTTTGTGTGAACTCATTGAAATCATTGTTCTTGATGGTCTTGTTCCGTCCAATCATCCAATGCACTTCAATATTGTTAGCTATCAGCTCCTTCGCAATATGTTTTCTTGCAGAGTCAAGACTTTTATCCTCGTTAATGCTAATCACAGCAGACTCAACGTCATTGTACTTGAGGTACTCTATGATAAACTCAGCCGTATATTTTTGCAATGAACTTGACCAAATGTAAAAGCGTCTATCGATATTTTCCTCTCTTCTGTTAGTGGTAGGCATTTTAAAATCGCTCACCATATCACGCGATCGTACATTCGGCAACTTGGTGTATATCTTGAGCAATTTTAAATACATGTTCTGATTGAGGTCAGTCAATTCGATATCAATCTTTAAGATATCATCAATAAGTCCCAATGCTTTTATCGGATTAAAATCAACTGGATCTAACTTTAACAGCACGTTCTCCTGTCTTAGCAATTCCATAAATCGCATACGTTTTTCATAGAAGCTGATGTATTGTTTTAGCTTATAGCGATACTCGTAGGCGTCATTAATCAAATCCTTTTTTGTGTCCTCAATCGTTGAGTAATCTTTCATTTGAGAATACTCAAAGTCTTTAAGTGCAATTTCCTTTTTTAGTTTGTTGTTAAAGGGAATGGGTATGCTTACGTTAAGTCCCATCGATACGAACGATCTGTTGGTTACAGCAGTGTTTACAATATCGTACCAGTTATAACGTGCAAAAGCTCTAAGTTGAATATCGTGTATGACACTCGTCTTATACTTAAGCCAATCTTCAGACATTTGTGCGCTTGAATCACCTGCTAGTATCCGATAATCTTCCAGTAGGATGGAGTAGTTGATGTCAAAAACAGGAATATTATCTGCGTATGAAACTGTGGTTGGAAAATCAGGTGCTATCTGTTGATTGTAGGTTTGATAGATATTGAACATGGCATCTATCTCTGCTAAGCGTCCTTGAATCGCAATCAAGTCTTCACGCTTTAATAGTTTTAATCGATGAAACTCTTCGGCATATGCCAATTGAGTGGCAACGATATTTCTTCTATTAGCCAAAATATCCGTTTTCATTCGATTAAACATGTGCATAATCGAGTGGAAGCGACTTAAATACTCGTCCTCTTTTTTTTCTCTGCTTAACTCTTGTTGTTCAATCTTTGCTTCCTCAATCAATGCTTTTTCCTTGTAGCGATTCCCGACAAAGCCGCCTTTTAGAATGTCCCATGTCAATCCAGCCTGAATGCGTCTAAAATAGAACAAATTGTCATCGTCTGGCGCTGGATCAAGGTTTTCAAGGTAGCCCATGTTTGCACCGAGTCCTATGTCTTTATGATATAGCTCGCCTCTTAGAGCATTTAATTCGTTAAGATGATTACCTAGGTCATTTGGGTTTTCAATGCGATAGGTCATCATGGTATGAAAGATCTTCGTATTGCTAGTATCGCCTTGGCTTGGAAAAATAAGGTTGCTCTGCCATTTTTTTTGTAAACTTTCGATGGCACGATCTACATCCTTAGTGTCTATACGCTGGGCATAAGACATTGATAGTGTAGCAGTCAGTAGTATGGTTGTGAATAAAAATTTCACGGGTCGCAAATGTAATAATTTATTGATGGAACTCGTGTAATTAAGGATGCTTATATCACTGAAAATCTGTGCTTAAATCTCTTCAATTAACATAGTACCACATTTAAAGTGTGATTTTGGGCAGGATTTGTAGCCATGTAGGCCGCATGGACGGCAATCTAGGGGTGTACTTACTTCAATAATTTCTTTGTCGTCTGAAAGGGGGCCAAAGCCAAAACTTGGCACCGTTGAGCAATAGATAGCTTTGCATGGAGTATTCATGGCGGATGCAATATGCATGGGGGCCGAATCACAACTATAGACCCTACTGGCGTCTTGAATTAAGGCAGATGATTCCATTAGACTTAGTTCGCCACACAGATTTCCGATAGAAGTAACTCCCGATTTATCAATTATTTCTTGGCAACGTGCTTTGTCAGAAGGCGCGCCAATTAGGTAAACTTTGTGCTTGAGTTGTTTTACAAGTTTTAGCCAAAATTCGATAGGTGCTTGCTTTGTGAACCAAACCGAATTAGGGGCAATAACTATATATGGCTCACTTTTCAAGGACTTAACTTTTTCTAAGTCATCCTTGCTTGAGTATAAGGCAGGCTTCCTTAATTCTAGAGTTCCCAAATATTTGGTCAATTCAAGATTGCGCTCTATTTCGTGCTTTCCACTTTCAATATCATGTTCTGCCTTGTGAGTAAAAGCAAAGGAAAACGGATTCTTTTTAAAACCAGATTTCACATCAGCTTTTAATCTTGCTGTCAAATAGCCCATCGCTCCGAACCGTTGAAGGCAGAAAACATGGTCGTACCGCACTTTGCGCAGCCGCCTTATCAGCTTAATTAGATTTTTATACTTGCCATTCTTTTTGTCCCAAATATGTACCACTTTAACATGAGGATTGTTTTGAACAAGGCTTTCATTACCTTTTCTTAGCAAGAATTCAATACGAGCATTCGGAAATTCCGCAGCAAGTGACTCTACCAATGCGCTTGCTAGAATCACATCACCAATAAATGCCGTTTGAATAATAAGAATTCGCATCAAACTGCTACATCATGGGTTCTAAGCGCATCATTTAATGATGTCTTTTTGTCGGTTGATTCTTTTCGTTGGCCAATGATTAGAGCACACGGAACGTTGTATTCGCCAGCGGGAAATTTCTTTGACATGCTTCCAGGAATCACAACTGATCTTGGCGGAACGTAGCCTTTGTATTCAACGGGTTCGTCTCCGCTTACATCAATAATTTTTGTCGATTTTGTTAAAACTACGTTAGCACCCAAAACGGCTTCTTTCCCAACGCGCACACCTTCAACCACGATACATCTTGAGCCAATAAAAGCATTATCTTCAATAATCACTGGGGCTGCTTGCAATGGCTCCAATACGCCACCTATTCCAACACCACCAGATAAGTGAACATCTTTGCCAATCTGTGCACACGATCCGACCGTTGCCCATGTGTCCACCATGGTACCCTTATCTACATAAGCACCAATGTTTACATAGCTTGGCATCATAATAACACCCTCCGAAATGTAAGCGCCATATCTCGCAACAGCATGAGGAACTACACGAATACCTTTTTCTTTGTATCCTGTTTTTAAAGCCATTTTATCGTGGAATTCGAACGGACCAACTTCAATGGTTTCCATCTTTCGAATAGGGAAGTACATAACTACCGCTTTTTTGACCCACTCGTTTACTTGCCAACCGTCATTAGTAGGTTCGGCACAACGCAATTCGCCACTATCTATCTTCGCAATGACACTGTTAATGGCATCAACTGTAGCAGATTCTTTAAGTAATTCCCTGTTCTCCCAGGCAGCTTCAATAAGTTCTCTCATCTTCACAAATTTTTGATAGCACAATATTAACTACTTTTGAGCATTCTATGGCAAAACAACGCATTCTAGCAATCGATTATGGTTTAAAACGGACCGGACTCGCCATAACAGACGAGAATAATATTATTGCGTCTGGCCTTACAACCCTTGATACCAGAAGGTTATTTTCTTTTTTGGTGAATGAATTGCCTAGTCTGAATGTGGGGACGGTTGTAATTGGAGAACCAAAACGACTCAACAATGAAGTGGCTCAATGGCACGCTGAGACTGAAAAGTTTGTCGGTAAGCTGACAAAGTTATTACCCCATTTGAAAATCGAACGCATGGATGAGCGATTTACAAGTAAAATGGCTTTCCAGACCATGATAGACAGTGGTTTGAAGAAAAAAGACAGAAGAAATAAGGCATTAATTGATGAAATTAGTGCGACAATTATTCTTCAGTCATATATGAGTGCTAACGGAATTTAATATTTTTGTGTAAAATTTAAATCATGGTATTACCAATAGTAGCGTACGGAGATCCAGTTTTGAAGAAAGAAGCCGAAGAAATTTCGGAAGATTACGAAGGGCTGGATAAATTAATTGACGACATGTTTGAAACCATGTACGCTGCAAACGGTGTGGGACTTGCTGCGCCACAGATTGGTAAATCTATTCGTTTATTCGTTGTTGATGCATCTTCGTTTGCAGAGCCAGATGATGATGGGGAAGTAGACCCAATGGCAGAAGGATTAGAGGGCTTCAAGAAGGTGTTTATCAACCCGATTATTGAAGAAGAATTTGGCAAAACATGGGACTTTAGAGAGGGATGTTTGAGTATTCCGAATATCAGAGAGGATGTATCCAGAAATGCTCATATCAAGATTACTTATTTTGATGAGAATTGGGAGTTTCATGAAGAATCCTATGGAGGTTATGCTGCAAGAGTGATTCAGCACGAATATGACCATGTGGAAGGTGTTTTATTTACAGATAAAATTGGACCTTTGCGAAGAAGAATGATTAAAAGAAAATTAAACGATATCTCTAAAGGTATTGTTGACGTTGATTATAGAATGCGTTTTCCAAATAGAAAAAGATGAAAAAACTAGTTTATTTAATTATGACAGTTTCTCTCGTGGCGTGTTCAGGAGAGAAGACAGAAGAATCTTCAGATAACAATAAAAAAAAGGTTGAAAAAGAAGTCGTTGAAGTTGACGAGAATAGCAGAGCAATTGGCGATATTTTAAAAGACCTACAAAACTTAGGTTCGTTTATAAACAATCAAGAGAATATTGATAAAGCGTATATGCTAACTCTGGAGATGTTTCAAAAGTATCCAGATTCAACAGCTACCGAGAATACAATGTTTCAGACTGCGCTTAACGTAACAAACTTTGGAACGTCTGACCCTAAAAAGCCTAAAAAAGGTTATTTATTGAAGGCAGTTGATCTATGGGATATTATAATTAAGAATTATCCTAATAGCAAGAACATCCAGAGAGCGTATGAGAACAAAGCATCTATTCTGGATATCTACTTAGAAAGAGATAATGAAGCCATCGAACTATATAATTACCTGATAGAGAACTACCCAGAAGACACTTTTAACGTGTCTGAGTATAAGCACAGAATTGAGCATATAGACGAGAATCCTTTCGACTTTATGTAGTGATTTTGCCGTGTTTAACCTTGCTTAAGGTGCCACGTTCTTCTGATAATACCCACACTTCAGCATCACATAATTCACTTATGCCTAAGGCAGCTTTATGTCTAGTGCCATGGTTTTCGTAGGTGTCGTTTTTACTCAGGGGCAGCACAAGGCCAGCCTCAAGAATTTGATTGTTAGCTATCAATACCGCTCCGTCGTGCAATGGACTGGTTTTTTGGAATATAGAAATGAGTAAATCCGCGCTAACTGGTGCGTTAACGGATTTGCCACTTGAGCAGTATGCGGATGCTTTGTCTTTATCTTCAATTATGATCAGCGCTCCTTCACCCTGCAATTTCAACTTGTCCATGGCTTTTTCAATTTCACTAAGCACCTGCTCTGATGCCGCATTGTGCTTCACAATAAAATTGAGAGCAGCGTTTTTAGTATGCCTGTTTTTCGCGCCAAGTTGATTGAAAAAATGTCGAATCTCTGTGCTGTAAATCATAATCGACCCGAGAAAACCTACAAGCAAGCAGATTAATAGTAAATCACTGAACCAGAAAAGACCTTCCTTTATTAATAGGTTTCTAGCGATAAAAAGTATTGCAAACAATACCAATACGGATCGCCCTATGCCAGACTTAACTATATAAAAGATGAAGGCCAACGCAGCCAAGGTTAACCCATAATCCACGTACTCAGTGTCTGATATGGCAAGTACACTAATCATTCAGAGAATTCCTTAAGTTTTGACCATAAGCTAATACACTCTTTAGCCTCTTTAACATCATGAACTCGCAATATCTTGGCTCCTTTCTCAAGTGCTGTATTGTGTAAAAAGCTCGTGCCATTTAAAGCAGACTCTGGAGTTGTTTCTAGCGTCTTGTATATCATGGATTTTCTTGAAATGCCCACGAGTATCGGAAGGTCTAAAGCCTTAAATGCATCTAATTTCATGAGTAATTCGTAGTTCTGATCAATCGTTTTACTAAATCCAAAACCTGGGTCGATTATAATATCAGTAATACCCTTAGTTCTCATTTCCAGAGTGCGTTCACTTAATTCTCTAACTACATCTAATATCAGACTAGAATAAGTAGTTTTAGTCTGCATGGTTTGAGGTGTACCTCTCATATGCATGGCAATGTAGGGAACTTGTCGCTCAGCAATCAAGTCAAGCATCTGTTTGTCCAAAAGACCTGCACTAATATCGTTTACAATATCAGCTCCCGCATCCAAACCCCGTTCGGCTACTTGTGAACGAAAAGTGTCTATGGATAAAATACTTTCTGGGTATTCACTTCTAATTGCATTGACGGCCATTTCTATTTTCTCAGCTTCAAGATTAATAGGAATGTCTTTAGCTCCCGGACGACTAGAATAAGCACCAAGGTCAAGTATATCTGCGCCATCATTCAGCATGGCTTTTACCTTGTCTAACAGCTGTTCTGATGAAATTCTACTACCCGAATAAAACGAGTCATCCGTGAGGTTGATGATCCCCATTACTTTAGGCTGTTCAAGCGAGAGTAAACTGCCTCTTATATTCAGGTGATAACTCATTTAATTAATGTATATTCACGTCCCAAAGATTACAGAGGTAAAATTATCATTATTTAACAGATGACAAAGACCCTTGAACAATATAGAGCGGAATTGAACAAGTGTAGAGAATTGTTCGAAAAGAAAACTAAGGATTATGGAACGGCCTGGCGAATTCTTCGACCAAGCTCATTAACCGATCAAATTTTTATCAAAGCACAACGTATTAGAACCATTCAGGAGTCCGGTGAGAACAAAGTGGGAGAAGATATTGAAGGTGAATTCATCGGCATTGTGAATTACGGTATTATGGCACTTATTCAGCTTGAAATAGATTCAGGTGAGCTGGAAATGCCAAGTGAAAAAGTAATGCCACTATACGATGAGCAAGCCAATTTAACCGAGTTGTTGATGCAAAAGAAGAATCATGACTATGGTGAGGCATGGCGTGACATGCGAGTTAGCTCTTTGTGTGATTTGATTCTGATGAAAGTTCTGAGAGTCAAGCAGATTGAGGATAATGATGGTGATACACTTGTGTCTGAGGGGGTTGATGCAAATTATATGGATATGATTAATTATTCTATTTTTGCCTTAATCAAGCTAACAGAGGAAAAATCTTAAACAATAGTTAAAACTTAACCAAGTTTGTAGCACCTGGAGTACATTCGTATTATGTTCGAAAATAACAGTTACTATAAGCCAACTAATGACACTGCAATCGATATGCAGTGGGAATATGGAGCACGCGGTTATCTGCAGAAAGGCTCCTTACTCGTTTCTATCGTGGGACTTGCCATGTTTGCATTGTATGGGGTGAACGAATCAGAAAGCCTGTACTTGTATTTAGGGCTTGGCTTCATGGTTTTACCGATGGTCTTTTTGTGGTTTCAGAAGATTCTTAGTGCACCACTCCAAATATTTGCATCCGCTCTTAATACGGTATCTGTTTTCATAATAGCATTGTGTTACCTAGGGCACATGCATGAGGGGATGGAGCTGCTGGGTTGGATATCATTTGGAATAAGTGGAGTGCTCATTTTAATGTCGAGGGCATGGACACTACTAGCTTACATTGCAAGAATTCTTGTTGGAGGATTGTTTATTGTGTCAGGGATGATCAAGGCGAATGACCCGGAAGGTTTTGCGTTTAAGCTTCATGATTACTTCCAGGAAGATGCCTTGAACTTGGAGAGCTGGAACGACTATGCAATCTATATGGCTATTATAATTGCTGTTGGCGAAATAGTCTTGGGATTCGCTGCAATCGTTGGCGGTAAGATGCGGGTGACTGCTTGGACTTTATTGATAATGATTCTGTCCTTTACTGGCTTAACTTATTACACTGGTTCATGTCTTGACACACAGAAAGATTACAATGATATTGCTGCAGTAATGAGTTCGGCTGATAATTCCCTAACGGCCAATACACCAGAAAAGTTATTAGAAGCGGAGATCAAATACGACTATTTAAAGGAAGCTTTAAATGATATAGGAGGAGACTACCAGGATAGCTTAAGTACAGGGTATGATGAAAAGCTGGCACTAGCGAGTCAGATAACAACGGAGCTGGAGAAAATAGAAGCGATGAACTTGGATTCGGCCTCTAAAGCCAATAAAATGGCAGCGGTGATACAAACGCATTTAGGGAAATCAGAAACCCTTGTTCAAATGCATGAACTGCCTCCCTTTTGGAGACAGTGTGTAGATGATTGCGGATGCTTTGGTGATGCCTTAAAAGGGTCTGTTGGACGTTCTCTCAAGCCTTGGGAGTCTTTCGCTAAAGATGCGGTGCTACTGTATTTTGTTTTGTTATTATTTGCACTTCAAGGCAGAATAAAACTAAACACACCTAAAGAGGATATGTTCTTGATTATAAGTTCTCTTGTAGTGGTGACCTTCCTTTGTATGGTGTTTGATAATTGGTACTTCCCATTGATCTTCTCAATCTTGTTGTTCATTGTATATGTGTTCTTAAAACGTATGAAACTTGGAAAGATTGGAGTTGAGTGGAGTTACGCAATTATTGTAACCTTGGCTAGCCTTGGGGTAAGCTTATATACCTACTCATATCTACCAATGAAAGATTATAGACCTTATTCAGTTGGGAGTAATCTAGTTGAAAAGTTCAGTGATGGAATTGAACCGGATATAGAAAAGACCTTTGTATGTATAGACAGAGAGACTAAAGAGAAGGTTGAAATTAGTCAGGATGAGTATATGGCTAACTGGAAAGAGGTTGGGCAGAAATACATTATAATTACCTCTTTTGATAAAGAGATCACCGCGGGAAGAAACAACTCAATTTCGGATTTCCAACCTGTGGCTAAATATGGCGATTTACCGGATTACATGAAGAATGACGGTCAGTTAACAAGCGGTTTGTTTGATCCATCTGTTAATCCTAGATACATGGTGTTGTATATGGAGGAATACGACCAAAATGATACGGTACTTCTGGAAGATTATCAAAGAGACAAAGAGGAGTATTATCCAGATTCTGTATACACTCAACTTGGAGAGTACCAAAAGCAACCAAGTGCTTCAACAGACATTCAATTAAAAGATTACATACTTTCAAAAGATGTTGTGTTATTGGTGATTGCTCGTGAGCTAGATAAAGTAAGAGAAGGTGCTTTGGCTGACCTTGTCTCACTAACAGACGCTGCTATGGCTGAAGAAATTCCAACCATTTGTTTGACAGCATCAGGACAAGAAATGAGACAAGAATTAAGAGATAATTATAGTTTTAACGCTATGTTTGCGACAGCAGATGGCACTGAGTTGAAAATCGTAGTTAGATCTAACCCAGGAGTTGTCTTAGTTGGCAATGGAGTTGTAATGGGGAAATGGTCGTCAAGAAGCATTCCTTCATTAGATGAAGTAAAAAATAGTTTAAGTAAGTGATTCGATATATAATAAGAAAGGTACTATACGGACTCCTAGTATTATGGGGTGTAATTACCGTGTTGTTTTTCTTGTTAAAGATCGATCCTGAAAGTGCGGCGAGAGTGCGAGCGGGTAAAAACCCTACGCCTGAATTAATCGAGCAAATTAAGAAAGATTTTCAGTTGGATTTACCTTTGTATCAGCAGTATATGCTGTACCTGAATGATTTGTCACCAATCAGTATTCATAACGAAACAGTTGAGGATAGCAGAGTGTTTCTTAATGACGACGACTATTCATACACAAAACTTTTTTCTTACTCAGAACACCGTACAGTTGTAATAAAATACCCCTACTTAAGACGTGACTATTTGAGTAATGAAAAGGTCTCGGAAATTATCAATGCACACATTCCAGAAACGGCTATTTTGGCTATTACTGCAATTGGTATTGCTGTTTTATTAGGAATAGTACTTGGCGTCTTGGCTGCCCTGTATAAGGGTAGTTTTATTGATGGGGCTGCCCTGGTAATTTCCACTATGGGTATGTCAGTACCTTCTTTCTTTATGGCAATCGTAGTCCAATGGATTATGGCAACATTGTGGTTTGAAGAAACTTCATTGCCAATTTTCCCGCTGATTGGTATTGCTGCCGGTGCTCTGGTCGGATTGATATTCAACAAACGAGAAGCAGCTAAACGTTTCACAAATTTCAGTTGGATTTATCTGAGTGAGAGCATGTTTAAAGGCTTTATCATAGCTTTAATTGCTTGGGTAATAGGGTATGCTTTGCTGAGTTTTGGAATCGAATTTCCATTTATTGATTCTTATTTATTCTTGCCAGGGACGGATTTACCTACTTCAGGAACATTCAATGATTTAGATGAAATTGGAGATGAGTTTATTAACTATCCTGCATTGGTGTTGCCCGCGCTCACTTTGGGTATTCGACCATTGGCTATCGTAATGCAATTAACCAGAAGCTCTATGCTTGATGTCCTATCGCAAGACTATGTTAGAACTGCCAAAGCTAAAGGCTTGAAGCCTATCAAAATAATTGGAAAGCATGCTTTGAAGAATGCACTAAACCCAGTGGTTACCGCTGTGTCTGGATGGTTTGCCTCTATGCTGGCAGGTGCAATTTTCATTGAAGAGGTGTTCAACTGGAATGGAATTGGAAAGGTGATTTATGATGGTATTGACAATTCTAACATGCCTGTAGTAATTGGTGCAGTAACCATTATTGCTGCATTTTTTGTGATTATAAACATTGTTGTGGACATTGTGTATGGTATCCTTGATCCGCGTGTAAGAGTAAAGTAATGAGGAAGAAGATTGTAGCTGGGAATTGGAAAATGAACTTAAACATTGAGGAAGCGAGTAGCTTGCTAAATGAAATAGATGACTTAGTGGATGAACTAAATGACGTTTCCCTAATTGTAGCTCCACCTTCTCTGTACATACATTTAATCGATGACATGAAAAATGTGTCGGCAGCCTCACAAAACAATTCTAGAAACACGAATGGTGCCTACACCGGTGAGATATCTGCGGCTATGTTGAAGGAGATGAATGTGTCTTATGGAATTATTGGGCATTCTGAGCGTAGAGAGTATCAAAACGAGTTGGATCAAGAAATTGCCGAAAAATTTGAAAGATTAAGTGAGAACTCCATATGTCCAATACTTTGTGTCGGCGAATCGCTTGAAGAAAGAAATAATGGAAGCTATGTGGCTAAAGTTTCGGGGCAAATCGAGAATGTGTTAAAGCACGGTAATAATGCCAATCAGGACTTTGTTCTTGCTTATGAGCCAATTTGGGCAATCGGAACAGGTGAAACAGCTTCTCCCGAACAGGCGCAAGAAATGCATGCAGCTATCAGAGAAAAATTGCAAACGATTATTGGTGATAGAGCCAATTCAATTTCAATCCTTTATGGAGGAAGTTGCAAGCCAAACAATGCAAAAGAGTTATTCTCGCAAAAAGATATCGATGGCGGCCTAATTGGAGGAGCGTCACTTAAAGCAGATTCATTTATACAGATTGCTAAATCATTTTAATCCATGAATTACTTAGAATTCAAATTCTCAATTCCTGTTATTGAGCTATATCGTGATATGCTATTGTATTACCTTAATGAGCTTGGTTTTGAAACACATCAAGAAACGCCTGAAGGTCTTATTTCTTACATCTTAGTTAATGATTTTAATGAAGAAGCCTTAGATGAGGTAATTAGTGATCTAGGCCAAAAAATTAAATACAGCTATAAAGAAATTGAGCAACAGAATTGGAATAAGGTGTGGGAGGCCTCATTCGACCCTGTGTGGATCAGCGATGACTGTGTTATTTGTGCTCCATTCCATGAAGTAAAAGATGCGGAGTATAAAATCATCCTTAGCCCCAAAATGGCCTTCGGCACAGGTCATCATCCAACTACATTTCTTATTACCCAACAATTGCTGGAAGAGAATGTAGAAGGATTAGATGTATTAGATATGGGCTGTGGCACGAGTGTATTGGGTATTATGGCTAGTATGAGAGGAGCTGCGTCTGTTGATGGTATTGATATTGACGAATGGTCTCAAACCAACTCTGAAGAAAACCTAGCGCTTAACAATATAGAAAACATGCAGGTAGAATTAGGTGATGTTACCCTGTTGGATGGTAGAACTTATAATGTTATATTAGCTAACATCAACAAAAACGTTTTGTTAAGTGATATGCCTGAATATGAAAAGGTGCTGACAGAAGGGGGATTCATTTTATTCAGTGGATTTTATGAGAATGACATTGAGTCTATTGTTGATCGTGGTGAAGAACTTGGACTAACTTTTGTAGAAAGTAAAGTTAGAAAAGAGTGGGCCATGGTTAAAATGAAAAAATAGTTATGAGATTTAGTTTATTGTTTTTAAGCATGATTGCGTTTTCATGCATGTCTTTTGCGCAGAGTTTTTCGTCAGATCCTGTAAAGTTTCTGGACCAAGTAGAAAAGCATTTGGGCTCTTACGATAAACGAGCGGCTAAGGAGTTTGTTGAAGAGTTTACACCTGTGTTTACTGGCTTAAAAACCTCAGAGCAAAGCAAGGTTATCGAAATGTGTAATCTTATAGATTCAAAAGCATTGCGTGTGTATCCTGATTTCACTGGATACATTTATTCAGTTAACCATATCTATAAAAAGAATATGGGCTCGCAGGTGTTCAGTCAATGGAATGACGTTCTTGGAAAAGTATTGGCACAAAAACAGAAGAAAAAATGGGCTGATTTCTTAGAAATGAGCGGCGTATTCTTTGAAAAAGGCTATTTCTTCGATAGCAAAAGACTGTCTTGGGGAGTAAGAGGAGGGTCTTTTTCGTTTACCTATGACAAAGTGCCTATCATTACGTTTAATGATATCACGCTTACATGTTACTCAAATAATGATAGTTCCGTAATCTACAATACAAGCGGAACTTATTTGCCTCAAACTACTGACTTTAAGGGTGAAGGCGGGAAAATGCTTTGGACAAGAACAGGATTAGAAGCAGATGAAACATACGGGGAGTTTACATCTAAATACGATTTAAATATTAAATCAAGTGCATTTAAACTTGATTCGGTTTCTCTACATACGCCTTACTTTAAAGAACCATTATTGGGTAAAATAGATGAAAAGGTGCTAAGGCTAACAAGTAGTAGTGATCCGTCTTATCCACGTTTCCAATCGTACAGTAAGCGATTAACCATTAAAGAAATTAAACCTGAAGTTGATTACGAAGGGGGATTCACTATGCATGGTGCAACATTTATCGGAACAGGGACACCAGCCGAACCAGCAATATTAACCTTTTACAGAAAGGGATCACCATTCATTCAGACCACATCTTTAACATATAACATTGCACCAGAGAAAATTTCAGGTCCAACGGCTACACTAAAAGTTTTCCTTGATAAAGACAGTATCTATCATCCTGGATTACGCCTAGAGTATGTGAAGAGTGAAAAAACCAAGGATTGGAAAATTACGTTAATCCGAACAAAAGAAGGTGTGGGTCAAAGTCCGTTTAATAACACCTATCATGCAATTGATATGCAAGTTGAATCCATATCATGGGGTAGAGGGGATTCAACATTGTATATGGGGCCGTTGTTCGGGTCATCTAAAACAAATGGTCTGTTTGAGTCACAAGCACTTTACGATAGAAGAAAGTTTGAGAGAATAGGCGGCAATGATAATCAACACCCTATGATTGCAATCGCAAATCACGCAACACGATATGACCAATTCGAGTTTAAAACGGCTGAGCTATCAACGGCATTAGGGGCAACAATAAATACCTTACTTCCTCTTTATTACGAGCTAAACAACAACGGTTTTATCTTGTATGATAAGAACAATGAGAAAATATATATCAAGCAAAAGCTCTTTGATTATATTGATAACTACTATGGCAGAAAAGATTACGATAACATCTCGATATACTCTGATCCAAATGGCGGAGCAAATGCGATAATGAATGTTGCAACCTTTGATTTAAAAATTGACGGAGTTAGCAAATTCAACTTATCAGATAGACAGTTTGTTCAAGTCTTCCCCAAGGCAACTAAGTCGTTCACAGACCCTAACACTGGAAAGAAAATTCCTTATGGCGAAATTAAAATGTTCAAGAACAGAAATATCTTGTTTGATGGAACTATGATTGCCGGAAGCACGGACTATTTTGGAACAAATTTCAACTTTGATTATGAAGACTTTACAGTTGAAATTCCTCAATGTGATTCGATGAAGATTTGGGTATGGCCCTTCCAACAAAGTAAAAATCAAATTCCGCTACGCTCTGTAATTGAGGATATAAAAGGTGAGATTAAAATCGACCATCCTACTAACAAGGCGAGTCTAGATACAAGCTTTAACGATTATCCAATCTTAACGTGTACCAAAGAAACCTATGTGTTCTATGATAAGATATCTAAAGGTGCTTACCCAAGAACAACGTTTTATTACAAAATCAAACCCTTTGAACTGGATAGCTTAGACAACTTTAATAGAGATGCTTTAAGGTTTGACGGTACCCTAGTTTCTGCTGGAATATTTCCAGATTTTGATGAACCATTGAGAGTGTTAACAGACTATTCGCTTGGTTTTGTCAGACAAGCACCTAAAGAAGGATTTGACTTATACAAAGACAAAGGTTTGTTCCAAAACACCATTGCATTAACAGGTGATGGATTAGTGGGCGACGGAATTATTGAATTTGTGAAGTCAACCTCTGTATCAAAGGCATTTGTTTTCTATCCAGATAGTACCGTGGGTGTTGTCGATTCATTTGTGAATGAGCCGCAAGGCAAACCAGTCGAGTTTCCACATGTTGTAGGTTACGGAGTTAAAGTAGCGTTTAATCCTGAAGCTAATCGTTTAGATGCAAGAAGCGTTGATAAGAATTTGCTGAATTTCTTTGACGATCAAGCAGTAATGAAAGGAGCGATTACGGTTACAGAGCAAGAAATGACGGGCAGGGGAAAAATGAGTTTTGGTAATGCAGATCTATTTGCCCGAAAGTTCACATATAAGGAGCATAAAATTCAATCAGACACCTCCGAGTTCGACCTAGCATCACTTGAGGAACAGGAAGGAGAAAATGTACTTGCTTTCAAAACCGATAATGTTAGTGCACTGGTCGACTTTAAAGAGCGCCAAGGAATTTTTAAATCGAATGGAAAGGATTCACATGTTGAGTTTCCAGAAAACCAATACATCTGTTTTATGGATGAGTTTAAATGGTATATGGATAATGACGACATTGAATTACAAAAGAAATCTGACCTGGTAGTGGAAAGCACGGAGTTTGAAAAACCGAACTTCTATTCCATTCACCCTAAACAGGATTCGCTTAGTTTTATGGCGCCTAAGGCCAGGTATGATTTGAAAAAGAAGATTATTACGTGTACAGAAGTACCCTTTATGGATATTGCGGATGCTCGAATAGTGCCTGATAGTGGAGTAGTAATCGTTAGAAAAAAGGCAAAAATAGAGACATTAGAAAATGCGGTAATTATAGCAGATAATGTGAGTAAAAACCATAAAATCGTTAATGTTACCTGTGACGTTACAGCCAAGCGTGCCTACAAAGCTTCTGGTGATTACTTCTATATAGATGAAGATAAAAACGAATTTAAAATTCACTTTGCAGATATTCAACCTGATTCGGCATATACAACTTACGCAGAAGGTAAAATTGCACAGGAGGAAAACTTTAGACTTAGTAAGAATTTCGAATTTTATGGAGATGTGGAGTTATACGCTTTAAATAAATCTTTGGTCTTTGATGGTGCAACAAGAATTACGCACCCATGTGAGGCTATTCCTAAGAACTGGATGAGCTTTAAGTCTGAGATAGACCCTCTTGATATTTATATTCCTGTAGGAGAGAATTTAACGGATCTAGAAGGCAAGCCTATTGGTGCTGGAATGATAATGAATCCAAGTGTTGATTCCTTAGGTATTTACTCAACTTTCTTATCAAACAAAGGATCTGCCACACACCCAACGGTTATTGCGGCTTCTGGGTTTTTACATTTTGACAAAGGATCAAACGAATACAGAATTTCCAACATGGAGAAGTTACAGGAGCAATCATTGCCAGGGAACTACGTGAGTTTACAGACCGAAAACTGCATACTTAAAGGCGATGGAACTATCACTTTTGGTGTGGATCTAGGACAAGTAGACGCTACATCAATTGGTGTTATTTCGCATAATATCAATTCGAAAGAAGTGTCGCTAAAAGGTGCAATGATTATTAATTTCCCTTTCTCTGATAAGGCAATGGATATTATGGTTGAAGGAATTAAAAAGACTGAAGGACTTATTCCCGTTGAATTAGGAAAAACCTTCTATAAGAAATCATTGCTTGAAACGCTTGACAAAGAATTGGCCGAAGAAATTCAATCTGAAATCACCTTAAAAGGAAGCATCAAAGGAGGTAAATTCCCGAAAGAGCTGCTTAAATCACTATATATTGCGGACATTACTATGAAATGGAATGATGAAATGAGTGCTTATGTGAGTGAGGGATTAATTGGTATCGCTAATGTTAACAAGAATCAAATGTATACGTATGTTAACGGACGAGTTGTTATTGAAAAGCGCACTCCAGATAGCAAAGGCAGATCAAAAGACAGAATATATGTTTACCTTGAGGCAGATCCTGCTAACTGGTATTATTTTGAATACTCAAATGATGCTAGAGAAGGCCGAATGGAGGTGATTTCATCAAACAATGATTTCATGAATGAAATTTTGGAAACAAAAGAAGATAAAACCAAGTATAAAGGTGAGAAAGGAAAACCAGATTATTCGTATTTTGCAGGCAAGAGCAAGAGTAAACGAATGAGCTTTTTAAGCAGGTTTGAATAAATTGTAATGGAGGAAGTATATAACGGATACAACATAGTAGCTGTAATTCTGGCGTATTTAATAGGTTCAATTCCAACTGCCGTCTGGGTGGGGAAGTGGATGTACGGAAAAGACGTCAGGAATTACGGAAGTAAAAACGCAGGGGCAACAAACACATTTAGAGTTCTCGGCAAAAAAGCAGGCATACCAGTCCTGCTTTTCGACATTTTTAAAGGTTGGTTAGCAACCATGGGATTGTCGTGGGCTTCTTACTATGCTCAGGGGACCGAATTCTACATCAATTTTCAGATTGCAACGGGCGTGGCAGCTATTGTTGGTCATGTGTTTCCGATATTCGCACAGTTTAAAGGAGGTAAGGGCGTAGCCACAACATTAGGTGTGATAATTACTTTGCATTGGATGGCGGCTCTAACATCTATGGGGATATTCTTAGTTGTGTTTTTAATAACGCGATACGTGTCATTAGGGACCTTAATTTCTGCATTTATGTTCCCATTCTTAGTGATAATGATCTATAAAACTGATTACACTTCCCTGATGTATTTCTCCATGATTTTCTCGATTGTCGTGATTTTAACACATCAAAAGAATATTCAAAGACTCGTAAACCACGATGAAAATCGGATAAACTTCAATAATCACTAAACCTTTTCTGGTACTAAGTGTACAATTTTAAGCGTGTTATATAATATTCGACATATTGTCCTATTAATTACTGTTTTGCTTTGCTCGTCTTACTCGGGCATTAACAATCACGTAGTTCCTGATGACGACACTTTTGAAAAGCTTAAAAAAGAAGCAGATGCATTGTTCGAAGATCACGAGTATGAGCTGGCATTGCCGAAATATAAAAGCTTGTTGAACAATTTTCAGGGGAATTATGAATACCGATATAAATACGGTGCCTGCCTTTTAATGGCAACAGAAGAAAAGGAAGAAGCGCTTAAGTATTTGGCTGAAGCTGATGGAAGAGATGGCGTTCCTCCTCTGCATGACTACTATCTCGGGCGTGCATATCACATGAATTATAGGTTCACAGCAGCAATAAGTCATTATGAGAAGTTTGAGCAGTATGGTGATAAAAAAGATGTAAAGTTTTTTGATGCCGCACGCGAAATACAATCGGCTAAGTATGGTAAGAAACTACTCAACAAACTCACCGATATTGTCGTTCTGAGTAAAAAGAAAGCGGGTATCGATAACTTTTACAGCTACTATGATTTAAGCGAGGATATTGGTGGCGAAATGATTAATGCCAAAGGTCTGGATGAGTTAAGAACCAAGTTAGACAAGAAGAAGGATGAGGATGTGGTTATCTATTTTCCACCAAGGAGTAATGAACCCCGCATGGTGTTTTTCTCAAGCTATGGTGAAGATGGTAACAGTGGCAAGGATATCTATATGATTAAGCGCCTACCAACGGGCGAGTGGGGTAAAGCACAACGTGTTCCAGGTTCAGTAAACACACGGTTTGACGAGGATTATCCCTTCCTTCATCCAAATGGAAACTATCTATACTTCTCCTCCAAAGGACACAATACGATGGGTGGCTATGACATCTTTAGAGTCGAAATTGATGAGACTGGGATGACCATAGGTGAACCTGAAAACCTTGATTTCGCAATCAACTCACCTGCCGATGATATAATGTATGTGGTGGATGCGGAAGATGAAAAAGCGTATTTCTCAAGTAATCGTGAGTCTACGGAAAAGGAATTCCATGTTTATAGAGTAAATGTTAAGCAGTACCCAATCCAGATAGTCGTTTTAAAAGGTGGATTTGAAAACAAAATTGACCCAAACAAACGTGCTGTTAATATGAAGATTGAGGACGCCAGAACGGGTGAGTTGGTGCAAATCATCAACTCAAATAAAAACACAGGAGACTACTTAATTACCCTGCCAAAATCCGGTAAGTACACCTATACGATTAAGACTGAGCAAAGTGATAAAACGCACTCGGTTAATATTGAGATTCCGTATCAAGAGCAAATGATTGTGATTCCGCAAGACCTTACTTTAGTGAAAGAAGGAGGAGCAGAAAAAATAGTGGTCAAAACCAGATTCGGTGAACAAGTTGCTGATGCTGAGGCGGTCTTAAATGAAATAATAAAAGACAGAGCGAAACTTGATCCGAACGCTGATAAATTCGAAACAAAGGACGAGCAACCTGATTTAGGTGAGATGACGGACGAGCAGATAGTCGCCATGGCGGATGAAGATGCTAAAAAAATTGGAGAGGAACTGGGAGTTGTCGAAGACAAAAAAGAAGCAGCGTACTCCATCGCAAATCAATATTACAAAAAGGCTATTGAAGATAATGATAAGGCGCAGGAGGCTATTGAACAGGCTAAGAACTCAACGAATCAGCAGGAGAAAAATCAATATCAAAAAATTGCTAAAGATTTAATTGAGTCCTCAAAAAACAACCTTGATAATGCGAAGGCCGCACAATCAATTGCTAAGAATTACGAAAAGGAGGAGTCAGAATTAAAAGAGGATTATGATCAAGCGAAAAACTTTGCAGACGCTATAGAGGCTGCATTTGATGCTAAAGACACTCAAAAAGCCATTGATGCACTTAAGGATCAACAAGCATTTATTAAAGATGCGATGGCTAAAGTAGAGGAGCCAGAGGATGACGAAGAAATCAAGAAACTACGCAGTGATTATAATGATAAACAATCAACAGCTTCCAAAACGAGAAATCAATTACAAGCACAAAAGGACTTAGAGCAAGAGACAAAAGATAATATCGCAAGATTGAAAGCTGAGATTGAAGACGCGCGCAAAAAAGACAAACCTGCCTTAGAAGAAGAGCTGGCTTTTCAACAGAGCGAATTAAAGAATATCCAGGATAACATAGGGGTTTTATCGAGCAAACTTGATGATGAGGATAGAGCTGCACGAGATGCTAAAAGAGAGTTAGATATTGCTGAAGGTAGTTTTGATATTACTGCTGGAGCGCCTATTTCTGATCAGGAGAAGAACAGTCTAAGTTCAAAATTAACGAGTGCAGAACTTGACAATGCAATTAAGTCTAGTCAGGATAACCTTACAGCTGTAACGGCATCTGATCCAGCCGTGTCCACTGCAATGAATGATCCTAAGTACGATTCATTTAAGGATAATGAAACAAAATATTCGAACGACCCAGACCAAAAAGAAGGCCTCAAAAAACAGATAGAAAATGATAAGAATTGGGTAGATCAATTGGATAATGATATCAAAGAGCTGCGTACGCAATATGATAACACATCAGACCCGGGTGAAAAAGAATCCATCCAAGATCAAATTAATGGCCTAGAGAGTTTAAAAGATTTAAAATCAAATCAAATTGCCAGTAACGAGCAGAAGTATAATGACCTATATGCCGATGGAAATAATGGTGGTATCGATAATTCAAATACCGCAACTGTAGCATCCCTTGATCCTGATTATTCAAGCAATTATGCTGCAACCAATGATATTGAAGATCCAGCGGAGAGAGCTAAGAAACAAAATGAATTAGACAGTCAGCTTGTGATAGATGCGGACACAAAAATTGATGCTATCAAATCAGGTATTGCAGACGGAAGTGTGGAAGAAGATGAGGGCAACACGCAGATTAAGGCCTTAGAGACTTTGAAGAATGATGCCCAAGATCGAATTAATGAGAATACGCAGCTGATAGCGAGCACAAACGGATCAAGCGATAATGCAGATGTAAGCTTTAATAGTCTGGACGATTCTTTTGAATCGAAAAAATCAGATATCGAAAACAACGGGGATAAGCCAGCAGATAAAGCTAAGGCAATTAACACCTTGAATACATCCATGATTGAAAAGATTGACGATGAAATTGAGTCAACCAATCAAGCTAAAGATAATGGAGATATTGACGCTAATGATGCTGACACCAAAATAGCGGCTTTAAATAACTTAAAATCTCAACTAGAAGACGAAATTAAATCGAATAATGCAGTAATCGCGAGTAATGCAGGTAATCCAGATGCTACTGATAACGACCTTAGCAATATATCGATTGATTCGGTGGATCCAGCATTTACTTCTAAAAAGTCGGACATAGCTGCCAACCCTGATTTAGACGAAATTGAAAAAGGGAATCAACTTAAGGCTGCCAACAATGATTTGCTTAGCAAGTTGGATGAGAAAAAGTCGGAATTAGAAGAAGCAAAGAATAATGGCGATATAAATGATGACGACTATTTCAATGCTCTAAACAAAATTGAAAAGATTCAAGATGATATCAATCAAGAGAATAGTGAGATTGATAATATGATTGCTGAGGAAAAAGAGCGAAGAGGAAAAGTATCGTTTGATGATTTACTGGGAGACTATTCGAGCAGAAAGCAGGCAATCGATGGTAATGATAAATCTGAAGATGACAAAGCTCGAGAATTAAAATCCTTAAATGATGAGGCGATAGCAGCTATAGATAAGGATATTGCAGATACTGAGGCTGGAATTAAATCAGGTGACATTGATGAGAGCGAAGGGAATGATAGAATTGAGAAGTTGAACGTTTTAAAAACGCAGCTTGAAAATGAAAATGCAGATCACCTTGCTACCATAGATTCTTCTCAAGCCAATTACAGTGATCAGGCGGTTTCATACTCTAGTCCAGATGCAATGGAGGCCTATAAAGATGTGGCGTCTAGTAAGGAAAAGCTTGATGGGTATAAAAATGAAATCGCTGAACTTGAAAATCAAAAGACGGGAGCTAGCGATAAGGAAATAGCAAAACTTGACAAGAAGATAGACAAGACACAGAAGAAATTAGATAAGGAGGAAATTAAGGTAGGAGAGGCCTTAGGTGATGCAAACACTGCTCAGTTTAACGCAGACAACGAAAAACGAACTACTTATCAAAGTGACCTGGACGATCAAGGCAAATCAAATCCTGACAACCCTGACTATAAAAAAGTGCTGGATTTGAATAGAGATGCGGACAACTTGATGGCTGAGGCATCCGACTTGAGGTCAAGCGCCGATAGAACTAAGGATAAAAGTGAGAAGAATGATTTAATAAAGTCAGCTGTAAACAAAGAAAATGATGCCATTAATAAGCAGAATGAGGCCAATAATATGATGGCTGAAATGACAGATGATTTCTATAAAGAAGGAAGTATAACGGATCCATCAATTGGACTTGATCTTACCGATATTGCAACGGATCCTGCCGACAGGGAATCGGGGAAAGCATATGAATTGGCAGATAGATATCGCAATGAAGCAAATGATTTAGACAATCAGGCTGCTGATAAAAGAAAAGAGGCAGAAGACGCAAAAAGAAGTGAGAAAGATGATTTGATTAATGAAGCCCAAGATCTAGAAAATCGGGCAGAGGAATTGCGTTCAAAGGCGCTTAGAGCCGAAAATAAAGGAGATGAATATGCAGCATTAGAGAATGAAGCCTTAGAGAAACAAGCTTTAGCTGATGCACCTAAAGACATGTCATCTGATAAACAAGAGTCTATTCGTAGGGATGAGGATTACCAGTTGTATTTTGGTAAGTTAGAGCCATTAAGAGGTGCTTATACAGAATATCAAGACGCGATTGATGTCCGCGAAAGCTTAAGAAATGATAGAAGAAAAGCACAGGCACGCTATGATGAAGCGAAAAGAGAATATGATAACGCTCCAGATGAACAAAAAGAGTCGTATCAAGAGAGCTTAGGTAGGTTTAAGGCCCAGTTAGATGATGTGGAGGCACAGTTAGCTGATGCAGAAAGTGATTTAGATGAGAAAAAGACCAGATATGAAGAATTGCAGGGAGATTTGGATGCTTACCTTGCCACTTTAGACCCGGTCAAAGCAAAAGATTTCGCAGATCTAACGGGGCGATACGGGGACAATATGATGAGTCCTATTTTAACACCAGTTGTAATAACGGATCCAAGAGATCCTGATTTCTCGATACCAGAAGAGCTTACGGATAACATCTTCGTGACGACATCAACAGGCACAAAAAACACCAGAATTGTAATTGATGGAGGTAATCCTAAGGGACTTGTGTATAAGGTGCAGGTGGGGGCGTTCCAGAGACCAATACCAGAAGATTTGTTTGGGCAGTTTGCACCTATATCTGGCGAAAAAATCAGAGACAATATTACGCGTTACATGGTAGGTTATTTCGGTGATTACAAGACTGCTAATGAAGCGAAAAACACCATCCGAGGGTTCGGAGGATACGATGACGCCTTTGTTGTAGCATATATCGATGGCGAAAGAGTGAATCTGGCTACTGCACGAGCACATGAATTAGAAAATCCTGCTAAGACCGATGGAATTAATTTAGCTAGTAATGCTGGAGATAATACCAATAACGGCAATAACACGAACAACGGAAACGATACGAACAACGGAATCAATACGAACAACGGAAACAATACCAACAATGGTAATAACACCAATAACGGAAACAACACCAATAATGGTTATAACACTAACAACGGTAACAATACCAATAACGGCAATCAGGATGCCTTTGTTGGCCAAGATGGTAATACCGTAGTTTACGATAAGTCAGATGACACAGATAGATTGTTAGACCGAATTAAGAGTACGCCAGGTGCTGCAGAGGCGATTCCAGGTGCCGGCATTAGAGGATTGTATTTCACCGTTCAGGTAGGTGCATACTCTAAGCCAATTCAAAAAGGTGTAATTCCAGTTGAACCTCTGGTTGTGTTTGAAGTGAATAATCTGTTTAAATACTCGACGGGTGTATATAAGTCTGAAGCAGAAGCCGCACCACGTAGAGATGAAATTAGAGCAGGAGCAGTGCCTGATGCCTTCGTAACTGCTTATTATAACGGAGAAAGAATCACAGTAGCTAAAGCGCGTGACATTATCGCAACCGAAGGTGATAAAGTATTTGCCTGGACTAAGGAGGCGAATCAAACACAAGCTCCCGAGAACGTTGACTATGATGCTGTTGAGGTACCAGGCTTAAATTACTATATATACCTAGGTGATTTCATGGGAGAGCTACCTGAGGAGTTCTCAATGTTTGTGCTGAAAAATCAAGATCGCGTTGAATCTGAAGACACTGAAGATGGCGGTCTGATGTACCATTCATACTTTAAGACTAAGTATAAAGAAATGGGTGCGCTACTTCAATATTTCAAGGATGAAGGCATTGAGGACGCAGAGATTAGGGCTAGATATAAATTTGAAGAAATAAATTTAGATGAAGCTGAAGCCTTAAGAAAAGGTGGTGAAGCAGAGGAACCTAGTCCAACACCTGTGCCAAACCCAACACCTCCGACCACACCAGAAAACGGTGGAGATGATGAAGACGATACGACAATTACTCCAGCACCTGGAGATAATGAGGAAGATAAAACGCCAACACCGGTGGATGGTATCCAATACAAACTTATTCTAGGCGTATTTGAATATGAAATACCTGAATCATTCTCAAGAGCTATTCTATCATCGGGCAAGGATGTAAGAACCGAAGAGAATGAAAATTTTGAGACGGTTTATTATATGTCTTTTGCTACATTTGCAGAAGCAGTTCAATCCAAAGATTATTTTTATAATCAAGGTATAGAAGAAACTGAAGTAAAAGCATATTTTGGTTTTGACGAAATTGACTTAGAAGATGCAAAAAAGAGAACTAATGAAGACTAATTTCAATTTATACAATAGCACTGATACGCAGGTAGAGGAAAGCGTTGATCTTTTGGAAGAAGTGTTGGAAGATAGTCATCTGGTTGTATATAATGATGACGTTAATACATTTGATCACGTGATTGATACTTTGGTTAAAGTTTGTAAACACGATACAATTCAGGCTGAACAATGCACCTATATTATTCACTATAAAGGGAAATGCAGTGTGAAGTCCGGAGAAAGACATAAATTGGAGTCCATGTGTACCGCAATTTTGGACAGAGGAATTAATGCAGAAATTCAATAAAAATGAAGCTAACCTACCTACTAAGCTTTCTTATAATCGGTGCTATAAGTGCATCTTGTGTTAGAGTGCCTATCACAAAAAGAAAACAATTAAAATTGCGTCCCGAATCAGAAATGATTGAGATGGCAACGGTTCAATACTCTGAATTTCTAAACGAGCACCCTCCATTGCCAGATGCAGATCCCAGGGTTCAGCAAGTTAGAAGAGTTGGAGATAAGATAAAGGAAAACGTTGAGAAGTTTCTTGAGGCAAACAATGCAGAAAACCGAGTGGAAGGCTTCCAATGGCAATTTGAGGTGGTAGATGAGCCAGTGATTAACGCTTGGTGTATGCCTGGAGGTAAAGTAGTTGTGTATACTGAAATTTTGAAGTTAGCAACTAATGATACCCTTCTAGCGGTGGTGATGGGGCATGAAATTGCGCATGCTATTGCAAGACATGGTAACGAACGAATGAGTCAGGCAATGGCAGTAAACGTTGGTGGTGTGTTGCTTGGTGGTGGCAGTGATGAGTCCCAGGAAAACAATGTTTTCTTACAATCGTATGGGCTTGCGTCAACCTTGGGTATGCTAAAGTATAGCCGTAAGCACGAAACTGAGGCTGATAAGCTTGGACTTGTCTTTATGGCTTTGGCAGGCTATGAACCAGAGAGAGCCATTGACTTTTGGAAGAAAATGTCGAATCTAGGAGGAGAAGCTCCACCACAGATTTTAAGTACACATCCGAGTGACGAGACAAGAATTAATGATATTAAAGAGTTCTTGCCTGAAATTCCAAAGTATACTAAACTGGATTAATTCGCCAAGGCGGATTTAGTCTGTTTTCCCCAGCATGGTATAGAATTATAATGTTACCATCAGGGTCGCTTAAACGTGCTTCTCTCCATAACCATGATTTGTCGCTTGGTAATTCATCAAAACTAAGCCCAGAGTCCTGTAGAGACTCAACTTTTTCATCTAGTTCATCAATCTCAAAGTATATCCATGTGGCAGATTTCGGTACAGCGTCCACTAGATGTACAGAGAAAGTTGTTGAGCCCTCTGGTGCCACAAATCTCGCATAGTGAGGTCCACTGTGAACGATAAGTTTCAATCCTAGTCGTTGGTAAAACTCTATCGACCTACCAATATTGGTTGAGCCTACGGTGATTTGGTTTAAGTTCATATTATCATATCTCTACTAGCATTGTTAATGTATCACTTATTGGCTAGTTTTGCCCCAAATTTAAACAAGAAATTATGGATTTTAAGACAGATGTATGGCCATATATTGAGAAATATGGATTACCGCTATTGTTGGCAGTTGCTACACTAATTGTAGGATTATATGTAATTAAAGTGTTGGTGAGGTTTATGAAGAAAAGAATGGAGAAGGCAGATGTTGATCCGTCCTTACGTCCATTTTTACTTTCACTAGTATCTACAATCCTAAGAATATGTCTGGTATTTAGTGTTGTTGGTATGGTAGGGGTAGAAACCTCTTCATTTGTTGCCGTTCTTGCTGCAGCCGGATTAGCTATTGGTATGGCGCTTCAGGGAACGCTTGGGAATTTCGCTGGAGGTGTGATGATCTTGTTTTTTAAACCATTTAAAGTAGGAGATTTAATTGAAGCTCAAGGTCAGAAAGGTGTTGTGAAGGAAATACAGATTTTTAATACAATTATGACAGCTTTAGATAATCGTGTTATCATTATTCCGAATGGCCCGTTGTCAACTGGTGTGATGGTAAATTATACGGCGAACGATACAAGATTGGTAGATATGACCTTTGGAATTGCGTATGGTGAAAGCACGGATTTAGCTAAGGATACGATTCTAGAGATTGTAAGTACTCATCCCAAAGTTTTAAAAGATCCAGAACCAAAAGTAATGGTGAAAGAACTGGCTGATTCTTCAGTTAATTTTGCAGCTAGAGTTTGGGTTAATACACCAGACTATTGGGAGGTTTTCTTTGATACGCAAAAGGCTGTTTATGACAAGTTTAAGAAAACAGATGGTCTTAGTATTCCATTCCCTCAAAGAGATGTTCATGTGCACAATGCTTAGTTAAAAACTTATTTATTTATCCTTATTGATAGTACGATATAGTTATATTTTTGAGTATCTAAAAACATATAACTATGAAAGAATTTATTGAAGGATTTAAAAAGTTTGCATTTAAAGCAAATGTTCTAGAGGCGGCAGTTGCCTTTATTATGGCATTATCGTTTAAGCCGGTAATTGACTCAGTAGTAAACAATATTCTTATGCCTATCATCGCTAGAATTGCAGGAGAGCCTAATTTCCATGCGCTTACTATCGACTTAGGTAAAGGAGCACATATTGGATATGGTACATTAATTACTGTATTAATTGAGTTCTTGTTTGTTGCGTTTGCATTGTACATGGTAGTTAAGTTGTACAAGAAAACTAAGAAAGAAGAAGAAGCGGCTGCACCAGCTGGGCCTACTAAAGATCAGGAACTTCTTACTGAAATTAGAGATTTATTAAAGAAGTAGTAATCAATTAAACATACCTTACAAGATAATCCCGGCTTGCCGGGATTATTTTTTTTGGCGTAAATCGAAAAGTACCGAAACGGGCATGTGTATGCAGTATGCAATTTTCTCTGACGCAATGTCCAGTGCGTAGACTTTGATTGTGTTCGAGTTGGCATAATCGTATTGATAGTTTGCAGATTGACCAACGCCAAAATCACCATTCCCAAAGTCCCAAACAAACTTATAGTCTTGATCCTCTACAAGACTATAATTATTCATGGTTTGTGCAGACACATATTCAATAATTGGGCTATTGTTAATCCTAATTTCAGGTCGTGCTGGGAATTCAAACCGAATGGTATCAATGTTTGGAATAAAATTTCCTGTTTCAAGATTGTGAGCACTCAAAATTGCCTGATGTTTACCCCCTTGCTTAAAACACTGTTTAACTGAGTGACCAGTGGCATTAATATTATTGTCAAACTTCCAGTTGAATTTCAAGTTTTCATAGCCGTAATCGTCTTCCCTCACTTTTAGCTCAACACAATAGTCACCGTAAGAGTTTTTCTTGATGGCATAATCTGAATTCTTTGATAGAATTTTAGTAAAAGAATCATAGGTTTGGATGTCTTCTATCAGAGAAGTCGAATTTGATGGAATTGTGGCGATATACGCGTTTAGTTCTGCGTATTTTTTTTCGTGTAATAAGGTATGGATGTAATCCAATGTGTCGATACTATTTCCAGATTCACTCTGGATTCTGTACAGTTCAAGTAATTCGGTGTGTTTTCCTTGGGCCTTATAACAATCAAATAATCGCTTTTCAACCAAGTCAGAACTATCCCTTTCCAGAAACGCCTCATATTTTCTTTGAGCAAATAAATAATCTTGATTTTCGTAATGCAGATCGCCCTCTGTTTTAAGCTTTTTGGTCGAATTGCAGGAATAGATGAAAGGAACTATCAAATAAACAATTATCGATATTTTCAGAGGAAATCCTACCATCTATTGTTCGCCTAAAATACTAAACTTCCGTAAAGCCCTATGATAATTGCAGAAATAATGTTTAGCACTAATCCCGTTTTTATCATGTCTTTAATGTCAATTTTTTCACTACCGTATACAATAGTGTTTGGTGGGGTAGCGACAGGCAGCATAAAAGCACAAGAGGCACAAAAGGTTACGGGTAACATATAGAATAATGGGTCAACATCTGGTGTTGCTCCTGCAATAGCAATGAGTATAATTGCAAACAAATTGGTTGAAGTTGTATTTGAGGTTAATTCAGTTAAGAAGGTCATGATATAACATAGTAGAAGCACCATTAATATAGGAGCAACCGTGCCTGCAATATCCTGCAATTCGTTCTTTAAAAGCAGATCAACGCCACTAGACTTAAACCCTGCAACAAGTGCAAAGCCAGCGCCAAAAAGAAAAACTATACCGATTGGAATTCTTTGCAGATCACGCCAATGGATAAATTGTTTATTAATGGGCATTGGAATCACAAATAATAAGATCGATATAAAAATAGCCACGGTACTCTCTTTAATATACTCGGGGTGAGAAAATATGGGTAACTCGCTCCAACCAGGCATAGTATAAGCACCAAAATCAATGGGCTTTATAGTGAGCCACAAAAGACACATTAAAGCAAATACAGATCCAACAACTTTTTCTTGAAGTGACCATGGCCCAAGCTCCTCAAAACTGGTTGGTTTAAGCGAATTTTTGCCCTCGCCTTTGAGGTATAGTACGCGTAAGGTTTGATAACAGACAACAAATAAAATAATGGCTAAGGGAAGTGCTATCATCATCCAGCGCATAAATGTTAATGGTTCGGCATCTGGAAAAGAGTCCTCATAGGTTTTTACGATAATGGCGTTTGGTGCTGTTCCTACAATCGTAGCCATGCCTCCTATGGATGAAGCGTAGGCAATACCCAGCAATAAGGGGGTTGATAGCTTTTTGGTGTGTGTGCTGAATTGTTTTAGGACCGATATAGCTACTGGGAGAAGCATGGTTACCGTAGCAGTATTCATCATCCACATACTTAAAAAGGCACTGGCCAGCATAAAACCGAAGAGGAGTCGTTGCTGTGATTTGCCAAACAAGCGTATAATATTTTGCGCAATGCGTTTATGCAGTCCACAATTTTCAATCGCATAAGCGACAATAAAACCTCCTATAAATAGAAAGATGATCTGATCCATATAGTAGGGAGACACTTCTTTCATCGACATTACACCTGTCATGGGGAATATAGCCAGAGGGAGTAAAGCCGTGATATATATAGGCAGTCCTTCACTAATCCATAGAAAAGCCATGCCCAATGTTGTGGCAATTACAATAGCCGCTTCATGCGATACGAGTACACTGGAAGATGCTATGAGGTAGCAAAACAGACCAAATAGAATACCAATGATTCCTAAACTATTCTTCACCATACATCATGGTTTCAATTCGGCCGTCTTCATACAGAACAGCTCTAAACATTCCTTTCGTATTGAATGGCATAACAAAGTTTCCTTCATTGTCGATACCGATTAAACCACCCATTCCATCAACCTTCACAAGTTCTTTATTGATGACATAGTCCCCCGCTTCATTCAATGTTTCACCTTTAAGATACATCCTTGAATGTACGTTATAGGCAACGGCATGCCGAATAAAAAATTCACCATGGCCAGTGCAGCTTATTGCACATGTAGAATCGTTAGCATATGTGCCAGCACCTATCAGTGGAGAATCACCTACACGTCCAAAACGTTTGTTTGTCATACCACCAGTTGAGGTGCCCGCCGCTAAATGGTCGTTGTTGTCCCGCACAACCGCTCCAACGGTCCCAAATTTTTTATCTTCTCCTAGCGTAATGTTGAATTCGGTTTCAGAGCTGTCAACTGCTGCACCTTGATCACCGTCATGATCGAGGATAGCCTCTTCCATTTCTTGCACTTTTTTCAGCTGTCTATATCGAATTGAATCCTTGAAATAGTCATTGTCAACTATTTCTAAGTTTTGACTTTTGCCAAAATCATCCGCGCCTTTGCCTGATAGCATTACGTGATGAGATTTGTTCATAATTGCCAATGCTAATGTAATTGGGTTTTTTATTCGTGATATACTGCATGCTGCGCCTGCGTTAAGCTTACTGCCTTCCATAATAGAAGCATCCATTTCAATGGTTTCCTCATGTGTAAATACAGCCCCTTTTCCTGCATTAAATAGGGGCGAGTTTTCCATTACCTTTATACATTCAACCACTGCTATCTCGGCCTTCTCGCCCTTGTCTAAAGTCTCTTTTCCAGCAACAAGAGCTTCCTTAAGTTTGGCATGATACGCAGCTTCCCTCTCAGGAGTTAAATTCTTTTTTAGAATGGTACCTGCACCGCCGTGTATAACAATTCTTGCTTTATTTGACATCTTATTTGTAGTTTGTGCTTGCATCTGAAAACAACAGAAACATGCTAGTATAAGTGTAACTTTACGAATCACTTGTTTTGAGTTTAACTAAAAGTACAATTAATCTGTGATTGCTCAATATATAAAATATAGACTGAAAGCTAAAGGCATCCAATCTTTGCATTCACCTTTTATGTATGAGTTTTATAAGAATTACAAAAAGAATAAGAAAAGTACAATTCCGAGCGAGTTGTTAGCCATATTCAAGGAAATTCGGCAGGATGAACGTGTAATAGATGCAGCTGGTTTTGGGGCTGGCAGTAGGAAGAAAGGCACCATCTTAAAAGTTAAGGATATTGCTGGTCGAGCGGGCATGCAGAAACGAGAATTACCGCTAATTCACACGATTTGTAGTTTGTATGAATCACCCGTAATTGTTGAGCTGGGAACAAATATCGGGATTGGGACAGCCGCATTATCTCATTACAGTCCAACAGGGACCGTTTTCACTTTCGAAGGAAACGAAGGTTTATTAGAATATGCAAAGTCCTTACATAAAAGACGTGATTTTAAGGATATTCATTACGTTCACGGTGATATCCACGAGACCTTAATACTCAATTTAAGCGACCTAAAGATCGATATTGCATATATTGATGCAGACCACACATATGAGGCAACCGTGTCCTTTTATAAATTCTTGAGAAGTAGAATGAAGTCGAAAGCCCTTATGGTATTTGATGATATCTATTGGTCGGAAGGAATGACACGTGCATGGAATGAAATTATTCAAGACAAGAGTATACAAGTAAGCGTGGATATGTTTGATAAAGGCTTGATATTTATTGATCCCAACCTTACAAAACAACATTATGTACTGAGGCAATAACCACCAATCAAAATCAAATAGTAACTTTACCAATAAGCGATTAACCTCATTGTTGTCGCAATAAATCTCGAATATCAAATATCAAATTTCGAATTAAGAACATGAAAGTCTATACAAAAACAGGAGATGCAGGAGAAACATCATTATTTGGTGGTAAAAGGGTGCATAAATATCACGAAAGAATTGAGGCTTATGGAACTGTAGATGAGTTAAACTCTTGGATTGGCTTAATTCGAGATCAGAAAATAGATAAGGAGTATGTCACTCAACTTCTTGAAATTCAGGATAGACTATTTACAATCGGAGCTGAACTCGCTGCAGATCCAGACAAACCCAAATTAAAGAAGCCCGATCTTCATGCGGAGGACATTGAGTTGCTTGAGAAATGGATGGATACAATGGATGAGGTGTTACCTACAATGAAGACATTTGTTCTACCAGGAGGACACACTACGGTATCTTATTGTCACGTAGCAAGATGCGTTTGTAGGAGAGCTGAAAGATTATCTGTGAAAGTAGCTCAGTCGAATAATGTAGATGAGATATTGTTGAAATATTTGAACAGATTATCCGATTATTTGTTTGTTCTGAGTAGAAAATTGGCGAAGGATTTGAATGCAGACGAACATCCATGGAATCCAAGAATGTGAAAAACCAATCTAAGTGATTGGAATTAAATATTTTACATGTTGATATCTTTTCGTTCGTTATGTCACCAATTCTTATATTTTCGCAGTTTAGAACAAAGGATATTAAGAGTAGATAGATATGTATTGGACATTAGAATTAGCATCTTATCTTGAAGACGCACCTTGGCCAGCTTCCAAGGACGAGTTAATCGATTTTGCGATTAGAACAGGAGCGCCGTTGGAGGTGGTTGAAAACCTTCAGCAAATTGAAGATGAAGGAGACACGTATGATAATATTGAAGAAATCTGGCCGGATTATCCGTCCAAAGAAGATTTTTTCTTTAACGAAGATGAATATTAAACCCTAAGAGGTTTGTTGTAAAGCCCCCCGCCGACGGCGGGGGGCTTTTACGTTTTATGACATAATGTCACCTAGGTAGGCATTGGTATAATTTATGACAACAAAAGGGCCTAGCATTCTTATTAATGCCTTATTTTTGTCAACCTATTAAATGATTGAAGATGATTGGTGGAATACTCAAAAAGTTATTTGGAGATAAATCTGCAAAAGATAGAAAAGAATTACAACCTATAGTGGACAAGGTAACTGCCGAGTATGCCACACTACAAGGACTGTCTAACGACGAACTTAGACAAAAAACTAGAGACTTACAGAAGGAGATTAGCGATTATATCGCTCCGGAAGAATCAAAAATAGCAGAACTAAGAGATCAGGCTGAAAAGCCAGAAACTACAGTGGAGGCTAAAGAGGAGATGTACGATGAGATTGATAAAATCTCTGAGGTGGTTGACAAAAAGATCGAAGAGGTTCTACAGAAAATTCTGCCTACAGGATTTGCAGTCGTAAAAGAAACCGCTAGACGTTTATCAGAAGGGCCAATTACAGTTACAGCTACCGAGATGGATCGCGAGTTGGCTGCTAAAGGAAAAGATTTTGTTACCATCGATGGCGATAAAGCTACATACGCAAATTCTTGGGATGCTGCTGGGTCTAAGATCGAGTGGAATATGGTGCACTATGACGTTCAGCTAATGGGTGGTGCCATCCTACATAGAGGAAATATCGCTGAAATGATGACGGGTGAGGGGAAAACACTTGTAGCTACACTGCCTGTGTTCTTAAACGCCCTTGCGGGTAAAGGTGTGCATGTGGTTACGGTAAACAACTACCTTGCTCGACGAGATTCTGAATGGATGGGACCTTTATATCAATTCCACGGTTTAAGCGTGGATTGTATCGATAATCACCGTCCGAATTCTGAAGATAGAAGAAAAGCCTACGCTGCTAACATCACATTTGGTACCAACAACGAGTTCGGTTTTGACTACTTAAGAGATAACATGGTGAATGATCCAGCTCAATTGGTTCAGAAAAAGCACCATTATGCCATTATAGATGAGGTCGATTCGGTTTTAATTGATGACGCAAGAACGCCATTGATCATATCAGGCCCAACTCCACAAGGAGATAAACATGAGTTTAATGTTTACAAACCTAAAATTGAGAAACTCTACAATGCTCAAAAAAGACTTGTAAATGGTTTCTTAACAGACGCAAAAAAACTATTAGCTGAAGCTGAGAATGAAGGCTTAGCTAAAAAAGAAGCAACACAAATTGCTAAAGACGGAGGATTAGCTCTTTTAAGAGCATTCAGAGGTTTACCGAAGAACAAAGCGCTTATAAAATACTTGAGTGAAGATGGTATCAGAGCTACTTTGCAAAAGACAGAGAACTTCTACATGCAGGATCAAGAGAAAGAGATGCCGAATGTAGATAAGGAACTATATTTTGTAATTGATGAGAAAAACAATACCATCGATCTTACTGAAAAAGGAATTGATTTAATAGCTGAAGGAGAGGATCCAAACTTCTACATTATGCCAGATATGGGAGCTGAGATTTCGAATATCGAGAAGATGAGCATCCCTGCAGAAGAGAAGACAAAGAAGAAGGATATTCTTATTCGCGATTTTACAGTAAAGACGGAGCGTATTCATACTATTAACCAATTATTAAAGGCATATACACTATTTGAAAAAGAAGTGGATTATGTATTGATGGATGGTAAAGTGAAGATTGTAGATGAGCAGACTGGTCGTATTATGGAAGGAAGACGTTATTCTGATGGTCTTCACCAAGCAATCGAATCTAAAGAGAATGTTAAGATTGAAGCGGCTACGCAGACTTATGCAACCGTTACATTACAGAATTACTTCAGAATGTACCACAAGTTGTCAGGAATGACAGGTACTGCCGAAACTGAAGCACAAGAATTCTTCGATATCTATGAACTTGACGTAACAGTTGTACCAACCAACCGTCCTGTTATCAGAAAAGATGGTAACGACATGGTTTACAAGACGGCACGAGAAAAATACAACGCTATCATTGAGCGTATTGAAGAGCTAAGAGGTCAAGGTCGTCCGGTACTTGTAGGTACAACAACGGTTGAAATTTCTGAGAAACTTAGCCGAATGCTTAAGATGAAGAAAATTGACCATCAGGTACTGAATGCTAAGTATCACCAACAAGAGGCTGAGATAGTTGCGAATGCAGGTCTGCCGGGACAGGTAACAATTGCCACCAACATGGCCGGTAGGGGTACCGATATTAAACTTGGTGCTGGTGTAAAAGATGCTGGTGGTTTAGCAATTATAGGGTGTGAACGACATGATTCTCGTCGTGTTGATAGACAGTTGAGAGGTCGTTCTGGACGTCAGGGAGATCCTGGTTCGTCTGAGTTCTACGTGTCTCTTGAGGATAATCTGATGCGTTTATTCGGTTCTGAAAGAATCGCAAGAATGATGGATAGATTGGGTATAAAAGAAGGTGAAGTTATTCAACATTCAATGATTACTAAGTCTATCGAGAGAGCACAGAAAAAAGTAGAGGAGAATAACTTTGGAATTCGTAAGCGTCTTCTTGAGTATGATGATGTAATGAATGCTCAGCGTAACGCTATCTATAAAAGAAGAAGGAACGCTTTGTATGGCGATAGATTAGAGGTAGACATCATTAATATGTTCTTCGAAACACTTTCTGGTATAATTGAAGAGCATCAAGAGTATAGAGATATCGATGGCTTTAAGTTAGACTTGCTAAGAACGTTTGCACTCGAATCTCCTTTTGATACAGAAGACGAGTTAGTAGAAGCAGATCCTCAAGCATTGGCGAATGAATTATTCGCGAAGGTGATAGAGAACTACAAAAGAAAATGGGAGGAGTTATCTCAAGAAGCTTTTGTAGTGTTCAAGAATATTTATGAGAACGAATATGACGGGTCAAAGAACCTAATTAGTGTGCCTCTAACAGATGGTTTAAAGGTGATTACTATGCCGGTTGATATTGAAAAGTCGTATAACCAACAATGTAAGAACTTAAAGAAAGAGTTAGAAAAAGGAATCTCTTTGATGGTGATTGATCTTGAATGGAAAGAGCATTTAAGAGAGATGGATGATTTAAGACAATCGGTTCAACAGGCACGATATGAGCAAAAAGACCCATTATTGGTGTATAAGTTAGAGTCATTCGACTTATTTAAGAAAATGATGGATCGTGTGAACAGAGACATTGTATCGTTCTTGATTAAGGCGCGCATTCACGTTCAGCAGCAAGAAGCTGCACCAGTTGTGATAAAAGCTAAGAAGGAAGAAGATCCATTAGCAAATGTGCAAACCTCAAAAACAGAGGTCCCTCAATACGCTGGTGGAGGAGGTGCTCCAGAAGGTGGTGAGCAGCAGGCTCAGCAACAAGAGAGACCTAAACAAGCTCCAGTTGTTAGACAGGATAAGAAAATTGGAAGAAACGATAAAGTGACGATATTTAACGTGATGTCAGGAGAGAAAAAAGAGGTGAAGTTCAAAGTAGCTGAACCAATGATTCAATCTGGACAATGGAGAATAATTGAGAACTAAATTTCTATTGTAAAATGATTTTATATAAACGTCCTGATTTATCAGGACGTTTTTTTTTGACTATAATACACCGCTATCGCAAGATTTCATCTCGTGATATAATTTTACCAAAGAACATATTGCTAATAAATGCATAATACAATGCCAGTTGGTTTAGTATTATTTTGTAATACGTTTTTATAGGGTATCACGAGATGAAATCTCGCGATAGCATAGTTGACTATTTAAATACTGAGCTCCGTCTGTCATATCTTAACAACATCAATCACTCCTTCATTACCAATGTAATTAGAGGCACTGCTATATTTCCAATAGTGGGGTTTTATTACAATTCCAGCTTTTACAGGATTTTGATGCACATAGTTTAGTTTTTGATCAATAACATGATTACTCCATAGCTCAATGGGGTGATTATGATGTTGCCAAAACTTATGATCAATAGTATTGCAATTTTTCTCACCTGCCAATTTAAATGAGTTTATTAGCCACTTCCGTCGACTTTCCGTGCTATTTTGTTCGATGGTTGCGCGTATTTTGAAGGCCGTGAATTTTTTAAAGTCCCGAATAAAATGTGATGGGTGGTTGTCATGGCATCTAAATATCAGATGAACGTGATTTGTCATGATGCAATATGCGTTTAACTCTAAACCCTTGTGCGCAATGCAATACTTAAGGCTATCGATTAGGATATCACAATATATACTTCTTGTGAAAACGTCTTTCCACTCAATAACAGAAAAACTTACAAAGTACAATCCTTCAGGATTATGAAATTTGTGTGCTCTACTCATTTTGCAAACATAGACTCGCAGATTGTAAGGTTTTTACGTTCCAATAAATTAAATTATCAGGCGGGTCTGTATAATCCAATCGATACCCTAGCTATCGCGAGATTTCATCTCGTGATATAATTCTACCAAAGAACATAATTGCCTATAAACAAATAATACAATGCCAGTTGGTTTAGTCTCATTTTATAATACGTTTTAATATGGTATCACGAGATGAAATCTCGCGATAGCGGTAGTTATTCAATAAACCCAACAATTTTAAACTCAACCCTTCTGTTAGTAGCATGGGCTTCTTCCTTTTCGCGTGCCGTTTTTAGTTTATCAATTTCGGATTCAGGTATAAGCGGCTCATATTCGCTATAACCTTTATCGATTAATCTATCTACAGATATCCCTTTGTCAATGAGGTATTGCTTAACACTACGTGCTCTATTGCATGTTAAACATCTCGAATACAAGTTACTGCCACGCGTATCGCTATGGGCACCAATTTCAATTTGTAGAGTGGGATTAGTTTTTAAAAATGAAGCCACTAAATCCAGTTGATAAAAAGATCTTTCTTGAATAATAGCTTTATCATAATCAAAATAGATGCTGGTATCAGGGCTATAAATGTCTCCAATAGAAAAGCTCGTATCATTCAATGAAAAGCTTTGAGAGAACCCCATGTTGATACAGAACATGAGCAATAAAGTCGCAGTAAGTTTCATATAAACTCTAATACACAAATAGTTCCAGAGTTACATTATTCGATGAAACCATCCAACCAATGAAAGACGTTTAATACAAACTGAGGGTTTTCATTTGCATATTTGTAGCTCATTCCAAGTTTGTCGCCTGTTTTTTTATTCTTTAGTGCTGTAAACAAATCAGCTTCACAGAATACCGCTACTTTCCCTTGTCCATAATCCATAACAGCTGCTTGAGAAGTGCCAGCCGCTGACTTTCTAAAGTCGCTTTGCTGAAAGTTAAAGGCACCGTGAGAAAATACAGCAATGTAGTTGTCATCTAAAGTAATTATGGATTTCGCTTGTTTCGGAATCTCCATACATGCACCTTGGAATGTGGCAATTTGCTCAACTTCTTCGTTGTCATTTCTGCCTTCGGTAATAGCATGTTTAGCAAGTGTTCTCAATTCTTTATTCACTAGTTGACCAGGCTCATTGCTTGAGGTGTCAATTGCATGACAGTCCCAAAAGGTAAAGCCAAAAGCAGAGGCAATATTTTCTACACGTCCAGGGTAGGGGGTGTGGTCCATAATGAGCAATAAACGTCCACCACTCTCAACCCATGATTTAAGTTCTTTTACTTCTTCTTGGATAAAGGCATAAGCCGAATCGACCTTATAACCGTTAACGGATTGACCATAAGCATTGGAAATGACCAGTGTTTTTCCTGTGTTTAATGCACGTTCTGATAGACTAGGGTAGTAAGGTTTAACTTGATAGCCATCGCTTTCTAACAGCTTTACTAAAGGCTTGTAATTGTATTTTATAGAGTTGCTGGTAAGATGTCCTTCATCAAAGTATACAATTGGCCCTTTGCCTTTTCCGTATGTCTGTACAGCTGGTTTATACTTAAACTTTTTATCTGCAGTGATGTCTCCTTTAATGGGTTTGAATTTACACTTAGGAATTTTTTTAGTCTTGTTAAATTGTTTATCGTGGATTTTAACAATGTTTACATCAAACGTGGGAATAAACATAGACCCAGCCTGATTCCCCTGATAGCAAACTAACAAATGATGATTTGTCATGCTTTGCATCTTAACGGTATCCTTTTGATCGATATATATTAGCTTTTCCATGCGGCCACTAGGATGCACCCTGTTAATCTGTAACGGAACGTATGTGTAGTTAATAAACACTACCTCACAAGGCGAATAGTGCTCGTATTTTGGTGGTTTTTTTAGGGACACATATACAGGTCCAATTTCACCCGTTGTCTTTTCTAGATCTAATTGAGCACTCCCCGAGAACACTAAAAATGATAGAAGGAATAAAGCAATGTACTTCATGTAATTATTTAATTTCTATTTCGAACAGCTTTGGCCAGTATTTACCTGTGGCATACAGCTTTTTCGTGTCGTGATTATAGGCAAGACCATTCAATACTTCTGGTGGCGTTTCACCTAACTCATCTACTAAAGGATATAGATCAATTTGCTCCAGAGCAGCTCCTGTTTGTGGGTCGATTACTACCACATTATAGCTCTGCCATTGATTCGCATAAATCTTGCCATCTATATACTCTAACTCATTTAGGTAATTAACGGGTCCAGTATTGCTATATACCTCTAAAGTTTTTATGGTGGTAAAATTGATAGTATCAACAAAATATAGTCGGTGAGAGCCGTCGCTCATTATTAGATATTCGCTGTCATGCGTTAGACCCCAACCTTCTGCTTTGTTTGTGTTAAATGTGAACTCCTTTAGCACTTTAAACGAATCTGGTTCATACACAAAACCCTTCTTGGAAGTATAGGTAATTTGATAGACCTTATCATTAAAAACGGTAATTCCTTCACCAAAGTATTGGCCATCTAAATGAATCTTGTAATCAACCGATCCTGTTTCAAGATTAACTTTTCTCAGGGTAGATTGCCCTCTATTGCCCGTACCTTCAAACAAAAAACCCTTATAAAACTCCAAACCTTGTGTGAATGCTTGGTTATCGTGAGTATAACTGTTAACAACCATTGCGCTACGTTTTTTAGGTGGATTAGCTGCAAGCAGAACTTTATCTACGGCCTTTTTTCTTGCCTTACCATCTTTTTTGGTCACCTCAAGTTCAATTCTGTGCGAGCCAAGTGGCATAGATGCCGTTTCTAACACATATTCCATCTTATTACTTAGCTGCTCATTCTTAGACCAAATGGACCTTCCATCTAAAAACAGTTCAACTTTTTGAACGTCATTTGCTGGGATTTCAATACGCATAGTATGCGACTCTCCCGCTGTAAGGGTTCTTCCATTGCTAACTAGGTTAAAGGCGAATCCTTGGGGTTTAGGTGAGCTACCATCGGATTTATCATCTCCACATGAACTTACCATGAGTGCAATAATTGCGAGATAAAGTAGTTTTTTCATTGACGAATAATTATTCGGTACCAAGATAACAATTTGGCTACAGACAGATGTAAATACGTTCAATAATCATTAACTTGCGAGTATGAAGTACTGCTTTCTTTTAATAGCGTTTAGCTTGTTTTCTGTGATAACATTCTCACAGGATGACGATACAACGGTAACTGAAAAGGAAAACTTTTATAGCAACGGAAATGTGAGTGAACGCTGGCAGGTAAAGTATGGCGAGAAATGGGGTAAATATCATGCCTTCTATAAAGATGGCACCATTAAGTCTGAGGGTAATTTCAAATTCGATAAACGTAATGGTGATTGGAGTGATTATTTCGCTAATGCACGTATAAAGATATCATGCGAATACAAGGATGATTCATTAAGTGGACAATATAAATCCTATTACGACAATGGTCTAATTTGCATTAAAGCAGGATTCGAAAACGGTCGTTTATTCGGGCGTTATATTCATTACTACAAAAACGGCTATAAAAAATCTGAAGGCATTTATCGCGATGGCAAAAAAGAAGGAAAGTGGTCTTTTTATCACGAAGACGGCACTAAGTACATTGATAGCGAATACTCCAATGGGCTTTTAAATGGAATGAGTAGGGCTTACTATTCTAACGGCTTTGTCAAATATGAAGTCATGTACAAGGACGGCGAAAAGCAACAGCAAATCTTCTATGACGCCAACGGCGAAGAGCATAAGATGATTTTTAATGAATAATAAAAGGCTTGGGTAACCAAGCCTTTTCTATTTAATATGTGATTTTCTTAATTCGTGAACTGAACGTTCTCTACATTCGGTGCCTTATATCTTCCTACAACCACACCACCAGCACTTGTAACATCTGTTGCGCTTACTTCATGGTTTCTATCCATAAACATGTTGGCAGTTCCAGTTCCTAAGTCCTGAAGTTTAGCTTGAGAGAAAATAATGCTGCTTGACCCAACGCCGTACTTTGCGAAAGTTTGACCCGTTCCAGTTGTATTCTCACCAGCAATAGACACCCAAACGTTCTCATCACTTGCAATGTTATTGCCTGTCCAGAACATTTCATACGCACCGCTTATAGATATCGGCCCTAAAGGATTAGGGAACTCTATACTTGGCGGAACGGTCGCTGTGTTTGTAAATGTATTTCCATCCACATCTGTGTAACTAAAGGTCCCAGTAGATACCAATCCAGCATATTCTTTTTCGTAGTACGCTAATGCATTATTCCAAATCATAGCATCTCCATTAAAAGATATGGACGCATTATCAACCAATTCTAAAATAGTGCCTGTGCTATGACTAAACCTAAATTGAGCACGCGCATAGGTAATGTCTTGTGTTGCGTTGTACTCAAGTACATAACGTACGTGAATTTTATCCTGATCTACAGCGTCAGAATCTTCTCTTCTGCATGAGGTAGCGACTAAAGCTACAGCAAGTAATCCAAATAGTAAGCTTTTCATTTTCATGATTTTATTCTTAAAGTTAGTGTACCCAAATTTACAAAATATGTGCCAAATTACATTTCAGCTATCATATCCATAACAACGGCTTTCTTTCGTGTTGAAACTGGAACATTTGAACCATCTTTCATAACCAAATAACCACCATCAGTCTTAACGAATTCCTTTACTAAATTGACATTAATTAAATGCGATTGATGTACGCGGTAAAAACCTTTGTCTGATAGCATAGTATCATACTCTTTGAGTGTTTTTGTCACCAGAAGCTTTTTGCCATCCGTGAAAAAGAAGGTTGTGTAATTCACACTGCTTTCACATCTCACGATATCTGTTATTTCAACAATATGGATTTTATCTAGAGTGTGAAGCGCCAATCGTTTAAACTCTTTCTTGGACGACATCTTATCTTTCAATAAATCAATTGAAGCCTTGTCTGTAGTTTGATCGTGTGCTTTCTCGACTGCTGCCATCAACTCATCTGGATCGACAGGTTTTAGTAAATAATCTGTAGCTGAGAACTTGAATGCTTTTATAGCATATTCGTCAGATGCTGTTGTGAATATCACCTTAAAGTCTAAGTCAGGCAGAATTTCTAATAAGTCAAATCCACTTCCATCTTGCATCTGAATATCGAGAAACACTAGTTGAGGTTTAGTTTCCTTTATAAGTTTGGCTCCACTTACCACGCCATCGGCTTCACCGATTATTTCAACTTCATCGCAATAGCTCGAAATATCCGTTTTTAAGTTATCTCTTGCCTGAGCTACATCATCTATAATAACTGCCTTCAACATCCTTTATTAATTTGATGCTTAAGTTACAATTTTCTAAAAGATTCTTAGCGACTATCGATAACTAAGTGGTAAACGAATGATGACTTTTGTTCCTTTTGGCTTATCATCTTCGTATTTATCAATTATTTCCAAGCTGTTTTTACGCTTGTTATCATGAAGGATTTCTAATCGTTCCTGTGTCACAACAAGTGCTGCAGATTTGTGCTGTTGAGCTATCTGACTCTTGTTTTCGGCTGCTTTTTTTCTTCCACACCCATTGTCATCTATTTCGCAAACAAGAAGTGATTCTTCGATGGAAAAATTGATACTTATATGTCCTGTATGCTCAATATGTTTCATGCCGTGTATGATGGCATTCTCTGCAAAAGGTTGAAGCATCATTGGTGGAACTTCAATTTCAGATATTTCTAGTCCGCCATCGTTTATAGTATATTCAAATTGATTGCCAGAGCTGAATTTCTCTATCGCCAAGTAATTTTCTAAGGTTGATATTTCATCTTCTAGACTTATCATCTGTACTCTGGAGTTATCCAGTATCTGACGCATTAGTTTTGAGAATTTTGCTAGCTGATAACGCGCCTTCTTGGTGTCTTGTGTAGAGATTAGACTTTGGATACTATTTAGAGCGTTAAATATAAAATGAGGATTCATTTGCAGCCTCAATGCCTTTTGCTCTAACTCGATCATATTGCGCTCCAGTTTGATACGTTCTCTTTCTCTTCTCAGTCGGATGTACCAAATTATGGCGATTAAACCAAGAATTAGGGCTGCAAGGCTAGACACAGAAACAATAAACCATGTAGTTTGATAAAAGGGTGGAGGTGGAGGCGGTGCATCTTGAATTGTGAATTGTTTTGTAACAACTTCTGGCGACCATTTACCACCAGCTGTCCGCGCTTTTACTTTAAAAGTATAGACTCCAGGAGGCAAGTTTGAGTAAGTAGCTGTGGTTTGCTTTGACGCAGGAGACCAGTCGCTTTCAAAGTTCTCTAGTTTCCAAGAGTATTCAACTTTATCAGGATTTAAATGGTTAATTCCATAAAAGTCGAAACTTAGATTATTTTGATCATGAGCTAAGTCTAAATTCTCAATCATAGTGCCCCATGTTCCAGTTATTGCGGGGAATTTTTTATAAAGGGGCTCATAGAATAAATTAATCTGCTTGATATGCAATATAGGTGGTCGATTTTTTTGCTCAATTTTACTACCTTGAAAAACCATTACACCGGCGCCAGTTCCAAAGTACATTTTACCATCATTTCCATGACAAACTGCATTGGTGTTGGTTTCTAAGCCCTCAAATCCTTCACCATAACCAAAATGAGTGGCTTGTGATAACTCTCCGTTTTTATTTTCAAAACGGGTTACGCCGTTTGTAGTCCCCACCCATAAGAAGCCATTTGGAGCTGGGTAAACTTGGTATACTGGAATTCCGATAACGCCATCTTTGTAAGTGTACGCATATATCGGTAAATCCCTTTTAAAAGCGGATATGCGACTAATGCCATCTCCACCGGCAATCCATATATATCCATTTTCATCTTCTGTAATCATGGAGCAGTTATTACTCACCAAACCATCATTAGTTGTTAAATGAACTACCTTATGTCCATCAATATAGCCTATGCCCGAACTTTTAGTTCCGAACCATATTCGGTTTAAATTATCTGCATGAAGTGCAAATATGTAATTTTTGGGAAGACCGTTTTGGGTGGTCCATCGATTAACCGTGTTTACGGTTCTTAGCGAATCAACATAGTCCAACTGCAGCAATCCTTTACCCCCTTCACACACCCATATATAACCACTTGTATCTTGAGTAATTGATTTAATATGATCAAACGGTACACCAGGAACGTCTGAGATAATTTGGTGAAAACTTGAATCATATACCCACAAACCATTGCCCTCGGCGGCTAGCCAGACTCTGTCATCAGAATCTTCAAACATCAAGCGAATTTTTGAGGATGTAAAGCCATTTAAGCCTCTATAATTGACAAGTGTAGAGTCAGTCATCACTGTTACACCAGCTTCACCAGATCCAACCCATATCTCCCCGTTTTTTCGCCTTAAACAAGAATAAATCCAATCGCCCGGCAATCCATTTTTTGCGTTCAGTGTAGAGAAGGCTACTTTATGGAATTTTGATAATCCACCACCTCCGGTGCCAATCCATACATTCCCCCAACTATCTTCATAGATGGATTCGATATGATTATTGGCCAAACCGTCATATACATTGTAGTGATTAACACTGCTGTCCTTTAAGTCTAGTGTATAGACGCCGCTGTTCTGTGTTCCAAACCACACTCTAAACTCGCTGTCTAAATAGATTTCGTTTATTAGCTTACCGTGAAACAATGCGTTTGGAAGCAGCTTTTTAAATCTTCCGTTAGACCCATAATAGACATTGCCTCCATAACAAGATGCAATCATATCTCCGTTTGGAAGACTAATACCTGCTCCAACAGACTGTGGTCCCAATCCATTTTTTTGATTGAGATAATTCACTTTGTTGTCTTTGATAACAGCTATTCGATTTTCGTTTCCAACAATTAACCTATCCTGACTATCGAAATACATGAAGTTCAAATAGTCAAATCTCATGTTAATACCAGATTTTTTTAGTTCCCCATTGTCAATGGTAAATATGCCATGGGTAGTTCCAAAGTAAAGTTCCCCTTTTTTATTGGAAGCAATATGTCCAACAACAAAGGGTTTGCTTTTATCTTTGCTTTCAAATTGTGTGAATGATTTGCCATCGTACATAGCAAGTCCATTGTCCGTGCCAATCCATAAATTATCTTGATTGTCTTGATAAAGGGCTAGTATGCCGTTATTAGGAAGTCCGTCAAAGCTTGTGAATAGCTCAAAATCAATCCCGTTAAATCGATTTAAACCACCGCCATGCGTGCCTATCCAAATATAGCCTGCATGATCTTCATGTATGGCATAAACCTCACTCTGACTTAAGCCCTCAACCAGTGCGTAGTTTGTGAACTTATGGGTTTGAGCAACGGAAAACTGCCAGATAAATAAAATGAATAGACCAAAAAGAAACCTGGTCAATCTATGAGTGTAATAATAGTTACGGTTTATCGCGAAATACAATCCTTTGTCATTTTAACAACATCTGCAATGCTAAGAGCCAATCCATCCTTTGCGTCAGGGTACTTCTCCATCACTACATCCAGCGCGCAGTCACAGAAGCCCTCAGAATCACTAATAAACTTCACAGCATTACTTTCGTTACACTTCACAAGGAATTCCTTCCTTTTTTTCTTTGCCCATCTTTTAGCAGCACTTTTTGCAAGCGCTTTACAAGAAGTCATCCCTCCGGCAACTATAATTGCCATTCCGAATAATGCAATGTATTTCTTCATAAATCTATTGATTCGCACTTTCTTGTAACACTTCATTGTCTTCAGAAAGTACCTTAAATGCTGTACGTCTATTTCTTTGGTGCGCTTTATTACGTTCTAACTCAGATGTTAGTCCGTTGATATATGCAGGTGTCAAACGTTCGAACTCACCATCAGCATTCTTAATAGGTTTTTTATTCTCGTCCAACCTAACAGCAGGTTCTTTTTCCCCATATCCTTTAGGCTTTAGGCGCGATCTAGAAATACCAGCATCAACAAGGTAATCCACTACTGACTGAGCCCTGTCTTTACTCAATTGCAGGTTGTAGTTGTCATCACCCCTAAAATCTGTATGTGACTGAATTTCAATCGTAAGGTTATCATTAAGATTCAAGAACGTTACTAGTTCATCTAAAATTTCTTTTGATTTTGGACGTAAAGTTGCCTTATCAAAATCATATTCAATACCCGCAATTTCTATAGCTTCCTGAGGAATTGGATTCAAGAAGAAGTCTTGCATCAACACGGTAGAAACAGTTAATCCTGACGTGCTTTGTGTCGCAGCATCTCCAAAGTAACCAGTTTTCTGTGCCTTCATAAACATGTCCATACCTGGCTCTAATTCCTTTTCGTAGTATCCTTCCGAGTTCGTCATAACAAAGAATGGAGCGAATCCACCTTTTATATCCTTAAAGGTTATCAAGGCATTCGGAATTGGCTCATTAGTTTCTGCATTGAAAACAAATCCATTTATAGAGAATTCCAACTCTGGTCTTTCAACCTTATAGATTTTATCGCAGTAACCTTTGATTGGACTTAAAGAATCACATGATTCACATCTTTCTCTATCAGAGCTGAAATACCCGTATTTCTGGCTTTTATCTATAATATAATAGCTATCATCTTTAGAAGAATTAATAGGAGATCCCATGTTGATAGGTGTTGTCCATGAGCCATTATCCTCAACATATTTTGTCCTAAATACGTCTAATCCACCAAAGCCTATATGGCCTTCTGATGAGAAGTAGAGCGTGTTAGTTTGAAAATGGTGAAATGGAGACATTTCATCTTCTGGTGTATTAACTACAGGCCCTAGGTTATATGGCGTACCAATATTTGCATTTTCATCGATAGGAGCTGCCCATATATCTAAGCCTCCTTGTCCACCAGGCATATCGGATACGAAATATATCGTTTCTTCGTCAAGAGATAAATATGGATTCATTGATCTATAGCCATCAACGTTCACAGTGTTCAACTTTAGCGGGATCATCCACTGATTATTGAACTTCTTTGAAACATATATGTGACAGTTGTTTTTATCGGCGTCATCCCATCGTGTAAAGTAAAAAGTGGATCTATCGACAGATAAACAACTTGAACCTTCATGAGCAGCACTGGTAATTTCACCTTGCATTGGTGTTGCTGGTTCCCAACCATTCCCAACATTCTGTGTTCTAAAAATATCGGCATGATACATTGGGTTTTGCTTTTTTGGATCGTCTACCTTACTATTAGAGCGGGCAGAAGTAAACATCAAACTCAATTCGCCCTCATAGAACTGAACCGCAAAACTGGATGTACCGTTATTGAAAATACTGTCCATTTTTGTAACAACATCTTCTGTTTGATTTTCTGGATTCGTAGCAAACGTGCAGCTGATTTGTCTATTTAAAGCAAGCTGTTTGAAAGGGTCGTTATCATCAACTTCTTCCATGAATTTGTTTATTTCGGCATCTGCTTCATCGTATCTCTCAAGTTTAATAAGCGAAGATGCATACCAATACCGCGCATATGGAAATTCTTCACTTGGGTTGGTCAAAGCTTTCTCATACCAAACAACAGCATTTTCGTAATCGTGCAGAAGCCTGTAAGAATCAGCTATGCGGTTAATCGAATGTTGATTTCGTGCTTCTGATACACTCAATGCAACCGTCTGAGAAGTGTCGACATTGGTTTTCCCAGTTGTATAGGTGTTAATTTCGTAAGGATGGGCTACATCATATTTACCTCCCTTAGAACCTTGTACAATTTTTAAATAGAAATAAGCTGCACTGGCGTAATTTTTCTTTTCGAATGCCTGATCTCCTAGTTCAAGCAATTCTTTTTTGCTTTGTCCAATGGATCCAAATGCCATTAGGACAGCTACTATTGTAATAGATATTTTTGTCATGGCATTCATTATAATCGTGGACAACTTTTTATTGGATTAGGATCGTAGGTACTCTTGATATAAGTCAGAGACAATTCAATCCCACCTCTTCCGTTACTCACTCCTTTTAAGCTTGAGGTATTAATATCATAACTCATGCGATAAATGAAGTTTTTATATTTTAAACCACCTTCAATTACGGCAGCATCTTTATTTCTGTAAGTTGGACCAAATATCAAGAAGGCGTCACTGTTCTGTAAGTAGTAATGTAAATGCGCAGCGTAGGTGATTTCACGTGCATTTTTTTCACCCATAAACATTCCCTTTACCAGGATTTGAATGCGCTCGTTTATGTTCACCTTTGTACCAACATTTCCAACCCATCTTAATGGTAATTTATTATCCGCACTAAAGAACGACTCAGTAGGTTGTGTAATATGAAAAAAGCTACCACCTGCAAAAGGTTGTAAGCGTGCAGTCTCTTTTCCGTAGTAGTACATGATACCGGCATTAAGGTCATGCACAAATATGCTGTTAGCTCCAAACGCCTCACCACTGCTTATTCCTTGGTCAAATCCACCTCCACTTAATGGTGAGTATTGATTGTGAAAGGTCAGCAAGTTGTAGTTAACACTTTTTTGAAAAAAACCACCTTGGATACCTACTGAGATATGATGATAATTGTTGTCATCCAAATTAAAATCATAGGCTCCAGATAACAGGACACTGAATACATTAAAATTTCCAGCACCAGCTCTAAAGTTGGCTACTTGTGCACCAACACCAAATTTCTTAACAGGCATATCAAATGCGATTAATCCTGTAGTATAGGGTTTAGTAGCAACAGCTGACCACTGATTTCTGAAGTGGCCATGCACTCTCCAGTCACCCTTAAACATGCCTGTCATGGCAGGATTAAAGTTTAATGCAGCTGCATCATATTGGGATAAGTGAAAATCTTGTGCATTTAGATTTGTCACTCCACCAAAAGCGAAACAGACACATGCTATTTTTAACAGATTCTTCATTATTATCGTAGTAAGGTTACATCTCCGGACAATTCGTGGACTTCATCATCCTCTGTTACTGCCCGAACGGTGTAAACGAATACACCAATTGGTTGTTCAACGCCTTTATATGTTCCATCCCAGCCATTCATTTGGTCATGAGATTCAAAAATTAACTCTCCCCAGTTATTGTAGATTAGGAAATCAAGCTCCTTATATGGGCCTCCTAACACATATAGAATGTCGTTATTGCCATCCCCATTGGGTGTGAAGCCAGAAGGAATTACAGGAGGCATAAACACTACAATATCTTTATACACAGTATCCATACAACCATTAATGTCTGTTACCACTAGCATCACACTGTATGTGCTAGAGCTATCGAATGCATAACTTGGATTTTGGTTAATTGAACTTCCCATTCCATCGCCAAAATCCCATTCCCAATCAGTAATATTTGCTGCAGGAGTAGATTGATCGGTAAAGTTCACTTGTTGGAACATATTAACCGAGTAGTTATCTGCTATAAAGTCCGCATTAGGTCCGGGCAATACATTGCTTGTTTGGGTTGCCGAATCAACACAGCCAAATGCTGTAGTCGCAACTAGAGTTACCGTGTAAACTCCTGAATTAGCATATACGTTAAGTGGATCCTGATCTGTACTGGTCTGTCCATCACCAAAATCCCATGACCATGCTACAATACTTGTGTCTTGCGCAAACGTTGTATCGATGAACTGAGATCCTCCGTTAAGACATGGCGTAGAGTTATAGAACCCTACTTCTGGTAGATAATGGACAGGAACTTGTTGAGTTAATGTATCACTACATCCATTATTAGAGAATACAATAAGCGTTACATTCTGTGTTCCAGGTGACCCAAATGTATGCGAAGGATCACTTGTGTTGTCACCAAAACCATCTCCAAAATCCCACTCATATCCGCTAATTGGATCAACGCTTGTTGACGCGTTAGTGAAATCTGTAACTTCATTTAAACAAACATCTGTAAATGTAAATGATGGGGTAGGTGCTTCAATGATGTCTACCACTAATGTATCATGCAATTGCTGACAACCACCATTGTTAAGCGTGTGAAATACCAAAGTAACGGATCCAGAGGCATCATCACCAGGGCTCGTAACATATGTGCTATTTACCAATGAATCGCCTGGGTTAAATGTACCCGTTCCGAAAGTCTCCCAATACCCAGCACCTGTCGTTGTGTTTCCGTCAAGTACAACAGGATCTCCCGTACAAATTGTATCCTCTCCAAGAATACTCATTGTTGGAGGATCAAAGAAGGTGATTATCATACTGTCCACTGCGGCAACGCAATTAGCGTTATTGGTTGACGTTAAGTAAATAGTAACACTTCCATTTGCCGTATCCGCTGGCGTTGGCACATATGAAGCATTTAAATCATCATCCGTAGGACTAAAGGAACCTCCACCAGAGCTCGTCCATTGTCCACCGCCTGCAATTTGTACCGAACCACTCAAGGGAACTTCAGTTGTATCATTACATACGCTTACATCAGGACCAGCATCCACAGTAGGTCCATTCACATAATCAATAAATAAAGTATCTGTACCAGCAGGACAGAATCCGTTGCCTGTAGAGCTTAGTATCAACATAGATTGTCCTGCAGCTATTTCGCCAGGAGATGGATTGTAGTTTGCGTTCAAATCACTTGAGTTCGGTGAGAAACTTCCACCCTGTCCAATCCATAGTCCACCTGATGCATTGGTTACAGACCCATTTAATGTGATTAAGGGATTATTTTCACATGCCGTGGTATCGGGACCTACTTGGACATCAGGAATTCCTTGAACATACATTGGGTATGTGATTGTATCAGCACAACCAACATCAGAGATGGATATTAGTTGCACGATATAGTCTCCGGGTGTTGTGTAAGTATAAGATGGGTTGGGCAATGTTGAAGTTCCCATACCGTCCCCAAAATCCCACATCCATTGATTAGGATTTCCATTGGCTGCTGTTGTTGTAGCATCCGAGAATGACACAGGGTCGTTTACACATGTAGAATCCGTGTAATTGAAATCACTATTTGTCCATGAAATATCTATCACTCTTGTTGTTGTATCAGAACAATTCGTTCCTGGATCAATAATCAGTGTAATGGTATATTGTCCAATTCCAGCGTATGTATGCGTAGGTTCAAATTGGTTTGAAGTTGGCGATCCATCACCAAAATCCCATTGATATGAACTTCCACCACCAGTAGAATTATTGATCATATCGATGGCTGTTCCGCTACAAGGATCAACTGGACCTATTTCAGCTACTACAGGAGGAGGACAGTTAATCACGTTAAACTGGAAATCCCTAAATACGGTATTAAGAAGTTGACCATTTCTATATTCTTCAACTTTAACGCCCACAACATGCTGTCCAATAACTGGTGTAGCTCCTGCAGCAAAATCTAGCAAGCCTGTTTGAGGATCTATTTCCAAGGTTTGTGCTGGTGCAGAAGGCTCAAGCGGAGATGTAAAACTATATCCTGCGTTATAAACAACTTGATTGAAATTAGGCCAGCTCGGTGCTATTCCATAAGCTCCTCCCCAAGTGTACCCACCGTCATCAAATGGTCGATATAGGCTATAAACAAGCGAATCTCCATCTGGATCTGTAGCGCTGTGGTCAAACTCTAAAGGGTTGTTGGCACACACATATACTGGTGGAAAGTTAACCCACAATGGGCTACTATTAGTAAGTACTGTGCTATTGTCAGGTATATACGTATGGTTAGATGCACCAGTACCTCCAGGGTTATTAATATTGTTTATTGAGAAGTTTCTACAACATAATTGATAAACTAAGTGATATCCTCCACTCCCAGGATAGAAATTATTCACAACAGTTGTATAAATAGCTTCTGATACACAAATACCTGGGTCGAAGGCACATGTGTCAATAGGCGGGTCCAATTGATTTTGTGGTGGTCTTGGAATATTGATTGTTGAATACAAAGACGTTGGGTTGTTTCCTGTATACACACCAATTTGAAGTGTAGCTGGGAAATCAATTGATGATGGGTCACAATCCCTATACATTTTGTATGTGATTCTGTAGGACGCGCCACCAAGATGCTCATACGTGAGAGACCCACCCACAATGTGAGTTGCTGTCACGGTGCTTGAGCCCAGTAAAACAACAAATAATAGTATAAATATCTCTTTTAACTTCATAGGTAGTATGTAAGTTGATTCAGTCTGTAAATATAGGCATTTTATATATTTTCAAATTTAATCGAAATAATTATTAATTTTATCCTAAATTTTGATTGATTAAGCTATACATTATGCTGCGATACTTATTACCATTTTTCGTCTTTTTTGCATCTTACTCATCTGCCCAAATTAATATTTTGTGGGAATCTCGTTACACAGGTCCCGGATCCAATATTGATCAAGCAGAGGATATGGAAGTGGATGCTGCAGGAAACACTTATGTAACTGGATCTTCGTATAATACAGGTACTGGATTTGACTTAACAACCGTAATGTATGATCCAAGCGGAACAGAGATCTGGGCAAGTTCATTTGACGGAAACAACAGCATTGATCAAGCCTATGCACTAGATTATGATAACGGCTTTGTCTATGTGACAGGTTATGTGCATCAAGGTGCGGCAGATTATGATGTGGTTATTTTAAAGTATGTTGCGGCAACAGGAGCCCTGGTTTGGAGCCGAGAAATTGACTATCAAGGATATTATGACTTAGGAAAGGATTTAACCGTTGATGTAAATGGTGATGTTTATTTCATCGGCTATGGTCAATATAACAGTTCTGGAAACGATACGGATTGGTTGATGGGGAAAATTAGTGCTGCAGGAACAGTCCTGTGGACAGATTTTTATTCGGAAGATGTTGGCGCACCATCAGAATTAGATGAAGGAACAAATCTAGCACTAAACGGCGATAAGATTTATTTTTCTGGTTTAAGTGCAGGAATTTCGAATAACAACAATTTCGATTTTGTTACAATGGAGTATGACACCAATCAAGTGGTGCCTGCTTACAATTGGAGAAGTAGATATGATTACAATGGTAATTTGGACATTCCGGTTGATGTGGATGTGGATGCTAGTGGAAACATTTATGTAGCTGGTAGAGGATATTTTGATGCTCTGCAGGATGTGAATTATCTTCTAATTAAATATAATTCAGCCGGAACACAGCAGTGGGTTAGAACCTACAACGACAGTACTGGTGCTAGCGATAAAGATAACTTAAATGATATGTTGATTGATGCGTCAGGTAATATTTATGTAACTGGCTCGAGCATTGGAAATACATCTGCTGAGGACTTCTATACCATTAAGTATGATGGTAACGGAAATGTATTGTGGAATGAAAGATATAAGACTGCAGGGGCAGCTATTAATGAAGCAACTGGAATATCTATCGGAGGAAGTGGAGATGTGTATATCACAGGATATAGTGGTATCCCAGGAAACGGGAATGATTATACAACCTTGCGTTATGATGCAAACGGGACATTAATTTGGTTCACACATTATGACGGCACATCAAACAACTCTGATAAGGCCTTGGCTATTTATGTAGACCCGACTGAGAATATATATGTAACTGGCTCTAGCACGGGTACGGGAACGGCTCAGGATTACATGACGATTAAGTATTGTCAATTAACAACCGTTGCTAGCCCTGATACATCCATTTGTGTTGGTGAGAGTGTTGTTTTGGACGCTGTTGGCGCCGGTGGTCATAGCTGGTCTGTTGTCTCAGGTGATCCAATCGTTGTAGGTAGTAATTTTTCATGCGTTAACTGTCAAGATCCTATTGCGAGTCCGAGTGTTACAACTACTTATGCAGTATCTACGACAAATGGAGCAGGATGCACAGATTTTGATACAGTCACTGTGACGGTTAATCCACTACCGGGTCCAACTATTACACCTGATGGACCGCTAAACTTCTGCATTGGTGATAGCGTTATTTTGGTTGCAGATAGTTACCCAGCATATTCATGGAACACGGGAAGCGTTAATGATAGTATTACAGCCGATACAAGCGGAACGTATGAAGTTACTGTAGAAGATGCAATGGGATGCTTAAACACAACCAGTGTAAGTGTGACAGTTTACAATCTACCATTAGTAGACGCTGGCGTATCAGATTCAATTTGCCCTGGAGATTCTACTCAACTCTTAGCAACGGGAGCAGATTCTTATTTGTGGGCGTATACGCCGGAATTGAGTTCAATTATTATTGACAATCCTTGGGCGTATCCAGCAACATCAACCTTCTATTCAGTAACTGGTGAAGATATTAACGGATGTAAGAATACGGATTCAGTTTACATTCATGTTTACCCAGCGCCAGTAGCACCAACCATTACGAATATTATAGGTAATGAACAACTTGTGTCTAGTGCGTCTAATGGTAATCAGTGGTATTTAGATAATGTTATAATGACCGACTCTACAGATCAAATTCTTAATTATACTGAAAACGGTGTGTATCAGATACTGTTCACCAATGCAAATGGTTGTTCTGTGTGGTCTGATACTATACATGTGACCAATGTGGATACTTCAACCACTGATACAACGGGGATCTCAAGCTTCTCAATAGAGGGATTAAGTATGCATTTATACCCTAACCCGAACAATGGCTTGTTTACGGTGGATCTAAGCTCAATTAATCTACAGTCACTTGCTATGCAAATATTAAGCAGTACTGGTAAATTAATTTGGAGAAAGGAGAATATTCTAGTTTATGGACAGCAGACAATTCCTGTTGATATGGGTGACCTATCTCGTGGAATGTATGTTATGAGGTTTGTAAATGCGAAGGGCGAATCTATATCAAGATCGTTTATAGTACAATGAGAATTGTAAAATCAAAACAACTACTAACTAAAGCGGCGCTGATATGCGCCGCTTTTTTTCTACTCAATGCTTGCAAAATTGTAAAACAATCAGATTTTCATGGTCATTGGTGGGTGATTGAAGAGAATGCAGGGTATCTGGAGTTTGCTTGTTGGTCTGATACTATGTATGTGTGCAGCTCCAAATATGGAAAGGTTTATTACGGCCGTTATGAGGTAAAGAAGAATAAACTAATCCAGTATCAAGGCTTTTCAGATAGTGTAAGGATTGTTGGGGTAGTTACCAGCAATTACCCAGACTCTGCTATTGATTTACGCTACGATGAATCCCTTGAACAGTGCCTTCTTATATCCAAATCGATTCCAGAGATTAATTCAAATGGTCGCTTTGGTGGAATTGAATCCCGAGAACCAGAAAATTAGATTTCAGTAAAGACTAGTATACTACTGATTCGCACTTTCATTCACCACTTCATGATCTTCAGTAAGTACTTTAAACGCAGTACGTCTGTTTCTTTGGTGAGCTTCCTCTTTTGCATCACGAGATGATAGCGAATTAATGTAATCACTCGTATTTCGCAAGAACTCTCCCTTGTCATCCTTAACTGGCTTCTTGTTCTCATCTAAAACAAGAGATGGTGTTGTTTCTCCATATCCTTTGGGCTCTAATCTAGATTTTGGGATACCTGCATCCAAGAGATAATCTACAACTGATTGTGCTCTTCTTTCTGAAAGATCCAAGTTATACGCATCATTACCCCTCGAATCGGTATGTGACTGAATTTCAACTACAAGGTTGTCGTTTAGCTCTAAGAACTTAACAAGCTCATCCAATATTTCCTTTGACTTTGGTCGTAATGTCGCCTTATCAAAATCGTATTCAATTCCTTCAATGGCCACTGGCTCATTCGGAATTTTATTCAAAAAGAAATCTTGCATTAACACTGTAGACTCGGTAATACCCTTGGTGGTTTGTGATGCAGCATCCGCAAAGTAACCTGGTTTTTGAGCTTTCATAAAAAGTTCCATGTTCTGCTCTAATTCAGCTGAGTAAAAACCTTCATCATCACATGTTATTACTGCTGGCATCATTTTATATTCAATATCCTTAATTACTACCGTAGCGTTTGGAATAGGCTCTTGCGTTTCATTGTCAAATACAAAGCCTTCTATTGAAATAACAATTGGTTCGTTCTTTACATGATACACATTGTAGCAATGACCATTTTCACACGGTTCACGGTCGCTAGAAAACCAACCAGTTTTAAGATACATATCCCAAATCATATATGCATCATCATAACTTGAGTTGATTGGTTGTCCCAAGTTTTTTGGAGCGCCAAAGGTACCTCCTTCAAGGTTCATACTACTCTTAAAGACATCTAGTCCTCCAATAGAGTTTTTTCCGTTAGAGCTAAAGAATAGTGTAGCAGTGGTTTGATGGAAAAATGGTGTTACCTCATCAAAGCTAGAATTGACAGGGTCTCCTAAATTTTCTGCAGGCCCCATTGGTAAACCTTCTTCGTCTAATTCAACGCGCCAAATATCCATTCCGCCCGCACCGCCAGGACGGTTACTTGAAAAGTACATCCATTTTCCCTCTGGAGTGATATATGGTTGCACGCTTGAATGACCAGCAATATTAACGTTTGAGTCAAGCTTATATGATTCAAAGAAACGCATTGCCACCATTCGAGCTAGATAGATATGCTTTTCAGTGCGATTTTCATCACTCCATCTAGTGTAGTAGATAACGTTGTTATTATTAAAACACCCAGCAGCATCATGCTTAGCAGAGTTAAGAGGACGACCAAAATTAGTGGCTGGTAACCATGAATCTTCATATTCTCTTTCGGTCCAATATAAATCACATAGGAATTCTGATTGTTGTTTCACTGGATCTAGAACTACACCGTGATCTCTCGCACTTGTAAATATTAGTTTATCTTCTGAATCCCAGTATTGCACGGCAAAAGAAGATGTTCCCTTATTAAAAGTATTAGTATCCGCCATCGATACTTGAACCTCCATGTGCTGGTTTTCGTCACTCATAGCGAGATAACATCCAACCAAGTCTTTCTGTGCCTGTTCAATATACTCATCAGATGCATTACCAGATTTAAGATAGGCGTTGTACTCAGCAATAGCTTCTTCATACTGACCAAGATTCATCATTGCATGAGCGTAGTAATAATGATCATCTGGATAGGCACCTAAATCTTTAGTCTTTTTAAAGTAGTCGAGTGCATGGCCATAGTCATACGTTAATTTATAACACATGGCTATTTGATGTTCTGTATAATTCCTCAAATCAACGGTCTTAGGACTATTTAATTTGGTTGAATCACTCTTTTTAAACTTCTGGTTACTCACAGTGTGCTCGTACGGTAAAACAAGTGTTTTTAGAGCAGCAGAGTCATTTACTACCTTTTTGTAGTTTTCTAATGCAGATGCGTAATCCTGCTTAGCGTAAAATTCATCCGCTTTGTGCAGCCATACCTTTTTTGATTGAGCATACGAAATTTGTCCGGAAACTCCGATTATGCACAACAACACAAATATTCTTCTCAACCCTATCATAATCTTGGACAAATCTTTTTAGTTTCTGGCTCGTATTTTCTGAAAATGTACGTGAACGATACTTCAAATCCACCTCTTCCGTTTGTTGCAGGTGACAGTGAAGATGTATTTATATCATATCCAAAACGAGCTATATAATTATCTTTTTTAGCACCTAGCCAAAGAATGCCGGCATCCTTATTCCGATAGATTAATCCTCCCATCAGATATAGGTCGCTTCCAACTAAGTAGTAACCTGCATCTACCGCAAAGGTCATTTCTCTAAACTCTTCTTGCGCCATTACTAGTACTTTCGGAATTAAGTATAACTTCTCAGTGATATTCACTCTAGATCCAGCATGCACGTAAAACCTCATTGGTAATTCATTTCCCCCGTTAAAAAACGATTCTTTTGGCGTCAATAAATTAAAGGCACTAAGTCCAATAAATGGGTTTAATCGACTTTGCTGCTTTGTATAGTAATAGAATATACCTGCATTTACATCAGGTATAAGGAATGAATTGTTTGCGAAATTCTCTCCATTTGGCAGAGAGGTATTGAAAGACCCTCCACCCGTAGTGGTATATTGATTGTTATATGAATGCAACTGAGTTTTAACGGCCTTTTGTGTTAATCCACCTTGAACTCCAAATGAGATATTGTGGTACTTATTCTGGTCAACAGGTAAAGTGTACCCTGCAGAGAACAAGCCTTGTAATGCGTTGTAATCACCATATCCTGCACGATAGTTAATGATTTGACCACCAAAGCCCCATTTTTTATACGCGCGATCTAAACTGATTAATGCAGTCTGATAGGGTTTAAAGTTCACAGATTTCCATTGAGTACGGTAATGGGCGTGAATTCTCCACTCACCATCAAACACACCTGTCATTGCAGGATTAAGATACATTGGCGCAGCATCATATAAGGACAAATGAAAGTCCTGCGATCGAGCTGTGCACCAAATGTTTAATGCTAATATGCCTAGTAATAACTTCTTCATCACCTCATTAATGTTACGTCACCAGTTTCTATAAATTCTCGACCACCAGCCATTCTCACTGTATAAGTCCATGTGTAAACGCCAAGCGGGGCAGGCTCACCTTGGTAAGTTCCATCCCAGCCGTTAGCAGCGTCATCTGATCTAAATATTATTTCTCCCCAGTTATTGTAGATAGTGAAATCTACAAACTCAAATGGTCCACCTCTAATAAAGAATACATCATTCTCGCCATCCGCATTAGGCGTAAATGCAGTTGGTAATATTGGAAGTAATGCAATATCCAGAATTTTTGATGTTGTATCAGAACATCCTAGCGAATCAGTAACGGTTAGTGTAACCACATAAGCTCCGCCATCTGCATACGCATGTACGTCATTTTGAAGGAAACCACCAATTCCGTCACCAAAATCCCAAATCCAACTTGAAATAGGTCCATTGGTGGATTGATCGTTGAAATATACATCCTCAAGCACTAACGCTGGATTAGGTGCCATTGAGAAATCTGCATTCGGTCCAGGTAAAACATTTACATTTAACGTGGTGTCACCAACACATCCAAAGTCAGAAGTTACTACTAAGGTTACAGGGAAAGTACCTGCCCCATTAAACAAATACGTAGGGTTTTGATTTGAACTTGTCCCTTCACCCAGATTGAAATCCCAACTCCAATCAACTATGGCGCCTGACGCTATGAATGAGAAATCATTAAAATCTAGTGGTGTCCCATTACAAGCAATGGTGTCACTAAAAATGGCAAACGGAACAGGATTAACAATCACAGTGTACTCTATTGTATCAAAACAGCCATTTGTGCTCCCTGCAATCAATGTTGCATTAAAGCTTCCTGATGCACCATAAGTGTGGTTCGGATTTGTAGTGATTGATCCAGATGCATCACCAAAATCCCAGTTCCATGAGTTTATTGTTCCATCTGTCGTAGAAGACATATCTAGGAAGTTGGTATTATCTCCTTCACACGCCTGATTAAAACTAAAATCAGCATCTGGGGCAGCTTTAAATGTTACATCCAGAGTGTCATCATCTGCTAAACAACCAAAGTCAGCCGATGAGGTCAAAATGATACTTACACTTCCATTAGCAACATCAGAAGCAGAAGGGAAGTAGAAAGTATTCAATAGGTTAGGTGAGGGGCTAAACATTCCAGTTCCAGTAGACGTCCATGTCTGACTTAGCGCACCACCTGTCATTGTTCCATTGAGTTCGATTGGTTCGTTTGCACAGAAGGCTTGATCAAGTCCTGCATCTACACGCGGAGGTTCAACAAAGAAAATCCTAAGGGAGTCATCTTCTACCGGGCAAATTCCGCCTGACGTTTCTAAGACAACATCTATAAAGCCATTTGCGGTATCTATAGGTGATATGGTATAACTTGTATTGATGTTATTGGGATCAGTTATACTTCCCGATCCAGTAGATGACCATATCGTTGAGTATCCTGTGGTTACCGTTCCATCAAGATTAAGCGTAAGCACATTTGCACAGACTGAATCTTGAGAAGTAATGTTCACCTGCGGTTCATCCAAGATGATAATCTCTAAACTATCTGCAACGGCTAAACAAGCACCATTATTTGTTGAGATTAAAGTAAGAACAACCGAGCCGGCCGCCGTGTCTGCGGCACTAATCAGATAATTCGCGTTTAGTTGTGTTTGAGAAGAACTAAATGCTCCTGAGCCTGTAGTAGTCCAAGAACCTGTGGTAGTTGGTCCAGAAATTAAACCATTTAACGGAATTGTGTCAACACTCGTACAAGTCACCACGTCAGGACCAGCGTCTACAACTGGGGGTTCAGTGAAATACACAACAATGGTGTCTTCATCATCAGGACATGAAAAGAAACTTCCTTGTGAGGTGAAAAATAGAGCAACACTATCTGCGGCAAAATCTGCTGGAGATGGCGTATATGTGGTACTTGGGTTTCCAGGGTTTCCAAAAGCTCCACCATTACCACCACTCCACATGGCACCTGCGGCATATTGTAAACTACCACTAATATTTATATCGACCACATTATTTTTACAAAAGACTTGGTCTTGACCCGCCGCCACTTCTGGAGATTGAATAAAGTTCACCACCAAAGTATCGTATACAGGCAAACAGTTTCCAGTCGATTGCAGCACAAAAGTTAATGAGCCCTGCGTATAATCACTTGTAGTTGGGATGTACGTAGTATTTAAATTGGTAGGTGAATTAAGCGTTCCATTACCATTCAATACCGACCATTGTCCAGTTGTGCTTCCACCAGTAACGCTTCCAAGTAAGTCGACTTGAGACTCTCCAGTACAATAAGTAGTATCTTTTCCAGCATCCACCAATACTCTTCTGTAGAATGATGAGATATAGTGATAAAGACATCCTGTTGAAGCTCCGCCATTTACAATTCCGAGTCCAAAGAAGGCCGTAGAATTAGTTAATAAATTCGCACTGTTAATTGGAATGTCCGTAGTGTTGAATGCGATTTGTGCTCCCATCCATGCGTTTCCAGTACCAGGAACAAAATTAAAGTCGGTAGCCTGAACTAGTGTTGTTGACCCATTCAATGTAAAGTCCCCTTCAGATCCTGCTGGCACAACAATATCTAATAGGAAACTCTGTCCATTTGTACGCGTAAAGCTGATTTGGTCTGAGCCTGCACAGTTAAGTGGTGGCAAAATAGCTTGACCGAGCTCACAACCGTAGCCAGACATATGTAATAGGTATACATTTTTATCTGATGTCACAGAGGTTAACTGCTCTGTAATGCTGTACTGATAAGTATCACCTTGATTCAGAATAGCTGTAGTAACTCCAAGACCATTGTCAATACTTATAGTCGTGAAATTCTCAGTTGCTACGACAAATATCGATTCATCAGATCCTGCATTTAGGAATCCTTTGTTAACAATGTAATCTGTTCCTATAACGTCTACAGGTACAATTTGATCTCCCATCAAATCAAAACATCCACCACCACCAGAAGGGTTAACAGAATCATCGTTTACAGTTACAGAAATGGGTTTATCAGAGACTACTATTGATCCAGCCAAACTGCTTCCAGGGTTACTTGTAGTCATTACTGCATTCTCGCAAGTGTATACTTGTCCTGCGTTTGCTAGAAAGACAGAATAAGTTGTATTGGCAGGATGCCCACCTATAACCGGGCAACGCGGTGTAATATAGATTGTCGTATTGTCTTCGGTAGCTACAACTGAGAAATATTGCTTTGGTTGAGTTACGATACCGTCGCCATTGCGGTCGTTTGTTAAAACTCTATTATTCCATAAGGTCTGGAAAGGGGTCACAAATTCATAACCCATTCCATTTTGTCCTTTTAGCGAATAGGTTTCTGGATTATTTGAGCTCCCGTTGTCAGGCGAAGAAATAAAATCATACACCGCAATAATCGGGAAGTCCGATTCGATTTTAAACCCTCGGTTAATCACTACATCTGCTGGTTTACTTTCCAGAGAATCCACTAAATGGGATACATATTTTGAAAACAATGTGTTTGCCGGTACCGTAAAAGTCGTGTCATACACGGATGCTGGTTGGTACAAGCGAATTGTAGTAGGGTTATTAAAGGTAGAAAAATGAAATGCCATTGGGGTATTCTGATCATGATCAGGAGTAACCCATGGTGCAGCAAACCAGAAAGTAGTGTCAATCTGTGCAGTGGCTTTCCAACTGCCTGCTGTCATCATTATAATTAATATGCTTATGTATGTAAGTAGTCTCATATTGTCTAGTTTGAAGAATTATTTTGATTCATCCTCATTCTCAATATTTTCTTTGTTTTGATCGAATATACTCTTGTTCAAGTCTTCATCTTCCTGGTCTAAACTAGGTCTTCTTGAAGTCGTAATGAAGGTAATGGCTATTTCATGTGAACCATTTTGATAAGGACTTATACCTCCGAGAGAATAATCGTAAGTGTATCCAATATTCAGTCTTTCCTTGATCCACATACCCAATGAAATTCCTGCTGCATCATCGGTTCTGTAGCTCAGTCCGGCCCAAAATTTATTATCATAAGTACCTCTAAGGAAAAAGTTTACTTGTGATGGCACTGGTTGTACAGTTCTAAATAGTATCCCAGGTTCGATATCTATTTTCTGCTTCTTTAAATTAAACTTATAAGCAGCAATTACAGTTAAATGTCTAGTCAGTGATTGATTGTAAACCGTAAAATCTATGGCTTTTCCAAAGATATGATCCAATGAAGCTGTAAGATAGAACTTGTTTGAATAGACATGGAAGCCGCTAGATAAATCCAAGGCGTTCGCTGTTACAATATTTCCAGTCAAGATTTCATCCCCTTTATCAGCAAGTTTTGCGTCATAAAGTCCAAGCTTATATTGAAAGAATCCAGGTCTTACTCCAAAGCCTGCACGAATATCATCCGTAATATTTAAATGATAGGCATAGTTCAAATAAGCACCAGTGCTCGTGCTTAATCCTGTCTTATCCGAAAGAATGGAAATACCATAACCATGTTTCATTTCATTCCGAATTGAACCATAGAAGTTTCCATGCACGGTTACAGGTGCACCTTCAAAGCCCGTCCACTGGTTGCGGTAACTAAAACTTGCCTTGTGTACCTCTTCACTTCCGGCTAATGCAGGATTGTAGTAGTACGCATTCAACAAATAGTTAGTGAAGGTATATTGTTGTTGTGCAGATCCCAATTTAAGAGTCAACAACAGTAGTGCGCTTATATGTAATAGTCTCTTTATCATTTTCTTGCAGTATAAACTAATATTGACCCTTTGTAAACTTCATCGTCACTAATTTTTATGACGTAATAATATGTGCCCTCTGGGACACGGTCTCCACTTCCTAAGAAAGTACCGTCCCATGGTTGAGCGTATCCAATTGATTCGAAGACCGTTTGCCCCCATCGGTTGAATATGCTTATTTCAGCATTTGGATTTAAGAAGTTGATGAACTCCAATTTCCATACATCATTCTTACCATCGCCATTCGGAGAAATTGCATTTGGAATAAGCGTGTTAACTTCTGTTGTAACTGTATTGATTACGATAATTGTACTTGTGCTATCAACACACCCTGCGTTGTTGTAAGCATATTGTGTCACTATATATTGTCCATTCGAAAAGTAGGTCGTTGAAGGATTCTGCATACTTGAAAAATCTCCATTATCAAAGACCCAATCCCAGGCAACTGAATTGTTTGATGTATCAATAAAAGTGAAATCTGCACCAATGTTTAATCCGTTAGAAGTGTTGTAGAAGAACCCGGCTTCAGGTAAAGGCTGTATTGTAAGCACTTGTACGGATGTATCACGGCAGCCATTATCTGTTTCTACAATTTGAGTAATTGTAAAGTTCCCGTCCCCATTAAACAATTGTGTTGGGTTTTGTGTTGATTGCGATCCCTGACCACCAAAGTCCCACATCCATGAAACGATATTGTCATTTTGAGTAGTAGATAAATCTGTGAAATCTGCTGTAATCTGCGTTCCGTTACAAGTTGTTGTCCATGAAAAGTCAGCTATTGGTAGCTCGAACACTTCTACCTGCTTTACGACAGTATCTGTACAACCCACACTACTTTCAACAATTAACTCAGCCGAGTATAATCCAGAACTCGCATAGGTATGATTCGGGTTTTGATTTGAAGATCCATTTGAATCACCAAAATCCCATGTCCAACTCGTGATACTTCCGAAACCATTCAATGAAAAATCAGTAAAGTCTGTTTGTGCTCCCTGACACACGGTTGTAAAGTTGAAGTTGGCGAAAGGTGGAGCAACAAAGTTTATTTGAACCTGATCCTGCTCGGCGTTACAGTTTCCATTATTAGTTGAGCTTAAGTCTAGTATAACAAAACCAGCGCTTACTTCACCAGCTGTTGGTGTATATGAAGCATTTAAATCGTTACTTGAAGGTGAGTAGGAGCCCGCTCCCCCTGACCATGTTCCCGTTGTGGTCGGGCCAGACACTATTCCACTTAAATCAATCGAGCTTTCATTTGTACAAGCAATAATGTCTGTACCAGCATTTACAACGGGTGATGCTGTAATTTCAACTACCAAACTATCACGTGCACTTATACAATTACCATTGTTTGTACTTTCTAGATATAAAGTAATATATCCAGCACTGATATCAGATGGAGTAGGGGTGTAAGTAGCGTTTAGTGTTGAGCTGTTTGGTGAGAAAATACCGCTTCCAGAAGTACTCCATTTAGCAGTTGTTGTTGCACCTCCAGCGCTTCCATTCAGACTGACAGTAGCATTGTTTGCGCAGACTGTGATGGTATCATTACCCGCATCCACAATTGGGGCAGGTGTAAACGTTATTAGCATAGTGTCGGTTTCTGCGACACAGACTCCATTCCCTGTGGACTCTAGAACCAGCTGTACGCTTCCTGCTGTAGTGTCTGCTGATGATGGCACATAAGTCGCGTTTAATGCGGTATTGTTGGGGCTGAATGTACCTGTTCCTAAACTTGACCATACACCTCCAGTAGCTCCACCTGCAATAGATCCAGAAAGAGAAACATTTGCGTTATTGCTACAAACTGTCACATTCGCTCCAGCATTTACAATAGGTCCTGGGGTAACAGTAAGTACCAGAGTGTCTCTCTGAACTGGACATGGGCCCGTAGATGAAAGTATTAAATTAATAGGACTAATAATCGAATCTAATGGACTTGGTTCGTAGGTATTATTTAGCACAGTTAATGCCTGGTCAAATGAGCCGAATCCATTAGTTCCCCAAGTTCCAGTAACTGTTCCACCGCCAACAAGTCCGTTTATAGAAAAAGGTACATTGGCGCATATGGTCGCATCAGGACCAGCGTCAACAAATGGGTATGAAATAAATTCTGAGTGATAAGTATACCCACTTCCGTTAGCATTGTCACCTGCGATTACCGCCAACCCAAATACATCTCCTGTATTATTTACATTGTTATAAGAATTGACTGGAACATCTGTTGTGTTTAAGTATATGATACCCGCCATGAAGTTTCCAGAAGTACCAGGGACAGGAGCAAAATCACCAGCATTGATTATACCCGTAGATCCATTTAAAGTGAAATCTCCTTCAAAACCAGATCGAACGGTTAATAGTAATCCTAATGAATCACTTGATGATCTTGAAAATGCCTGATTATATTTACCTGCGCAGAATAAATTAGGTACCTGCGTTCCGGACATACTGCAGCCATATCCAGAAGCATGCCATACATAAACTGGCTTGCTCGTATGAATAAAACTAATGTCTTGACTTAAATCAAATTCGTAGGTCTCTCCCCAGTTTATCAAAGTGCTGACGGGACCCGTTCCATCGTTAATTTGAATGCTTGTGCTATTCTCAGTGGCGAGTATGTAGACTTTTTCATCGTTCATGGTTGAGCGATGGATGATATAGTCATTACCAATAAACTCAGAACTTGTAATTTGATCGCCCATTGTAGATAAACACCCAGAGTTTGAAAGGGCACCAGAATAAGTTGTGACACAAATGTCTTTGTTTGCTGAGATGATACTTCCAGCCAAGCTACTCGTTGCGGTCGAATTCATGTCACGCGCACTATAAGTTTCGCCCTGTTGCAGTATTACACTAAATGTAGCATTTGCTGCATGCCCCGTAATGGCTGTTCTAGGTGTTATAAGAACGGTCGTATTATTTTCCGTAGCAACAATTTCAAACGAAGAGAAACTCGCTGGTGTAGTTGATCCATTATTCCAAAATTTCTGGAACGGTGTGTAGAAGTCAGTTCCAATGGCTTTAGTTCCTTTCAATGAGAATAATTCTCGGTTGCCATTAGCCTTTAATTCATAGTAAGCGCTAACTGGATTGGTAGTGACAATATGAATACCGTTATCATTTACAGCGTTAGCGCTAGGGCTTTCAATGTCAGCTAAAAATGGGCTAAGATTAATACTGTCAATATTATTGGCTGGAATATTAAGTACGATTGGTGTAAAAGCACCATTGGCGGGTAATGACACTGTGACTTGCGCAGGGTCATCATAAGTCATGAATCTTAAATATATTGGACTATCTCCCTCACTTGCGGCAACTTCAGGTGCAGCAAACCAGAATTCAGTGTCCTGTTGAGCAAATAAATTGCCATTCAGGGCACATGAGATAAAGAAAAGTACGAGAAACCCAAGTTTCCCGAGATAAGTGGTAGTTTTTGTAGTCATCCCTAATCCTAAATCAATCGCGCTGCAAGTTAGTAAATGCAGACGTAATCTTAGACCAAAGACGAGAAGTTTTTGATAAAGGATGCATTTTTAACGATTAAATAATGCATTGTTATTGAAATTAAGCAAGTTAGTGCTTGATAAACATCAAATTATGGGGGCAACCAAAATCGTCTTCCTCTATTTTCCTTCAGGTCTACACGGTTGTCCCCATAATGATGGCCTGAGCATTGAGTCTGGCAGTTGGCGGTCCAGCTTAACCCAGGCAGTCGGATTCTTATGTGCTCTTAACGATTATAATCAGAAGTGGTTACATTTTTCTTTGTTTTTAACGAATAATTAACGAAATTTCCTGACGGTTCGTGATAAAGAATATTCAATATTATTTAGTTAATGGCTTGTTTGTCATATCGTTAATCCTCCTGATGTACTGGGGAGGGTCTTGGTATGCTGGAAATGACGTAAGTCCAAAGAAAATATTTACAGGATTGATTTTAGTTGCTTATTCATTGTGCATGATCGGCTTTAATTGGCCAGATAGTAAGCGAATGATTGGTCTTAGAATTATTGGCTTGGGAGGAAGCGTTATTATGATGATTTTGAGTATCCTGATAATTAATGACATAATCGGATTTAAATCCTCTTGGTCATTGGTGGTTGCGGGCTGTGCTTTAAGCCTCATGCTAGCCAGTGTTTTTCAGATATACCGAGTTAGAGATTTTAATCAAGGTTGGTTGATGTACTATAAGTACATTCTTATTGGTGTGAACGTAGTTTTCTTTTCATGGCTTGGCTATCTGTTTATCGCCCAACCAGGAGGGCATTCGGTGCATCAACTATCGTCTCCCATGTTTTATGTGTATGGTGTTTTAACCACGGTGTACTTTGTGATCGTGTCCTTAAAAACTAAGGCTTATAGACCCAAGCGTTCGACTTGAGTTCTGACTTTACCTTTTTATGATAAGAATTCAGGTCGCCATTGGGTATTAGGGCAACATACGTGAACCCTGCCTTGGAAGATGGAATAGTGGTGGCTTCAAAACCTTTGGCATTCGTTTCTTTAGCTAAACGAGTGGCGTTGTCGATATTTTTAAAACTACCAATGATTATATAGGCACTTGATGTTTTCGCAGGTTTTATGACCTCTGCTGGTGATGGCGGTAGATTAGATTCCTTTGTCTTGCTTTTTTCTTTTTGTTCTGATTTGGGTTCTGGTTCTCGTTCCGTTTCAGTTGCTGGTGAAACCGGGGTAGCGAGTTCGTTTTTTGCGCCATTCCTATCTATGGTGATACTTTCGGACATTAGCATGTTCTCGTAATTGTCCATTTGTGCAAGTAAATCAGGTTGAAAGTTTCCATCAAGTGACGGAATCAAGCTTGTGTCCTTAAATATTTGAATGTAACCCGAATAGCAAGCTACCCATACTTCACTGTTTTGAGGATTAAAGGTAATGCCTATTGGATGCTCCTTCGTATCGTTTTCACACACTTCAAACATGTCTTTGGTACGGACCTTAGATACAGTGTTTGAATGATAATTTACAACGTACAAAAACCGACTGTCGGGTGTAATCTCCATGCTACGTGGAGCGCTTCCAGTTTGACAGCTTGCTTCTATGCTTAATGTATTCGTGTTGATTTTAACAATTTTATGGGCAGAATTCACTGAGCAATACAGATACTTGTCATCATTTGAAATGCAGAGATGTCTAGGCGCTTTACCTACATTGTAAATCCATGATTTACTCCAATCTTCTAATGATAACCTTAGGATTTTGTTTGACCCCATTATGGCAATGTAGGCATATTTAGAGGCGTTATCCACAACTATGCCTCTAGGGTGAACACCAACAGGAATTGATTTAAGGACTTTGTTGCTTGAAGCGTCAATAACGCTCACATCTTTGGAAGTCCAATTGCTCACTAAAATGTATTTGTTGTCGGGGGAGCAGGCAAGGAACTTTGGTACAGCCCCCACCTCAATTATCTCATCAATGTTGTAATCATTAGTGTTGATTTTGTACACAAAGCCTTTGTCATACGTGCTACCTGAACACGCATCACAACCTGGGTTGGTATATCCACCTCCCTCCATTGTGTAATTAGAAACCCATGCGAATTCTCCGTTGTGAGAGAAGCAAGCTTCAACTGGTCCACCTTTAACTGTCCCACCGGTGTATCCATAGTCATTAAGATTCACGCGATCCGGGATTTTTTTGACTAATTCGTATTGGTCATTATACACGGTTATGGTGTGCATATAGATCATGTTCTGAGCAAAGAAGAGTCCATTGCCATTATAAACAATAGATTTAGGTGTAATTCCACCCTTTATGGTTTTTTGCAGGACTAATTGTGAAATGCCTTGATTGGCATACATGCACAGGAATACAATTATGTATAGTATCTTGTGGAACATTCAGCGAATTAAACTGTTATTCTGCGAAAATGTTACAAGAAGAGCAAAATCTATACAGTGCTAGAAAGGCAAGAGTATTTTTACTTTTAGCGGGAATTTTCTTGGGTACGTTAACCATGCTCAATACACTTGGCGTGTCTCGATTTATAAATTTTGGTGACATTCATCTCTTTGGTTACACCTTTCCCTTTGCTGTTGCTGTGGGAGTATTGCCTTATCCAATTACCTTTTTGTGTACTGACTTGATAAGCGAATTGTATGGACGAAAAAAAGCGAATCAAGTGGTTTGGACAGGTTTGTTTCTCAATTTATGGGTCCTATTTATTTTATGGTTAGGAGGAAATTTAGATGCGCCTGCCTTAGGTAGTGATGGACTGCCATTGGTAGAAAATAATGAAGTGCCCTACGATTATTCATTTTACTTCATTCGGAAGTTAACTTTTGGTGCTGTCATTGCCAGCATGCTCGCCTATTTGTTCGCACAATTAATAGATGTGCACGTATTCCATTGGTTAAAGGAGAAAACAAAGGGCGAAAAACTGTGGTTGAGAAACAATGCCTCTACAATGTTGAGTCAAATGGTTGATTCGGTATGCGTTATTGTAATTACCTATTACGCCACAGATGGTGGACTTCCCATACAGGATGGATACACGGTGGTAGAAGGATTGATGGTATATATCATTTCTTCCTATCTATTTAAAGTGGCAGCAGCACTGCTAGATACTTTGCCTTTTTATTTAGGTGTGCGCTATTTGAAGCGGTACTTTGGAGAAGCTTAATTTATTTTTCGCCAAGGTATATGGTGGCTATTCCTCCCGAAACTAACTTACGTGTATTGTTTTTAAATCCAATTTTCTCCATAATGGCGGAAAACGCTTCTCCTTCTGGAAATGCCTCAACTGATTCAGGTAAATAGGTGTATGCGCGTTTGTCTTTAGAAACCAGTTTCCCTATGGTAGGAATGAAATATTTGGAATAAAATCTAAACGATTGTTTAACTGGGAATTTCTTAGGCTTTGAGAATTCTAGTATGGCTGCGTGTCCGCCAGGCTTTAAAACGCGATTGATTTCACTCAATCCTTTTTCAAGGTTTTCGAAATTTCTAACACCAAATCCTACTGTTATGGCATCAAAGTAGTTATCCTCAAAAGGTAGATTTTCAGAGTCACCAAGGCTTAGTGTGATTTGCTTATCATAGCCTTTTCTCTTCATTTTCTCTTTCCCTTTTTCAAGCATACCAGATGAAATATCTACACCATAAATATGCTCAGGATTTAGTTTTCTAGCTGCAATAGCAAAATCCCCAGTACCTGTAGCAATATCGAGTATAAGCTTTGGTTCGAATGGTTTTAGCAGTTTAATAGCCTTTCTTCTCCATGACTTATCAATTCCCATAGATAGAAAATGATTCAGAAAATCATATCTACCTGAGATATTATTGAACATATCTGCAACTTGCTTCTTCTTGCTGCCTTCCTCACTATACGGTTTTACATCTGCCATTTCTAACCAATCATTGTATGTCCTTGCGGATACTTATATCGTTTACTTATTACCTGCTTACCTAACAAATAGGCTATAGTTAATGTTCCTACACGTCCAATAAACATGGCAACTATAAGTACAAATTTACCCGCTTCACTTAAATCAGGGGTAATTCCTGTAGATAATCCTACCGTACTGGCTGCAGAAACATGCTCAAAAACCAAATCTAAAAAGTCGTATTGGCCACTGGCAAGTAAGTCTGCTTCCGTGATGGACAAAATAAACGGACCAATAACGTTACCTAGTACAAAGAACATGAACACTGCGTATGCCTTTAATACGGTATCATTTGAAATAGTGCGTTTAAATAATTCTGTATGTTTTCGTCCTCTTATGATGCCAATTACAGATGCCCATACTACTGCAAATGTTGATGTACGAATACCACCACCAGCCGATCCTGAGCTGGCTCCAATAAACATGAGAAACAAGAAAACAATTATCACAGGCATGCTCAATTCTGCGGTGTCTACCACATTGAATCCAGCATTTCGTGTAGTCATCGATTCGAAGAATGCACTGATAATACCTCCAAATCCCGAGACGTCTTTTAAGGTGTTATCATACTCAAAAATGTAAAAGACAATGGCTCCTAAAAGCAACAATGCTAGGGTGTAATAAAGAGAGATTTTAGTGCCGAATTCTATCGTTTTCCATGGTTTGCGCATCCTTTCACGCAGGCGACTGATTTCAAATAAATCAAAGACGTAAATCATCCCTAATCCACCTAAGAAAAAGAGAATCATTATTACGGTGTGTACAAAGTAATTATTGATGACATCAGGATGCATCATGCCACCGGGGAGTATTGAGAGACCAGCATTATTGAATCCAGATATGCCATGGAAAACGGAGTGGAAAATACGTGTTTTACCATCAGCAAACACACCTTCATTCCCGAACCCCACATAAAGAAGTATAATACCAATTATCTCGATGATTGACGCCCACAATACAATTTTAAATAGCATTGAGCGTGCCTTTAAAACACTATTCTTATTTACGAAATCTTCAATAACCTCATGGTATTTAATACCTACTCCCAGTTTAGCCATAACAAGCATTAAAGCTCCAAATGCGATGGTGTTTAAACCTCCTAGTTTAATTAAGACCATTACTACAATCTGGCCCTTGAATGTTAAGGATTCTGAGATATCGACGGTGGTTAATCCCGTTACACTTACTGAGGACATGGAGGTAAACAGGGCATCTATAAATGGAATGCCGCCTCTTATTGTGCTCATCTCGGGCAGCATTAGCATCCCGGCACCAACCAAAGTCATAAAGAGTATAGATAAGGTAAACAACAGGGCAGGGTGAACCTTAAACCAAGGGTTGAATTGCCGTTTCTTCACCAAGTTTATTATGAACATGATGAAGATGAACATTTGGATAAATATGGTGCTGAAATCGCTTATATCTTGGGCTTCTCCTCGTGTGAAAAGCCGCTGAATAATCATACCACCTGTGAAGTTATAGGCAACGCCCTCTACTAAAAGTAGGAGGACGATTATTCCCTCGAGCCAGTTGTGCTTTATAAATTTCCGGGGCTCAAAATCATAGATAAATCTGACTATGTAGCGAATGATATAGAAGGCGAATATGAATTGGATGATTCTAAAAATCATCGTTTCACTTTCGCTCGTTTGAGGATAGCCGTAGAAATAAACTAACAATCCCATCGCGCCCAAAACAGCAATTACATGCAAGACACTAAATACATTTAGCACCGTTGCCTTGCTGTCAAACAAGATAATATTGATCCGTTCGCGCAGGGACTTTATATTCATGCCCCGTAAAGCTTGTTAACCTCTTTTAAAAGGGTGTCTTTGTTGATAGGCACTACACCAGGAATCTCACATACAAGTCCTCCAGCAAGATTGGATATACCTGCTACCATATCAATGGACATTCCCGTCGCCAAACATGCAGTTGCAACACTTATTACAGTGTCACCGGCACCTGACACATCTGAAATGTCGCGAATATGGGCTTTCTCATGGTGGTGTGTGCAGTTGTTGTTGATGTAAACACCGTGCTCAGATAGTGTAATGAGTGTTATATCATTCTGCAACTTAGCCGCTAGTATTTTGCTTGCAATAGAAAGGGAATTGATATCATTTCCTTCAACTTGAATATTTAACCCTTCTCTTAATTCTTTGAGGTTTGGTTTAAACAGTGTTACATTTTTGTAGGCTAAGAAATTGTCTTTCTTGGGGTCTACACAAGTAAACACACCCTTTTCTTTTGCATAGTTAACTATTGATTCGATTAACTCAGCTTGAAGAAGGCCCTTATTGTAATCCTCAAAAATTATAGCATGTAAGCCATCGTCAATTTTTGATTTAACTGCTAAAATAATTTGGTGTTGAATGTCTTTATCAATACCAAAACAAACTTCTTCGTCAACACGAATCATTTGTTGGTTATTAGAAACAATGCGTGTTTTTATTGTAGTAGGTCTGCTAGCGTCTTTTACAATAGCGTCTGATTCAATTCCACTTTTTTCTAAAAGTGAAACCATTAGATCTGCGTTCACATCATCACCAACTACACCAATAATGGATGTGTTTACCCCTAAAGCCTTCAAATTAAGCCCGACATTTGCAGCTCCACCAAGTCTATTTTCGCGTTTTTTTATGCTAACCACAGGTACAGGAGCTTCTGGTGAAATACGTTCCACCTTTCCAATCATATAGGCGTCTATCATCAAGTCACCTACAACAAGAATGTTCAGATCTTTGAAACTATTGAATATCTCTTCAAATGTTTTCTCCATTACGAGAGTTTTTTGACCGCCTCCTGCAGTCTTTTAACCGCTTCCGCTAATTCAGCATCTGATGCAGCATAAGAAATTCTAAAGTAATTTGGTGCCCCAAATGCCTCACCTGTTACCACAGCAACATGCGCGTCTTCAAGGAAGTACATGCACAAGTCGGAAGCCGAATTTATTTTGTATTCACCGCAAGATTTACCGATTAAACTGCTAATCTCAGGGAAAATGTAAAATGCACCTTCTGGTTCATTCAATTTAAATCCTTCAATTTTGCCTAATTCCGCCAACATGAAATCACGTCTTTTCTTAAAGGTGTCTCTCATTTCATGCGTCACTTGTGGGTCAGCCTTAATAGCAGCCAATGCGGCCCTTTGAGCAATACTTGATGCACCAGATGTAAACTGTCCCTGCATTTTAATACATGCCTCAGTTACTTCTTTTGGAGCAGCTAAGTATCCTATCCTCCAACCTGTCATGGCATAAGCCTTAGATACACCGTTAATGGTTATTACCTGATTATAAACGGCTTCATTGCTCGCTAAACTTTGATGCTCTCCCACAAAATTGATGTGCTCATAAATCTCATCCGAGATAACATACATGTGTTTATGCTGAGCTATTACTTCTGCCAATGCCGTGAGCTCGTTTTTCGAATAAAGTGAGCCCGTTGGGTTACATGGACTAGAGAAAATCATCATCTTAGTGTTTGATGTGATATTACTCGCTAACAATTGAGGCGTCAATTTAAAATCATCTTCAATGTCTGTCTCAATAATTATAGGATTACCTCCAGCTAATTTTACAATCTCTTCATAGGTCACCCAAAATGGGGCAGGTAATAAGACGTCATCACCTGGATTAACAGTTGATAGTACAGCGTTTGCAATACACTGTTTAGCTCCTGTTGAAACCATAACTTGACTCACCTCATAATTTAGGCCATTGTCACGCTTGAATTTTTCTACAATTGCCTCTCTTAAATCCAAGTAACCTGGTACAGGCATGTATTTGGAGTAATTGTCATCTATTGCTTGATGTGCCGCCTCATTGACGAAATCTGGCGTGTTAAAGTCAGGTTCACCTAGTGCTAGACTAATAATGTCGAATCCTTTTGCTTTGAGCTCACGACTCTTCTGTGCCATGGCGATTGTAGCCGATTCTGACAATCTATTTATTCTATCTGATAGCATTCTCTCTTGCTTATTACAATACAAATCTATAAAATAAGCATTCACCCTTCACATATAATACTTGTAATCGTGTGTTTTTAGTTTATTTGTACCAATATTTACTTTTATCATTTAAGAAGTGATAACAAAATTGAATTAAGTAAGTATAAGAGTTTAAAATCGAGCTATGGGAATTGAAGAAGTATTATTGGTAGTGTTATTGGCGTTTATTCCAGCAGGTCTGTTGTTTCTGGCAACTAAGATGATGATGCAGAAGTTTTTTGAGCGAGAATATGCTGAACGGGCGAAGGAAGTTAAAGAGCTTTCAAGAAAAAAGACCTTGCCATTAAGGTTGCAAGCTATCGAGAGATTAGTGCTATATCTTGAGCGTATCAATCCAACAAATAGTATAATGACTCATTATAAACCCAATATGTCTGGTAGTGATTTACAATCTACTTTGTTAGCACAAATTCGGTCAGAATATGATCACAATATTGCGCAACAAGTATATGTTGGTGAAGATTCTTGGGAAGCTTTGAAAACTGCAAAAGAAGAGACGATTAAAATAATCAATATTGCAGCACAAGAAGCTGGAAAAGAAGCGAATGCTCTTCAGTTTAGTAATACGGTGTATGAGCTAATGGCACAACTAAAGGAAGCGCCAAGTGATGGGGCATGCCGAATTATAAAACGTGAAGCCCGAAGACTGTTCTAGCGAATAATTTTATCCAGAAAATTCATATTGCATTGTAAGCCAACGCGATGATCTATGATTTCGTTGTCTTCAACAATATAACCGTGTGGATAAGCATGTTCAACGAGTTCTCTAAAAACCTTAGTATTATTAATGTTGACTATTTCAAGTTTGGATGTGTCTAATGCTGTATGCTCAATAAACGCATCTAAATTCGAGTTGCTAGTGGATGTTATTATGTAAACTGAGATATGTTTATGCGACTTGATAGTCGTGACAACATTTTTTGTAAGATCTACACATGCTTCACAGGAGACGCTCACTAGCAGACAGGCAAAATCACCATCAGGTTCATTTTCAAACATGTTTACCACGCGTTCAACTGAGAATTTTTCTGGAACGTCTGATTGTGTTGTCTCAAAGTCTGTTGCATATATAGGCTCACTGGCAAAACTTAGCACAAACAAAGGCAAGAACATCAGGTAAACAAAGAATGGCACCTCTCTATGCTCATATTTCGCTCCCCATACTATACCAGCTGAAATGCATGAAATTCCGACTAAAACAAACTGCAAGGCACCAATCGCGCTAGATGACACATTAAGCCATGGAATTAGCCCAGATACTGTGGTTTCAGAAAATTTGAAGGTGTAATAAGCATCAAAACCCTGAAAGATGAGCAGGATAAATGTTATCGGCAGAAGATATTTAGACCAATGCAGTTTGAAGCCAAGTATCAATGCTGGTATGAGCGCAAAGCCAGTGTACAGAAAAACATAAATTCTAGCGAACTGCCATTTGCACATACCTATTTCAACGAGATGTTGAGTAAGCGCTTCTTGATTAAATGCAGTGCCGATTCCGCTCACAGCTAAAACAATAACAAGTAGGTATAGAGCAATGTTTTTAAACATTTTTAATCGTTTTCATGATTCTTTGAGCAGCACCAAAAGCAGATATGTAGCCATTTTTTACTTCCGCTTCCAAAGTAATTAAACTTGATTTTAATTTACTGTTATTCATCATTTCATGCAGAATCAAGTCATTAACGGCTTCTTTAAACCAATAGGTGTTTTGTTCTTTTCTGGTATCATCGATGAATTGCGCCGTATCTGAGTAGAAGCGCTCGATCTCTTTCCAAATATCTTCTGTGCCTTCGTTGTTTAGGCCAGATGCTAATTGAACATTGGGGATCCAGTTGTCTTTTCTGGGAGGAAAGAGGTGTAAGGCGTTTTTGTAGTTAATGCGCGCTTGTTTTGCGAGTGGCACATTGTCTCCATCAGCTTTGTTGATGACGATCATATCTGCCATTTCCATTATACCACGTTTAATACCTTGTAAGTCGTCGCCAGCTCCGGCGAGCATGAGAAGTAGAAAGAAATCAACCATAGAATGGACGGACGTCTCGCTTTGTCCGACACCTACGGTTTCAACAAGAATGATGTCAAAACCTGCAGCTTCACACAGAAGTATACTTTCTCTCGTTCTTGCTGCAACACCACCCAATGTAGTTCCAGCAGGCGAAGGCCGAATAAAGGCTTTGTCAGATATTGAGAGCTCCTCCATGCGTGTTTTATCCCCCAAAATGCTGCCGCCACTCACCTGTGAGCTCGGGTCCACAGCCAATACCGCAATTTTATATCCTTCCTTAATTAAATGCTTTCCGAATGATTCAATGAATGTGCTTTTTCCAACGCCAGGTACTCCAGTAATACCAATGCGCTTAGCTTTTCCTGTATGCGGCATTAGTTTATCGAGTATTTCCTGTCCTTGCTGTCTCTTTTGAGGATTTGTGCTCTCAAGAAGCGTTATGCTAGTAGCCAATGATTGTAAATCACCTTTAAGTACACCATCAACTAATGTGCTAATATCCAATTGGGAACGGTTGTTCCTAATCTTATTAATCGACTTTTGGATGGCATCTTTTTTACTCACATCTCAAAAGTAATCAATCTAGATTTTACTGGTCATCACTGTCGTCAGATTCTTCATCCGACTCATCACTTTCATCCGTCGAACTATCTGTGTCATCTGAGCTTTCACCATAGATTTCTTTTCTCACACCTTTCCACGTTAAGTCACCAGCAGCGTAGAATTCAGCGAACTCAGGGTGCGCCATTTCTTTTAATAGTTTAAAGGCATTTTCTCCATAGAAATAGTCGATTTGTGAGCCCACGTTGAAGAACATTTTTAGGAAAGCGTATTGTTTATCTGTGGCGTTGTATTTTCCACCCCAGCCCTCTGGTCCGTGCTCGTATGGATGTGCCTTGTAACGCAGTTTCCATAGGTTCTCCATGGCCAGACAATCACATCCTCTGAATACTTTTTTATCGTATTTGAGGTAATCCGCATCATATAAAATCCAGCAACTATCTACCTCATATTCTGCAAATAGATTCTTAAGTTTTTTATTAGCAGGGTTCATCTCAATGCCACCAGCATATTGGATCCATTTTTGACGTGTGCACGGAATAGTTCCTACCACTTTCTCATTCTGAACTTTAACTATGGCAAATGATATTAAATCACCGGTATGATTGGGCATCAAATTGAATCCCAGGTGATATTCTACATCATTTTGTGCCTTAACCTGCGAAAGAGATAGAATGAGTATAAGTGATGATAATAGTTGTTTCATTGTTTTTTCTTGATGATGAACCACACTAAAATTAGCAAAAAGAATACCAAGACTGCACTTAAAACAATATTCTTTACTAAAATGGCTGAAACCAGAATGGCTGGTATAAACAGTATGATTAAGATGTGCGCGACACCGTTATATTTTTTATCGTTAAAAATGATAGGAAAGATTAGGGGTAAGTATCCTATTTAGCGGGATGTCATGTTCAGCTATGCCTTCAACATCAACTGCTTCATCAAACAAACTTAAGCCAATCTTAATACAGTCCGCCCGGCATTTAGACAAGAAATCATCATAATAACCTTTGCCATAACCAACGCGGTGTCCGTCTAAGTTGAAAGCCAATAGTGGCACCAAAACAATGTCGATTTCTTTTTCTGTGACTACTCTCCCGCCCGATGGCTCAGGTATACCCCAGTCATTAAATTCGAACGGAACATTAGTGTCATACTCGAAATGCTTCATTTCAATCCGTCCCAAAGTGGTTTTGGAGAGCACCCAATTAATGTCATCCCATTGTAACAAAGGGAAGGTGTCTATCTCATTAAAGCGTTTAATTGATAAGAAGCTATGCACAGATTTACCTGGTAGCAGGTAGGTCTCACGCAAACGAGCGTAGAGTTTTCCCTCTCTATTGAGCTTTTCGTTGCTATCAAGCTGCTTGCGTTTTTTCTGGTAATATGTCCGAACTTGAGCTTTTGTCATTTCTCCATCAGACCTAAAATTAAGGCAATTGAGAATAAGATGATAGCAATCGCGACAAAATAGTGCAGAAGTTGATAACTTAATTTTTTAAGGTAAAGTTTACCTAAGATTGAACCCACTAAGGCTGGGATAACGCCGGCCATGATGTAAGAGATATTATTTTCGATGGTAGAAAACGAAATATCTTGAAAATAGGTGCCAATACGTGTAAAGTCGATGAGCATTGACACAGCGATTCCTGTTCCGATAAATACCTCTTTCTTAAGGTTGAGTTTTAAGAGAAAGGATGATCTCAAAGCGCCTTGATGTCCAGATAATCCGCCGAAAAACCCGCTTAAGAAACCTCCAAACGCCAACATTTTTTGGTTAACCTTGAAATGTAGTTTAGGCACTAATTCAGCAATTGCGAATGCTATGAGGAGGGCTCCAATAATACAGTTGATAAGTTGAATCGAGTAGTTATTGTCGCCAATCGAATAGGATGCAAGCTTACTACTCGGCAACAGATTTAGCACAAAAGCACCTAAAAAAGCACCTGCTATGGCGGTAATCCCGAATAGCACTAATACCTTTTTGTCAATCTCCCTCAACATAATAATGGTCTTAAACACATTGTTGAGGAGATGCACTATGGCAGTAAGAAGAATGGCTTCTCTAATTGGAAAAAACTGAAGGAATACAACGGTTAACAATGTTCCCAAGCCGAAACCCGAGAAGAAAGTGAGCAATGATGCTCCCAAGGCCGTAACTCCAATTAGAATATATTCCATGTTTACATACCCGGCATAAAGTTACGAGCGGCCCCCTGCATTTCTGCATTATTGACATTTTCCGCATTATCAAGCGCACGTGTTATTGCAAGGCTTACCAAATCTTCCAAAGCTTCTTTATCACCGATTATGCTATCATCAATCGAAACATCCAATAATTTGCGGTTTCCATTCATAGTGACTACTACCAAACCATTTTCTGCTTCACCCTTTACAGAGATGTTGTCTAGTCTTGCTTTGCTAGCTTCCATGGCTTCTTTCATGGCACCTAACTTACCCATCATATCTCCAAACATAATTCTACTTTTTGGCAAAAATAGAGCAGACATCTTTCTATAACAAACATGTTAGCATTAAATCATATTTAAATTCATGATTTGTTGAAAGACAGATTTGAAACAATTATTACATAGTATCTGTCAGATATTGACTAGTTTTACAATGAATAATTAGTCTAACAATAAAACACAAGATATTATGCCAAAAGGGGTTTATGAAGTTCCATTTCCAATGAACGAACCAGTTTGGGGGTATGCACCCGGATCAGCTGAAAGAGAAGAGTTATTAAACACATATAAGGAGATGTACAACAGCACAATTGATGTGCCTATGTATATCGGTGATCAAAAAGTCACTACTGGGAATAAAGTGCCAATGTCTCCACCGCATGACCACGCGCATGTTCTGGGACACTTTAACATGGGAGATGCCTCTCACGTTGAAAAAGCAATTGATGCTGCTTTGGCAGCTCGAGATAAATGGGCAGCATTGCCTTGGGAGCAGAGAGCAGCGATTTTCTTGAAAGCAGCAGATTTATTGGCTGGACCTTTCAGAGCAAAAATGAACGCCTCTACAATGTTAGCACAGTCTAAGAATGTAATGCAAGCGGAAATTGATGCGGCATGCGAGCTAATTGACTTCTTTAAGTTCAATGCGCACTACATGCAAACAATTTATGAGCAACAACCAGGGTCGAATGAAGGTATGTGGAACAGATTAGAATATAGACCTCTTGAAGGTTTTGTATTTGCTATTACACCGTTCAACTTTACGTCAATTTGTGCAAACCTTCCTGCAGCAGCAGCTATGATGGGGAATGTTGTGGTTTGGAAACCAGCGGAAACTCAAATGTATTCGGCACAAGTGATTATGGAATTATTCCAAGCTGCTGGTTTGCCTGATGGTGTTATCAATATGATTACAGTAGACGGTCCAGTTGCTGGAGACGTTATTTTTAAGCACAGAGATTTTGCTGGGCTTCACTTTACGGGGTCTACGGGTGTATTTAGACACTTATGGAAAGAAATAGGTAATAACATTGAAAAGTACCGTTCTTATCCAAGAATAGTAGGTGAGACTGGAGGAAAAGATTTTATCGTTGCGCATAAATCAGCAAATCCAGCTGAAGTGGCAACAGGCATTTCTCGCGGTGCATTCGAGTTCCAAGGGCAAAAATGTTCAGCGGCATCCAGAGCGTATATCCCATCAAACATGTTTGATGAGGTAATTGCTCAAGTGAAGAAAGATGTGGAGTCATTTAAAATGGGTAGTCCAGAAGATCCATCTAACTTTATTAATGCAGTGATTGATGAAAGAGCATTCGATAAGATTGCTGGCTACATAGATTACATTAAAGAACAGAATGATGCAGAAATCATTGTTGGTGGAAATTATGATAAATCAAAAGGATATTTCATTGAGCCAACGGTTGTAGTAACAACGAATCCAAAGTTCAGAACCATGTGTGAAGAGATTTTTGGACCAGTGATTACTATCTACAAGTATGATGCAAATGCATTTGAAGAAACTCTAAAGTTGGTAGACGAGACATCTGAGTATGCATTAACTGGAGCTATATTCTCCGTTGATAGATATGCTATTGATACAGCGTATAAAATGTTGGAAAATGCAGCGGGTAACTTCTACATTAACGATAAACCAACAGGTGCTGTAGTAGGACAACAACCATTCGGTGGAGCTAGAGGTTCTGGTACCAACGATAAAGCAGGTTCTTACTTGAATTTATTGCGTTGGGTATCTCCAAGAACAATCAAGGAGACATTTGTGCCGGCAACGGATTACAGATATCCTTTCTTAGGATAAACGAGACATATAATGTTTTTACAAACCCTGTATGGTGATACCATACAGGGTTTTGTATTTAACGTGGGTCTGTTAGCAATTCTAGTCGTCGTTTCAATTTCAAAATCATTTCTACGCGATATTTGTAGTATGAATGCCAAGTGGGTGCGCATATTATTGAACAAATACATGATAGTGTCTCTACTATTTGTGCTGCAATTGGTGTTGTTCGAAAGTATTGATGTGTTTTCCTTGCTCAATATGAAAGCAAAGGAACGCAAGTTGCGCATTGAAGTGAATAAACAAAAGGATAACATTGAGGAGATTAAAGAAGCTACTCAGAGTTTGAATGACGTAAAAGAAATCGAACGATTTGCGAGAGAGAAGTATCACTTTAAGAAACCACACGAGCAAATCTTTGTAATATCGAACGAATAGTCCTCTCTATTTCTGCAATTTTCACATCATTTTAGTACCTTAGAGCCTCTAAATTTTACTATGCAGGATACAGAATTTTATGGCTTTAATCCAGTCTCACATGAAGACTGGATAGAGAAAATAAAGACTGATTTGAAAGGAGCGAGTTTTGAAGAAAAATTGCTTCATCAAAGTGAGGATGGTATCGCTTGGTCAGCAGTGTACAAACGAGAACTTGTTGGGGATGATAATTATGTTCCGGGGGCGCTTCCTTATAAAAGAGGGACTAAACGAAACGGGAACGATTACGTAATTTCTCAGTCGTTTAATTTAGATGATAAAGAGACTAACAAGTATATCCTTGATTTCTTAGTGAATGGAGGACAGGAGTTGATTTTGTCGGGAAATCCAAATAATCTAAAAGCGGCATTAGAAGGTGTGCACACTAATATGATTTCACTTGTTTGGAATGGTGAAATGAGCAGTGATGCAATGAGAGCTATAAGTGAAATTGAGGCAGAAGCATGGCATTTTTCTTTTGACCCTAATATAGAGCAGGGAGACATAGAAGAAGCTTCAAGTGCCGAGATAACAGGACTTAAGACACTCGTTTCCATTAAAGCAGATTCAATTCTAAATGCTGGCGGAGGCATTGTAAATGAGCTTTCATATGCACTCACTTTTGGGCACGAAACATTATATAAATTGATGAATTCGGGCTTAGCAATAGATGATGCCTCTGCAAAAATTCGGTTCCACTTTGCGTTTGGAATGAATTATCTGCAGGATATCGCTAAGATTAGAGCTTTTAGAGAAATGTGGGCGAATGTGATAAGTGCGTATTCACCAGAGCATAAGTGTTCGCACAACGCTATAATTCACGGCACAACCATGTTGTGGAATAAACTAGAGAAGGATATCAATAACAATCTGCTACGAGCTAGTTCGGAGAGCATGTCTGCGGTGTTGAGTGGCGTGGATAGTTTTGAGGTAAGTCCGGTGAATTTGAGCAAAAACTCGGAAGCAACAAATAGACGACTAGCCAGAAATATAATGCACTTGGTAAACGAAGAATCGTATTTGAATCATGTGAGTGACCCATTGGCCGGTAGTTATGCCATAGAGAATCTTCACAGTGAGATTAGAGAGAAGGTGTGGTCTAAGTTCAGATCAATCGACGACTTGGACCTTGCGGACAAAATGAAGAGTATTCTTACGGCTACAGAGGATAACAAAAAAGCGATTATTGAAAATGTTAAAGCATCAAAACGTGTGCTCATTGGAGGGAATAAGTATCCTCAAGAAGGAGAGCAGTTTGATGCAGATAAGGATTTAAAATTTGTTGAATTGTCATGAAGAAAGTATCGTTTAGAGACAAAGATTGTAAAGTAGAGAGTGATGTGGTGTCCAATGATACTGAACGCGAGCCATGGATGACCGAAGAAGGCATTCAGGTTAAATCCTACTACGCCGTAAAAGACATCAACAAAGCAGGGCATCTTGGCTACGTTTCGGGATTACCGCCTTACTTGAGTGGTCCGTATTCTACCATGTATGCTATTAGACCATGGACAATTCGTCAATATGCAGGATTTAGTACGGCAGAAGAAAGTAATGCCTTTTATAGAAGGAACTTAGCGGCAGGTCAAAAAGGCTTGTCGGTTGCATTTGATTTAGCTACACATAGAGGTTACGATTCTGATCATGAAAGAGTAGTGGGAGATGTTGGTAAAGCAGGTGTAGCGATAGATTCTGTGTTGGATATGAAGATTCTATTCGACCAGATTCCTTTAGACAAGATGTCTGTTTCCATGACCATGAACGGAGCGGTTATTCCGATTATGGCGTTTTATATTGTGGCTGCTGAGGAGCAGGGTGTTGATAAGTCACTTTTATCTGGGACTATCCAGAACGATATTTTGAAGGAGTTTATGGTGCGCAATACGTATATCTATCCACCATTACCAAGCATGCGTATTATATCGGATATTTTCCAGTATACGAGTAATCACATGCCAAAATTCAACTCAATTTCTATCTCAGGTTATCACATGCAAGAGGCAGGGGCAACGGCAGATATAGAGTTGGCATACACCTTAGCAGATGGATTACAGTATTTAAGAACAGGTGTTGAATCTGGAATGGATATTGACAGTTTTGCCCCGCGTTTATCGTTTTTCTGGGCTATCGGAATGAATCATTTCATGGAAGTAGCCAAGATGCGTGCGGGAAGATTGTTATGGGCGAAATTGGTAAAACAGTTCAATCCAAAGAATCCAAAATCATTAGCATTAAGAACACATTGTCAAACAAGTGGTTGGAGTTTGACGGAGCAAGATCCTTTCAACAATGTAGGCAGAACGGCGATAGAAGCTATGTCTGCCGCTTTAGGAGGAACACAATCACTACACACAAATGCTTTGGATGAAGCGATTGCGCTGCCCACAGACTTTAGTGCACGCATTGCAAGAAACACCCAGTTGTTTGTTCAAGCTGAAACGGGCATTACGGACGTGGTAGACCCTTATGCAGGTAGCTACTATGTGGAATATCTAACCGATCAATTAGTTGAAAAAGCGTGGAAACACATTGAGGAAATCGAATCACTAGGAGGGATGGCGAAGGCTATTGAGACAGGAGTGCCAAAAATGCGTATAGAGGAAGCGGCTGCCAGAAAACAAGCTAGAATTGATTCTGGGCAGAATACTATTGTGGGGGTGAATAAATACACGATTGATGAGGATACCACTTTCGATATTCTTGAAGTAGACAACCAAAAAGTACGTGAGTCTCAAATTGCTCGTTTAAACGAAATGCGTGCGAACAGAGATGAGGATAAAGTGCAAGCTTGTCTTAAGAAAATTGAAGAATCAGCTAAGTCAGGTGAAGGCAACTTATTGGAATTAGCGGTGGATGCGGCAAGAGAGAGAGCAAGTCTTGGTGAGATTTCAGATGCCATGGAAACAGCTTTTGGCAGGTACAAAGCAAATATTAAATCTATTTCTGGTGTATATTCGTCTGAGTCTATGAACAACAATGATTTTTCGAAAGCAAGAGAGCTCGCAGATAAGTTTGCAAGTATTGATGGCAGACGTCCACGTATCATGGTCGCTAAAATGGGACAGGACGGTCACGATAGAGGGGCTAAGGTCATTGCGACATCCTTTGCTGATATTGGATTTGATGTAGATATAGGACCATTATTCCAAACGCCGAAAGAAGCGGCAAAACAAGCCGTTGAAAATGACGTGCACATTTTAGGTGTATCATCATTAGCCGCTGGTCACAAAACACTGGTTCCGCAGGTTATTGAAGAATTGAAAAACTTAGGCCGTGAAGACATTATGGTAATAGCTGGAGGAGTTATTCCAAAACAGGATTACGATTATTTATATGATGTAGGGGTAGTAGGCGTTTTTGGTCCTGGAACCAAGATTCCAACAGCGGCCATAGAGATTTTGGAAATATTAATTGAAGCCTACTCTAAATAATGTTCCGTTTTAGACTTTAATCATTATACAGACAATGTTTAAGGGAGACAGATTATATAATTCAAAGGAGGTTGCTCCACTAAAGCCACTGGACTATCCGGTGAAGATTCTCTTGGCTTGGGGTGAAGCCATTCAGGGTAACGCAAAAGTGCGCAATTGGCTTATAAAAAATGGCTATAAGGAGCTCGGTTTATTTTGTCATGCCCTTCGTAACAGTGATGAAGCTAAGATTTGGCTCGCAAAAAATGGTTACGCCCATTTAGGCGCTCTAATTAATGGGGGAGAGGGGAATGCAAAAGCAATAGAGTGGTTGTTTTTAAACGGCTACGACATTCTAGCAAACATGGCCAGAACCATAGACAGAGACGCCGAAGGCTTCAATTGGTTAATAGAAAACGACCACCGCATTTTTGCAGGGCTCGCCAAAAAAATGAAAGTAGTGAAGGACATTATTGATGATGACAATAATGATCCTCATATGATTAGGTTTTAGGTGGGGGGATAGGCTCTTGGGGATGAGATTAGAAACCATTAGATAAAAGGATAATGCACCATATATGAAGAATTATAAAAAAAATGGGTAGGGAAGATTTTTTGCAGTTTTTCAGAAATGATGAAAAACTAAATCAACTTACACCAGATGATAGAATTGAAATATTTAGAACTATTCTCCTTGGTAACTCCGATTTTACAAAAGAACTTTTAGAAGATGTATTGTCTGATTATTCTGTATCAAATCTAAAAGTTATAACAGTAGGAAATGGCGAAAAATAGTTGAGGTTGGAAAGAAGCGATTCTTTATTAAGAAAATTATATCATTTGCGCGGTTCATGCTCAAGCACTAACTTTACTTAATCATGATCAATAAGTACAACAATACAACCACATTTAATGAAGAAAATTGAAGTCGTTGCGGGAGTTATATTTTTTGAAGACTCAATTCTATGCGTTCAAAGACCAAAAAACAAACTCCATTACATTTCAGAGAAATATGAATTTCCTGGTGGTAAAATAGAACAAGGAGAAACCAAAGAAGAGGCATTGCACCGAGAACTATTGGAGGAGTTGAGTGCTTCAACAAAAATAAAATCTTTCTTTTCGACTGTTGTTCATGAATACCCCGATTTTGAACTAACCATGCACAGCTATATATGCGAAATTGATTCCAAAGAAATTACTCTACATGAACATATAGATCAAAAGTGGCTTAAAATAGATCAGCTCGAGACTTTAGATTGGGCTGAAGCGGATATTCCTCTAGTTGAAAAATTACTTTCGAATGGATGATCTTAAAAGTTTTAATGCGAGTTTACAAACAGGATTCGTAGACAAATCCATTTTATCTAGTATAAACTATCAGCCTGAATTAATTGTCAATCAAAAGAAACCACCAAAAAAGGTTCTTACAACAATTCTCCACGAGTTTGAAAATTGCTCGGAATTTTTTATTTCGGTTGCTTTTGTAACAACAAGTGGAGTAGCTGCTATAATTAATAAATTAAAAGAGCTTGAAAACCGGAATATTAAAGGTGAAATTTTAGTTTCTCAATACCTGAACTTTACGCAACCTGAAGCGCTTAAAAGACTTCTGAAGTTTAAAAACATTGAACTGAGAATTGCTACTACAGGAAATGTACATAGTAAAGGATATATTTTTAAAGCCAACCAACACTTCAACTTAATTGTTGGCAGTAGTAACCTGACTGCGCAGGCGTTATCTACCAATAAAGAATGGAACATTAAAGTCTCAGCATTAGATCAGAGTGGTATTGTCGAAAAGGTACTAAGTGAGTTCAAATCTAATTTTAACAAGGGAATACCTGTTACCACTGATTACATATCTACTTATGAAGATGTCTATCTTAGTCAGTTAGTTTCAAGTCAAAAAATCTTAGACGATAGGCAAAAATCATCTGAGCGGGTAATTAGTCCTAATGCAATGCAAAAAGAAGCATTGGAAAATCTTAGGAATTTGAGAGCTGATGATAAAAACAAAGCCTTAATCATTTCGGCAACAGGAACTGGAAAAACGTATTTGTCAGCATTCGATTCTAAAGCTTTTAACCCCAGAAAATTGCTTTTCGTAGTTCATCGATTGACAATTGCCAGAGACGCACTAAATACATTTAGAAATGTATTCGGCAGCGATAAAACAATGGGGTTATATTCAGGTAATCAACGGGATTTGGATTGTGATTTTGTGTTCTCAACTATTCAAACTATTTCAAAAGCAAATCATCTTGATAATTTCGCTAAAGATCACTTTGACTACATTATAATCGATGAAACTCACAGATCTGGTGCTGATTCATATTTGCGACTGCTTGAGCACTTTGAGCCAAAGTTCTTGTTGGGAATGACAGCTACGCCTGAACGGACTGATGGTAACGATATTTTTAAACTATTTGATCACAACATTGGTTATGAAATCCGATTAAGTAGAGCAATGGAAGAAGATATGCTTAGTTCATTTCACTACTACGGCGTTTCTGATTTATCGATTGACAACGTTGCAGTAGATAGGAAATCAGACTTTAGATATTTAGTTTCAAATGAGCGCGTTGAACGTATTATCGAGCATGCAGAGTTCTATGGCAGTGACAATGGAATAACGAGAGGTTTGATTTTTTGTTCAAGAAAGGATGAAGCAATTGAGCTATCGGAGTTGTTGAGCTCAAAAGGTCTTAAAACTATAGCCTTAACAGGAGATGATTCTGAAGAAGATAGAGCAAAAGCAATTGAAAGATTAGAATCTGATAACCTGGGTGAGAAGCTCGATTATATCTTAACTGTTGATATTTTCAATGAGGGGATTGATATTCCAAAAATTAATCAAATAATAATGCTCCGCCCTACAGATTCGGCTATTGTTTTTATTCAACAACTAGGGAGAGGTCTAAGAAAGACTGAGGGTAAGAGCTATTTAACAGTTATCGATTTTATTGGAAATTACGAAAATAACTACCTCATACCGATAGCCTTATATGGAGATACATCATACAATAAAGACTCATTGAGGAAATTGCTAACCGAGGTTAATAGAATGATCCCGGGGGCATCCACAATCAACTTTGATGAAATCACAAAAGAGAAAATTTATCAATCCATTGACTCGGCTAATATGCAATTGTATGCTGACTTAAAAAAGGATTATAACCTATTGAAGTTCAAGTTGGGTAGAACACCGATGATGATGGATTTTATTCATCATGGGGCCCGTGATCCTTTCTTATACGTGGATTACGCTAATTCCTTTTATAACTTTTTCTTAAAAGTAGAGAAAGTACTAAGCCCAAATTTGTCAAATTATCAGGTGAAATTATTAGAACTTTTTTCCAAAGAAATTAACAACTCAAAACGAATCGAAGAAAGTCTCATACTTAAAACACTTCTAGACTCGGAAGAACTTTCAGTGAATCAATTGAAAGAAATGGTGCAAAGCAATTATCAGTATACTGTTTCTGATGAAACGATTAACTCTTGTGTTTTTAATTTGAATTTTGAGTTCATTCGTGAAAAGAAAAACGGCAAGATGCTCTCTGCTAAAGAGATATATGATATTAATTTTCTTAGAATTGTAGATGGTTATTTTGTTATAACAAACGAATTTAAGAAACACTTAAGCCATCCAGATTTTTGGCGTTATCTAAATGATTCCGTGTCATATTCTATTTACGAATTTGACAGATTGTTTGACGCTGAAAATTGGTGCAATGGATTTGTGCTTTACAGGAAATACTCACGAAAAGATGTGTTTCGAATATTGAATGTTCGAGAAAACCCGGTTGCACAAAACGTTGGAGGTTATCTAGTAAGTCCGAATAATGACCACTGTCCTATTTTTGTAAACTATCACAAAGAAGATCACATTGCGGAGTCAATAAAGTATGAGGATGAGTTTTTAAATAACAAGGAATTTAATTGGATGTCAAAGTCCAAGCGAACAATAAAGAGTAAAGATGTTCAGTCTATATTAGGTAGCAATGGGCCTATACGACTTCCTCTCTTCATCAAGAAAAATAATGATGAAGGACTGGACTTTTATTACATGGGTGACGTTATGCCAGATGTGGATCAAGTTGAGCAGTCGACTATGATCAACGATAATGGAAAGAAACTTCCTGTAGTTAAAATAAAGTTTGATTTGGTTAACCCTGTATCAGCTAGCATGTATGATTATTTACATGAAAAGCCAAAAACCAGGGTTACTAATGACAATGGTAAAGGCAAAATCATTCCGATTCAGCATAGATCTGGTAAGGTAGAAGACCTAAGAAATCCAATACCATTATATGACTTCTATGCTGCAGCGGGCACGTTCAGTGAATTACAATCTGAAAAGGATTTTACATTAATTGAAGGCCCAGATAATATATCAAGCAACGACTATTTTGCGTGCAAAATTATTGGTGAATCAATGAATAGAGTTATTCCTAATGGTTCCATTTGTCTTTTCAAACGATATACAGGTGGATCAAGGAATGGTAAAATAGTGTTGGTTGAAAACAGAGAGATTCATGACCCTGATTTTAACTCAGCATTTACTGTAAAAACATATTCAAGCGAAAAAATAGTCACAGATGATAAGTGGGAGCATACAAACATTGTTCTGAGACCTAACTCCTACGACAGTTCGTATAAAGAAATAATCATTACTGAAGAGAATTCAGCAGCAATGAGAGTCATTGGTGAGTTTGTGCAAATTCTGAAATAAGAAAGAATTCCTAATCTTCTTGTTATAAGAGTCGCGTCTAAAAAACTCTAAATGCGTTAAGCCAATAACTACTTTACGACTACTCCCCACCCTTAAACGTCTGCGCAATCTTCATCAGCTCCTTGGCTCTTGCCTCATCCATAATAGGGTCAAAAGGCGTATCTCCTTCGCCTTCTAAAATATAATTACCGCCTTTTGGATTCTTTTTAATGACAAAGAAGTTCCAACCTTCTGACTCAATCTCATCTTTGAAACTCTTACGCACTTGCTTTATGAAGATGTAATCTTCTCCAACATCTAGGATAGTTCTGGTTGTATTAATGCGTTCTGGATTTTCATTCAAGTCTTTATAAATATCATCAATAGTCTTTTGAGTAGGACAAATACTAATACGATTATCATCGCTAAACTTAATAATTGAACATTCAAATTCACCTTCGTCGTTGTGTGTGTGGCTAACATGATCACCCTTTGCATCCGGTGCTTCAATTGTCCCTTTTACGTCTGCAGTGTCAACTTTGCGCGCTTCAGCTTCTTCATCTCCTCCGCATGAAGCAAGTGCAAGCGTTAATCCAATTCCAAGTGTAATTATCAGATTCTTCATCATAACTAATTTTAAGTAAAAATAAGAAAAGCTTTTATTGATAATCCAAGTACTGTGTAATTAGATATTTGTTTGTGTAAAAACAAACTTAAAACCTACAAAAACGTAAAAATAGATAGAATTGAATCTATTTAAAAACACTATATTTGTAGATATAAATAAAATCTAACTGGTGAACAACCTTATTCCAACAGACAAAATCATAGAACGCCTTCGTTATGAAAATCCATGGTGGGTAACCAAAGAGATTCCCAGTACCTATAGCTCAATGTCAAAGCGATTGTACTTTGATCTGTTTTATCCATTTGTTACTGAAAGGAGCATAAAAAGAGCGCTTGTACTAATGGGACCGAGGAGAGTTGGAAAAACAGTAATGCTATTCCACTGTATTGACAATTTATTAAACGATGATGTAGATCCTCAGAAAATATTCTTTGTTGGCATAGATAACCCTATTTATGTCAATTTAGGATTGGAAGAAATATTGTTGTTATGTAAAGATTCATTAGCCCTCAAGAGCTTAGAAGGTTGTTATGTGTTTTTTGATGAAATTCAATATTTAAAAGATTGGGAAAGGCATCTAAAGGTATTGGTTGACTCATATCCAGAGACAAAGTTTGTTGTGTCAGGTTCAGCAGCTGCAGCTCTAAAATGGCACAGTGCAGAAAGCGGAGCGGGTAGATTTACGGACTTCCTTTTGCCTCCCCTTACATTTCAGGAGTATATTCATTTGAAGCAATTGGATCATTTAATATATGACGGAGAGATTCAATACGGTGATAAAACTAGGCAATATTGCTTAACGCATGATACCAAAGAATTAAACCGAGAATTTATCAATTATCTAAATTTTGGTGGGTACCCAGAAGTCGTGTTATCAGAAAAGATACAAAGTGACATGGGTAGATATGTGAAGAACGATATTGTAGATAAAGTTCTACTCAGAGATCTCCCGAGCTTATATGGTATAAAAGATATTCAAGAATTAAATCGATTTTTCACTTACATTGCCTACAACACGGGGAATGAATTTTCTTATGAAACCATGTCTAAAGAGAGTGGGATACAGAAAGACACCTTAAAAAAGTATCTTGAGTATTTGGAAGCAGCCTTTTTGATTAAGGTTTTGAATAAGGTTGGAATTAATGCCAAGAGACTTAAAAGAGTTACAAGTTTCAAAGTGTACCTGACAAATCCATCACTCCGCACCGCGTTATTTTCGCCAATTTCTGAAACAGACAGGGAAATGGGGAACATGGTGGAAACGGCAATATTATCGCAATGGATGCACCGCGAACAGCTTGACTTGACGTATGCTCGATGGAAAGTTGGTAGAAAAGAAGGAGAGATAGATTTGGTATTGGTGGATGATAAAAACTACAAACCTGTCTGGGGAGTTGAAATAAAATGGAGTAATAGATACTACGATAAACCTAAGGACTTGAAGAGTCTAGTAAGTTTTTGCAAAGAAAATGGATTTGATTCGGCTCTAACAACAACCATTGACCAGTTCGGGGTTAAAGAAGTTCAAGATTTAAAATTCACATTTCTCCCAGCGTCAATTTATGCATATAATATTGGAGAAATTACATTAAGAATAAAAACTAGCAACTAGTAAATGTGAAGTCTTTTATTGATAATCCACACACTCTAAAAAACGTGTAGATTGTTTTCTGTTAGCACGTTTTTGCATGTTTTTGAAGATTATAACATCATCAAAGTTTAAGACCAAACTAACTTCATGTGATCCCATACTGGCTGTTTTTAATCTACTTACAGTGAAATCAAAGCTATAAGTAAATTTAGCACGTACATCTCCAAGACGGGTGTATGCGCCTAGATTGAATATGAATGAGTCATAGTTTCTACCTTGGAACTTAGCATTTCTATTTCTGAACCAAAAGCCTGTGAAAATAGGATACTTCATGATGTTCGTTCCAATTTGAAAGGTGGTCATATTAGCCTGCTTTTCATAGATTACCCCTGGGGCATAAACTATTCCTTCCCACTGAATATGTGTGTTGGCGTGTAAGGTCAATTTGCGTGGTAATCTCGCTTGATCGCCCAAAAACGCGTCTTTTGGTCTAGTTAAATGATGCATTGCAAATCCAACCGTAGTTACTGCCTGATAATCTTTATAACGATTGTTAGGATTGTTGAATCTTACCACTGCACCCGCAGAAAAGTCTGGGTACATAACATTGTCCTGAGATGGAATAACGAATTGCGAACCATAAATATCTCCGTGCACTTCATCTAGCTGATCGCTGAAAACAAAATAGCTATAGTCTATGTTCTTATAGACAAAGCCTGCTGATGCCCCTAATTGAACACGAATGTTTCTCGTTTCTAACGGTCTGTAGGAGTAAGAAAAACTAGCTGAATTTGTTTTAATACGCCCTTCGCCTTCGTTGTCTGACAGTAATATAACACCTAAACCAATTTTGTTAATGGCTTCTGCATCTGCACTAAAGGTACTCGTGTTGAATTTTGAAGGAATTGGCCCCCACAGATTTCTGTAGTTAGCACTCAAATGTAATCCTCCATTAATGGCTGTCATCCCGGGATTGTAATATAAGTGATTATTAAAGAACTGCGTGAAGTTTGGATCTTGCGAACGTGCGATATTCACAGTAAACACAAGCAGAAATATGTAGATTAATTGTCTCATTTCAATATGGTTACTGTTCCTGATTTTCTAATTTGACCGTTCGGGTATTCCTTACCTTGCCATAAAGTGTTATCCCTAAATGTGGCTTCTACTTTCCATACGTATGCATCTTGAGGCATCTCTTCTCCCTCAAATGTGCCATCCCAATATTCTGTGGGTCTTCCATCATTATCCAATGCAGATGATTCCCATAATAAGTTCCCCCAAGCATCATACACAGCAATGTGATAGAAGTCTAAACCAACACCTTTTGGAATAAAGTTCGCTACCTCAAAACTATGGTGACCTGGCTGCATAGCATTTGGCACGTATAGCCCTTTAAAGAACTCAATATCTACGGGAATAAAGGCTGTGTCTGAACAACCGAATTCGTTATAAGCAATAAGTTGCGCTTCAATTATTCCAGATGAGTTGTAGCGATAAATAGGATGGGTTTCTGTACTTTCTGTACCATCTCCAAAGCTCCATTCGTAATCGCTCGCTCCGATAGATTGATTGGTGAATTCTATAGTACCATCGTAAGTGCCAGATACTTCCACATTAGTGTACGTGAAATCCGCACTTGGCGTTGGGTGTACAAAGACTGCTGAGTTCATAGTTAGTGTATCACCACACCCTCCTGCACCATAGACATGTAGTGTTACGGTATAAGTGCCCGGTGAATCATAGGTGTGACTTGGGTTCGGTAGATTTGACGTATTACCATCTCCAAATTCCCAATAGTACTGTGTAGCAAAGGTGCTTAAGTCCATAAATTGAACTGGACTATTTGCACACACTGTATCGCTGGAAACCGAGAATAGTGCTTCAGGCAGCTGGAATACCTCTACCATTCCATAAGCGGTATCTAGACAACCGTATTGGTTTTCTGCAATTAATTCGATTATGTGTTGTCCTACGTTTGTGTAGTTTGTAGTCGGAGAATTGATCGCACTTGTATTTCCATTTCCGAAATCCCATGCATAGCTAATTGCTCCAGTAGAGGTGTTGGTAAACGTTACCGGACCTGGTGTGTAGCAAATGGTATCGTCTGATATAGAGAAAGATGCTTGCGGTAATGGAAAGGCATTCACTATTTGTTCCGTGGTGTCTGTACAACCATTCAGATTACTTGCAACAAGCTGTATCACAAATGCACCAGATTGGCTATAGGTGTGATTCGGGTTTTGATTCCCTGATGTGTTCCCGTCTCCAAAACTCCACTGATAAAAATCCGCATTAACCGAGTTGTTGGTGAATGCAACGGGCAAAGGAATACATCCATTCGCTGGGTTAAAGGTGAAATCAGCGACAGGATTAGTGCTCACAACTACAGGATGAGTCACGCTATCCACGCAGCCGTTTGTTGCTGAAGTTCCAATCATTGTAACATTATAGATACCTGACGCAGCATAGGCATGTGTCGGATTAGTTAGTGTTGAGGTGTTTCCATCGTCAAAATTCCATGATACATTGGATAAGCCTACACTTAAGTTGGTAAATGTGAACTCTTCATCAATACAAACCGAATCAGGGTTGCTGATAAAGTCAACAAAAGGGGAAGGGTGTACGGTTATTTGAATAGACGTTGTGTCAAAACTACAGCCATCATCTGCGAATAATTGTACGGTATAGGTCCCGGCATTCGCAAAAGTATGAGTTGGCGAACCTAAGGTAGAGACATTACCGTCGCCAAAATCCCATGAGAAATTCGTAGAACCTTGTGAGAACTGAGAAAAGTTAACGGTTAATGGCTCGCACCCAGCGGTTACATCAGCGTTAAAGAAGGCAGTTACCGTGTTTGGCAAGACAGTAATGGTGTGATAGGCTGTGTCACCTCCACACTCATTATCTGCAACCAGCATTATAGTGTAATTCGTCGGATTGTTTCCAGTCGTGTAGGTATGAGAAAAGAGTGAATCATTTGTAGTGCTGGTGGTCCCATCTCCAAAATCCCAGTAATAGCTATCAGGTAAGCCGTAGCTCGTATTACTAAAGTCAAATGCGAATGGAGAACAGCCTACATTAACGTTTGTTCCGAATTCAGCTGTAGGTGTAGGCATAACAATTACACTGTCTGTATGCTGAACAGATCCACAGAAATTTGATACGTCCAATGTGATATAGTAAGTTGTATCAGCGATAACACCAGCGGTATATAACTGATCTGCTGGAGTTGCGGTATTATCCGTTGCACCGTTGCCAAAATCCCACGCATAGACAATGTTAGAACCACTAGATAAATCTGTAAAGTTCACCAATAAATCTCCACAACCTGAGTCAGGTAATACAGTGAAGTTGGCCAATGGTGGCTCTAATACATCAATTGCACTCGTGATAGAATCGATACATCCAGCTCCAGAAGTGGCAATTACTTGAATAGTATAGGTGCCAGTCGCTCCGTAGCTGTGTGTTGGGTCTTGTAATGTTGATGTTCCACCGTCACCCAATGTCCATGAATAATTCGATCCACCAACACTTGTATTCGTAAATAACTCATTAAACCCAATGCACGTCACTGGAGCATGGGTAAATGATGGCACTGGAAGTGGGTCTACCGTTGCAACGAGCGTATCTGTATTGACACAATTTGTTGTGGGGTCAGTGTAAGCATAAACAATATCGTGCGCTCCAATGCCTGATACCGTTGGGTCGAATTCACCCGCGTTTACATCCACAATTCCATTTCCTGACCATGTTCCACCTACGGGAGTTCCAGTAAAGAACACTGCAGCATCTGTGGCACAAAAATCAGCATCAGGTCCAGCATCCACCACAGGTAATGCGTGAACAATGATTTCCATATCATCTTGGGTGAGACAATTTCCTGCACCTATGCTATAAGTTAAAGTAAATGTTCCTGCTTGACTTGCAGTGTAATCTCCATTAGCAGCTACATTCGTACCAGTCCATGTGCCTCCGGCTGGTGTACCACCCACGTTAAATACGGGGGTTCCGAAACAAGTCTCCAAATCTGGGCCAGCATCAGCTACTTGTGGAGCCACCACAGTTACTTCAACATCATCACTCACAGAACATCCTCCAGCAATTGTATAGGTGTAGGTCAGTGTGAAAGTTCCTGTTCCGTTTGGTGTAAAGCTTCCCCCAGCAGTAACATTCGGTCCCGACCAAGTTCCACCAACAGGCGTTCCGTTAAACTGAACAGGACTTGGCAAGTCACAAAGTGTGGTATCGTTTCCAGCATTTGCAGTCGGAAGAGCAATTACAGTCACATCTACATCATCTGAATTTTCACATCCAGTAGTAGGATCTGTGTAAGTATATGTTTGGGTGAAGGTGCCAAATCCAGCTGCCATAGGATCAAAATCACCCGTCGGAGTGATACTAGTTCCAGACCAGGCTCCGCCAGCAGGGTTGCCAACTAATGACAGGATGCCGCCATCGATACAAACAGATGTATCGTTACCTGCGTCTACTGTTGGAAGTGCAAGTACACTAACATCAATATCAGCACTTGAAAGACATGAGCCAGCACCAACCGTGTAAGTTAGAGTTACTGTGCCAATTGTAGAGGGGGTGAAGTCTCCCGCTGGAGTAACATTCGTTCCAGTCCAAGTTCCGCCCACTGGGTTACCTACAAGGCTTAGAACAGCCGAGTTTAAACATACGCTGGTATCATTACCAACACTTGCAGGTACAGGATCTACAACGGTAACCTGAACGGTATCTTCATTAGAGCAACCATTTCCATCCGTAAAGGAATAGTATACCTCTTCAACTCCATTTCCGGTAGGTGTGTATTGACCACCAACCGTAATGTTAGGTCCAGACCACGTACCTCCGGCTGGTGTACCATTTAATTGCTCGGCTACAGGTTGATTACATAAGGTAATATCTGGTCCAGCGTCAACCGTAGGGTTGGGATTAACGGTTACATCAACAGTTGTACTCGATTCACAGGTGCCGTCGCTACCAGTTACAACATATTGTGTAGTTGCCGTTGGATAGATATCAACGTTAGCTCCGCTTGTCGCACTAATATCCGTTCCAGGACTCCACGTGTAAGTCGTTGCGCCACTTGCGGTCAGCGAAATAGTATCTCCTTCGCACATGGTAACGGGAGTAGGGTTAACGGTAACTATGGGTGCAGGAATAACGGTTACGCTTGTGGATGCAGGTAAACTAGGACAACCATTATTATCAATAACTAAATCATAGTTCCCACTGTTGGCTGCGGTAACATTTGGAATGAATGGGTCTTCAAGTGTGCTGGTGAATCCGTTTGGACCTGTCCAGTTATAGTTGGCACCAGCTACAGTATTGGCATCTAAGAAAATGGTATCACCCTCACATACGGGTGTGTTTGAATTAATTGTAGGTAAAGCTGGTGCAGCACTTACAACGATAGCTTGTGAAGCAGTTGCTACACCGCATTGATTGGTAGCTTCTATGGTAATGGTTGGATTTCCAGCGTTAGCAAAGGTAATTGTGCCAGGTACATCAACATTTGAAGTCGCGGGCGATCCGCCTGGAAAAGTCCATGAATAATCCGTTATTGGCGCATCACAGTCCACATAAGTAGCGGTTGGAGTAATTGTTTGACCTGCGCATATATCTGGAATAAGTGCTAAGGTAACTTCAGGAATAGTATAGACATTCACCGTGTCTTGGTGGGTAAAACTACCACATGAGTTGTTTACAGTTAGTACAATAATGTATTCACCAGGATCTATAAACTCAAATTCGGGCTCCAAACTATTCTGGCTTGTACCGTTAATATAAGAGTAGTTTCCAGTTGTTGGATTACAGATACTTCCGTTAAACTGCACCGTCCATGAGAATGTAGTATCACAAATATCGATTGCACTTGTCAGGTTAGTAGTGCTTACATCTAACGGTGCGCAACCTTCTGTTGGTGTGAGTGTAAAATCAGGGACTGGAGCTGCTTCAATACATACGGGATTCGTTTCACTAGTAGTTGAGCAGCTGTTTGATGCCGTCAATGTTACATTATATGTGCCCGGCGCAGTATATGTGTGCGTTTGCGCAGCATTGGTAAAAGCGTTTACCACCGTACCATCTCCAAAATCCCAAGTATAAAAAGTGGTGTTGCTACAAGAACTATTGAAACCTTCTATCGTGGTGTTGGTGAAGGTAACAGGAGTATTCACACAGGCAGGCACTGGCGCTGCATCAAAATGAGCCTCAGGTCCTGTGTAAACACGAATTGGATTTACTGTTGCAGTAGATTGGTCACATGCGTTAATAGCTTGAATCGTAAAGGTGTATGCAGTTCCACCGCCACAGGAACTCTCGGTGTATGTATGACAAATACTTGCTGGAACGGGGTGAGGGAAGGTGTCTATGGGTGATCCATCTCCATAATCAACCGTATATATTGTGGACGGATGATTTCCAGAGAAATTAGATATTGGGAAGCAAAGGTTTAACGGACCACAGCCAGTTGTGCCTCCAGGGTTCGCAACACCAACAGCAGGGTTAGTTATGTTAGATACCAAATAGGTGGTTGAATTTGTACAGCCATTAGTACCTGTCACTATATATTCTAATGTGTAAATATTTCCCGGAGGATAATTGTGCGTTATACCCGCTCCTGGAAATGTTGCTGAGTTAAAATCAGGTGAACCATCGCCCCAAATAATTTGGTAATTCGAGTTGGTGGTAGGCTGGGTATTATCAAAGAATGTAAAGGTAAACCCACTTCCATCACAGTTTTTAAAGTCTGAGAAAGGATCCATTAAAACAGGGTTTGGAGCCTGAGTAACTGTGACTGTTTGAATGTTGTTATCCGTGCAGCCATTGGCGTCTGTAACCGTTAGTGTCACGTTGAAAGATTCACTCCCCGTGCCAGGAGCAACAAATTCATGCGAAGGATTTTGTAATGATGAGCTATTGGTTGCAGCAGCTGGATTATCAAAATTCCATGAATAGTTCAACCCACTTCCTGTACTTGTGTTTGTGAAGTTAACTGGAACGGATGCACATTGATTACTCGGTGTAAACGTGAATGAGGCCGTTGGGCTTGGGTTAACTGTAACAGTCACTTGGTCCGTACAGGTCGCACCACCTGGTGTTGTAACGGTAACCGTGTAGGTGGTGGTAGAACTAGGATTAGCAACCGGATTGGCATCTGTGGTCGAATTCAGGCCCGCTGCAGGCGACCAACTGTAGGTAGAGCCACCATTTCCAGTAGGCGAACCGCCAATTGTGGTTGACTGACCATCGCAAATAGCTACGTCTGCTCCAGCATCTGCATTACATTGTCCTGATGTCCTTATTACGGACAATAGCATAGACACAATAAGTAGTAAAGTCAGTCTCATTTTTGTTGTACAACTTAAACTATTGGCATTCAGCTAATAATTTAGATTGCAAAGATTCTTTAACTTTGATGTTATCTCAATACGTATAATACCGTATTTTTGTCGCCGCTTAATAATAGTTGTTATGAAAATTGCTAGAACTGACTTACCGGGATTTGATTGTTTTATCCTACTAACCGATGGATTGTTAGATAGAGAGAAAAGAGAGAGTATTGAAAATCAGTTGATTCAGAAGTACGGTGATGTAACAATTTACAATACTAGCTCAAAAAGTTCTGAAAAGGATTTATGGGTTACTAACAAACTTGGCGTGGCACAGGATCGTCATGATGATTTCCAAAGTATTGATTTTGAGTTTGTTTTATTCAAGGACCCGTCGTTTTTCATATAAAGTTTAACCCAGTCATAAGTGCGTTTTAACCCAGTGAAACGCCTTTTTGTCTAATTCTTGTTGGTGGTCTCAGAAAAAGGGTCATACCTTTGCAGCCGCAAAAAACACGAATTATGCGTATTTATATTTGCACATTTATCTCACTAATGTTATCTGCACCCTTGGCATGGTCTAATGGTGGAGAAAACGACCCTGAAACTGTTTCGATAAAAAATGAAGCAGTTGTACCTGAGTTGACAGTTGAAAATGTTTTGATTCAATTAGAGGCTCATGGTATAGATCACGCTGATGTAGTTTTAAGACAGGCTATCTTGGAAACAGGATGGTTTAAGTGTAGCTCTTGCTCACTTGGTACTAATAACCTTTTCGGATTCCTTTATAAAGGACGCTACCTAAAGTTTGAAAACTGGGTAGAATCGATTAAGTACTATAAGTGGTGGCAGACGCAACTTTACACTGGAGGTGATTATTACGCTTTCTTAAAGAAAGTTGGATATGCGACAGCACCAAACTATATCCAGTATCTAAAAAATTTAGAAGGTACTTATTAATCGACAATTATTATTGTTATTACTACTAAGCCGCTACTATTGAGTAGCGGCTTTTTTCTTGGAGTATATTTCTTGGGCAACTCCCATTTTATCTGAAACGGCCACATTATTTAAGCACCATCTACTTAATTCTCTAAAAAGAGGCAAGCCAATATTGTCATATTCATATATATCATCTCCCAGAATATTGTTGGCATTTACATTTATGCGAGCTGACAAAAGAAATTGGCGCTTATTCGACAAATCAGCAATGTATGCATGGTCAATCAGGTAACCGTAAGCTTTGCCAACATTGTTTACAATCAGAATGTTCTCAGGAATATTGGAACTATCTTTTCCTAAATAGAAATACTTGGTATAATTGTCATGTTTTGAAGTGTCACCAAGATTTCTTGGGCTTGCGAGAAGATAATTAATAAGATGATCGCGTGAAGTAGAGTCAATATTCAAGCTATTGGGTGAGAACAATAATTTGCCTAGAATGGTATGATTGGTGCGAATCGGTAAGTAGTTGTGTCTTCTGAAGTTTCTTGCTTTCTTTTTAAAATCACTTCCATAATAATGGGCGTCACCCAACTTTGCTTTCATAGGTAGTCTGAATGCCGTTTTATATTTTGAGCCTGATATCAACGAATCTCGCCATATATAATCTGCGTGTTTTCTCCAGTATGATTTTTTACAAAGTAATAGACGGCGAATAACCTGACCATCTAATTCGAGACGACGGAGGGTTTGGTTTATGCCAGTAGCCCCTACTAATTCGTATAGATAGTTGTAGGAAGGATTATCGCTATAAATGAGCATCTTCTCAACATTTCTCAATACATCTATGGAATCAGGATAATTGTAGCTGCCACAGACCTGTGTTTCCTGCAATACTGCTATTTCACCTTTTTTAGGCGATAAATTCTGAAATATGGATAGTGCAAGGGGGAGCTTAACTGTAGATGCTGGGTAATAGTAATCATCTGATTTACCGAAATGGTGAACGACGAATTCAGTGCTAGTGTCCGTTTCAATAATTTCGGTTAGTAAAATTTCTAACTGGAAGTCATCACTATTATAAAATATCTCTTTAAATGAAGATTGTTGGATGTACTGATCGAGTAAACTTTGAGCGGATGGCTTGAAGGCAATTAGGCCTAAGCTTATTATCAGTAGTAGATAAGGCATTATTTACGCTTAAAAATCTGATGGTTCTGAATCTTATCGCCTACGATATGATAGCCCAATGAAAAGGGAATATGCTTTATCTCGCTTGCTTCAGTTTTTTCATACAACTCCTTTAAATCGGTCTGATACATCTGAGCCGTAAAGTTTTTAATAGGTCTTGTGTAGGCACCGAACAGTTGAATGTCCCATTGACCATCTTCTAAATAGCGTAAAGGTACGCCCGTATCATCTTGGAAAATGCAATCGCTCTTATTCATACAAGCGTCTCTCACGTAACCAAAACCTGCATAGTGCATAAGATAAGATGCCGCCTTTACGAAAGTGTTGCTTTCCTTTAAGTTGGCAAGGTATTTAATAAACTCAGGATGTTTGTTTTCCAAATCACGATCGCTGATACTTCTATGGAAATAGGTGATTGTTTTAATCTTCTGTTCACCCTGCTTAACAAATTTAAACTGTACTGCTTGATTGGTTTCGTAGCTCAGCGAATCATGGCGGTAAATAGTTCCATTTGTATCTAGCTCTACTGGATAAACATCCACAATATCATGCCCAGTTCGTGCAAGGAAAGTATAGAACAATGGAAGCACTCCATCCGCTTTTCCTTCACTTAAATCTTCCATCATATGTGTAGTGATAAAATAGCTCTTTGAAAGCACGTCTCTTAAACTTCTATCCATTGATTTTAGGAAAGTGTTCTCTTGATTATTGGTAAAACCAGAGACATCTGGAAGTTCAATAACTGGCTCTAAAGCTATCATAACATAATCAGAGGCATTAGGGTAGAAGCTGTGAGCATGCAAGAAATCTGGTCCCGAGAAGGGATAGAATAGGGGTAAGGTATCGTTAATGTATTCGCTAAGCACAGAATCACCCCATGCACGTAAGGCTTTTAACCGCATTTCTTCAACTTTCAGCCATTGTTCGTTTAGTTTGTTGTGATAGGCCTGCCAGATTGGGGTGTTGTATTTAATAATGCTTGAATCATAAGGTGTTAGACCAGCTAAATAGCGCGCAATGTTGGTTTGAACTGAGTCTATTTCGATTTGAGTTATACTCTTGGTCTCGCGAGGAGTAGTGTCATTGACGGAGAGCGTATCTTTTCTTGGCTCATTGTCTTTGTCATTAACATCTTTATTATTAGGGTTATTACATGATGATATAATGAGCGCTAAGATGATGAGTTTTAAGGCTTTCATTTTTTCTTTTTTTCGACTAGGAAATAGATTAGCAGACCAGGGATAATAACATATAATGCATAAAGCAACTTAGCTGGATCTTCCTTTATAAAATACACAAGCATCCATAAGGTCGCTAAAATAAAAATGATGGGAGTGACGGGGTAGCCCCAGGTTTTTACTATTGATTCATCCTTGCTTGTTCCTTCTTTCTTACGTCTATACCTTAAAATAAAGACACCAATTACCGTTAAAAGTGAAAATAGGAATAGAATGAAACCAATCGTCGTGATGAGTTCTTGAAAGCTAGAGACTATTACCAATACGATGGCAATAACCGCCTGAACAATAATTGCGTACAAAGGTGTTCCACCCTCAGTCTTTACGGTTAGTTTATTAAATGTGCTGTAATCTTTTCCCATTGATTCGGTAACCCGAGGACCAGCAATAATCATCGCACTCATGGTTGAAATCATGGCAAGACTGAATATCCCAGAAAATGCAGTTCCTATGTCCTCACCAAATAATTTCATAGCTACAATGTTCCCGACTTCACTTTGTCCTTTTATCGATTCAAAATCAACAGAATACATGAACATTATATTGATTACTACATAAATTATTGTAACAGCAAGGGTTCCCCACACCAATGAGAAAGGAAGACTTTTTTTTGGGTTTTCCACGTTGCCAGCGATATACGCAGAGGCATTCCAACCACTATAGGCATACATTACCCAAACTAGAGATCCTGCGAACGGAAGTGTCATCATCATATCAAAACTATCTGAAGTTATAGATAAATCAACTGAACTAGGCTCAAACCCAGGTATAAAAAATGGAGCTGAACAAAAGACAATAATCAATCCGATTTTAATAGCTGTTAAGATATTCTGAACGATTCCACCCGTTTTAACTCCTTTCATATGGACAAGGGACATTACTATAATGGCCAGAATAGAAGTGATTTTGAATGCTGGAAGATCAAACCCAAGCATTGAGATTGTCTCAACCTTATCAATTCCAAAGATAGGGGCGCTGTACTCGCCTATGACTATTGCTGAGGCGGCTATAGCGCCTGCGAACCCAACAAATAAGGATACCCAACCACTCATAAAACCAAGCGCCGGATGGTACAACTTGGATAGGAATAAATACTCACCTCCTGATTTTTTAAAGGTAGTTGCAACTTCCGTATATGCAAATGCTCCGCATAGAGCGATCAATCCACCAAGTAACCAAACAAGTATTATTGTACCTGCATTAGGAATTCCAATAGGTGTAGGCAAAACTTGATATCCCAGTGACGTAAACACGCCAACTCCAATCATATTCGCCATTACCATTGACAGTGCAACCCACTTTGTGTATTTCTTATTTTGTTCCATTTAGCTGGTAAACTTACGGAAATCAAAGCCTATGTCTTCAAGAAAATACTATTTGATACTAACAGGGTATTATTCGTATGTTCAGAATCGGGATTAAGAGAAAAACGATCATGTATACCGACGAAGGCAATTACATTGTGCTAGCTCGATAAATTCGTTTGCCTTGTCGGCATAGTGACTTTGTAGCGCACTCGCCATCGCTAAAAGCGAATGCCGATTACGCACACGTCATCTACTTGCTCATACTCACCCATCCATTCCTGCAGACGTGTGTGAAGGATTTCTCGTTGTTCGGCCATTGGTTTATTCACAATTTCAAGGATGAACTCTTTCATCACTTTTACTTTGAGTTTTTTACCTTTTACTCCTCCAAATTGATCGGCATACCCGTCCGAACTCATGTACACACGATCACCTTCTAACATATCAAATGTGTGAAGTTCGTACACTTGATCTTCTGGTGTAAAACCTGCAACGGCTGTCTTGGTCGCTTTTGTTTCTAGTATCTCTCCATTGCGCACAATCCAAAGCGATCTGTGTGCACCAGCGTACTGTAGTTTTCGCGTATCTGGGTCGTAAGATATAATGGCTGCATCCATCCCATCTCTTGTAGAGTCGGTTTCTTCACTCTGCTTAAGTGATTTTTTAATCCCTCTGTTTATCTCTGAAAGAATAAGCGATGGATTGATGATGTGTTTTTCTTTTACGAAATGATTCAGTTTATCCGAACCAATCATGCTCATGAATGCACCCGGAACGCCGTGACCAGTGCAGTCTGCACAAACCATTATTTTATGATTGTCTACATCAGCAAACCAATAGAAATCGCCGCTCACAATATCTTTCGGTAGGAATAACACAAAGGCATCATCAAAGCTTTTATCAATATCCTCATCAAAAGGTAAGATGGCTTCTTGAATACGCTGAGCATAGTTGATACTGTCCATTATCTCCGTCTGCTGATGGAGAATTTCATCTTTTTGATGCTGAAGAATCACGTTTTTATTCGCTATTTCCTTGGTGCGCTCCTGTACAATTTCCTCCAATCGTTCGTTCTGTCTTTTCAGACGAATCATGGAGAGGCGAATCAAGATAAATATCAAGATGATAGCCGCTACAACATAAGCAATGTAAGCCCACATTGTTCTGTGCCATGGCGGCAGGATTTCAAAAGACACACTTGAAACTTCACTTATCTGGCCATAGATGTTTTTGGCACGTACTTTAAATGTATAATTGCCTTCTCTTAACGTTGTGAAAATGGCTTCTGTAGATGATGTCCATTCAGACCACTCATCATCCTGTCCTTCCAACATAAAACTGTACTGTGTAGACTGTTCCTGATTAAAGTTGGGGGCAGCAAATGTGAATCGTATAGTGTTAAATTCGTAATCAATCTCCCACCCACCAGAGATGGCGCCATCACCAGCATACAAACTGCTATCGGAATTAATCGTAATAGACCGAATTAAAGTGCTGAAGTCTTCATTGTAATTTTTGTTGTCATCATATTTGTAACGCACCAATCCATCTGCGGCACCAATCCACAGATTATGTTCTTGATCTAAATAGTATTTGTTGACGCGGCCAAAATTAATACCCCAAAACTTGCTCTCAATTCGGCTAAAATCTTTGGTTTTGTCAAGAAATAATATCTTCCCATTTTCGCACAACCATATACGCTCTTCAGTGTCAATAAACTGGCTGATAGACTTGGTTAGATGATCGCCATTAATGTATAGGTGAGAAAAAAGTCCTTTTATATTTGGGTAATCATCGATACTTTCGTTTTCACCAATTAGGTAGTGCTCATCCATGAATGATCGCAGCCCACGCGGTTCCCCAAACACCACTGAATCTCCGTATAGAAACGGTGTGTTAAACTGATTTAATATGTCATCATCATCGCCATAGTAGAAGCTAAAAAAACTAAAGCCATCAATAATTTGTAAGCGAATAATTCCGCTACTATTAGTCCCTATCCAAAACTCTTCATCACAGAAATCAGGACTTGGGGTGCGCACAATATTCGTTATTCCATAGTGATTGCGATTGATAAACTCAATCGATTCAAAGGTCTTGCCATCAAATACACCAACACCTGTTGCGCCAGCTAGAACAAGCTCATTGGTACTCTCAACCTTCTCGATTGCATTTACTGGAAGGTTTATAAGCTTAGCTATTTTATATGAACCGTCATAGTTAATCGAGTCAATAGCGAATAAACCAAGATTTGAGGCCACTAGAAGCTGTCCATTATGATTGTAGAAATCCCAAACTTGTCCATGCAGTTCACTCACCTGCGTAAACTCTTTTGCTGCCCTTTGATTATTGTTATTGATGAACAATCCGCTAGAAGTTCCGACTAGCAGGTGGTTCTGGAAATGTGTGATGGCCTGAATACCGCCTTCTAGATTGCTAATTTCCGTGTAAAATGATAGTGGTGATGTATAATCAACCTTCGCGATACCATTCTCAAGTGCCAACCATAGATTTAAATCTTTATCCTGAAATACGCTTTTTACATCATTGACTTTTAATCCTTTTCTTTTGTTAATCCTTGCTATTATATCTAGGTTTTCGTCAATCACAAGAACCCCAGACTCCATGGTGTTTAAAGCTAAATTTCCATCGTGTAACTGAATAGCTCCATATACCGCAGACGAGAATATTTCCGCATCATCAAAACCATAGGCGGGGGTTACTTTACCCCGATATTCATCGTACCACCAAAATCCGCTACCATAGGTAACAATTAATGTTTTATTGGCTACATTGAACATTCCAAAGACCCCCATTTCTGCCAGGGTATCAGTTCCTTCTAGAAAAGTAAAATTGTCGCCTATAAGTTTGTACAAGCCTTTGTGCCCCTGGCGTACATAGATTTCATTATTGTGATAAAAAGAGTAGTGGAAGTACGAATCCTTTTCAGGAGTGTAAGCTTTTAGCTCATCATTGTTGTAAATAAAAACACGCTCTTGACTCAGGAAAAGAACACCTTGATCGGTTACTTTTACGTTGTACACACGTGAGAATGCCTGATGTTTGTCGGGGAGAGTGTTGGATAGGGAAATGTATTCTAATCGCCCTTTTACGTTGCTCTCAAGGTAACCAAAATTATTATCAGTAGCGACATATATCTTTCCTTTATCATCGGAAGCTAAGGCCCAAACGGTAGCCCCCTGAACTACTTCAATAAATCGCCAAGAAACGCCGTCATATTGCAGTACACCATTACCAACGCCACTGTAAATTATTCCATTGTTATCCTGCGTGATACAGCGATTCTCTGGTGTTACATTATCAAGTATTTTTTGAGGGGCATAGTTTTTTATAGGCAGATTAAGGCTTTGTCCTGCAACACTCAGTACAACTAAAATACTTGCTATTAGAAGAGAAATGCCTTTCATATCTTGAACTGTCTAAGGTATGGTTTTTGCTCATAATTTGTCTTTATTTGATGAAAATCTTTCTGCTATGATGTCATTAAAATGTTGGATATTAGTGGATGTTAATCAAGCTGTTAGTCTATGAAATGTATAGTCACAATATTCCTGTCAGTCTTTCTTACAATAAGTTTTAGTTATGGGCAGAAACCTGAAATGGTTGTTAACTCAGGTCATACGGATGCTATTTCTTGTGTGGACGTTAGTGGAGATGGGAGATGGATGGCAACAGGCGGCATTGATAAGATAATTAAGATTGTAGACGTGTCATCTGGTAAGGAGTTTAGAACGATTTCTGGTCTAAATGGACGTGTAGATTATATCAAGTTTGATGATGATAGCAAGATACTTGGGGCTACAACAAGCGACGGCGAAATGAAATTTTGGGACGTTGTGTCGGGTGAATTGTTGTCCGAGTATAGAATTAATGACACAGAGAATCAAATAAGCTACATTCTTGGTAATTCAATGGTATCCTATGTGAGCAATGAAGGTAAGTTAAGTAAAGCACCATTTAAGGAAAATGGAATTGAAGTGTCATATGATATCATGGGCTGCGTGCGTCAGATGGGGAGTAATGATGGAAAGTTTATGTTTACCTATGATTATAAGGGTATAGTTCATAAGGTGGATGCTGCTACAGGTGCTGAGGTGGCCAGCAATAAACTATTCGAGAAAATGATCTTCTCGCCTACACGGATGGATATTGACCCTAGCGGAGAGTATTTGGCCTTGTCTTTGGCGTCTCACGAGATTTACATTTTAAAAACCAGTGATTTAAGCCTTCATAAGAAATTAGTGGGGCATGATAATGTAATTAAAGACATCAAGTTTGATGAGAAGTCTGGCGAATTGTTATCAGCGAATCATGGTTCTAAGGAGCTTTATGTTTGGAATGTGGAGAAGGGAGACCTGATTAATAAATATCCATTTGATGATGCATTTTCATTGGATTGGGTAGAATCCAGTCCAAAGTATAACCTGATTCTTATTGCAGCTTGGAGGCAAATCTTATATGTAGATGCTAAGACAAAAAACGTTGTGCGAATATTCACTAGTAAGGCCAACAAAATTGTGAATATGTCATATGATCAAAGGGGTAAATATTTGGCTGTAGCATCTGATGATGTGTCAGTAAAACTATGGGATTTAGAACAAAATAAAATTGTGCGAAATTTTCAGGGATTCTGGCCAGTAGCAATTTCTCCTAACGGAAAACATCTCGTATCAAATTATATGAGCATAAAACTGGCGGTTTGGGATATTAATTCGGGTGAAAAACTGGGCGAATTGCCTACTAACGGAGACCTAATTCAACAGATAGCCTTTTCCAGAGATGGGAATAAAATAGCAGGGATTGGCATTCGTGGAAAAGTTTTTATTTGGGATATCGCTAGCATGAAGATTGATAGAACTATCGATTGGCCTCCAGGAATGAGTTATGGTATTTGTTTTAGTCCTGATGGTAGTAAAATAGTAGCTTCAGGTTTGGGGAATTCGTTCTACGTATGGGATGTCAAAACAGGCGAACAACTTGCTTACAAGGACGGCTATATGCTGATGTTTAGTGGAATTGTATTTACGCCAGACGGAAAATACATGGCTGCGTCTAATTGGGATCAGAAGGTGTACGTTTTTGATGCACAGACATGGGAAGAAGTTGCGGTAATTGAAGGTCATAAAAACATAGTGACATGTATTGATATCTCCTATGACGGAAAATATCTAGCAACAGGTTCAGGCAACAACTCGGTGAAAGAAGCGGATAACTCTGTTATAGTATGGGACTTTGAAACTAGAACAGAATTGTGCAGATATAAGGGCCATACCGGTGTAATTAATAAAGTAGTTTTTGATAGACAGGCGACACAAATCTATTCTTGTGCCAACGACGGTATGGTAAAAGTTTGGGATTATTTGGAGTGTTCGGAAAAGGGCACTTACGTAAGTGTAAATCAAAAAGATTATGTAGTGGCAACGCCTGAGCATTATTATATGGCTTCAAAAGACGCTTTAGAGGCAGTATCCTTCAGAATTGAAGATCACGTTTATCCATTTGATCAATTTGATTTACTGTTAAACAGACCAGATTTAGTCTCCAAAAAGCTTGGGAAAACACCTGAAGGCCTTGTGAATGCCTATGAATACATTTATAAAAAGCGTTTAAAACAGATGGATTTTAAGGAGTCTGAGTTAGAGCTTGACTTCCATTTGCCTGAAGTCGAAATACTAACGAAGGATATTCAGTTAGTAACCGAAAAAAGTCAAGTTAGCTTTAAAGCACGTTTTTCAGATTCAAAATACACACTAGATAGAATTAAAGTGTACGTGAATGATGTGCCCGTCTATGGGCAAGAAGGTATCTCATTACGCGGCCAGAAAACGAATAACATAGAACAAGATCTAACAATAGATTTGGCAGCGGGAAGTAACGTAATTAAAGTATCTGTGCTAAATAGTAACGGGGTTGAGTCCTTAAAGAAATCTGTGTCTGTAATTCGCAATACCGAGAAATCAGAAGGTGATTTGTATCTAGTTAGTTTGGGTGTGTCCAAGTACCAGAATGAGCAGTTCAACCTTAAATATGCAGCCAAAGATGCACATGATATTCAGGAAAAGCTTGGCGCTGCGGATGAGCTTTATAAGTCCATAAAGAGACTAGAGCTTACTGACAGTATGGTAACGAAGGAGAGCATAATGGAAATCTCAAAGTTTCTTGAATCAGCTAATGCTGGGGATGCCATTATTTTATTTGTTGCTGGGCACGGAGTGTTAGATGAGAACTATCAATATTATTTCTGCACACATGATATGGACTTTGAAAATCCGTCGAAAAATGGAGTGCCGTATGATGTATTTGAATCCATTCTTGTCGGAACAAAGTCATTGAAGAAGTTACTTATAATGGATACTTGTCACAGTGGGGAAGTGGATGAGGATGAAATTGAAAAAACGGAAGCAACAGAAACCACAGATGGTGATATTAAATTTAGAGGAGTTGCCCAGAATTTCAAAAAGAAAAATGCCTTTGGCGCCTATAATACTTCTGTTTTAATGGAGAATATGTTCTCAGATATCCGTAAGAAAAGTGGTGCGAATGTAATTTCATCTGCCGGTGGCGCGGAGTATGCTATGGAAAGCGACGAATGGCAAAACGGACTATTCACCTTCTGTCTTTTAAATGGATTGAAAAACAATAAGGCAGATCAAAACATGGACAGACAGATCATGATTTCTGAGTTACGTCACTATGTATATAAGGAAGTGCTGCGTTTGTCAAATGGTAAGCAAATGCCTACATCAAGAGAAGAGAATATTAGTGTGGATTATAGGTTGAAGTAAAACTACATACTATTCTTATTCTAAGTTCGTTTGATGCAGTAAATATTATTTATGAAGAATCTAGCCATTATCATTACCACATTTTTTTGTTTAGGTACTAAGGCTCAAAACCTAGTCCCAGATCCAAGTTTCGAAGGCTATGTATATGATTTTTGTGGTCTACAAACCTATTCAGATTTTAACACACTAGTTGATGATTGGAAGACGCCTACACACGGTTCGCCAGATGTGTATTTTAGTGTTATTAATGATACGTGTTACAATTATATGCCAAACACGACATACTCGGGACCTCTTGGAATAAAAGGAAAACAAAGCCCATTGAACGGGCGGGCGTTTGTTGGTTTCTACGCCTACACCATACCTGGTTTAAATCAGAGGGAATACATTCAAACAGAATTATCTTCACCTATGATAATAGGAGAAGAATATATGGTGACCTTTCGTTTATCATTGGCAGACTTTATAGAATATGGAACACCCAATATTGGTGTTTATTTCTCAACTTCTGCGATTGGGTCATCAAATAATGGAGTGTTAAATTACACACCACAAATTACAGTAAATACAGCGGTGATGGATACGGTTAATTGGGTAATGGTCACTGGTACGTTTCAGGCACAGGATGCCTATACACACATGACTATTGGGAATTTTAATGACGACAATTCAACCGTACTGGTTAATAATCCCGGATTTGTATCTGGGCCAGGTGTATACGGCGCGTATTATTATATTGAAGATATAAGTGTTGGTCTCGCAAACCCAAACTCAATAAAAGAAGAGAACGCTATTGATTTTAAAGTATATCCAACTTTGGTTGAATCTTCTGTCACAATAGAATCAGATTTTGATGGGGAGCTAATAATATCAAGCATGCAGGGTTCAATTGTGAAGAATATGGTAGTTCGAAGTGGTGCAAATCAAATTGATTTAGGAGAACTTTCCCCTGGGGCGTATATGGTGACTTTTCTTTCTGAGGGGCAGAGGTACACGAAGAGAATTATTAAGACAATATAAACTTGTATATTAAGATTAGGTCTAGGTAACAGCAAACGCTAACCAGGTGAGACGATTAACAAATACTTCAATTAACAAAACTGGAACAACATGAAACACTGTCTCTTCATCATATTAATCGTGTCTTTCTGTTTATCAAGCTATGCACAAAATGATATGCATGAACAATTTGCGATGACAAGTGATACACAAACGGTCGCGATCTATATTGGGCATGGCTGGGTTGGCGGTGGAGCGAGTATGCCTGTCCTCAATTTAAATAATTATCGACCAAAAAAAATGAATGGTTTGGATATCTATTTTGATGAAATGTACAGCGATACTATCCGCAATAAATTACCAGATTGCATAAGTGGAATGGCTGAGATAAAAATCACTGCAAAGATATACTTGAAAGATAAAATTGTAGGAGTTACTTCAAACCCTCCAAGTACCAGAAAAATATATGAAGCTGTTGTTGTTGACTTAATGGATGTTCAAGTGAAAACAAAGCCTTGTGATGGTTAGGGTTGGAGGTGGTAGGCACAATAAAGAACAACGGAAATTCATTATATTTGTATATGTCATTTAAAGAGCAATATAAAGAACAGTTAATTGATCTATGTGAAAGATACAATGTCGAGACATTATATCTGTTTGGATCTGCTCAAGCTGACAGGATGAATGATATTAGTGATGTTGATTTGTTAGTGAAATTCAAGAAATTCAATGCTGCCAAATATTTTCAAAACTACATAGATTTTAAGACAAGTTTGCAAAAGTTGTTTAATCGTGATGTTGACCTTTTAGAAGAACAAACACTTTCAAACCCATACTTGATTAATTCAATCAACAAAAACAAAGAATTGATTTATGGATGAAAGAATTTTAAAATGGCTCTATGATATTAAAGTTGCAATTGATGAAGTTGATTCATTTTTTCAAGACGAACCTAAGATTTTTGAAAAATATCAACAGAACAAAATGCTCAAAAGAGCCGTTGAACGTGAATTTGAAATCATAGGTGAAGCTATGAATAGAATTCTTAAACGTGACGATTCATTTAAAGAAAAAATCCAAGAAGCAATAAATATTATTGGATTGAGAAATCAAGTGATTCATGCGTATGACAATATTTCTGATGAAAGTATTTGGGCTATTATCATCAATCATCTTCCAAGGTTAAAAGCGGACATAAACAAATTACTAAAAGAATAAACTGTGCTTAACACCGCCGTTCCCGTGCGATTGTATTGCCCGTTCCCGCGCGATTGTATCACGTGGAGAGTAAGCAAAATCTAGTTCCCCAACCAACAAACAAATTTCAAACAAGAATGAATCGCATGATAAAAACCATTTCATTATTGAGCATTCTCTGTTTTATTATGATCTCTTGTAGTAACAGTAAATCAGAAGAAGAACATGACCCTGTTAAAGATGGCTTTGCGGTGTGTGAATGCTATTCAGACGCAATGGAAGCAAACGATAAGCAGAAAGAAGAGGAATGTATGGAGCTATATAAAACTACAAAGCGGCGCTATGATGATAATCAAGAAGACATGGAGAAACTTAGTGAGGCTTGCGGCATCTTTAGAAATTTTTAGTTCCTCTTGTTCCCGCGCGATTGTATCACGCGGCTAGCAAGCACTAACCCTAAAACAAATGCTCATCCACCCAAGCAGATAAATTCGCTTGATCTGGCTTTCCGTAATACTCGTTTAAGTATGAAGTGATGTCCTCTTTAGCTTTTTCTTTGTCCTCTTTGCCAACTTCAGCTAAAATAATCTCTAGTTCCGTTTTTAAAGATTCCGTATCGCCAAAAATCAGCTCAAATCCACCAATGGCAGTGCTCGTTTTGTCATTTAAGTAAAATAACTCAACATTTTTTACTTTCGAGCCATCAATAGCCTCTCCGTCAATTTTGTAGATTTCATTCGCATCCAGAATCAACTTATCGCCTTCGTAACTTAACTTTTTCGGAATTACTTCTCCTTCATACGAATACTTCAAGTAGAAAAACTGGTTTTTAGTCGAATCCATTGGGAAACTCTTTGGTGAAACCTTTAGTTTGCTTACACCTAGCACCAAATATTTACCATCAAAATGATTCTGCAAATCAATGATGTTGTTTAATCCACCAGCACGCGGACTAATGTTGTTCATGGGCGGTAATAATGTAGCCTGGGTGGTTTCACTTCCTTTCGGACTTAAAATCTTACGACCATTTACTTTGCTGATTACAGCTGCTCGGGATTGCTGTGTTTTAAAGGTTATCTTCTCATTCGACTGAAAAACATCCCCTTGAGACATGTCTTTCCCGTTTCGTGTGTAAATAATCTTTCCATTTACTTTGATTACGCGGTAGCTGTCTACGGCTACGGCTTCTGCAGTAAACTTTTCTTCACCTTCACTGGCGTAAGAATTTACACTCATGTAAACGTATCCAGCGGTTGATAATGCACAAAGACTTAGTAGTAGTTTCATCCCGAATAATTTTTAATCCCTTTATAACAAATTTAATACCATTTTGCCATAAATCCAATTACGGGAAAAAACGTATTTTTTACTTAATCACAAATAGACGTAAGCTTCTCAGTCTAGCCTCTTTACCGTTTTCATCTTTCGCCATGATATCATAGAAATAAACTATGGATTTATACGGCAATGATTTAATAGCTTTTCTCATTTCTGGGGTGAATTGATTGCCTTCTGCCATGTATTCTTTGTCTTCATCTATCGCAGGGCATCCCATCTTAAACGAAAGTATTTCAAATGGATACACAGTCTCGATACCATTGCTTAACAACACGGATTGATCAATGTTTCCGTCGTAAATGCCTGCTACATGAGGATTGTAATCCATTGGTGTGAATGATGTTTTTGGTAAGGGATCCTTATTCGCCTCTGGCGCACCAAGTTCATATGTGCTTTCGTATATTTTTCTGTCGGAAACTTGTTGTGCAGTATCTGTAGCAGTATTGTCAACTTCATTATTGCTGGTTGGTAATGATCCCGTTGCGCCATCGTTAGCAGGAGGTGTTGATTGATCTTCGTTTTCCGTTTGTGATTCGCTTGATGAGGCATCATCCAGAATGAGTACTTCTTCTTTGCCCTGCTCAGTAATTATCTCTGGATTGGTCTGAGCAACTTTTGTGTTCTCCGCCAACAGTTGGCTTTCATTTCTCTGAATATGCGCAGTGCTTTTTGATTCATCTTCAGATCTACTGCTAAATCCGGCAATAGTTCCGAGTACCAGCATAGTGCTAATACCTCCTAACCACCAGATTTTATACAGTGGATTTTTAAGAGCAACATAGCTTTTTAGAAGCGCAGAGAAATCTTTCGTTCTCGCAATGTCATCAGATCCAATATGCGGTCGATCGATTTTAATGTGGGGTTTCATAGGTCTTTATTTTAGCGTTAAATAAGGTCTTTAGTTTTTGTAAGGCTCTGTGCGTTTTTACTTTCACGTTGCTCTCACTTAAATTCAGAATTTCGGCTACCTCCTTAACAGGTCGTTTTTCGAAATACCTGAATTCAATTAACTGAATGTCTTCTTCACCTAACTCCCGAATTACTTCAGCGAGTGTAGATAAATCATCGCTATTGTCTTCGTAATTGTCATCCATGTCGCGGAGAGAAAAGACCTGCGTGTCAATGTTAACAGTTTTTTGCGCCTTCTTTTCTCTGTAGCTTTGATTCAACTCCGAATAAGCTATTCGATACAACCAGGACGAAAATGGTAAGCCTCTATGTTCATAGTTCGCTAAATTGTTCATCGCCTTTAAAAATACCTGACTACAAACATCTTTAGCTTCCTGAGAGTCACTAACTCGCTGGTATATGTATCTGAATATCTGTTCGTAATAACGATTGTACAATACCTCAAACTGCTCAGGATTTTGTTTGGCTCTTTCAATTAATTGAGCTTCTTTTTCAATGTCCTTGGCAGACTTGTGATATGTACTTGTTTCTGACATTCCTTACTATAACGCTATCAATGCGCTAGGTTACAAATTTAATAAGTCTTATCTGTAACTAAATGGACAATATCATAGTATCATATAAGTTCATATTTATCTATGAGTAATAATCGAATTATCCTATTAATACTGATGATTGCATCCATCCCATCACTTCTGTATGGGCAAACGGATACCACAATTGAGTACTCTAAGTTGGATATTGAGTCGAATGATGACTTTAGCAGTTTTGCCATGTTAAAAGACGATTTGCCTGAATACAATGTGTTTTTTACAGGGGAGAATCACTTGTTTAGAACGAGCAATTACAAGCTCCAGCTCAAAATGCTCAAGTATTTATACAAGGAAGCTGGTGTACGACATCTTATTCTAGAGTTTGGGTTTAGTAGGGGGTATCTGGTGGATCAATACGTCCAAACGGGCGACACCAGTGTTTTTACCATCCTAAATGACTATAGCTTTGAGGAGTATTCTCGACTTTACAAAGGTCTATATGAATTCAATCAATCATTGCCAGAAGGTGAAAAGATTAAGGTGCATGGGGTAGATATCGAGCGTTCATATACGACACCTATAAAAGTGCTGAATCAATTATTACCTGCTGATTCGGTGCCCATCCACGATTCGATAGTGCTGAATATTGAGGTGCTCAAATCCTTTATGGGATATAATGATTCGAGATACAGGGAGTTTAATAGATCTCGAGATGACGAGTCGAAAAAGTTAGAGTATACCTACAAATCATACAGCAATTATTTCTCGAACCAGAACACGGTGGCTGCAATGTTGGCGAACTTCAAGAAACACAATGAAAAGTACCGTGCATACATTGGTGATAATTTTGAGATGTTTAGCCGAATTATGAGTGGAATGGAAGCAGAGGTGATAAGACAAGAGTATGAGGTTGGAAATATGTTCCATGGTACAATTTATCGCGAACAATACATGTATAAACAAGTGGAAGCGCTGTTAGATGAGTACAAGGGAGCAAAGATTTACGGACAGTTTGGAAGATGTCATACGGCCACCTCAGATCAGGATGAATGGTGCGATTTTTATCATTTTAAAACCTTGGCCAGTCGTTTGGGGAATTCGAAACACCCAGATTTAAACGGAAAAGTAATGAGTATTGCCACCTATTACCCTAAACATTATGGCGAGCAGTCACACGTATCATTCGTTAGAGATTTAATGACCATCCTAGACATCAAAGGCCCCGGTTTAACACTAATTAAAAACAATGGGGATACTACAAGCTTTGGCGAATTAATTGGCAAGTTTGATTATGTAATAGTGAACAACTATGCATTGGACGAGGAAGGTGATTTGGACAACGAGGAAGATGACGAGGAAGATGACAAGTCGAGTAGTTATGGAAGGACCTTCTTTACTGAGTTTACCGGTGATATCTCATACTACTATTACAGCACAAAGCAATTGAATTCTGCCTTGGAGAATGTTGGTTTTAGTGGTTATGATGGTTTGATGAGAACATATGGGGGGAGTTTTACCATTATAGAGGATTTTTGGACGTTTGCCCGCTTTAAATTTGATTACCTTCCATCAACTCAACTGATGAAAGATGATACAATTTCACTTAATCTGGGCGGATGGAGTCAGCGTTTTCATTATGGTCTTGAATCCAGTGCAAGTACACGGTTTAATGTGTCGCCTTATGGCGGATTTGGTGTGTCTATGTTCAAATTAGATCTGTGGGATGGAACGTATTCTCAATCTTCGGATGGTTTATTTGAGACTACGCAGAAAAACGAGAGCGCCTACACCAATTGGGGTGTATTCTTGGATGCTGGAATTGATATGAGGTATAACATTTCAATTTTCACAATAGGTGCTAGTTTGGGCTATCAATTTGATATGTCGAATAAGAAGTGGAGAGTAGATGGTGCACGTTCAGACGCAAGTCCATCGTTTTCACATTCAGCTCCTTACGCATCAATTTCACTTGGATTGTCGTTTGGCTACTAAGCTTTGTTATTTTTGAGGCCAAATTAGTTTTATGCAAGAGGCCATTCAGCAGCTTTCGAAGACACTTAGTTTACGCGAAAGTCAAGTTAAAAATGTACTTAAACTCCAGTCAGAAGGAGATACGATTCCGTTTATAGCGCGCTACCGTAAGGAAATGACGGGTAGTTTGGATGAAGTCGCAATTCAGTCCATAATAGATGGTAAAGCTCAGCTTGACAAGTTAGAAGACAGAAGAGCAAAAATTCTAGCTTCCATTGAAGAACAGGGAAAACTAAGTGATGATTTAAGAGAGAAAATAGCTTCTGCAACGGACATTAATACGTTGGAAGATCTCTATCTGCCTTATAAATCCAAGCGTAAAACAAGGGCGGATAAAGCAAGAGATTTAGGTCTTGAAGGATTGGCTAAAATTATAATGAGTCAGGCTGACAACGACCTAAAATCGAGAGTTAAGCAATTTGTTAAAGGAGAGGTAAAGAGTGATGAAGACGCATTGCAGGGCGCAAGAGACATAATTGCAGAATGGATAAATGAAAATGAATGGACACGACAACAGGTCCGCAGGGAATTCGGGTTTACCGCCACCATTCAGTCTAAACTCATCAAAAGTAAAAAGGAAGAAGCGGTTAAGTACGAGAATTATTTCGACTGGTCTGAGGCGCTCAAAAAGTGCCCATCACACCGCTATTTAGCTATGACGCGTGGTGAAAAAGAAGGTTTTTTGAGAGTGTCGGTGAGTATTGATGAAGACAACATCCTGGAAAAACTAAAAGGCCGATGGGTGAAATCATACAATCATTGTTCGCAAGAAGTTGAAGCGGCTTTAAAAGATGCTTACAAACGTTTGATAGCACCATCGGTTGAGAACGAATTCAGGTCTGCGCAAAAAGAAAAAGCGGATAGTGATGCTATCAAGGTCTTCGCGACAAACTTAAAACAATTGCTCTTGCAACCACCTGTCGGAGAAAAACGAACGCTTGCGATTGATCCAGGATTCAGAACAGGATGCAAAGTGGTGTGCTTAGACGAAACTGGGAAGTTGTTGCATAACGAAACGATCTATCCGCATCCACCGCAAAAAGAATGGTCTCAGGCAATTAAAAAACTCGCGCAATTAGTACAGATTTATAATGTTGAAGTAATTGCTATTGGAAACGGAACTGCTGGTAGGGAAACTGAAAATCTAGTCAAAAAAGTTGGTTTTGACCGAAAAGTACTGGTCTATGTGGTGGATGAATCTGGAGCGTCCATTTACTCAGCTTCTTCTGTAGGAAGGGAAGAGTTCCCCCAGCATGATGTAACGGTAAGAGGAGCTGTGTCCATTGGAAGGAGATTGATGGACCCTTTGGCTGAATTGGTTAAAATCGACCCGAAATCTATTGGGGTAGGGCAGTATCAGCATGATGTAGATCAAGGGATGCTAAAGCAATCGCTGGAAAGAGTAGTGGAGAGCGTGGTGAACTCGGTTGGTGTCAATCTCAATACAGCCAGTAAATATTTGTTACAAAATGTATCGGGTGTTGGACCATCTTTAGCAGAATCGATAGTCGCTTATCGTGATGAAAATGGTAAGATAAGTTCGCGTGCCGAATTGAAAAAAGTGCCCAAGCTTGGACCTAAAGCCTTTGAACAGTGTGCAGCATTTCTTAGAATTGATGATGCTAAAAACCCACTAGATAATAGTGCCGTTCACCCTGAATCCTACAAAGTAGTAGACGCTATTTGCAAGCAACAAAAGTTAGAACTAAAGGCACTCATTAATAACGATGAGGTTTTGGATGGTTTGAATTTAGAGCAATTCGTTACGGAATCTATTGGACTTCCAACCTTAAAAGATATTGTAGCCGAACTAAAAAAGCCGGGAAGAGATCCACGACAATATTTAGGTGTGTTGGAATTTGATAAAAGTATTCAAGGCATTGCAGATTTAAAGCCCGGAATGGAGTTGCCTGGTTTGATTTCAAACGTAACGAATTTTGGGGCTTTCGTGGACATAGGAATCAAAGAAAACGGCCTGGTGCATATCTCTCAACTCCGTGACGAATATGTATCAAATCCAGCAGATGTTGTGAGTGTATACGATAAGGTTCGCGTAAAAGTGATGAGCGTTGATATGGACAAAAAACGTATCCAACTCAGCATGAAGGGGCTTAACTAAATAAAAAACTCCGTATCTTGTGGGTATGAAACTTACCTCATTCATTGCTGCATTTATTGTCAGCATAACTATTTCATTTGCCCAAATTCCGCCTAATTATTACGATAATGCGGCGTTTTTAACAGGAGAAGATCTACGTATAGCACTTAGCAACATCATTGATAACCACACAGTAATTCAATACAGTAATTTGTGGAATAAATTCCCGCAAACTGATGCCACTGCCAGTAATAAGGTGTGGGATATTTACTCAGATAATCCATCAGGCACAAATGCATATACCTACAACTTTGTATCTGATCAATGTGGTAATTATTCTGGCGAGGGCGATTGCTACAATAGAGAGCACTCGGTGCCTAAGAGTTGGTTCAATGATTTGTCTCCTATGAATTCGGACTTATTTCACATCTACCCAACAGATGGCTATGTAAATGGACAAAGAGGTAATAATGTATATGCAGAGGTGAATTCGCCCAGCAGCACAACTAGTAATGGTAGCAGGATTGGTAATAGCTCTTCGCCTGGTTATTCGGGTGCAGCCTTTGAGCCCATTGATGATTATAAAGGAGACCTAGCAAGAACCTACTTCTATATGGCAACGAGATACAGAAGTAATATTCCATCATGGACATCTGATATGTTTGCAAGCAACAACTTAACGGCATGGGCAGAGAATGTTCTTTTAGCATGGCATCAGATGGATCCGGTAAGTCAGAAAGAGATTGATAGAAATAATGCTATTTACGGGATTCAGGGTAATAGAAACCCATACATTGATCATCCAGAGTGGGTAGAATATATCTGGGGACCTATTGCAGGAGTGAATGAAGTGTTGGCTGAAAGCTCAGTTTACTATTCAAATGGTTATTTGTACGCAAATTCCACCTTGCAAAAAGAAGTCAGTTTGAATATTTATTCTTTTGATGGTGCCTTAGTAAATACCTTATCAATTAGCGCTGGCAAATCGCTTGAATTCACATGCTCGACTGGCATCTATATAGTTAAGGAGGCGTCTGGTGCTTACTTAAAACTATCTCATATCAGTAAGTAAAAAAGACAAAATGTCAGTCGTGAACCTGTAAAAACGACAAAATGACAGTTTTTTAATTTGAATTCCGCCAAAATTTCTTAAAATCTGGATTGGTATCTCATTTGAAGTGTTGCTTTCAAACGAAATTAAAACACAAAAAATTAGAGATATGAACTTAGTAAGATTTAAACAGAACAAGCCAAACAATGGCATAGACAGAATTTTTAATGACTTTTTCGGTGGCGGCATGTTACCCTCTTCGTTTGTTGAGAGCAATTCACACGTTCCGGCAGTTAACATTGTAGAAAATGCAAAGTCATTCCACATTGAGATTGCGGCTCCAGGCTATGACAGAAATGATTTCAACGTAGATATCGACGGCAAAGCACTCTATGTTAATGCTGAAACAGCTAATACAAATGAAGAAGAGGGAAGCTCTTACACAAGAAGAGAATTTAGCAAAAGTAGCTTCACAAGATCGTTTACTTTACCAGACACGGTAGACATCAATAAAGTAAGTGGTCATTACGAAAACGGAATCCTTTTCATTGAGATTCCTAAAAAAGAAGAGGCTATTGAGCCAGCTCCTAGAAGAGTTAAGATAAAGTAAAAAGCGAATAGCAAGTAGTTAGTTTTTTTCATGGTAGAAAATCCCGGGTGAACCTAGTTTGCTCGGGATTTTTTGTGTATACTTAGTAGTAATTATTCGCATAGATGAAGGATGTTATTGCATGGAAAAGGGAGACACGCAAACGTATGCTGCAGCAACGAGATGCACTGAAATCGAAGGAGAAAAGAGCCTATGATGAAAAGGTCTGCGCTTTCTTAAGCAATTTGGTAGACGAATTAAACGTCCAGACGATTCACTGTTATTTGCCCATGGGGAGCGAGATTAATGTCTTGCCATTTATCACAGAAATGCTTGATATGGATAAGACCATAGTTTGCCCCAAAACTCTGCCGAAACCACACTTGGAAAACAGAGTTTTAACATCACTAAACGAACTAGAAAAAGGAGTTTTTGGTACTGTTCACCCAACGGGGCCCGTATATTCAGGTCATTTCGACTTAATTGTAATGCCGGGCTTAGCCTTTGATGATTCAAGAAATCGTTTGGGCTATGGGGGAGCTTATTATGATAACTTTATTATTCACCATCCTAAGGCATTCAAACAAGCTACTGCATACCCGTTTCAATTAATAGATGAGGTGATGACGGAAGATCATGATAAAAAAGTGTCAGATGTTTATGTTAATTAATTCCATAGGATTTAGCAATTGATTAATAAAAGCAAATAAATTTTATGTATATTTACTTAGCAATCAAAACACTATCAGAATGAAAAAACTACTTACTATATCATTGATGTTAGCCTTTTCTGCAATGACATTTGCTCAGGATGGATCAACTAAACAGAAGAAAACGCCAGAGGACGTTGCTAAGCGTAAGACAGAAAAATTAGCCGCTCAATTAGAATTATCCGATGAACAAAAAGAGAAGGTATACGAATTAAACCTATCTGCCGCTAGGGATAAGCAAGAACTCAATGTTGAGTATAAGGACAAAGATGATGCTGAGAGAAAAGAAGCCGCTGATGCTGCACGAAAAGACTACAACCAAAGTTTAAAAGAGATTCTTACAGAGCCTCAGATGCGAAAGTATTATGAGCTTAAGGCTAGTAAGCGATAGTAGAAGAAATTGAACTTTTGAAAACCCTGACTGCAAAGTTGGGGTTTTTTATGCTTGATTTTTTGGTGCTGTATAGGATGGATGAACATAATTAGCAGATTGGGTGGTAACTATATTCATATATAGGGAGTAAAGTTGCTAACCATAGCCAGGCGTTGTGCCTCATACCAAAAACAAGAGTAAGTTTTACCTTCAACTTCAAAACAAGAGTAAATAATTAGTATTTTTACCCTTGAATGATGATCAAGTGTAAATGTTACTCTCGTTATGAACAGCTTCAATAAATCTCAACCTTATAATAATCTACCTCTACTTCCTCCAAAAGCAGATTTAGAAACTAAAGAAATTCTAACAAAAACCATTAAAGCCAGTAGAGCCTTAGCTCAACTAAATGGTGCTATTCGAAACCTGCCAAACCCTAGTTTATTTCTTGATACACTGCACTTACAAGAAGCAAAAGCTAGCTCAGAAATTGAGAACATCATAACAACAAATGATGACCTGTATCAAGCTGTGGTGGCTGACAAAAAATTTGACAACACAGCCACTAAAGAAGTAATTAGTTATAAAGAAGCTATTTGGCTTGGATTAAAAAAGCTGAAAAAAAAACCATTTATAACAACTAATCTATGTGTAGAACTTGTGCAATGTATTAAACAAAATACTGCGGGTATTAGAACAACACCTGGTACTACACTCTCAAACATTAAAGGAGAAGTAATATATACGCCTCCTTCTGGAGAACAAGTTATAAGAGAAAAAATGGCTAATCTCGAAACTTTTATCAATGAAAATGATTCATTGGATCCACTGATAAAAATGGCCATTTCGCATTACCAATTTGAAGCAATTCATCCATTTTCTGATGGTAATGGAAGAACTGGTCGAATTCTACTTTTACTTCAATTGAAACTAGAGCAATTACTAGATATTCCTGCTTTATTCCTGAGTGAATATATTATTAAACATAAAGACCAATATTATAAAGGCTTAAGAGCCGTAACAGAAAAAAATGATTGGCCTAAATTCATAATCTTCATGTTAGATATGGTAGAAACAACTTCAATAAAAGGCTTAGATCGGCTAGAATCCATAATTCAACTTATGGAAACTACTGGACAAGAAATAAAAGAAAAACTTCCAAAAGTATACTCAAAAGATTTAGTTGAAGTCATTTTTAAACTGCCCTATACAAAAAGACAAAACCTTATTGACATTAACTTAGGAACACCAAAAACAGTTGGAAACTATCTAATTGCTTTAGAAGAAGAAGGCTTCCTAAAATCTGTCAGAGTAGGAAAGGAAAAGTTATACTTGAATCAGCAATTGATGAACATACTAGAAAATTAAAAAAGGCGCGTAGGTACAATACACTGAGTTTAATCGCATAACCCACACGTCTCCAAACGTATAATGAGCTGCTAAAACAGTAATCCGTATATTAGATAAACAAAACCTTTGGTGCACGCGTTTTAGCTTGTCCCGTTGGCAGCAGTTAAAAGAAAATGACCTATATTATTCTGTTAATAGTTATAGTCTCTGTTGGTATCCTTTATGCTTATAAGCTAAAACCAAAAGAAAAATCAGATGAAGAACTTTTCGAAGAAATATTAAATGACCCTAGAGTTAATTCACGTGAAGTTGGAGAACGAGAAGGTATTAAATATTTCCAGTATATGGAAGATGGAAAAACTGGATTTAGAGACTTAGATGGAAATATTGTAATCAAAGCCATTTACGAGTCGGCTGAAATGTTTTCGGAGGAACATTCTGCAGTTGCAATTGATGGGAAATGGGGACTGATTAATGAAAAAGGAGAATATGTAATTGAACATCAATATGACTTTTTAGGAGGAGTTCATAATGGTCTCGTAAGTTTTAGACAAAATGATTTAATTGGATTTTGGGATGTAAATGGCAATGTGGTTATTGAGCCAAAATTTCACTGGGCTGATGAATTTTCAGAAGGACTCTGTGTCGTGAGTACTGATTGGCAAACAGACGAACCAAGATTATATGGGTATATTGACACCACTGGAAACCTCAAAATTGATTTCAAATTTCAACATGCGAATAAGTTTGAAAATGGAATTGGAAAAGTTCAACTAAACCATCTTTGGGGTGCAGTTGATAAGGAAGGAAAAGAAGTGGTTGAAATCAAGCATAAATGCACAAGTGACTTTTAATGAAAGACCTAATTGTTTATATAGTAAAAGGAAGCATTCTTTCGGTCTTGATTTTCTTTTCGATTTCATTCCTTTTTGTCCTTTATCGGATAAGCCCTATAACAATGGAAGATACTTACAGTCTTGAAATCGGGTTTCCATTTAGATATTATGAGCAATTCCAATTAAGAGGAAATCCGTTTGTAAATTCTGGATGGCATTTAAAAAACTTGTTTTGGGATTGCTTAATTACTTGGATTGCTGTTTGCGTCCCTTATGTGATAATAAAAAGAAAAAAAGCTGATAACATTGGTTAAGAAAATCATAGCCACCCTGCGAGATGGTAACGCTTTTTAGTCGACATGCTACCCGCCACAACTTTTCCAACAAAATTCCCCACCCCAAATTAAACCTTCCAAATTTCCCCAAGTCTAAACAACCATAACCTTAAAACAAGTAAAATGAAAAAGTTAATAATCCTTACCATCGCAATATTTGCAAGTACACTTGTAATGGCGCAAGACAAGAAAGAAAAGCCAAGTGCTGAAGAGAGAGCTGAAAAACGCACTGAGAAAATGGCAAAAGAGCTTGAATTGTCGGAAGAACAAAAAGAAAAAGTCTATGATTTGGTCTTAAGTTCAATTAAAGAAAGGGATCAAGTGCGTGAGGAAAACAAAGCCTTGAAGGAAGAAAGAAGGGAGAAGAAGAAAGCAGAAATGGAGGAATTTGATGCAGAAATGAAATCCATCCTAACAGATGAACAAGCTGAAGTTTGGGAGGCAAAGAAGGCAGAAAGAAAAGGTAAACATGATGAAAGAAGAGGAAAGAAGGGACCACGTGGCCCACACGGTGAACATCATGCGCCAGATTTGGATGAAGAATAGTATTTCTATTGTCTAAAAATATAATCACAAACAAAAAGCCCTGACAATCGTGTCAGGGCTTTTTTATTTCTTGATGTGAAAGATTAATAATAAATCAATCTTCTCACCTTCGCTATGTATTTAGCTAATCTAATTACCTGCTTAGTGTAACCGAATTCGTTATCGTACCATGCGTAAATTACAACGTTTTTACCGTCGTTTGAAACGATAGTAGCGTTGCTGTCATAAACTGAACAACAGCTATTTCCAATAATATCGTTCGATACTAATTCTGGATCAATGTTATAGTTGATTTGGTTCACTAAATCTCCTTCCAACGCAGCTTTGCGCATAAGTGCATTCAAATCTTCCACTGTAGTCGCTTTTTCAAGCTGAAGACTTAATATCGCTAAAGATCCGTTTGGTGTAGGTACACGAACAGCATTTGCAGTCAATTTGCCATCTAGAGATGGAATTACTTTTGTTACTGCTTTTCCAGCACCTGTTGAGGTAATTACCATGTTGATAGCTGCAGAACGACCTCTTCTTGGTTTCTTGTGCATGTTGTCCAACAAGTTCTGGTCGTTAGTGTAAGCGTGCACTGTTTCAATGTGACCCTTAACTACACCTAAATTATCTTCAACCACTTTTAGCACTGGGCTAATTGCGTTTGTGGTACAAGATGCTGCAGACCAAATGTCTACATTATCAATGTCCTCTGAACCATGGTTAATACCGTAAACGATATTCGGAATACCAGACCCAGGAGCCGTTAACAATACTTTATTTGTTCCCTTAGCCTGTAAGTGACGGCTTAAGGCTTCTTTATCTTTATATACACCTGTGTTGTCAATTACCAAGGCATTTTCAATGCCATATGCAGTGTAATCAGCTTCTTCTGGTGTTTTAGCTTCAATTAAGTGAATAATTTGTCCGTTGATAATTAAGGCTTTGTTTTCGTAATCTTCTACAATGGTTCCAGCGAATTTCCCGTGAACTGAATCGTTTCTTAACAATGCTGCACGTTTTTTGATTTGCTCATCGCTAGCATTTCTTGTTACGATAGCACGTAATCTCAATTGCTGTCCTTTACCTGCTTGTTTGATTAATTCTCTTGCACATAAACGTCCAATACGTCCAAAACCGAATAAGACAACATCTCTTGGCTCAACTGAGTGACTAACATCACTAAAAATTTCACCAAGCTTATCTTTCAAGAAGTCGGTAGCCGAATTAAAATTAGCTTTTTCGTCTAGGTACTCAGACGCCAATTTACCAATGTCTAATTTTGATGGCTTAAGGTCTAAAGCGTACAATGCTTGAGCCAATTCAGACGTAGTGTAGATATCCACTTGTTTGTGAATTACATTGCGTCCGTACTCATGTAACTTCAGAACTTCAGATACACTGCAATCCACTAAGTGATTTCTGAAAAGAACCAATTCAGTTCCTTTTTCATACAATAGTTGACCCACAGCGCTAATTAAATTAACGGCAGCTTTTTCACGGCCGATCCAGTTCTGTAATTCAGATTCGTAACCGGCAGCTTTTACATTTGTTTCCAATGTGCTTAGAATTTAAAGGTTTAACCTAGATAGGTTTTTAATAATTTACTTCTTGAGGTGTGACGTAAACGGCGAATAGCCTTTTCTTTAATTTGTCGAACGCGTTCTCTTGTTAAATCAAACTTAGAACCGATTTCTTCAAGCGTTAAACCGTGTGCCATGCCTATTCCGAAGAATAAACGAATAACATCACGCTCTCTTTCAGTCAAAGTTGATAAGGAACGTTCAATTTCTCTCTGTAATGATTCACGCATTAACTCGTTGTCTGCGTTAGGCGAATCATTGTTTACTAGTACATCTAGTAACGAGTTGTCTTCTCCATCCACAAACGGTGCATCTACTGACACATGTCTTCCTGAAACTTTCATTGTATCAGATACCTTGTCTTCTGGAAGATCTAAAGCCTGTGCAATTTCACTTGCGCTTGGTGGTCTTTCGAATTCCTGCTCTAATCGAGAGAATGCCTTATTGATTTTGTTTAGCGATCCCACCTGGTTAAGTGGAAGACGAACAATTCTAGATTGCTCTGCTAAAGCTTGTAATATAGACTGACGAATCCACCATACAGCGTATGAGATGAATTTAAATCCACGTGTTTCATCAAATCTTTGAGCGGCCTTGATAAGACCTAAATTTCCTTCGTTAATTAAATCTGGTAGTGTTAAACCTTGATTCTGATATTGTTTAGCAACTGAAACAACAAATCGTAAATTCGCTTTAGTTAATTTCTCCAAAGCTACTTGATCACCTTGCTTTATTCTTTGGGCTAATTCCACCTCATCATCGGCAGTAATTAAATCCTCTTTTCCTATTTCTTGTAGATATTTGTCTAATGATTGACTTTCTCTGTTAGTTATCGACTTGGTGATCTTTAATTGTCTCATAAAAGTTTAATGTTGTGTTATTGCTAACTGAATACTATGAAATCAAAAAGCCACTGTGAAGTGGGGTGCAAATGTAAGCTAATTGAAGCTTAAAATCAAAATAAAAACTCAACTTTTCTAGCCTATTCTTTGGGCTCATTTTTATCTAAGTGGATAATAGATTTTTCTAGGTTTTCGCGCATCTTTTCGTTCTTGCGTTCCAGGATTTCATTGGCCTTTTTGGGGTCACCATTAAGGTTTATTAGGTTGCGCTCTATAATGAGTTCATCTTGAGCTCTCATGTTGAATGAAGTCATGACAATTACTAAATCTTCACCGCTTAATTTGTAGGTGTCCATAAAGGTGCAGGCATCCATTTCTTTGATGTCATCATACATCTTTTGAAGCGAATCCAATGTGGATTTTGGCATGTCAAAGGTGTAAGGTTTTCTTTCAGGTCTAGCCAAACCAGAATCTTTAATAAAGGCTTGTGCTTGATCATAAGACTTGTATGTTCTGCAGGAGGTGTCTCCTTCTTCGGGTTTGTCCTCACAAGCTACAAATAATGCCAGTGCCGTAATTATGCCAACAACAAAAATCGATTTCTTCATGCTTCCCGCTTTGTTTTTCAGCTGCAAATTTAACTCAATCCAAGTGGATATCATATTTGGATGAGCAGAATAATTGTATTTATACATAATGTAATGCAGAAGTTGGGGTTTGGTACAAGATTGATGTGTTAGTATGAACTATTACTGCCTAATCACCAACTTTCCAGTATCCACTTTTTTCCCATTCACATCAAAGCGCCACATGTAGATGCCAGAGCTAAGTTGCGGCAAATGAACATCACGTTCAAGCTTACCAGTTAAGTTAGCAGATTTATAAACCAATCTACCTGAACTATCCCATAGACTAAACTGTCCATTTTGTTCTTCCATCACACCAAAATTGATAGTAAACTGTCCAGTATTTGGATTGGGATATACGTTAATAAAGTTGGTGTTGGCTGTTGTGTCTGGTGGTAGCGTGCATTTTGTTACTGAAACGTCATCTATATAAACGACATGACCATCATTATTGTTCCCAGTCCAAATAACTTCAGAAAATTGCCAAAATCCACCAATAGTTATATACTTTTCACCTCCTTTAGCCTGATAGAATCCACTTATTTCACTCCATTTAGAAGTGTCTGAATAAATAACACCCTCCATTCTAATTTGTGCAGGTGCATTTATAAATGAGCCAGTCGTTTGAAAAGTTGAATCCTTTGACAAATAAGCACCGATTCCATCAGTAAACAAATCGGTAGAAGGAACTGCCAAAGGAGAAACAAAAAAAGAGATACAATAACCCGAATCCTTTGCCAAACTGTCCGATAATTTAACCGCAATATACTCGTGAAAAACTGCTCCCCCATCAATAATCGAAATCATTATATAGCAGCTGTCAGTGCGAGGAGGTTGGAACCCGCCAATATTGTGCGGCGTGCTATAAGAGGGGTCAAGAGAACAAGAAGACAACAAATCTGGAGACCCAAAAGCATTGGGATTGTACCAATATTTAGTAAAATGAATTTGATTTGGTCCTGTCACACAACTATCTAGTTCTTCAAAACTCGGATTCGGAACTAAATTCTGGGCAAAAAAATGTCTGGGGTACGCGACCCCAGACAAGATTAATAGTATGTATTTCAGTGTAAACAATGGCTATTTGTTTATCACTAATCTTTCGGTTTTTAATGTCAATCCATTTGACACAATCTTAACTATGTACAAGCCCGTATGGAGGTTATTGCGCAATAATTAATTTTCCCGTTGCTTCCTTGTTGCCATCCACATCAAAACGCCACAGATAAAGCCCTGCACTTACTTGGGGCAAGTGGATTTCGTCTTCAAACTTTCCAGTTAGTTGAGTAGATCGGTAAACCAGTCTGCCTGCATCATCCCATAAACTAAATTGCCCTCTTTTGTTTTCAACGACACGATAGCTTATTGTAAACTCTCCAGAATTGGGATTAGGAAAGACATTCAGAAAATTTATGTTTGAGCTGGTGTCAAGAGGTAAACTACATTTTGTTACAGAAACATCATCAATTAGTAAATAGGCTGCTTCATTTTGTTCGATTAACCAATTAATTTCACTATCCTGCCAAAAACAACCCAATGTTATAAACTGTTCTCCTCCAGTTGCCACGTAGTACCCAGATACTTCAACCCAATTCGCTGTATCTGTTATGATATTTCCTGTTTCGTTTCTGATCTGTGCAGGCAGTTGAAAAAAAGTGTTGGCGGTTTGATACAGAGAATCAACGGATAAGTATATTCCTATGCCATCATGAGCATTTTTGATACTAGGGTCTTCGGCTGCATTTACATAGAAACGAACACAGTAAAGGCTATCTTTTTTTAAGGTATCTGTAAGACGAACAGAAGCGTATTCTCTGTTGAACTGGCTTCCCCAAACGCCTACGATTAGTCCAATATAACTGGAATCTGTTCTTGGTTGTTGAAATCCTGTTGAGTTATATGGTACATCTGTTTCCGTTGAAAATGAACATGAAGAATATAAATCAGGACTTGTGAAAGCATTTGGGTTAAACCAATTTTTTAGGTTGTAAAGTTGTCCGTCATCTGATGGGCAACTGTCAAGCACTTCAAAACTCGGATTCGGAACCAAGTTCTGGGCAAAAAAATGTCTGGGGTACGTGATCCCAGACAAGATTAATAGTATGTATTTCAGTTTAAACAGTTGTTATTTGTTTATCACCAATCTTTCGGTTTTTAAAGTCAATCCGTTTGACATGATCTTAACTACGTATAAGCCTGTATTGAGGTTACTCAAATCAAACTCATTAATTTGGTAGCCCTTAAGAATTTGTGCACTATACACCTGCTTTCCTGTTACATCAAAAATAAGTAATTGACTAGCCCGTTCCAATTCAGATTCTATGGTGAAAATACCAGAATTGGGGTTCGGATATAGCGCAATTTCTGCTTGTTTTGTGGTATTAGGTTCTGAGAATGTCATAGACCTCATGTTCCCCTGTCCATCACAACCATAGAAAAGCCCCAACATAGCCTGTGCCGAATATACTCCGGGGCCATATTCAGTAGCATCTAAACAAGCAATAAACTCTAGGTCAGCCTGTTGTTGCGGTGTGAAGGTGTAGATACTATCTGTAAATGTAACGGCATATATATCCATTACTTGTTTCAAGTAATCTTCTTGCATATTGTCTGGAACAATAGACGCATTAATGCTGGCAGCCAGTGCTGTATTATTGGTGTTAAAAGCATCTACCATATCACACAATTTTTCCGTATTGCTACCAGAAAACGAATTGTAATACTGTTGATAATCGGCATCATCGCTAGAGCCTAAATTCATCCATGTATTGTCAGTTCTAAACATGGCATACAATACTCTACGATCCCACTCTCTTAGTGCCCCACTATACTGACCATATACTTTGGTGTCATCCTTAATTGGTGCAAATAAAAGGTTTCGTTTGTCTTGCCCAGGCGCTACATGCCCACCCGGATTGGTGCCAACACCAGCACAATTGGAGGCTGAATTATTGCCCAACTGAACAGGGTTAAAGCCAGAATTATCTAATCCAGTAGAAGGCTGAGGGTTATAAGTATTCTGTGGTTTATGATGGATATTGGTTGGTGTTGCCATCAATCCATCACTTCTATCAGTTCCCTGATGACTTTGCCACTTATTATCCCATGTTAAACCGTTAGGGAAACCGAAAGTACCTACTGGTAAACCCTGTTGGCTAATATCGGCAGAATTAAAGTTCATTCCAGTCCAATTCTTCCACATTGTATTACATTGTATCGCACTAAAAAGGCACGACCCACTATATTGTATTCCTCGTCCCATACGTTGAAGCAAGTTGTTATACGTTGGTGTAAATCGCGAGTTTTCAACTTGAATTCCATATAAATTGTCTTCAATTGCAGATGTAGCATTCCCAATTAGCTTTGTTACTTGGTTAGCAGAGATTGTAGTTCCAAGACTGTTAACAACACGAATTCCAGTATAAAGTGTCTGTGCGATATCAGAGTTGGATTTCTGAATTCTAATGATGTTACCATTAATATCAGTCAATGGATTACTTCCAACAAAAACGCCCAACTCGCAATTTTTTATTCGATTGATTGAAACATTAGAAATATTGTTGTTTCCAAGGTTCAATGGGACTACATTTTGTATTGCAATGCCAGTAAGTAGCCCAGCCTGAGATGGGCTGTAATTCCAATTGATATTGTTGTTGTTGATGTTGACTGTAGTGGCACTATTGTCCAAACAATAAAAGCCAATAAATCCTGAGCTAGACTGGATATCATTACCTACAATATTTATTAATCCGCTAGTGTTTTGTCTAGCTAAGATTCCATTTCGTACGATATTTGTAAACATGTTTTCTCTCGCATCCAGGTTCATGTTTCTGTCAACGAGTATTCCTATGTCACAGTTGTCAAATAGGTTTTCTTGATTAGGACCTGTGCTGCCAACGGTTAACCCAAAGGTGTTAATTGCAGCACCGACACCTAGAACACCTATGTTTCTATTGGAGTTTGGGCTAGGTGCCCCAGTTAAGTCTTTAAATTCCGCGTTATATATAGTTGCATTAGTTTGATTTGCTAGGATACCAACACCTTGTCTAATAAACTCGTTAGTATAATTTGGCTGTGCATCATCACCAATGGTAATGAATGGAACCCCCCGCTGCCGCGAGTTTGTAACTCGTGGTATTTTTACCTTATACCTAACCATGGTACTATTAACAACCTAACACACTAATATACAACACAATTTCCAACTCTAAGAACAAAAAAGTCCGCCCCACAAACGGAGACGGACTCAACTTAAATTATTTAGTTATGCTAGTTAGAGGTTAAGAGCAAAATAGTATTTCATTCCATTAGGATAAATCCCCTCTACCAATACGCCTCCTTTTCTGTCCTTTAACATGTCTACCAAGTCTTGCGGCGTTTCCACCTTCTTTGAATCAATCTTGGTAATAATAAAACTCTCTCTTATACCAGCTGTTCTGAGTTTACCCGATCCAAGTTGGGTGATTTTAACACCATTTTCCAACTTAAGTGCTTTCATCTCACGAGCGGTAATCTTCTTAAATGTACCTCCAAGCACACTCATCAATTCAGATTTAGATTTCTCTACCACCTCCGTATTGCCTTCAAGGTTTTTAAGCGTCAGTTTCATAACCTTCTCTCTGTTATCACGCTTGAGTGTAACCGCCACCTCATCACCAGGTCTAAAGCGGCCAATTTGTTCTTGAAGCTCAGGTACATTGTGCACATCTACCGCACCAATTTTGGTAATGATATCACCTTCCTTAACGCCCCCTGTCTCTGCAGCACCTCCAGCAATTACTCTTGCAACGTAAACACCTTGCACATCATTAATGTCTAATTGGTTCGCTAGTTCTTGGTTTAAATCGCGAATGTTAGCTCCAATAAAAGCTCTTTGTACTTGACCAAATTCCATCAAGTCTTTGGTTACCTTCTTCATGATGTTTACCGGCACTGCAAATGAGTAACCCGAATAAGATCCAGTTCTTGAAGCAATCGCTGTATTTATACCTACTAATTCGCCTCTAGCGTTTACCAATGCACCACCCGAGTTACCTGGGTTAACGGCTGCATCCGTCTGGATGAACGATTCTATTGGGAATATCTCCTTATCGGGATCGTATTGCAGAATGTTTATGCTTCTTGCTTTCGCGCTAACAATTCCAGCAGTCACGGTACTCGTTAAGTTAAATGGATTACCTACGGCTAAAACCCATTCACCTATTTTTACCTCATCACTATCACCTAATTTTACGGTAGGTAAGTTTTTGCTTTCTATTTTTAATAGTGCTAAATCGGTAGCTGGATCGGCTCCAATAAGTTTTGCCGTATAGCCGCGTTTATCGTTTAATGTTACTTCAATCTTGTCCGCACCATTAATCACGTGATTGTTGGTTACGATATAACCGTCATCTGTAATGATAACGCCAGAACCGGACGCTTTTTGTTTACCATAGCCTGGTCCATAGAAGTATTCATAAAACGGGTCTTTGCTGTAATTACTTTCGTAAGTGGTTGTGATGTGGACAACTCCATGCACCGTTTCTTCTGATGCTAGGGTAAAATCTTTGGCAGATTCTGGTGCGCCATCTAAAATAACTTGTCTTACCGGAACGGCATTAGGCTCGCTCTGCACCTCTACAATCTTAGTTTCTGTTTTTCCTTCGCCATTGGCTGGCAGCATAAAGTAAGCACCCACCATGGCTATTGCGCCTCCACATAGTCCTGCCGCAACTAAACCTATCCATTTTCTATTATCTCTCATGTGCTTTTATTGTTTGTGTTTGTTTCCTTTTGAATCTTAATAAGTAACGCTTTCGTGTCAATAATGTTTCTGCTTCCGTGTTAAAATTTGTTAAGGATTATAGTACATTTGCTAGGTAAAATAGACTAACAAAGACTTGACTACTAAGGTATTAATATTTTTCAATTTTTCGGTGCTTATGGCTGCCGGAATTTTGTCCTGCGGAGAGGATGTTTCTGAGGATGAAAGCGAGATTTCACAAGACGAAACGGCGCCCGAGAATACGGTGCAAATCAAAGCTACACCCAAAGCGCAATTACCTGCAGTCAAGGATACTGTTTTGGCCGATACGGCGCTTGTTAATGATAAGCTTGCTGTGGTCACCGTTGGAGATTCGATTGAGGTGGATAGTCTTGAAATAGATTCTCTTAACCTTGATATTGATGAACCTGAAATCCGAGTAGCTAAAGACGAATTAATTCAGAGCTATAGATTGAAGGCGAAGGTCGAGAAAGGCAAAAAAGATATCGCGGATACACTGGCGCAACATTTAGATATTGATGAGGGCTTTAGTGAGTACTATCAGCTAGAACTATGGCAGTCTCCATTGGGCTACGAAGGCTATCGCTGTAGCGGTAATCGCATCCTTATTTACGGCATGGATAGTGTCGAGCGTTTCTCCATCAAAATTCTGGATGAGCAATTGTTATTACTTGCCGATAAGCGTACCTTTGTTATAGATAGAAATGCAGATTTTAGTCCATTAAAACCTTATACTAAATGACAATCGAGTTTTACAAATACCAGGGTACAGGAAATGATTTTGTAATCATTGATAATCGTCGGTCTTTTTTCAAAAAGGATATAGAGACGATCAAATTCTTGTGCGACAGAAAGTTTGGTGTAGGAAGTGACGGTTTGATTTGTATTGAGAAGGATGGGGAGACCGATTTTTATATGGATTTCTACAATCCAGATGGTTCTCAAAGTTTCTGCGGAAACGGGAGCAGGTGTGCAGTAGCGTTTGCTGTGCATACGGGAATTGTAGGTTCAACTTGCACATTTAGAGCTATTGATGGCATCCATCACGCTGAGTTTAATAATGGCATGGTGAGTTTGGGTATGGGAGATGTAGATGCTGTGGAGAAAGGTGATGCCTACATGTTTATCAATACTGGGTCACCACATTATATTCAGGAGTTTGAAAATGTTGATGCCTTGGATATGCTAGCATTCGGAAAAGAAATTCGATATTCAGATAAATACAAAGCAGAGGGCACGAATGTAAATGCCGTTCAGAAAATTCAAGACGGTATTAAAATGAGAACCTACGAGCGTGGTGTTGAAAACGAGACGTTGTCGTGTGGAACTGGTGTCACTGCAGCTGCTTTATCCGCTATTGCTAAAGGATGGTATCAAGATCAGCTTAAAGTAGAAACACTGGGTGGTACCTTAGAAGTAAAAGCCGATTATAAGCAAGGTAGCTTTAAGAATGTTGTGCTTAGCGGTCCTGCGAAATTTGTGTTCAAAGGAGAGATTGATGTCTAAACTATCCGCCGGACCTATACATGAATTGAGTTTGCCAGATCTCCGCTCGGGTGTATGGATAGTATTAATTGATGCGGATAAAATTCCTCCACATTTGATGCTGATTGAGCAAGGTGTGTGTCATTCGCTTGAATACGACGGTTACAAGACCTATACGCCCTCTGCCTTATTCAAAATATTTACTACAAAAAAGAAAGCGGTGCTTGCGGCGAAAGTGCAGTATGATAGTCTAAATGCAGCCTCCTTCTTTTCGTCCTACGAAAACACTTCTGGTTTTACCTGTTTATATCCCATAAAAGATTGTATTCAGAGTAAAGGTTTGGATGTTTCGGGTGTTAACTTCATATTCGAACTGCTTCCTCAATTGGATAAGAAAAATGGGATAACCTTATATAAAGGTCTTAACTTGGTCTTAGAAAATGAGCGATTCACCTATCAAACCTACACACGTGAAGAGATAGATCGCAGAATTGAGAATTTGAAAAAACAAGATGCTTAGAGGAAATGACATATACCTACGTCCGGTTGAGCCAGAGGATGCTGAACTTTTGTACCAATGGGAGAATTCACCCGAACTGTGGAAGGTAAGTCAGACGCTTAAGCCTTATTCATTGCACGTCCTCAAACAATTTGCTGCATCAACACAAGACATTCACGAGCATAAGCAGATACGATTCATCATCTGTAATAATGATGATAAAGCGATTGGTACAATAGATTTCTTTGAGTACGATCCAGAGCATGCGCGTGCTGGAATAGGTATCCTAATCGCTGATAAAAGTGAACGCAGAAAAGGCTATGCTCGTCAAGCACTGGAGCTAAGTCATCATTACGCATTTGAACATTTATTATTAAATAACTTATTTTGCAATATTCAATCAGACAATGAAGCCAGCTTATCTTTGTTCGAATCTCTAGGATATATAGCTATTGGTTGTAAGAAAAATTGGAATAAAACAAGCAAAGGTTGGCAAGATGAGTGGATGTATCAAAAACAGAAAGCATAAGGAATGGCAGGTAAAATGATGAGAAGGGGTGTGTTGCTTGGGTTGCTGGCTCTTATTGGAGTGGGTGGTTACTACATATATCCTATCATCAAAGCTAAATTGTATGCCGAGAATGTGAACATCATGGCCATAGGTGAGGACGAGAAAGCGCCTGTGTTTATTCCAACTGGGAGTACCATGGAAGATGTAGCCAATCTCTTGGAAAAAGAAGGCATCATTAACGACAAGGATATTTTCAAATCCAACGCTGCTAAAATGAATTACGACGGTGGTAATGTCGTGCCTGGTTTTTATATGGTAGAGGGGAAATGGAATGTCAAGAAGCTAATTCAGGAATTGCGGATAGGTAGGGGTCGCCAAGAGGTAAGTTTTAGAACGGATGATGTGTGGACAATTGAACAAGCCATAGGAAAGATGACTAAGACACTCGAACTGGACTCTGCCACCTATGTGAACTACGTATTATCTGATGAGGTGCTGGATAAATATGGCATGAGTAAGGCGAGCATCATCACATTGTTCTATGCCAACAAATATCAATGCGATTGGGCGATAAGTGCTGAGGAACTTACTGAATTAATGGCAAGTAAGTACCGAGTATTCTGGACGGCTGACAGAAAAGCAAAAGCAAAAGAGATAGGTTTGAGTCAAACAGACGCTACTACCTTGGCATCTATTGTTTATCGCGAATGTGGTAATAAACTCAGTAATGAGTGGAGCACTGTGGCCGGACTCTATATGAATAGAATCAAAAAAGGCATGAAGCTACAAGCCGATCCAACGGTAAAGTATGCCAATGGATTGTTTGATATCAACCGAGTATATAACAAGCATTTAAAGATTGAGCATCCTTATAACACCTATCATATTACTGGATTGCCTCCTGGACCAATATCAACGGTAAAAGAAGCAGTGATTGATGCCGTATTGAATTACGAAAAACATAACTATATATTTATGTGCGCGAAACCTGGTGGTTACTCTGCCGGGCATAATTTTGCAGCTACCTCAGCTGAGCACAGCAGAAACAGAAACGCCTACATTGCATGGCAAAACGCAAACAATATTAAATAATGTCTAAGATAAAATTCGGAACAGATGGCTGGCGCGCCATCATAGCAAAGGAGTACACGGTAGAGAATGTACGCAGAGTGAGTGAAGCAACGGCTAAATGGACCAAGGCTAATTATGACAATCCTAGCATTGTAATTGGCCACGATTGCAGATTTGCTGGAGAATTGTTCGCAGAAACAGCTACTAAAGTTTTCTGCAGCATGGGAATTAAAGTAAAACTTTCGAAAGACTTTGTATCTACTCCAATGGTTGCATTAGGCGTGGTGAATTACAAAGCGTCTATCGGAGTGGTAATCACTGCATCTCACAACCCACCTTCTTACAATGGTTATAAATTGAAAGGACATTATGGCGGTCCACTTACACCAGATAAGGTGCAGGAAATTGAAGACATTATTGAGGACAAAAGCACCATAGATACGGAGAGTCTTAGTCTACAAGATTACGAGGACAGTGGCATGTTGGAGTATGTAGATTTGGAGACTATGTACGTGGATCATGCTAAAGCCAATTTTGATATTGATGCGATTAAGAATTCAGGTTTAAACTTGGCGTATGACGCTATGTACGGTGCTGGTCAGAATGTTCTAAAGAGATTACTGCCTGATATGGATTTTTTGCATTGTGACTATAACCCATCATTCATGGGGCAGGCACCAGAGCCAATCGATAAAAACTTACAAGAATTCTCAAAGTTTATAAAAGATAAAGGCACTATCCATTGTGGATTAGCTACGGATGGTGATGCCGATAGAATTGGTTTGTACAACTCTAAAGGTGAGTTTGTTGATTCGCACCATATCATTTTACTTCTACTTCACTACATGAAGAAGTACAAGGGAATGGATGGAAAGGTGTGTGATGCGCATTCGTGCACGCCGAGAATTAAAGACATGGCCGATCATTATGGCCTTGAGCATGAAACAGTAAAAATTGGCTTTAAATACATTTGCGGCATCATGCTTCAAGAGGATGTGTTAATCGGAGGTGAAGAATCTGGAGGTATTGCGGTGAAGGGTCATATTCCAGAGCGCGATGGTATTTGGATGGGACTCATCATATGGGAGTTCATGGCAAAATCTGGTAAAACGTTGGAAGAGTTGATTGATGAGGTGTACGAGATTGTGGGCGCTTTTAAATTCGAAAGAAACGATTTACACATTGCAGAAGATTTAAAGCAGTCCATTGTGCAGAAGTGTAAAGACGGTGCTTTTGATGCTTTCGGTGATTACAAAGTGAATAAGATTACTACTATCGACGGCTGGAAGTATTACTTTGACAATGGAGAGTGGCTAATGATTCGCCCTTCTGGAACCGAACCAGTATTAAGAACGTATGCTGAGGGACAAACGCTTGAAGATGCTAGGAATATCCTAGATGCGTGCAAACAAACTATAGGTGCATAATCCGAATGAAGAGGCTCTTATTTGTCATATTGCTACTACCTTTTAGCTCACTAGCTCAGCTAGAAAACTGGGAGTTTGGAGTGAACCTTGGGACTTATAAGGCAAATAGCTACACTTCAATTAGATATGACGGGGCGGATGTTGAGTACAACTATAACCTGGATGTTGAGTATTATATCAACTTAAACTCATCCAATCCAAATTCGGTATACAACCGCATTAGACAGTCCTATGGAGACTATGATTTTGATGTTCTGGAGTACCCAACCAACATGAGATACAATTTTGGCTTAATGTTAGGAGGACATATTGCCTATAAAACAGATGAACTCAATAGCTTTTTTGTGGACGCGAATTTTGCTCAACTCACGCTAAATGATGCATTGACTTTTGAGGTGTATGATCCAAGTAATCAAACCTCTCAACAAATTATCAAGGTAGAAGGATTGTTAGGAGAGGAAGACCGTATGGTGCTGGATGTTGGAGGTAAGTTTGGCTTTGGAGAAGAAGCACAGCATGGCTACTTTACTATTGGCGCGAATGTGACTGCAACCAGAGTAAAGAAAAACAGTATGGTTGTGCAGGATAGAGAGTATATTTTGACGCAATGGACAAGAAATGCTACCAACCAAAACACCATATATAAGAATGTAGATTGGGGAGGCGTTGGCTATGGTGGTTTTGCGGGCTTGGGCTACCGCTTTAGATTGCTTGATCAACTTGTTTTAGACGCCGGAGCCAATGCGTATTTCGTAAAAATCAATCTTGGACCGGACAATATAGTGTCACATCCAAAAGCATTTAAATTTCAATCGTCTGCTTACCTGCGGATAATATGGGGCTAATGCGTATCCTCATCTTAGATAACGAAGATAGTTTTACCTATAACCTGCATCATTATCTTGCCGATACATGTGAGGTGGATGTATGCAGAGAGCATGAGCTATCTATCGATGATGTAGCTAATTACGACGGTATAATTCTCTCACCCGGTCCAGGATTACCCTCCGCACGGCCTCTAATGATAGAGATTATTAAACGCTACCATTCAAACATTCCCATTCTTGGCGTGTGTCTCGGTATGCAAGCCATCGCCGAGTGCTTTGGTGGTAAACTATATAATTTGGACGCGATTATTCATGGCAAATCTAGCCCGTGTAAAATACAAAGTTCAGATGCACTTTTTAAAGACCTTCCAGAGGTGTTTCAAGTGGGTAGATACCATAGCTGGGCCGTGGATGCAACAACTATTCCCCAATTTACGCAACTGGCCTCAACAGATGAAGGGGTGTTAATGGCTATGAAACATCCAGATTTTCCTATGTATGCTGTGCAATTTCATCCCGAATCGGTTTTGACGCCGCACGGTAAAAAGATGATGTTGAATTGGTTGGAGACAATCAAATCTAAATAGTTTAAATAGCTACATTTGTGGACATGTTAAGCAGGGTATTTCTGGCATTTGTCGTTTGTCTATTTGTCGTTTCATGTGCGGAAGAAGCAGACAACAAAAGCAATGAGCCATTGTATACATGTGAGTTTACCATCGATTTTGAGAGCGTTGAAGGCAATCATTATCTAGCGGGTGACGAAAAAATTGTAGGTGCTGGTTCGCAAAGCAATCATCAATCAAAAAGTGGCGAGTATTCTGCTATTGCTACAGAGGAGAACAAATATGCATTCGAGTATAAAGCGTATAAACTTAAAAAAGGACAGCATATCATTTTCTCCGCCTATCAAAAAGCAGATTCATCCAGGGGAACAATAGTGCTTCAAGGAGACAATGGTTTGTACGAGTTTGCCCATACCACTGTTGTTTCGGAGGATGGTTGGAATTCAGTCTACATTGATTATGAGTTGACAAAGGATGTAAATGAGCTAAAATTCTATGGCTACAACCCTTATGAAAATGAGGTCTATTTTGATGATGTTTACATTAAGATTTCGGAAGAAAAAGAAATTCCTGATTATGAGAATGTCTTGAGCATCCATTTGGATGATGAAGCTTACAAAACCTTAAAGAAGTTCCGGAAAAAGTCTTTAAGCGCCGGCTTGATCAAAAAGAAATATAAGAAGTATGTGGATGGTGAAATTACATACTTAGGCAAAACGTATCCGGCAGAATTCAGATTAAAGGGCGATTGGACAGATCATCTAGAAACAGCTAAATGGTCCTTACGTGTTAAGATTAAAGATGGCGGTTCAGTTATGGGAATGAAAAACTTCTCGATTCAGTCGCCTCACACCAGATCGTTTCTCGATGAGTGGTTTTTACATCAGCTTTTTATGCATGAGGATATATTAACTACGCGATATCATTTCATTCCCGTTAAAATAAACGGCAAAAACAAAGGACTTTACGCGATTGAGGAACACTTTACCAAACAGTTAGTAGAAAGCCAGAATAGGCGAGAAGGGCCTATTATAAAAATAAATGAAGAAGGACTTTGGCAGGCAAGGGGGTTGGACGCAGAAGGCTTGAGAGTGCCTTATTACGAATCGGCTGAAATATTGCCTTTTAAGGAAGGGCATACTATGGAGACCCCTCAATTATTTGCTCAGTTTTTAGATGCACAGAATCTTCTATATAGCATGAAAACTCATCAATTAAAGATTGATGATGTGCTTAATGTGAATTATACGGCTCGTTTTTATGCACTAAACGATTTAGTGAACGCTATGCACGGACTAGCCTGGCATAATCAACGCTTCTATTACAATCCAGTAACGGCAAAAATAGAACAGATTGGGTTTGATGGTTTCGAAGAGTTTGGTAAGCGTGATCAAAGGCGTGCTATATATGGAAATCCAGATTCCACGAGAACCCCTAGTCCAGATGCTTATTTTAACCTTCAGCTCTTTAATGACCCTAGTTTTAAACGTGAGTATGTCAAGGAACTTAAGCGCATCAGCAGTGAGGATTACCTGCAAGAGGTCTTCAAGAAGTACAACAATGCTATCGATAGTCTGGAGCAATTAATTTCACGAGAAGAACGTCTATATAGGTTTGACCGAGACTTTTATAAAAAAACTGCCGAGAAGATTCGTGGTGAATTGCCAGCATACGAGCAAAGAGACTTCACAAATGATCCTATTAAAATGGAATTTACACCTTATTCGCCCAACAATGTGAAGGATATTATTGTAGATGAAATCAGTGTTAAGGCCTACATTCAAGACACCATAGACGGCCAACTTAAATTGCGCTTACTCAACTTTCATCCTGCGGCGACAAGCATTGCGGGTTACTCTTTTAAAGATGCGGAAGAATTAATCATTCCTATACCCAACACGGGTTTAAAAGCATTTGAAACTCAAGCGGATTTTGTTGAGGTAATGGTGCCCTTGGAGACTTACCGAATTCACTATCATGATAAAGCGAATCCTGAGCTAACCGAGCAAGTTAAGCTGGTCGAATGGCCTTATCCAAGTACTGAAAATCTTAGAGAGGAGTTCTGGAAGTATTCAGCCATGATTAATAAAATTGGTGCTAAGGTAGATGTGGATAATAAGCTCTTTATTATTTCACGATCATGTGTTATGCACCGCCCTATCGTCGTGCCTAGAGGCTTTAAAATGATTATTGATGCTGGTGTTGAAATTGATATGTCAAACGCAAGCTTCATTTTATCTTATGGAACGGTGGAAATTAATGGTACAGAGGCTAATCCAGTGAAGATTTATAGTTCCAATCAATCAGGTATGGGACTGCTAGTATTGGGCGCTGGTGAGGAATCAATTATTCGTCATTGTCATTTTGATAATTTGCGAAACTTCAAGCTTAAGCATTGGCAACAAACGGGGGCGGTTGTTTTTTATGAATCGGATGTAGAAATTGACCACTGTTCATTCACCAATAATCATTGTGAGGATGCATTGAATATTTTCAGATCTAAGTTCAAGCTAAGCAATTCATCGTTTGAAAATACCTATGCAGATGCGTTTGATGCGGACTTTTGCACGGGTAGCATTGAGAACGTGCATTTTAATGTTATAGGGAATGATGGTGTGGACGTTTCAGGTTCTAAGATTACCCTTGACGGCGTGCACGTCTCGAATGCTCGAGATAAAGGGATTTCTGGCGGTGAAGGCTCAACTGTTGTAGGGACAAAAGTTTACGTAAGCAAATCGAATATTGGAATAGCCGCCAAAGATGGTAGTTATGTCAAATTGACTGGGGTGCAAATTGATTCGACCACGGCAGCATTAGCAGCTTATCAAAAAAAGGATGAATACGAAGGAGCTGTCTTGGAGATTTCTGATTATTCCTCAAGTTATATCAAACAAAGAGATTTCATTGAAATTGGATCTCAGCTGTTGTTGGATAATGAGAAGATAATCGGTAAACAAAAAGTCGATATCGACTCACTCTACGCACCGTATAAATAATTACCAGCTATCGACAAAAATCTTATACGCCAGGTCTGGGTGTTCTCCTGGCTTCATGTCTGGCACCCATATTTTTAGCTTGCCAAACATTGAAGATTTCTCCTCCATTTGATGTATTAGCTCACCTGAACGCGTATTGAAGAATTGCACAGTATATTGAGTGCTTTTCTGCATGTTTTCTATTTTGAAATAAGCACGATCTTTTCGTTTGGATGTATCATTGTCTTTCCCAAGGATTGTAATCGGAGTGTCTACTACATCATCATCCTCAGGACGCTCTGTATAACCATCTCTAATTAGCGGATAAAGGCATGATGTGGTGTCACTTGCATAAATATTCCAATAGTAATAGGATCTGTTGTGCACCCATCCAAATGCGCGTTCTGCATTGTCCTCAATCATCGTAAAGGCTTCAACTTTATCGTTTACACGATAGTCTTTGCCTTTGTCGTAAATACAAGTTCTATTTATGATTTTCCTTGATGGATAGGTTTGAGCAATGCGTTTAAAATCATAAGCATCTTCAACTGAATAAAAATTATGATTCTCAAAATCAATATCCTCAAAGAAAGAGGTTATTCCTTTGAAGCTTGGTGTTAACGCTTCTTGATTTCTCGCGAAAAGCCATTCCATGCCCGTGGTGAATCCTCCCATACAAGAAGAGGCCCACATATCGTTATGAAATACAATGGGTGCACACTCAATAAAATCTTGAATGGGGTCATCTGTAGGTCTTACCAATCCTGTTATGAGTGGACCAGACCCAAATTCGTCAAAATGGAACGGTTTATCTAAAAACTGCGGATGGTAGTTGTTGGTTTTCTCGTCGACATCTGTACCGCCAGTCATGAATTCTTTTGTCGTTTTAGCACGTGCCCAAACATTTCTTGTTCTTAGTCTATCTGGGTATTTCATTTCAGAATTGGGATAATCAAAGTTGTACAAGTGAACGCCCGTAAAGTCATGTTTCGGTATTTCATAGACGCCAGCATCCTCTATTCTGTGATTTCCACTTGCTGCGCCACCCATAGCAACACTGTAGAGTTGAGGTGCTTTAAGTGTGTCCTTTACATAAATAGATACCTTTCTCAGGAACTCATGAATAATGTCTCTATGTTCTTGATTTTGATGATACTCGGCAATTAAATCTACTTCACTAAATACTTGCCACGCGCCAACAGAGGTGCTATAACCCCATCTTGATTGCACATAACGCATGTAGTTTTTAAAATGATCAAGTGCTTCAGGGGATTTAAAGTAGTCAATAGGTTCAATCACGCCCTTAATCGTTTCTTCTGGGAATTTACCATTCATAAACTCGTCATTCGAGTTGTATGGATTTTCATTCCATCTTTCACCAAGCCATCCATCCCAGCCAGGTTTGCGCGGATACCAATGCTCGTGATGTTTAATAACGTACATCATGAATACATCATGCTCTTCTAAATAATCCACAACACGATCAAAGTCCCAGGCAGCATGTTGCCTTGTATCGTAGTTTCCAAGAGCCTCAAGTTCAAAATCGTGCCCAATGCTAATGGAATTAATTCGACAGAAATTACCGCCATTTTCAACAAACTGTCTCACATAATCATGAAAAACAAAGAACTCAGACAGGTTTGCCGTGCTGTATGAATAATTCCCATTTTTCTTCGCTGGCCATGTCAGTGACTGACCAATACCAAAGAGACTTTTCTTATCGTAACTGGTGCGCAAAAACTTTTTGTGTTTCCCTATTTCCAAATAGCCTGGGTTATCTGAATCACTGACATTAAAAGGAATCAAGGCTTGATACACTGGGTGATTTTTTGCTTGAATATTTACCACAGCTAACCATGAACCACCAAACGAGCGTGGCGCAAAACGAACACGCCAGTTGCAATCATTCGGCACAAGTCGCCAGTATTTGTTTTGTCTATTTGGTGTGTATTCTCTGTAATAGAACGCATCTACATCTTGTTCGTGCACACCGTCTTTAAAGATACTTACGGTAATATCAATGTCATGACGATTATATGGGTTGAGCTCGTTTTCTTTATCCAGTTGCATGTCAAAGAAAGCGTCAATATCACTTTGGATTTTTTTCGGGATGTACAAACCAAGTTCTACCTTTTCATGTCTCAAAGCTTGTCCGACTTCTGTGCTGGGGTAGATCCAAACGGTTCGTAAAGTTGTATCACTATTCGTAATCTTGTAGGTGCCCTCTATTTCATCAAGCTTCCCTTTTACGGCCGTGATTTTTTCATGCACTGATATTGCCTTCTTTAAACCAACCGCATCAATGGGATGCATAGCGGGTGTGCGATAAGATTGCACAATTTGTGAATGACTTGTTTGTACAAACACAAGAGCACACACTACAAACGAAAAATAGAATCTACTAAAAATCATACTTGTAAAATAAGAAAAGTTCTACAGAATATTCACTTCTCTTTCTAATTGTACCCCGAATTTTTCGTGTACAGAAGCTAATATCTCGGAAGATAGATTGTAGATATCACTGCCTTTCGCTTTGCCATAGTTTACTAATACCAAAGCCTGCTTGGCATGCACACCATAATCGTCTTTACGATATCCTTTCCAGCCACACTTTTCAATTAACCAACCAGCCGCAAGTTTTACATGGTCGTCATCAATCGGGTAGCTTGGCATTTCTGGGTAATCTTCTTTTATCTTATTCGCAAGAGTGATAGGGACTACAGGGTTTTTAAAGAAACTACCTGAGTTACCAATTTCTTTTGGATCAGGTAATTTGGATTGTCTTATCGCAATAACCGCATCACTAATGGCTTTAAGACTTAAAGTATCCACTCCCATTCTTTCAAGCTCCTGTTGAATTGCGCCGTAACTTGTATTGAATTTTGGTGTCTTACTCAGTTTGTAACGCACCTTACAAATCACATATTGACCTTTTAGAGCACGCTTAAACACACTCTCGCGGTAGCCAAATTCACAGGTAGACTTATCAAATGTGTGAATCACATTATCCTCGATATGAAGTGCATCCAAACTCTCAAAACAATCTTTAATCTCCACTCCGTATGCTCCGATATTCTGCATTGGGCTTGCGCCTACATTCCCAGGAATAAGTGAGAGGTTTTCCAGCCCACCATACCCTTTGTTAATACACCACAATACAAACGAGTGCCATACAACACCAGCGCCTACTTCAAGAACCACACTTGTGCTATCTTCCTCAATGATATCAATGCCGTCAATGTCATTTTTAAGTACCAAGCCCTGTACGTCTTTGGTTAAAAGAATATTGCTTCCACCTCCCAAAATGAGTGAGAGATTTTGCTTGATTTTTGTATCACTAAGGATGTTTTGCAGCTTGTCAATCGAATCAATTTTTGCGAACGATTCTGCCTGCACATCTATGCCAAATGTGTTGTAAGGTCTAAGGGATATGTTGTGTTCTAACATTGCTTCAAATCTACGCAAGCAAGTAATAGGATATTCGGTTTTTACAATACATTACTAACATGATGCGTTTAAATACCGATTCATATAGATATATTCGTGCTTTAGAATGGGGAAGAAAATCTATGTATCGGTTATCAATGATTTAAGTACAGATCAGCGTGTGCACAAGATTTGTTCTAGTCTTCATGAAGATGGTCACGAGATAGTTTTGGTGGGAAGAAGACTGAGCAACAGCGCGCCCATTGATAGAGATTATCACACTAAGCGCATGCGCCTACTATTTACTAAAGGAGCTTTGTTTTACGCTTCATTTAATTTTAGACTTTTCTTCTTTCTGCTTTTTAGACGGATGGACGTGTTATATGCCAATGACTTAGACACCTTGTTGGCAAACTATTTAGTGTCTAGAATAAAAAGGAAACCCTTGATTTATGATTCGCACGAGTGCTTTACAGAGGTGCCTGAATTAGAAGGAAGAAAGTTTGCTAAAGGTATGTGGTTGAAGATTGAACGATGGATTTTCCCTAAGTTAAAGCATGTATACACAGTGAATGATTCCATTGCCAGTTTTTATCAGGATAGATACAATATGCGTCCTAAGGTAATGAGGAATATTCCCCACATGTTAAAGGAGCTTCCAAATGTCTCACATGAGCAACTTGGCCTACCAACAGATAAACACATTCTGATTCTTCAAGGGTCTGGAATTAATGTAGATAGAGGAGGAGAGGAATTACTAGAAGCTCTAGCCTTGCTGGATAATTGTGTGTTATTAATTGTGGGAAGTGGAGATGTAATTGATAGTCTGAAAACACGCGCTCAGGAGGATGATTTGCAGGGGAAAGTGATTTTTAAGGATAGAATGCCATATACTGAAATGATGAAGTATACGGTGTGTGCAGATCTTGGAGTCACACTGGACAAGCCGAGTAATTTGAACTACAAGTTCAGCTTGCCCAACAAAATATTTGATTACATATCCGCTGGGATTCCCATTTTATCTTCAGATTTGCCCGAGTTAAGGAAAGTTATTGAAAACTATGAAGTTGGAGTAATTTGCCCATCACATGACATACAAGATATTGCATCCTGCATACAAAATTTCCTAAAAGACAAAGAAAAATTGGATATTTGCCGCTCTAATACAGCAAACGCACGTGCCGAATTATCATGGAATAATGAGGTGAGTGATTTAAAAGCTGTAATGAAAGATATTGGCAAAAATTGATTTAAATATAGTTTCCTTTGATGTTCCCTATCCAGCCAACTATGGCGGTGTAATTGATGTCTACTATAAATTGAAGGCCTTGCATAGAGCAGGTGTTAAAGTAGCTCTTCATGTTTACAAATATGGGCGCAAAGAGCAGTCTTTATTGGAGGAGTTTTGTGAGGAGGTGAGGTATTATCCACGCGCTAAATCAATGAGTCTATTATTTTCAAAGTACCCCTATGTGGTAGCTAGCAGAAGTAGTAGAAAGCTTTCTGAAAATCTCAGAACGAATGATGCACCTATATTGTTTGAGGGTCTACACACTTGTTTCCCAATGATCCAGGGATTTGAAAATAGGCAATGTATAATTCGCATGCACAATATCGAGAGCGATTACTATGCTGGATTGGCTAAAGTGGAGTCAAATCCATTTAAGCGTTTTTACTTTAAACAAGAAGCTAAAAAGTTAGCCAAGTTTGAAGAAATAGTGAAGAAAGCGAGTGACATTCTGGCTATTTCTAAAGCTGATTTCAACTATTTACAGACCAGCTATTCAGGTGTGAATTGCCATTATGTTCCTGCATTTCATTCATCCGAATATGTCGATATAAATGAGGGGACAGGTGATTATGCTTTCTATCATGGCAACTTGGCTGTTGGAGAAAACAATGAAGCTGCTTTATACTTGGTAAATCAGGTGTTTTCCAAATCTAAGCACCGTCTCGTAATTGCCGGAAACAAACCGTCCAAAGAGTTAAAAGCGACTTGTGAGAAGCTGTCAAATGTCGAATTACTTGATAATTTATCATCTGATGAGATTACCCAGTATTTATGCAATGCTCAATGTAATGTGCTACCGACCTTTCAGGCAACAGGGATTAAACTAAAGCTGATCTTAAGTTTGTATAGAGGGCGTTTCTGCATTGCAAATGACGAAATGGCAAAGGAAACTGGCTTGGAAGAAATGTGTATAATCGCAAATTCGCCTAAAGAATGGATAGGTGCTATAGACGCGTGTTTTAAGCAGCCATTTGATGCAGCGCAGATTGAAAAAAGAAAAGAATTTCTAGCAGATAAGTTAAGCAATGATGCAGGAGCGCAGAAGATTCTTGGTCTTTTTTAAGAAAGCGGATTAAAACTAGTTACCGCCTTTAAATCTTTAACCGTTTTATCTTCACATTTTATCGTTCTTGACGGAAAACGTTCCATTAAATGAAAGTCATGCGTTGCCATAAAAATAGACGTTCCCTTTTTCTGAATATCAAATAGTAAGGACATTATTTCATCGGTAGTTTCCGGATCCAAATTACCCGTAGGCTCATCCGCTAAAATCAGATTAGGGTCATTCAAAATTGCTCTGGCAATAGCTACACGTTGCTGCTCCCCACCCGATAGTTGGTGAGGGAATTTATATGCTTTAGTAGATAAACCAACCATTTCGAGCAATTCGAGTGCTCTAGCTTCCATCTTCTTTTTTCCTCTCCATCCTGTTGCACGCATTACAAAGACAAGATTCTTCAACACGTTTCTGTCCATCAATAACTGGAAGTCCTGAAAAACAATGCCAATCTTTCGTCTCAAAATCGGAATTTTTCTTGCAGGAAGCTTACGTAGATTATATCCAGCAACAGTGCCTTCACCTTCTTTAAGCTTCAACTCTCCATATAAAGTTTTCAGTAAACTTGATTTTCCGCTACCAGTTTTACCAATTAGATAAACAAATTCGCCATTATCAATGCTAAAGTTTACATCACTAAGAATCAAACTTTTGCCTTGATAAATCTTTGCGTTTTGTATGCTGATTGGATGGTCCATGCTGCTTTTTCTACCGTAAATTTCGGATTCTTAGTGTCTTTTAATTGTGTCATGATAAAATAATCTTAACAGAATTACGTTAACAACTTACCCCCCTCAGGCCTAAAAAGCCCTTCTTTACAGTAGTATTTTTATGGTTTAAAATCTTAGGTAGATTATGAAGTATTTCCTCATATTGGCGTTTTGTATATCTGCAACATTCCATCTAAGCGCTCAGAAGACCGGGGCTTACACAAATGAATTTGTGCAATATGATGATGCTGTGGACTTATTCGATAAAGAAAAGTATACAGCGGCTTATCAGAAATTTGATCAGTTTATTGAGTCGAACGGTGAAGGACTGCATGATGCTAGAATAATGCATGCTAATTTCTATCGTGCTGTATGTGCGATGGAACTTTATCATGATGATGCAGATTACAGATTCATGCGTTTTGTGGAAGAGTATCCTGAAAGCCCCCGCTTACAATCTGCTTATTTTAAATTGGGTGTAATAAAGTACAGAGATCAAAATTGGAATAAAGCAGTTGAGTGGTTTGATAAAGTGGATAAATTTCAGTTGACGAAAGACGAATTGTCTGAGTATTATTTCAAGAGGGGCTATGCTCACTTTATGGAGGAGAATTACAAAGTAGCGTCTGCGGATTTTAGAGAGATTAAGGACGTTGAATCACAGTACCAAGATCCTGCGATTTATTACTACTCTCACATAGCCTACATGGACGGTAATTATCAAACTGCGCTAGAGGGATTCGAAAAATTGAAGGACAAGAAAGGCTTTGATAAGATTGTGCCTTATTACATCACGCAAATTTATTATCGTCAGGAGAAATATGATTTAGTACTCTCTTATGGTGGTCCTTTGCTGGATACTATCACTCCTCAAAAGAAGGCGGAGATAGCCAACATGGTGGGAGATGCTTATTATCAGCAAGAGAAATACGATGAAGCATTACCCTTCCTACACATGCACATGAAAGAGGTGCAGCTCACTACGGCAGAGAAGTATAGAATAGCCTACTGTTACTATATGATTGAAGATTATGATCAAGCCTCAAAATACTTTGAATGGGTGAGTAGAAATGATGATCCTCTTGGGCAGAACGCACTTTATTATATGGGGGAGTGTTTCGAGTATCTCGACAAGAAAAATTATGCACAAAATGCTTATCAAGCAGCATCCGAAATGGAGTATGATCCTGAAATTCAAGAAGACGCCTTATTCCGATTTGCTAAGCTTGCCTATGAGTTATCGCTTAATCCATACGATGAGGCGATAGATGCCTTCCAAAGATATTTACAGAAATACCCGAACACTGAGCGCGCTGATGATGCCTATCAGTATTTGGTGAATGTTTATCTCACAACCAAAAACTATGATGCTGCACTTGAGTCACTTGAGAAACTCGACATGAAGGATGTTCGTTTGCAACGAGCTTATCAGTTAGTTCTTTATAATCGGGCGGTTGAACTTCAATCTAACTCGAGATACGAAGACGCCATTAAGTACTACAAAAGAGTAGATGAATATCCAGTAGACAGAGAGTTAAGCAGCTTAAGTAAGTATTGGATTGGCGAGTGTAATTACTACATGGGTAATTATCCGGTGGCGAGAACTTATTACAACCAATTTATTAAATCGCCTGGAGCGATTAATACCGATTTCTATGGTGACGCCCACTACAACATAGCTTATACTTATCTAAAAGAAGGTGATAACAAAAGTGCGTTAGATGAGTTCAGACAATATGTGTCTAAACCAGGCAGTAATGAGATTAAGTTGAATGACGCTTACTTAAGAATAGCAGATGGCTTTTTCATGCAAGATGATCCAGATGATGAGAGAGCTATCGAGTATTATGGTAAATCGCTTGATTTAAACATTGCGCATCAAGATTACGCCTTATTTCAGCGAGGGTTGAGTTATGGATATATCCAACAGCCCGAAAAAAAAGTGGTAGAATTAGAAAAGTTACTGCAGCAATACAGCGGCTCAATAAGAAAGGTAAATGCTCTTTATCAGCTGGGTGAGGCCTACAGAGTAATGAATAAGTTTGATAAAGCTATCAAGTACTATGAGCAGGTAGCTGAACAATATAGTAGCAACATTTTAGCTACAAAATCACTACTTTACCTAGGACTGCTGCATAAAGAAGTTAAGCAATACAACCAGGCCATTGACGCCTACATACTGGTACTAGAAAACAACCCCTCTCCGGATGATTGTAGAGATGCTGTGTTTGGGTTGAAGGACGTGTACGTAGCTAAAGACCAATTAGAGAAATGGGATAACATTGTGTCACGCTATAATTGTGTGGACAGTGATCAAAGAACTTTAGATTCAACCTTCTTTGCAGAAACTGTCAATAAGTATCACTTAGAGGACAATTGTGAAAAAATAATAGCCAACGTAGACAGATATACAAGCAGGTACCCAAATGGTATTTATGTATCTCATGCACTGTTTTATAAGGCCGAATGTTTGTACCATGACGAGAAAGTAGATGAATCTCAAATCTATTATGAGAACATCCTAAATCTACCGCAAAACGAGTATACAGAAACAGCATTGTTACGTACGGCTGCTATGTACTATAATCAGGAGAAGTATCAGGAGGCATTCACCAACTTTAATAATCTAGAGAAAATGGCGAGCAATGCCGAAAATTTATTGATTAGCAAGATTGGTCAAATGCGCTGCTTCTATAAATTAGGTGACTATCCGTATGCTAAAAACTACGCAACAGAAGTCTTAGCGGAAGATCAAACACCAGAGAATATCAAGGTGCAGGCACAACTAATTTTAGGTATGTCTTTAATGCATACTAATCAGCTTGATAGGGCTATTGACGAATTAGTTAAAGTAAATCAAATGACTACCTCTGTGTTGGGTGCAGAAGCACAATATCATGTAGCATTAATATACTTCAAGAAAGAAGATACGGGTGAAGTTGAAAAGCAAATTTTAAAGCTTATTAAACAAAAACCAAGTTATGATTATTGGGTGGCAAAGGGATATATATTGCTCGCCGATAACTTATTGCTTAAAGGGGATGTATTCCAGGCAAAACATACACTTCAATCTGTAATAGATAATTATGTTGGGGATGATGATATCGTTCCGACTGCAAAAGCTAAATTAAAAGCGATTATTGAGTCTGAAAAAGAAGAGGAAGAAGGACGTGAGACTCGTTCAATGATGCTGGATTTAGGCGGTGACGATGATGTCATAAAAGGTGATGATATAGAAGAGGCGCCTGATAAAGAAGAGGAGGAATCCCCCGATAATTCGGAAACCGAGAACCCAAATGAAGAAGGAGGTCAAAATGAATAAGCTAATTACAATAATTTTTGTTGTAGCTGGTATTAGCGCTCATGCACAGTACACTACTGGTGTAACAATTGATGTTAAGCGTGAAGTCGCGAATTCGCAAAAAATCTCAACACTTCCTAAGGTGGCTGAGAATGAAGTTGAAATTCCTACAAATGTCTACCCTGTCTTAACAAGAAGAGCTGAGGTAGATATCAAAGTAGACGATATCAAGGCAGCTAAACTAAGAATAGTAGAACCACTTTCTAAACTCTATAGAGGATATGTTAAAGCTGGTTTCGGTATGTTCAACAGCCCATTACTTGATGTGCATTTTATGGAAAAAAGATCACGAAGAGGAATGTGGGGCGTAAATGCTAGACATTTTTCAAGTCGAGATATGAATGACGGTTTCCATTTCTCTGGTTTCTCAGACAACAATTTCGCCTTGTACGGTGCTAAGTACACAAAAACACATGCACTATCGGGAGATCTGGATATATCATACAACACGCTGCATCAATATGGTACGGTGAATGATACCACCATTTCAAGAGATCAAATTCGTCAGAATTATCAAAACTATGGTTTCAATGGACGTGTTTTAAGTACAGTTCACGATTCACTTTATCTTAATCATGATATTAAATTCGGGTACTACTATTACCAAGACTTTAAAGACCAAAAAGCGATGGAGAAGCATGCCTACGCGAATGAGAACAACTTCTACATTAATGGCAAGCTTGGTAAGTACATGAATAAAGAATATGTGGAAGGTGAATTGAATTTCGACTTTAACAAATACAAAAGTGATTCAATCAACCCTTGTGTAGCTTGTGATATTCCTCAAAGAATGTTCAACCAAGGGAATGCAATTCTGTCATTTAGCGGTCGTATAATTAGCGTTAGAGACAAGTTAAAGCTCAAGCTGGGGTTAAAGTTTGATGTTGATATGCCAGATGTGTTATCGTCTAATCCTAAGTTATACTTCTTCCCAGATGTAGAGATAAAGTACAGCATGTTTAACGATATCTTTATTCCATACATTGGAGCCACAAGAGAATTACAGCGTAATAGTTTCAAAACCTTGTCTCAAGAGAATCCATTTGTTCTCTCATCAATGCAATTATTGAATACGAATAATGTGTACAAAATTTACGCAGGTATCAAAGGAACATTGAGCTCAAAAATCGACTTTAATGCTGAGGTTGACCACGGTTTATATCGCAACCTGCCATTATTCTGGAGAGATGATTTATACAGCTTTAAAAACCAGTTTGATGTTATTTATGACACTTTATCTATCACACGTATCAAAGGTGAACTGTCGTATAACAAAGGAGAGGATTTGAAAATCTATGCGAAAGGTGAGTACTTTTTGTATGGTGAAGGATCAGAGGTAGAAGCATGGTATAGACCAGATGCTAAGTTTACTATTGGTGGTAGATATGACATGCAAGACAAAATAATTGCTAAGCTAGATGCTTATATTCTGGCTGGAAGAAAGGCAGGAACTACAGATTCAGTTCAGAATGTAACAGCTGTTGATGGCGTATCCGTAATCGATCTAGGTACATTTGTGGATGTAAACATGGGAGTTGAATATAGATATACTAAGCGCTTGTCTGTATTCTTGAATTTCAACAATATTCTATCAAGAAACTACAGACTGTATCAAGATTATCCGCTTCAAGGCATAAATATATTAGGCGGATTGACGTATAGCTTCTAATCTCTTTGGTATATTTGTTATAGACACAATCTCATTAACGCGTAGATGATACCATTCTATAAGCCAAAGTTTAACCCAGAAGTGATGCCTTTGTTGGAAGAGGTTTTAAGATCTGGCTGGATTACAACGGGTCCAAAAACTAAGGCCTTCGAAAAAGAGATTACAGCCTTTTGTGGTAATAAAATCACAAATGCTTTGGGTTCCGCAACAGCCGGAATGGAGTTGGTGTTGCGGTGGTATGGTGTTGGGCCAGGGGATGAAGTAATTATTCCAGCATACACATATTGTGCAACTGCAAATGTCGTAATGCACCTAGGAGCTAAGCCTGTAATGGTCGACATTCGTGATGATTTTAATATCGATCCAACAGAAATTGAAAAACACATTACCGATAAAACGAAGGCAATAGTACCTGTAGATTTTGCGGGTTGGCCTTGTGATTACGAAACCATAAATCAGATTGCGTTAAAGCACAAATCAAGTTTTAATCCGCATAGTGAGGAGCAGAAAAAGTTGGGTAGAATTCTGGTTATGGCAGATGCTGCACACTCGTTTGGGGCCGAAAGAGGCAATAAAAAATCAGGTGTTTTAGCAGACGTGTCCGTATTTAGTTTTCATGCGGTAAAGAACCTAACAACAGCAGAAGGGGGCGCCATCTGTTGGAATCTACCAGATGAATTTGATCACGATGAAATATACCGTGTTATAAATGTGATGTCCTTGCACGGTCAGTCAAAAGATGCCCTGGCTAAGACAAAATCAGGCGCATGGAGATATGATGTAGAGTTTCCAGGCTATAAGTGCAATATGACGGACATGCATGCATCCATTGGGCTGATAGATTTAAAGTATTACGGTGATAATTTAAAGGCACGCTCAGAGATGTTTGGAATCTACGATGAAGCATTAAAACAATATGATTGGGCCATTACACCTACCTATCAAAATTCCGATCAGAAAGGCTCATTACATATTTATGCTCTTAGAATTAAAGTATTCACTGAAGCTCAAAAGGATGATTTAATCAATCGTATGGCAGGGGAGCAAATAATGTGTAATGTTCACTTTATTCCACTACCATTACTGTCTGCTTACAAGAGCTACTCTATTAAGGATTATCCTAAAGCTTATGAAATGTTCTGTCAGGAATTATCTCTTCCCATTTTTATAGGCTTAACAAAGGAAGAGCAACATAAGGTGGTAGAGTGTCTGGATAAACACATTACTGCCATAAAGCATGCTTAAGCGCCTATTCGATATTTTAAGTTCATTAGCTGTATTGCTGCTTTGTCTGCCCTTTTTAATCATCATCTCTATAATCATCAGTATTGAGTCTCGTGGCGGAGTGATTTTTTCCCAAGTAAGAGTTGGAAAAGACGGGAAAGAATTCAAGTTGTATAAGCTCCGATCTATGAGGGTGAATACTGAAAAATCTGGGCAATTAACGGTAGGTGCAGATGCCAGAATCACCAAAACTGGACGCTTTATTCGCAAATTCAAATTGGACGAATTACCACAACTAATTAACATAATCATAGGTGATATGAGCGTTGTCGGCCCAAGACCAGAGGTGCCTAAATACGTGGCATTGTATACCGATGAGCAAAGAAAAGTATTGTCAGTTCGTCCAGGATTAACTGATTACGCATCCATTCAGTATATAAATGAAAATGAGGTGCTGGGCGAAAGTAAGGATCCCGAAAAAACCTATATAGCGGAGGTTATGCCGGCCAAATTACAGCTGAACCTCAAGTATGTTGAGGAGCAAAGTTTCGCTACGGACCTTAAGCTGATTTTTAAAACTATTGGACGAATTTTGTCCTAGTCTTCGATGGTTTTTAGCAATTGATGTACTTCATCCACCTTATCTAAATAACCACTTTTATTGTAAGAATAGATAAGATTGGTAAGCATGCGTTTGATGATTGTTACATTATCACATGGCTCATAAAATTTCTCTTCAGGTGCAATATTCAACTCAGATAAGAACTGATCTATCTCTTTATGATTAAAAATAGTGCCCAAACTAAACGGATTTATGAAAAACATCACATTAGAATCCGTATCATTAATTAATGCGCTTAGATTATATTCATCCATGTAGCATACTACGAAATGATTGGGTAGGTTTACCCCAAATATGGGCATTTTAGAGCGCCTTGCAACCACAATATATATGATTGCTAGCGAGAGAGGATTGCCCTTGCCTGTTTCTAGTACATGGTTGATAAACGAATTTTGAGGCGAATGATAGTTTTTCTTGTTCCCTCTAAAATTGTGCACATCAAATAAAATGTGATTTAGAACCTTAACCTTTTCAAATGCAGTTAAGTCATCATTCATTTCAAGCCAAACATCTCGTTCAATCTGATCGAGTTTTTGGTATAACTTCTTTTCGTCTAGGTCAGGATATTGGTACTTAGCAACTAAAAGTGCACCTTCAAATAAATCGTTGGCTCCTTTGGTTTTCCATTCGCCTAGGTCTTGCTTAAGCGTGTCAAACTGAATGTCATGTATCAATGATTCGATTCGCTGTTGAAATAGCATATCATAATCATTAAACTCCCAAAAACTCTCTAGAGAAGGAATGACATCCACGCCATAAGACATAAGTTTGTCTTTAACCTGATTGAAAATAGTTTCGTCAGGGTCATCCAATAATTGAATGAGAGCGTGTATTTCAGACTTGTCTGCCATTTCTAATATAACGCACAGCTAGTGCGATTTGTTACCAAAGCTACGACAGAAGCTATGCTCTAAAACACGCTTTAGCCAATACTTATAAATACAAGAATGTTGAATTGTTTGATTTACCAGACTTCTCCGTCGTCCTCATCTAGTATCATGAGCGCCTCAGATAACTCGCTTAAGGTCTTTAAATCATTCTGTTTTTTAGCCACTTCACGACCCTGTTTGTAGAAAGAAATAGCAGCTTCCAGTTTACCCAACTCTTCATACAGTTTACCAATTTGGTAGTAGGTGGCGAGATAGTCGGGGTGTTCGTCTACCAGCTTTTTAAACATATTTAGGGTTGACTCCTTATCGTTTTGTTTTCTATACTCAAGTGCTGCGGCATAGATCAAAAAAGGGTCATCTGGATTGGTTTTTAACATCTGGTGTATCAATGCTTGTCTATCCTGCTCCATGTCTCAAAAGTTTTATCTAAGGTATAAAATCATCCATGAATGTATTTGCCCATATATTATTCGGTACAATCGACTTCTTATTTGTGAAAAAGCATCCTTTTATGCTGAATTACGTCTTGAATTTGTATATTGAACTATTAAAATAAATACTGCTTAGGTAGTTAAATCGCTGTTATGAAATTATTCTCTATTTGTTTACTCACACTACTATTCGGGTGTGAAAGCTTATTTTCTCAAACTGTTATATGGTCTGAAGATTTTGGAACTGACGGTGGAGGAGGCTGTACTAGTCAAGGAACGTCTGCTGTTGGTTTTAATAGTGGAAACGGTGCTTGGACCGAAACGCTTACCGGTACTAACGATCCTGAAGCAAACTTATGGTTTGTAAGTACAATGGAAGAAGGTGTTGGAGCAGGAAATTGTGGTGATGGATGTGGAGCAACAAGCCCAAACGCGACTAATCGAACTTTACACCTTAGCAACGCGGCGGTGCCCTTACTTGGCTTGCCAGCCGATCAAGGTGCAGCGTATAATGCGGGAGGAGGATGCCCTTCATTTTTTTGTGTGGCGACTGATAGACGCATTGAATCGCCAAATATTAATCTCTCTGCCCAGGCGAACAACATGACATTAACATTTGAATACATTCACCTTGGAGATGGTACAGATCAGGCAGAGCTAGTGTATTTTGATGGAGCCACATGGCAAAGCCTTGGTGTTATGCCAAATACTACAACAGGTGCTTGTGCTCCTCAGCACGAATGGGCTTTATATACATGGGTTATGCCAGCAGGATTGAATATCGCTAATTTTAGAATTGGTTGGCGTTGGTTCAATAATGACGATGGAGCTGGAACAGATCCTACCATAGCTGTAGACAATATTCAAATTACAATTCCAACAACAGGAACAACTGATCCCGTAGCCTCATTCACACCGTCTCAAACTAATTTCTGTGAGGGCGATTGCATCAACCTAGTGGACAACAGTATTGATGGTAGTGCAGGGCCAATCACATCATGGACGTGGTCGGTTAATCCAGCAGCTGGAGCACCGGCAATCACTAACATACAAAACCCTTCTAATATTTGTTGGAATACAGCAGGAACGTATGACATCACATTAACTGTTGATGATGGTACAGCTACGGATGACACTACAATAACTGTGACTGTCAACTCATGTAACCTTCCAATTGCATCATTTATTCCTTCTCAAACCACTATATGCGAAGGCGATTGTATTGACTTTACGGATAATAGTACAGATGGAGCTAACGGACCTAATAACTCCTGGGTTTGGTCGGTTACACCAGCAGGCGGACCGGCTATTCCGGCCATTCAAAATCCAACAAACCAGTGTTTCAATACAGCAGGCACTTATGATGTAACACTCACAGTAAGTGATGGAACGGACTCTGATGACACAACAATAACTATTACGGTGAATAACTGTGCTTCTACCATAGAGGCTAGTTTTACACCATCTCAGACAACTATATGCGAAAATGACTGTATTACTTTCACCGATGGAAGTACAACCACAGATCCTGGTGGAATTACGGCATGGAACTGGACGTTTACCGGTGGTACTCCGGGAACGGGAAGTGGACAAAATCCAGGCTCTGTTTGTTATGCTACTGCAGGAACTTATAATGTCACCTTAAGTGTTCAAGATGGTGCTGGAGGAACAGATGATACCACAATAGCTATCACCGTTACAGCATGTGCTCAACCAGTGGCGGCTATTACACCTCCGAGTGTAATCTGTGAGGGGCAATGTGTAGATTTCCTTGATGCATCAACAGGAGGCGCAACCTCATGGGAGTGGAGTTTCACAGGTGCATCCGTGAACACATCAACAGATCAGAATCCAACAAATATTTGTTACCCAATTGCGGGAACCTATGATGTGACCTTAATTGTAAGTAATAGTAATGGCGCTGATACAATTACCATTCAAGTGGTAGTAAATGCATTGCCGGTAGTAAACGCTGGACCAGATGTTACCATTAATGTCGGAGAGGTTACAACACTCGTGCCTTCAGGGCCAGCAGGTAATTACGTGTGGACGCCAAATACAGGCTTGTCCTGTGATGTATGTTTAAATCCAAATGCATCTCCACTAGTAACCACTGAGTATTTACTCACCGTGACTGACGCAAATGGTTGCTCTGGATGGTCAACCGTTACGGTGTTTGTGAATGTAGAAGAAGGAATTGGAGTCCCTAACGCATTCTCGCCCAACGGAGATGGCTTTAATGACGTCTTATACGTAAAGGGTAATGGTATTGAAAGTATGATTTTCACCGTGTACAATAGATACGGACAACAGGTGTTCACCTCAAATGATCAGACCGTTGGTTGGGATGGCACCTTTAATGGCAAGAAGCTAAACCCAGGCGTATTCGTGTACGTTGTTAGCTACAACTTCTTCGGAGGAGAGAGACAGGAGTTGAAAGGAAATGTAACACTTGTAAAATAATGAAGATGAAGAGTTTTAAGATTGGATTATTGGCAGTAGTGTTCGGAACATCTATTGCAGCAAATGCGCAAGGTGATATTCATCATTCCATGTTTTACACTACACCAACCATGTTAAACCCTGCAACAGCAGGAGCATTTAATGCTGATATGAGAGCGTTCACGAATTATAGAACGCAGTGGGGGAGTATCACACCGAATCAATTCAGAACAATTACAGCGTCATTTGATGCACCCATTCGACCAAAATCAACAGGTGCTAGTCATTTCGGAGCTGGTTTGAATTTCTATAATGATAAAGCGGGAGATGGTCAAGTAACGACGAATAATTTTCAGTTGACGGGGAGCTACGTGCTTGAAGTTGATAAAGAAGCGTTCTTGTCGTTTGGAGCAGGACTTGGGTTAATACAACGTTCTATAGCCTTTGTTGATCTCTATTGGGACAATCAATGGAACGGAGAAACATTTGATCAATCTGTGTATTCAGGTGAAGCAGGATTTACAGACAAATTTCAAGCGTTTGATGTAAGTGCAGGTATGTTTTATTATGCTGATTTTGGCGGAGGCTTAAAGTTTGAAGCGGGTGCATCTATATCTCACTTTAATCGACCGAATGTTACTTTTTTAGGTAAAAGCGATCCCTTATTAATGAAAGTTAATATTCATTCGAATGCCACTATTCCTGTTCCTGACTCAAAAATAGACATCCTTCCAGGAGTTCTTGTGATGTTTCAGGGGCCCAACAGGTTAATCAACGTTGGAACAGATATTAAGTATTTAGTGAAACGTAAATCTGAAAGACTATCTTTTAATGATGAGGTAAGTATAAGCCTGGGAACATATTTCCGTTTCCAAGATGCGGCATATTTCACCACTCGATTTAATTATGGACCCTTTTCATTGGGAGGAGCGTTTGACTTGACATTATCTGAACTTAGCACATACAATAGTAATATGGGTGGATTAGAATTCTTCCTACAATATGTAGTTACACTCGGGCAATCCGGAGGTGTATCTATGTTTAGATAGTATATTCGTTACATGATTAAGTCTTTTCTGAGAATTTTTATGGCTTTGCTAGTGCTGAACTTGGCGTCATGTGCAAGCAAAATGAGTGTTGTAACCGTTTCAACCGATATGGGAGATATGCAGTTGGTATTGCACAATGAAACTAAGAAACACAAAGAAAATTTCGAGAAATTAGTAAAAGAAGGATTCTATGATGGCACAACCTTTCACCGTGTGATCAAAGATTTTATGATACAGGGTGGGGACCCATATAGCAAAGACTCAAGCAAAAGGCACCTTGCAGGAACGGGGAGTCCTGGATATACAATAGATGCTGAGTTCTTGCCACAGTATAGACACTATCGAGGGGCCTTAGCCGCAGCAAGATCTCCAGATAACATCAACCCTGAAAAGGAATCGAATGGTTCTCAGTTTTACATTGTTGACGGTGTGCAATATAATATGAAAATACTAGAAGCAACGATAGCAAAAGTTCAGACAAGAGATCCCGATTTTTATTTACCGGATTCGGTCAAAACAAATTATTGTAAATATGGTGGCGCACCCTGGTTAGATGGTGGTTATACCGTCTTCGGTCAACTTATATCAGGCTATGATGTTTTGGACAAGATAGCGGCAAAAAAAACGAATAATGTTGCACGCCCGCTCGAAGATATAAGCATGACATGCAGTCTTAAAAAGTACCGAAAGAAGGCCTACGATAAACTTCTTGAATCAATACAAACGGACTAATTATAGGTCGCCATGGCTTCCCATAAATTATCATCTGGAGTGGGAGCAATAATTGTCATGAGCTCTTTTTGTACAGGATGTTCAAAGGTGATTTTTCTCGCATGGAGATGAATACTTGCGTCTTTATTAGATCGCTTAGCACCATATTTCAGGTCACCTTTTATTGGACAACCAATCGCTGATAGTTGAACTCTAATTTGATGATGTCTTCCTGTATGTGGCGTTACTTCTATAAATGAGTAATTATCGCCCATGCCGAGAACTCTGTAGGTTAGGCTGGACTCTTTGCCTCCGGATACGGCTTTATCAAATGCTTTTGATTTATTCTTTTGCTGATCTTTTTTCAGGAAGTGCTTTATAGTTCCTTCAGGTGAATTAGGTGCTCCATGACAAACTGCCCAATATGTTTTTTGAATCGTTTTTTCTTGAAACATTTTGTTCATGCGACTTAGTGCTTTGCTAGTCTTAGCAAAAACAACAGCTCCACTCACGGGTCTATCAATGCGATGAATCACCCCAATAAATACAGCCCCTGGTTTGTCATACTTTACTTTAATGTAGTCTTTAACATGCTCTACAAGAGGTTTGTCGCCAGTCTTGTCTCCTTGCACTATGTCAGAAGGTTTCTTGTTGACTATAATTAGGTGATTATCCTCAAATAATACCTCTAGATTTTGTCTAGTACTGCTCGTTTTCATTCGGGAAATCCTTCGATTTTACATCCTGAATATATGCTCCGACAGCACCTTTCATTTCCTCGTATAGGTTGTGATATTTTCTTAAAAATCGCGGATTAAATTCGTTGTTAATACCAAGCATGTCATGGCTAACCAATACTTGTCCATCCACACCATTACCAGCTCCAATGCCAATTATCGGAATATTTACAGAGGCGGCTACCTCAGCAGCTAATTTTGCAGGAATTTTCTCCAGTACAATTGCAAAACAGCCAATCTCTTCTAGCAATCTAGCATCCTCTTTTAGACGTCTTGCTTCATCTTCTTCTTTTGCTCGTACCACGTAGGTCCCGAATTTATAGATGGACTGAGGGGTTAGTCCTAAATGTCCCATAACCGGAATACCTGCACTTAAAATACGTTCGATTGATTCTGAAATCTCTCGCCCGCCCTCTAATTTCACAGCGTGAGCGCCACTTTCTTTCATTATTCTTATCGAGCTATTTAGGGCTTCTTTAGAGTTACCTTGGTATGCTCCGAAGGGAAGATCCACTACAACCAATGCTCTTTGTACAGCGCGCACAACAGAGGAGGCATGATAAATCATTTGATCTAGTGTGATAGGCAGTGTCGTCTCATGCCCAGCCATTACGTTGGATGCAGAATCGCCAACTAGAATCACATCAATTCCTGCTTCATCAATAATTCTTGCCATTGAAAAATCATAAGCAGTCAACATTGATATCTTTTCGCCCTTTAACTTGAGCTCCTGAAGTACATGCGTTGTTACACGTTTTATGTTATTATGTACGGACATTAACTTTGTTTTAGATCACAAAGCTAAGCAAACGAACCAACATAGATGATTAGAAGATGTCTTTTAATCGAGCAAACAGATGAAACTTGGTATCTGATTTTAGTTTTAAATCAGTAACAACTAAACGAACTACAATTTGACGCTTTTCGTTTCCATTGCGCAAAATCATATTATATCTATCTTTTCTTGGGTGATGCTTTAGATCAGCCTCTTCCCAGTTGTCATCTAAGGCAATATCTAGGTCTTTGGTTAGGGTAGTATCAAGCTCAAAATAGTAATTAGCTTTATTCTTTAAACTAGCATAAGTAGTTAAATCAACATTAATATTTAAACCTTGGTTGATACGCAAGTCCATAGAAGTGTTGATGGCATCCCTCTTAATCGGAATCAGTTTTGCTTTTTTCAAAGGAACTGGACTTAGCCTTGTTTTTGAGGCTGACTGAGATGTTGCCTGTAACTCCATGTCACTCTCATTAACATGCTCACTGAGTTCAACACGCATTTCATACTTTTTATCATCTACCTGTTCAATTACAACAGGAATCTCATTTTCTATAGTGTTCTCAGATGGTGTGATTTCAACATTAGTGCCTACTTCATTAATAATGATTGGAGCGATAGGTTTTGATTCGGCTTGCAATGTGGCATGTGTGTTATGAGTCCCATTATCGGGCTGCTGAGTATCACCAATATACGAGCCTAAACCAAAGGCCAGTGCCACAACAAGGCTAATGCTAACACTCCATATAGCTGTTAAGCCAGATGTTCCTGCCTGTGCATTCACTTGATTTAAGACCTTGTTAAAATCCATTTTTGCCTCAATAGAAGCGTCATGTATTGGCGCAGAGTCTATATGAAAATCTAGGTTTTTCATTTCACGATAGTATTAAGTTTTTTTATTATTCGGTGCATTTTAACCTTAGCGTTGGACAAGCTAAACCCTGTGATGTCACATATATCCTTGTAAGATTTGCCTTCGAAATATTTCATTTCAATCAAGAATAATTCATCCTCGTTTAAGGTAGAAAGGGCAGTTTTCATTTTAGCCAAACGTTCGTCTTCGTTAAAATAGTCAGGGTCTTCATATAAATCGTCGATATTACTTGATTTTGCATAGACAGATCGCTTTGTCTTCTCGCTCCTATGATGGAGTAAAAACTCATTGTATGCAATTCTAAATAACCAAGATTTAAAAGGAACCCCTGTATGCGAGTATTTTTTCAGGTTTTGAATAGCCTTAACGAAAGTTTGTGAACATAGGTCTTCTGCCAAAGCTTCATTGCCACATCTTTTTAATAAGAATAGATATACAGACTTAAAATGTTGTTTGTACAAAGGTTCAAACATTCTAGGGTTGGCTTGTGCTAACTGAATAATTTTAGCTTCTTCGCGCAACTCACTTGAGCTTAGTTGTTGATATGTATTGCTTGAACTATTCAAAGTCTATTGTGCTGTTCTTACTATAGTAATACACATGATTACGATTGGTTACAATTAATTTAAAAAATACTTAAGACTCTGCGTAGAAGTCCATCTATTCGTGAAATGAATGAGTAATACACCTTCTATCTAACTAAGTATACGCGACAATTCCTACATAGTTCGACCTAAACTAGAATAATACTGACAATTACGTCTTATGATAAAACGAGATAAACAATTAATTATTGAGTCTGCGGTCTATTTGGTTTATTATAGTAAATTAGATTATTAGAAGTAATTACGTATTTTTGCGTGTATGAAGATTTTATCTAAGTTTTTAGCATGTGCATCTTTGGTGGGAGTATTATCAGCGTGTAATACAGATGTTGATTTGAATGCGGATTGGGAGAGAACCACGGTAGTATATGGATTGTTAGATAAAAATGAATCAACCCATTTTGTTAAAATTAACAAGGCATTTTTAGGCGATGGGAACGCATTAGTGTTTGCAAGTATCCGTGACTCTTCGGAGTTTCAGGCAGGACAAATGAATGCATATGTAGAAGAAATTATAAGCGGATCAGTTAACAGAACCTTCCCATTATTGGATTCAAACATGCAAAATAAGGATGAAAATGGACTGTTTTACGGTCCAGAGCATACCGTGTATTATTTTGAAGAGCCTGCGTTAAACGAAAATGCGCGTTATAGAGTGGTTGTGGATGTTCAAGGAGAGTCGGACCAAGTTTATGCAGAGACAGGATTAGTTCAGAGTTTTAATATAACTAAGCCAAGTCAGAATATTCCTGGTGCAATGGTTCAAACTCAGATAAGTTTTGCTATTGCTAATCCAGTCGATACAAGTGATTATTTATCATATGCCTTTATTTGGCAAGGCGTATCAGAAGCGTCTAGATATCAAGCTTACGTTACTTTAAATTACATTGAAGTGACGACTACTGATACAACAGAACGCGCTTTAGAGTGGTATTTAGGTGAAGTTAGAGGAAACGATAATACAGAGAAGAATATTAAAGGATACCAGTTCTATACTTGGGTAAGAGACAGAATTAAAAATTCACCAAGCTTGAATCCAAGTAACTTGGTATATAGAAAATTCAACGGACTTGATTTCAAGGTTGTGGCTGCGGGCGAAGATTTAGATACGTACATGGAGGTGAACGAACCTGTTACAGGAATTGTTCAGGATCGACCTGAGTTTACCAATGTAATTAATGGTATTGGAATATTCTCATCTAGAACGGCTGAAGAGAATGATTACAAATTCCTAAATAAAAACTCCCTAGAGGAGTTATGTAAAGGTCAATTTACCTACGACTTGGAGTTCTGTACAGATTCTGCCATGTGGAGCGGTATCCAATCGGATATGCAAGTATGGTGTCCATGACATAATGTCTGCAATTGTGTCAGTCTCTGACACCTTATTACATATTATATAACAGTAAATCAGTTTAAACTGACAATCTCGCACTCTTTTGCATCAATATTCGTGATGGCATAGTGATTGACTATGTGTATTTGAAATTTTGAATGTAAAACCAGATTATATAATACAATGAGTAAAATTATAGGCATAGATTTGGGAACAACAAACTCATGTGTTGCCGTAATGGAAGGTAACGAGCCAGTTGTAATTCCAAACAGCGAAGGGAAAAGAACTACACCATCGATTGTTGCTTTTGTTGATGGAGGCGAAAGAAAGATTGGTGACCCAGCAAAAAGACAAGCAATTACAAACCCTACTAAAACAATTTCTTCTATTAAGAGATTTATGGGTTGTAGCTTTGATGAGGCATCTAAAGAAATTGGTCGAGTTCCGTATGAAGTAGTTAAAGGCGATAACAACACCCCACGTGTTAAGATTGATGACAGAATGTACACGCCACAGGAAATTTCTGCAATGGTACTTCAGAAAATGAAGAAAACAGCAGAAGACTATCTAGGTACAACTGTGTCAGAAGCGGTAATTACGGTGCCAGCGTACTTTAACGATTCACAAAGACAAGCTACTAAGGAAGCTGGGGAGATTGCAGGTTTAAAAGTTAGAAGAATTATTAACGAACCAACGGCTGCATCACTTGCGTACGGAATGGACAAAAAAGGTGTTGACCAAAAAATCGTAGTATTTGACTGCGGTGGTGGTACACATGATGTTTCAATCCTAGAACTTGGTGATGGCGTGTTTGAAGTAAAGTCTACAGATGGTGATACGCACTTAGGTGGAGACGACTTTGATCAAGTTATCATCGATTGGTTAGTGGATGAATTTAAAAGCGAAAATGGCGGTTTAGATTTATCTAAAGACCCAATGGCACTTCAGAGATTAAAAGAAGCTGCAGAAAAGGCTAAAATCGAATTGTCATCTACAACTTCATCAGAGATTAACTTGCCTTATATCATGCCAGTAGATGGTGTGCCAAAACACTTAGTTAGATCCTTATCTAGAGCTAAGTTCGAGCAGTTAGCTGATGAATTAATCAAAAGAACAATCGAACCATGTAAGACAGCATTAAAGAATGCAGGAATGTCTAACAGCGATATTGATGAAGTAATCTTAGTTGGTGGTTCTACTAGAATACCAGCTATCCAAGAAGCAGTTAAAGCATTCTTTGGAAAAGAGCCTTCAAAAGGAGTAAACCCTGATGAGGTGGTTGCAGTTGGTGCAGCTATTCAAGGTGGTGTATTAACTGGAGAAGTTAAAGATGTACTTCTTCTAGATGTAACTCCATTATCACTGGGTATTGAAACTATGGGTGGTGTATTCACTAAATTGATTGAGTCGAATACTACGATTCCAAGTAGAAAATCTGAGACCTTCTCAACAGCATCAGATAATCAGCCATCGGTTGAGATTCATGTGCTGCAAGGAGAGCGACCTATGGCAAGTGGGAACAGAACAATTGGAAGATTCCAGTTGGCAGATATTCCTCCAGCACCAAGAGGTGTACCTCAGATTGAAGTAACTTTTGACATTGATGCAAACGGTATTTTGAATGTATCAGCAAAAGATAAAGCTACAGGCAAAGAGCAGTCAATTAGAATTGAAGCAAGTTCTGGGTTGTCAGATGAGGAAATCGAAAAGATGAAGAGAGAAGCAGAAGCAAATGCAGATGCTGACAACAAAATAAAAGAACAAGCGGATAAATTGAACCAGGCGGATGCGACTATCTTCCAGACGGAGAAAGCCCTAAAAGACTACGGGGACAAGATTCCAGAAGACAAGAAGCAACCAATTGAAGATGCTTTAGCTGAATTAAAGACAGCGCATGCCGAGAAGAATTACGACATCTTAGATGAAAAAGTAAACAAACTGAATGAAGTATTCCAGGCGGCTAGTCAAGAAATGTATCAAGCACAGCAACAAGCTGAAGGCGGTGCAACAGAAGGACAAGCTGGACAGGAAGGAACTTCAGGAAGTGATGAAGAAGTGACAGATGTTGATTTTGAAGAGGTTGAAGACAAAAAGTAAACTTCATATCTAAATAATAATAACGTTTATTAAGGGAGGCCTTGGCCTCCCTTTTTTTGTTTTGATTTTCAGGGGTTTTAAGTAAATTGAAACGTGAATTTTGATTTTTGGAATAGGGCCCCTTTCATTCGCTTAATCATACCCTTTATTTTTGGGGTAGTTCTTGAGATTCAGAATGATGAGCTGATCGACTTCAGTCTTCCCTTATTTCTCATTTTTACCTGTGCCTTTATTATTGGGGCTATCTACAATTTTAAAAATAGCTTAATTCAGAGTGCTAAAATTGTAGGCACATTGTTATTGTTAGCGATATTCTTTGGTGGGTACAATTACGCATGGTTTAGTAGGAGTATTCATTATAACACGCATTTCTCTCATGTTGCCGAAAACCAAGCCATTTATAAAGGAGTAATTTATGAACCGCCTCAAGAAAAATCACGTTCGGTTAAAGCATTTATAAGTATTCATGAAGTTGAGTCCAATGGTGAGTCAGAAGCATGTATAGGAAATCTTCTAGTCTACTTCCAAAAGTCAGATGATGCTCTGAATCTTCAGTATGGAGACGAGATTGTGTTTTCAGCAAATCCTAATGAGATTAAACCACCAGATAATCCTGCTCAGTTTGATTTCAAATCGTATTTAAAGAATAATGATATATATCATCAAGCGTACATTAAAGAAGGAACATGGCAGAGACTGAACACAAATCAAGCTAACCAACTTAAATACTTTGCATTTCAATCAAGGCGAAAGCTTTTAAAAATTCTAGATAGCACGATTGATGATGAAGAAAATCTTGCCGTTGGATCTGCTCTGATTCTAGGCTACAAGGATAGGTTAGATCCTGAGATTTTACGGTCATTCTCATCTGCCGGCGCCATGCATGTCTTGGCTGTTTCTGGTTTGCATGTCGGAATTATTTTTATTGTTTTACAAGCTCTGTTCAAGAATTTTGGTAAGCGAAGAACTGAGTTGAAGATTGTAAAAGTTGCGGTAATGCTAATTGCATTATGGTTATACGCTTTTATTACTGGAATGTCTCCATCTGTTATGAGGGCAGCACTCATGTTTAGCTTCATAGTTGTGGGGCAAAATATCAATAGATCAACGAATATCTACAATACACTTTCTGCATCTGCATTTTTATTGATTTTATTTGATCCTCACATTGTGGTGAAGGTAGGTTTTCAACTTTCGTATTTGGCAGTTATTGGCATTGTTTACCTGCACCCTAAATTATACGGGCTCTATAATCCTAAGAACTGGTTAGTTGATAAAGTGTGGTCAATAACATGTGTCTCTTGTGCTGCGCAGCTGGCGACTTTTCCATTGGGACTTTACTATTTCCATCAGTTCCCAGTCTATTTCTTTATTTCAAATTTGATAGTGATTCCATTTGCTACAGGGATTTTATATACTGGAATCTTACTGCTTATTCTGCACCCATTGGGAGTAGGGGAGTTCTTTGCAGGTCTGCTAAATTGGATGCTGAACTTTTTGAATAAATCTGTGGTGTTTGTTGAAGAAATTCCATTTTCATTGATATACGGGAATTATGTGGGGGTATGGGAGGTAATACTATTGTACCTCATCGTAGCCTTAGTGTTAGCGTGGTTCTACCTTAAACGAAAATCAATCGCTTTTATAATCGCAGGTTTAACAGCAATAATGCTCATGATATCCGCTAACGACAGGTATAATAACGCCATGCAGCACACCTTGGTTGTGTATAAGGTGCCAAATGAGTCGGTAATAAATTATATTAAAGGAGATGCGAATTACTTAATCGCAAATAAATCCTTTTTAGATGATGATGGCCAACAACTCTATTACATAAAACACTTTTGGTTTCAGCAGGGTCACTTAAAGGCTCAAAAATTGGCTTGGAATGAAGATATTAGTTCGTCTAGCGATATTGTGAAGTATAAGAACTTACTTCAGATCAACGACTTCAAATGTTTTCGACTTGATTCAACGACTACGGTAAGTAACATGAATGATCTAAGATGTGATTTGCTTGTTCTGTCTGGCGACAACTATTTTGATATCGAAGAAATAAGCCAGAAAATTAAAGCTAAAAAGTGGATTATAGATTCATCTGTGCCTTATGGAAAGTCAAAAAAGCTGGAAGAAATTATTAGCGAAAAGGACATTGATGTTTACAATGTGAATGAAAACGGAGCTTATGTAGTTTCTATCGGCTACTAATCCCCATGCACTCAAGCAAACGCTCATAAAAGGCTTGTAGTTCATCTGGTGGCATGCTGGTATACTTATCTTCCAAACTAGCCAGAAACTCTATGCATTTACCGCTCATTTCACCATTGGCTTGCTCCTCTTTTAAACAAGAACAGATTTGATCGAATTCATCGCCGCCAGAACGCATGATATTACAATTTTTTGAGTCGGCTCTAAGCTTTTCAATGTCTGCGGCACTCAGCTCATTAATGTTGAACTTGGTTATACAACGTTCTTTTAGTTCATAATCATCATCTCTGGCATCTAAGCAGTCACATATACTTAAGGTAAAGTCTGGATCGTCCTTATGCTCTTTACACGCCAGCATCTCCTCAATAAACAATAGTCGGTCATCTTTACTTAGTTTAGTTAAGTTCCAGATGTCTTTACAATAGCCTTTTTGTTCATCATCATCGGCGTTAACACACTCGCATATTTCTTTAAGACTTGGTTTGTTAGGAATAACCGTACATGCTTTTATTTCCTTTAAATAGAGGTCAAGTTCTTTTTCTGACATTTTTGTTGTGTCAAATACTTCTTCGCACGTAGCTTTTAGGTAAGTGTCATCTTTAGCACGGGTTTCGCAGTCGCAAGGAGATGGATCATCACAGGCCTTAAGTTTTTGCTCAAAATTGTAGCGCTGAGCAGAGGTCATTTCGTTGTAATTATAGGCTAATTCGCATCTTTCAAGAAGCAGGGAGTCTTTGTAAGAGTTGGCTTTGCAGTCGCATATACTCGGAGCATCTGAACTTGATTCGGTTTGTCCAGAAGCAAAAAGTGTGCTTAGAAAACACACTACGAAGAATAAGGGTTTACTTATAGAGAATTTCAACATCTTCTGGTTTTCCAACTGCACCACTCTCCCTATACGAAATCACTTTGAAGTTAGCATCCAATTTTATCTGATGCTGATAATACACAGTAAGTCCATTGTTTGTCTGAATATTAGACCACCAGAAGTATTCTATATGATCGATTTTCGGGTCTATCATATTCATCATATCGTCAAGCTCATGAATTTTATTCGAAATATTCTGTGTGTCCTTTTTTACCTGTTCTTCGGTTCGATCACTTTTGCCTTCATTAAAATTGTAGATAATTTCATCTTTGAACGTCAGGTATTCTTCACGCATCACACTCATTGCATAATACTCTGGTGAAGGCGACATTAAAAAGTTTTCAAATCGAGAACCTTCATGGTGTTCAAAGGTAGCATCAGCCCACTTTAAGATAGCTTCTTCTGCCTTTTTTTTAATCTCTTTCTCACTCTGACTCCAGCCAAGTGAACAACTTAATACTGATATTGCAATGACAAAATATTTCATAAAAGTTGGATATTATACGCACAAGTTAAGAAATTATCATTTCTTTTCAAATAGTTCTTCTCGTGTGTTTTCAACACGCTGAATATCTGTTAACACAAAGTTTAAATCAAACACAAAGGCTACTGTGTCCTGTGTTTTTTCTTCGCCTTCCTTGTAGTTATAACGATGATACATTACATAGGCATTTACGACTCCGCGATCGTCTTTGCTCTCCAGCATGTAGCTATAGTCTTTTGCTTTATACCCTTCTATATTGCTGCTTTCTACCCATTTTTCAATCTGATTTTCACCGTATTTATCCAGGTTCAACTCACCATGTTTTTTAATATTGGCAATTATATCGGTGGCAGCGTAAAATATGTATTCATTATAGGCATTTTCCTCCATTGCCTTTTCGAAAAAACCATAAATCTCTTCAGAAGCTGCCTTATCCTGATACGATGATAAATTCGAGTAAATAGGAACTCCTTGTTGCATGTAATAATACATTTTGGCTTGCTCAGCAGTGGTTGGAATCGAGAAAATCAAATTAACATCTTGGACTTTGAAGGCATGGTTTAGAAAGAACTTGTAACGAGATACCTTTATGTCGTCATCTGATAATTTAAGTACAAAGGTGTGTGTGATTGCATAAGAGAAATGAATTTTATTGTCCATTATTTCTCTCTTCTTTGCCTGAATAGCATTTTCATTTGCCTGTATTAAACTATCTAGTTTCTTTCTGCTGTAATGATGCTTAAGTGTGGGAATGGTTTCTTGAAGGTCAATCAGTTCTTCAAGCTCAGTAAATTCTTTAGGCTTAAACACTTCATAGTCCATAAAGCTATATGGAACGTAGGTTTTACCATCGCTCATTTTGTCGCGCATGTGAGCCTCAACGCCATCCTCACATTTTTCCTCAGGGTTGCGACTTTGCGAATACATTGGCGTGATAAACACCAAACAAATGAATAATAGAAACAATCTACTCTTAGACATTAAGTATTGTTTTGTCTTAGTAATGCAATAATCGTACTAGAAATTAAATTAGAAGAATTTTAAACTCCAATACGGATGGTACCGTTATCACCATTACTGCCGCTTCCACCTCCAAGCGCCTTAAAGCCATAGAAGTATTTAATTGTAAATCCAATGTAGGTGCCAGCAGCTTCAGCAAACGCAGCATTTAATTCGGTTTGAGATCTTAAAGTGTTGGTTAGGATGGTGTTTAATCCGTAATTGGCAATAATTCCGTATTGAATCGAGCTATTACCAGCAAGGTCTCTATGTACACCAATTTCAGGCTGAATTGATAAGACACCGCTTTCATTAAGCTGCATCTCGTACTGGTATTGGTTATCGTCTACATCTTTACTTTGTCCTGACATAAAATGATATGCTACTCCGGCTTTAACATACCAAAAGTTCTCTGTTGACATTCCTTTTGGGAAAAACTTTGTCACTTTAAAATCTACGAAAGGAACTGTGTAGGTTAGATTAAGACGCAAATTTTGTCTATCGTACAAATAGGTATTGCTTTCGTACCCAAAATCGACATCAAATGCCCATTTATTCTGTAAGTTCAATTGAAATCCAGCACCAGCAGACCAGCCATATCCAGGTAGTTGTAACCATTTTGTATCGAATTTCTCTAGCTTTGATGATGTTAGATTGCCGATTGCAAACCCACTAGCAGATATGATGTTCCCGTTTAAGGGCATCTTTTCACCTTTATCATCTTGAGCGTTAATGCTTGGTACAATGAATAAGGCCCCAATAAGCAAAAGTGCTAATTTCATGTCTTAAAAATAGTAAATTTAAAAACAGCATCCTTACATTAACGATATGTTTTCAAGAAAAGTTAAGTGGATAAAAATTGCCAGTTCTAAGAAAGAGCTTGAAAACTTAGTGCCTTTAAATGAAATTAGAATACTGAATAGAGAGGGGAATGCTATATGTATTGGGCGGAATTCAAAAGGATTTTATGCCATGAAGGATAAGTGCCCCCATCAAGGTTATTCGTTTAAAGGAGGTGCCTGCACAGAAAGTGATAAAATGGTATGTCCCGTTCATCGTTATGGATTTGATGTGAATACGGGGAGAGGAGGCGGAGATGCTGCCATCGTTTACAACATAGATTACAGGCAAGATGGCGTGTTCGTAGGCCTAAGCTATTTCAGTATTTTCTAGCTCGCAGATAACTTATCTAGAGTATATAGGATCAACTTGTCCACCGTTTTTTTATAGTCCTCACTGTAACGTTTAGCTCTTCTATTTGCAATAATTGCACAGACTGTAACCGCCTTATGTCCCAATAAACTAGAAAGTGCGAATAGGGCTGAACTCTCCATTTCGTAATTGGTGATGCGTTCACCTTCAAACCTAAATTCGTTTAAATCATCATTTAGATTCGGAAGCTTTGGATTCAACATTAGGGTTCTTCCTTGTGGCCCATAAAAACCATTGGCTGTAATTGTGATGCCCGGTATAGTTTCATTACTACTAAGTTTTTCAAACAATGAAGTGTCTGCATCTACAAAATAAGGAGGATTCATTTGGCGTTCCCAATTAACATCTCTAAGAAAGGCTTGTAACATTGCGGTTTCCCTATCTGAGTATGAAGCATCATAAAAGCCCATCAAACCGTCAAAACCAAGAGCGGTTTTAGTTAGCAAGTAACTATCTACCGGGATGTCTTCTTGTAAGGATCCACTTGTTCCTAATCGAACTATATCAAGCTTTCTGAATGTAGGATTGGGCAGACGTGTTTCTGGATTAATATTGACTGCTGCATCCAATTCATTAACTACAATGTCTATATTATCTGCACCAATTCCAGTTGATAAGGCGGTAATTCGCTTGCCCTTGTACACTCCAGTGTGAGTAACAAACTCACGATTTTCAATCTTACATTCTATGCTTGTGAAATGATCTGATATTCTCGCTACTCTATGTTGATCACCAACTACAATAACGGTGTCGGCAATGTGTTCATTTTTAAGCTTTAGGTGATATACACTTCCATCTGTGTTTAATACCAACTCTGATGGCGCAATTGGTTCTGTGATATTTATTCTGTTAGTGAGCATGTTTCAAATATACATATCAAAAAAATAGGAGCTCAAATTTGAACTCCCATTTTTCATATCATAATGTGAATAAGACTAGTTGTTGTCAACAGAACCGAAAACGCGTTTAAGAATGTCGGTAACTCTGGCTGCTGGATTATCTCTAATCTTGCCTTCTTCCTCAGCAATTAGAACGAATAAACCAGCAATTGCTTTATCTGTTACATAGGCCGTTAAATCAGTGTTTACTTTTTCACCACCAGTTAAAGTCATAGCTTGATTGTACTTCTTTGATAATGGTTCCCAATACTTTGTTAAGTTAACGGTTGCGATAGCCGCCTCAACTTTAGGTGTAAAAGCAGTTTTTAAACCTGCAGTTGTTTTATCTTGAAGATATTTTGTTGCTGCATTGTCCTCTCCTTTAAGAATGGCAAAACCATCTTGAACGGTCATTTCCTTCACAGCATTTACAAAAATTGGGGCTGCTTCTTTAGCCGCTTCCTCTGCCGCTCTATTTAATGTAAGCTCAAACTCTTCAACTTTATCTTCCATGCCCCATTGAATGGCCTTTTCTTTAACCTTTATTGCGTCCTCTGGGAAAGGCAATCTGATTTTAGCATTTTTATTAAAGCCATCCATTTTAGATGCTAGACCAGCAGAATTATTGGTTCCAACTGTTAAGGCTTCTTTCAATCCAGCGATTACTTCATCATTGGTCAGTGCTTTTTCACCTGTTCCTCCTCCAGTTTCTAAAATGCTTCCACCTACATCTTCTAACACATCACATGCAACAAATGATGCAGCTGAGAATATTACAAACGATCCTAGTAATAATGTCTTTTTCATACGTTTAAATTATTTCGTACTCAAACATAACAAATATTTTGCCAAGACTACTATTAATGTTAGTAGCTTTGAATTAATTAGATTGATTATGAACGCAGATATTATCACAATAGGGGATGAGATCCTAATTGGTCAAACCATTGATACTAACAGTGCATGGCTAGGTGCTTTGCTTCAAAAAGAAGGTATTGATGTGAATCAAATTAGCTCGATCAGAGACACTGAAGAACATATAATTACTGCTTTAAATGAAGCTTCTGAGCGCTCGAAAATTGTGCTAATAACTGGCGGATTAGGTCCCACTCAAGATGATGTGACCAAACAAACACTTGCAAAATACTTTAATTCAGGTATGGTGCGCAATCAGGAAGTTTTGCGCATGATTGAAAACTATTTTGAAGCGCGTGGCAGGGAAATGCTGGAGGTGAATCGGCAACAAGCAGATGTTCCTGAGGTATGTGAGGTAATAATCAATCAAAATGGAACAGCACCAGGTATGTGGTTCGAAAAGGACGGAGTGGTGTTTGTTTCAATGCCTGGAGTGCCGTATGAGATGAAGGGACTGATGAATGATTCAGTACTTGAGAAACTCAAAGCACGCTTTAAATTACCAGAGTTATACCATAGAACAGTCTTAACTATTGGCGTGGGAGAGTCGTACCTAGCTGAAATGATCAAAGACTGGGAGCAAAATCTAAGAAAAGAAGGATTATTCCTGGCATATCTTCCATCACCTGGAATAGTAAAATTGAGGATTTCAGCTAAAGATAAAATAGGAGCAAAGAAGCTAGTAGATGATAAAATTGACGCTTTAAAGAGCATAATCCCTCACTTAATCTATGGTTGTGATAAGGATACGCACGCCTCATTAGTAGGTGAAAAGTTGAGGGAAAAAGGAGCTACTTTGGCGACAGCAGAGAGTTGTACAGGCGGTTATGTTGCTCACCAGATTACTTCTGTATCGGGAAGTTCAAGGTATTATGAAGGTTCAGTTATTGCTTATTCTTATGAAGTTAAAAGTAAGGTGCTGGGCGTTTCAAAAGAAACCTTGCTAAGAGAGGGGGCTGTATCTGAGATGGTAGTCGTTCAGATGGCACAGGGAGTTCGAAAGCACCTAGATGCAGATTATAGTATTGCCTTAAGCGGAATTGCAGGGCCAGATGGTGGAACAGATGAAAAGCCAGTAGGCACTGTTTGGATAGCCGTGGCAGGTCCAAATGAAGTAATTGCAAAACGATTTAGGTTTTCCAATAATAGAGAAAGAAACATACATTTATCATCGCTATTTGGCATGGATATGCTACTAAAAATGCTAGAAGGGAAGAGCGATTTGTACAATAAGTGAAGTTAAAAGAATTAAATACAATAAAATTACAGTGCTTTTATGCCTGAATATTTTTCTATTAAGAGAATATTTACTTTCTTTGCAGCCCGAATTTAGATAAATACATAAGAAGATGTCAAGAGTTTGTGAACTTACAGGAAAGAGAGTTATTACAGGAAACAATGTTTCTCACTCGAACAGAAAAACAAAGAGAACGTTTTCTCCAAACTTGTTAACTAAAACATTTTACTTACCTGAAGAGGATAGAGAAATCACTTTAAAGATTTCTGCTGCAGCTCTTAGAACGGTATCTAAAAAAGGCATCACTGCTTGTGTAAAAGAAGCAAGAGCCAAAGGATACTTGAAAGGATAAGTAAGTAATTACACTAGATATTGAACCCTGACGATTGTGCCGTAGCACAATGTCAGGGTTTTTTTATTCCACTTTTTTTGGTGTATAAGTAAAAACTAGGGGTTCTGTTATCAGGGATTTTGCAGCTTATTTTAGCAGCATGAAATTCTGTTTGTTACTTATACTTTTCACAACATCTGTTGGCTGGGCACAGCGCTACCAAGATGACATGTCGCCCTTGTCAAGCTCTTTTCACGCATCTAAACGCAAGGCCCTACAAGCTTTAATGCCTGATAATAGTGTTGCCATTTTCTTCGCCAGTGAACACAAAACTATGAGCAATGATATTCTATATGCGTATCATCCAAATCCAGATTTCTACTATTTAACAGGGGTGCAGGAAAGTAATGCGGCCTTACTTTTATTTAAGTCAAAGCAGAGTTTTGGGGACAGTCTCTTTACAGATGCGATATTATTTGTGGAAGAGAATGATCCAACCGAAGAAATATGGGAAGGTAAACGACTAGGAGTGGAAGGTGCTAAATCACAATTGGCGTTCGAACATGTATATCCGAGTACTCAGTTTAGTGACATTTTACCTGGAATTACTGAACTGGATGAATACTTAGTTAATATTCCAGAACCTCCTATCAATGATAATCCAAGAAACAAAGGGGACTTATTTAGTATGGTTAAGCATCTTGAAATGCAGTTTGAAGCGAATGAGATTGAATACAAGGTATTTGCACTTAAGGAGAGTATGGCGCGCCTGAGACAGCAGAAATCTAAAGAGGAATTGGATTTGATTCGGAGAGCATGTCAAATCACAACAGAAGCTCAAAATGAACTAATGCGTGCTATCAAGCCTGAGATGAATGAATATCAAGCCCAGGCGATTGTAGAATATTCCTTTGCGGTAAATGGTGCAGAGAAACGTGCATTCCGATCGATATGCGGAGCAGGTAACAACGCCTGTGTGTTACATTATTCAGCTAACCGAAAGCCATTTGGGGCCAATGATTTGATACTCGTTGATATTGGGGCTGAGTATCATGGATATGCGGCCGATATTACGCGCACATTTCCTGTATCAGGCAAGTTTAGCCCTGAGCAAAAGAAGTTGTACGAATTGGTCTTAAAAGCGCAACGAGCAGGAATTGATAAGTGTAGAGTGGGACTCAAGTTTCAGGCTCCTCATGACAGGTGTGTACAGGTGCTTGCACAAGGCTTGATGCAGTTGGGAATTATCGAAAAGCACGCAGATGTATATGATTACTATATGCACGGGACAAGTCATTACATGGGCTTGGATGTTCATGATGCTGGACTGCACGCTGCCTTCAAAACAGATGAAGTGGTTACTGTGGAACCAGGGATATACATTCCGGAAGGATCTCCATGTGATAAAAAATGGTGGGGAATAGGCATTCGTATCGAAGATGATATCAGAATTACCTATTCTGGTCCAGAGATACTTAGCAGCGGCTCGCCTGTTGAGGTAGACGAGATTGAGAAATTGATGCAGGAGGCGCCTACAATGGTGAAGTGATTAAGGTTTCCTCAACCAGCACTTGGCCTTTTTCCCTTTATAAACAACGGAGATTTTTCCATTCTCATTAATAAGCTCCGCTTCATCACGAGAATCATATCCCATATTCTGTTGGAGGATATATACTTTGTTGTCTTTAACATTTGTCACGATCGCTACATGCCCGAATTTTGAAATGGGAAAAACCAGAATATCATTGAACGTTGGAAGCATGCTTGACCCGTCGTTGTATTGTAATAAATTGCGGTCTTTGTTGAGTCCTCCATCCTTTAATCCTTTCTGATAAAAGCTTATAGCATGCCCCCACACATTAGGCATTCTGTGTTTGATGGCTTCATAGTAGAATCGTTTTACAAATTCGACACACTGCCCCTTTTGGCCGTAATAATAACCATCCTCCGAATAGTTTTTTCCTTGGCTATGGGTATAATTATCACCATTGTAATAAATGACAACGCGATTGAACAAATCAAGGGTATCGCCTATTTTTAAGTTTTTTCGTGGATAGTCGGAGTTCGATTGGGCACTAGTGCATGATACACCCAGGGTGCTAATAGCGACAATTAGAATAATAAGGTAGATGTTGAACATACATCTAAGATAAGGCAATACTTTGCAACCGCTTGTAAGGATTAATTTTTCGCGCGTGAAAATTGAATAAGTATCTATTTCTGTTGATAATTTGAAGTGAAGCCCCTTGATACCCTCCATAAAAAATGGGTACTTTGTTATATGGGAAAACTAAAAGTAGGAGACAAGGCACCGCATTTTAAAATGGAAGATCATACAGGAAAGATGATTGACCTGAATGATTATGCTGGCAAGAAGTTGATTTTATTCTTTTACCCAAAAGACATGACACCGGGATGTACAGCTGAAAGTTGTAATCTAAGAGATTATTACAGTGAATTACAGGAAAAAGGATTTGAGGTTGTCGGTGTTAGCATGGATTCGAACAAAAGACATGTGAAGTTCGCAGATAAATATGAGCTTCCTTATCCTTTGTTACCGGATGAAGACAAAGAAATAATTGAAGCGTATGGTGTATGGGCCTTAAAGAAATTCATGGGCAAAGAGTACATGGGAATTGTCCGCACAACCTTTGTAATAGACGAAAAAGGTAACATTGAACGCATATTTGATAAAGTAAAAACGAAAGCACACGCGGAACAAATTTTAGAGGATTATCAGAATTAATTTCACAACGTAAATAGAATACGTACTGACTATAGAAATTTGTACCTAAATAATTGAATTATGGCAACAGAAACAAACAAAGACAAACTTAAGGTATTACAAATGACCATTGATAAGCTTGAAAAAAGCTATGGTAAGGGTACCGTTATGAAATTAGGTGATAGTGCAGTGGATAATGTGGAGGTGATTCCTAGTGGCTCATTAACCTTAGATTTGGCGCTCGGTGTGGGTGGTTACCCCAAAGGACGAGTTGTTGAGATATATGGACCAGAATCGTCTGGTAAAACCACATTAGCTATTCATGCTATTGCGGAGGTACAAAAACAAGGTGGTATTGCTGCAATTGTGGATGCGGAGCACGCATTCGACCGTTTTTATGCAGAGAAATTGGGTGTTGATACTGAAAACCTACTAATCTCTCAACCTGATAACGGTGAGCAAGCTTTAGAAATAGCAGACAACTTAATTCGCTCAGGTGCGATTGATCTTATTGTAGTGGATTCGGTTGCCGCGCTTACACCTCAAGCTGAGATTGAAGGTGAAATGGGAGATTCTCAGATGGGACTTCAAGCTAGATTGATGTCCAAGGCACTTAGAAAACTTACTGCATCAATCAATAAGGCAGGTTGTTGCTGCATTTTCATTAACCAGTTAAGAGAAAAAATTGGTGTGATGTTCGGGAATCCCGAAACTACAACTGGAGGTAACGCCTTGAAATTCTACTCTTCAATTCGCCTAGATATTAGACGTGCAGCTCAGTTGAAAGACGGTGAAACTGTTATTGGGAATAGAACACGCGTTAAAGTGGTTAAAAACAAAGTGGCACCGCCTTTTACAAAAGCTGAGTTTGATATCATGTATGGCGCAGGTATCTCTAAGTCAGGAGAAATTCTTGATTTAGGTGTGGATCACGGTATCGTTCAAAAGAGTGGTTCTTGGTTCTCATATAATGACACTAAACTAGGTCAGGGTAGAGATGCTGTGAAGAGTTTGATAGCAGACAATCCAGAACTTCAAGAAGAACTTGAAAATAAAATTAAAGAAGCGCTTAAACAATAGTACGCAAACTACATTTAAGTAGCTGGAAGGGGCCGTTGGCCCCTTTTTTTGTATTCTAGAGTAAATAATATGCGTTCAATCGGAGGCTTATTATATTTTTGTAGTATGACTAAGCATGTATTGATTGGATTAATTTTACTTCTAGGCGGATTGCTTGCTTGTAATAATAAGGAAGAAAAAACAGGTGATGAAGAATCTAAGCCTACTATAAAAAAGATAGAAGAAGATTCAACAATTCTGTCTGATTCAGCCTTAAAGTTAATTAATAAACGAATCGTAGCCGATCCTAATAATCCTGAGCTATATGAGGAACGCTCTGCTCACAATTTTCAAGCAGGTAGGGTAGAGGAAGCTATTAAAGACATTAATATGGCTATCGATATTGATTCGAGTAATGCTGATTATTACTTCACCAAAGGATATTATTACCACCTAACACTTAAGCTAAAAGAAGCGGAAGCAGCTTTCTTACTTTGTTTAAAGCGAGATGAGAACTACGTAGACGCACATGTCTTTCTAGCCAAAATTTATCAAGCGCTTGCCCGCCCTACAGATGTAGATAAGTTTAATTACGACAAGGCTCGTGAGCATATCAACAAGGGATTGGAGATAGATGTAAATCGTCATGATTTGTATTATTTGAGAGGAATGATATACGAGGAACTTGGTGATTCAGGTGCTGCCCTATCTTCCTTTAAAACAGCTACAGAGGTTAACCCTGATTACTTTGATGCCTATGTGAAGTTGGGCTTGATGTACTCAATCAAACAAAACCCAAAAGCCGAGTTCGCGTTCAAAACGGCACTTGAATTAAAACCAGAAAGGAAAGAAGTGATTTTTGCTTTAGCTAGATTCTATCAGGATGTTGGCAAATATGATTTGGCTGAACAAAACTATAAACACGTGGTTGAAATTGATTCATTTTATTCGGTTGCATATTTAAATCTTGGATACATGTATATGGAATATGACACAGCTTATACAAAAGCAATTGAGTATTTGCATAGAGCCATATTCTTTAATGTTGGTCAATACATGCCAATGGCATATACAAATCTTGCAATTGCCTACGAGAAGACCAAAAAGTTCGCTAAAGCGAGAAAGTACTATCAAGAGGCTATAAAGTATGATGGAGACTACCTTCCTGCATTACAAGGCTTAGATGCCCTGGATAGAAAGGGCTTGTAGTTTTTTGTCCCCTAGTTATCCCCTCACCTTGTTTGTTTTATGAATTACTTATTTTAAAAACACTTTTTCAGAAATAAGCTGATTGCCATCTTTGGAAATTGCCGTTAAGATGACTATCGATCCAACATGTTGAAAGTCTTGCTTAATATCAAAAGTACTGCCAGCCTTAAGATCCTTTTTAACAAGAATTTGCTTACCATCTATCGTATGGATGTTTAAGTTCGAAAGGTCGGTATTTACATACCCGAGATTATCGTGGCTATTAATAGTTACTGGAGGAACATGCCCATCAGAAAAAACTATTGCTGGACCATACTCTTTGTGTGCTCCGTTAAAGTCAACTTGTTTTAACTTATAAAAATTTGCCCCATTTGTAGGATTGTTGTCTATAACCGAGTAATATTGGGTTTGAGAACTGTTCCCTGCACCATCTAATGTTGCTATAGGCTCATAGTTAACACCATCCACGCTTTTATAAAGAATAAAATAATTATTGTTGATTTCTGTCGCAGTTATCCAATCTACGACAATACTATTGTGCCTGCTTTCGCCCGAAAATTGAAGTAAATCAATTGGAAGAACGTTCGTTGTGAGCGTTCCGCATGGGTTTCCTGTCAGGGAGCCGTTTACATTTAATACACCTGTTCCGCAAATTGATGAACCACCACTGTTAATGTTAACATTTCCATTAACCGTCATATCACCATCAATTGTGAGGTCTCCATTTCCAGATAAGTCAAGGTCTCCATCTATTGTTACACTTCCTCCACTTTCTACAGTGAAATCACCAGTTCCTGTTATGCTTCCTCCACCAGTAACGGATAAATCGCCACCATTCCTAACTGTTAGACTAGAGTTACTTCCAATATCAATTGTACAACTGGCTGTAACAATGTGGCAAACATAAATATCTGAGTTTGAGCCTAAGGGACATCCAGGTGTACAACCACAGTTTGCACCACTGCAATCAACATTACTCCATATATTATTGGTCCATATGCCATTTTGAATTGTGTAATATTCTGTTGTTGGAGGTTGGGCTATAGAAACTAATCCAAATAAAAATAAGGTAGCAATGAGGTAGGTTTTCATACACATTTAATTTTAGAACGAATTACGTATTTAATTATTTATGTGTTACAACAAATATTAAGATTCTTGATGAAATGCAGAATTTTGATGATGAAATGCATCATTGATTTGTAAAGAGCTGAAAACAACTACGGTATATCAGCAGTTACGCCTAATTTCTTTTCTTTCGGAAAACCATTCGTTTTTACGATAAAAGGATACATGTTTTTCCCTTTCTCCTTCGTTGGGTCAAATATAACTTTGAACGTTCCAGAACCACCAGGCTTAATTGTTTGGCTTTCAAATTCAATCGTTAAACATGTGCTCTCAGTTTCAATACTTTCAATCACCAAATCATCCTTACCCGTATTTCGATATGTAAAGGTGTGTTCTCTTTTTTCAAGTGATTTAAGGATGCCAAAATCATATATCTCCTTATCGAATTTGATCTCAGCATAAGCACTATCAGTTTCATTAGCTATTTGTACGCTTTGAATTTCTATTTTTCGCTCTAATGCAGCGGCCCTTGAAAACACTGAGTTTTGCTTGTCTTGAGGGTTGTCAGAGATCTTTTGATTTGCTGTGTATTCGCCAAATGGAATTTGCACAAAGCTTAAACTTCCTCCATTTGTCGCCGTGCCATCAATATAGGGTGCCAATTTACCGCCATCATATTCACGTAAATAGTTGATCATACTACTTACCCGACGATAGGTTAATTTTACATTGTAATCCGTCGCTGCTAAGGGACTTGCATATCCCTGCACCGTCATTTCTATTTTTTGTCCTTTTTCCAATTCAACTATTAGTAGTCGAGTGAAAATCTCTAAATCTTCAACGCCTTTATCCACTTTATCGAAAAAGAAATCTTCAATATCCGCAACGGCATTCTCAGCTTTCTCACCACTTAGTCCTTTGCTATATTCTTTTTTATAAGTTGGGATTAATTCATGATAACGCTGATAAGTCGTCAGGTAATTTAAGTTGGTAAAGGTATCCAGCGTATTTGGATTCGGTCTATCGTTATGGAAATACAAGGTAACAGGTAGATGTAAGTTCAAATCTTCAAGCGATTCATATTTATCACCACTTTCTGGTTCTTCATGAGGAAGCTCTAGAATATATAGGTCGTTGCAGCATGTGCTATGAGAATATGATAAACCACCTTCTCTATTTGATGCTAGAACCGCTGTGTATAAATCAACCTTCTTGTAATATAAGTCGTTTGCAGATGAGTTAGCAGGCTTGCCTAAATTTCTTGGTTGCGAAAATTTACCCCCGGGTTTTCCATTGGAGCTGAATATATCTAGGCCTCCAAATCCTCTGTGCCAAGATGAACTAAAATATAATTTGCGCTCTATCTCATTGTAATAAGGACTTACTTCATCATCCGGACTATTAACCACATTGCCCAAGTTTTTCGGCGCGCTATATTGATTTCCATTACTCGTTACTATAGAATAGTACAAATCTAATCCGCCTTCGCCTCCTTCCATTGTGCTTGAGAAGAATAAGTACTCTTCATCCTCAATAGTTGCTAAATATGGTTGAACAGAACTATAATTGTCCCCGTTTATCGAACCAACTTTATCTGGTTTTGACCATTCACCGTTTTTTAGTCTGGATATGTAGATATGGCAAGGCTCACCTTGAATACATCTTGTAAAGTACATGCGCTTTCCATCAGCTGAAAATACAGCCTCACCATTATCGGAAATGCTTGAATTTATGAGTGTATCCAGCGTTTCTTCTCCACTTTTATCCGATCTGTAAATTTGTAATCTGTAATCATCGTCTTTAACCACACTCCCTTCTAATTTTCTAGCTCGCATTGAAGTGAAATACGCGACACTATCCAGATAGTTCAATGCAAATTCTCCAGCATCAGTGTTTCCCTTAAATGGTTTTATTTCCCACTCCGTTGAGTCCTTGTAGTTTTTATTAGCCCAATTGCAAGAACTTATCTCTTGCCTGCTTTTTTGACCATAATATGTTTTAGATTTTCTACCGATTTTTTTCTTGACACTTTTCCAGGCGTCAAGAGCTTCACGGTATTCCTCTTTGTTTTTTGTTAACTCTGCCACATATACTAAAGACTCTGGGTAGATTTTACCGCTCCCCAAGTATGCCACTTTTTTATGGTAATACAAGGCTTTATCATAATCGTTGTAGAGTCGAAGGGCTTCAGCGTATTTAAAAATTATGTCGATGGAGGCGCTATCTATGTTCATGGCCTTTTCATAGAATTCGATTGCACCATAGTAGTCACCTACTTGCATTTTTTCCTCGCCATAGCGCAGGCACTGCTTTAAGTTCTGTCCAAAAACAAAGCTAGAAAACAACACCAATACCAAACACCCCAATACTCTCATCACTTCATATAATTTGGACACCTTCTATGCACTTCTGCTTTGTATTTGTAATAACGCATCTTATAGATTAATGCCACTTCCCATCCACCGCGCTTTAAGCTGGCAGGGTTAAGATTAGATAGGTTTAAATCATAAGATAGACCTGCGTGCCAGTTATCGTAATCCATCCCAATAAATGCGTAACCTGCATCCCCTCCACGGTAAAACAATCCTCCGTATAGTGCTCGATACTGTCCTCGTTCATTAACTAATGTATATTTACCAAGGTTGCCAAAAATCAATTCCTTATAAACACCTTGAAACATAAATGAGAAGCTCGGTATGATATCCCATTTTAGTGAAACAGGGTAGGAGCCTCTCAATTGAATGAGTGCTCTGCGGTCTCGCTGAATATCATCATCATTAAAGAAGCTTTGTCTTGGTTTAAGTAAGTTGAACAGGCCAATCCCAAGTTCTCCCCACATCCTTTCTTTCATGTCATAGCGATAGGTAAGTCCTGTTCCAAGATTGATATAGCCTCTGCCTTCATTCAAGAAGTTTTCACCGCTTGAGGCAGTCGGGTCATAGGAAATTCCGTTATACTGTGAATCAAAACTTAAATCCGTGTAGTCAATACTCTTTCTGGTAAATCCGAGTTGTAGTCCAGCAGAAATTCTATGAGCTGAATCTGTACTTATATAGGCTTGATAGGCGCCACTTAGATTAATCTCGGTTGTTCTGTAGCGCGAATCACCAGTAATATCGTGTAGGAAATTTAGTCCTGCGCTTAAATTATTGTAGTCGCCAAGACCACTTTTTTCCGCTGACAAACCAAAAGTATTGAAAGGGTTATCAGAAATGGACCTCCACTGCACACGCTGATTGGCAGCAAATCGAAAATCTTCCTCGAAGAATCCAGTATTTCCAGGGTTGTTTATTATCGGCGAATTAAAAAACTGTGAGAAATGAATATCCTGAGCCTTCGTTAACAAACAGCTTCCTATTAGAGATATGACAACTAGAAACCTCACTATCTAATCAATGTAACGTTACCCTTTTTAAAGAATTCCTCTCCATCTAAGCAATATCCTCTCAGATAGTAAACATAGACATCAGGGTCGCATTTCTTGTTTTTATGCGTACCATCCCAACCATGGATGACCTGATTAGTTTCATACATTAGTTCACCCCATCTGTCATATACGCAGAAGTATAAATCTGTTAAGCTATTAGATCTTACCCTAAGTTGGTCGTTATTTCCATCACCGTTGGGGGTAAAGGCATTCGGAATAAAAATATCCGTCTCATCACATATATACTCAAAGGTATAAACCTGTATAGTGTCAGATCTACTACAATTTCCATTGCTTACGGTTACTACATAGGTGTTTAAACCAAACAGTGATGGAGTTATGGTTGGATGCTGTGAGCTCGCATTGTCAAAATCTCCTGAAGGACTCCATGAGTAAGCATTACCATTCGGTAAAACATGAGCACCCGTGCTTCCTCCAAATATGATAGTGTCCATATCTACCCATGCATTAACGTTAGACGGGTAGGTACCCACATTTACTAAAGTTGAATCAAGTAAATTACAACCAGATTGTGTGGTGGCGTACACATAGACATATTGACTTGAGCTTGGGTTGACCGACACTGTGTTAGTCCCATCACCACTTACAATTATACTGTCAGGTTCCCAATCATAAGAAATAATAGAATCACTTGGTGTGCCTCCACTTGCCGTAATCTGTGCAAAGTCGCCATCACAAACATCCACGGTCAAAGGCACAGTTAGGGTATTACTTGTAAAATCAACAAATACGCTATCGATTAGCTGGCAATTTGGATTTTCTATCATTACATAATAATAGGTTGATTGTACTGGGTTGACTGTGATACTGCTATCTGTCATTGGCGTGTTTAATGTATCCGTAAATTGGTTGTTGCTAGACCAATGATAATTTCCATCATGACCAATTCCGCTGGCCCAAATATCAAAACTTGCACTCGCGCATATAACTGTATCATTTGATGTGTTTAGGAAGAGTTCTGGATATACGGTAATCACCTGAAGTGCCGTATCCTCTAAGGCACATATAGAATCTTCGATAGTAAGATAGACATAATAAGTGCCAGTGTCGGTATAAGTTCTGGTAGGTGAGGGTTGAATTGACGTTGTGTCACCATTCCCAAAATCCCACAGATAATTTGTGTTTCCAATACTGTTGTTGGTAAATGTTACCGTCAACGGAGCGCATCCAGACAGATTATCCACCGTAAACTCTGCAATTGGTTTAATCTCAAAATCAAACTTAAACACACCGTTGTTACATCCTGTACTCAAATTATCGCACGACCACGCCCCAGTTGTGCATGGGAAATCATCGTTATTCTGGCAACCTGCACATACTGATTGATATATAATTCCATTTGGATCAAATCTACTGGTCCCACCGTCTACATGCTCTCGACTTAACCCACCGCCATAATATGAGCCATAAATAACATTCTGTGCTTCTCGTTCAAGTACTAAAATGTAAAACCCAAATCCATCAATTACTGATTGAGACCAAGCATCTGTAGTAACTGGCATCTGACCAATGGGGTTGTTTTGTAAGATATTTGCCCCCCATCCTGATATGTATATATTTCCACAAACATCAATTAAAAAAGCTGCTGGAGAAATGTCTACCACACTATTACCTGTGCCGAATATGGTTGAATAGTTAACTGTGCTTAAAGTCGAATCGATGGATGTAACAAATTGTCCACTATTGGCATTAGAATACACGCCAGCGGTCACAGGAAAAGTTCCAAAACTCTCGGTTTGCCCCAGCACATGAACAGCTCCATGTCTATCAAACTCTAAGAAGAAGGCCTGATCATAATTCGCCATACCCAAAAAGCTAGAGTGTATTAATGTGCTTCCGTCACTCTTGATCTTACAAATAAAGGCATCAGCTTTGCCACCACCATAAGTGTTTTGATATACGCCCGGTGTTACTGGAAAACCAGGTGATGAGGTGCCACCAGTTACAAAAACATCATAATTCCCATCCACTTTAAGTGAGTAGGCCGCATCTTTATTCTCACCATTCAGAAATGTACTCCATTCAAGAGTGCTAAGGTCTTGATTGAATTTGACCACCACTCCAGCTTGACCTCCTTGCAATGTAGCCCCAAAACCGTTCACTATTGGAAAGTCAGCACTTCTTGTACAGGTAGCCACATAGCAGTTGCCCAAATCATCTGTCATTACTTCACCTCTGAACTGGTCACCATAATTATACAGTAATGAGTCGTAGGCAAGATTAGAAGATACTTGGGCATCATTGTAATTCATTCCATCATTTAAACTTCCACCCAAATAAGTAGAGGCTAGAAGAGCTGTACCGTCGTTACTTAATTTGGATACACAAATATCTGTTCCTGCTATAAAGTTAGTTCCGTTAGGCACCGAGTTGTAGGCCGTGCCACCTCCAAAAGTATTGTCATAAGCAGAGGCTGAAGTAGGATAATCTGTTGATCCCGTTAATCCAAACAAAAATAGTTCGTCCTGATCATTAATAATAAGACTATGCACAGTCTCACACTGCGCACCACCAATGTAAGTGGAGTAAATTTGATTTGTTCCAGTAGCGTTGTATTTAGTGATTATTATATCGGTAATACCAGCACCAGGTGTTCCGGCGAAAGTTGAATCGTAAGCTCCTAACGTAGTTGGGAAGCCGTTTCCAAATACAGTTCCACCTGAAAATAGATTTCCGTTTAAATCATAGGTTGCGGTCATCCCAAAATTGTTAGCTACCGATCCAGAGTTGGTGGAGAATATGAGAGTTGGGTCAATAATCAATTCTACGTCTTCATCGTATCCATCTGGGAACTCAAAACTAACTTCAGTGCCATTTAACACGTAATTGCAGGCTACAGCTCTTGTATTCCCATTAATAATCTGGTAAGCAAATGGCTTTTCTTCCACAATTTTACCGAGAATGGTTTCAATCTCTAATTGACCTTTCTTTAATCGAATGCTGGATTGGCCAGCGTATTTCATTTTAATTGCGCTAGCATCTGCGTTTGGTGCAATAATTATATCGTATTTTAACTCCGAACTGCTTGTATAAAACTTCAAGTTTACCCCTGGATACAAGTCCTGATATTCAACCTCTCCTTTGGCGTGAATGCCAGAGGCCCATTTTGATTGGTCATTTCCTATAAAGTAGTTATAGTATTCTGGTGATGGAAACGCTGATTTAAATGATTGAGCCTGTCCGTTGACGAATTCAACACGGTAGGCATGTGATTTATACCTCAAAGGTTTTCTAGGGTTGTATTCGCTTGGATGTGTATGTAAGCGCGTTAATTCACTAATATCCTGTAGCTTATAGGTGATCGCGTTATTTTCGAGATAAATGGTCCCTCCGGGAATATCAGCTCTAAATTTCTCGTGAGCATCCCATTGCCCTTGGTTAGCAATGAAACCAAACATCTTTTGTCCATGAGAAGATGTAATCAGTCCAATAATTGCAATTAGTAGTAAGCTTAGTCGCATAGCCTAAAGTTATGAAAATCTTTCGTTTAATGTTAGACGGAAAGATTAGAGTTTTAGGTGCATCTGTTAAAATTTACACACGTACTTTAGATTAATACGCCTTCCTGTAAGAAAATTAGGTACGGGATTTTGAAGATTATTAACGTCTTTGATCCATGTGTAGGAGATAGTATTGTTAATGTTTGCAATATTAAAAATCTCCAAACTAATCCACATGTCGGATACGTTATGCCAAAACGAATCTGGTTTCAGACGCTCGCGATTGGTTAAGAGATCCTTTAAGAAGCCAATATCCAGTCTTCGGTAAGCCGTGGTTCGCAAAATATCTTTGTATCTATCATGGTCTGGTGGACCGTATGGTAAGCCAGTTCCAAATAGCAATGTAAGCGTCACTTTATAAGATGGCCATCGTGGCATTCTGTCTTGAAAATAAAGTCCCAAATTCATAAACTGGTCAGCAGGTCTAGGTATGTAGCCTGGTTCAATACGAACACTGTCCACAGCCACATCATTAATGCTATAGCCTGGAAAAATCAGCTCTCCGTCTGAGTTGTAAAAGTCGTAATAGAAATCGTTATTGATATCTTCACGAGTGCGCATGAAGGACAATTTGGCCCATGATTCAACGCCTCTAACAAATTCTCCGTTCAGTTTGAAATCTATTCCTGTTGCGTAACCGCTTGCTTTGTTTTCGGCGTGATAACGAATGCGAACATTATCAATTTCATACGGATTAATATCTGTCAGAATTTTATAATACAATTCTGATGTCAACTTAAATGGTCTGTCCCACATGTCAAACGTATAATGTCCACCAAATACAAAATGTACAGATTGTTGTGCAAGCACCGATTGGTTTAAAGAACCATCGAAGGTTCTTAATGCTCGATATAACGGAGGTTGATGATATACACCAACTGCAAATTTAATTTCTGCATCTCGTCTTATTAGTGTGTCATTTCTGTAGTAATACCATCTTGGCGAATAGGAAATTTTTGCTCTTGGACTTATAGTTAGTTGTTCGTTCACTTCCCACCATTGTGAGCGCACACCCGCCGCAATTCTCACGTAGGCTGGAGACATAAACGTGCTATCCTCGAAATCTATTAGCTTAGATGAGCTCAGGGTGTAAATGTCTTGCACATAAGCACTGTATCGATTAGATTGAAGTGATAGATTGGCCTTAATTAATTCATCAAGCTGAATTTCATCTGAAGGTGCTTGTGGGATGCTAAATCCTGCCGAATCCAATAATGACCATTCGCTTATTCTATCAGTGAAAATCTCATGTTGAAATTTGGCACCATAGAACAGCTCATGTCGATCATTTAATCTACTATTGGCTTTAATATATGAGTTAAAAACTGTAGCATCTAGTCTGTTTCTTGCATGGTTTAGAAACGTCCCAACACCACGATTAAACGTGGTTTCACCAAATTCTTCAGAGCCTAAGTCGGTTTCAATTTCATCTAACCAATACTGCCCCTGAATATCAAACTTCTCGGTCTCAATTGATCTAAAAGCAGAACTAATCCATTTAAAACGGGTGTTTTTTGTCGGTCTGAAATTCAGTGAGACTGCTCCAGTGTAAGTATTGAATTGAGTGATTTCTTGTCCATCAAAGAATACAGTAAACTTTAAGGCTTCATTTATGGGACCAAAAGCAGTTTCTCTGTTTTCTGGTACTACACGGAATTTGTTGCTTGAATAATGAGCAAGTACATCAATGCTGAAATCTTCGGTGGGCATCCAACTTAAGTAGGTTTGTGCATCAGCAAACTCAGGTCTATAATCGCCTTGGGTTTGCAGAGAGTTTAAAACATAACTATTGTTTCTGTATCGCGCACCGACTAAATAGGTGAATTTTCTATTCTTAGATCGACCTTCAAAATGGGTGTTTGCTCCCATAAAACTGAGTGTAATACTAGCTCTGGTGTCAGTGGGTTGTCGATACTTAATATCGAGCACAGAGGATAATTTATCTCCATACTTAGCATCAAAGCCTCCAGCTGAAAATTGGATGTTTTCGACTAAGTCTGAATGAATAAAACTGAGGCCTTCCTGCTGTCCGCTTCTTACAAGAAATGGGCGGTAGATCTCAATATCATTTACATAAATCAAGTTTTCGTCATAGTTACCACCCCGCACATTGTAGGTCGAACTTAGTTCGTTATTAGAACTTACCCCTAGGCCAGATACCTTCAAGAAATCTTCAAAATTTCCAGATGTGGATGCCATACGTTTCAAATCGGGCGGTTTAACCAATTCTAAGAAAACGCGATTATCTCGTATAACAACACTTTTCTCTTCTTCAATTCCGATAGTAATGTTATACTCTCTTTGCTCACCGCTATTCAGTTTGAATTGTTTGACCTTAGATTCATAATTAAGGTTACCTCCAAACTCAAATATTATCGCCTTGTTAGCCGGAATGGTGATTTTATAAGACCCATCTCTTCTAGTGTCGGTGGTCTGCTCTTTGTTTCCGCTTATATCGGTAGCCACTATTCGAACATTCCTCTGAGGTTCGCCAAGTGAGTCGCGCACAATACCATATAAGGTAGCATCTTGCCCAAAAGATAAGAGGCTAAAACAAATTGATATAAGAAGTATTGTGTATCTCAACAGCATGCGAATCTCCAAAAGTAGAAACGAATTTGTTAGAAAACACTTATAAGAAGAAAATATTGTGTCTTATTGCTTGAAATCTCCGTTACGCCAGGCTTGTAAGAACTTACCCCAAGCAACAGGGTTAAGAATGTTTATTGTAGGCGCTTGTCCTGTATAATAAACTTTTTGTTGCTGATCTCGCAAGGCATCTTTATAACTCAAATAACTGTCATTATTTACACCTTGAGCTTGTGCAGCGAGCTCTTGTCTTTTTAGATTTTTGGCAGCTAAATCGTACCCCGTGCCTAAATCTAAGTCAAGAAATGCATCAACAAATTGGTCTTTTGTGGGCCACGGATATACGTTGATTTGCTCTAATTCTGTTGCATCAGATTGCATCATCTGAATTATGCTGTAGCGATAACCACTTAGCGTATCTGGTATAATGTAAACGGCGTCTCTAAACGAAATAGAAGAGAAACGAATAGTGTCCCCTTTTTTAGCGACAAATGAGAAATAACCATAATAATCGCTCACCGTTCCGTCGGTCGAATTTATTTTACGGACATAGGCGTAAGGGATAGCATTTAAGCTATCATCAACAATAACCCCTGAAAACTGCACTAACTTTTGATTAATGTCAGCAACGGTGCTGTCTTTCTGAGCCTTAATTGTACTAGTTAATCCTAGTAAAAGTAGTAATGCTAATAATATGCGCATATTTCAAAGGTACTGATTACATAATTCTTTTAACAGAGACTTTCAGTAAAAATTGTACCAATTATGAAAGATTAACAATTATCGATGGAATTTTATTGATTGAGATGACATGTTGCCTCTTTCGTCTTTAGCCTCAAACTTTAAAGTGTTTTCTCCCTCAGGAATGGATAAATCACTCAGATGAATTATATAGCGTCTTTTCTTCGAATCATATTCTGTTGGAGCCCAATTACCATTAATAAACGCATTGTAATCTGCCATTCCCGATAAATTATCGCCAGCATTAATATAGATGTACTTGCCGTTGAATTGCTGTCCATCGCGAATATTGCTGAAAGCTATCTCAGGAGCTGTGTCATCAATCATCACATAAAAAGTTCCAAATGATCTCACTCGTGCACTAACCCAACCATTGTCGTAAGTACTTCCGCCTGCTGGGTATAAACGACCTTGGTATTCTTCAACAATTATGGCTTTATCCTGTTTGTTGGATGGGATCTCAGCCTTAATCTTAATTAGATATTTCTGTTGTACAGGTATGTCTGTGTTGTTGATAGAATGTGTGGCGCTATATCGACCAGCTTTCTGCTCAGATTTTTTATAATCCACTGGTAAGTTATTGTAAACAATGCCTGGCACAAAATAACAAGCAAAATCATCACGCACAAAGCTGCTGTTGTCACAGCACAATATCTCAGCTTTTTCTTGTTTGAAAGACGTTTCCAGCGAACTTGTTTTATTGTTTTTCAAGGTGAAATTAAGTTTAGACACATTGCCGCTCACATCCGTAATTATATACTCAACTTGATGTTCCTTGGTGTCATTAATTGAAAACAAGCCTCTGTTTTTGGCTGTTTTATATAAATCCAGCTTGTTATTTGGCTCGATGAAAGACTTGTGAAAGCTTTTTTTAGTCTCTTTAAAGTAAGCATAGTCCGTATGTGCATTCATATATCGATTAGTATAAAAATCGAGTGAGTCCATTTGGTGCTCATATATTAGTTTTCCATCCAGATAAAGCTGAATGTTGTGCACGCCACAAATGTTGCCTGAGCCGTTGAGCATATCTGTAGTGTGCACTGCCAGACCATACATTCCGTAACCATTTAGCTCGAGTTGACTTCCGTTTCTTAAAGCGTATCCATTGGCACCGCCACTTACCAAATGTGTTCTATTACAAATACCAGGTAAACTATCATTCGGGAACTGATAAATCCTAATGCCTTGAATTCTCGGAGGGATATTATCCTTAATATCGAATCCAAATAGCATTGGGTTGATCGGACGATCGTTCTCCGTATTTCGAATTTCAAAGTGTAAATGCGGTCCACCAGAGCTTCCTGAATTGCCTGAGTAAGCAATTAAATCTCCTTTTTTAACTGGCAACATACTTGGGCCAGGATAAACATCTATAGCATATTGTTGTTTTCTAAATTGAACAGATCGATAGAAGCTATCAATTTCCGAGTTAAACCTATTCAGATGAGCATACACGGTAGTTTGACCATTAGGATGATTCACGTATAAAACATTTCCATACCCCCATGGACTCTTTTTTATTCTTGCGACATAGCCATCCGCACATGCTCTAACATTTTGGCCTTCAACGCCAGCAGTTTTTATATCAAGTCCAGTGTGGAAATGATTTGTCCTCATTTCACCAAAATTTCCAGACAAATACAGACCAATATCCAGGGGCGAGCGGTAGTATGATTTATCGATTTTTACTTGTGCATAACTCTGTTGACAAATCACTCTAAATAGCAAATAGAATAGAATAGTGGTCGAAATAGCTTTAAACATTGAGAAAATTATAGATAGAAGGTTAATCATTACTCAAAAATAAGGCCAATATCAATCCTAAATGCTGCGTCAAATCAATACTTTAAACATTCATAGGTTAAAAATTTGCTATGAAACAAAGCTGTGTTAATTTTGTATAGATGATAATTCCATCACGATGAGTAAAGTTAAACCAGTAGTAGACGAAATTGAAGGGAAGGTAGATCAGCTAAATGATAGGCTGATTTTGTCAAAAGAAGAAATCCTTACTTTGAAAAAAACGATTGGTGAACTATCAAATCAGTTGGATTTATCTCAGCAAAAAATAGAGAGTTTAAACGAAGAGAACGAAAAGCTGAAAGTAGCAGGTGCGTTGGCGGGTGAAGAAAAAGAATCAACAAAAGACGTGAAGTTGAAAATCAACGAGCTAGTTAGAGAAATTGACAAGTGCATTGCGCTTCTAAACGGATAAATGACATGAGCGAATTATCTATAAAGGTTATGATAGGAGGAAGGACATACCCTCTAACCATTAATAGAGATGAAGAAGAAGTAATTCGCCTTGCAGCAAAGAACATCAACGATTCAATAAAGGAACTTCAAGATAACTATGCAGTTAGGGATATGCAGGATTTGTTAGCCATGACTTGTTTGAAGTTAGGTACACAGAAACAAATGACTGTGCCGGATCCTGATTATAGTGAAATTGAAGGCGAATTGAAATCGGTGAACGATAAATTAGATGCCTATTTGCAAGAGTAAAGTCAGCTTTAGTTCATTAAACAAATAGTGAAATGGACGTAACGAGTATAATTATTGGGGGAGTCAGTGGGGTAGCATTAGGTGCTATCGTCGTATGGTTTATCCTGAATAATGCCTTGAAAGGAAAAAAAGAGAGCATTATCAAAAACGCCGCGAAAGAGGGCGAATCAATCAAAAAAGATAAAATTCTTCAGGCCAAAGAAAAGTTTCTTCAATTAAAGGAGGAACATGAAAAAGCGGTGAATGAAAGAGAGCGAAAAATTCAGTCTACAGAGGATAGGCTGAAAAACAGGGAAAAGAAAATTTCGCAACAAATCGCAGAAAACGCAAAAGAGGAAAAGAATCTAGAACGTCTTAAGCAAAGCCTAAATGATCAACTGGAGGTGCTTTCTAAAAAGCAAGGTGAACTGGACAAGTTGCATCAAAAGCAAGTAAATGAGTTAGAAAAACTTTCGGGTTATTCTAAGGATGACGCCAAGTCTCAACTTGTAGAAGCACTTAAAGATGAGGCAAGAACAGCTGCAATGGCTTCAATTAAAGAAATTGCAGATGAAGCGAAACTAAATGCTGGCAAGGAAGCTAAGAAAATTGTCATTCAAACCATTCAGAGAGTTGCTACCGAGCATGCAATTGAGAATTCTGTTTCCGTTTTCAACATTGAAAGCGATGAAATTAAAGGTAGAATTATTGGTAGAGAAGGAAGAAACATTCGTGCACTTGAGGCTGCAACGGGCGTAGAAATTATTGTGGATGATACACCAGAGGCAATCATCCTTTCGTGCTTTGACCCGGTGAGAAGAGAAATTGCTCGTCTTAGTTTGCACCAATTAGTTACTGATGGAAGGATTCACCCAGCGCGCATAGAAGAAATTGTATCGAAGACTAAAAAGAATCTTGAAGAAGAAATAATCGAAACAGGTAAGCGCACATGTATCGATCTTGGAATTCACGGATTGCATCCTGAGCTTACAAGGATGGTAGGTAGAATGAAATATCGTTCGTCTTACGGCCAAAACTTATTACAACACAGTAGGGAAGTGGCGAATCTTTGTGCTACTATGGCCTCTGAGCTTGGTTTGAATGTGAAGCTAGCCAAGAGAGCTGGTCTGTTACATGATATTGGGAAAGTACCTGATGATGAGCCGGAATTACCACACGCAATTCTGGGCATGAAGTTGGCAGAGAAGTATGGCGAGAAAAAAGATGTGTGTAATGCCATTGGTGCTCACCATGACGAAATTGAAATGACCACCTTAATCTCACCTGTAATTCAGGTATGTGATGCGATATCTGGAGCGAGACCAGGTGCACGTAGAGAAATTGTAGAATCATACATTAAAAGGATTAAGGAGCTTGAAGGGACGGCCTTAGCATATCAAGGTGTTACAAACGCTTACGCGATTCAGGCAGGACGAGAACTAAGGGTAATGGTTGAAAGCGAAAAGGTGAGTGACAAACGTGCGGATGAGCTATCCTTTGAAATTTCACAGAAGATTCAGAACGAAATGACCTACCCAGGACAAGTTAAGGTAACGGTCATAAGAGAAAAAAGATCGGTTAACTACGCTAAGTAATGGGGCAGCTCTCACATAAGAAAGTTTTAGTAACGGGAGGTGCTGGATTTATCGGAACCAATCTGTGTGAGGCGCTGTTAGAAAACGACAATGATGTAATTGCCTTCGATAATCTATCCACAGGTCTTGAAAGTAATCTAGAAGAGTGTAAGAAGAATCCAAGGTTCACCTTTGTAAAGGGAGATATTACGAACTTTGATGATATTTCAAATGCTCTGGAAGGCGTGGATATTGTTCTTCATCAGGCTGCATTGGGCTCGGTACCCAGATCAATTCACAATCCATTAGATACAAATCAAGTTAATATTACTGGTTTTTTAACCGTATTAGAGGCATGCAAAAAACACAAGATTAAACGAGTTGTTTATGCATCTAGTAGTTCGGTTTACGGAGACATCAAAGACTCACCTAAGATTGAGAATTCTATTGGTAAGCAATTGTCACCCTATGCAGTGTCTAAGTATGTTAACGAACAATATGCAGCAGTTTTCTCGGACTTATACGGACTAGAGTTAATTGGATTAAGATATTTTAATGTCTTTGGAAAGTACCAACGACCAGATGGGGCTTATGCTGCGGCCATTCCAAGGTTCATATCAGCACTAATGCTCTGCAAAGCACCTACAATATATGGGGATGGTGAACAGACGCGCGATTTTACTTACATCAAGAATGTGATTCATGCCATTAATTGTGCTGCTATGGTTGAAAGCCCATCAGCATTAAATCAAGTATATAATGTGGCTTACGGTCAAGCAGTCAGTGTAAACGAGTTAGTAAGTACCATTCAAGATAAACTCAAAACTTTTGTTCCCGAGTGTTCATCTGTTATTCCAAATCACGAAAAAGAACGTATTGGAGATGTCCGTGCTTCATTGGCAGATATAAGTAAGGCTAAGCATAAACTGAACTATAATCCTAAATACAATTTCGAGCAAGGCTTGGATGAAGCTATTGCTTGGTACGTTGAGAAATTTAGGGAATAAACAAGTGTTTATGTTTGGGGTCGGGTATAGGACATGCATCTAGCTTGCCCCACTTTTTATAGCGTTTTCTTGCTGTTCTATCGTAAAACCAATCACGAATAAACCTTGGTACGACATAGCCGATTAAAGCCAGTTTATATATTCCTCCTATGCACGATAATATCCTAATTACCGCAGTGGATTTAATGTAGTATTGATCGTCAGAAATAAAAACTATGCTATCTACATCTGGAATTCTGGATGCATGTGATGTGCAATATTCGCCCTGTAAACTGGTGTAGTGGAGTTTTTCTTTTTTATCAATTCTAATAAGTCGCTGAACTGATTTGTTGCATAAAACACAAACTCCATCAAAGCAAACTATATTATTCAGCTTTTGCATTATTAACAAAGGTACTAATATGTTCTACCTTGCATATAATGCTGGTGTAAGATTGGTACCAAGACTTTGCCTTTGATTTTGCATATAAATGGCGCGCATTGTGTTTCCACTTTTCAATGCTCTCCATATCCTTCCAATACGAGATGGTAATGCCAATAGGGTTTTCTGCAGATTCAATTCGAATAAAGCCTGGTTCTTCTTTCGCTAACTCCATTAATTCGGCATCTACTGAATGATACTCGTCCGAATCTGTTTGGCGATTAGAAACAAATATAACGGCATAATTGCCTTCCGAAATCATTTGGTGATTCTAGTACTCTTTAAGAGCAGTTCTGAATTCCTTTATCTCTTCTCGGTTAATGCTGTTATCCGAACGCTTCAGTAGCTCAAGAAGGTACGAAAGGTTTTCGTGGTCTTCTCCAGGTTCAACTTCAATCAATTCTCCTTCTTCATCTTCTTCGGCTCCTGACATAAACTGGAACGATTCATTTTCCTCAATATGCTCATAAGTCAATCTAATTACCTTCGTTACAAGTGGATCTTCTTCCTCCAAAGCATAAGGTCTTAGATCTTTTAAGAGCTTTACAACCTTATCAACGTCTAGTTCTTTTGTAAGTAATTTTTGAATCTTTTCGATCAGTTCGTTTGCCTCAGAAGCTTTCATATTTCAATTGATTTTTTGCAAATTTAATTATATCGCTTAGTTTTTGTCTATCTGAGGGTGATAATTTTAGTAGATTCAAGCATATTTTATTTATTTTCTGAAATAATGGTGTGATGTTTGTTTAAAATTCGACAAAATTAAAGACATGATTTTAAGATTAATTGGCGTAATATGTATCGTTATAGGGTCATTAGGATTCACTTATAGTCCACCTGATTCATTGGATGATACAGAGGGTATTCAGTTTAAGAAAATGAGTTTCAATGAGGCTAAAGAATTAGCAGCAAAAGAGGATAAGTATATTTTTATGGATTGTTATGCCGTGTGGTGTGGCCCATGTAAGTCTATGGAGAGACGAGTATTCAGCAAAGAATCGATAGGTAATTATTTTAATGATAATTTTATAAATATCAAGATGGATATGGAACGTGGTGAAGGGCCGGGTTTAAGCAACAAGTACCGTATTACTGGTTACCCAACTTTATTAATTCTTGATTCGGAAGGCAATGTAGTAGGTAGACAATTAGGATATCTGAACGAAAAGCAATTACTTCAGTTTGCAAAGAAGTATGTCAAAAAATAAACCCAACGATAGAAGAGAATTTATTCGCAAATCTGCGCTGTTAGGATTGGGTGCGGGTATAGTTGTTTCAAGCGCATGTCAAGATAATCCTGATAAGTCTAGTGAGGAACCATCTGCACCGATACCGTCAGATTCCAAGTCGGTTATAAAGCCAATTGTGGTGTCCACGTGGAATCATGGTATTGCCGCCAATAAAGTAGCTTGGGAAATTTTAGAATCAAAAGGCTATGCTCTGGATGCTGTGGAGAGTGGGGTGCGCGTTGCAGAATCCGATCCTGATGTGAGAAGTGTTGGCTTGGGAGGGCTACCCGATAGAAACGGCGTGGTGAGCCTGGATGCCTGTATAATGAATGAAAGCTATAACTGTGGGTCGGTTGCCTTTTTGCAAGAAATAGAAAACCCAATATCGGTTGCAAGAAAGGTCATGGAAGATACGCCTCATGTTATGCTCGTTGGAACAGGCGCTCAGGAGTTTGCTGTAGAAAAAGGATTCGCAAAGAGAGAGCTGCTTACATATAAGTCGAGAGAAGATTGGTTGAAGTGGAAGAAGGAGTCGAAATATCAGCCTAAAATAAATATTGAAAATCATGATACTATTGGAATGCTAGCTCTTGATTTGCATGGGCGCATTGCGGGCGCCTGTACTACTAGTGGAGCGGCTTATAAGTTTCACGGTAGAGTGGGAGATTCACCTTTAATTGGAGCTGGATTATATGTTGATGGTGAGGTAGGAGGAGCCTGTGCTACAGGTCTTGGAGAGGCTGTAATTCGCGCTTGTGGTAGCCACATGGTTGTAATGTTAATGAAACAAAACTATACGCCTCAAGAAGCTTGTCAAGAAACGATAAAACACATAGTAAAGATTAACAAAGGTGTTGATAATTTACAAGTAGGTATGCTTGCTCTTAATTGCGACGGTAGTGTTGGTGCTGCATCTATTCATACAGGGTTTAATTATGCTTTAAGCATGGAATCGTCAGATGGACGATTAATTGATAGTGTTAGTCTAGATGAATTTTAAATACGTGTTTCCATTCTAATTATTAACAATTTACCGCCATTTTTCTCTATTTAAGTTTAGTTTTAGTAGCTTAGTAACAATTAGTTAACGAATGTGCGCTTTAGGATCTAGTTGTTGGATTTTATTCAATCAATCGATGGTTTGTTAGAATTGCTAACAATTTAGCAACCCTTATTGAATTCGCTCGTCGTTAATTTTAGAAACTACTTGAACATGAGGCATTTTATAGTATTAACGATTCTCCTTTTTTCCATTAAGGCTGGAGCTCAAACTACGGCAGCTGATTGCAGTGTCGCTACTAACATCTGTACCAATGCATCTTTTGCAGTTGATCCGAACGGATTTGGATCGGTTGATGAACTTTCAGGAAATAGTATTTCAAATCCACAAACAAATCCAAATGGTACAAACGCTGGGTGTTTATTGTCGGGCGAGCTCAATAGTACGTGGATGATTATAAATATAGCTACCACCGGGCAGTTAGAGTTTAGTATGGGAACTGCTGGTGCCGGTTTCTGCTTTGATTGGATTATGTGGCAGTATGATGCAAATACATGTGCGGATATTATGAACAACACCTTGCCTCCCGTTGCTTGTAACTGGAATGGTGCTTGTGGTGGAATTACTGGAATGGGTTCGGCTGCAAATGTTGTAGCAGTTGGCGGTGATCCTACAGATTTTGAAGCTCCATTGAATGTTACTTGTGGAGATCAATACATAATATGTTTATCAAACTACAGTTCGGCAACCACCAATGTTCCGCTGAATTTCTTTGGTTCAGCTACCGTGGACTGTAACACGTTTACACCCATAAACGTGAATGACGCCACAATATGCGAGGGAACATGTGCAACACTAACTGCAACTGGAGGAAATACCTACAACTGGAACTTTAGTCCTGATTTAAGTGCTACAAATACCGCAACAGTGCAGGCTTGTCCGCCAGCGGCAGGAACCTACAATTACACAGTAAACGGGACAGGGCCATGTGGTACTGGGTCAGATGTTGCAACCGTAACGGTTTTACCTACATCAGATCCTGCATGCTCTAATCCATGTTTCATGACGTTTTTAGATGTTAATATCAGCGCATGTGATCCAGCAACGAATAGTTTTGATATAACAGGTTCGGTTGAGTTTACCGATCCACCAACAACAGGACAATTAATTATTGAAAACTGTTCGGGCGATCAAGCGGTGTTTAATCCTCCCTTTACTAGCCCGACCAATTACGCAATAAACGGAATTAACGCTGATGGAACCACTAACTGTACTGTAACGGCATATTTTACAGCTGACCCAGCTTGTACTATAACATCAAACCCTTTCACTGAACCCGTATGTAACTGTAACTTAGACTTCTTTTCTGTAAACTTCAACCCATGTGATCCAAATACGGACACTTATAGTGCAGATGGCGAGATTCAATTTACCAGTCCACCGACCACTGGTACATTAATAGTTACAATTGATGATGGCGTTAATCCTCCCTACGATACTATCATTAATCCACCATTTGTTAGTCCACAACTATGGAGTATAACTGGTATGGCAACAGGTACAGGCACTAATGCAACTATTACAGTTCACTTTACTGATGATCCGGCATGTAGCCAGACGATAAACCTAGCGGTACCACAATCATGTGCATGTCCAGCAGACGCAGGAACATATAATGCGAGTATCACTGGAGTAAGTACCAATAACTATGTACTC
>CAXRGQ010000015.1:0-2090 GCA_964230215.1 Flavobacteriales bacterium
AAGACTAAGAGAGGCAGGGATGCTGGTAATAGGGATTGGAGAGAAGAAAACGCCCAATCCATTCATCATTGCATGTGATAAGTTTATTTACATTGAAATTCTCAGAAAACAATCTGAAGATAAGGCAGATCCAAAAGAGTCAAATAAATCTTCATTTGACAAAATCACCAATAAAGAGATCAATGTAATTGTCTCCTCAATAAATGATTTATCCGACGAGGAAGGTTGGGCGTTTCTTGGAGATGTTGGAAGTTTGATTCAGAAAAAACGTCCCAATTTTGACTCCAGGACCTACGGGTTTGAAAAGCTTACCCCTCTTATTAAGTCTATTGGCAACTTCGAAATTGAACAACGCGAAAATTCGAAAAGCAAACACAAACTAATTTTTGTAAAGAATAAAGAAAAGCGCAATTCAAAGTCTAGAAATTAATCGTCATCATCTATTCTATTTAGTACGAAAAAGCCCCGATGCTGTGTGTCGATCTTTCCCCCTTGACATTCTGGAGAAAAGGTCGAAAATCAACTCGAAAATTAAAGCTTGATTTTTGAATCCATTAAGGATTATGAATATTACAAAACACTACTACACATCTACTTTAACTATTCTATACCTACTTGTGGGGTGTACTAAAGTAAATGATGATTGCCATGTCAATTATTATCCCAATGCTCCTATCATCGAATGGGAGACAGGAGTGTCCGGATCAGAAGAAGAGTCGCATGGACATTTCATCTTAACATGCTCGGATGGAGGATACCTTCAGGTCGGTGAGACCGGAGTTTTTCCTAGTACAGCAAAAATTCTCGTAGTAAAAACGGACAACTTAGGTCAATTAGTTTGGAAGAAAGAATTAGGAAGCAGCGGTAATAATTTAGGTAATTCAGCTATTGAGACTCCTAATGGTTATCTTATTTGCGGAGCAATTGATGGGAACAGTGCATTAATCAAGCTAGATAAATCCAATGGTAATCAAAAGTTTATTAAGACCATTGACAACGGAGGCTCGAACGCTTTCGAGAACCTAATCCAGGCACGAAATGGATTCGTTTGTGTAGGTTATAATAATGCTGAGGATAAAACAAATACGTTTTTTACTGACGGGAGTGGGTATATAACTTTTCTAGATTCAAGCGGAACCAAGACGCTTGGAATTGGTCTTGATGACTATTTAGCCCAAGCATATCGAATAGTCGAGTATAATAGTGACTACTACATATCTGGACTTACCGAAAATGCTAATGACTTTGGGTTAATAAAGCTGGATAGTCTAGGAAACATTCTCTGGCATCGAACCTATGGTGGAATTGCTTCCGATCATTGTTATGGAATGGCTGTAGGAGAAGATGAGTCAATATTTTTAACTGGGCATACTTTATCAAATACAGAAAACTGGGACACCTACACGATCAAAATAGATTTCTCCGGAAATATGATATGGGAGCGCGTACTAGGAAACCCTCGAGGATTCAATCCGAAATTCATACATGATGAAGCCTGGGATATCAAAAGCTTACCAGATAGTGGTTGCATTGTGGTTGCTGGAACAGGAGATGAGTACGGAAGATATAGACGGCGTTGCGGAAATGATGGAGATAATTCAAACACATGGCACATTTATCTTATTAAGTATGATCTTGATGGCAATATTGTCTGGCAGAAAACGTATGGCGGAGGACAAAATATTGATTGGGCTGGCGAAGCAATTGATCTTACCCCTGACGGAGGAGCCATTATCGCTTTAGATAATGGTGAATTCGGATTTGTAAAAATAGCACCATTCTGATTCCTGCGTAAAAGACCAACCATATGCTGACGACTTACAATGAATACGGTTGCCTTACCCTGACTTATAAACTAACAATATCTCATTAAGTTAATCTTTCTCTTGTGGGAAACGACTGAAGTTGCCCATACCGTCTGAATCAACCTCATCAAAAACCTTGTCGTTCCCGGTAGATTTGTTGTCTTCAACTTGTCTTTTATTATTATGCATTATATTCCAAATTGTGAAATATAGATAGAGCGCAAATAGCACTGCGCCCACGATAAACATTTCTATACTCATAATCTATTTATCTTTTGAATTAGT
>CAXRGQ010000016.1:0-802597 GCA_964230215.1 Flavobacteriales bacterium
TATGATAAATGCCATCATTGCGCTTACCATAGATTTCTTCGTTGCGCTCCTTTCATAGATGAACAAATTCGAGATTTGAGATTTGAAATTCGAAAGTGTCGTTGGGGATAGGCTTTAAGGTTAACGAAATTGATGATTGAGGATATATGATTTATAATCTATTAACGACATTAATCTCGCCCAACCGTTACCGCGAGCGAAGGAAACGATAGTTGATTATTGCACGCGCATTAGCTGCCGCTCGTGGACGTTGAAATGATTAATGAATTATAATTGAAAATTTATGGTTTATAACCTAGTCAACTAACAATCACTTCTGTAGCTCCGTAACCATATTCTCTGTAAGAAGCATCATGGAAGTCATAATTTGAGTGTGTCCCAAGAATTTTCCATACCTCATTTTTGAGCACACCCTCTCCTCTACCGTGAATGATAATCATTCTATGCACACCTTTAGTCTGCGCTTGATATAGAAATGCTTTTAATCTGCTAATCTGAACCTGCATAATCTCAGCATTTGACATATTGTGATGATTATCTATCAACTCTTCAATATGCAAATCTACTTCCCATGTCTCCTGCCCCTTCGCGAGATATTCGGTATGATTGACTTTTTTGTTTAGCAAACGCTTCTGTTGTTCACTTAAGTCTGCTTGAACTTTTTCCTTTACTATATCATCAGAAATATACCCATAGTCTTTAGACCTTCTGTCTAGCACCAAGTCCTTACGACTATACACCATTGTGAAACCATCTTCAGTCTCCACCTGAATCTCATCAGATGATATAATTGAAGTGATGATTCCGCCACCCTCTTCATTCAAAAACCGTATTTTGTCCCCCGGTTGCATAGCACAAATTTAAATTAAAAAGGCATGATAGAGCACGGACCTTGGAAAACAAAATCTAGTAAAACTGTTCACGACAGTCCATGGATTAAAGTAGATTTTCATGATGTAATAAATCCTGGCGGCGGAGATGGTCATTACAGCACTATTCACTTTAAAAACTTAGCCATCGGGGTTTTGCCCATAGATGATGAAGGCTTTACATATCTGGTAGGCCAGTATCGCTATCCTATTAAAGAGTATAGCTGGGAGATTCCAGAAGGTGGCGGACCAAGAAATATCCCTCCACTAGATTCTGCCAAACGAGAGTTACAAGAAGAAACTGGGATAATAGCTAAGAATTATACCGAAATTATATCAACTCATCTCAGTAATTCGGCGTCTGATGAATTCGCTATTATATACATAGCGCAGAACTTGGAGTTTGGAAAGGCTAATCCAGAGGAAGATGAAGAACTTGAGCTAAAAAAAGTTCATATAAGTGAGTTTTTCCGAATGATTAAAGACAAAGAAATAACAGATAGTTTATCAGTGATGGCAGGCTTAAAGGCCGAATTGATGTATCTTAGAGGTGAACTAAAATTATAGAATCAATGTTTGATTTGGATGATGTATTGGATAAAGTAGATCTTGGACAAATTGGAGATCTTGCTAAAAAAGTTGGACTTGATGAGGATAAGACCGACAAGCTGAAAGATATGGCCAAGGATGCTCTAAAATATCGCGTGAGCAAGGAAAAAGCTAGAGGCAATGAAAAACGTCTTGCCAGCATGTTCTCTGATAAAAAGAATGATGAAGAGGATAATAAAATGGTCTCTAAATTTGAGAATGATTTTGCCTTTAATCTCTCAAAGAAGTTAGGACTCCCAGACAGTGTCACCAAGCAAATAAAAGGAGAAGTAATGCAGAATTTCCTAGGGTCTGTTTCTAAAAATCTAACAAAAAAGAATCTTAATAACGTTGGCGATATCGTTAAAAATCTTGGCGATTCAGATATGATTGACTCGTTTAAGGACAAGTTCAAAAAGATGTTTTAATCATGGCTTTTCCGCGTTGCGAAATAGTTTTTTATAACGTTGAAAACCTTTTTAATACTACGGATGACAAAGGAATATCCGATGGTGAATTCACCCCAAATGGATCGAAACATTGGACAGAGGAACGCTATCAAAAAAAGCTGGAAAGTCTGGCTAAAGTTTTAAGCGCAATTAAGCAAGACACCTTGGGTTTAATTGGTATTTGTGAAGTTGAAGACGCTCAGGTGGTCCATGATTTATTGTATAAAACAGAACTTTCTTCTCATGGAGATTTTGATTTTGTCCATGAACATAGCTCGGACCGAAGGGGAATTGATTTGACTTTGATTTACAATCTTGACCTATTTACTTATGTTGAGCACAGAAACATCCCCATTCACTTTGATTATAACCCCGATATTAAAACCAGAGATTTACTAATTGTAAAGCTAAAGACAAATGACAACACTGAATTCTACACGGTGCTGTGTCATTGGCCTAGCAGCTGGCGGGGTGATGGAAAGTCAAAGAAAAAGCGCGAATATGTAGCGCGTGTCCTTAGAGCAGAATTAGACACGCTAATCGAGGAGTCTGCGCTGGCTAAAATATTGGTAATGGGTGACTTTAACACCAATCCCGATACAGATGTGATGCAATTGGACTTACGAGCCTATCCTACTAAAGATTTGGCTGAAAACGCCCTGTATAATTTGTCTTACAGCTCATTTAAGAATGGTTATGGCACAAATGTTCATGATGGTCAATGGAGCATGGTTGATCAAATGTTGTGTAGCCACTCCTTCCTTGAATATATTGATGAAGATGCGCAAGTGTTTACACCCGAATGGTTACTACAAAAAGACAAAGACGGTAATGCCGAACCGTTTCATACCTATTCATATGACAAATATCTAGGCGGTTATTCTGATCATCTACCTATTTACCTTAAGACAAAGTAGATGAAGTATGTTATAGCTCCATTTCGCTCTGTGCTCTTATTCATATTATTCGCAACAAGACGCAAATGGGCTCTTATTCTGCATCTGATATTCTTTATTCCAATGTTTAGCGGAAGAAATAAACGCTACTTGCGATCTATCAACTGGTTTAAAGGCATCCTGCATAGACTTCTTTGGTGGATAATGACAATAATTACCAAACTACTTGACTTAATAGGATTCTGGGAAGTTTTTGAACTCATTTACATCTGGTTAAAACCTGGACTTAGACCCCTAACGGAATATGAAGTAGAACAGTTGAAGCTAATTTATGGAGATGGCCTCCACTACAAAATGGTGCACGTGGACGAAAACTCAGGATTCGCTAGAATTGGCGCCAAATATGCTAAAAAATCAAAACTTGGGCTAGTTACGGTCAGAATTATTCACTTTACGCGACCAATAGATTGTGAGAACAACCAAAGTGATATGGAGTGGCTGGTTCATGAGTACATGCATGTCGTTCAGATGAATAAATTAGGTAGTCAATATATGTTTGAAGCGCTATATGCACAGCATACCAATGGTTATTCGCCAGGCCCCACAAATGAATTAGAAAAATGGCCAAAACTGAAGTTTTTCAACCTTGAACAACAAGCTGAAATTGCTCGATATATCTACAGAGATCTGAGAAAAGATCAAGATAATAGTCCTTACTTTCAGTATCGTGAACAAATACTTTGGGAAGCGTTTTGATCAGAGCTTTACTCCAATTACACAAACATCATCCGTTTGCATCATATCCCCTTTCCACTCATTAAACACATTGCGTAAGTACCGACTTTGTTCTTTCAATGAAATATTTGAGCTTTTTACCAATAATTCGTGGAGATTTTTAGACTTGAATTTCTTCTCAACGCCCTTTTTGTTCTTACCAATTTGGTCTTGAAAGCCATCTGAACCCATATAGATTTTATCTCCTTTTTTGTAAGTATGCGTGGACATCTCAAAGCTTCTCTTCTCCTCTAGCTGCCACCCTCCTATTGGGTATCTGCAACCTGTGATAACATCCGGATCTTTATCGAGTGATACATGCAACATCTTTCGGTTTCCAGAGGTGTAATGAAACTGTTTTTTCTTGTTATCAATGGCAACTAACGACAAATCTATCCATGGGTTGTCGTAACTATCTTCCCCTTTATGTTTAAAACTCTCAATAAACTTCTTATCAACTTCTTGAAGTATTTTGTCCACCCGTTTTATCCCCTTATTCATTATCACATATTCGAATAGATTCAGGGCTAAAACAGATAATAATGCCGCCGCAATTCCATGACCAGTGCAATCTCCGACAACTAAATAACGCATTTCATGTTTTGCTCCCAACCAATAAAAATCACCCGAAATAATGTTCTGAGGCATGTAAATATGCATAGACTCATCAAACAAACGATTAAAATGCCGTTTCTTTGGTAGGAGGCCTTCCTGAATAATTTTGGCTGCTTCAAGAGATGAGGTATGTTCTCTAATAAGCAATGATTTATCAAGTTCTGTCATCTAGTAGGTTTTACCACAAAATAACGTAGACAACCGAGCCGCATTGTTAGCTTAATGTTGTCTAATTATGTCCTAAAACCATTGATGTTATTAGCTTTCTGATTTAGTGTGACTTATCAATCTCTTATTCGACCAAACAAATAAAAAGCCCCGTGAAATCTGTGATTCACGGGGCTTAAATTCGAAATTAAAACTTTATATGTTAACTGACCTTAACGTTTACGGCGTTAAGCCCTTTTTTACCTTCTTTTAATTCAAATTCTACGTTATCTCCTTCCTTAACCTTATCGATTAAGCCTGATACGTGTACGAAATGCTCTGCATTTGTACCTTCTTCGATAATAAAACCAAATCCCTTGGTCTCATTAAAGAACTTTACTGTTCCGTTTTTCATTGTACTATAATATTAATGGTGTAAATGTAGGGGAAAAATGATTCGTTTTACAAAAATTTGAACATTTTTATTGTATTGATTTTCTGATAGTTAATTCCGAATTTTTATTACAAGCTTTTTTTTAGCCCTAAATTTGACTTAAAATCTGGCGAATAAATCGATAAATCATTCGATAATTCAGTTTACCATAGATGCTCTGCCAAGACATCAGTTCACCTAATTATAGTAATTTTAAGGTATGAACGAAGAACTTAAGGCACGACTAATAAAGCTAGCCGAAGAAGATATTCCCATTCATAAATATCTCGGTTTAAAAGTGGAAACCATTGAACAGAACTTTTTTAGAGTCTCTGTACCCTTTAAAGAAGATTTCGTGGGTGATATACGCAAAAAACGTTGGCACGGAGGAATAATCGCTACGATTATGGACTCAGTTGGCGGTGCGATAGGGATTGCAAACTTCAAATCACCGAATGATAGTTTGGCCACCATAGACTTAAGGGTTGATTATTTGCGTGGTGCTAAAGCCGAGACACTGTATGTGGAGGGCAAACTCGTTCGTATGGGGAACAGAATTATGGTTACTAAAATGAAAGCATTCCAAGGTGATACTTTGGTGGCAGAGGGTAAAGGAGTTTATAACTTCATTCGTTTTAGTAAGGATGACGACTAAGCTTGATTCTTAATCTCTGTGGCTCTGAAATCTAGCATCATTTCAATAATGTCAAAGGGAATCGTTTGGTCCAACGGGAACTGAACAGAACCCTTTCCTTGTTTATACTTGACTAATTTTTGTTTAAACTCGGCATGCGCATGCGGCAAAGCATAAATTCCCAAGTGGCTCTTATACAAAGCAAAATAGATTAATGGCTTACCAGATAATTTATAGGCTGGCATACCATAGGCTATTCCCTCAATAGCGTCCGGATATTTACCCAAGACCAACTTTTGAACCTGTTTTGCAATTTCGATCTGAGGTTTATCCAAACCCATCAAATACGCCTCAACTGATTTTACAGCCATTTTCGTTTTCTAAAAATATAAATCATAAATAAAGCGACAACCACCATTACACCCCACATAATAAAGTAGGCGTATTTATATCCTGTTTCAGGTATGTACTCAAAGTTTGTCCCATAAATGCCGGCTATAAATGTTAAGGGAATAAATATTACAGAAAATACCGTAAGGAATTTCATAATATCGTTAAGCTTGTTGCTCATATTGGTGTTGTGAGTATTCAATTGGTCTGACAATATCTCCCGGTAACTATCATGTGATTCGATGGTAGTATGGATGTTATCTTGTAAATCCTTTAATTGAAGCTCTATCTTTTTTGTCATTAAACCAGAATCTAATTTCATCCAGTTATTTACAAGATCCTTACACGGTTTAACCGACTTATTGAAATATAGCAACTCTCGTTTAAAACTATTAATCTGTTCCAAAACATCCTCTTCATCTTCCTCAATTATCCTTTCTTCCAATGCCTCAATCTGCTCACCCACCATAGAAAGGATGTAAGCGTAATTATCAAATACCACATCTACTAAGGCGTAGGCTAGGTAGTCAGTGCCAGACTTTCTAATTTTAGTTGAATCACGACTAATGCGTTCTCTCACAACATCAAATACATCCCCGGTCTTTTCTTGAAAGCTAAGACAAACCTTCTCCAAGACTACCAAAACAAGGTTTTCGGCATGCACCATTTCTTCCTCTTCATCATAACGCATCATTTTTAGCGAGATGTAAACGGCATTATCGTACGCAATAATTTTTGGTCTTGCGTGTGTATCCATAATGTTGGATAGGATTACCGGCTCCAATTCGAACGCTTCCCCAATTTCAGAAAGCAATTTTGAATCATGTACTCCATTAACATTAATCCAAGTTGTTGTTGGAGAAGACTTGTATTGAGCAATTTCATCGGTGCCAGTAGTTGCCATATCCACATTCATTGACTTATCATAGTCAATAATGCGTATCTCACTTTTCTCTACTTTCTGAGTCCCCCTAAACACAAGTGCGTTTGGAGACATCCCGATATGTTCCTTCTTAACTCTGGAAAACCTTGCCATGTATTTAATTTTGAATGAAAGTACAAAAATGAACTTAGTTCACCTTTAATTTTGGTCGTCTATTCATTGCTAAGAGAAACGCCAAAAGTGGTAAAATAGCCACCAAATAATACATAGGGTAGCCCATAAAACTGTACAAAGTTGCACCTAATACTGGGAAGGCAGCCATAGCAAACGAATTAATTGACTCACTAATCCCCATGATCTCTCCCTGTTTTGACGGATCTGCATGGATTGCGATAAGTGCATTAAACGTGGGGAAACATAAAGACAATCCCAAATTCAGAATATAATAGAATGCGATATACACCCCAAGCGTATCGGTTAAGGTAATTGCGAAAAAACCTATAATGAGCAATGAAAGACCAATAATTAAGGTCGTGAACTCACCAAATCGTTTAATAAATTGTTTGGATAGAACAGCCTGATTAAATGATAGGAATATTCCTACAGCAAACATAAACATAGCAAGTTCTTGTTCATTAAAGTGAAAGGTGTCTACCATATAAAGCGCTATAGTCGAAATATAAAACGCCATCATTGTACTAAACATCAACTTAAGGGTAAACAGAAGTTTAATGATGGGTTTTGGTTGTACACGCTTAATTCGCCCAGGAATATTTAAAGTCCGCCAAAGATTGGCCTTTTCTCTTATTCTTCTTTTTTCTGGTGGCAACGATTCCTGCAACCATGAGTAGATTACAAAAAGAGCAGTGATTGAAATCACTATTGCCACCGTAATTGTTCCAGCAAAGCCCATACTTCCTGAAGCTGCAAAACCGCCTATCGCTGGTCCAACTATCATCCCAAATCCAGCGATTCCGCCCAAATACCCAAAAACATAGGATTTTTCCTCACGACTGGTAATATCGGCCACATAGGCATTTGCAACAGAGGTGTTTCCTCCAGTAATTCCATCTAAAGCTCTTGATAAACCAATCACTAATAGGGGCAGTGACATACCGAAAACCATATATTCAGGCAATTGCAGAGCTATAAGGAATACAATCCAACAAGCTAAGGTCCCAGCTTGCGAGATCATTAAGACAGGTTTTCTGCCAATACTGTCCGAAAGCCTCCCCAAATAAGGCGCACCTATAAACTGGAAACTTGAATAAAGACTAATCAACAAGCCATACACCCATTTGTCAGCACCGTATTCTAGAACAACAAAAGGTAATATTGGCATTAGAATACTAAACCCAAGCACGTTGACCAAAGTCAACAGATACGCAGGGGCAAGTTTTTTATTCATCCGGCAAATGTATTCTATTTTTTCACCTGACGATAATTAAGCTATTCTACGACTTTTTCGATATAGGTTGAATTCAGCAAACGCAATGCACCCATATACTTAAGACTAAACGATACCTTGTCACCTATTTTATATTTGGAGTGTGCATTGGTGATATCAAGAATAAGCATGTCTGAACTTCCCCCCATAAATTCGATACTAGGATCATCTGGAATCAAAAAGTCCGGCTTAGAAACGTCTAGCACACCAATGTCTAATATTGCACGAACAGCCGTTTTACCGTAATCATCCTCGTCGAACTCAACGGTCTCACCAGATGGATTCTCACCCATAAACCCTACGGGTACAATTGGCTTTTCATTGATTTCAATTATTTCAGCATGTAGTTTGAATACATCCTGTTCCATTCCTTCTATAGGGCCTTCAGTAAACAAGTCGTTCCCGAAATACAGGGCCTCTCCTACCCTAAAGTGATTAATACCCTTTGGCACTTGTTGTCTGTTGATTAATGGAATAACCACAGAAGTTCCGCCCGTTAACCAAGGAATCTGGCGATCGAACTTGGCTTCTATCAATTGCTCGTATAAACACAGCTGAATCAACTTATCCTCAGATGGATAGACGCCGCTCATGCAATTAAGGTTGGTGCCAAGACCCGTAACTTCAATATTGGGTAATTCGAATATTTTCCCATAAAAATTCATCAAATCCTCTCCCATCACTCCTTCGCGTAAATCACCTAATTCAATCATTATGATGATTTTATGCGTCTTGTTTTGTCTGACCGCTTCTTTAGACAACCATTTGATGGTTTCCAGCTCAGTATTAAAACTGGCATCTGCATACTTTACAATGTCCTCAATGGATGATTTTGCAGGAGGTTTGATGTAAACTGTTTGTATACTTGAATCTATATCTTTTATGGCTTTGAGATTACTCACTCTGGCATCACAGATTTCTTTAATCCCTAAGTCAACTATCTCCTTCAAGTAAATCACATTTCCGCACAATAGTTTAGCAACTATGGCCCATTCAATTTCATTTTGCTTAAACAAAGTATCTAAATACTTGAAATTATGTCTAAGCCTGTCCCTATGTAATACTATTTGTGCCATAATTCTAATTAATATGTCTCGGAATATCTTGAGGTAAGCGGGTCAACATTTCATAATTTAATTGATTACTCAACTCACTAAAACTAGCTACCGATATTTCAAAATCCCCTTGTTGACCTATGATGGTTACTTCATCACCTATTTCTATATCTTCAATTGGTGTCACATCCACCAACATCATATTCATATTTACAATGCCAATAACACCTACCCTGTGCCCTTTAATCAATACGCGACCAAGATTACTTAAGCCCCTGTCATATCCATATGCATACCCGACAGGAATAGCAGCTACTTTCAAATTCTCTTCTGCAATGTAAGATATTCCGTAACCAACGAATTCGCCCGTATTCACAGATTTCAAATTCATCACACGAGATTTCCAATTTAGCACACCTTTAAGCGGTGAGTTTGGTTGTTTAGATTTTCCTAAATAATCGATAAAGGTTTCTTTGCTTGGCCAGAATCCATATTGTAAAATCCCTATTCGCACTAAATCCATCTGAGTTTCGGGGTAACGAATACTGGCTGCTGAGCACGCTGTGTGACAAATTTCAGATTCAATGCCTTGCTCATTTAACCACGATTTCAACTCGTCAAATTTCTTTATCTGCTCATTAACCCTGTGATAATTTGAAATACTCTCGGCCCCTGCGTAGTGAGTACACATTCCTCTTAACGTATAGAAATCTTCATACGATTTTAGAATAGGAAGAATGGCGCGTAAAGCATCTTGATCAAAACCTGTTCTGTTCATCCCTGTCTCAAGTTCGAGATGAATGATAGCTTTTTTGTTTATTGATCTACCAATTTTAAGCGCTTTCTCAAGACGCACTGAATCAAACACAAAAAACTCTATCTCGTTTTCGATAGCCCATTTAAGTTCATCGTCATATAAATGCCCCATTATCATAATGTTGGCCTTATTTCCGCTAACACTAAACACACGCTTAGCTTCACCAGCGCTAAAAACCGAAAAATGTTGAACTCCTTCGCCCAATAACATCTCAGTAAACGGCTCAATACCATGACCATAAGCATTCCCCTTTACCACTGACGACAGAATACAGTTTGGCCCGATTAAATCTCTTATAAAAGCTAAGTTTGCCTTTAAAGCTCCTGTGCTTAATTCTATCGATGATGTACTCATTTCTTATCTATTTCTTTTAGAGTTTGGTAGAAAACGTTTACGCCTGTAGGCACTATTTCATCTGGAAAATCGTAGTCTGGATTGTGCAAATCTGGGCATGTCTCCCCTGCGCCTAGTCCAAACATCATGCTCGGAGCCAGTCTGCTGATTGCACCGAAATCTTCTCCCCACGTAAAAGGGTTTTCCATTTCTTTAAATTCGCATGCAATCGTTTTGCACGCCCTTTTGAGTGCGCTGTGTAAAGCCGAATCGTTATTATTTGCCTCAAATTCATCAAACACATCCACAACAAGCTCAATCTTGCTCTCTTTTGCTCGTTCATGCACAAAGGCCTTTAGATCAGCTAGGTGTTTTTGTAATAGCTCATTGTCCCATGCACGCATTGTAAATCCAATAGTTCCGTTACCTGCCGCAGTGCCATAAGCGTCCTTCCCAGCAGACAGTTCAATTGGCGTATATAATATAAAGTTATCGTCTGTGCTATTAATATTTTGTCGCTCTTGTGCGTAATTAATTATGTCAGCGATGAGATAGCTTGGATTAACACCTGATTGAGGCATAGCTGCATGCGTTTCTTTCCCTTTTAGTCCGAATTTCACACTAAGCACAGACGGTGTAAACGCCTTTTCTTTTGATAAAATTAGATTTGCCCGTTCTCCTGGGATATTGTGCAGAGCTATTGCCCCATCAATCGAGTATTGGTTTAAAACGCCGCTGTCTATCACCGATTTAGCGCCTGTACCAATCTCTTCTGCTGTTTGGAATAATAACAGTACCCTAGTGTTAGATAAGGGATTTGATTTCAGTTTCTGAGCAAGTCCCAGCAATATGGTCATGTGCCCATCATGTCCACATTTATGTGACACACCCTTTATCTTACTTTTGTAGGTAAACTGGTTGATTTCTTGAATGGGTAAGGCATCTAATTCTGCTCTAACAAGCATGCATTTTGTGGCCTTTGGACTTCCGATTTCAGCGAGTAAAGAAGTTCCTCCAATATTTCTAATAATTCCATCAACCCCAATTTTCTCCAGCTGATTAGCTACATATTGGGCCGTATTTTGCTCGTGTCCCGATAACTCGGGATTAGCATGTAAATGTCTCCTTATATCACTTAAGTTGACCTTCTTACCTTTAAGCATAGTTAACGCTTAAGTCTCATTTCTAAATAGGGGGCTTTAAATCCTAGCTTTTCGTATAAAAACCTTGCTGGATTGCTTGGCTCAACATGCAGTGCTATGTCTCCATTAGCCTCTTTAATAGCAGCTTCCATTAGTTTTTTACCGACACCTTTGCCGCGATAGCGAATATGAACTGCAATATATACCAAGATGTTTTCTGGTATATATCCACTCATACCTGTTTCGTTGACTACCACAGCGCCGGCTATCTGGTCATCATCAATTCCAACTAAAACAAATCCTCCCTTGCCCACTTCATCGGCCAAGGCGTAGGATATTGCTTTTTGAATATCTTCTAGTTTATCCCCGTATTCATCCAAATGTTTATGCAAAAATGCAGCTATGTCACTAAGTTGAAGTGATGGATGACTTGGGAATCTATTATTTAAAACAACTACTTCCATAGAATTTGGCTGATTATCTACCCTGCCTTTAGTGGTAGAATCTCAGCTCTGATCATTTTAGAGGTTACTATTTCATCGAATTCATCTCTGGATTTTTCTGGTACCACTAGGTAGAACTCACCTTTGCGTTTTCTTGCTTCCATGCTGAATAATATCCACTTACCAATAACTTCTGGCAAATCACTTTTTCTCAGTTTTGGCTCAACACAGTATACATCTGTCTTTGCATCAAATTCAGCCACAACATCAGGATAGAACCCTTTCTGGTTTCCTTTGTAGCTAAGTTTTCTTGGTTTTGGATATCCCTTTAATTCAGATCGGATATCACCTGCTTTTTTCACGCTTGAAGAGCTTACAACGCGCTTCATCATTTGGTCTTTTGTCATATTCTATCTTTTAATGCGTTATCTATACGTATTCTAAAACACTAAATTGGTTCATCTATTGTGATCATTGGGGATGCATCTACTTCATCGGCACCCATAATATCAATTAATAAACCTACTGCGTTGAGAACTTCAACTAGTTTGTCCTCAGGCAATTCCTGCAATCGATTAGCTAATCTGTCGTGCATCAACAAGGGGATTTCATTGACAAGCTTATTACCTTTTGCAGTTAACACAATTCTGGTAATTCGCTTATCGCCTGATTTTGGAAGTCTTGCAACTAAGCCTTTCTTCTCCAATCTCCCTACGATTCCAGTAACTGTACTTGCATTTAAGTTCAGATACTTTTTTATTGCACTGGATGTAGCCGTGTAATCATTTTGTTTCGACAGAAAATTTAAGCACAATAATTGAGGAATGCTCACCCCATACTTTTTCTCCACCTGCTTATTCTCAAGATTTACACCTCTGATAATCTTGCGGATACCTACTAAAATTTCTGTATATTCAACTTGATTGCTCTGCACTGATTGCCCGAATACATTATTCGATTCGCTGTGCAAATATAATACTTTCTGTAAGAACTATCTAGAAAATCCTCAACTAATTTCAATCTGCATAGCGCGCCAAACCAGTTTTATAAGTCTCTAGTGCACGTTCTCTGGCAAATTTATGTTCAACCATGGCTTGTGGGTATGTTAGATCATCAAAGTCCCTGACCCACATGCGGATATACTCAAATTGGGGATCGAATTTCTTAACTTGTTCATACGGATTAAACACACGGAAATATGGAGCAGAGTCGCAACCCGTACCAGCAACCCATTGCCAATTGCCATTGTTTGATGACAAATCAAAATCCAATAGTTTCTGTGCAAAATAAGCTTCACCCCATCTCCAATCAATAAGTAGATGTTTACATAGGAAGCTAGCGGTAATCATTCGGACGCGATTATGCATGTATCCTGTCTCGTTCAATTCACGCATACCAGCATCTACTATGGGATAGCCCGTTTCTCCTTTACACCATTTCTCGAATTCAGCCTCATTGTTGCGCCACTGAATTCCATCATATTTAGATTTGAAGTTATTGTGCACTACATTCGGATAGAAATGTAAGATGTGACTAAAAAACTCACGCCAAATAATTTCAGACACAAAGACATCAGAGATTGTCTTAACGCGCAGGTATAAGGATCTCGGGCTTATTGATCCAAACCTTAAGTGAGGCCCCAAATATGAACCATTGTCTTTCGCAGGAAAATCTCTAGTCTCGCCATATTGACTAAGCGCATCTAGATTATAAGGCTTTACCTTAATTGTGCTATCTTCAATACCCAAATCACTTTTTAATGGAAATGAGGAATTACTATTTACAAAAACATTCGGGTTTGGCTTAGGATATGGTCTTACCTCCCCTAAGACCTGAAGAAATTTCCTTTTAAATGGGGTAAACACGGTGTAGGGCTCTCCATCATCTTTAAGCACGGTGCCTGGCTCAAGCAATAAATGATCATTAAAGGTATGCACTTTTATATGTCGGGCAGTGAGAAAATCTTCAACCTGCTTATCTCGCTCCAAGGCGTAGGGCTCGTAATCCTTATTAAAGAAAACTGCCTTTATGTCTTGTTCCTGCACTAGTTGACTCCATATATCTAGCGGTTTCCCGCGCCTCACCTCTATACTTGAATTAGTGACTTTTAATTCCTCATTTATGCCTGACAGAAGCTCATAAATAAAATTCACCCTGCCGTCGTTCTTAGGCAACTCATTCAGAATGTTATCATCGAATATAAACAATGGCAACACCTTAAAACCTTGTGATACTGCTGCATGGAGCGCGGTATTGTCCTCCAGTCTCAAATCTCTTCTAAGCCAAACTATTGCTAAATCTCCCTCCATATAACAGAAACAATTGTATATTTAAATGGTTCACTAAAACTAAAAACATGGCAGAGAAAACCTACTCAAACAAAGACATCACCATTCATTGGAAACCCGAAAAATGTATCCATGCTGGTGTATGCGTAAAGATGTTACCCAAGGTCTACAATCCCAAAGCGCGTCCCTGGATAAGCATAGAAAATGCAAATACAAGTGAATTAATTGAGCAGATTAAAGCTTGCCCGAGCGGAGCACTTTCATTCACCTATAACGATTAATTATAGACAACTAAAACTTATAGCTTTAGTATGTCAGAAACAAAATTCTTAACTTGCATACAAACTACCGTTTTATGAAATATATTCTTGTATTTGGGGCCTTAACAGCAACCCTACTTTTTTCTTGTAACAAAGAGGATGAGCACCATCCGTGTTGGGACAAAGATCTTGTGCACCAGGGAGTGTGTACGCAAGATTGCCCGGGCGTATGTGGATGTGACGGAAATGAGTATTGCAACGAGTGTGAAGCCAACAGAAGAGGTATTTCGGTTGTAAGCAATGGAGCTTGTCCAAATTAATCTATCCCACGATGAAATTTATATGCACTTTTATCCTGTCGATTATGATAGGAACGCTGGCTTATGCCCAAGGCGGTGTTGAGATTTTTACAGAAAACGGAAAAACAGGTGCACGTCATTATGGTGATGTGCTATATGAAGCCAACTATGACGAAATTATTTCCCTAGGTGGTTGTGATGAGTATTATTTTGCGCTTAGGGAAGGTGATAAATGGACGATCATGTATGGTGATAAGATATGTGGATCTGGAACGTATAGCAGTATATATAAGTTAGATAAGTTGACCGGTAAAAAATCTGGCTATCATGCTGCAAATCTAGCAATAGCTGAAGGAAAGGACGGTAAGGATTTATTTGACCTATCATCATGTCTCACCGATATTAAGATTAATACAACCCCTATTACACGCATTGACCATTATAACATCAACGAAGACTGGTTAGTTATTGGTTACAAAGAACAAAACGGACATTACAAGGTAGGGCAGCTTTATGATGGCCCTTATAACCTCTTAAATTCATTCGTTAAACTTGATTCTATAGCTCCTGTCACAAATATGGCCTATGAAATGGGAAACGAAGAGCTAATGATGCTGTACAAGACCTATTTAGATGGTCAAATAGGCCTGCACTCATTGAGCCTTGGTGAAGAATATGCACCGATAAAATATACGGATATCCAGCTTTACATAAGAAATCCGAGAGATTACGAAGAACATCAATGGATAAAGTTAATAAGTGAAAAGGGCGTTCAGTTATTTAACATCTACGACAGATTTAGCATACCTGGCCATCCAGTGCAGGATGTATTGATAGACGGAGAAATGGGCTCAATTGCTATTAAAAACAATGATAAATGGCAAATAAAGGCTATGTCAACAGATAATTATTTCATGATCAGAAAAGAAGGTGAGTTTTGTTACCCTGAATATGGTTTTGACGTCTGGCATTTTGATGATGTTAAACCATCAAATGGATATGCTAGCGGAGCTCTATATTGGGTATCAAAATGGGATAATTGGTATCTATTCGATGGTTTTCAGGGGTTTCTTTCCCAGGCATATAAAAAACCTCTAACAAAAGCATCTTATAAGAAACTGAATAAAATAATGTTGAAATTTCGAAAGAAAACCGAGAAGAAATTTAATCAAGATGAATCGAACGATATAGTTGATTACGGAGAGGGTCCCTTCGGTGTTTATAGTATGATAGCTGATGGCTTTTTGCCCCAAATCGCTGATAAAGTAGAACACGTTGACCCCTTCTTATCCGTGTATCATGTTGGTGATAAAATTGGATTGATTTCTAGTGAGAATATTACTGAGCCGATTTATGATACGTATGAAATTGCTGGAGGCAAATACTCGCCTGTTGTTGCCGCTCAAAGACAAGGTAAGACTTACCTGTACTATGATGGTTTAGAGTTGCCATGGCCAGTGCAGGATTATAAGGTTGAACATCAATTCATCGCATATAAGGTGGATGGCAAATGGGGTGCAATGGAGCTTTCATTTGAAAACAAAATTCTAAAACCTCAATATGACTCAGTACACATTTGCAAAATCGGTCCAATAGTATGGCAAAATAATGTATGTACTTATTTAAGCCGCTCACAAGAATTAAAAAATAAAGGTGTTGAATGGGTATACGGCTCGCCCGACTCAAGCACAGTATACTTTAAAGCAGTAAACCATGCTTTGCAATCATACAACAAATGGTATGTATTTAGTGATAAGTATAATGACCCAAAAATGCATGCTATAGATGTGGATGGTCTAGATGATAAAACATGGCGTGCGTATAATAACTTTATTAACCGTGAGAATGTAAGTCAGTTAAAAGACGATATTTATTTTCAGGAAGGTAAAATATCTGGTATTTATGAACTAGATAAAGAGGCCATATATGCTGGGCATGGCGTACCTAAAGCTTTATACAAGGGAGCAATACAAGTACCCAAAGTAGTTGGGAATCATAATGGTGTTAAAGCTATTGAGTTTAAGTCTAATGATGGCTATGGAATTTTATCAACAGCTTGGGATAGCCGAGATTTCTCATTTATTACAATGGATTTTGATAAGGTTGATTATAGTGCAGATAAACAGATGTGGGTAATCTCTAAAGATGGAAAACAAGCCGGTTTCTCGGTGTATAGATATAATCGGGACTTAGATAATTTAAAATGGTATGATTCCGTTGAGCTAGAAAATGAATTTGGATGGTTAAAGGGAAGCAATGGTGACCAGAAATACTTGACTTCCCCTAATGACAACCATGAATTTGGTCCATACGAAGACGTTGCTTACTTAAAGAAAAACTATCAAGGCATCTTTTATTGCTTCAAAGACAAAGGTATGTGGGGTGTGAAAAAAGTGACTAAGAATGGTGAGGTTTCCATTGAAGCTGACGCCACGCATAAAGATAAAGATTCGGCGATTAAAGCTTTGTAATGCAAAAACTTTGGAATGATCACGTGCTCTTGGGCGCTATTTTAGCTGTGATAGCATTTCAAACTTGTGCTGCCTATTACTTTATAGGCTTTGTGCATCTTCCCATGAATACACAATGGGGGAAGGCTATAGACTTTCTCCTCACCCTTCCAGCTGCAATTATATTTTATATCGGCTCTTTAACAAATCCTTTTACTATAATAATTGGCCTAGCAATTGCGTTTATAATGGTGTGGGTTTTCAATATCTTAATGCTAAAATTCATCCATCGCATGATTCGTAAATTCACCTCTAAATAAACATAGAATGCACAGGGTATTATTTTTCATATTGGCTACTTTGTTACTGCACGCATGTGAGGTGCCTAGTTACCCCAAACACATATCCGAGGAAGAAGTAGATCCTGACATGATCACAGGTTCAGATCGCACACAACGCATTATTGATGCTAAAGGCAATGGCAGGGAATACAAGTATGAAACAATAGTTCCTGAAACAATGAACCTAATTGAGCTTGACAGTACAGGTGAACTTACGATAACTGATTATTGTTCGCATATGGATCCACAGCTCAAGTTTGATTTTGAAAACGGAAACATTATTCGACAGGGCAAAACGGGTAAAAAGGAATACACTATTCTAGCAATTGAAAGTATATCAGACTCTGCCAACGCAGACAGTTTTTTACAATGGAACATAACGATTGAAGATCCTACCACGAGCATTAGTCAAGATATTCTGGTCACTAGTTACTTAAAAAAACGAATAATTTCATTTAGAGGCTTTAACAACCATCCGAGCCTTGGATTAATCAATGACACGCTCTACGCGGACGCCTTAGAGGACGACCATATTGCACACATAGTTATGATGTGTTATTAATTAACTTCTAATTAATCCGCATTATATATCTTTGAGCCAAACAAAAAGCAATGACCTTAAGTTCAGTTCTAAATTTCGTTACCTGGGACATTAATCCAGATATAATTAGCGACCCTATTACAGTGCGCTATTACGGAGTATGTTTTGTAATGGGATTTATTCTGGGTTATCCTATTGTTAAAAAGATGTTTGTTCGCGAAGGCGTGAGCGAACAGCTGTTAGACAAACTTGTTCTTTACTCAATGATTGCTACCATAGTTGGTGCTCGATTAGGTCATGTTTTATTCTATGGCCCCTACCATACTCCTGCTGGGGATGGTTATTTCGACGATCCTATTTCAATTCTCTATGTTAATGAAGGAGGATTGGCTAGTCACGGTGGCGCCATAGGTTTGATTATTGCAATGATTCTATACTCCAGGTATGCTTCTAAAAAACCTATTTTGTGGGGATTAGACAGGTTGGTTGTGGGCACAGCACTCGCTGGCGGTTTTATTCGCCTTGGTAATTTATTTAATAGCGAAATTGCGGGTAATATCACAAAAAACGAAACATTAGGTTGGTACTTTCCACAATACATTAGTCCCGAAGGCGCGAAATATGAAGGTATGTCTGATGCTCAGTTAAGTGACATGATGGGCGAAACAGTACTCCGCTACCCCACTCAGATTTATGAGTCCCTGGCATACTTTGCAATATTTGGAATTCTTCTGTGGCTATACTGGAAAAAAGATGCTGGCAGATATTTGGGACGTTTGTTTGGCTATTTCTTAGTACTCGTTTTTGGGGTTAGAATTCTTGTAGAGTTCATTAAAGAAAACCAAGATGCCATGGATGCCGATTCATTGTTAAACAAAGGACAGCTTCTAAGTTTACCGCTATTTTTAGTTGGATTTTTCTTTATTTGGTATTCTTACAAGCCTAAGAATAAGCAGCAATTTGAATCTGAGTTGGCTAAAGATTCAGGTGCTAATGTGGAAAAAAGCTAAGTCTATTTATTACACTCTTCCAGAGTATCATAGATTCCGATTAGCTCCCACCGTTCTCTTTTAGTCGTTAAATGTTGTTTGGTGATTCCTACGCCTCTTTCTAGTTCCATGTATAGTTGGGTATGCTCTACGCTCCTTAAAATCAGAAATCGCCTGTACACAACACGGGTATTACGAATACATACAATGATATCTTTTGACTTATCGTAGGCATATGTATAAGTATGGCGTAAACTCTTTCTAAATCGCTTTTGTGGTATTTTGACATTAAATGAAACTCTGTTTTGATCAGTAAAATCAAAAAACATAAACGCAGTTTTGTTGGTGTAAATTATATCTACAGTATCAAGCTGACCATCCTCAGCCTCTACAGACATCAACTTTGACAATACAGATTTATGCTCACCATACTTTTCTATCAATATGTTCACCAATCTATCGTCATTATAGACGTAAGCAATTAACTCATTCTTTAGCGTGTCATACCTGTACCTATAAATAAAGTTAATATCGTTGGTGCCTGATATATCACGATACAAGTAGTACTTAGGTGTTATGAGCGAGTCAGGCTGGAAATAATATTCAAGCGAGTTTTGAGCAAGTGAAATTTCGGTAAAACTTATCAGGCAAAATGGTATCAAGTAGTATCGCATAATGACAATAAACCATTTTAGTAACTCCTTCTAATAATCAAAAAAGCCCTCCAAGGAGGGCTTTTTAACTTTTTATGTAAAGCAGCTTATTGCTTTATAAACTTCAAGGTTTTTACATTATCTCCGTATGTAATCGCAATGAAATATATGCCGCTATTAAGTTCGCTAACATCAATCGATGAACGCGCAGCTGTCTGCATCACTACTTTGCCTGATATGTCTATTACATTGAATTTTTCAGCCTTGTCGTAGTCAATGTATAGTACATTGCTTGCTGGGTTAGGGTGAATGCTCAAATTAATCACAACATCCTCCTCAACACTCACATTACAACCAGATACACAATCTGTTACTGTAACGTCAATAGTTCCAATGTTTGTATCAAAAATGCCTGTCCCAGTATTGTCACAAATATCTAGCGTACCCTGCACTTGGCCCGAGTTAGCGCTTTGATTTGCTATACAGAATATACCAGCCCCCCTCAAGGTGTCAGTATTTGTAAAGTCATTACCAATTTCAAACAAACCGTCATTTTGAATCATGGCACTGTTGTCAAAATCACCATTAAACATGTCATTTCCTATACTTACATCTCTGCCGGTCGCAAGCATAAACTCACCTGTATTAGAAAAATCATTGTCTACAATCATGTAACAAGTACCACTGATATTGGTGACATTAGTATTTGCAAAGTCATACACCTCTATTGAGCCAGCGCTTGAGTTTAAGGTGCCAGTATTGAGAAGTGAATCTGCAGTAATTAGACCTGTATTCGTTAACATGCCTGCATTCCAAAATGATCCATTATAAAATTGACCTTCGTTCATTAGCATGCCCTCGCTATATGTACTATCTAAATCTGTAAGTGTTGCATGATTCATAAACGTTGAAGATGCATCTACATACAAGCCTGTATCCAAGCTAAGTGCCCCATGGTTATGTCCCACAGCACCATTGGTAAAACCAAAATTGGTAAATTCAGATATTCCATGATTGGTGAATGTTGAATTAGTCCCATCGAACAAAATAGAACGGTAACTCGCATCCTCTATAAAGCTTCCGCCTGCATTAACGGTTATTGAACCACCGCCATTTACTATCCAATCCGAATTCATGGATACATCATGATTAATCACAACATGATCATTGGTACCCGGGATACACGTACAATCCCAAGTAAATGGGCTAGCAGCCAAACCATTTGCCACGGATGTAATTGTAGTTTGTGCGCTGGCTGTGAGTACACCAGCAAATGTTAAAATTGTAAATATTTGTTTCATATTTAAAGGTTTTGTGACTGAAAGATACAGTTTTAATTCGAATTCATTTCAAACAAAAATCACACCATGAGTTGTTAATTTTTTGTTAACGCGGCACGGTTGTTGTGTTATTGAGAGCGGATTGCTTCACTACCAAAACCAAGGCAATCCAAGTCCGTTGACAAGGGTTGCACAGCAACCCTTGTTTGTTTATCAATCTTCGTAATTGCTCAAAAACTGGAGTATTGCTTGCGTCTCGCTCCCCCAATAATCATAGTTATGTCCTGCTTTAGGATAGTTTGAAATGATGTGCTTGAAGCCTTGCTTTCTTAATTCATCTTCAAAATCTTTGGTTTGCGACACATCACACATTTTATCGTCTATCCCGTGGCCCAGATAAATAGGAACCGACCACTCCCCTGCTCTATTGTGAATGTTATCCTTCCCTTTCCACCTTTCAGGAAACTGGTCAATGGGCCCATAAAAGCCATTGTTTATGGGTTCATCTACCAATTTACTGTGATCAAAGTCGGCTGACAACGCAACACACGCCTTAAATATCGATGGCTTTTCTAAGGCAAACAAAGCAGCTCCTCTTCCACCCGTAGATAAACCAATCACCGCATTAAAACTTGTTGAGTCAAAAAGCCTCATTGCCCTCATCTTAGGCAAAAAATTAGCGTACATCCATTCTCTATTGGGATACTTTCTATATGCTTCAATCGTCTCAGGATACAGCTCCCATTGGTAGGTGCTTTTTCCAAAGTCCGGCATAACGATATAATATCCTGCCTTGTCAAGGCTATCACATAAGCTAGTCTTATCGCACCATTCTGTGTTTGGAAGATTCCATCCATGTAACAAAAGAACCGTTTTTATCGGATGGATATGTGCGCCCTCTGGAACCAAAACATCCACCTGAATTGGGTAGCCGTTATAGTCAAGAGTCAGGCTGGTGTCTGAATTTATATCTAGATTAAATGTCCTATTATGCCGTCTGATGGCAATATTTTCTTGTTTTCTTGGAGAATCTAAATCGCGTTCTACTGAGTCTTGAGCTATTGTATCAGTCGCTTGTGCATCCGAACTACTGCTCTCCTGCGCACAACTTTGCAGAACTATTAAAATGATAGCAATTTTCCAAAACATACATAAATATACGAATTGGAATAATTAACATTGTATTTGATATGCTGAGTAAAGACGAACGCAAAGCACATAATATAGCATTTTGGACGGCCTATGGTCGCTATATGCAGGGACATCAATCCACTTTTGGAACCAAAGTTAACTGGGCGAATTATAAAACCGGGATCAAAGATGTTTTTGTGCGATTCATAGTGGAGAACAGGCACATTTATTTTAGCATTGAACTTCAGCATGACGATAACGAAATTCGAGCTCTAATTTTTGAACAATTTGAAGAGCTTAAAAAGCTTTTGGAAGCAGAAATGGGTGGTGAACTGGTATGGCAAAACCAGCACTACAAGATGAATGGAGAAGAGATAGCACGTATATATGACGTTTTAGAAGATGCCAAATACATCAACCGTGATAACTGGAAAGGCATATTCGAATTTATGTCGTCAAGAATTAAAGCTTTTGATAGCTTTTGGTTTGATTGGAAGGACACTTTCGTCCACTTGTGTAACTAAGCTAATTCAATCCCCACGGGGCAATGATCAGAGCCCATGATATCGTTCAGAATAAAACTATCTTTTACATCTGACACGAATGATTCAGACACCAAAAAATAGTCGATTCTCCAGCCTACATTTCTCTGTCTTGCACCTGCTCTGTAGCTCCACCAGGAATATTTAATCTGCTCTGGATAAAAATGTCTGAATGTATCTACAAAACCAGAATTGGTGTAATTGTCTATCCCGTCAATTTCTTCCTGCATATACCCTGCCGACTTATTATAATTCGGTTTTGGATTCGCAAGATCTATATCTTTATGCGCAACATTTAAATCGCCGCAAACAATCACATCCTTAGTTGCCTCAAGATTCTTAAGATACTTCAGGAAATCTGCATCCCACTGTTGGCGGTAATCCAGTCTTGCCAGAGAACTGCCCGAATTAGGTGTATATACAGTTACCAAAAAGAAATCATTGAATTCTGCACAAATCACTCGACCTTCCTGATCATGTTCCTCTATGCCCATATCATAGCTAACAGATAGAGGCTCTTCCCGAGTAAGTATGGCGGTACCAGAATAGCCCTTTTTAACCGCAGAATTAGAATAAATATGATATCCTTCAATCGGTGCAAGCGCTTCTGCCACTTGATCATCCTGAGCTTTCGTTTCCTGTAAACAAAGAATATCCGGATCCATTTTCTCCAAGGATTCTTCAAAATCCTTTTTCATAACTGCCCTTACACCGTTTACATTCCAAGAAACTATTCTCATTACTCTTTCACTATTCGTTCAACAACTTTTAATCCTTCGCCTTCAATCAACAACTGATACATTCCTCTTTCAAGCATATCAAGGTTTAATTGAATTTGATTATCTCCCTCAAAGATAGTCTTATTAAATCGTTTAATTAATCGACCATCCATACTGTACAATGAAATCATGGCATCCAGATTAGTCTGAGAAGAAAGATCAATATTTACATTGCCTTTTGATGGGTTTGGATACACACTAACATCTCCAACAAGTACCTCAACAATATCCGTTGAACCACCTCCTCCGTTTGATGGTGGCTGCGTTCTGTTAGACCTTGTTGTGTTGTGATTCGCTCTTGATGATACACATTGCTGGTCTAATACTATTTGAATTCTATAACGCGTTTGATTATTAGGCGCGTTCCAATCTGTGTAGGTGGTGTTAGTTGCGGTAACCGAATCAAGCACTGCAAACACGCCATTACCTGTGTCTCTCATTATACGGTAAAATATAAAGCCAAATCCTTCGTAATTATCCCAGATTAAATTGGCTTCTCCACCAAGTCCCATATTCTGAGTTAAATGCATGGTTTGATGGTGTGCACTCAAATCACTCTCATTTCCACACGTATCTACGCTAGATATAGCATATTGATAGGATGTGGCATTCGGATCAATTCCGAAAGTTGTATCCACAAATTGACTAAGCGAGTCATACGGAACATCTCCAATGTGATACCATGTTCCTACCACGTCACGATAAATTCTAAAGTGATCAAGATTTGGGGCAGCTGGTTTCTCCCAAATAACCATATTGTGAGTTGAGCCAGTATCTACGGTTACTACACATATCTCGGTAATAACTGGTTCGCTTGTTTGTACATACACATCATCACTAGCGGTACAACCATTCGTATCTGTAACTGTAATGGTCCATGTCTGGTCGAACTCCGTGTACAAATCTGAGTTTGGACAAGAATCACACACCATACCAACTTGCTGTGGTGCTGTCCATTGATAACTGTATGGGGACGTTCCTCCAATAGTCGTTGAGCTCATAGCAACCGTGTCTCCTCCACAATAGGTGTTAACGCTATTCGCTGTTAATACTAATGTGTCTGGTTCTTCTATCGTAATTGTATCAATCAGTGTACAACCCTTGCCATCCACAATCTGGCATATATAATCGTCAGGACACAGATTGTCATTTATTTCGCCTACAGCAGCATTTGACCACACTATGTTATAAGGAGGGGAACCTCCTAAAATCACTACTTCTCCTTCTCCGTCGCATGCAGATTTACAATTTACGTCTTTTGCTACAACATAAGCATCAAGCCTGTATGACTGATGATTGTAATTGGCGAAACGGAATAACAAATTATTTGAGGCACTTAAGAAAGATACGTCTGCTACAAATGTTCCACCAGCCGCTGTAGACACCGTTGCTGTAATGTTAGGGTAAGTGTAGCGTTGAAGCTGGACACATGAGCCGAATCCATATAATGAATCTAATTGTGAAATAAAAGGCAGTGATCCAGCCATAGGTGCATAATACCCCCCAAATCTCAAGTGACCTGTAGAAGCTACACTTAAATGCCGTGCAATTAAACCTTGATTCTGTGTTCTGATATACCCAGCATGATTTCCATTCTTATCAAAGATGTAAACGTTGTTATACCCATTCCCGAGATAAATCGAATCATTTGCATAAACCACCTCTGTTGGATAATTTGCGTTGCCACTCATTGAATATGCTTGGGTACACCATTTTACCGTGTGCGCACTATTTATTTCTAAAAGGTAATAAGGTATATTTCCAAAACCACCGGCCTCAGCACCTACCAGATAATAAGTTGTATCCTGCTTACAAATCCTTAATAATCCAGAATTGTATGAATTGATTGATACTCTTGTTGAAAAGCTCACACCTGATGTGAGAGATAGCTCCACCACATGTGTTGATGGAGTAGCAGTGGATTCATTAACAAGAATAGCCACGTCTGTTGATAGCGAGTTGTCAATATCTGTTATACTAGATGCATTTGCTGATTGGTATGAATATGTATAATCATTAACTATTTGGCCATTCGCGTCTAAACTAACAAATGAGATAGTCTCACCTTGCCAAAATGCTAAGTACTGTTCACCATTAATTTCCAATAATTTGAAGCCCGAAGGTGTAATGGATAAAGGAGTAGGATTAAGTCGTTTTGACCACAATAAATCGCCATTTGCATCAAGTTTAAAAACGCCAATATCCATAGAGAGCGTTGACGTATTCACACTTTTATGGGCGACTAGAATACTTCCATCACTAAGTTCCATTGTAGATCCCGCTTCATCATCAAAAGCAGTACCATACGTATATTGCCACAATGTATCACCGTTAACATCAGCACGAGCCACAATCACATCCGATCCTCCAACTGGTGCATCCGTTGTATAACCAATTAGCAAAATATCTGAGTTACTTAAATTGATTATTTCTTGGGACTCACCATACAGACCGCCATAGGTCTTTGTAAAAACTTGAGCTAATCCATTTCCCAAAACCGAAACGTATATTAGTGTAAGCAATAAATTTTTCATGCCGACAAAAATATAATTCTATTGGGAAACCACGGTTACCTATTTATTAACAGTTAGCCTGAGTTTATTAAGTGCGATTTATTATCTCCTATGGGTCATCATAAAGCCCTTATCCTTCTGACCTAGCTTCTGCAAACTGTAGGTAAAACTAACCATGAAGTAACGCCCAATAGAATTGGTTCTGGTTTCTTGAAGGAAGTTTAAATTAGCTGTTCTGCTTACTCCTCTATTCTGATTGAAAATATCGAATACTTCAAATTTAAACTCTCCCTGCTTCTTCATTAAGTATCTAGAAATTGATGCTCTTAAAAGTGGAACTACGGTTGCCTCTTTAAAGGCCTGCGAGTTATATTGGGTGTGATCATATGATGAACGAAGAATCCAGTTTTCTTTAACGTATATTTTTAAATCTACATACCCACTAATACTAGAGAATGTTTGATCCGAATAGCTTGAGTTATCATAGGTAGTTTGAGAACCCGAAACAGTACCTCCAAACGACACGTCTATCTTTTCCTTTTTAGCATTCTCTATATTTAAGCTAAAGCTTCCGTTTAATCCTTGTGATGCACTTTCATCATCGTTGATGTAGAAATACCCTTGTGATGCGCCACCATTTACATTGGCATTCAGCTTCATTTTTAACTTCTTAATTCTAAAAGGCGCATAAAACCCTGAATAGAAATAACCACTTAAGTCCTTATCAACATTAATTGGTTGTGATATATTCACAAATTCAGGTGTGATTGTAGTTGCGTACTGAATTTTATCTTGCGTATATGCTCCTTGCGCCCCAGCGTACCATCCTGACATACTGAATTGGTTAAACGCCCCTCCGCCAAAGTTCAGCGCATGCTCATACTCGGGTTTTAGCTCTGGATTACCAATTACAATGTTAAATGGATTTGAATTATCCACTCTAGTTTGCAATTGAGTGATTGTAGGTGCATTAATCTCGGTATCATAATTAATTCTGAGTCGTTTACCTTGAGAAGGATTCCATCTTACACTGAAATATGGTAAAGCATTAAAATAATCGCGCGTGATTAATGTGTCAAGCAGGAAATCATCACCATCTATACCTATCCACTTAAAATTAAGTCCTGGGTTGAAATTCCATTTATCTTTAATCCATCTGAATGCAGCAGACGTTTCTGTATAGCTATAACCTCTTTCGTAATTACTTGAAAGGTTGTAGTTGAAGGTTTGCTGCGCAACTGGCTCTGCAATATAGTCGAATACATCATATTTGCTGTCATCAACATCCTCTCCGTGCTCTGCGCTTAACAATAGGAACATATTATTCCCAAGTGGTTCGGTAAATGATAATTCACCACTCCAATTGTAAGCATCCGTCAAATCAAACATTTTTTGAGCTATTGTATCTATATAATTAGTTCCACCACTGTTAAATGAGCTTATATTATCCAATCCACCCCCATAATTAGAACTGGAATAGCCGCCTCCCCCTTCCAAAACAAGGTTTCTACCTTCTTTTTTGAACTTGTTTCTAAATACCATGCTCATTTCAGCCGTATATGCATCACCGTCATAATAATTAGTTCTATCTCCAGAGTTAAGAGTCACCCCTTCACCCGTATAAGTAATATTGTTCGTGTTATTCAGAAAATCGTCTGTCGAATAGCTTCCGCTAGCTCTTATTGTTAATTCACGCAAACTATCAATGGTATGATCAAAGCGAATATTAGCTCTATGTGACCATTGTGTTGAGCTCTGGATAGTGGAATCTTGGGTGAAATAATTGATTGAATCTAGAATGTTGTTTCTGAATTCAGACTGAATCAAATCTGTGTGGCCACGATAAACAAAGTAAGACGTGTTGATTTTGGTATTCTTATTAAATTGGTAATTAAGGTTAAGTCCTCCAGAAGCGGTCGTGATTAAACCATCACCTACCCCTCCACCAATTGGTATTCCAACATTGTCTGAGTTGAATCTAAATCTGCCACCACTCGACATATTCTTCCATCCTCCCATAAATCCAACGTAATCTTCCCATGTAAATCCATCCTCAGAGGTATTATTCCCCATACCAATTAAGGACAATTGCATCTTATCGTTGAATTTATTCAAATTTCCTTTTAACTTAAATCTATCGTCTGGATAACCATATCCGCCTGTTAGTTTTCCGAATACACCACCTTTTTTATCGTCTTTAAGCTCAATATTGATGGTTTTTTCTCTTGTTCCATCATCTACGCCAGTAAATTCAGCTGTTTCTGATTTCTTGTCATATACCTGCACTTTTTTAACAGCATCCGCAGGGAGGTTTTTGGTAGCAACCTTTGGATCATCGCCAAAGAATTCCTTCCCGTCCACATAAATCTTTGTTACCTCTTCACCTTGCGCCTTAACATTTCCATCCTGATCCACTTCCATACCAGGTAGTTTCCTAATTAAGTCTTCTACGGCGGCATTTGCATCTGTTTTAAAAGCATCTGCATTATATTCGACCGTATCTCCGTTAATCAATACTGGGATATGCTCTGCAGTAATATCAAGCGTGTTTAAAACTTGGTCACTCATGTAGATTGTTCGAAAGTCCTTTATTGGGTCCTCTGCCGTAAGGCTCATGTTTTGCTCAATATTGGTGTACCCAACCAACACTATCTTTAGAATGTAGTCTCCATAATCGTCCATTCTAACTTCAAAGAAACCGTCATCATTGGTAATTCCGAATCCTATCATCGTTGAATCCTCTGGGCTTAAAGCTGCTATGGTGGCGTATGGTAATGGCTCTTGAGTGGTAGAATCTATCACTGTGCCCTTAAATCCAATCTTCTGTGCGAATCCTATACTAGCAAGCAAGCAAAACGCTATAAGTGTAAAATACCTCATTCTCTTAGTGCATCATCATGCGCATACCTTTAGCGCCTTCTTTTCCGTATTGTTTCATCTTTTCCTCAATCATCGCATCAAATTCAGCACGCGTCATCTCTTTGCCTTTTTTGGGCTTTTGGATTTCATCTTCTTCCAATTCTCTTAGCTGAATATCTACTGCCAGAATATGAACAGAGGTATCGGCATTCATTACTTCCAATACCATTCCAGGCAATTGTCCATAGTGCTCTGGTCCTATTTGGATAGGAATAGTTGGTGTAAACCAGGCTGTGTAAGTGCTTATGGTATCGCTATAAACAGCAGATATGCATGGTCTTCCATCAATCATTTTCGATTTTCCTGTCATCTTCCATTTAATGGTTTCAACCGAATCACTTACTAGGAATTTTTTACCCATCATGTCTAATTGCAATAAAAGAGCATTCGTTTTAACCTCAGTATATCTTTTGTTATCAGGGTTATAATTCCCCCAGCCCCCACCTGTTTGCTCGGCTGAAGTCACTTCAATTGGCTTATTCTCATAAAGCGCGCGTTCTTCATCAAAAAACAATAGTTTGTTAGTGACCTTAAATTCTGGGACATACTCTTTGTATTTCTCATACTCTCCAGTCATGAATTTGTGTGTGTTTACAGTGATTTTGTAATCAATTACACCCGACTTTTGTCCAGAAACAGCACATGTAACGAGCAGTACGAGAGAAAATAGAATAGTTTTCATAGGCCTATAATTCAAGGGCAAATTTACGGTATCTAGCCTTATCAGCTAAAAAATGCTGTTAATATGTGTTAAACGGTGTATTAGACTGCTAATAGGTTTTTTGGTTTAATGGTGATGTATGTTTTATTTATTCCTTAATTTCAAATCATGATTCAACGATTGATATTTTATGTTGCGATTGTTATAACGCTAAGTTCCTGTTACGTTACACACCCAAGATATAGCACCATTGATGAGGTAATGCAATTGGAATTAGGCATGCACCTAGACTCTGCCAATGCAATACTCCAAACTGGTCCCTACGACTTGTTAGAAAGAACGGATACCTCCACCGTATATAGGTACAAGTACCGATTAACAAATGTGCGCCGTGTGCCTCATGCTCAAAAGCGAAATTCAGGTATGGAAACGGATGGTCGATTTCGAGATTTATACCTCAGTGTTAATCTAGATAATGAATTGATTGTGATAAAAACCAACGAAGAACCCGTTAATACTGAGGTAGAGAAAAAGAAAGTAGATGTGCTTGCGATCGTGAATATCGTTTCAGACTTTATTGTGGTTACCTTACCTACTCTATTGGTATATTTGAGCATTAACTGATTTATAATCCCTTACTTTACTCAGCATGAAAAGACTAATTATTTGTACGGTTGCTATTTTAATTCTTGGGTGTAATTCGCAAGACGATACCGAAAACAAACCAGCAGACAGCTCAAAAGACACCGTTACATCAGATGAGGATTCTATCGTCATGAAACAAGACAGCATTCATGTACCACTAAGTTTAAAAGAACAGTTGGACGCGAAAAAACAAGCGTTTTCAGAAAAGGCCGATGATGAAAAAAAGCTAGTGTATGCTAAAGGTATTGATGCCGTTGCGAATAGTGGTATACTAGAAAGTGCTCTGCAAGAAGGCGACTTAGCTCCTAATTTCATCCTAACAAATGCTGTAGGAGAAAAGGTGAGTTTATATGATGAGTTGAAAAATGGACCGGTCGTTCTAACATGGTACAGAGGTGGGTGGTGTCCATATTGCAACCTTACACTTAAGCAATTGCAATTGGAGTTGCCTAATTTTAAAAATCACGGGGCAAGCTTAATTGCTTTAACGCCTGAATTACCAGATAGCTCACTCAAAACACATGAAAAGAACAACTTAGAGTTTGAAGTTTTAAGTGACGTAGGTAATTCGGTTGCGAAAGAGTACGGAATTGTCTTTACACTTATCGATGAGGTTGCGGTACGCTATAACGATGGGTTCGGCTTGCACGCCTACAATGGAGATTCATCCAATGAATTGCCACTTGCCGCCAGCTACGTGATAAATGAGGATGCCCAAATAGTCTACGCATTTTTAGACGCTGACTACAGAAATAGAGCTGAACCAAGTGAGATTACGAGTGTTTTGGCTAATATGATAGAGTGAATTTGAAATTCGAAATTTGAAATTTGAAATTCGAGACTCAATCATAAGTATGTTTTCGTATGTCGAATATCAAATTTCGAATTAAGAATTAAAAATTAAAATGCATTATACCCCAAACCCAAAAATAGACGCCGTGATTCAGAAATACCCATCTGAAGTCCAAAACAAACTTAATGCTCTGAGAAAACTGGTAGTTACGACGGCCAAATCCATGGATGAGTTTGACACTTTGGAGGAGAGCTTGAAATGGGGAGAGCCTAGTTTCACAACAAAAGTCGGAAGTACATTGCGCATGGATTGGAAGGAAAAAGCACCTGATCAATATGCTCTCTACTTCAGTTGCAGTAGTAGACTAGTTCCCACATTTAGAATCGCGTTTGAAGATGTTCTGGAATTTGAGGGGAACCGTGCGATTATTTTACAATTGAATGACGACATTAATGAGGCTGTAATTGTCCAATGCATAAAGGCGGCACTCCGTTACCATAAGGTAAAAGATGATATGATGTTGGGAATTGAGGGAGGGTATTAATTCGAGATTTGAAATTTGATATTCAAAGAGTCCTCGCGATTACACTTTTTACTTTTTCTTAAACATTGCGTAGGTATATGGTCTTGGGTCTCCGTTAGGGTTGTAAAACGTATATGCTTCCGATTTAATAAGCTCAAAATCTGTTCCTAATAAAGAGGATAAATCTTCTGCAGCGTATTGTTTTATATCCAAGCCATTACATTTCTTCGCTCCGCCAGGTGCAAATACTGCAATAATGACATGGCCGCCAGATTTTACTTTTGAATTAACTAATCTGCTGTATGCACCTTGATCGATTTCATCCGTTAAAAAGTGAAGCACTGCTCTATCATGCCATAAATCAACCGCATCAAGATTAGGAATGTGTTGTGCATTGCTTAAATCATCCACAATAAAATTGACCTTAGCTCCTTTCTCACCGAGTCTCTTTTTAGTCACATTTAACCCGCTTTCCGATAAATCCACAGCGTATATAGACTGAAAACCTTCATCAAGTAACTCGTCTACCAATCTGCTAGCGCCCGAGCCAGCGTCAAGGATATGTGAATTGTGATCTAGATTGAGTGATCGAATTAACTCCAAAGATTTTTCTGGTTCAGCCTCAAACCAACCTAATGATGTTTCATCTTTCGAAATGTACGCCTTGTTCCAATGATCTTTTAAATCCATTCCGCAAAACTAATCTATTCCACAATAAGCTTCTCAATCCGCTCAATTTGACTTTGTTTATTAACTTCTCTTAGTCTTTGGGAGGTCTCCGTGTAAAACACGTGATTAGTGAGAAACTTAATCTGCAGTTTGTTCCACTCGTTTAAGGTCATCTCCATTCCTGATTCATTGAGTTCGCGATAAAGTGCGTTAGACGTTGGAATAAAGTCCATACGTCCTAAGTAATCCAAATCCGAATCACAAATAATGCGTTGCAATAATGTTTGAGGATTAGGAGGCATTTTGGTAGCCATAATGATATCGCAAATTTGGTCGATTTGTGTCTCAGAGTAATTATATTCGGTCAGCCATTCACGCGCAATATCACAACTATGTTCTTCATGTCCTGGACTCGATATTGTGTGACCAATATCATGAAATAATGCAGCCGTTTTAAGAAGGAGTATTTCTTCATCCGTTACCCCTTCTCCATATCCAATTAATTCAGCTTGATTAACTACATCTATTGTGTGACTATAATCATGATAATAAAGGTGTTTGGGTAGATTCTTTTGCAGGTAATTGAGCACTCTTTCTTCTAAGTCATTAAATTCCTTCAAATGATACTTAGTCATAAACACTTCATTTGGCAATAATCCAATTTTGCGATCCGCAGAATACATGCGCTTAATTCGCTTTAAGTCGTATAAGCCCATCGCACCTCTATATTTAACTGGCAATTCGCCAAAATAATCGCAAGTAAAATACCCTTTGATAAGCTCGTATGTGTAGTCAGAAATTACAACTTGACCTGGCTCTCCTAGATCAGAGACCCTTGATGCAGTATTAATAACTTCACCAGACAATGCATAGAGTTTCTTCTTCTTTTTGCTGTTGAATTCAACCGTACCATTTCCAGAATGAATACCAATTTTAACGTCCCAAAAGTGCTCGTTATCCTCAGAATGCTCTTCGCTAAACTGCTGAATAAACTTTTGCATCTCTAAGGCTGCTAATGCTATATCTACAGGGTGCGTACTTCTTTTTTCGGCAATACCACCACCGCATACGTAATTGTCGCCAACATTCTTAATTCTGTCCAACTTATGCTTTTCTATGATTCTATCGAATGTCATATGAATCTCATCAAGCTTATCGTAAAAAGTCCCGGTAGATGCACCTTTCATGATTTCTTTGAATCCGGAAAACTGAATAAACATAACGGTTATCCCATTTCTCCTAACAGAAACTTGCCCATCTTTTTTTGAGATTTTTTTCTCAAATTCTTTGATATGGGCCTCCAGCTCTCTGATTAATTCAAGCTGAGCCTCATTCTGCTTTGTTAGATGTTTAACCTGCTCGTTTAGCCTAGTGTTTGTTTGTAACAAGGCTTCTATCTTGTCTGTTGTGTAATCTTCAATGTCCATCAATTATATAATCCTGATATTCAAACACTAAGTTACGCAAAATATAGAGGCTTGTGGAAATGCCTGCTGAGCATTTATTAAATGTTAAAAAATAACAGGGTGAATATTACTTATGAGGTGATTTATAGGGCAGCTTAGCTCAAACCGAAAATCATCTATGTCTTAATTCCATGAAAATACCGCATAAACTATGAATACTCGCGGTATTAGCGCACCCTACAAAGTTGGAGGCTTCATCCCAATATCATCCATCAATGCGTTGTTCTCCTCAACACTATGAAATTCGAGCTGTTGCATGTTCATCTCATACTGGCCTCCCTTGTTTATTCCAGCTAGGCACATAATTGATATACCTATGAGCATAATTGGTGTAAAAACCATTCCAACATAGCCAATTGTGACCGCCTGAGGACTAATATGAAACGGCACCAGAAGAAAAATTAGACTAAACACTATTATTACGATGGGCATAATTACAGTCAAACCGTAATTAATCTCGAAACCTTTTTGCACTTTGGCTCCTTTGTATTCGGCCCTGTATTGCATAGGGATTCCAAAAATTGGAGAATAGCCCATTTCTAGCTTATTGGAAGCCTTCGCAAGAAGGTAATCATACATGTAAATAAAAATCTCATAAGAATTATCTTCATTCAGGTATACATGATAATAAGTCGCAGGAATGTGCCAGCCATCATGTGAAATAACATCATGCGTTTCCCACATTTCCTCATATATTTCAACCTCTTCAAAGCTGGGTTCAAGATTACGATCGATAGTATATAAACTAGAAAGAATCAAACTTAATAAAGCGCCAATTTTTATGATTTTCCCTAACCGTCCTCTAAATATTCTGGATGATTTCTCCAGCTCAGCTTTTTCTCGCACGAGCTTCTCGGCTTTTATGCGTTCAACTTTTTCTCTTAACTGCTCTTTATTCATATTGCGAACTAAGATAGGCAATTATCACATTTTTACTATGATCGAATATACTATCCATTGATTCACAAGAATGTTTATATGAGCAAAATAAAAAAAGGGGCTAAGCCCCACTAAACTAATTCGCTTTTCCTATAAGATATTTGGCAATCATTGGAACTGTTACAAAAGCCAAGCCTACACAACTTATTAGCAAGCCTATATTGGCTCCAGGCCAATGCATAGTTTTAAATAAACTAGCTATAAACAATAAACTTACGAATGACATCCCAAGGATGATGGTTGATTTTTTCATAATGCGTTTTTTAAAAGATTTCTAGTGTAATGAAGATTTATGAAAAGGGTACAAATCCATTCATTTTAAGGAGTCTAATTATTCTAAGGTGCTATTCACAATGATCTTTTATATCTTGCAGATGTGAAAAGAGTTTGGTTTTTATGTGTTTAGCTCGCGTATTTCTTCTTTTTATTGCATTTGCGATATCCTTTTTAGGGTACTCTCAAATGTCTGCCTCAGAAAAATTGAAGGTTGACTCATTAAAAAAGGCTATTGATAGCGCTCCAAACGACTCAGTTAAAGTAGCTGCTTTAGTGAACTTGGATGCCATCATTTATCACTACGACTATGAATTAGATGAAGAACTCAATTTGGAAATTGCTAGTATATGTAAGTCTAATCTCGCTAAAAAACCTTCATCTTTTTTTGACAAAGAGCTTTCTAATGCCTCCACAATACTGGGAAATATTGAGGCTGACAAAGGCAATTTAGCTAGGGCATCAAACTACTATTATCAAAGCATGGAAATCCTTGAGCGTTTGAGTGATAGGAACGGTTTAAGCGCTGCTTATATCAATTTGGGTATGCTCCATAATGATCAAAAGGAATACCGAGCAGCTTTAAGTTATTATTTTAAGGCACTTGCAAATCGTGATTCAATCGCCAATCCTTCAACCATTGGGAACTGTTTAAACAACATTGGAGTGGCATATGACGGTTTAAAGATGATTGATAGCTCCTTATATTACCACAAGCTAACATATAAGTACCGAGATAGTATTGGGGATTATGCGAATGCAGTGGGCTCCCTTAACAATCTTGCCAGCATATATCTAATAAAAAATGATTTGGATACAGCCTTATCCTATTATTTAAAGGCCTACGAAAGAAACATAGAGCTCAATAATCTTCCATGGCAGTCAATTAACCTAACGAATATTGGGCTTGTCTACATGGAAAAACACAATTTTCAAAAGGCAATTGAGTACGCAAATAAGGCAATAGCCATTAGCGAGCAAACTGAAAACAAAATCAATCTAAGAGACGCGCAGTCCCTGGCCTACTCTGCTTATAAGGAAATCGGTGATTATGCGAAAGCACTGATGAATTTTGAGGCTTTCATATCAACGCGAGACAGCATAATGAGTGAAGAGAATCAAAAAGAGCTGATTCGCCAGCAATATGCTTATGAATACGAAAAACAAGCCGCTGAAGATTCGGTAAAATCAGCAGAAGAAGCCAAAGTGAAAGATGCTCAATTGGCGGCAGAACAAGCAGAAAACAAACAACATAAACTAGAAGCCAAGCAACAGGAACAACAGAAATACTTCTTGTTTGGAGGACTAGGCTTGGCACTATTGTTTGGAGGATTCATCTTCAATAGATTTAGGGTAACTAGCAAACAAAAGGGAATCATAGAAGAACAGAAACAAAAGGTAGATGAAGCGTACGGTGAGCTGGAAGAGAAAAATACAGAAATTCTAGATTCCATCAACTACGCAAAACGCATACAGTCAGCTATTCTACCTCCTAGCAAACTGGTAAAAGAATACCTTTCGAACTCATTTGTCCTATACAAACCAAAAGACATTGTTGCTGGAGATTTTTATTGGATGGAGGTAGTTAAAGAGTCCGGTAATTCCACCCCCTCTAACTCCCCCAAAGGTGGAGAACCAGAATTACCGGTTGATCCTAAGCCATTATCGAAGGACATAGAGGAGTTTGACAACACCATTCTTTTCGCAGCGGCAGATTGCACAGGACATGGTGTACCAGGTGCGATGGTATCTGTAGTATGTAATAATGGCTTAAATAGAAGCGTTAGAGAGCATGGATTAATTGAGCCTGGACAAATTCTGGATAAGACCAGAGAAATAGTTATATCAGAGTTTGAGAAATCCGAGGAGGAAGTTAAAGACGGAATGGATATAGCGCTTTGCTCACTATCGTTCGCAATGAGCCGGAAACAGAAACAGAGCGGGAGCGGAAATCAGATAGAGAAGCAGAACGTCAGCGATTCCTTAGATTCAATTCAGTCGGAGACACAAGCCCATAGCGCCTCTGCTGAAGCTACGGGCGACACGCAGACTGTTTCCGATTACTCCGCTATGCTTAAGTATGCTGGTGCACACAACCCACTATGGATCATTAGAAAGACTGTGTCGGCCGAAACTGGCGAGAGCTTTGCGCTAGAGGAAGTGAAGGCTGACAAACAACCAATAGGTAAATACGATGAGCCTCTTCCCTACACTACCCATACGATTAAATTAAATGGAGGAGATAGCTTCTATATCTTCTCTGATGGGTATGCAGACCAGTTTGGAGGAGAAAAAGGCAAGAAATTCAAAGCAGCCAATTTCAAGAGGCTTTTATTATCAATCCAGTCAGAATCTATGGAGCGTCAGAGAGAACTAATTGATGAGGCATTTGAGAAGTGGAAAGGCGAGTTAGAGCAGCTGGATGATGTATGCGTCATAGGCGTCCGCGTGTAGTGCCTGCGCTGGAGCTTCAGCCTAAGCGTTAGCCGTAGCTATAGCGGAGGCACTAAGAATATGACTTGCAACATCACAAGTGCTAATTAAGCGAATACAAGCATGAACGAATCTAGAGGCCCATGCTTTCGTCAGTATTGGATGATAGCTTGTCATAACAGCGAGGACCGAGCTCGTTATGATGTGTGTAATAGGTGTTCGCATATAATGATACCACCTACACGATCGGGGTCCGTGTCTAGTTAATTTGTGATTGGGTGTTCTCAATTAACTCACAATCTTTATCTTCATGGCCTTGAACAAGTTACTTTTCATATTATTAATTTCTTTTAGTGCGCATGGCCAAGTTAATGTTGATAGCCTAAAGCGCGTTATTAATCATTCGGATCATCAGCCAGACAGACTTTCTGCATTGTCCACTTTGGCGGATTATATGATGTTTAAAGATTCTGAAACGGCCACCTCATATGCTATTGAGGGCAGAGAACTGGCGGTTGAACTAGAAAACACAACTCTTCAAGCCGCAACTGATAATACGCTTGGAATCATACTCGCGAATCAAGGAAAACTGGACACCGCCTTGTTTTATTTCAAGGAATCGTATGAATTAAGGCAAAGTTTCGGTGAAAATGCGGCATTAAGTAATGTGGTCAACAACATTGGCCTTGTTTACGAAATGCAAGGGAAGTATGAAGAGTCGCTAGAATATTTACTCAAAGCGCTTGAGATAGACAAAAAGCTGAAAAATGACCGAGGAATTGCACGTTCCTATCACAATATTGGAAACATGTACCAGCAGCTGAACGACTTGGAAAATCAGCTTAAATACATAAAGCAGGCAATACAATTAAACAGTAAACTGAAGAACAACTTGTGGTTGGCCAACAATTATGTCAGCATGTCTGAGATCATGATTGATCGTTCTATGACTGACTCTGCCTATTTTTATTTACACCAAGCAGACAGCCTACATGCACTTGAAGAAAATAATCAAGGCTCAGGGATTGTCTGCAATAGACTTGCTGAACAGTATTATTTGGAAGGTCGTATGGATGAAGCTATTTCCTATGCTAAAAAGGCCATCAATTATTTATCCGAATTCCAGGATTATCGGAACGCTGCAAGTTCCAACATCATTCTAGGGCGTGTCTATCTTGAACAAGGCAAAATAGACAGTGCTATTTATATGATCGAACTAGGGTATGATATCGTCAAGTCGGGTGAAGAATCAGCATATATTCTAGATGGATTGAATGCGCTGGCAGATGCGCACGCAAGAGCAGGAAATATGGACAGGGCATATAGCTATTTAAAGGAGTTCATTAGAGTCAAAGATAGTGTTAGCGATTTGGAAATGACCCAATCGATGGCGGATCTAGCTACACAGTATAAGGTAAAGGAGATGGATCAAGAGATAGCACTTCAGCAGCAGCAAAGAGAAAACGCTGAATTGAATGAGAAGAAAGCCCAAGCCGAATCGGATAGGAAATCCTTTATGATTATTGGCTTAGGCGGTGTGGTTCTATTAGTACTTATCCTAGTGGGAATTGTCATAAAAAGGAATCGCGAAAAACACCGCACCAATCTTGCACTTCAAGAAAAGAACGAAGAGATAGAATTGCAAAAGGAAATTATTGAGGAAAAGAACAGTGATATTGTTGACTCTATTAACTATGCCCAAAGAATTCAAAAGGCATTACTAAAGTCAGGAGACTTGCTAACAGAACAATTTGAGGACGCCTTCATACTCTATCTTCCAAAAGACATAGTAAGCGGTGATTTTTACTGGATGAAGAATACCAAATCTGGTTTTTTACTCTCTGTGATTGACTGTACAGGGCATGGGGTGCCAGGTGCTATGATGAGCCTCTTGGGCAATTCTGGATTAAATCAGGCGGTAAATGAGTTTTCATTAGAAGACCCCGGCAAGATTCTAGACCAACTTAGCGATACCATTACGACTTCTCTATCCTCTGGAAATGAGAACGTCAGAGATGGTATGGATATGGCTCTGTGTAAGTTCTCAGGAAAGAAGATGCACTATGCTGGTGCAAATAACCCTGTATGGATTGCACGCGATAAGGAAATGATTGTGCTTAGTCCAGATAAACAACCCATTGGCGAGTATGAAGACAGAAGGCCCTTTGAAACAAAGACAATTAGTCTTGAAAAAGGCGATATAGTCTACTTGTTTTCTGATGGCTATGCAGATCAGTTTGGAGGGCCTAAAGGAAAGAAGATGAAGACCAAACCATTTCAAGAGCTAATTATGAGCATTCAAGGTGAGTCTATGGAGGATCAAAGAGACCGATTACATAAGGCATTTCAAGAATGGCGAGGAGAATATGAGCAATTAGATGACGTCTGCGTAATTGGGGTGCGTATTTGACGCACACCAAGTGCGCTAGAAAGTCACTAATGCTGACAAAGCGAAGAAAAGCATGAACGAATCTAGAAGCCCATGCTTTCGTCAGTATTGGATGATGTGTGTGTTGTTGGGGTGAAAATTTAATCGAAGATAAAAATGACGTATATTGGAGTATGCACTTCTACTTTCTTATATTCTTTATTTCTACATGTATAAGTGCAAGCGCTCAGAGCTTATTTGATCAAATAAATCACAAAGGATTCATTTGCATGAGATCGTCTGTTGATTCATTGAGAAACAACGAATCTCTAAATTATATATCCAGCGACTATTTCAATCTGCTTTTGCAGAACAGGCAGCACAATGGTCTATCAAAAAGATTAGACTCGTGTCAAGCCGATAGCTTACTTATTGTTGAGCGTATTTATAACTATGATTCAAGTATAACGCTATACGAAAGTTACTTATACGCTGGAAAAGAGCACTTGCACAATCCGAATAGACAGGCGTTCGACCTTAAAGACATTCCGCTTAGTATAGATGGATGTTTTATGGTGGAACAGCTGAAACTCAGATATCATACCTACGATTACTCAAGGAATCGGAAAAGCAATAAGAAGCAAGCAAGGGCTTTCAGAAAAAATATATTGGCTTCTTACTATATATATACGATTTACAATGGCTCGGACATTAAAACTGTATTTGTAGCGCCCGCTCACCCTGACTCAAAGATGAAGATAGATGTGTATGTAATTAATGTGACGTTTTGATGGGATTGCCGTGTGATTTTAGACATGCCTAGTTCTTTCACGAATGTATTTTACAGATCAGTGTTAGCTAGGAGATAATAGGTTAAATTAGCGTTTAACAATATTATTCCCGCTTGAAATAGAGCTTTAGTTTTAGCAAACCATTCCATTCAGTATAAATTAAAGTCAACTTATCAGCAGACTCTATAAATACTTGGTAAGGATCTCCTCCGTTCCCGCGCGATTGTATCGCGTGGATTGTTAGCACAAACCAATTATAATAAGCTCTAACCAAAAACCACAACGTAAAAAACTTACAATCTGGCGTTTTAGTTTTGTGTCATGAGCCGAAATTATAAGTTTCATAACCCTGAAGGCATCTACTTTGTCAGCACTTCCGTCATTGATTGGTTAGATGTATTTACTAGAATTGAATACAAAGAAATCATCATTGAAAGTTTGAAATATTGCCAATCACAAAAAGGAATGGAAATCCATGCCTATTGTATAATGACCAACCATATACATTTAATATTTAGATCTACGTCTAAGAGCAATCCACCTCAGAATATATTAGGGGATTTTAAACGATTCACGAGTAAAAAAATAGTGAAAACAATCCTTGACAATCCTAAGGAAAGTCGAAAAGATTTATTTATAGAACAATTTAAGAAAGCGGCTAAAAAATCCAGTAATGTCAATAAGTACCAATTCTGGAGGCATGATAATATGCCAATTGAGATTTGGAGTAATTCTATCATTGATGGAAAAATAAATTACATCCATAATAATCCAGTAGTAGCAGGTTGTGTGGATTGCCCATGTGATTACACTTACTCAAGTGCAAGAAATTATGCTGGAATGGAAGGAATACTTGATGTGGTCTGTTTGTGATTTTATGGTGATGGGCTGTGTTTTTTAGAGACCACGCGATACAATCGCGCGGGAACGGGGGCTTCTAATATCCATACAATCAGAACCTATGAAACGACAACGAGAACTAATTGATGAAGCATTTGAGAAGTGGAAAGGCGAGTTAGAGCAGCTGGATGATGTATGCGTCATAGGCGTCCGCGTGTAGTGCCTGCGCTGGAGCTTCAGCCTAAGCGTTAGCCGTAGCTCTAGCGGAGGCACTAAGAATATGACTTGCAACATCACAAGTGCTGATTAAGCGAATACAAGCATGAACGAATCTAGAGGCCCATGCTTTCGTCAGTATTGGATGATGTGTGCGTGATTGGTGTTAAGGTTTAGCAAAAGACAAAAAGACGTATATTGTAATATGCCCCCGTTCCAGCGCGATTGTATCGCGTGGCCTGTTAGCACAAACCAAACATTATTAGCTTTCATCCCTACCAAAGGATTACTCCGTGATCCCCAAAAACTCCTTAGTGATAGACCAACTAAAGCTAATTTCTTTCAGAAATTGTTTTTTACGTTCTATGCAAGGCTGAAAATGAAATTTTCGCATTGCCTAGAACGTAAAAAAGCCCTCAGCTGCGCTGAAGGCTTTTAGTTGCGGAGAGTGAGGGATTCGAACCCCCGGTACCTTGCGGCACAATGGTTTTCAAGACCACCGCATTCGACCACTCTGCCAACTCTCCGTTGGGTGCGCAAAAATAAGATGATTTTTTATTCTACAAGGACTTTTCGGTACTTTTTTTGCCCTAAGTCGTTTTTTTTAATCAATAATCATGACCGTTCACACTATTTACTTACCTCCAACTTGCTTTTTGACTAACTTTACACTATATTAATGTATTATGAAATCTGTACTAATTGCACTCTTTCTAATTCCCCTTGTGTCTTTCGGAATTAAACTCCAGGCAAGGTTTGATCATGCTGTATTCTACGGCCCGGAAGTTGGTCACTATGTTGAGACCTACCTAAATATTACCGGACACTCTGTGAAATATATTGACGAAGGAAATGGCCTGTCTGCTAAACTGGAAATCACCCAAATCATCAAAAAAGGTGAGGATATTATTGCCTTCGAAAAGTATGTATTAAATAGTCAACCCTTGGTGGATTCTTTAGCCATCGACATTAAAGATCAGAAACGATTTGGCTTAGAAGCTGGCAATTATTCCTTCGAGATTTCCATGCTTGATCTAAACAAAGCAGAAGCTGAGCCTGTAAAATTCGAGAAGAAATTCACAGTGCGCGAAATGGACAAAGGGCTGCATATCTCGGATATCGAACTGCTCGAATCTATTAAACCGTCTGAAGTAAAATCTAACATTACCAAAGCAGGCTATGACCTTGTACCTTATGTTGATAATTTCTACCCAGAGGAAATGGAAAAATTGGCTTTCTATGGGGAAATCTATAATTCGAACAAAACTTTGGGAGAAGACGCTAAGTTCTATGTGGCGTACCAAATAGAGGATGCCGAAAATTTTACACCAGTTGTCGGTCTTAGTTCCGTGGATAAAATGAATACTGCAGAAGTGGTGCCTCTAGTAAAATTTATCGATATTAAAGATTTGTCTACTGGTAAATACAGATTAGCTATTAAGATTGTTAATCGTTCTAACGAAGAGGTGTCTATTCAGTATGTTTATTTTTCAAGATTAAACATGATCAACAATACGGACATTACTGAGTTTAGAGAGGTGGATATTAAATCAACGTTCGTGAACCTATTTACAAGCGAAGATACACTGGATATGCACATTGCTTCTCTTCGTCCGCTTACATCTCCTTTAGAAAGACGTATCATGGACAACGACATGGAGAATTTCGATTTCGATACAAAAAAGCAATTCTTCTATAAGTTTTGGAGTTCTAGAAATGAAACAAACCCTGAAGATGAGTGGAACTTATACAAAAATGAATTGCGTATTGTAGAGAAGATGTTTGGCACACGTACCATGCGAGGATTCGAAACAGATAGAGGTCGTATTTACTTAAAATACGGAGCGCCTGATCAAGTAGAAAATCGTCCAAGCGAACCAAGTTCTTATCCATACACAGTGTGGCAGTATTATAGAATTGCACAATTCACGAATAGATTCTTTGTGTTCTATAACCCAGATTTGGCAACGGATAACTACGTATTACTGCACTCAGACATGCAGGGAGAAGTAGCCAATTACAATTGGCAAGCCATGTTAACAAACAGAAATACGCCGTTTAACGATATCGACCAAACTAGTGGACGTGATCACTATGGTAGTCAAGCGGGTGCAGCAGTTAACCGTGCACGTTAGTCTTTAGCATAATTATACCTACGACCATTTAAGCTTTCAAGAACTTGAGCTGAAGCATTAATTGACATTGATTGAATATCAGATATCTGATCAATTCGTTTTGAAATATCTCCAGCTGGATTTATTAGAGCCACATTTATATCTGTTTCGCCAAAGAAGGCTATCTCAATACCTGCATTTGATACGTTTATAATACTTCCGATCTTTTTGTTACCATCTAGATTTAAGTTTTCCCCCCATCTCTTACCTCTCGACTCATGATATTGACTCCATTGCGTATCATACTTTTCATTAAGGCGGATTACAATTGTCAGAGGAAATATCCGTGCCGATACATCTCCGTTTGATTGTAAAAAGTTATTATCAAAAATTATATAGGTACCATCTTGAAAGTATGTTAATCCTCTCGATCTAAACTTTGATTTTTTTCTAAAAGACTCATGATTTGAACATGAGAGCTCTGATGTAGGGATTACTTTAATGACCTCTTTTTCAACATTAACATAAAATACTCCATCATGATTTTGACTTCTATTACTTGATTTGTATCCCCCAGTAATTATAATTTCGTTTTTATCATTTAGCTGAAAAGTGCATCCGTAATCTGCTGTAATGTTATTACCAAGTGAGATAAATTTCGAAGATGTAATTGCTCCCTTCTCTAAAACATGATACCCTATACCACCAACTCCATTAGCCTCCATACCACTTGAGATAATAACAACATTGTCACTAATTGTGTGATATTCCCAGTACTTTGAGCTGCCGCCTTCAATTTTTGGCACCTTCATTTTAGTTTGCTCACCAGAGATAATGTTAACGATTAATAGATTATTAGAGTATGCGTTCTGATTCGCACATGAGTAATAAAAGTCTCCTGCAAATGCTCTGCTGCTTTTACTATAGTTCGATTTATTAGCTATTTTTTGGTTAATAGCCGATTTAGACCTACTAATCTGTAAGTCATCAACACCTATGTCAACTAATTCGCCTTCATTCCCTTTAGAGATTAAGAGTTTTATTCCGTTTTCATGCTTATTCCCTTTTATTATTTTATACCCCTCAATCTCAAGCTCTACCTGTTTTTCTATTTTCAAGCTTTCATTACACTTTAGCACGATAAATCTATCAGGCTTTTTGTACTCCATTAGCTTCCCTACAACTAGAACTTTATTACCAATTACATATGAATCGCGATCCACCAATTGGGTGACTTTCTCCAAATCATGTGAATAATTATTAAAAGGAAGTGTTATCAATAAAAGCAATAATAATCTCATTCTGAATCGTTTTACCACAATATACTTAAATTAAATTAAAATTAATATCATGGTAATTTGTCTCTATATGTATGAGCTAATAATATATTTTAGCTGGAATCACCCGCAAGGACATGCTAAACTATAACTGGCAGGCTATGCAGAGCAACCTTAACCGCCGTTTAACGATATCGACCAAACTAGTGGACGTGATCACTATGGTAGTCAAGCGGGTGCAGCAGTTAACCGTGCACGTTAGTATTTTGCTAAATTAGCGGTCGAAATGAAGGTCGCTATTGTCATACTTAATTATAACGGGAAAGCTCATCTAGAGCACTACCTTCCATCCGTTATTGAACATTCGGCTCCTCACGAAATCATCGTTGCAGACAATGCATCCACAGATGACTCAGTTGATTTTCTTAAGAAAAACTATCCTCAAATCCCTTTAATTATTAATGGTGCGAATGGTGGATTCGCCAAGGGTTATAATGATGCCCTAGCTAAGGTTAAAGCTGACTATTATGTTCTTTTGAACAGTGATGTGGAAGTGACATCCAACTGGGTTGATGCTATAGTTGAGCGCATGGAGAGCAATCCAAAGGTGGTAGCAGCTCAACCAAAAATCCTGAGTTATACAGAAAAGAACAAGTTCGAACATGCTGGCGCTGCAGGTGGTTTTATAGATAAGAATTACTATCCGTTTTGTAGGGGGCGTATTTTTTCAAGTGCTGAAGAAGACCATGGACAATACGATTCTGAGCTACAAATCTTTTGGGCAACTGGTGCGTGTATGTTTATCCGAGCCAAAGCGTTCCATGATGCGGGCGGATTTGATGCCGATTTCTTTGCACACATGGAGGAAATAGATTTGTGTTGGCGACTTCAGAATATGGGACACGAAATTTGGTGCTACCCCTCTTCTACTGTATATCATTTAGGCGGCGGTACCTTAAACTATATGAGTCCTTTTAAGACCTTTCTGAACTTTCGGAATAACCTATATATGATTCACAAAAACCACGATGGTTTTGTATTAGGGATTATCCTTAAACGTCTGGTTCTTGATGGAATCGCTGGTGCAAAGTTCTTTTTTGGCGGGCAGTTTAAGCATACATGGGCAGTTTTAAAGGCTCACTTTGCGTACTACGGTCAAATCGGAAAGCTTAACAAAAAACGAAAAGCAATTGCTGGACAGAAGTCTGAAATTAGCACCATTCGACCTATTAATATCGTTGTTAGCTTTTTCTTAAGAGGAAAGAAAACGTATAGTGATTTGGAATAGTTACAATTCTGAATTCGATATTTGATATTCGAAATTCAGTCGCGACACTATTTCGAATCTCAAATCTCAAATCTCAAATCTCAAATTTCGAATCTCGAATCTCGAATTTCACTCCCCCATCATCTCCAAGGCCTGCACTGCTAGCGCATAACTATTCAATCCAAAACCAGTAATTACGCCTGCACAGTTCTTTGCCATCATGGAAGTATGTCTATACTCCTCTCTTGCATGAACATTGCTAATGTGCACTTCAACCACTGGAACATTTATGGCTGCAATGGTATCCGCTATAGCTACAGAGGTATGTGTGTAACCTCCAGCATTCAGAATAACACCATCAAAATCATTGTCTGCACTTTGTAGGGCGTTGATAATTTCACCTTCTACATTACTTTGATAATATTCGAATGTGTGGTCAGATTGCTCACTTAAGGCATTAATAAACGCTCCAAAATCAACATTACCGTATATTTCTGGTTCTCTTTTGCCTAATAAGTTTAGATTCGGACCGTTAATGATTAAGAAGCGCATAATTTGTAATTTTAAACAAACTTAAGGCAATTGGACGATTGGTCAATACATCTTAAAGGATTTAAATCGTTTTTACGATTAGAAAAGGGACTTAGCGCGAACTCGATTGAGGCTTATGAGCGTGATGCCGGTAAGCTGGCGAGTTTTGCACGTACCCAGCTTGACATTAGTTCACCTTTGCGCTTAGACATGGAGGGCATTCAGTCATTTCTTGCTCAAATAAATGAAATAGGTTTGTCAGCAAAATCACAGGCCCGTATTTTGTCTGGAATCAAGGCATTTTACAAGTATCTGGTGCTGGAAAACTATATCAACAGTAACCCTGCTGATTTGATTGATACACCTAAGCTCGGCAGAAAATTACCTGAGGTACTCGAAACGGAAGAGATTGATAAATTGGTTGCTGCTATCGACCTAAGTGCACCTGAAGGTCACCGCAATAAGGCAATTATCGAAACGCTCTATGGTTGTGGTTTACGGGTGAGTGAATTGGTAGACCTGAAGTTATCCAACTGCTATTTTAACGAGGGTGTCCTGAGGATTATCGGTAAAGGGGATAAAGAGCGTTTAGTGCCCATTTCGTCTTTTACAAGCAAAATCATCCTTCAATACGTTAAAGGCACACGACTACACATAAAGGCTCAGGCTAAACATGAGGATTTTGTATTCCTTAACAGGCGAGGGAAACAACTCACTAGAGTTATGATTTTCACGATAATTAAACGCTTGGCGGAAGCAGCTGGCATTCAGAAAAACATTAGTCCGCATACTTTTAGACACAGTTTTGCCACTCACCTAATTGAAGGAGGTGCTGATTTAAGAGCCGTACAAGACATGTTGGGACATGAGTCAATTACTACTACCGAAATCTATACTCACTTGGATAGTAATTATTTAAAACAAAATATCATTGATTATCATCCCCGTGAAAAAAATAAGTAACTTAGTTTCGTGCGAGCACTGCTAATACTTCTAATCCTCACCCTAGTCCAAAGCATATCGCTGGGGCAGATTGTGTATGATAGTACTAACATCAATACATCCGTTACCAAACAGACATTAATCCTAGAAGACAAAGAACACAAGCTTACCGTAGAGGATGTTCTGAATATTGATGATTCTGAATTCAGCACACCTACTCACGACATAGAGATTCTTGATTTTAATTCGTCTAGATGGTTTGTAAAATTCTCGATCACAAACAACACAGATGATTTTGCATTCACACTCGAATTGGCAAGACCGATTACGAATAAAGTCTACTTACACGAGATAAAAAACGGAAAGGTAATTGAGACCTACAAAGGTGGTGACGATACCCCATTAGAAGCAAAAGCGGTTAATCATAGGCTGAATTTGTTTCGATTGTTTTTTGATAAAGGGCAAACGCGACATTTCATTGCTGAATTAGAAAGCGATGGTGAAGTAATCACCCTTCCTGTTAGACTTTGGACAGATGAGGCCTTTAACGAGCGTGATTACGATTCACAGATGTGGCACGGATTCTATTATGGGTTGCTTGCTCTTGTATCTATCATCTACTTCTTCTTCTTTATTACACTGCGCGATAAAAGCTTTTTGTATTACGTAGTCTATGTCTTTTTCCAGATCCTTCTGCAGTTTAGTTTAGACGGATATAGTTACCATTACCTTTTCCCAAGCAATGCGTATTTAGCGAATCATAGTGTATTAATAGGTGCTGGTGGAGCTGTGATTTTCATTTTGCTTTACGCAAAGGAATTCTTGAAAACTGCCAAACGCAGCCCGCGCTTAAATAAGATATTCAAAGGATTTATTGGCCTGGTTCTCCTTATAACAATTGGATCATTAATTCCAGGGCCGACTTATGAATTCGCCTTCCCAATTATTAACGCAGTAAGCTTGATTAGCACATTGTACATCATCTTCGCTATCTTCAGCCTTAAGCGTAAGGGAGAAAGTATTTGTAATTTCTTTACCGCTGCCTTTATAATTCTTATATCGGGAGTAGTCGTTTTTATACTGGGAAATTTCCACATTGTTGGGGATGCAGAAATTTCACAAGCAGCGCTTAAATGGAGTTCAGCCTTAGAAGTCTTGGCGCTAAGTATGTCCATGGCGAATAAATACCGTGAATTACAAGCAGAGAAAGAAAAAGCACAAGCAAAGGCACTTGAAAGCTTACAGGAGAAAAATGCTTTAATGGATGAAATGAACGTTCGTCTTGAAAAGCAGGTTAAAGAGCGAACACATCAAATAGAATTGCAAAAGCAAGAGCTAGCAGAAAAGAATCAAGAAGTTACTAGTAGTATTCGCTACGCACAAAGAATTCAGTCTGCTATTTTACCTTCTGACGCGAAAATTAAGGCAATGTTCCCTCAATCATTTGTCTACTACAAACCGAGAGATATTGTATCTGGCGATTTTTACTTTTTCGAGTCAACCACAATAACCAGTGACAACAAGGATATTGACGGTACTGAACTCAAATTGGTAGCTGCAGTAGACTGCACAGGACATGGAGTTCCAGGGGCCATGGTAAGTGTGGTAGGAAACAACTTTTTGAAACAGTCCTTAAAGCAAGAAAACGTAAACTCTCCTGCTGAGGCATTAGAATTTTTAAATCATGGTGTAGCTAAAACACTGAATGAAAATAAAGAAGCCACCATACGGGATGGAATGGACATGGCCTTGATTGCACTGAATCAAAACAACGACAAACTTATTTTCGCAGGCGCGAAAAACCCTGTCTATATCGTGCGTAAACGCAAGAATGAAGAAGTTGAGCCTAATGCTCGTAATCCATTCTACAATGAAGACACGGATTATATCTTAACCGAGTATAAAGGCGATAAACACCCTATAGGTAATTATGGCGGTGATGAACTCTTACCGTTTACTAATCAGGAGGTGGCTTTAGAAAAAGGTGATATGATTTATATGTTCTCTGATGGCTATGCCGATCAATTCGGGGGCGAACGCAGCAAAAAAATGAACTACAAACGCTTTAAGCAGATGTTGACTGAAGTATGCCACTTAGACACAGACAAACAATATGAAATTCTTGAAGAAAGGTTTGAAGAATGGAAAGGAGATGTAGAGCAAGTGGATGATGTGCTTGTTATCGGAATAAGAGTCTAAGCTTGTTTTATTCGCATTTCGCACCAGTCAACTACGATATCGAATTGCTCTTCTCTACTCAGAATCGTGTTGTCCAATATAATGGCATCTTCCGCTTTTTGTAACGGACTTACTTCTCGTGTAGTATCAATTTCGTCCCGACTAGCTATACTGGCTTTTACTTCTGCTAAAGTTACCGTGTCGCCTCTTTCAATAAGTTCTCTGAACCTTCTATAAGCACGCACTTCATTAGAAGCCGTCATGAATATTTTTAACTCAGCCGTAGGAAAAACTGTGGTGCCAATATCGCGCCCGTCCATAACTATGCCTTTGTTTTTCCCAAATTTCTGTTGTTCCGCCACTAGTTTAGTTCTTACCTCCTTAATCGCGCTTACCGGACTTACCATTGAAGCGATTTTTAAGGTACGAATATCGCGTTCCACATTTACTCCGTTCAGGTAGGTATCCGAGTTACCCGTATTCCTATTATATGTGAAAGAAATGTTGATTTCGTTAAGCGACTCAATCAGTGCCTTCTCATTAATTACATTGTCTTTTATGATTTTATTGTTGAAGGCAAAAAGTGTGACTGCACGGTACATAGCGCCTGAATCGATATAGACATACTTAAGCTTTTTTGCTAACTGTTTAGCAAGTGTACTTTTACCACAGCTCGAGTAGCCGTCTATTGCGATATTGATTTGTTTAGCCAATGGAACTCGTTTCCCAAAGGTATTATTTTTTTGCTCGAGGAGACAAGATATTTGTGCTAATTGAAATGTGATTTGAACCTGCTGCACGGTGATAAGATGAGAGTGCATACGAGAATCTAAAGCGTTTTATTTTTATTCCTGCACCTACGGAAAAGCCTACCAAACCTGGTCTGTTCTCATATTTCAACTCCTGTCTGCGACGGTAATTAAAACCCATACTAAGGAAAAATGCTTCCGATGGCACCATTTCAACTCCAAGGTTTACATGACGCATTGCTTTTTCAAGAAATCCCGGCGGTTTTACCTCAATTGGATCTCCGTTAAAATCTACTTCTGGTTCCGCATTAGGATCTTCGTAGGTCAAATCCCATCGCTGTAGATCTTTTAATAAAACATGGATTCTAAAAGGGGCTTTTGAGGCTTTCTTAGAAAATCCTATATCGATACCAAATGGCAATGGTTCTCTATTATCGCTTGTATAGGTGCTTAATTGCATACCCACATTCCGAATTATAGCACTGGCACTAAAGCCTTTCTCCGCATTGTGATAGTTTCCTGAAAAATCAAGGGCCAATCCAAAAGACGAATAGATGTCCATTACCGAATTGATGATTTTGAAATTTGTTCCGAGCGTAAAGTTCTCCTCTACTTCCTTCGCTGCCGACAAAGACAAAACCATGTCATTCCCAGTAAACTCACCTATGATATTCCCAAATTCATCCGTTCGTTGAAACTTACCGTAATTTAAATACATCAAGTTCCCCCCTACCATATAATCGCCAACTTGATGCGCGTATCCAGCAAACAAATAATTCACTCCAGCAAAATAATTGATGTAATTGAGTGCTAATGCTCCGTGCATGCTTGAGTCCATTAGCGATGGGTTCGCAAATGCTATCGCGACATCTCCATCGTGAACCGAGCTCATACTCCCGCCAGTTCCCGCAATTCTTGCGCTTCCCTCCAAGTTTAAAAATGAAAAGGTATGACTACCTCCTTGTTGAGCCCAAGAAATAAGAGAGAAACTACAGCTAAGTATTAAGATTAAATGCTTCATTTTGCAACAACAAAGTTAAAACGCAAATTGATGTATAATATTTCATTTCTTAAATATTTATCCACCTTTGTATTTAATTAATACCAAATTGCACCTAATGAAGCTAAAAGCACTTATATACATCTTCCCCTTTATTCTGATGCTAGTGAGTGCTTGCAGCAGTACAAAGAGTTTGGTGGCGAAGACCGAATCTGAAGTTTCGTTCTTCGCCACTGAACATCCTAAAACTGCACTTTCTATATCCGTTATCAAAGACGGTGTTATGGTTTACAGCGAAGGCAAGGGTTTGTTGAGAATGAATGATACCATTTCCGTTTCTCCCAGTGAAAGCCTATTCCGTATAGCAAGTATCTCAAAATCTATGACCTCTGCCCTATTTATGCGTTTGCAAGAAGAAGGGAAATTGCATATCGATTCGAGTGTTTACAAGTATCTCCCGAACTACCCTAAAAAGAAGCACGATTTTACATTAAGACAAGTGGGATCTCACACAGCGGGTATTAGAACGTATCTAAATGATGAGTTCTTGAGCAATCAATATTATGAAACTGTTGAGGAAGGTATAGCCATTTTTAAAGACGATTCATTGTTGTTTGTTCCTGGCGCCGAATACACTTACAGCACTTATGGTTGGAACTTGATGAGCTATGTAGCCGAAAAAGTGTGCAACAAGGATTTTAATAGTTTAATGCAGTCATACATTTTTACGCCATTCGGCCTGGAGCACACATACTTTAACGACTCAAAAGCAATTAAACGCGCAAAGTACAGAACAGATTATTTGATGTACCAAAAAGATGCACTTCAATTCGCCCCAGATGTGGACCTGAGCAACAAATGGGCTGGTGGCGGCTTTGAGTCTACAAGTGATGATGTTGCTCACTTTATATTCAAATGCTTTAATAGTGATTTGATAAACACAGACATTCGAACAGATATCACTCAAAAAACCACATTATCTCATGGTAAAATCATTGATTATGGTGTAGGCTGGTCTGTTAAAGAAGATAAAGATGGAGATCCATATATTGGCCATGCAGGAAGTGGTGTTGGGGGTAAAGCCATGATGCTTTACTACCCCGAACACAAACTTTCCATAGTGGTTCTGTCTAATGTAAGCAACATTAATCTAGAACCTATATATAGTGAACTCGCTAAAATTTGGAAGAACTAAGGTAAAAGGGCATAATCTAATACCTCTTTCATCTTACTCACATAATGGAAACTTAGGCCTTTTAAATATCTAGGCTCAATGTCTTCCACATCTTTCTTGTTGCTTTTACAAAGAATAACTTCTTTGATGCCTGCTCGTTTGGCGGCTAGCAACTTCTCTTTTATTCCTCCTACAGGCAGAACTTTTCCTCTTAGAGTGATTTCGCCTGTCATTGCGAGATGCTTGCGTACTTTACGTCCGGTTAAAATACTTGCGATAGCTGTTAACATTGTTATTCCAGCTGAAGGGCCGTCTTTAGGTGTAGCCCCTTCAGGTATATGAATATGTATGTTTTTCTTCTCAATCTCTTCTTGAGATAACTTCAACATCTTAGCATGGGATTTAAGGAATTCATAAGCTATAGTAGCTGATTCCTTCATCACATTTCCTAGGTTTCCTGTAAGTGACAATTTACCTTTACCTTCGGTAATTGCTGTTTCAATGAAGAGTACATCTCCTCCAACACTTGTCCACGCCAGTCCTGTAACTACACCCGGAATGTCGTTTCCTTCGTACCTATCCTTAGTGTGAGCAGGACCTAATATTGTCGGTAATTCAGATGCCTTGATAGCCTTGTCATACTTTTCTTCAAGGGCAATTTGTTTTCCTCTGTACCTAACCAATTTTGAGATGCGTTGTTCCAATTTTCTTACACCACTTTCGCTTGTGTAAGACTCGATTAGTTTTTGAAGCACCGCTCTACTAATTGAAATCTGATTTTTCTTAACACCATTTTCTTCAAGTTGTTTTGGAATGAGGTGATTAATCGCAATTTCAATTTTCTCCTCAATTGAGTATCCGCTAACATTAATAATTTCCATTCTGTCCCTTAAGGCAGGCTGAATGGTAGCTAGGGAGTTTGCCGTAGCAATAAACATCACCTTCGATAAATCATAATCCTTCTCGATATAATTATCATTAAAGGCAGTGTTTTGCTCTGGATCTAGTACCTCTAATAAGGCGGAACTAGGATCTCCATGTGCATCCTTGGTCAATTTATCAATCTCATCTAAGACATATACAGGATTGGATGTTTTCGCTTTTTTAAGATTCTGAAGAATTCTTCCTGGCATTGCACCAATGTATGTTCTTCTGTGCCCACGAATTTCTGCTTCATCACGTAATCCTCCCAGAGACATTCGCACATACTTTCTTCCAACCGCCTCAGCTATAGACTTCCCTAATGATGTTTTACCAACACCAGGAGGACCATATAGACAAAGAATAGGCGCCTTCATATCACCTTTTAATTTTAGCACAGCCAAATACTCAATGATGCGTTCCTTTACCTTATCCAAACCATAATGGTCGCGATCTAAAATCTTCTTAGCGCGTTTAAGGTCAAATTTGTCTTTAGAATATTCGTTCCATGGAAGGCTAACAAAATTGTCACAGTAGCTAAGTTGCACATTAAACTCCGCACTACTTGGGTTGATTCTCTCAAGTTTTGACACCTCTTTTTCGAAGAATTTCTTAATCTCCTTCGTCCACTTTTTCTTTTCCGCTTTTGCTTTAAGGTCTTGAATATCCTGAGTAACCGGATTATCACCTAGCTCCTCCTGTATTGTTTTCATTTGTTGGTGGAGGAAATATTCGCGTTGTTGTTGATCTAAATCCAGCTTTACCTTTTGCTGAATTTCATTCTTCATTTCAACTGCTTGCAATTCTTTTGTTAGGTGAATAAGAAGCATTTCGCCACGCTTAACCAAATCATCTTCTTCCAATAGCTTTTGCTTGTCTTGGACATTCGCATTCATATTAGACGAAATAAAGTTCACCATAAAAATGGGTGAATCAATATTCTTAATAGCAAAGCCCGCTTCAGATGGAATATTTGGATTTTCCTTAATAATGGAAAGCGCCATCTCCTTCAGCGTCTTAAAAAGCATACTAGATTGCTCGTTTGAGCTTGCTTCCGCCTCATCCAACGGAGATACACTTGCCTTGAAGTACGGGTAGGTTTGAATGAAATTATTAATTCTAAACCTGCGCTTACCTTGGATAATAACCGTTGTGCTGCCATCGGGCATTTTAAGTACTTTCAAAATACGTGCTACGGTTCCAACCTTATTCAGATCTTTAGCTTCAGGATCTTCCACATCAGGATTGGATTGTGATACAACCCCAATAATCTTATTCCCTTTATTTGCCTCATTAATTAAGGCTATTGATTTATCTCTACCAACCGTAATTGGAATAACCACACCTGGAAACAGCACATTGTTTCTTAGTGGCAACAAGGCTAATTCGGACGGAATATCCTCATTCCGCATCAATTCCTCGTCCTCGTTGGTCATTAAAGGAATAAACTCAGCGTCCTCAGATACAACGTCACCTAATTTCTTTAATATATTATCGTCCATAATGTTTTTTAAAATTGTCAATTTGACATATACAATTGTCAAACCGAGTCGGAACACACTATTTCAATAGCTATGCCAATTAGTTTTTACTGACGTATTGTCTTGAGAACTAAAAAATGAGGGTACTTATTGTCGGTAATTTGCAAACACGTGGTCAAAAATGACATTATCACCAGGTGTAAACTCAACATCTCTTCTTGCCATTACAGCTTTTGCTACTTCTTTAGCTTTTTGGATGTCGTATACGTCAGCATTTGCAAATCCTCCCCACGAATAAGAGGGAATATACTTTGGCGGAAACCCACAGCCGAAAATATTAGCACACATTCCAACTACAGTCCCGGTATTTAGCATGGTATTTATCCCTGTCTTGCTATGGTCACCCATTATTACACCGCAAAATTGTTTTCCTGTTGCAATCAAGTCACTCTTAGGGAAGTTGTATGCCTTTACTTCTCCATAATTGTTCTTGAGATTAGAACTATTTGTATCTGCTCCCAGGTTGCACCATTCACCAATTACTGAATTACCAAGATAGCCATCGTGCCCTTTATTACTGTTGGCTTGGAAAACGCAATTCTGCACTTCTCCGCCTACCTTACAATTTGGTCCAATAGTCGTATCCCCATAGAGTTTAGCTCCCATTTTTATGACTGCTCCATCACAGGCTACAAATGGTCCTCTAATAAGTGCTCCTTCCAGAATTTTAACATTGTTACCTATATAAACTGGTCCAGTTGTGGTGTTGATGGTAACGGCATTTGCTTCAACCCCTTCGCCAAGATAAAGCTCATCACCTATTAATCTGTTGTGCTCACACGTACCAAGGATATATGAATCCTTTTTTAAACCAAGGCGCTGAATATCTTTAATGATTTCATCACCGTTCATGGCGAACACATCCCACGGATATTTTACCTGATTAATCTCGCCTTCAAAACTAATGTCAGTAAGGTCTGCCCAATTACCTGATGAAATTTCTTCATCGCTTAAACGAGATGCCAGCACAGTTTTATTCGAAATGAGTCGCTCTCCCATTCCAAGCTTTGCAATGGCTTCTACCAAACTCTTATCTGGCAAAACAGACGCATTGATAACAACATTGTCTTTTTCGAGATATAATGGGAATTTTTCTCCTAAATACGCCTCAGACATATACGACACATTCGCCTTTAACTCGGCCGCCCATTTCTCGCCAATTGTTATCGCACCTATTCGGATAGCACCAACAGGACGCGTAAGAGTTAAAGGAAGTAAATCGAACCTTTCTGGTCCATCAAAGAGAACAACATTCATATCTATAAACTAAAAAACCCTGACACCATGCTTCTGCATGGTCGTCAGGGTAAATGTAAATATTTTAATTAAAAGACTACTCAGCGTCAGGAGCTGCTGGTTTGTCTTTTTTCATATGTCTAGCGTAACGGTTCTTAAACTTATCAATTCTACCAGCAGTATCAACAAGCTTAACTTTTCCAGTAAAGAACGGGTGTGACATGTGCGAGATTTCCAATTTAACCAATGGATACTCAGTTCCATCTTCCCACTTTTCAGTTTCAGCTGATGGCGCACACGATTTAGTTAAGAACGAATATCCGTTTGACATGTCCTTAAAAATCACCATTCTATAATCCTCTGGATGTATATCTTTCTTCATTTTAATCAGAATTTAGGGCTGCAAAGATAGGGATTGATTTTTAATTAAGAAACAATCCATCTTGTTTTTTACGCAATTGATTGTTGATATTAGGCTCTTTTAACAGCTTTACCATCAATCAAGACAAAATTACACTATTAAAGTGACATAATGTCAAGCAATTTTTCCCTTGTTTTAATCCAACAAAAATCAACTTAAAAAGCTGATTGTGTAGTGTTTAATCACAAGCCGTTCCATTTGGTGAATTTATGAACAGTGTGATTACTGCATTGTATCTACAATTCGCACTATCTTTGCCCGATTTTTGTTGATAAGCTTGTGTATAATTGTTACCATTGTTGGTCACAATTTTATGAGCATACTTTAAATTTGAGACAAGAACCTGTGTATGAGGGACGACGATTTTGGATATTTTGATGGTGAAGACGAAGACGACATGGCAGGTGTAGTCAAGTTTGAGCAGATGATTAAAAACAATGATCATTTGTATTTTGACGCCGATGAACTAGAGGAAATCGTGAATCACTATCTGTTTGAAGGTGATCTAGACCACGCGAATCTTGCTGCACAACATGCTTTATTATTGCATAGTAATACATCTACTGCCCATTTTATTACTGCTCAGGTTAAGTTCGAAGAAGGTGCTTTTAAGTTGAGCATGGAACACGTTAACCAAGCCATTGATATTGATGGTGGCATTGGTGAGTTCTACATATTAAAAGGCCAGATCTATACGCAAATTGAAGATCGTGTGCATGCTGTACAGTGTTATCTAAAGGCTGCAGATTTATTGGATGATGAAGAAGCACAATCTGTTCTGTTAGATGCTGCGAACACCTACCAAGAAGTTGAAATGTATGAAGAGGCTGTAAAGGTATTGAAGAGAATTATTAAAGAATACCCTGATAATACAACAGCACTGTACGAATTGGCTTTCTGTTATGACGTAATGGGATTAGTGGATGACTCGATTGAGTTCTATCAGAAATTTCTCGATGACGACCCCTACTCTTTTGTCTCATGGTATAATCTTGGCAATGCGTTTTGTAAAAAAAATGATTTTCAATCAGCCATCTCTGCCTTTGATTTTGCAATAGTTATTAAAGACGATTTAAGTGCAGCCCATTTCAATAAAGGGAATGCTCTAACACATTTAGGACGATACAAAGAAGCTATTGAGGCTTTCGAAGAGTCCATGAATCATGAAGGGTGTCAGGCAATTACACTAAACTATATAGGAGAGTGTTACGAGAAATTGAAGGAGTATGACAAAGCCTTATCTCATTTCGAGCATGCCTGTGAGCTAGACCCGGAATTGAGTGAGCCATGGATAGGAAGAGGTATTATCATGGATATACAAGGTGAAAAAGATTTATGTCTTGAGTACCTGAATCATGCGATCACCATTGATGATGAAAATGCTGCCAATTGGGTGGTACTGGGTAATGCGCATGAAAAACATAACGAACTTGATCTGGCAGAAGAAGCCTATCGAAAATCTATATCACTTAATGACCAAATAGTAGAGGCATGGGTTGATTTGGCTGCCTTATTACAACATAGAAAACGAGATGCCGAAAGTATTGAAGAACTTTTTAACGCTATTAAGGCATGTCCCGAACATAAAACAATGCTTGAGTATAGGCTAGTTGCCTACCTTTTTAAAGCAGGAAAGCAAGCAGAAGCAATGACCTATTTAGAAGATGCGTTGAAAATTAATTTTGGCGGTCACAAAGAATTATTGGAATATTGCCCTGAAATTTTCGAAAAGAGCGAGTTTGTGAAGATGATCGAAAATTATTCAAAATAACCATGAATATCGAATTACCTTATATACCTGAGCGCACCCAACGTCCCCGAAAGAATGGTGTTACCATGATGATGGACAAAGGACTGAGTATGCGTGAAGCAGAAAACTTTTGTGAAGCAAATGCAGACCATACCGACATGGTTAAGTTCGGTTTTGGAACATCTGTTATTACAAAGAACCTAGAAGAGAAACTTAAGATTTACAGAAGTGCAGGTATCAAGTGCTACTTTGGTGGAACTTTATTTGAAGCGTTTATTGCACGCAACATGTATAAAGAGTTCCTGCGTTTCCTAGATAAGTATGATATGGATTTAGCTGAGGTTTCAGATGGATCCATAGTGCTTCCTCACGACCAAAAATTAGAATACATAAGTGACCTTGCTAAAAGAGGTACAGTATTATCTGAAGTTGGCTCGAAAGAAGAAGGCATCTTGATTTCTCCGGCAAAATGGATAAAGATGATGAGCACCGAGCTAGAAGCTGGGGCGTGGAAAGTTATTGCAGAAGGTCGCGAAAGCGGTACTGTTGGAATTTTTAGACCTAACGGAACAGCACATACTATTCTAATTAACAAAATCATCAATAAAGTTGCGCCAGAAGATATTCTTTGGGAAGCGCCAAAAAAGACTCAGCAAGTTTGGTTTATTAAGCTTTTCGGGGCGAATGTGAACTTAGGGAACATTGCACCTAATGAAGTGATTCCCTTAGAATGCTTGAGACTTGGCCTAAGAGGTGATACCTTCTTCCAGTATTTACCTGATGACATTTCAGAAACACTAAAACAATCAAATTAATTCGATGAACTCGATTACTCCGCTTGAACTAAAAGAACGATTAGATAAGGGTGAAGACATCAAAGTTATTGATGTCCGTGAACCTTATGAAGCAGAAATGGCCAATTTTGGCGCCGAGTTAATTCCAATGGGAACCGTAATGGAGAATTTGGATAAAATAAGACGAGATGGTGATGTTGTGGTTCACTGTCGTAGTGGTAAACGTTCTGCCTCCGTTATTCATGTCCTTAGCACTCAGCATGGTTACACCAACCTAATAAACCTTGAAGGCGGTATTATTAAATACGCTCAAGATGTTGATCCTAGTCTAGACGTGGCGTAAGATGCGCTCAATTAAAGACAATGTTCTACTCCTGTTTAAGGGACTCGCCATGGGCGCTGCAGATGTTGTGCCAGGCGTTTCTGGTGGAACAGTAGCATTTATCACAGGAATTTACGAAGAGCTCTTAGGTTCAATTGCCAGTTTTAAGTTCTCCTTACTAAAAACCATTAAAAACGATGGTATTAAAGCCGCATGGAAAGAGGTAAATGGTAATTTTCTAGTTGTATTGTTTGCGGGAATTTTAATTTCTATTCTTAGCCTGGCCAAAGTTTTCAAGCACCTGCTGCATGATGAAGCCGTAGTATTATGGGGCTTTTTCTTTGGTCTTATTGTAGCCAGTATTCTTTTTATGGCTAAACAAATTGAGCGATGGGATAATAAAGCAATCATAGGGATAGTGATTGGAACAGCCATTGTTGCCGCCTTATCTATGATGCCAGCTTATGGGAGTAGTGATAATCTATTGTTCATTTTTGTTAGCGGAATGATTGCTATATGCGCAATGATTTTACCCGGTGTTTCAGGTAGTTTTATCTTATTAATTCTTGGAGCATACGCGACTATTCAAACGGCCATAGCTGATCGAGATATACTGTTACTAGCGGTTTTTGCTGCAGGTTGTGGAATTGGTCTTTTGGCGTTCTCGCGCGCTTTAAAAAAGTTATTTGAATCTCAGAGAAATACTACAATGGCAGTCCTTACTGGATTTTTAGTTGGGTCATTATATAAAGTGTGGCCTTGGAAGAAGACGGTGAGTGTTAATGTAGTTGAAAAAGAAAGCCATGAAAGTACTCAAATAGCAATGGATCAACTTGGAGGCAAGTATGAAAGTCTTTCGGCATTCAATAAATACGGACCAGAGCTTCCAGAAAACATTGAGGTATCAACTGTCGAGGAATCAAATGTGCTTTGGAACACTTATTCTTCAATCAACAATTCTGCTGATCATCAGCTTTTATATGTGGTAATTTTTGCTTTAATTGGGTTTACCTTGGTGTTCGGAATGGACAAGTACGCACAATTAAAAGAAAAAAGAAATGCCTAAAACATACGGACTTATTGGTCGATCTTTATCTCATTCTTTTTCCAAAACATATTTTGCGAATAAGTTTAAGGTAGAGAATATAGATGCAGAGTATCGAAACTTTGAATTAGTAAACATTTCAGAATTCAAACACCTAGTTCATGAGCATAAGTTGGATGGATTAAATGTTACTATTCCCTACAAAAAAGAAATACTGCCATTCTTGGATGTAAAGTCAGATGCTGTAGAAGCGATTGGAGCGTGCAATGTTGTAGCCATTGAGGGAAACAAGCTGGTTGGTTACAACACTGATTACCTTGGCTTCTCTAAGAGCTTACAAAACACCGTTCAAACACCTATATCAAACGCATTGATACTCGGAACGGGCGGAGCTTCAAGCGCAATACAATATGCATTAAAACAATTAAACATTAGTTTTAAATTGGTAAGCAGGAAAGCTGTAGATGTTCATTTGTCATATGACGATTTAAAAGCAGTTCCAAAACTGATTGATGTGGACCTCATTGTTAATACCACACCTTTAGGCATGTATCCTAACGAAAATGAATATCCCGCACTACCCTATGATAATCTTAATCCTGACTGTTTATTGTTCGACTTGATTTATAATCCTGAAGAAAGTAAATTCTTGGCGAAGGGTCGAGAGCGTGGCTTAAAAACGAAAAACGGGCTTGAGATGCTTAAAATTCAGGCAGAGGAATCCTATAAAATTTGGACGGCTATTTAGACTTCTCCATCCAATTGATGTAGATCTCTTGTGCGCCATCTTCTCGCAATTGATCACATTTAAAGACAGATAAAGAATTCTCGAAATCCAATTTAACTACTAAGCTGTCCTTTTGGAAAGCCTTAGACATATTCTTGGGCTTGTATTTTTTTCCTTCAATTTCTATAACCCATCCACAAGGCATGTCACCTCCATTTCCAAGGTTGACTATCATTCCTTTTTTATAAGATCTTGAATCATTCCCAGGTTCTTTGTCGCCTTTTTTTCCATCTTCACCTGTTCCTCCCATCAAACCCAGAGTATACATACAAATGATTACGAGTGCTTTCATCCAACTAATTTTTCTGGTTTTGCTGCAATAATCTTACCAAATTTCATCAATACCCCCACTTAAAGTTGTTTAGATATAAATTATTGATGCTGTCTTTAAACTCTTCTTTGATGAATCTGTCGTTAAACTCTTCAACATCAACAGGTTCGTACGCCAACTTCTTTTCATTCCATGCATGATTAATAGCAACCGTTCCTACACCTGGCACCCGATATTTTATTAACATATCATGTCCTCCTACTTTATTTGTACGTAGCTCTAGCAATTTGCCCATATAAAAATTCTGCTGTGAGTACTTTTCGTTCAGCTTTTTTAATACAATGACCGTTTTTGTAAACGATCCTTTTAATGCTCCCATTCTTGCATCCAAAATAAACCCCTCATTAAAGTCGCCAACGGTGTCTATAGGAAATACACGAAAAATCTCGTGGCTACAAACTGAAAGGCTGTCGTTGCCAACCGAATCATTTATGCAATACCCAAGTTCCTCCAAAACATTTGCTACTTCCGCACTAAAAAATGGTGGATAGACCTCTCCAATTAAAATGGTATCTGGAATAAACACAGGCTCTTCGAATACAGTTTCTTTGGCCTCCGGATCACTGCTATTACAGGCTGCAATAACACCAATAAATACAATACTAATTATTCTAATTCCAACACTGCGCACGCCTAGCAAACAATTTTTGTATGTTCATCATGAAGTAAAGCCAAGGTGGTATCACTTACTGGGAATAGTGGTAACCTTAAATGGTCTTCACAAATTCCCATGTGCGCTAAAACGGCTTTAATTCCTCCTGGATTTCCTTCCAAAAACAAATTACCAATTTGCGTAAGCACTTTATAGTGGGCATTTCTCGCGTCTACCATATTTCCAGCAGCTGATTCGTCAACAATTGTTTTGAATAGTTTAGGATAGGCATTTGATGCCACACTTATCAAGCCCTCACCTCCAGCAGCAATAATAGGCAATGTTAAAGCATCATCACCACTAAGCACCTCAAATCCAGCAGGCCGTTCCTTAATAATATGCATTATTTGCTCCAAGTTACCAGATGCTTCTTTTACAGCAACCATGTTATCAAGTCTTGCGATTTCTAAACATGTCTCGGCCGTAATGTTTGATGCTGTTCTTCCTGGCACATTATAGACAATAATTGGATGATTTGTTGCTTCATTTAAAGCTCTGTAGTGAGCAAGAATTCCTTTTTGAGTAGGTTTATTATATGCAGGACTCGCACTTAATAGTCCGTCCACCATGTCATTTTTAAAATTCGCCATCTCCTCACATACAGCAGCCGTATTGTTCCCAGCAATTCCGTAGACTACCTTGGCTTGACGTGCATTTTGCGACACCACAGCATCTAGGACCGCCAACTTCTCTTTATCACTCATCGTAGCTGCTTCTCCGGTTGTTCCCATCACAACCAACACATCTGTACCTCCATCCAATTGATGGGCAACCAGATTTTCTAGTCCTTCGAAATCAACATCTCCATTTGCCTTAAACGGTGTAACCAATGCCGTACCTAATCCTTTGAACATATCTTTAAATTTTGCCGCAAAAGTAAATTCTTTTACAATTTGTTTTATCTCTAATTTCTATTCTAAGCCCCAATGTTTAAAGCTTAACTATTTATGATACTTAAGTAATGATTCACATGCTCGATAAGCTCCTTAGGAGTCAAGTTTTGTTTATCAACTGATATCATCATATCGTATAAATGCTCGTTCTTCTCTGAATGTTTACCCAACTTAAAACTAGCGTTGCTTTGTTTTACAATGTGTTTTATGGGCATGTCATCATCCAAAGACAAGTCTATCAAAATATTGTAAGGTTCGGTTATAAAATTCTCCACTATGGTGCCCGATGGTAATTGCTGCCAGTTAGTGTCTTTCTTGGTGAAGGTCTCAAAATCAACCCTTGGCTTTATGTAAGCAGGCGTTTCTTTATCCTCTATATAACACAATGCCATCAGATTTTTAATGCCATGCTCATCTTTAAGAAAACTCATGTACTTACGTATTACTCCGTAGTGCTCCTCTCCTCTTTCTTTAAATATCAGTGCGATACTCTCTGCTTCCGCATAGTTATACACACGTTTATCTCGCTTAGCCTCCTCCTGTTTTGAGCCAGCCAGTCTTGAAATACTATTCTGAAGTTTCTTGATTACACTCATGCTATCATCTCTAAAAATTCATCTTCAGTAATCATCTTTATCCCTAAATCTTCCGCCTTCTTAAGTTTAGAAGGCCCCATATTGTCGCCCCTCACAAGATAATCTGTCTTGGATGAAACAGAACTTCCCACTTTGCCGCCATTCCCCTCGATTAAGGCTTTCAGCTCATTACGACTGACTTTATGAAAAACACCAGACACCACTATAGTTAATCCATCCAACACATTTGACTGCAGCGCTTGTTCAACAATTTCCATTTGCAAACCATATTCACGCAATCTATCTACAATGGATTGATGTTCTTCCTGTTGGAAGTAATGCATAATACTCTCTGCAATTTTATCGCCTATTTCATCAACTGTAATGAGCGTTTCGAAATCCGCATTTCTCACAGCATCCATGTTTTTGAAATGCTTAGCTAGTTTCTTAGCGACGGTTTCTCCAACATAACGAATTCCGATAGCAAATAGTACGCGCTCAAACGGAATTTGCTTTGAAGCTTCCACTCCATCCAATAAGTTATTTACGGATTTTTCAGCCATACGGTCTAACTCCAATAAATCTTCCTTTTTAAGCGTATATAAATCTGCATAGTTGCTGATAAGGCCTTTATCTACAAGCACATCAATCGTTTCTGTCCCAATACCATCAATGTTCATCGCTTTTCTTGAAATAAAATGGTCTATCTTACCCTTAATCTGTGGTGGGCAAAACGCATCATTATTACAAAAATGTTGAGCCTCTCCTTCAGCTCTTTCAAGCACTGAATCACAATCAGGGCAGCGTGTGATAAACTCAACTTTAACGGCACCCATGGGTCTTTTATCCAGCTCTACGCCTGTAATCTTGGGAATAATCTCCCCTCCTTTTTCCACCAATACACTATCCCCTATATGTAAATCTAACTTTTCAATTTGATCTTGATTGTGGAGTGACGCACGTTTTACCGTGGTTCCCGCTAATAATACGGGCTTCAAATTTGCCACTGGTGTTATAGCCCCCGTTCTACCTACTTGATAAGAAACGGATTCTAGTATAGTACTAGCCGCCAATGCTTTGTATTTGTATGCAATTGCCCATCTAGGAGACTTAGCAGTATATCCAATTTCCTCTTGAATATTAATGTCATTCACCTTAATTACAATGCCATCAATCTCAAAAGGCAAATCCAATCTTCGGTCCTCCCAATAAGAGATGAAATCCATTATATCGTTTATTGATGAACAGATTCCCACCATATTCTTTTCTTTGGACGGTGTTTTAAAACCCCATTTTGATGCGTATTCGAGTCTATCTGAGTGCTTTGCTATATCTGCTTCATCCGAAATCACGTAATATAGATATGAGTCTAAAGAACGCTTTGCAACTACTGCCGAATCTTGCAACTTTAAAGTGCCGGACGCCGTGTTTCTCGGATTCGCGTATAAAGGCTCTCCAATATCTTCCCTTTCCTTATTTAGTGCTTTAAACTTGTCTAATGGGAAAAATATTTCGCCCCTCACCTCAAGATGAGCAGGTGGATTATTTCTCAGTTTAAGTGGTATGCTTTTAATTGTTTTTACGTTGGCCGACACATCTTCTCCCGTCTCTCCATCTCCTCTTGTTACAGCCCGCACAAACTCACCATTTTCATAGACAACACTAATCGCAACTCCGTCGTATTTAAGCTCACATATATACTCTAGTTGGCGACCTGCGAGTTCCTCGGCCCGTCTACAAAACTCAGAAATCTCCTCCTTGTTGTAACTATTGCTTAAGCTTAGCATGCGAGATGCATGCTTAACTTTTGGAAACTTATCTGTTACATCTCCTCCAACGCGTTTTGTTGGGCTATTGTCAGATGCAAATTGTGGAAACTGTTCTTCTAGTTTTTGAAGCTTCTCTAAAAGCATATCGAACTCATAATCAGAAACCTCACTGATATTAAGCACATAATATTTATGGTTGTAGTCCGAAATGAGATTTGACAAACTCTCTATTTCCTGTTGAGCGGTCTTTTCATCCACGTTTTGCATGTAGTAAATGTATGCAAGCTACCCAGTAAAATCAAGTTCTGAATTGCAGATTTTCGACGGAATTATTAACAATATCACCACTCTTCTAACTCGTCTTTCTTAAAGACCATTCTGTAGAGTTCGCCGAATAAAATTGTAACACCGTACTTGTAATACAGTCCGTTAAACGCTTGTTTTATCTCTTTATCTCCATTAAAAACTACTCGATAACCCACACCAGCCTTGACGCCAAACCACCTAAATATTCGATATTGGGCCATAAAACCAACACCAGCGGCAGAAAACGGCTTTTCAAGCAATGGCTGATAAAGACCAGCAGTGTCCGTATAACTTCCTCGTATTGTTCCTGCGCCCATGTAGACTGGAACCATTAGTTCCCAGCGTTTTTTGACCTCCCAAGCACGCTCGTAAAACAAAGCTCCATATCCAGCGCTAAACTTAACCAAAGATGTATCGGTTGCATCCAATTCGTTCACTTCTACATCTCTAAATACAACATCACGATTTAGTCCATATATACCTATCCCGAACCTATGCACATAATTGAGTTTTGCTCCTACTCTAAAGCCATTGATTTTAACAGGCCTACCAGCAAAAAACGAGCGGTTAAAATCAAATCCGAAATAAAACTTCCATTCATTTTTTTGTTCTTCCTCACTAACAATATTTAATGAATCGGGTTGCCCTAAAATTGTAAAAGGCAATAAAATCACCAATATGCCAAACACTATTTTGCCCAAACAATTCTGTTTTTTCCTTGAAGGTCCTTAACAATTTGAACATCTGAATATCCTGCATCCAAAAATAGCTGCATGACATGTTCACCTAGATTTTCATGAATTTCAACCATTACCTGTCCACCATCATTTAAATGGGTATCTGCAAAGTCTATTATAGCTTCATAAAAAATCATTGGAGCATCATCTTCCACAAATAATGCCATTTCTGGTTCGAAATCCAACACATGCTTTTCCATGTAGGCTCTATCCGCATAAGGAATGTATGGAGGGTTTGAAATAATCGTGTCAAATCCATCATTTAATTGAGGGATACTCAATAAATCTGCATAGTAAAAATCGATATCGACCTTATTTAAAACTGCATTGGCTTGAGCCGTATCCATTGCCTCTTTAGACCATTCTAATGCATACACATCAGCATTTGGTTTGTTTTTTTTGTAAGCTATCGCAATGCATCCAGAACCTGTACACAAATCAATTACCTTGTCATTGGCTGAAGTTTCTTTTATCGCTAAATCCACTAGCCCCTCTGTTTCTGGTCGGGGAATTAATACCGAGGAGTTCACCTTCAATTTTATATCATAGAAATACGAAATACCAGTAACATACTGAATAGGTTCTCCATTATTTATGCGTTCTATTGCGGCGCTTAGACTATTAATTTCACTTTCGCTAACTGAATAGGTATTAATACTAATTGGATCCAGATTCAATATATCTTCCAATAAAATCCTGCAATGCCAATTCGCCTCTCGCTCATCTTCTATATTCAGAAGTGATTTTATCCATTCTTTTACATCAGGCATTTTATTTGAGCGAGGATTCATGGGTCGAAAATACATAATTAGATACTCATTTCCTTATTTTTGCCAGCATGACGCATTCTCTCTATATGTCGCGCTGTCTAGAGCTCGCCAAAAAAGGCAGTGGCTTAGTTCATTCTAACCCCCTTGTTGGCTGCGTGATTGTTAAGGAGGATAAAATAATTGGCGAGGGATATCATCATGAATTTGGAGGTGCTCATGCAGAAATAAACGCTATCAATAGTGTTGTTAATAAGGATGATATTATTGGGTCAACGGTATATGTTAGTCTTGAACCATGCTCTCATTTCGGCAAAACGCCTCCTTGCGCTAATGCCTTAACCCAACATCAGGTGAAAGAAGTAGTTATCTGCAATATTGACCCTAATGAAAAGGTGGCTGGCAAAGGAATTCAAATACTAGAAGATGCGGGAATCACTGTAGCGCATGGCGTATTAGAAAACGAGGGCAAACAAATCAATCGAGTATTCTTCTGTAATCATGAGAAAAAGCGTCCCTATGTGAGTTTGAAGTGGGCAGAAAGTCAGGATGGTTTTATAGCACCAGCGCAGCAATTAACTGGACAGTTGCATGCAATTAGCAACGATTATGCCCAGTTGATAAATCATTCGATAAGAAGCGCTGTTAATGCCGTAATTATTGGCAAAAACACCTTTTTGAAAGATAGGCCTCAATTAAGCACAAGGTATGTAGCTGGTAAAACTCCAAAAATGGTGCTATTAGATTCGTCTCTAGAAACAAAAACTATCCTTGAAAAGGATTATTTGGAGCGAGAGATCATTATCCTAAATCGAGAGAAAAATGAGCTTATTGGCAATCATCAGTATGTGGTGTGTAGTATGGATGTTGAGACTATCCTTGCTAAGCTATTTACCTTAGACATACAGCATATTATGGTTGAAGGAGGTCAACACGTGCTGAGAAGTTTTATTGAATCAGGTATTTGGGATGAGGCACATCAGTTTATCAGTTCATCAAAAATTATCGATGGTATTGAGGCTCCCAAGCTAGCAAATAAGCTTACTTTTGCGCGAGAAATTGGTAATAATACCTACCACTATTATTTAAATGCTTAACACACTACTCGCCATACTTCTGTTTAGCTCAATGCTGATTGTGTTTAAGTACATGAGTCGTTTTTCAGTAAACAACCTGCAAGCTATTGTCATTAACTATTTTGTTGCAGGATTTTGCGGTTTAATGGCAGTCGAACAACATATAAGTCTCAATCAGACTTTAAATGCAGACTGGCTAATGCATGCTGCAACCATCGGCATCTGTTTTATCACAGTATTTAATGCCCTCGCTCTTGGGACTCAAAAAGTAGGTCTGGCAGTTAGCACTGTTGCTAATAAGATGTCTCTGATTGTTCCGATATTGGCCGGCTTTATAATTTATGGTGAAACTGTCGAGTGGCTAAAAATGCTTGCCGTGGTGTTGGCTATCCTAGGTATTTATTTTAGCAGCACCAATAATGGAAAAATTAGTTTTTCTCGAAATTACATCCCACTTATTCTATTCATATTTTTAGGCCAAGGATTTGCGGATGTTGTATTTTATGACGCTAACTTAAACGAGTATTCACACAGCCCCCATTTCTTCCCTGTACTGTTCGTTACAGCAGGAATAATAGGCATGATAGCAGTATTCTACACCCTCTTTTTTAAGTCTAAAAAGTTTGAATTAAAAAGTGTTTTTTGGGGTGTTTTGTTGGGCATTCCGAATTATGGCACCTTATACTACATGAACCTGGCATTGGCTGAAGCAGAACACCGATCAAATGTTTTTGCGATGGTAAGTATGGGTATTATTATCACCTCTGCCGTTGCTGGCTTGATTTTATTCAATGAAAAGCTCAGTAAAACGAATTGGATAGGTTTATTATTGGCTGTTTTAGCCATTGCATTATTGAATTTGCAGTTTTAATGGCAGAGGCTTATTCGACCATAAAAAGAAATGGAGAGAGTCTATTTAAGGACCGCGCCAGTAAATTTATTGGCATTGCGCGAAAAGTAAGTACAGAGGAAGAGATTAAAGAGGCTTTAGACGAAATAAAAGACGCCTACCCAGACGCTGGCCATCATTGCTATGGATTACGACTATATCACGATCATTCGCTTTATCGTTACTCGGATGACGGAGAGCCGAGCAACTCGGCAGGAGCCCCCATATTTGGACAAATACAGAGTTTTGATTTGACAAACGTCCTTATTGTGGTTGTGCGCTATTTTGGAGGAACAAAGCTGGGTGTCGGTGGATTAATTAATGCTTACAGAGAGGCCGCCAAGCTGGCGATTGAAGATGCGGGTATAGTTACCAGCTATTTAAAAGATTACTATTCAATAAGCTACGCTTACGATCAAACCAGTGACTTTAAGCAGATTGTGCATCAGATGAACGGAGATGTATACGATGAAACATTCGAGTCGATATGCAAAGCCACTGTTGCTGTGCTACCAGAAGATAAAGAAGACTTTGTGGCTCTACTGGAGCAAAAACAGATTGATTTCACCTATTTATATAAAAGATAATGGAGTTATTGAAAGAATTATGTGCTATCCCAGGACTATCGGGAGATGAAGAAAGAATTAGTCGATTTGTTTTAGATTACATTGAACGCAACGCTAGTTCGTGGGAAGTTAAACCGAATGTTCTTTACGGAGCAGAAATGCAAGATTGTATCATCCTTACCTTTGGTCAACCCCGTACTGCCGTGTTTGCTCATATGGATACAGTTGGTTTTACTGTTGGCTATGATAAAGAACTTATTAAAGTTGGAGGTCCCTCATGCAAAGAAGGCGATTATTTAGTAGGAGAAGATAGTCAGGGTAAAATTGAATGTGAATATCTTGAATTAGAAGATGATAGCGGTAATATTCGTAAGGAATACGTATTTGAGCGTGAGATTGAAAGAGGCACGAACTTATCGTATAAGCAAAATTGGGTGGAAGATGAAGAGTACGTTCAATCATGCTATATGGATAATCGTCTTGGCATGTGGAATGCATTAAGACTGGCTGAAACACTTGAAAATGGTGCCATAGTATTCAGTACATACGAAGAACATGGTGGAGGCAGCGTTGGCTTTCTAGCAGATATCTTAATTCGTGAGTATGGCATACGTCAAGCACTGATTTCGGATATTACGTGGGTAACTGATGGCGTTAAACATGGTAAGGGAGTGGCCATTTCCATGCGCGACTCAGGCATTCCCAGAAAATCCTATGTAGATAAAATCATTGATATAGCTAAACATAGTGAGATTCCGTTCCAAATAGAAGTAGAAAGTGCTGGTGGCAGTGACGGAACCGCACTACAAAGATCTCCATTTGCTTTTGACTGGTGTTTTATTGGAGCTCCAGAAGATAATGTGCATAGCCCGTATGAGCGTGTTCACAAAGAAGATATTCATTCCATGCTTGCATTGTATAAGGTCTTAATGGAAAAGCTCTAGTGGATATTCGTGCTAGCATAGCAGCTGACAGGTCAAAAGACAATATTCTAGCAATTGCCCAACAATTTATAAAGGGTGAGCTGAACCTACCTAGCTACATCTATTTACTGGAAGATAAAGATCCTGCGATATCATTTAGATTCTTATGGTTGTTAGAGCATATTGCATTGCAAAAACCTGACTTAGTATTTAAGCACTTAAGTTATATCTATTCTTTGCGGAATCAACTTCATTACCCAGGTTATAAAAGAGGCTTGGCTAAATTAATTTCGGTTTGCGGCTTTCCTAAAAAACTAGAAGGTGAATTAGTAGAATTACTCTTCGATTATTTAAATGACTCTAATTCCGATATCGCGGTGAAGGTATTCGCTATGCAAGCACTTTCAAACATATGTTCAAAATATCCAGAGTTATCAAATGAGTTAATTGCTTCCATAGAAAGTCAATACGAGATGGGCACAGCAGCATTTAAATCGAGAGCTAATAAATTACTCCCCAAGCTGGAGAAACTGGCATAAAATAAAAAACCCTCGCTGAACGCGAGGGTTTAAGACTAATCCCGTGATTTCTCACAAAACCATGGTGTACTGAACTAGTCAGTAACAAAACCAAAACTAACTACAGTACAAATGTCTTAAAGTTTTCGTTACCGTGGAAATAAATTCGCCCAACGGCATATATTGGTCGGTTAATGTGCTAAAAACGCAAATTTAACATCTAATCAATATCCAGTTTATAGACGAATCAATTTGTGATAGCTAATAACTCCATTTCTGGCTATTGATTTCACTAAATAAGTTCCTTTTACGTCTGGCAGTACAATGTTAGAAACACCTTGCCCTTGCACAGATATCTGCTTAATCAAACGACCGTTTACATCAAGGATTTCAATGTTTTTGAGTTTTGAATCGTATTCGATACTAACTAAACCAGTAGTTGGATTCGGATAGAGCTTAATGCTCGCAGCGGCATTTTCATCAATACCAATACCTGCAATTAGAGTACATGCGGAAGTGTCGGTGCAAACGCCATTATTCAATACAACGGCATAATTTCCGTTAGAAGTTGCAGTGAATGATTGAGATGTTTCGCCAGATATAGGAGCAAAACCGTTATCACAGTCTACCCATTGGTATGTATAACCACTACTAGCATTAGCCATAATAGTGAAGCCTGACAATGATACTCCAGTGTCAACTGCATTTAGAGTAAAGTCTAAACTAATAATTGAATCACATCCTTGAGCATTACTTATGATATGAGTCGCACTATTGTTAGAAGAACTATAAGTATTACCATCTAGCCAAACTATTGGGTTACAAGAGCTGATTATGTCTGTAGAAGAGGTACTACTCACGATGGTTAAATCCAAAGTTACAAGAGAATCGCAGCCACTTACAGTGGATAACATATGCGTTGCTGTAGAATTATTTGCATAATAAGTTGTTCCGTCTATCCATTCTAGCGAATCACATTCAGTTCTAGTATCCGTACTCGTTACCACCGTGCCACTAACGTCAGAAGTTGTAATAGTTGCACCTGAGGCCAACCAGTTACTTGAAGCACCGCTTAAGTTAAAGCCATTAAGCGTACCATCGTAGTTGGTGGACATATCTGTTATCGTTGTAATACCAGCGTTATTTCCTGCTGCAGTACCTTGATTGCAGTTATAGTAGGCTACACAATTCGTTGGAAGTGATGTGAAATCAGAGACCATCGCACTTTGAATTTGACATTCTGTTCTTGCTACATCCCAAATTCTAAATTCATCTAATTCGCCTTGAAACAATTGACTACCGTTACTCTTACCACCGATTGCGAAGGTTCCATCTGTGCTAAGAGAAGATGAGCCTCCAGCCCCGGTTGTCTGCAACACACCATCAAAATAAATTGAAATAGTTCCAGTGGCAGCTTCCCAAGTACATGCAAGGTGAGTCCATTGATTTAAAGGCAGTGCGTTCGTTGTATTCAAGCCATTAGCATTTCCGTTATAGACATATAAATAGGGCACGTTAGACGTGTTAAGTAATATGGACACAAATGAGTTAGAGTTTAACTGCGCAAACATTACCCGAGATGTAGCACTTCCCATAGGTTTTATCCAAGTTTCTATGGTAAAATCATTGGCGGCAATATTATTAAAAACACTTGGTAAGGCATGTGTGGTATAGTCGTTTGAGCCATCAAAGTGTAATGAATTCCCGGGAGACTGAGCGTTTAATGCCCCTGTGCTTAGGAATAAAATTGACAGAATAGTGTAGAGTTTTCTCATAATTGAAAGTTTAGTACATCAAGTTAGAAAAATGACTTATCATTTCCTACTAAATAATGAATTCTAGAATTTAATCGTCCTGAATTCCGTCTGACTTCTTAGTAATGTAATATTTAATTCGCACAGGGCGTGCGCCTTCTTGTTTAACCGCTTCTTCTGGTGACATAATGGTATTTGTGGTTTCATCTACCTTCCAATACTCATATTCATAGTTATCTAGACCAAGCTCCTCCTCTATTTCCCATTGATATTTCTTCTTTTGTGGCCCACCTTCATACCTATAGTATAGTGCAAAGGCTACTCCGACAATCCCACCAAACAAATGGCTTTCCCAACTCACCCCATCTTGCAATGGAAATACCCCCCAAATCATACTCCCATATTCAAACACAACTAATAAGGAAATGGCTAACAAATTCACTTGTTTTCTAACAACACCACTGGCGAATAAAAAGCCAGCCAGGGCATAAATTACACCACTCATTCCAATATGATTTGTTCCGGGAACTGCCCCAACCCACACACACAAGCCAGTTGTAACCCACATAAATGCCAATACTTTGCTCGCCAATTTTGGATAGAAATAATACAAGGCCCATGACAATGCAAACATGGGAATCGAATTATTTATAATATGACTTATATCGCTTGGGCTATGCAAAAGTGGACTTGCCAGAATTCCGCTAAGCCCATCTAACTCTCTAGGCCTAACCCCATAGGCCACAATCTCAGGAAAATAAGTCTGTTGAATAGCATAGAAGACCCACATCAATCCAATAATGATGATGGGTGGCACGAGTGCTCTATATCCTCTCTTGTTGCTTAGTGCACTCATTATACAATTCCTCGTTCTTTCTTAATCACCTCATAAGCTTCCTGAACTTTTTGGAACTTTTCTTTGCCAATGTTTTGATAAGATTCATCCATTTGACTGAGTTTATCTGGATGATATTTTATTGCCATTTTTCTGTAAGACTTTTTGATCTCTTCATCACTCGCGTCTGGGGACACTTCCAGAATTTTATATGCATCACTTGGATCTTTGTAATTAACAATTGCCTTGATTGACTCAAAATCCGCAGCTGAAATTCCCATCCAATTCGAAATATTCTGAATCACTTCAACTTCTGATTTGTCAACGTGACCATCTGCGCTAGAAATCGCGAATAAATATCTAAGCAACTCTAATCTATCAGGATGAGGCATATATTGTCTGATTTGCTCAGAAACATCTCTAACAGGAATGTCTTTCTTAAGAAGATCTCTCAAAAGCAGCATATGTTCCTTAACCGCTTCATTGTTTTTTAAATTATCTTTTAAAAATCTTTTTACGAAATCTATCTCTGATTTTAACACCTTACCATCTGCCTTTAAAACCGCAGCAGTAAGTACCATCAAACTAGCGCTAAAGTCACCTCCAGACGACCTTCTAGCTCTTCCTCCATGTACATTTCCGTTAAATCCAGCTTGTTGATTTGCCCCTAAAGAGCCACCAATAAATGCACCTACTAATCCTCCAATTGGACCGCCAAGTGCCCAACCAATTCCTCCAAATAAGATACTTCCAAATAATCCCATTAATTATTTTTTTATATTCGTTTTTTATGGGCAATGTTCCAACATATCAAATTGTTCCTCCAGCAATCAGTTCGGGTAGTATTTATCACTTTGTAACCGACTCTGGCGTGAACTATGAAGTGCGATTCGCCCGTAAAAAAGACAACCTACTTCACGCAACAATTGCATTTGGTGTACTTAACGATGAATACGACGGTGAGGAGTATGTAGAAACCAATCGTGGTGAGGTTTACCGAGTAATGACTACCGTAGTGGAAGTGGTTAAAATGTACATGAATGAGCATCCTAACATTCGCACTTACGAGTTTACAGGTCAACCAACCGCCAGAGAGGATGAAAATAATGCCTCAAAGCGTATCAATCTATATAAGCGTTATTTAAAGAACATTTTTGATTCCCGCTGGGAATATATCCCCAGCGGCAACCACATGTTAATTACTCGAAAGTAATTTATTTAATCAATTCTATACTTCTATTAATGAAGTTGGTTAAACTTTCTCCTTTTAGCATGCCTTGTGATAACAATGCTAAATCTGTCAATTGTTTACATAACTTCTGCTGTTTCTTCTCAGTTTTAGTACCAAGAATATCTGTAATAATGGGGTGATTGTTGTTCACCACTACATTATACATCTCAGGCATTGAACCAAACATTCCGCTATTACCTGATAACTGCTGTTGCTCGTTCATTCTTCTAATAAACTCGCTTTGTGTTATGATAATTGGAGCCTCAGACTCATATCTACTTTCAAATTGGACCACATATTTTTTATCACCTAATGCAGTATCAAATAATGGCTTTAGCTTTTCTTCATCTTCTTTTGAGATTTTTGATGGAATGTCCTCGTCTTTCTCAATTAGTTTTTCAATTGGATCTGCATCTACACGTGCAAATGAAAGATCGTCAATGGTCTGCTCAAGCTTACCAATGTAGTGCGAACTCAATGGGCTGTCAAATACTAAAACATCATATTCTTTTGCCTTTGCAGATGATATAAATGCGTGCTGCTCTTCAGCATTATTAGTATATAGCGCAACCAATTTGTTATTCTTGTCTGTCTGATTAGACTTAATTTTTTCCTGATATTCTTCGATAGTAAAATATTCACCCTCCGTATTCTTAAGCAAAGTGAATTTCTTAGCTTTTTCGAAGAATTTCTCTTCAGTTAGCATTCCATATTCCATGAAGACTTTAATATCTTCCCATTTTGCTTCAAAGTCTTTACGGTCATTCTTGAACATTTCTTCCAACTTATCTGCCACCTTTTTCATAATGTGATTACTAATCTTTTTCACATTACTATCAGACTGTAAGTAGGACCTAGAAACGTTTAGAGGAATATCTGGTGAATCTATAACACCATGTAACAGCGTTAAGAATTCTGGAACAATATCTTCAACTGAATCCGTGATAAACACCTGATTACTATATAATTGAATTTTATTCTTTTGTACTTCAACGTTGTTCTTTAGTTTTGGGAAGTATAGAATACCAGTAAGATTAAACGGATAATCTACATTCAAATGAATATGAAATAAGCTAGGCTCCGTGAATGGGTATAACTCCGTATAGAACTCTTTATAGTCATCATCCTTAAGTGAAGATGGTGTTTTTGTCCATAGTGGATCAGTAGAGTTTATTTGTCTTGGAGACTTTTCCTCAATCTTTTTGGGATTGCCATTTTCATCTTTCTCATCCGATGGATCGTCAACCATATTAGTCTCTTCTCCAAAAATGATAGGAACTGGTAAGAACTTACAATACTTGTTTAGAATACCTAATAATCTAGATTCTTCTAGGAATTCCGTCGCATCATCTGATACGTGTAAAACAATGTCAGTACCTCTTGTATCTTTTGATATGTCCTCTATTGTGAACTGTGGACTTCCATCACATTTCCATTGCACGGCTTGTGCCCCATCTTGATGCGATAGTGTATTAATCTCAACATTAGAAGCTACCATGAAAGCCGAGTAAAACCCGAGTCCAAAGTGACCTATAATACCTTCTGACTTATCCTTGTATTTATTGACAAATTCTTCTGCACCTGAAAATGCGATTTGATTGATGTATTTATCAATTTCTTCCGCTGTCATCCCAACTCCGTTATCACGAATGGTAATGGTTTTAGCGTCTTTGTCCAGAATCACTTCAACTTTTAAATCACCTAATTCTCCTTTATATTCTCCTAAAGATGATAGTGTTTTTAACTTTTGTGAAGCATCTACTGCATTAGACACTAACTCTCTTAGAAATATTTCGTGGTCAGAGTATAAAAACTGTTTGATTATCGGAAATATATTCTCCGTTTGAACATTAATTGTACCTGTACTCATAATTGTAATTATTTTTTGAAGTCAAATGTCAATATCAGTGCCATTTGAAATTCGACTGACATAATGACGTAAAGAGCTGAAAAAATGGGAATAGAGCGACACTTAGTCCTTAAGGAACTCCATATACCACGACGAAATGTCGCTTGAATCCGCTGATGCATAAACATATGACAGATTAAGCTCCTTTTTAGCTAAGCGATCCAGTTTAAAGAGGTATGAATCTGGATTTTCGGAACTGTAGTTGGTGATTGTAGTATCACAATTAGCACAATCCTGCATATTCTTTACCCATGTGAAGTTGGCTTTAATATGTGATTTAGTTTTGCCATCGCCCGCCGACCATGTCCATGTACCCAGTTTTATTGTTTCATCAATAAATAATTCCTCCGTTATTGGATCATACTGTTGTTCTTTCCAAACCAGCTCAATTGAGTCTTTATCATAGAACTTAAGAAATACATACATATCAACAGAGTAATCTACCTCTTGCAGTCCGTTATTGAAGTTTACTTCTTTTAGAAAGTTAATATAGTTATAGGTCTCCGTTGCATTGTATGTAGTGTGAGCATTTACGTATGAATAGGTTCTATCACCATTTCCTTGATATAGGGTCCATTCGCCTTCAAGCCTCTTTTTTCTTGGTATAATAGAAAATAAAGGATCATTTTCTCCCTTCTTGCACGAAGGAAAAACCAAGGTAAGTAGTAAAATGGCGATTAGGCTTTTACGCATAGAACAAAAATAGTGAATATTCCGCCACTATGATAAAGTGAATTTAAATGTAGTTTTGTAGTATGCCCAAAAAAGTCGCGATTCTTGTACATGGTTTAAATAATCCCGTGAGTATACTTGAGGATTACAGACGAGAGTTATGTGCTCTGGGTTACGAGTGTATTCAAGCAGTTCTTGCTGGTCACTCTGACAAACCAAGCTGTCGTTTACTTCATAAAAAATGGATTGGGGAGATAAAATCTTATTACGACAAGCATTGCAAAGATGCAGATGAAACGATATTTGTAGGATTCTCTTTGGGCGGTGTTTCTGGTGTAGCTGGTTCGCAATGTCATGATATTATATGGGATAAAATGATATTGATAGCTCCGGCTATACGAATGAAATGGTGGATTCAGCTCTTAACTCCACTTCACTTTCTTCAAATTGTTCCATTCCCAACCTACGATCCAAAAAAGCGTTTATTGTTCAAATATTTATTTGTTTCCTATTTACGTTCACTGCAAAAGCTAAGTCAACATTTGCAAGCTGGTAAAAAAGTGGCAAATGAGCTGATATTAATTATGGCAAATAAGGATGAAGTGCTTAATGTAAAGTACACACGGAATTTTTGCTCTGAGCTATCCGGCAATTTTTTCGATTATCAAGTGAAAGCTAAAAAACGAAATGCAGTTGATTTATATCATTACGTAAATGATGAGGAAGGCGTTTACCCTGAGGAATGGGAGGAGATTATGAAAAAAATAGGGTCTTAATTAGGTGATTTTGTAATTAAGACTCGATTATGGTGACGTTAATGCTAATATTTCTAGGGAGTTGAATCAATAATGGTTTGACAAAGTGGATGGTTTTCATTACCGACATTCGACAGAGTCCTGGTTTTTCCTTGTCCACCATAGCCAAACGCTAGTTTTTTTATTATCCACCTTCGCCGAAGGCTATGGTGGATAATAAAAAATCCCAGCCATAAATGACTGGGATTTCTAAAAAGTTCTGTTCTTCTTATTAGAAGTGGAACAATAATTTAACTGAGCCACCACCGAACATCATGTTGTTCATGTCAGTATCGATAGCAAAGCTGTTATCTTTAGCTGTAGTAGTTGTAGTAGTTTCAATTGTGTTGTCTGCTAAATCATAAGCTTCAGAAGTCGTTTCACCTTCTCCTGTGCTCATCATTCCAAGACCCCAAGCATACTCAGCACCGATAGATACTTTAGGAGCTAAGAAGTACTCAACACCAATAACACCTCTAAGACCTAACATAAAAGTTGATCCTGGAGCATCAGTTAGCATGCCCATTCCACCAGTCATGTGGTTAGTATAAGTATCAGTTAATGTGTTTCCGTATGTCCACTCAGTTTTGTTACCGATAGATCCGATTAATAAGTCACCACCGTAGTAACCTTGTAATCTGTTGTGACCTCTTCTCATTTCGATACCACCACCGATAATGATAGAGCTATACGAATCTTTTCTAGTATCCTCAACCATTGCAGGAGGAGTAGAAGTAGATGTTACATCTGTAACTAATGTTCTGTCAGTAGTAGATCCAAAACCTAATCTAACCCAACCTCTAACTGCCATGTCAGCAGATAAATAATACTTACCGTAGATAGCGTTGTTTGCATTAGTCCATCCAGTATTAAAACTGTTACCAGACGTACCGTTGAACATGTTACCAACGTAACTAAATAATGGAGACGCATCAAAACCAATAGCGATATCACCTGCTTCAGGAAGAATCGCTTGTCCTGATTTACTTGTCAAATCTTGTGCATTAGTAGCGAATGTCATTCCTAATGCAGCAGCAACTAAAAGTACTTGCTTTTTCATAATTGTTTATTTTGGTTTAACTATTTTACAAAATTTACTGTCCAAATATATCCTTTATTTTGAAACATGGTTATTAACAATCGGATGTCTTATGAACCGTTTTTTGTTAATAACTGTCCCCTAAAACGGAATATATTTTAAAAGGTTACAATCTTGTTCGAATGTCTCCTTTAACCCTCATTGATGCATCCATATATAATATGGTTGCACATCTTGAAAAATTATTTATTCTTATTCTCCAACATAGGAACAAACTTAAAATCACCATACGATTCCTCTTCTAATTCATTCCCTCTACGTGTATAACGCTTCATCACTTGATTCTCAATTCCAACGGGAATAACCAACATTCCCTCATCTTTAAGTTGGGCTAAAAGAGCTAAGGGTACCTCAGGGGCTCCACAAGTAACTATTATTCTATCGTATGGTGCAAAACCTTTTCTGCCTTGATATCCATCTCCATAAAAGAGTTGTGGTCTATAATTGAGTTTTGTTAACAATTGTTTAGTCGAATCGTGTAATTTCTTTTGTCTTTCTATTGAATATACTTTACAACCCAATTCGCACAATACCGCCGTTTGATAACCTGAACCTGTTCCAATCTCCAATACTTTCATGCCTTTTTGTAATTCTAAAAGCTGCGTCTGGAATGCCACAGTAAATGGTTGAGAAATGGTTTGTCCCTCGCCTATTGGGAATGCTTTGTCGTCATATGCGAATTCTAAAAATGCATTATCAAGAAACCAATGTCTCGGAATTTTATCCATCGCATCTAATACGGTATTGTCAGAAATACCTTTACGCTTCAGCTCATTCATTAACTGCCTGCGTAAACCTTTATGTCGGTAATTATCAATCACACACCAAAGCTAGAAAAATGACACATATGTATTGTGACATACATTATATAAAGAATTAACAGAGCATAGTGTATGAAATGAGAGCTCACCATAAAAATGCATGTGAATCTATCCTAATTTTGTTGCAACTCAATTATTTGCATAATGATAAGAATAGGCGTAATAGGTGCTGGTCATCTCGGGAAAATCCACATTAAATGTTTACTCAACTTAACGGATGATTACAATCTAATTGGATTTCATGATATTAATGAAGATAATGGCCAAGCCGTGTCACAAGAGTTTGGAGTGAACTATTATAAAGACTTAGATGAGTTAATAAATGATTGTGATGTCCTTGATATTGTTACACCTACCTTATCTCATCATGAAATTGCCACAACTTGCATTCGTAAATGTAAGCATGTATTTATTGAAAAGCCTGTTGCTAATACTCTCGATGAAGGGAGAGCTATAATGAATTTATCACATGAAGCAGAAGTGAAGGTTCAGATAGGACATGTTGAGCGATTCAACCCCGCATTTGTTAGCGCACAACCAGACATTAATAGTCCAATGTTTATAGAAGCACATAGATTGGCACAGTTTAACCCAAGAGGAACAGACGTGCCAGTTGTATTAGATTTAATGATCCATGACATAGACATTGTTCTGAGTGTTGTTAAATCCAATATTAAAAGGATTAGTGCAAGTGGAGTTGCCGTCGTGAGTGACACGCCTGATATTACAAATGCGAGAATTGAATTTGATAATGGCTGTGTGGCGAATCTAACTGCATCCAGAATATCAGTCAAGAACATGAGAAAGGCACGCTTTTTTCAAAAGGATGCATACATAAGTGTAGATTTCTTGAAAAAGGAAACGGAAATTGTAAGAATGAGTGAGGAATTATCTGATGATCCATTTGCAATGGTGCTTGATTTAGGAGAGAAAGGCAAAAAAGAAATCAGTTTTACTAAACCTGAGATTACAGAACACAATGCAATACTTGAGGAGCTAAGATCTTTTGCATATGCTATTAAAAATGACACCATTCCACCGGTTACAATTGAAGACGGTGTTAGCGCCTTAGATGTTGCGCATCAGATAATTGAAAAAATTAGCTCGAATCATAGAGTATAAGCATTTGTGCTCATGCAATAAATAAATTACTTTTGCGTTCTTTTTTTGTTGCTAAATCACACTCATGCTTAAAAGGATACTATCATTAATAGTCCTGGTACCTGTTTTATGTTTTACCTCTTGCGATACCTTGGATCGTCCTGAGGAAATTCCATCTTATATATACATCAACAATTTTACATTAACCACTGATGTTGGGGTTGAAGGCGAAAATACGCATGAGATAATTGATGCATGGGTATACAAAGACAATGATCTATTGGGTGTTTACACCTTGCCCGCCCGCGTTCCTATCCTGGCAGAAGGCAGCACAAACATTAGAATTAAACCAGGGGTAAGGCAAAATGGTTTAGCAAGTACTCGGGTAGCTTACCCTTTTTATAAAGAACACGTCACTACTATAGACCTTGTTAGAGATTCAGTTATTACCATAAATCCAAGCACAAGCTATAAAGATAATCTCGAATTCGAAATTGACGATTTTGAGAGTGCGGGACAACTAATGGTTCAAGCGAGTGACAGTGATGTAGGTTGGGATATTCAAACCGGAGGTCCTACTGGGAAGTTCGGCCGAATTAAACTAGATAACGGCAACACTCTCGGCAACTTTCATACAGACGATAACTACTCATTTCCTAGACAAGGTGCTCAAGTGTATTTAGAGATTGATATACGAACAGACCACCCTGTGAGCATTGGAATTATAGATGAACTATCCTCAGGAGTAGTTGATGTGTACAATAATTATGGGATCAATGCTCCAGATGCAACGCCTGTATGGAAGAAATTGTATTTCAGCCTAACTGATGTACTTAGTTATGAGGTTCAAGGTAATCAACATGAGTTTTTCTTAAATGTGTTTACAGGTTTAAATCCTGCACCACAAGAAGCACAAGTAGATATTGACAACATTAAAATAGTCTACTTTCAGTAATGAACAAACGGCTAACCACAGGCATATATGTCATTGCTGATGTTGTTGTTGCAATTATTTCATGGTTGGCATTTTTCTACTTTAGAAAAGAATACATAGAAGAATCTGAATTTACTGTTGATAACAACTTAATTCGTGGGCTTGTTATCCTGCCTTTTTTCTGGATGTTTTTATTCTTTATTGCTGGTAGTTACAGAGATGTATTTAGACGCTACAGAATTAAAGAACTTGGGCAAACCATTCTTATTTCACTGATAGGAACCTTACTTTTATTCTTTATTCTGCTATTAGACGACACCGTGCAGTCTTACAAGAATTATTATCAATCGTTTTTTGTCTTATTTGGTTTACACTGTAGTTTGAGTTTACTATTTAGACTTGCCATCACGGGCAATACAGTGCGAAAAATTCACTCTCGCAAGTTTGGTTTTAAAACGCTTATAATTGGCGGAAGTCAAAAAGCTTTAGAGTTGTATGAGGAGCTCGAATCACAAGCAGAAGGTCAAGGGTTTGATTTTGTAGGTTTCGCGAGTTTAAACGGAGTTGATCAAACCTTAAAAGGCAAACTAAATTATATCGGAAAACTAGATGTTGTTAAATCCTTTATTGATGGTAACAATATTGAAGAAGTCGTAATTGCAATAGAATCAAGCGAACATGATCAATTACAGAGAATACTTACAGTGATTAACGGAGCTGATGTACGCATTAAGATTATTCCGGATATGTATGATATTCTCTCGGGATCCGTTAAAATGACCAGCATACTTGGTGCACCTTTAATTGAAGTCAATCCCGAAATTATGCCTCAGTGGCAGAAATCCACCAAGCGTGTAATTGATATTAGCTTTTCCTTGTTAGCGCTATCATTACTGCTGCCAGTATATATATTTACTGCCATTGGAGTAAAATTATCTTCGTCTGGCCCTATATTTTTCTTTCAGGAGCGTGTTGGTTTGCGCGGAAAAAAGTTCAACATCATTAAGTTTAGGTCAATGACTAAGGATGCCGAGAAATCAGGGCCACAGTTGAGTAGTGATAATGACATGCGCATCACTAAATTCGGAAAGTTCATGCGCAAAACCCGATTGGACGAACTACCCCAATTCTTTAACGTTTTGCGTGGCGAAATGAGCATAGTTGGTCCGCGTCCCGAGCGTCAGTTTTTTATAGATCAAATTGTCGAGAAGGCACCGCATTATACAAGACTTCACAAAGTTAAACCGGGCATTACAAGCTGGGGACAGGTGAAGTTTGGTTATGCAGAGAATGTAGATGAAATGATTGCTAGACTAAAATACGACCTCTTATACCTAGAAAACATGTCCTTAGCGGTTGATTTTAAAATCATGATCTACACCGTTAGAACAATTCTCCGCGGAAGCGGTAAATAAATCTCTATTTTAACGAATCGTTAAGTTATTCACGTAGTTTGAAATCGGGCAATAAATGTCTTAAATTTGAGATGGATGAACACCCTAGGTATATTCTTTACCAACCATCCCCTCAAACACTTACCGAATGAAGAATGTACTGCTTATATTGATTTTACTTTCTGTCCAATGCTATGGACAGCTTAATATTTCGGCAACTGCTACTCCATTTACTATTGATTTTGATGGTACCGTTGCAGGAGTGAACAATGGATCATTTGCAGGAAGTGGGTTTGCGATAGTTCCAGTTGCAGGTGAATTAGATGCTGATGCATGGGAGACTGCTGGGCTAAGCGATGGAGCAAAGGCGTTTGGCATTGCTAATACTGGTGGAGATCACGCAAGGGGAACTAGCACTGGTGGTGCAGGAACTGGTGGGATATACGGATTTGATGTTGGTGGTGGAGATATGGCAATGGGGTGGCAACCTGGCGGTTCAGACGCAACCCCTGGATCTATTACACTATTGATTAATAACTCAACTGGTGCAACAATAACATCATTGGATGTTTCATATGTTATTGAGGAGTTTAATGACCAAGCTAGAGCCAGTTCGCTTGATTTTTCGCACGATGGTGCAGGCACAAGTGGCACAGGTCCGCTTACAACCACTGAAGGATCAGTGACATTTACATCTACTTTAGCTGCTGGTGGTGGAAGTTGGACAAGCCATAATAGAAGCGTTACTTTGTCTGGATTGAGTATTGCGAATGGCACGAACTATTACTTAAGGTGGCACACTGATGATGCTGGTGGATCTGGGAGTAGAGATGAAATTGCAATTAATGATATTGTAATTACTGCAAATTCTGCTCCCCCATCCAACACTATTACTACAACTGGTGTAACTGGCAACCCATGGACAGTAGACTGCACAACACCAGATGCCGGAACAGTAACGTTTACAAGCACAGGCACTTATAATGCTGCCAACATCTATACTGCCCAATTATCAGACCCAACAGGAGGCTTTGGTTCACCTATTAGTATCGGAACTTTGGCATCTACGGCAAATTCCGGTACGATTAATATCACTATTCCAGCTGGAACTATAGCTGGAACACAATACCGCATTAGAGTTGTATCAGATGACCCCGTAGTAACTGGCTCTGATAATGGCGTTGATTTAACCATCAACAACTCAACGGCAACCGGAACAATAATTATTAATGAAATGTCTAATGGTCCTTCTGGTGCGCAAGAATATTTCGAAATGCTGGTAATAGGCGCTGTGTGCTCTGAAGTGAGTATTCAAAATATCATTTTTGATGATAATAATGGTGACTGGGGAGGTAGCGGCGTTGCAAACGGGCATTATCGATTCACGACTGATGCACAATGGGGTTGTGTTCCTACAGGCACAATTATCGTTGTATACAATGATGGTGATCCAAATCCTTCAGTACCTGCTGATGACGAAACGGATGCTAATGCAGACAATGTATTTATACTTCCAGTAAGCTCAAATCTTATAGAAACTTGCACTACAGACCCCAATCCTGGAAGTGCTCCCTACAATGTGGGCGGATGTACGTATTCCTCTGGTGGTACATGGACATCTCTAGGTATGAGTAATAGTGGTGATGTAGCACAAACCAGAGATGCTGCTGGAAACTTTGTTCATGGAATTGGATATGGTGGAGCTGTCGCACCCGCAGGTGGTGTTGATTTTGGTGCCCTTGGTGGTGGCGGAGATGCTTTTATTTTTGATAATGCAGTAGATGATGATTTTACTGACCCAAATAACTTTAGCTTTGGTGTAGTAGGTACATTTGAATCACCTGGTTCTCCCAATTCAGCCAATAACGACACCTATATCCAGTCATTCGATTGTGTAGTGCTTCCGGTTGAAATGCTCTACTTTGACTTGCGTCAAAACGAATCGAACGTTGATTTGTACTGGGCTACAGCAAGCGAATCAAACAATGATTATTTTGCTGTTGAGAGAAGCGTAGACGGAATTAATTACGAGAAAATAGGTTCTGTTGCAGGAATGGGGACCACATCCTCTGCGAATTCATATACCTACAGAGATGAATCTCCAAAAACAGGCCTAAACTATTATAGAATTAGACAGGTAGATTTTAACGGACAATCGGAATATTCTGGTTTACGTATTGCAAACTTTAAAGAGAATAACTTCTCATTATTAAATCAATATCAATCATCCGATAACACATTGACTGTTATTGTTAAAGGCATGCAAAAAGAACTAGATGTTCATCTCTACAGCATTACAGGCGCACTTATGCATAGTGGAATAAGCTATTCTAATAGTTTTGACATTCCTACCTCTAATCTTTCTTCAGGCATATATATTATGCAACTTGAAAGTGGGGGTCAAATTATACGCAAGAAGTTATATATTCTTAAATAGAGGTCTAGACCTCAAGCAGCTTAAAGGTCTTGTCAAGAGGATTACACACCTCAATTATCTCGGATAACTGAGCCTTTATGACACTGTAATACTCCAAAACACTCGCATTGCGCTCTTGTAGGCCTCCATTCGGAAACAAAACTGCATCTATGGTTTCTAGTCGAGAGGTGTACACTTCCAATTGCCTTTTTTGAGCACGTTTGAATTTCTTTTCGAGACTATGAATTCTATTCTCCGCATCTACCCGAGTGCTTTCTACGCTTCTCTCTAAATTTGAATCAATTGCACTACCCTCTTCTTTTATAGCCTTATAAATCTCGTTTAACTTGCTTAAGTGCTTTTCCAAATCAACATCACCAAATTCATCTTGCCTAGCTTTTTCAAGAAGTACGTGTCGATCCTCAAAAATATCATTTGTTGTTAGCCCTAACTGCTCAATTTTACGTGCAATTTTTTCTTCAATTAAAAGTAGGGATTGACGTAAAATCAATATCGGAAACTGTATTCCTGAATTTTCGAAGGCCAACTTTAGCTGTAACCAATATGCTAGCTCCCCTCCCCCTCCAACATAAGCAATATTGGGTAAGATAGTCTCCTGATACATTGGACGCATGATTACATTTGGGCTAAATCTTTCGGGATACGCACTAACTTCATTTTCCAACTCGTCTTTAGTCCAAGACATTGCTAAATCTGCTGTACCAAAACTATCTCCAGATTTAATGATACGCTCACGAGATTCATCCATCAAATAAAACAAGTTAATGTCTCTCGCGTGAGCCTGTGCTTTATACAATCCTTCCAACTGATTATTGGTGGTCTCTACATCTCGCTGAACTCCCACAGAAATCTCATTGAGTATTTGAGGTACGAATAGTTTTTTCAATTCTGAGGTATCCGCATCCACCACAATTAGCTCTGTATCCGAAAACAAAGTTGACATAAGCTTAAAATGTGCGTCTGCTAAATTATTTGATGTATAATACGACTTGATTTCTTGCTGAGCGCTAGGTCCAATTAATTCAGGAAAATCATTTTTTATCTTATCCAACAACTCGGACACTCCTGCACAATCTATACTTCCTACTGCCGGCCCAAAGCTATGCTCCCATGTATACTTTTTCTCATGGACGTTAACTGATGCTATTTCTTCAAAATCATGATCTTCACTCGCTAACCAAAACACAGGTACTGCACACAGACCATCTTTTTCATTTAACTGCCGGCATAGATTAATCACACTGGCAATTTTGTAGATACTATACAATGGCCCTCCAAAGATGTTAAGCTGATGTCCCGTTGTTATGGTAATTGTCTTGTCTTTTCTCAATAACTCCAATGAATCTGGTACTGGGACACCACATCTCAAATATTTCTTTTCGACAGCATCACACAAGATTTTTCTTGCATCCGCATCAAAAGTTCGATTCTCAGCCGCTTTTTGAAGGGTATTTATGCTAGGGAACTCAGAAATGAAGGGAGTTAAACGCTCATTTTCATCGAGATAATCTGTTACGATTTCTGAAAACCTCTTGGTCTCTTTGTATGGAATTGATGCGCTTTTCATTAATATGCTCCGTTTCGTTTTCGCACGAACCACTCAAGGCTAAGCAAAGCTACTAAAACAAAGAATATCCATTTCCAATTAATAATTTCTTCTTGTTTATCGATTGGGTAACTAACATCAACAATTTCACCGCTGGATAAAATATCGTCTGCCAACCTATCTAACTCAGACACTGGTATCATTTTGCCCCCCGAATTACTGGATATTTGGTACAACATATTATGGTCAGCTACAAGGTCATTTTGTTCTATAGTTAATGATTTAACTGAAAACTGCCCTACTCTTTCAAAGTCATTACCATTATACCGAACGTTGCCCTTAAAACTATACGTCCCTGCCGGTAAACGTCCTGCGTTCAAGGTGTAAGCACTTCCCGAGGGAGCAAATGTAAATGGATACTCTTCTCCTTGCTCTGACGACACTATGATGTTAACAGTGGCGCTATTTACCAATTCGTAACTATCGTTGTACAATTCAGCTTCAAAGCTCACGTCTTCATTCTCTGTAAACTCGCGTTTTGAGTTGATTCTAAAAAAGCTTTTATCCTCTCTTGTCACCAAATATTGAATGAGTTTGTGGACTAAGGAATTTGTCAGGGATGCATATTTCATTTTCCATCTCCAAATACCCTCTCCTAAAATAAACCCTGTTCTTACACCATTCCATTTGTTAATTGCCATCAAAGCTTCATTCTTTGATAAATTCCCGAGCTTCTGATTTGCAATTGCCGTCACTCCATTACTGATTTTATAGTTCCCAAAAGGCACGTGCATAACAGGTAACCTGCTTTCGACATTAAACAACTCTGGAGGAAGGCTAAATGAGGTGAAGTCTTTCATGAATTCGGCATTAACCGCATCCATTTGTCCTCTGAACCCAAGGTGACTAACCCCAGATTTTAGTTGATTAAACAATCCGAAATTGTTCTGTCCTCCTAACATAAAGAGCACTGGCTTCTTCAGATTCTGAATCTTATTAAGTAAATCTTGCGATGGTGCCGTAACCGATGGAATCTGGTGAAGAATGATTAATCCATATCGTTTGATATCATCAATCTGATCTCCTGCATATTTAAGGTCAATTTTGTATGATTGTTGGGCCTCAATTACATTCCGAATCACGGCAATATCTGGATGGGGTGAGTTTGCAAACAATAAAATCTCTTGTCTGTTGTTTTGTACATCTATGACGAAATCTGTCGCGTTGTTTCCGTAATTAATCTCGTTTTCTATCGAATCAAGAACCACTGTATAACGCTGCAGACCTGCGTTTTTAGCTTCAATTCTAAAATTAAACTTATACAGAGCTACCGATTGTTCTATTTTAATGTCCTTAGATTCAATTATCTCATTTTTATATAAAATTCTCAGTTTTGTCGACTTTCCTTTCAGTCTATCCGCTTTCACAAGTACTTCAACTGGGAAGTCATTTCCCTGGTAAGCTACCTTATTATGATTAAGTTTTTCAATTCGCAAATCGCGCTTAACACTCGTATCACCCAAAGCTACAGTGTATATAGGCGTATTGTGTATGTTTTCTGAAAGCGCTAAAGGATTTCCTCCTTTATTATAGATGCCATCACTCAGTAAGACTACTGCTCCAATATTTCTTCCAGCGTATCTATCGGTAATTTCATCAAAAAAGCTGCCAATATCACTCTGTTTGTCGCTGAAATCTATATCTCTAGAAATATCACTGAATGCTCCAATCCTGAAAAACTCTAACTGATATTTACTTGACAATTGTTTTGAAAGCGCCTCTAATTGCTTCTTATACTGACCTTTATAGTAGCTTGAATCACTTGTAGATACAATTGATCCTGAATTATCCTGGCCCACAATAATTATTGGTTTTTCGACTATCTTATCTTGAGTTGGAATTAGAATTCCCAATAAGAGAATACATAAAATTGTAATTGCGCTAAAACGCAAAAAGCCAAGCATCCATCTTATATAGGATGCTTGACCTTCTAGATTTCGTTCCTTAAAATATAATACAACGGCATACAACAGACCTGCTAAAAAGCAAGTTACTATTGTCCAACCGGGATATTGTAAAACATAATTCACTTATTACTTATCATGTTAACATTCCACCACAAACGTGAAGTGTTTGACCAGTAACATAAGCCGACAAATCCGACCCAAGGTATACTGCAGCATTCGCTACATCTTCTGGCGTACCGCCCCTCTTTAAAGGAATATTATCTCTCCACTCTTGAACCACCTTTTCATCTAGTGCATCTGTCATCTCCGTTTCAATAAACCCTGGTGCGATGGCATTACATCTAATATTTCTTGATCCAAGCTCTTGAGCAACAGATTTCGTAAATCCGATAATACCTGCCTTAGAAGCTGAATAGTTAGCTTGTCCTGCATTTCCTTTAACACCAACAACAGAACTCACATTTATAATAGAACCACTTCTCTGCTTCAGCATTTGTCTCTGTACAGCCTTAGTGAGGTTGAAAACAGATTTAAGGTTGGTATTAATTACTTCATCCCAATTCTCTTCAGTCATTCGCATCAACAAGCCATCTCTTGTGATACCAGCGTTATTAACAAGAATATCTACTTGTCCAAAATCATTTATTACAGCTTCTCCTAGTGCTTGTGCCGACTCGTAATCTGCTGCATTACTCTTATACCCTTTTGCTTCTATACCAAAAGCTTTTAATTCGTCTTCTAATGCTCTTGCTTTCTCATCAGACGACAAATATGTAAAGGCAACATTCGCACCTTCTTTCGCAAATTTCTCGGCAATCCCTTTACCAATTCCTCTAGACGCACCCGTTATCAGTGCAACTTTTCCCTCTAATAACTTCATAACTAGTTTTATTTGTTCATACAATCTACATAATACATATGTTAGATTGTTATTTAAATTCTTTAATTTTGGACATTCTAAATCCAAAGATAATGAGAAATTTACTTGCAGGGCTACTTATTATGTTCACTACTTTATCAACCGCTCAAAACTGGCTTGACGTGGGTCTTAAAGGAGGCGGAGGTGTAGATTTCTTGCTTAATAAGAACATTTTTGACGATAATTCATATAATCATAGATTAACTGGTGGTTATACCTTTGGAGGTAAGTTAGGTCTGAATTTCGGGAATATGCATGAGGTGACTTTTGATGTGATGTACACAGCATTTAATCAAAAATTCCAATATAATTTTTCTGACACTTCAGCAGGTATTAACGAACAGTATTTTAGAAAATTCTCATATAGTTCAATCGATCTTTTGTTGATGTACCGCATGAATAATGAAGGACGCTATTTTGAAATTGGTCCTAAATTAAGTTTGAATAGGGGTGGAACTAATACAAATGATGACCCATCTGACCCATATAGTGACGTAAGTGGATTGATAAACCCGACAAGCTATGGAGCAGCGATTGGTTTTGGAAACTACTTCTTTGGTACTGAAAATTTTGGAATTACAATGGGTTTAAGAGTGTCCTATGACTTTACTGACCTATTTAATTTAGAAGGAACATCTTCTGATTATCCTGGACCAATCGACAGTCCTTACCCAAGCTACGCAGCAAGTAACCCATTAACCATACAGGCAATTATGGAGTTTAACTTTGACTTTGGCTATCTTGCAACGGCTAGTTGTGGCAAACGCACCAAGCTTATAATGTTCTAGAATTTTACAATTAGGTTAGCCTGAGGAATAGCATTCACATGTGACGGCTGAACGTCTACATCATGGCGCATTCCTAGCGCAAGATTAAATCCTACTGCAAAATTATTAGTGAATGACACTCTGAATCCTTGTGCAAGGTAAAATCCCCAGTAGTTTTTGTATGATTCGTAAGAATTGTATATGTAGGTTCCATCCACATACTCTTGCCCATAAATTCTAACTCTCTGCTGTCCAAACAAGAACATTGGAGCAACATAATACATGTACTTACGCTGTCCTGCAGGATAATAGTTTAACTGAACTAGTCCGCCAATCGTGTTGTTATCTGGTGTATAATAACTGTTACTAAAACCTAGGCTTGCACTTCCTTTTATTCCCAAGTTTCCATTCTCACCTATGATGCGCTCATACCCAATGGTGACATTTTTAAATACCATATCTAAATAGTTAAATGAGATCTGGTTTCTTTTGAAATCAGCTAAAGTCATATTACCAGACTTGGCTATTGGGTTGTCCACAAATGATTCAAACACACCATTTTCATATCGTATTGATCGAACCTCCTTTCGTTTAATTATATACTCAGGACCATCTGGTATATCATAACGGGCATAACTCACGGTTTTTGGTGCAATTGTTTTCACTTTACATACAATTACTTTTCCACTTGTTAAGTAAAGTGAATCCTGCGATTTCACTGAAAAAACTGTACAACAAGCCACTACAACTAATGCAAGTATTCTTCTCATAGCTAAAATTTAAAGCTCATGGCAAATTCACCATATGCATGAATATCTGTTTGTATTCCGTAACTACTATTAAAGCTTCTCACACCTAAAGCAAATGCTGGAGCGATACTCAATCTTTCAAACACATTAATAGCAACCCCATTTTTTACATACGTTGCAAAAAACATACGGTGGTTGGCCTCCTGCGGATATGGAGGGTATGGTGCAAAATAATCATAGTAGTAATAATACTCCTTCAACTGCCCAACCTGATTATCAAGACCTAAGTAATATGCTACTTTACTTTGTCCAGTAGGGTAATATTTAATTTCCAGGCCTGCCGCCCAGGTTCTTGGCTCAGATGCAATATTGCTAGTACTTTTAAATCCAATGCTAACAGGAACTTCCAAACCTAGTTTACCAGATGCAAACAAACGCTCGTAACTTAAGGTTGCAGCACCAAAGACAGGACTAACATAATCAACGGTAAGAAGGTTTTTGTGAATTTTTGGGCTTTCAATCTCAATTATCTCTGGTTCCTGAGAAAAAGAGGAGTTAGCCGCACATAAGAGGATAGTAATCAAAAGTAAACGATTCATGCAACATTTTTTATGTAAACGCTATTAGCAATTATTTAGTGTATAACAACAAAAAAGGACTTGTTGTTACAAGTCCTTTTAAAAAATGATTTATTTGAAATGCTTAGTTTTTAATCAATCTTATTTCTGTAGAAGCACTGTCGTTAAACAATCTCACAGTATATACTCCAGAAGCAAGATTGTGAACAGATACTTCTTCTGTTAGATTATTTAAGGTTCTATCAAGCACTAATCTACCACTCGCATCATAGATATTCATCTTAACATCTCCTGATTCACTCATTCGTATTGTAAATGAATTATTTGCAGGGTTAGGATAAATACTAGCTGAAAGTCCGTTAACATCTACCACACTATTATCTCCGTCAGGGTCAAACGCAATTGGTTGAGTTCTATTAGATCTGGTAGTATTATGATTCGCTCTAGTGCTTTCACATCCTGGATGCGGAGCTTCAACACTGTAAACTAATAAATCTGTTGGCACTGGTGGTGTTGGATCGATATACTCATCATCCATATTAGAAGGAGACGATAAGTTTACCCAGCCTGTTGTAGGGTGATGTCTCCAAATTTCGTAGTTAGGATATGAGAAACCTATGTAATGATCCCAATTCAACTGCATTTCTCCACCAGTTAGCGGACTAACCGTTAAGTGCAGAGTTTTATGAAGAGGGCTTAAATTAGATTCAACCCCACAAGAATCAACAGATGACATTTTATATCTCCATGCTTTTATTTGTGGATTTGCTGTTGAATCAACATATTGACTAATACTGTCATAAGGCCAACTTACCAATAAATCATAGGTACCAAGTACAGCCGTCTCGCGATAAATATTAAAATGAGAAATCTGATTTGCAGCTACTGGTTTTTCCCATACTAGCAGGTTCGTATTTGTAACTGTATCAACCGAAATTAAACACAAGCCTGGGTTGAATGGCTTAATTGCTGGCAGGTTAACCGGTAAATTCGAAATACAACCGTTTATATCTGTAACTTCTACCGAATACATGCCTGAAGATGTCAATCCCGAGATATCTTCTGTTGTTTGACCACTATCCCAGTTATAATTATACGGCGCTTGTCCGCCACTTACATTAATGTTGATAGCACCAGTTGTTGTATTACACTGTGGCGGCGTAACAGATTGCACGCTCAGGTTAATACCATTCGCGTTATTCAGAACATAGGTTTTTGACACAACACAGCCTAGGTTGTCAGTAACATCAACCGTGTATACACCTGCCCCTAATCCCGTTGCACTTGCTGAAGTTTGACTTCCTGCATTAGCAGACCATTGGTAGTTAAGAGTAGGCACACCGCCAGAAGCTAGCACATTCAAATCACCATCATTTAAACCACATGTAGGTAGCGTTTGAGATTGAAGCGATATACTAATGTCAGGATTTTGAGTAATTGTGGCAGAATATGCTCCATTACATCCATTTCCATCCTGAACAATCACACCGTAACTTGCAGCTGCTAGATTACTCACATCTTCAGTTTGCGCTCCATTAGACCATGCAAAGCTGTATGGAGGCACACCACCAGAAACTGTAATATCTATCGCTCCTGTATGGTCTCCAAAGCAATCAACGTCCGTTTCAGAACCAATCACTGCTGGACCGCCTATATTCGCAATCGCAATAGAACCTGTAGTTACACAGTTGTTTGCATCTGTCATGTGTACATTGTAGAAAGCAGAACCTAATCCCGTAGCGGTAGATCCCGTTGCACCGTTGCTCCATTGATAGTTATATGGTGGGGCTACTGGGTTGTTTATCGTAACTGTAGCTTCTCCATTCCCTAGTCCGCAATCAGCATCTACTTTACTAAAATCAAAATCTAAAGCAGCTGGCTCAGTTATGTCGACACTTATAGTGGTATCACAACCAAGACTGTCAATTACCGTTACTATGTACTCACCTGCCGTTAGGTTAGATAAATCTTCTGTAAACTCACCGTTGTTCCAAATGACATCTGGATTTATTCCATATGCTCCAGAAATAGTTAAATCAACCGATCCGTCATCACCACTATTACACGTTACATTACTAGCACTGTAAGTGAGATCCAAGTTACATGGCACGATATATCTTTCGGCTTGGTAAATAGAATCAATCTGTGCTGCACTGTAAGAACATTGTAGTATGTGCATTTCATCAATTGCTCCTTCAAAGAAATTATCAAAATCTGTATTAGACCCAACCGTAAAGAAGTTGGTAGATGCAGAGATAGGCGGATTAGCACTTACTTGATCATCTTGCAAAATACCGTTCTTATAAATTTTAAACGAACCTCCATCGTAGGTTAAGGCTATATGCACCCAATCCGAATTATCAGTTCCAGATAAAGGCGACACCACTTGAGTTACACCCGAAACGTTACCTGTGATAGTATTCCCTTCATATCTCAAAGAGTAGCTCTGAGGAGATGTAGATCCCCAGTTAGAAACGATTGCTCCGTCTGAAGCTGGGTAAGAGCCATTAAATTTTATCCATGTAGAAATAGTGAATTCAGATGCACCATTTAAGACCTCATTAGCTCTCATATAACTAGTTGATCCATCAAACATTCTTGCATGATTTGCTACACCTGCTCTATCATCGGTATACACGGCGCCGTAGTTTGTAAGGTGGTTTGAATATCCTGTTAAGTCCAAATCATTCGTATTAAAATGATAATCTGCTACCATACACGGGTTACTGTTAACACAATGTGGTAGTGGAAAGTTTGGCAGGTTTAAATGATTACTAGACAAGGTCCAGTTCTGGAAGGTAAAACCACTTGCACCCAATGAAGCTCCTAATGTATCTTGAGTCATGGTGCCCGAACTGAAGTTCGTGATATTCATGCTTGTTGAATTACATAAATCCGATCCAGGTCCGAAATAATCACGTACAATCATCATATCGCTACCCGTAAATGCATCAGTGTAGCCAAAAGACATAAATACAGAGTCGCCAAAATTCACAAATGTTTTACCGCCACTGTATGAAAATGGAAAACCGTACTCTCTCGTCCATAAAGTATCCATTGTGGATGTATCTACTGCCATAATAAACATATCCTGATCACCCACATTTCTGCTGTCCACTCTTCTACTAAAGACTTGTGAGCCAACTGGCACATCCACCATCTGTCCGCCACCTGCAAAGGACTCCCCCATCACTATAAAGGAATTTGGCCCATAATTTATTGATATCGGATAATAATCCTGCATGAACTCACTGTAAGTGCGAACATTTGTCATTTGACCCGCCGCATTCGTTTTTGCAATTGCAACTTCATTCGATGATTGATATGAACTGCCAAGCACTGCACCTCCACTAGCACTTGCTACCACTCCAAACCCGGATATATCTCCATTACTGAATATACCAGTATATTCATTAGTAATCCCTCCGGTTGAATTATAGTCAACAATAAAGTTTTGCTCTTGGTTTCCATAAAACCCACCACTAACTCTTACATCTCCGTTTGGTAATGAAGTAATTCCATTAGGATATCCTCCCATAGCACCTGGCACATAAACATCATCCCATAAAACATTACCTGCAAAATCATATTTCATAATCCAAGTTGCACTATTCTCTTGAGGATAAATGGTGAGATTCCCCACTACATATATTCCGTCTCCTGGTATTACAGTTAATCCGTTTGCATATTGATAATCCGAATCACCAGCAAGCTCTTGCCAAACAATGTTACCATCGGTATCCATTTTTATAGTTATAACATTGCTTCCATTCACGTCATCCTGCGTTCCAACAATAATATAATCACCATCTGGCGCCTCTTCAACGGCTATACCAACACCATAAAACGGACTTGAGAGCGTCTTGCTCCATAAAGTATCGCCTAAATAATTCAGCTTTAACACAAAAATATTGTCATTCACGCCGTTGTAAAGTCCACCTGTAACAACAACATCATCTGTACTTGTTTTAATTGCGTCTTCCACACCAAACCAATTCGGCATTTGTAAGGTTTTAACGAAAGTTTGTGCATTTGCCAGTCCAGTGAAGGCAAGCGTTAAGATTAGTCCTAAAATTTTCATTTCTAAATATTTGACTGCAAATATAAGCTAAAGTTTGAAGCATAAAAAAAGGCTTGATAACTCAAGCCTTTTTTTAATAATTCGGTAATATCTTATGCAGTTACACCTAGTACTTCTGCCATTTTCTTGCCTATGTCAGCTGGCGAATCTACTACGTGGATACCACATTCTCTCATAATTTTTTTCTTTGCTTGTGCCGTATCGCTTTCACCTCCTACAATTGCACCAGCGTGCCCCATTGTTCTTCCTTTCGGAGCAGTTTCTCCAGCGATAAAGCCCACTACTGGCTTAGTTCCGTTTTCTTTCACCCAAGCAGCTGCTTCAGCTTCAAGATTACCACCAATTTCACCAATCATAATGATTCCGTCCGTATCTGGATCTTCCATAAATAACTTAACCGCCTCTTTAGTTGTCGTTCCAATAATTGGGTCTCCACCAATTCCAATAGCCGTTGACTGACCTAAACCAGCTTTTGAAATTTGATCTACCGCCTCATACGTTAATGTACCCGACTTAGAAACAATTCCAATGCGTCCTGGATTAAAAATAAAGCCTGGCATAATACCTACTTTAGCTTCTCCCGCAGTGATGATACCTGGGCAGTTAGGACCAATTAAAGTACAATCTCTCTGATCAATGTAAGCCTTAACCTTTACCATGTCGTTAACCGGAATTCCTTCCGTAATACATACAATCACTTTAATGCCTGCATCAGCAGCTTCCATAATAGCATCTGCTGCAAATGCTGGTGGAACGAAAATTATAGATACATCAGCGCCTGTTTTTTCAACTGCATCTGAAACCGTATTAAACACAGGTTTGTCTAAATGAGTCTGACCACCTTTCCCCGGAGTTACTCCTCCAACAACATTGGTTCCGTACTCTATCATCTGACCAGCGTGGAATGTTCCTTCGCTTCCCGTAAATCCTTGAACTATAATTTTTGAATCCTTATTAACTAATACCGACATTATCTTGATTTTTTATGTGCAGTTGTAAAGATATAAACTATTGTTAAATGTGAAACTTATAATTTAAAGTTATCAATTTGATAATCCAATTTAAAACCATCATCCGCTCTCAACATCATTTATGATTTACTTACCTTTGCAAGGTGAAAGATACAAGCACTATATGCGCTATAAGTACGGCTCCAGGTGTTGGCGGAATTGCCGTTATTCGCCTAAGCGGACCAAAGGCGTTTGATATTGCTAATGCGGTGTGTGATGTGGATACACATAGCTTAAAAGCAAACTCGTCCGTATTTGCTCGCGTACTTAAAGATGGCACTTTGATAGACGAAACCATGCTATCAAAATTTGCCAAGCCAAAGTCATTCACGGGTGAAGATGTAATTGAAATTGCTTGTCATGGTTCGGCTTACATACAGAGCACGTTAATTGACATGCTACTAGATGCTGGGTGCGAATTAGCAGGTCCGGGAGAATTCACCATGCGTGCCTACCTCAACGGAAAAATGGATTTATCGCAGGCAGAAGCAGTAGCAGACCTAATTGCTAGCGAAAGTGCATCTGCTCACAAAATGGCCATGCATCAAATGCGTGGAGGTTTTTCCAAAGATTTACAAGAGCTAAGAGACAAGCTCATTCATTTTGCTTCTCTTATCGAACTAGAGTTGGATTTTTCAGAAGAGGACGTAGAATTTGCCGATAGAGACGATTTAAAAGACCATGTGGACACCGTGATTAATTATGTACGCAAATTACTAGAATCATTTTCGCTTGGTAATGTACTTAAGAATGGGATTCCCGTAGCCATTGTTGGGCGTCCTAATGCGGGAAAATCAACCTTACTAAATGCTCTGCTTAATGATGATCGCGCCATAGTATCAGACATTGCAGGGACCACCAGAGACACAATTGAGGAACGTTTTGTAATGGGCGGATATAACTTTCGTTTAATTGATACAGCGGGCATTCGGCAGAGCGAGGACGCCATTGAAAAAATCGGCATAGAACGGACGTTTAAAAGCATCAAAGAAGCCAGCATTGTCCTATATCTATATGATGTTTGCGCCACTAGCCAAGAAGAGGTAGATAAAGATCTTGAGGAAATTAGCGAAGACAAAAAGCTGGTTGTAATAGCGAATAAAACAGATTTGTCATCTAAGGCAAAGCTTAACACTAATCACATTCCGCTTTCTGCTAAAAACAAAGACGGATTAGATGAACTAACGCAGGCCTTAAAAGCAGCTTGTGATGATATTGTAGGTTCGCAGAACAACACCATTGTATCAAACATGCGCCATGTTGAGGCGCTAAAACTTGCCCTTAAAGACTTAAAACAAGTGCGCGCTGGGCTTGAGAACAATATTACAGGTGATTTTCTGGCCATGGACATCCGTTCATCTCTCAATCATTTAGGAAGTATAACGGGCACGGTTACTACGGATGATTTGTTGAGTAATATATTTAGCCGTTTTTGTATCGGTAAATAGAACTACATCAAAGGACTATCTACTTGTTTTTAGGGCGTGCCCCGCATCATTCTGCAATATTTCATGATAACCCTAGGGCCAGGCTATTCACTTTAGCCTTATTTGCTTAGCACAGCCAATGTACGTTCAGTATTAGCTTCTTTCGGTCGCTCCTACTTAACTACATGGCAAGTGCACACTGCATAAGGGCTGCCGTTTCTATCCTTCACGCGGTTTGGAGTTTTGGGGTATTTATGATGGTGTTTTGGGTTGGTTGGTACCACGAGTTGTAAACTCGCGGTAGCTGGGAGAGTTTTTCTGATAAGTAAAGTTCAGACGTCATCTATTGATTATTTATTCTTAACTTCCAATCAATGGAGCTCCTTAGAAGCTCAATTAAAGACTTTATAGATAATTTGATATGAATCTAATCCAAAAAACTTGCTTCTTATCACTATTAATGGCGTTATCAGGAATAATGTGCTTCAACTCTGTTTTAGCTCAAGACATTAAATCCTTGTATGAAGATGCCTCTGATGATTTTAAGAATAAGAATTACAAATCGGCCTTAAAGTCTATTAATAAAGTGTTGGCCATTGACTCATCTGATGCGTATTATTTTCAATTAAAAGCAAAATGTCACTTAAAATTGGAGGAGTATGAAGAGGCATTTTTTGCTTTTACACGCGGTATTAATAACTTCCCTGAAGAATCTATGCTTTATAATGAACGTGGCGTATTCTTAACAAGCATGCAAGAATACACTTACGCTAAACAGGATCTAAATCTGGCCGTAAAGTATAGTAAAAACGATACTGCTCTTATGCAATCCTATGTAAATAGATCTATCGCACATAGCAGGGTGCGGAATTTTGAAGAAGCCTATAATGATTTATACGCCGCTTATAAAATTGATTCTACCGATATAGCGGTCCTTGTTAACTTAGGTGCAATCTGTGATGAAATTGGAAAGGGTGAAGAAACTTTGGTTTATTTGTTAAAAGCCCTTGAGCTTGATTCGACCTTTTTTGCCATATATGGAAACATAGGTTTTAAATATCAAGAGATGGGCGAATATGCAAAGGCAATTGAATACTTTGATAAAGTGTTGGAAATGGACCCAGATCAGGCACTTGGTTACAGCAATAGAGCATATTGCCGATACAAGTTAGGAGATCTTAAAGCCGCAATGAAGGACATCAATAAATCAATAAAAATGTACCCCGCTAATTCATACGCCTATAGAATTCGTGGACTTATATACTTAGAGCAAGGTTCCAAGGAAAAAGCATGTACGGATTTTGATGAAGCCATTAACAGAGGATTTACGACGACCTATGGAATGGAGGTAGTAAACTTACAGATGGAACATTGTAGCGAATAATCAACCTTATTATCTGTCTACAAATAAGAATCGTTAGCTGCCACGAGTTTTCAACTCATTGCAGTATTGGCAGGGCAAGAGTATCGACAAATTTACTTGCTATTTATATCTAGTATAGCCTTAGTAACAGCATCTGGATCCTCTTCTTGAGGAAAATGACCAATATCCTTTAATTTAACCACGGAAGCACTGGGCCATAAACTTAAAAATTTGTCCAGCTCTTGCTGTCTAAAAGCAATGTCTTTCATACCCCAAACAAAAGAAGCAGGAATACCTGAGATTCTATCTCGTTGATTCCATAGCTTATCTAACCACTCACTAGAACCAATAATTTGTCCTGGAAAAACCCAGCTACCTTTGCGTTCTTTAGGTGTTGACATATGCTTATAATAATGCTTATGCACGTTTTTTGATAACTTCCTTTTATCGCCAACAGCCTTTTTGACCACCGCTTTTCCGAAGAAATTAAAGTTTTTAATCATCCATTTACCAATGCCTTTTCCCATAAAATTGCTAAACTTCTCAAAATGAGGATCCCCTTTTACGGACCACATAAAGGTGTTTAGAAAAACTATATTTTTAATTCTCTCTGGATGCTTAACGGCATAGTTTAAACCTATAGGTCCACCCCAATCATTCACAACCAAAGTTATGTTTTGTAAATCTAGACTTTCCAAAAACGCTTCAAAGATATCAGCTTGTGATGAAGGTAAATAGTCAAACGTATATGGTTTATCTGATAGACCAAAACCAATACAATCGTGAGCAATACAACGATTAGTAGCACTCAACTCTTTGATGATTTTGCGGTATTCAAAACTCCATCCTGGATTTCCATGCACCATTACTATGGGGTCTCCTTCTCCCTCATCAATATAATGTACTTTACCTTCGCTTGAATTAAAATAATGTCCAAAAAATGGGTATTCGTTTCTATCTATCCAACTCGGATATTCTATTTGTGCATTTGTTTGTTTCATAAGTCCTAATAACATTTTTAAAACCCTCAGAGTCTCACTTAGAGGACTCTGAGCTCTAATATATATTATCGTCTAACATCATCCTGATTAATCACTCCAATTGCTTTTATTGAACCAATTGTGTCAAGTGTAATATATTCAGACCACCAGTTCTCACCATCAGAAACCATTAAACACTCGCATTCGACTCTACCAATCTCATCATTTATAAATATTGTATTTACTAAGTACACGTTTTCAGCTGTATCTACTTCTACCACGCTAGAATCAGAGTAACTGTCAATAAACTTTGTCTTTTCTTCGTCCAACAAGTATTTTCTAATGATTCTTGATTGACATAATTCAAAAGCCTTTAACCTGTTTTCATTGCCTGCTTCATCACTGAAATCGCGATTATCATTACATGCAATCATTAATATGCCTACGATTAAGCCAACTAATAAAACTTTATGCATCTTTTAAACATTTCTTAACCCCTATCTCAGATTGACATTTCTTCATCAAAGTTGATTTTCAAAGGTATTCAGCTGTTCGCTGTCGCTCGATCACAATGGCAATCGTCATCTAAACTTCCTAATTCAATTATTCGCAACCTGAAAGATAAGATTTGAATCATCTGCACAAGCTAATCAGAGTCCTCTGCGAGTGACTCTGAGGGTTTAGTAATAAAACTTCATCAATCTCTATTATGTATTGTGATTTTAGCATTTACGTTTACACCTTGTCCAAAACATAGTGTTTCGCAATCGTCATCCAAACTAAACAATTTAAACTCTTTGAATACTTAAGAATCATCTGAACAAACTGCTCAGAGTCCTCTGCTAGTGACTCTGAGGGTTTAGTGATAAAAGCCTCATATTCCCTAAAACCTAAACCTCATAAAGCCCATACTCAATGACAATGTAGGACCGTTCTGTACGAAGAATGAAACTGCATCACGACTTGCAATCCCCATTTCATACGTTCCGCTTGGTGGGGTAATCACTAAACCAACTGGCACTTGAGAACCATAGTTGCCGCCTGTTACAAATCCTGCTTGCAATTTTAACCATGGTAATACATTTAAATCACCACCAAATCCAATTAGTGCACCTTCTAAACTTCCTGGCTCCTCATTGCCTGGCATTATAATGTCTACTCCTAATTCAGCCACTTTTCCAAAACGGTAACTTGCGCCAAATCGAATTGTAGATGGGAGCTTTACTACCTTTTCTTCCAAACCGTCCCACTGCAACAAGCCATCTTCTCCAGTAAAATCTTGAATGGAAGCGGCTATATTATAGCTCTCAAGGCCTTCTGCATCTGTGCTAGTTAAAATCGTATCTCTAACAGTATAAACGTTTCCGCTCCATGTGATGCTTCCTCCATTGATGTATGACAAGCCTAATTTCAACTTATTAAAGAGAACCGCATTCACACCAAAATCATAACCAATTCCGCTACCCACTGCTTTTGGTAAACGGCCTCCCCCCTGCTCTATAGTTGATGGATTATCATTTGCAGCCGTTCCGTAATCAATATCAAAGAATGGAGTAATAGCTGAGAAAGCCGTCAGGTTATTATTCATTGCAGAGATTTCCATAATCGCCAATCCTTGCAGATATTTGATGCCCACACCTCCGTATAAAGCGAACAAACTATCTTTTTCGAAGATCTTTCTACCATAGGACAAGTTGTACTCGCGATACCAATGCATGGTCATAACCGAGTTGTCTAATATTTGAGACATGTATTGCGGAGTGTTCGTAAATCCGTTTAATATGCTGTCTCTACTATAATTGTCTATGTTGGCATTATTATTCTCAACCTGCACAGTATCTCCGTTACCATTAATCACAGTCAACGAATCAAAATAGCTAGATGTCTTTCCTAAAAACAACAAATCAGATGCCGTTGGGCCTAATTTTGAATACCATTGAAATCTATCGTTTATTCTGAATGCAATTCCGCCTAGTTTATCACTCGTAAATGCCGCTCCAATTGCGCTAAAATCCGCGTTAAAAGCTAATCCTGCATCTGCAAAATCTTTTGCTGCTTGCACTTTTTCATCATAGGTGAAATCCGTGGCAGATTTGTTCTGTATCATCGCCTTGAATTCATCTCTTAACGCTTGTTTACTCAAAGCCTCTGAATGCAATGAATAACTCATTTCATTTAAACCGATAGCCACCTTCTTATTCTCAAACTTCCAGCTCCAACCTAAGTTTGCTGGATTTATGCCCAATGCCTGGTAATCCGTTGCAAAGGTTGTCGCTCCACCTCTACCTGTAGATGTAAATGATGAACCTTCCGTCTGTGCACCAGCATTATAAGCTAAACACACACTAAATAGTGCAATAAACTTTTTCATGATAAACGATTTGGGAAATCAAGATAATGATTTCTTAGCAGACTTATATTATGCCTGCAATAAAAAAAATCCTGACAATTCCCGTAAACAGGGGATGCCAGGATTATCTATACATTAGCAAGAGGAAATTACTGCTTAATGATCTTTGTTGTATTCAGAATTTGACCGTCAGCATTATGAATATTCAACATATACATACCAACTGATAAATGATTGATGTCAAGTGTTTTAAACGTAGAATTTAAATTCTCTCTATACACTTCCTGACCAACTGTACAGCGAATTGAAACAGTATAATCATCGCTTCTTCCATTAATTTGAAGATTGATGATGTCATTCGTCGGATTTGGGTAGACAATTACCTCTACGTTTTCCACTTCATTCACACTTACAGGTGCACTTGCATAGACATATAGATTACCTCCTGTAGTCGAATCTACTACAATAGTATCACAATAGGTATCTGAACATCCGGCATTGTCGCTTATCGTTAGACATACTAAATACGTTCCATAAGAGGAATAGGTATGTTGTGTATTAGGCTGAAAAGATGTATTCCCATCGCCGAAATCCCAAGTGTATGTTAAGTTAGATCCAACAGAGTTACCGTAGATGTAGATACCGTTTCCACTTGAATCTGGATACCACGAGAAAGATGCGAAACAGTTGCTACCTCCTCCAGAAGTTGTAACCGCAGTACACGTTGAATCACACCAGTTACCAGTGCTATCATAACCGTAGAGACATACAGTGTATGTTCCGGCAGCTGCAGGATATACAAGTGTAGGGTTTGTGTTATTATACACCACATTCCAGTTAGCATCAAATACATACCATTCAACACTTGATGTTCCAGTTGATTGATGTTCGCCATATAAGTAACCAGCCGAATCAATCACCCAGAAATTCAGATTACATGATCCGCCCGAACCACCTGATCCAGCTACCGTGTGATAATTACATGTGGAATCACACCAGTTACCGCCAGCATCATAGGTGTATAAACATACATAGTATGTACCCGCACCAACGTTTGCCATAAAGTTCGAGTTAGTTCCGTTGTAAACAGTATTCCATGCATTGTCATAAACATACCACTCAACACTTGAAGCACCTGTAGACGCATCAAATCCATATAAATAGCCAGCCGAATCTACCAATGAAAAGTTTGCTTGGCAATTTACTGCCGCATTAGAAATTACAATCGAATCGCAATGTGTAGATGAACACCCATTTAATGAATCATAAACAGTTAAACAGGCTAAATACAAACCATTGCTTGCATATGTATGATTTGGATTCTGAGCATATGAGGTATTCCCATCGCCAAAATCCCAGTAATAAAATGGAGCGCTCACAGATGACATATCTGTAAACTGCACATTTGGGTCGTTATTTGTAAACGAAAAGTCGGCCGTGCATTGTGCATTTATTTGACCTGACATAAAGATCGTTGTAAAGAGTAAAGCTAGTTGTTTCATAATTTAGTTTTTGTTCTTATTAAACTAAACACATGTGCTATTCGATTCGCTGCACATGAATTAAAAAAAATTAAAAAATAATTCGATATCCCGCTGAAAGACCTATAAACCTTAGCTTTCGGTCGTAAATTAAATTTGAATTATTAAAGCTAGAAATGTGCTTTGATAATGATGCGCCAAGATATACGCCATGTTTCTCACCAAATAAATAGTTGGCTCGTATCATTGCCCTTGCAGATAATAGACCTGCCTTTTTATGACTGCTTTCTAAATCAATCAAGTCATATTGTGCGTTTTGAATTGCTCGTCCATCAAACTTGCTAAATACACTAATATTTACACCTCCGCTAACATCAAAGTTCCAGCGCCTTCCTACTTGGAAAGTATATCCCATCATTAGAGGAATCGAATGAATTTTATAGAAGTTTTCTTGATATCCAATTGAACTCAAGTAGTTTGACATTGCTGTCGAGTCTGTAATGTATATGGTATCTCCTGTGGCGGAATCTTGATACGCACCTACTGTATCGATTTGATAAGTAGTTATAGAATCTGTGTAGCTAAAACCGTAGGTCTCACCAAATGAGGTAAAGTTATAGCCTGTTTCAGCGAACAAGCCTGGTGTGAAATAATAGGCCAGTCCGGCTTCAAAATTTAATCCTGAAGACAAGTTTGAATTCTGCTCCAAACCTTCTCCAAAGCTCGTGTTTGCTGTTGTTTTGTCAAACTGCTGCTTTAGGCTATTTAGACCTATACCCGCATGGGCACGCCATCTTGGGAAAATTCTGCCGTGCGAATCCATTGGGTTATTCTCATGTTCTGGCATGTCACCTAGGTCTAAATCGATTGGTAACGCAGATAGCACAATTAACTCCATAGCTGATTTGGTTTCCGCCACAGATGTACCCAGTCCAGTATTGTTGTTTGATGCGCTAGCAGCATTGCTTGTATTATCTGTTGTGTTTTGTGTACTATTACCTCCTATCTCAGTTTCATTGCTACCTGTCGAATTATTTGATCCATTTTGATTTTGGGATACGGCAGAAGTGTTTGGAGATGTCCCTTGAGTTCCTGTTGCCCCCTGACTTGATGCATTAAAGCCAGAAGTGTTTCGATTTGATGTGTTGCTTGTATTATTCGCGGCTAAGCTATTTCGTTCTCCAGAACTAGAGCTACCAGTATTATTGCTTGAGTTCGTTGACGAAGAATTACTGGAGCTATTTCTGTTTGAAGCAGCTGAATTACCAGCATTTGATGTATTTGAACTAGATGTATTGCCTGATGAAGAATTAGCCACTCCATGTGTAGGAGTCGAAATATTACTTGATTCGGGTGTAGAATTATATGCCTCTATTTCACTTCTCTTAGCATTGACATTATTTTCAGAAGCTTGATTATTGTTGACATTTGAATTATCGGATGTTGAAGCCACCTTATCCGATTGTGAAACTTGCTCGTTAGCTATATCTTTTGAAAGCTTAGATGAGCCTTCAGCAAGACCTTGCTTATCACCGGGACCATTAGTTGTAGTCTGAGTAAAGTACCAAACTCCTAATATCACAATTCCCACGGCTAATCCTGAAAAGAATAACCAAAGACCTATTTTCCTTGTTGATGATGATCCAGCTTGGATAGCACGCCAGGCTTCAGAGGGCGGACTTAGTTCAAAGCCATCCAGCTTATCTTTTACGGCATCATCAATATGTTTTTGTTTATCTAACATGCTTCTGATTTTTCATGCATTTGCTCCACTGCAAGCATTAATGTTTTTCTAGCTCTTGTTAACTGTGATCTTGAAGAGGATTCGCTTATTCCAAGCTGATCAGCAATCTCCTTATGGCTGTATCCGTCAATCGCGTACAAACTGAATACCAGTCTATATCCATCGGGCAATTGACTGATAATCCCCAGCAGTTCCTTTTCACTTATGGCATCAATGGCGTTGGCAGGAACAGACTCTTCATAAGCCAGTTCAATATCACCACCATCAATCTTTCGAATTTTAGAGCGGTAGACGTTAATCGCGGTGTTCACCACAATTCGCCTTATCCAACCTTCTAAGGACCCCTCCAAAGTGAAACTCTTAATATGTCCAAACACCTTTATAAAGGCGTCTTGCAACACATCTTGAGCAGTCTGCTGATCATGACAATACCGCAAACACACTGGATACATTTTAGGCGCAAAAGTATCGTATAGCATACGCTGATACTTGGATTTGCCCTTTTGGCATCCCTTTACAATATTTGCCTCTTCAGACCTGTTCACAATAGCTATTCAATCTATAAACAACAGCAAGACGTAAAACGCTGCATGGAAGTTTATTCGAAATTTGAGATTTGATATTCGATATTAATAAAAAGCCCCGATAGAACAGGTCTATCGGGGCTTTTGCGATATTGTTGATTCTAAAATTAGTCTTTACTAAACTTAGAAATTACTTCTTGTGATACTCCAGTGTTAGAGAATCCGCCATCATGGAAAAGATTCTGCATAGTCACATACTTAGTTAAATCACTAAACATGGCTATACAGTAATCAGCACATGCTTCTGCAGATGCGTTACCTAGTGGACTCATGCTCTCAGAGTATGCAATAAACTCATCAAATCCTTTAACCCCGCTTCCTGCAGTAGTTACTGTTGGTGATTGAGAAATTGTGTTTATTCTTACCTTTTTCTTAACACCGTAGTGGTATCCAAAGCTTCTACCAATCGACTCAAGAAGCGACTTTGCATCCGCCATATCGTTATAGTCAGGGAAAATTCTTTGTGCAGCAATGTACGTTAATGCTATCACCGATCCCCAATCATTAATCGCGTCTTGTTCATATGCTGTTTGCAACACCTTATGGAACGACATTCCCGAAACATCCAATGTCTGCTTATACCATTCGTGGTTCAAACCTGTATAATGTTTCTTTTTGCGCACGTTAGGGGACATTCCAATAGAGTGAAGAACAAAATCAATCTTTCCTCCTAAAATCTCTTGCGACTTTGTAAACAAATTCTCCAAATCTTCCATTGATGTCGCATCTGCTGGAATAATTTCTGAACCTGTCTTTTCAGCCAAGTTGTTTATTTCTCCCATACGCATTGCTATAGGTGCGTTAGTTAAAACAAATTTTGCTCCTTCTTCATGCGCTCTTTCGGCCACTTTCCACGCGATAGACATCTCGTTTAATGCACCGAAAATAATTCCTCGTTTTCCTTCTAATAAGTTGTTTGCCATCTGGTCTTAGTTTTTCTGTTACAAATGTAAAATTTTATCCTAATTAGCCGAAAGCAATAAATCCTTGGCTGTATCGATTGCTGCATCTGCTAATGTCTCTCCACTCAACATCTGCGCAATAACGTTCACACGCTCACTATCTTCTACTTTCGATATTTGTGTGTGCGTGGAGTCTTTTGTGCTTGATTTCTTAACTACATAATGGTGCTGAGCCATAGCAGCTACTTGAGGCAAATGAGATATACTTAACACTTGAATTCCACGTCCCATTTCTCTCATTATCTTGCCCATTTTGCTTGCAACTGCACCACTCACTCCTGTGTCAATTTCATCAAAAATTATGGTAGGCATTGCCTTTCTGGCAGCTAAAACACTCTTTAGTGCAAGTACTAATCTTGACAACTCTCCTCCAGATGCAGCCTTATGCAAGAGGGCTTCTGGTGTACCTGGATTTGCTTTAAAGAAAACGTTGAGTGTGCTGTGTCCATACCTATTAAGATTATCCGCAACCTCAAGTTCAAAGCGAATCTCAGAATGTTCCATCGCCATGTCTGCCAATAGCGCCTGTATCTCTTTTGCTAAAGGTTTAGATGACTTTAGACGCTCTTTGTGCAACACGTCTGCCCTGGCGTCTAATTCACTTTTAAGTTTATCAAGTTCAGTATTTTTATCGTTTATCCGCTTATCCAGACTTGTAATGTTCCCCAGTTTATCAGCTAAGTCCTTCTCTAATTCTAAAAGCTCAGACTCATCATTTAGCCTATGTTTTTGAAGAAGTAAGTTGATGGCGTTAAACCTATCGTTTAGTTCGTGTATGCGTTCTTGATCAAAGCCTTCCCCACCTTGTAATCTGGAAATATTACTTGATGCATCATCTAATTCTAGATAAACTGAATTAATCTGATTATACAGTGCTTCATACTCGGCATTGATGTCTTGGATTTTTGATAACTCCTGTTTCAAACTAGACAATTGCTCCAAAATTCCATCATTTCCGGACAACACTTCTTCCCCATTAGCCAATGCAGACTGAATTTGTTCGAACTTGTTGGCTACCTTAAGTTCCTCGTTAATCTGTTCTAGCTCACCCTCCTTTAGTTTCAAGTTTTCTATTTCGTCTAATTGAAATTGAAAATAGTCCTGATCAAGTTTGGCTTTTTCTTCTGTTTCCCTCAGTTCTTCCAGCTCTTTGCTAACACTTAAGTAATTTTGATAGAGTTTTTGATATTCTTTTACCAATCCATCATGACCAACGTATGCATCTAATAATTCGAATTGGAATTTTGTGTCCTTAAAAGCCAAACTATCGTTTTGTGAATGCATTTCAACCAGGGCATCTCCCACGATTTTCATCGTTTGAAGGTTGACTGGCGTATCGTTAACAAATGCTCTGGATTTTGCACTTGGAAGAATTTCTCTCCGCATTATACACTCATCAAAATAATCTAAATCATTGTTCTGAAATAACTCTTTCAGCTTGTACTTACTGACATCAAAATGAATTTCAACGATACATTTTTGATCCACATTAAAGAGCACTTTAGTATCTGCGCGATCGCCCAAAACCAAGCGTAAGGCACCCAGAATGATAGATTTACCAGCACCTGTTTCGCCTGTTATCACAGACATTCCATGCTGTAAATCAAGTTCTAATTCTGAAATTAAAGCGTAATTCTGGACCAGTACCTTTGTTATCATACCATAAAGGTACTACTTCCCTTTGATAATTTTATCATAGAGTTCGGTATTCACCGGGTCTGCTTTTTTAAAGATGGGAACCACCTTATTTTTCTCTTGCGGAAAGGCTTGAGAGTATAAATTCACCAGCTCATCTGATTTGGCTCTAAAAAAGGCCTGTATATTAATCGATCCTGGTCTAGACGTCAATACCTGATTAATGTAATTAACACTTTTGGTTACTTGAGCGCGTCCCTGAGTCACATTTGCAGCCATAGCATCAAATCCTTTTACATGATACTCGTAGTAGGCTCTTCTAAGTGGTTTAAACGCTTGGTGCAATGCATTTTCAACTAACCAATATCTATTGTTTACAGATTCGTTTGCTTTCCATCCAGATTGCGGTGCATTTTGCGCATTCGATACAATTTGCTGTGCCTTATTAAAATATTCCGTTCCGCCTTCCAATGAATAAGAATCATAATCATACCCCAGAACCATGTATGCATAATAAGCCAATACTGAAGTTAAATTTGACCTGTGTTGATCGATACTCCATTCTAGCCTTGTTCCTCTCAAAAATTGAATATCAAAGTTTTGATCGTTAAAATTAAGTAAAGTCGTTTTATACGATGAGCCATATACAGGACGCGCACTAACAACTTGAATGTTGCATTTGAACTGATCTACAGAAGGTGCTTCATTGATTGTAATGGCAATTTGGCACTCAATTCTTTCCTCCACTTTAAAATTATCATTTGTCCATTTACGATTATTCATAAACTCACGTACTTGGGACTCAAGAGAGGAGAATACTGACTTATCAACGGCAGCGGTTTGCACATTTTGACTAAGGATTACTTGCACATTACAGTTTAACTCTTGCGCAAATGTTCCAAAGGCGAACAAAAACGATATGATACTAAGCAGTTTCAAAATACGTGTCTAATTTAAGCAAAATATCTAGAGCGATATCATCTTTAGACTTTAACTCAGATTCTTGCAAATTATTGTCTTTATCTATTATCGTTACCAAATTTGTATCAACACCAAAGCCAGCTCCTTTTTTATTGAGCGAGTTTAATACGATAAAGTCTAAGTGTTTTCTTTCAAGTTTTGACTTTGCATTTTCAATTTCGTTTTGGGTTTCCATGGCAAACCCAACATGCACCTTGTCGTTTTTAGACTTAGATAGTTCTGACAATATATCTTTAGTGCGCGTTAGCTGAATAGACATGTCTCCTTCACCTTTTTTAATTTTCTGCTCACTTTTTGACACTGGCGTAAAGTCTGCCACAGCCGCAGACATAATAAGTGCATCTACCGATGGATGAATTGCTGAACATGCCTCAAACATATCATTAGCATTATTAATAAGTGTGAATGAGCTTAAACCCTCTGGCTGACTAAGGTAAGTATGACCGCTCACCAGATGTACTTCCATTCCGAGCTGCACTGCTCTTTTCGCAAGGGCATACCCCATTTTTCCGCTTGAATGATTTGTAATAAATCGCACAGGATCAATTGCCTCTCTAGTAGGTCCAGCTGTAATTAGAATGGATTTACCGCGCAAATTGGTAGTAGGGAATAAAACTGATCTAAGATGTTCAAGAATTGTTTCAGGCTCGGCCATCCTACCTTCTCCGCTTAGGCCGCTCGCTAAGGAGCCACTTTCTGCAGGAACTATATAATGTCCAAATTCTTCAAGCTTGGCTAGATTTTCACGGGTACTTCCATGCTTGTACATATCTAAATCCATGGCCGGTGCGATTAACACTGGACATTTAGCCGAAAGAAAACATGCTAATAAAAAATTATCAGCAGCACCATTCACCATTTTAGACATGGTATTAGCGGTTGCTGGAGCAATTATCATAGCATCTGCCCATAAGCCATGAGCCACATGATTATTCCATTCACCACCTTCTTTCGAAACAGTAAACTCAGATAGCACGGGGTGGCCTGAGAGTGTTGCCAGACTTAAGGGCGTAACAAAGTCATGAGCAGACGGCGTAAGTACTACCTTAACTTCTGCTCCATACTTTTTTAGTAATCGTACAAGGAAGACAGATTTATACGCAGCAATGCCAGCGCTAATTCCAACTAAGATGCGCTTACCTTGTAACATGTAATAAGTGAAGATTATGCTTCTGTCTCAGCGTCAGGGTTACGACGATAGATTTTATCTTGCTCGTATTCCTGAATTGAGATAGCAGTTGGTTTAGGCAATCTTTCGTAGAACTTTGAAATTTCGATTTGCTCTCTATTTTCGAAGATCTCTTCTAAATTGTCTGTGTGAGAAGCGAATTCATCTAACTTTTGAGTTAGCTCCTCTTTCATACCAACAGAAATTTGATTTGCTCTTTTAGAAAGAATAACCAAAGTCTCGTAAATGTTCTCTGTTTTGTTATCCAGTTTATCTAAATCTCTGGTAATCGTTGTTCTTTCTGCTGTTGAATTCTTGTATGACATACGTTTTATCCTTTTATCGCTTCTAAAAATTTGCTTGCGTTTTTCTTGATGTTATCTGCATCCTTCTTAAACGCACTCTCTGGAAAAGCGGACACAAAAATATGATAAGATTTTATAGTATCCTCAAATCTTTCCACTTTTTTTGTTGGAATACTGTTGTCCGCGAGTAAATATTGTGATTTCAGCTTATGAAATAAGATAGATTCTTTGTACTGCGATTGAGGAAACTCTTCCAAACATACATCAAACAAGACTGCAGCTGCCTTATAATTTTCTGTCTTGTAAGCCAGCATGGCCACTTCATACTTCTTTTTATCTAGTTTCAAAGACAAATTATCAATGATTGCATTGCATGTGTCCTTGTACTCAGTTTCAGGATACTTGTCCATAAACAACTGCAAATTGTCTATCGCCTCAATAGTTTCGGTTTGATCCAAGCTATAAATGGGCGATAAATTTACTTTACACATTGCAGATTTAAATAGCGCATCTTCTGCACGCGGATCAAAACCATTGTTCTTATAGAATTGCTTAAAGTAATAGCCTGCCAAATAATAATCAGCTTGTTGGTAATAACAATCTGCATACTTATAATATGCAGTTCTTCCCATATCCGTTGTTCTTGCTTCTGGAATAACTAGTTCATATAAGGTCTGCGCACGATAATACTCCTTATTCGTGTAATACTTTTCTGCGTAAGCAAAAATCACTTTATAGTCGGATTGTTTAGCCACCTTTCTGTAGGGTAAATCAGTTCCATCGCTTGTAACCGTCGCTTGTTCCTCGGTTGCACAAGCTGACATTAGCAATGCTGTGGCCAATCCTAAATATGGTAATAATTTCCTCATAAACCGGGTGCAAATATAGCTATTAACTAATTAATAAGGTATTTATTATGCTCCTCTTCGAACTATGTGATGTGAATAAAATTTCAGATAAAGACAGCCGAATGTTTGCGGCAATAACTGTTATAGTGTAATTTCGCGGCAAAATTCGCTAAGAATTGGAATCACATTTCCACTTAGCCTAAATGTATTTAGATTGGATATATTTGAAAAAATAAAGAGTAACCGTGGCCCACTTGGCCAGCACTCTAAAGATTCGCATGGCTACTTCACGTTCCCAAAACTTGAAGGACCTATTTCGAACAAAATGACTTTTAGAGGTAAGGAAGTACTTACCTGGAGCATCAATAACTACCTAGGATTAGCTAACCACCCAGAAGTTAGAAAAGTTGACGCAGAAGCTGCAGCTGAATGGGGAATGGGCTATCCAATGGGAGCGAGAATGATGTCTGGTCATACAAAGTACCACGAGCAATTAGAACAGGAGTTAGCGAGCTTTATGAAGCAAGAAGATTCGTTCTTATTGAACTTTGGGTATCAAGGCTTCATGTCTGTTATAGATGCACTTGTAGACAGAAAAGATGTTATTGTATATGACTCAGAGTGTCATGCATGTATTCTAGACGGTGTTAGATTACACCAAGGTAAACGATTTGTTTTTGCTCACAACGACATGGACAGCTGTAAGAAGATGCTGGAGCGTGCAACTAAACTTAGCCAGGAAACTGGTGGAGGTATTTTGGTTATCACTGAAGGTGTATTTGGTATGTCTGGTGACCAAGGCAAGCTAAAAGAGATTGTAGAGCTTAGAGAGAAAGAAGGATTTGACTTCAGACTATTGGTGGATGATGCTCATGGATTCGGAACACTAGGTGCGACAGGTATGGGAGCTGCTGAGGAGCAAGGCGTTCATGATAAGATAGACATATTCATGTGTACGTTTGCAAAATCCATGGCAAGTATTGGTGCATTCGTAGCCTCTAACGAAGACATTATTGACTATTTGAGATACAATATGCGTTCTCAAATTTTCGCTAAATCTCTTCCAATGCCACTTGTAATTGGTGCTATTAAGCGTTTAGAGATGTTAAAAGACACTACTCATAAGGACAAGCTTTGGAGCATTGCTAGTAACTTACAGAAAGGTCTTCGTGACGCTGGATTTAATCTAGGAAGAACAAATTCATGTGTTACACCAGTTTTCCTTACAGGAGGAGTTGGAGAAGCTACCGCTATTACGATGGACCTTCGGGAGAATTACGGAATTTTCTGCTCGATAGTAGCTTATCCAGTAGTGCCGAAAGATGTAATAATGTTAAGATTGATTCCCACCGCATCTCACCAGCAGGAGGATATTGATTACACAATTAAGGTCTTTAAAGAATTAAAAGATAAGCTGGAAGCAGGCGAGTACAAACACGACTCAATTGTGAAAGTTGAAACTGAATAATTTCTATTCAAACTAACTGGAAAGGCTGATTCGATGAATCAGCCTTTTTTTATGCCTCAATACATTGTTGAACATGGTCGATTAGTTCTTGCGGTGCTTTGCATGGACGCATAGTCTCTTTTAACACAAACACAAGTATCACAGTGCCTACATTTATCAATTCGCCCTTTTCGTTGGATAATTCATATTCAAAACGAATTCTAGCACCAGGCACCTCCTTAATCATAGTCTTTATTGTTATCTCATCATCATAATATGCTGGCTTAAGATACTTTATTGAATATTCAAGCACGGGCAACATAATTCCGCTCTCCTCTAGCGACTTATATGAGAACCCCAAATCTCTCAGTGCCTCTACTCTTCCTACTTCATAATACTGAGCGTAATTACCGTAATAACAATAGCCCATTTGGTCGGTTTCTCCATATCTAACACGCACTTTCGAAATATGACTATACATATATAATAAGCTTAAATTAACAGATTGAGCCAATGAAATTAAGTAATATTGCAATATGCTTAGGCAATTAACCGCAATCTTATTACTCCTTTGCTCGGCTTGCACCACCTTAAGCCCATCAATTAATGGAGACAATTTGCAGGTCGACAATACTGCTTCCACCGATTCTAGCACATACTACATCATCCAACCCTATAAAGAGAAAATGGATGCCTATATGAAAGAAGTCATAGGTCAGCTTGATGTAGACATGCAGCGTTTAAAAACAGAGCCAGAGACCTTACTTGGCAATTTCGCGAGTGACTTAAGTTTATTATATGTGAATATGAGTTTAGATAGCCTTGAAAACGATACACACGCAGACATGGCTATATTGAATTTTGGAGGATTACGCACATCATGGGCAAAAGGCCCTATTAGCAGAGAAATGGTATTTGAATTGATGCCGTTTGAAAACAACTTAGTTGTTGTTGAAATGGATAGTATTGACATGATTAAGATGGCGAATTATCTTGCAAAAGCAGGAGGGCAGCCAGTATCTAACATGACTCTTGAAATAAAAGACAGCACCCCAAATCGCATTTATGTAAATAATCAAGCACTCAGCAATCGAACATATAGAGTTGTAACATCTGACTACCTGGCTAATGGAGGGGACAATATGGATTTTTTTATTGGCAAGGATCAAACACCATTCATAAAGTTACGAGATGCAATTATGTGGTATGTCGAGTATAAGCACGACATACATGCCCAACTAGAAAAACGAATCTACTATGCTGAATAGAAGGGATTTTATTATCAAATCAGGTTTAGCGGGGACTGGTGCAATGATCAGCATGAATTCCTTTGGTTTATTCGCCCCCAAACGAGCAAAAAAGCTAGTTATTCTGCACACTAACGATATGCACAGTAGGATTGAGCCATTTCCTATAGACCATCCTAAGCATCCGGGCTTAGGCGGAATGGCAAGGAGGGCAGCGCTTATCAATAAAATTCGTGAAGAAGAAGAGAATGTTCTATTATTAGACTCAGGAGATATTTTTCAGGGAACCCCCTACTTTAATCAATATGGAGGTGAATTAGAGTTCAAACTCATGTCAAAAATGGGGTATGATGCGGCTACCATGGGGAATCATGACTTTGATAACGGTTTAGATGGATTTGACAAAATGCTTCCGTTTGCAGATTTTCCATTTGTGTGCTCAAATTATGACTTTAGCAACACGCAACTTAGCGGAAAAACAAAAGAAAACCTTGTCCTTAATAAAGGAGGTGTTAAAATTGGGATTCTGGGATTAGGAGTTGAACTAAATGGTCTGGTAGACAAAAGAAATTTTGAGGACACCCAATATTTAGATCCGATTGAAAAAGCAAATCATCACGCAAAACTTTTGAAGGAAGACAAAAGTTGTGATTTAGTCATTTGTCTCAGTCACTTAGGATATGAATATGAATCTAGCAAGATAAGTGATGTAAGTTTGGCTCCCAAAACTGATCATATTGACCTTATATTAGGTGGTCACACGCATACTTTACTGGAAAAACCTGTTGAATTACGCAACAAATCTGAAAAAAAGGTGTATATTAATCAAGTAGGATGGGCTGGAATTGCATTGGGCCGAATAGACATTGACTTTGTCGCAAACGAGTCACCAGTACTGACATCTCATCATACGATTGAGTTGAAAAAAAATTATGCCAAAACATAATACTCACTCAGAGTAAAACTTTTTAAAAAAACAAGGCACATTTCATTTTTTTTTTAACTTTTTTATGTAAATATTTGTTTTCGCTTTTCGCATAGGATATGTGATTAGCAATCAAATAAAGATTAAACCTGTTAACTATTGTAGTTTATGAAGAACCAGAACCATGAAGCGGTATGGGCAGATTGCCTGAAAGTAATTAAAGACAACGTAAGCCTTCAGAGTTTCAAAACTTGGTTCGAGCCCATTAAACCTGTCAAACTTAAAGACAGTGTTTTGACTATACAGGTGCCATCTCAGTTTTTCTACGAGTGGTTAGAAGAACACTACATTCCATTACTTAAGAAAACGATTAAGAAAGAGTTAGGGGACGAAGGGAAGCTGGAGTATTCTATTGTGATGGAAAACAACTCACAAAACACTAACCCTTACACAGTTAAGATTCCAACTACAAACAAAAGAGCACTAAAGAACGCACCTGTTTCAATGCCGATTGACTTAAGTTCTAATCCCATTAGAAACCCATTTGTGATTCCAGGTCTCAGAAAAGTAAATGTTGATTCAAATCTTAACCCAAATTACTCGTTTGAAAACTTTGTAGAAGGAGATTGCAACAGATTAGCAAGATCAGCAGGATTTGCAGTTGCTCAAAAGCCGGGCGGTACTGCTTTCAATCCATTGTTGATTTATGGGGGCGTTGGACTAGGGAAGACACATTTAGCTCATGCAATTGGAATTGACATTAAGAATCAATTCCCAAATAAGACCGTGCTTTATGTATCTTCAGAGAAATTCACTCATCAATTTATTGATGCGGTAAGAAGCGGTACAACCAATGATTTCCAGCATTTCTATCAAATGATTGACGTGCTTATCATTGATGACGTTCAATTCTTTGCTGGAAAGGAAAAAACACAAGAGATATTCTTCCACATATTCAATCATTTACATCAAACTGGTAAGCAGATTGTTCTTACATCTGACAAACCACCTGTTGAGATGCAAGGAATGGAGCAAAGACTATTATCTAGATTTAAATGGGGGTTATCTGCCGACTTGCAGACTCCAGATTTAGAGACTAGAATCGCTATTCTTGAGAAGAAGATGTACGCTGATGGAATTGACCTTCCTAAAGAAGTGGTTGAATACTTAGCCTATAGCATTACAACAAACATTCGTGAATTAGAAGGTGCGTTGATCTCGCTTATCGCTCAGTCATCACTTAACAAGAAATCAATTACACTTGAGCTTGCTAAGCAAATGATTGACAAATTTGTTAAGAACACAGCAAGAGAGGTATCGATTGATTACATACAGAAAGTAGTTTGTGACTATTTCGACCTACCTATTGAACTTCTTAAGTCTAAGACAAGAAAAAGAGAAGTAGTACAAGCTAGACAAATTGCCATGTACTTTGCAAAGAAAATGACCAAGTCATCTCTTGCAAACATTGGAATGCACTGTGGTGGAAAGGATCACGCAACAGTACTTCACGCTTGTAGAACAGTTAACAATCTTCAAGAAACCGATAAGCAATTCAGAGGATATCTAGAAGATTTAGAAAAGAAATTGAGTGTACAATAATTAAATTCCAATCCTGACCTTACCGGTCAGGATTTTTTTTATGAAAATTTTAATGGTTTGCTTAGGAAACATTTGCCGGTCCCCCATGGCAGATGGTATTATGCGTAAAATTGCCGAAGAACGTGGTCTTGATGTTGAAGTAGATAGCGCAGGCACTTCTGATTATCACATTGGGGCTGCTCCTGATAAACGCATGCAACACACTGCATCATTGTATGGTGTTGATATAAGTGATTTACAGGCTAGGCAATTTGTAGCAAGCGACTTTCAGGAGTTTGACTTAATATTTGCCATGGATAAGAGTAATGCAACAAATATGATAGCAGTGGATCCCAGTGCAGCAGAAAAAAAAATGCCGCGTTTAATTTTAAATGAATTGTATCCTGGTGAAAACATGGAAGTCCCTGACCCCTATTACGGAGGTGAAGAAGGATTTAAACATGTCTACCAACTGCTAGACGCTGCATGCAATAAAATTGCCGATCGAATAGAATCAGGATACTATGGCTAAGCTATACCTTTTACCATCAAGCTTGGGTGGGGAAGATGTCAATCGAATCACACCGGACTTTAACAAAGTTCTAATTCAGTCTATTAAATATTTTGCATGTGAAAACACAAAATCAGCTAGACGGTTTTTAATCGCATGTGGTCTTCCCTCTCCTATACCAGATGATGTTGAATTTATTGAGATTCGCAATGATGAGGACATTCCGCAACTAAAATACGCCTATCAGCTCCTTGATAAAGGAAATGATGTTTGTTACTTATCTGAAGCTGGAGCTCCGTGCGTGGCTGACCCGGGTGAAGCGCTTGCTTCCTACGCACATCAAAAAAACGTCAAGGTAGTTCCGTTAGTAGGTGCTAGCTCGATATTACTTGCATTAATGGCTTCTGGATTTAATGGTGAGCAATTTACCTTCAATGGCTACATTCCAAGAGATAAGAGCGAACGCGCACGCGCCATTAAATCCTATCATAGCAATGCTAAAAGTGGGTACACACAAATTTTTATGGACACTCCATACAGAAACATACAGCTACTTGAAGATTTAAGGCAGCATTTACCTGCAAATACTAAAGTTTGTGTCGCCATCAACCTTAGTTGTGAAAACGAATTAATTGTGAGTGGAGAGATAGGTCAAATTCAGATTAAAAAGGATGCTCTGCATAAGCAACCAGCCATGTTCCTTCTAGCCTAAAACATTGCTCTTCCCTTTTTCCCGTATCTCCGTTTGCTTGACCCCGGTCGTCGTCGTGATTTCCCCTTACTATTAAAGCCCGTTAGGTTATAGCATAACTGAATATGTGCTGAAAGTATGGCGTCTTTTGTCGTTGGGTCTCCACGTTGCTCTCCCTGAATCGTCCAATTCCAATTTGCTCCGCTTGACGGATCAGCTAAATCTGCCGCCATATCGCCTTGCTGTCCCCTAATGATGTTATTATGGTAGTAATCCCCGCTTACATCATCTATATAGTCAGAACCAACTTTACGATAAGCGAATTCTAAACCAATATTAAAGCGTTTACCTACATACATTTTTAAACCAGCGCCAATGGGGAGTGTGTAGGTAAATCGGCTGTACTTTTTGAGCGAATCTGCGGCAACTTGACCTTCAGTACCTATAGGCTGCAAGGCAGTCCATTTGCCATTATACTGTGCTTTTGGGTTAAAAAACATGGCACCAACCCCTACATATCCGTATAGATAGAATGAAAAGTTTTTAAAACCTTTTTTCGATACATTATATCGCTTACCAATCTTGTCGAACCCAGTTCCTATTTCAATGATTTGAGATACCTCCCAAATGTGTGTGCGAAAGTGAAGATTACGATAGTTTCTAAATGGCTCTGCAGTTAAGTTATCATCCCCTTTTAAAATACCCCATAACAACGTTGATCGCCACGAAAATGTTTTATTTAATCTATTGCGATATGCGAAATACACAGATGGTCGCGTCATTGGCCATTCGATATCCACAAAATGATAATCCGTTCCTATTTGATCAAGCCCACCCAAATCGCTTAAACAATTGCTTATGCCTAAGCCTAGAATCAATTCTTCTTTAGTCCTGCGCCAATCATCACTACTACCAAAATTAGTCGACTGTCCAATAGACGGCAGGTCTAATAGGCACGCAAGCAAAACTATGAGCGAAAGTCTCTTCACAAATAACAAAATAGGTGCGGCAAAATTACTTAATTCCCAAGCGCTTCACAAGACTATATGCAAGTTAGTTGATAACTTAATCTTTAATTCTTGTAAGCTTAACATCAAAGATTAAATCGGCTTTTCTGGGTATCATAGGAGGACGTCCATGCTTTCCGTAAGCTAGTTTCCAGGGAATAAAAAAGCGAGCCGACTCACCTTCTTTTAACAAGGCAAATCCAATATCCCATCCACGAATAACTTCTAATTTCTGAAGTCGAAAATTGAAGCTTGTCGATGAATCAAAAACCACTCCGTTGGAAAAATATCCTTTATACTCCACATATAATCGATCACCTTTCTCAGGCGATCTGCCTTCTGTCGATTCAATTATACAATATCTCAGTCCCTGCCATGTTTCCAGCGTGTCTCTTCCTTTACAAGAAAAACTAGAATCAAATCCATCCTGAGCCCATAAAAAACTGAAAGACAAACACGATATGAGTAACAATACGCGCACTATTTTTTATAATCAATTGTAATGAGATAAGTCAAATCAGTATTTGGCCTTACCCTATCCAACAGCCCTTTCGACCCATAGCCATATTTTGCGGGTACTTCCACTATTACCTTGTCGCCTATGTTTAGCTTAGTGAACGCCGAATCTAATCCAGCAACTACTCTTCCTCTTCCAACTGGGAACTCATAGGATGCACCAGCTTCCCTTGATGTCATAAACACCTTTCCGTCTGGCGTAAATCCAAAATAATCTATGCCAATAACATCTCCATTTTCTACCTTGGCTCCTTTACCTAATTCAAGCTTGTAAACTGAGCTTGCACCAGTATTCACCGGTTTAACCTTGTCCATTATCTCAAGCGTATATATCAGTGAATCTCCCTCTAAATGATTTAAATCAGGGAACTTTTCAATTTCCGGGTGTGATGCTGCTACAATTAAATCAACTTTGGAGTTTGTGTACAAGCCCGGCAATGCCTGATCGATTGCTTTAGGCATTAATTCTAGGCCCTGTTTAAGCGCAAAAGGCTCGCTACGTTCTTTTGATGTTCTGATTTGATTTCCTTTAGAATCCTTTAAGACATAGTGAAACTTGATAATATCGCCTGGTTCAATTTTAGATTGTTTAGATACCTTCTTATATACATAGTGAACATTATTGCTGGCATATCCATTAAGCGATGAATCAACTTCAACCGGATCTATTTCATCAGCAGAGTCAATCGAATCCTGTGCTACATCATCTCCAATGTTGGTTGAATCATTTTTTACACTTCCCTCCACTTTCGCCGAAGATGAATTCTGCACCATTTCTTCCCCACATCCAATTGCTACAATTACTGCAAGGGCATACATCCAAAGATTATTTTTCATCTAAACCAAGTAATTTCAATTTATACACTAGAACTTGATAGGGTAAGATTTTATTGCTATCCCCCAGAACGCCGTGAGCTCTTGAGTTAACTATAATAAAAATCCCTTCATCTCCAACACCTAACATTTTTACCGCTTCATGTACACCGCTTTCCATATCTTGCTTATCGACAGTAAAAGAAGTTGAACCATCCTCTTCTGAATTGTAATAAATTGTTCCATCTAAACCACTCACAACATAATCTAGTGTTACATAATCTCCTGTTTTAGCCTTGGTTGAGTCAAATGATTTAGTGATGTAGTAGTACATTCCAGATCCTGTTGGTTTCATGTCCCAATCTTTGTTCGACAGGTAAATTTTGATGTTTTCTTGATCTTCTTCATTAAACATCTTATTGCCATCTGAAGTCGCTTCCATCAATAGCTGGCGTTCAGATTTTGGCTTTTTAAACCCAGCCCTTTGCTGCGCTGGTTCTTCACCACATGAAACGGCAAATAAAACTATCAGAAGTAAATATGTACAATTCCTAATCATGTTTATATATAATCAATTCAGGCAACAATGTTTCAATTTTCTCTAGTGTTGATTCGATACTCTCAAAACTAATCCCACCTGCGGCGTTTTTATGTCCACCTCCATTAAAGTGTTTAGAAGCGAGCTCATTCACCCACCAATCTCCTTTAGATCTAAATGACATCTTAACCCCTTCGTCTGTTTCTTTGGCGAAAATTGCAACAGAAATTCCCGCCATACTCAGGGCATAATTTACAAAACCTTCTGTATCTCCTTTTTTTGCATTGAATCTCTTTAATTCATCCGAGCTAAGGTGTAAAATCGCCAATTCATACTCCTTTTTCACGTCCATTTTATTCAAGGCATAACCAAGAAGCTTAACCCTTTCAACCGTATTAGCGTCATATACTAAACGGTGAACTTTCTCATGGTTACAACCTGACTCCATAAGAATAGCGGCTATTCTATGTGTTTTTGGTGCTGTGGAGGAAAACTTAAATGAGCCTGTATCTGTCATTATTCCGCAGTATAAAGCTTCCGCAATACCTGGAGTTATGCTTTCAGTTAGATTCATTGCCTCAGCGAATTCGTATATCATTTGTGCAGTTGAGCACGATGATATATCTGAAAACGTGTAGTTACAATAATCAGAGGGTTCACGATGGTGGTCTATCATAATTTTCACACCCTCAGCCTCAGCCAAGCTTTGCTCTAAATCTTTTCCTACTCTTGATGGATGATTAAAGTCCAGTGTGAAAATTACTGAGGCAGATGAAATCAAATCTGTCGTCTTATCAATATGATCACTAGCAACTATGACATCATCAATGCCCTCCATCCATGATAAGAAATCAGGATAATTATCGGGAACAATTACATGATAATCGCAAGCATACTTGCTACTTAGAATCCCTTTGAGGGCCAGACATGAGCCAATTGCATCCCCGTCAGGCGACTTATGCCCAATTATAACAACTGAACTTGCGTAGGACAGCACATTTTCAACTTCTCTTATCTTATTTATTTCGAACACCATATTTGTAAAAGTAAAAAACCCTCCTGTTTCCAGGAGGGTTTTCATATGTTAATTCTTTATCGACTAGAAGCCGCCACCGCCTTCCGTCTCAACTTTTTCTCCTCCTTTAAAACCAGAGCGAACACCTTTTTGATGTTGAACAAGAACCCCAACACAAATTACGTCAGAAGCTTTTAACTTTCTGCCTCTTCCACCTTCAGATGGTCCATCTGGAACTGTAACTCTTAAGAAAATCTTTTTAGTTCCGTCTGCCTGAATTTCAAATGACTGAGCCATTTCGTCTTCTCTATTAGTGTAACGGCTTTCTTTTTCCTTTACATATCCCATTCTTCTTTTCTCTGGAATATATTTTCTAACCGTTTTTTCAGTAAACATTTCAACCACGATTTGGCCATCTAACTCAGGATTGTTAGCACAGAAGCTAAATCTATAATCAATTCCATCATAAATAATCAAACTGATTTCGTGAGTTTCACCTGCAGCAAACGTACCACTTTTAGATTGAGTAGATGTCTGCCATCCTTTATCTTTACCTCTATCACAGTAGGTATGCTCGTCTCTACACGATTGAGCATTTACAGCGTTAGTACCTAGAAAAGCAAAGAGTAGTAATGATATTTTAACACTTAATTTCATAGTAATAATTTTATTGTCCGTTTACGATGGTTTCTCTCATCTCCCCTATCTTTTCAACAATCGTACCAAAGCTCTCCTTGTTTAACACGACCTTATCTCCACCACCTAATATGATTTTACCGTTTTCATCACGCTGGCTGCTAGATTCAGCATTTTGAATGTTATCATAATAAATAGTAATTAGCTCACCTAAATCTTCTAACCATGGTTCTAATGATGGGTTTGATTCAGCAGAAACTGACACATGCTCTAGAATACTTTCAAGAACATCTTTCTGTGCTGCTATCTCATCAATTAATTCATTGTTATCAGAGAAATCACCAACTAAATTGGTTACAATATGCATACTTTCAACCCATCCTCCAACAAGCATAAGTGAAAGTACATCACCTTTATTCTCTTCTTCTAAGTAATTGTATGCGTTGTCATAAATCTCAGTTGAATATGTGTAAAGCGAATCTGAATTATCGCCATTATCTCCAAACTTCTCCATGATCTCTGCAGAGAATATTGCTGAAATTGACAAATCCTTTGCGATACCTTCCAGAGTTGTAAAATACTGAACGGTTTCTGCATTCTGACCGTAATTCATCATGTATGCTAAATCCGAGAAATAAACACCAAAGTTCATTGCCTTAGATGCGCTTGTTTCGTACTTCTCAGCATTATCAACGGAATTAACCAGTTCCATGTCAGCCTGTCCACCAATTTTCTTGATTACCTCAAAAAACATATTTGGCGTTGGAAGTCTGTGATCTATCTTTCCTCCATCTGTCTCTGGAATAGAATCGTTAGTCTCATCCTCATCCGTCTTCTTAACAACTTTTTGCTTCTCTTTTCCCTCTGAGTCATCTCCTCCACCACATGACGCCATAAATAATGCGCCTGTCATAGTTAACGCTCCGAATAATGCTAGCTTTTTATTCATACTATACTTTTTCTTGTTCAACAAAAATAGAAAATATTTGATTCCTATTACGTTTTGCTGCTACCTCCTACGAAAAAAACAGAATAATGTTCGCTAAAAGTTAAATAGTTGTATTTTTGCGGCGAATTTTAGAAACTATGGCAACAAATAGAACATTTACAATGATTAAGCCTGACGCCGTTGAAAACGGACACATTGGGGCAATTTTAGACATGATAACCAAAGCTGGCTTTGAGATTAAAGCGATGAAGTATACTCGTTTGAGTGAAGATCAAGCCAAAAAGTTTTATGAAGTTCACAGCGAGCGTCCATTTTATGGTGAGTTAGTGGAGTACATGACATCTGGACCTATCGTAGCAGCTATACTTGAAAAAGACAATGCTGTAGCTGATTTTAGAGCACTTATCGGAGCAACTGACCCAGCTGAGGCTGCAGAAGGCACTATCCGTAAACAATATGCCGAATCAAAAGGCCGTAACGCGGTACACGGTTCGGACAGCGACGAAAATGCTAAGATTGAAGGAGAATTCCATTTCTCTGCAGCAGAAGTATTTTAATTGCGAACTATTTATCCTGTTTATACAAACGCTCGGCTTGCCGGGCGTTTGTTGTTTATGCCTTAAATTCAATTGAGTCGATAAGCTCTTCCTCAAATTTCTTGTTGATATCGGCGATTAGTTTGTCCTTCGCATAAGAGAGCTCCTGTCTAAGCACCGATGACTCTAATTTAATGGTCATACACTTATTAGTCAGTTTAACACTCTGCGTTTTTCTTGCAATCACATCCCCCATCATTTCTGCCCAATAGTGTGCCAAAGCTTTTTCTTTGTACTTGGCAGATAATCTATGATCTTTTAAAAATCGATCAATCGCTTCTTTTAACGGTTCTAAATTTTCCTTACGCTTCAATTGCCCCTCCTTCTTTTATTGTGATGTCGTTACTAGATTTTCCGAGCTCCGTTAATATCTCAGGCACACGATTGGCGCTCGTGTCAGTTAAAAACACTTGACCATCCGCCTTATTGGTTACTAATTTCAATAGTGCCATTACCCTATGCCGATCGAGCTTATCGAATACATCATCTAACATTAATATAGGCTCAACATCCATTTCCTCCAACATGTATTCATAATACGCTAGTTTAAGTGCTAACAAATATGTTTTCTGCTGACCTTGTGAGCCAAATTTCTTTATAGAGTGCCCTTCAATAATAAATGCCAAATCATCTTTATGAATCCCCACATTGGTATATTGCGTTGCCCTGTCTTTATCTAGTGAAGATTTAAATTTTGATTCATATATAGTATCTGATATCTGTGATTCGTACACTAACAGGACCTCTTCTTTTCCTTCTGATAGCGCTTCATGCATTATTCTAAAACGCGGAATCAATTGACTCTCAATAAAATTTTTTCGTGTTTGCCATATCAGTTTCCCATGATGAATTAATTGATCATCATAGAGATTTAGCAACTCCATATTGATTGACTTACCGTAATCAACAGACTTTAGGAGTGCATTACGTTGTTCTAAAACCTTATAATAGGCTACCAGGTTGCTCAGATAAGCTTTATCGACCTGAGATAAAATACTATCAATAAACTTTCTTCTTATTTCACTTCCTCCCAAAATCAAATTACTATCGTAAGGAGTAATCATCACGACGGGGTATCTTCCTATATGGTCAGACAGCTTATCATAATCGGCCTTGTTTCGTTTAAACACCTTTTTTCGGCCTTTTCGGACCGTACAAGTAATTTCGTCCTCGTCGTTTTTATTTGAAAAACAGCCTTGGACCATGAAATAGTCCTCACCAAACCTTATCGAATGGCTGTCGATTGCATTGAAATAACTCTTACAAAACGATAACACATAGATAGCATCAAGTATTGTGGTTTTACCCTCACCATTGTCCCCAAGTATACAGTTTAAGCCCTTTTTAAAGCTTAAGTCTACCTGTTCGTAGTTTTTAAAATTCAATAATGATAGCTTGGATAAATGCATTATGTCAAAAGTACTGAATGCTTAGTGAATAAGATATCGTGATGTTATGAAAAAAAAGTATATTTTTGCAAACTGTAAACTAATGTAACACATGGCGGACGAGAAAGAAAAAGCATTGAAAGACGACGATTTGATGACACGCGCAGAGATTTGGATGCGTAACAACAAAAAGAGTCTAATAATAATTGGAGGATCGATAGTTGCAATTGTAGGTGGATTTTTTGCTTACAAATATTTTTTCATAGATAAACCGAATAAAGAGGCGGATGTGGCTATGTATGTTAGCAAGCCAAATGCTCAGTCTCCATTCTTTTACTACGAAAGAGATTCGTTTAGACTAGCGGCTGAAGGCAACCCTGCTGTTGGAACTAAAGGGATTCAATATATTCTTGATAAATACAAGAGTGCTGATGTAGCACCTGTAGCCGCATATATGTGGGGAATGTCTCACTTACATTTAGGAGCAGATAATTCTCAGAACTATGAAACGGCTATCACTTGGTTAGATGAAGTACAAGAGGAATTTGATGAAGATGAAATTCTTTTGACTACTCAAGCAATTGGTGCGCAAGGTGATGCTTACCTAGAACTTGGAGATTTAGAAAATGCTGTTGCAAAATATGAGGCTGCTGCATCAAGAAAACAAAATGTATTATTAACGCCTTATTATATGATGAAGGCAGCAATGGTACATGAAGAACTAGGTAATTGGGATAAAGCTTTAGATTTCTACAAGACTATCAAAGCTGATTACAGAGATTCTGACCAAGCGCAGAACATAGAAAAATACATAGGTAGAGCCGAGCATAATATTTAATATGGCAACGGCAGCCCAAAATCTTTCGGACTTTTCATTTAATGGTGACCCTTCTAGCTACAGGGTTGGCTTGGTAGTTTCTGAATGGAATTATCAAATTACTGGTAACCTTCTAAACGGTGCCAAACAAGCATTGTTAGATGCCGGAGTAAAGGAAGAGAATATTCATATCGACCATGTGCCAGGAACTTATGAACTAGCCTTAGGTAGCCAGCTTCTATTTGACACTGTTGACTTAGATGGTATTGTAGCAATAGGATCTGTTGTTCAAGGAGAAACTAAACACTTTGATTTTGTGTGTGAAGCCGCAACGCAAGGAATAATGCGCGTTGGTCTTGATAACAAAAAGCCTGTGGTATTCTGTGTCTTAACCGACAACACCATGCAACAAGCTATAGATAGAAGTGGTGGCAAACATGGCAACAAGGGAATTGAATGTGCTGTTGCTTGCCTAAAAATGATTCAGAAAAAGAAAAGATAGACGCTTAACGTCTACCCCCTCTTCCACCATGTCTTTTACCGCCACCGCTGCGTCTTTTACCGCCGCCACCGGATTTTCTTAGTTCAGTTTCTTCGACAACAAAGGTTTTACCTTCATAGTCTTTGCCTTTCATTCCTGGTATGATTTTACCAGCAATAGCTTCATTCACTTCAAAGAAGGAAAATCCACCCATCACTTCTATACGACCTAAATCTTTACTGTCAACACCAGAACTAGAGCACACCAACCTTACTAAAGCACCTTTATTTAGGTTTTGCTTTTCTCCAAGATTAATAAAGAAACGCTTTTTAGGGCCATCCAGGTTTCTATTCTGTTTACCTCCATCGCGTTCACGACCTTTACTTTCCTTATCTGACTTACTCGCGTTTAAATCGCTAGAGTTTTTATAGTACTCGATAAATCTGTTGAATTCGGCTGCAATAAATTTCATCACTACCTCTTCAGCCGTCATATCCTGGAACTTATCGTAAATAATGTCCCAATACTTCTCAAGTTCCTTTTCGTTGACCTTTGTAGCCGCTACTCTTTCAATAAGCGCCATCATTTGGTTTTCACGAATCAAATCTGCACTCGGAATTTCGCTCTTCTTAATTTCAGTTTTGATGATTTTCTCAATCTGCTTGATCTTGTAGTTTTCACGCGTATTAATTAAAACCAAAGACATACCAGATTTACCAGCTCTTGCCGTTCTACCAGATCTATGGGTGTAATTTTCTACATCATCAGGCAGATTATAATGTATTACATGCGATACACTGTCTACGTCAATACCTCTTGCTGCTACATCCGTAGCTACTAATATTTTTACCGTGCGCTCTCTAAACTTTTTCATCGCTGAGTCACGCTGTGCTTGAGAAAGATCTCCGTGCAATGCAACTACATCATAGCCTTCTTTCTCCAGCTTTTCGCTTACCATTCCGGTTTCTCGTTTAGTACGACAGAATATAAGTCCGAAAATATCTGGATAGAAGTCTAACAATCGTTTTAAAGCTAAGTAGCGATCACGCTCCTTCACCATAAAATATTGATGCTCGATATTCTTAGCAGAACTATTTGCTGTTCCCACAGTCACCTCAAACGGGTTATTCATGTAGTTCTTAGCGATATTCCGAACCTCTTTTGGCATGGTAGCTGAAAACAGCCATGTCGTTTTACTTTTAGGTGTTTGCTCTAAGATAAAGTCGATATCCTCTTTGAAGCCCATGTTAAGCATTTCATCTGCCTCATCTAGCACTGCAATTTGAATTGTGTCTAGCTTAATAGCTTTACGCTTAATTAAATCAACTAACCTACCAGGTGTTGCAACAATGATTTGTGCGCCTTTTTTTATCGCTCTAATTTGATTATCGATACTGGCGCCGCCATATACTGCTACAATGTTTGGTCTGTCATGAAATTTTGTAAAGGACATAAAGTCCTTTGAAATCTGATTACAAAGCTCGCGTGTAGGGCAAATTATAAGCCCTTGGGTGTCTTTCGACGAAAAATCAACTAACTGCACCATTGGTAAACCAAAGGCAGCAGTCTTTCCTGTTCCTGTTTGAGCAAGTCCGATGAAGTCGTTCTCACTTTCTAGTAGATAAGGAATTGCTTTTTCTTGTATTTCTGATGGCTCTTCGAATCCTAAAGCCGTGATAGCCTTGAGAATAGAATCGTTTAGGCCAAGTTCATTAAATGTCATATATATTTATTAGGCCGCAAAGGTAGTGAATTTGTAAGAAGCAGTGTTGAAAAACTATTATCAAGGTTAATAAGATGTATTATCACCTCAAATTACGCCCAAATAAAAACTTAACATTGGGCTACAACTCTTACTGCGACTTTACTACAAAGCAATACTTATGCCTGTCAAAAAAAACTTAACATAACGTTCCCGATACTTATCCTTAACTTTGACGTAACATTAGAACATATATTATGGCAAAAGTAAAAAAGTTAAAAAAGGCTTTGAAAAAAGCGAAAGCAGAAGTAAAATCAAGAAAAAAAGCAGTTAAAAAGGCAAAATCGAAACTTAAAGACCTAAAAAAAGGTAAAGCAAAGAAAAAAGCTGTTTTGAAACTAGTTAAGACAACGAAGACTAAAAAGAAAGCAGTAAATAAGGCTGAAAAGAAAGTTTCAGCTGCTAAAAAAGCAGTAAAAAAAGCTAGTTAAGGTGTTATCAAGATAACTTATTAAGTTATCGTTTCAATAGAAGCCCTGTGCATTGAATGTACAGGGCTTTTCATTTGTATTATGTGCGAATTAACTACATTTACCATATGGAAATATTTTTGGAGTTCGGCACCTGGATAGCATTGCTAACATTGGTTTTTCTGGAGGTAATCTTAGGAATCGACAACATCATATTTATATCTATTGTAACTGATAGATTACCTGAAGAACAGCAGGACAAAGCAAGATACATAGGCTTAGCGCTCGCTCTAATTATGAGGCTAATCTTGTTAGCATGTATATCTTACATCATTGGATTTACGGAACCAATTCTCACAATAGACATGTCCTTATTAGGTAACTCCATATTCCATGAAGTTAGCCTACGTGATTTAATACTATTAGCGGGTGGATTATTCCTAGTCGCGAAATCCACTTCAGAGATATTCAAAATTATGGAGGGTGCGCACGATGATGGGAATACAAAAAAACCAAGCTCAATGGTAAATGTCATCATTCAAATAATTCTACTTGATATCGTGTTCAGTTTTGATAGTATTCTTACGGCTATTGGCTTGGTGGACGAGATCTTAATAATGATGATTGCCGTGGTTATAGCTATGATAATCATGGTAGTATTCCTTAAATCTATCTCCGGGTTCATTTCAAAAAATCCCTCGATTCAAATTTTAGCTTTGGCGTTTTTAATTCTTATTGGTGTAACGCTCACCATGGAAGCCTTCCACAACGAAATACCGAAAGGCTATATTTATTTCTCAGTTATCTTTTCGCTTATAGTCGAATTGATCAATAAGCGCGCAAGAAAGAAAAGTAAACAGGAATAAAAAAGACGGGCTTATCAAGCCCGTCCTACCATTTATCACAAAAGACAGATTTATTGTCCCTGTCCAAGACTGAAGGCTTTCTTACCATCAAAAGCGTAGAGATTTTCTGTTTTAATAACGTCTACATTCTTTTCGACAGCATTTGCTAGTATTTTAACTATATCGTCTTTTTTGATTTCATTATCAGAAGAAGAGAATCGGCAACGCCAGTGATTTGTACAATAGGTTTCTTCAAATCCATTAGGCCACACTTTCACCCCTCTGTTAGTGATCATTTCAAGTTTCACATCATTTAAAGCAATTGATTGTAGTCTCTCAGCTACCTTGTTAGGATCTTTATCCTTGTCATCTACAAACACATCAACACCCAATAATGTTTTCTTTGCGGCTGGTTTTTCTTTAAGCACTGGTAATTCAAAGGCCCCTGCGCTTCCGTAATCAACCTTTGGCAGTGTACTTGGTGTTTTACCAAGATTACTGATAACAGCGTCTGCAAATTCTTTTGTCCCCAATTTCTCTTTGCTAACACCTTCTTTGTAGATATCTGCGGTATGCAATCCAGATTCAATTGTATATAACCAAGCATTTTGAATATTCTCAGCCGCTTTTGTTTCACCGATATACTTTAGCATTAAAATGGCCCCTTGTAGCAGTCCTGATGGATTTGCTAGATTCTTACCTGCTATATCCGGAGCAGATCCATGAATCGCCTCAAACATAGCAACCGTAGAGCCTATGTTAGATGAACCTGCAAGTCCTACAGATCCTGTTATTTGAGCGGCCACATCTGATAAGATATCACCATAAAGATTAGGCATAACTATCACATCAAAATCCTCAGGCGAATCAGCTAGTTTAGCCGCTCCTATATCAACAATCCAATGCTCATTTTCAATTTCAGGATATTCCTTGGCAACCTCATTAAATAAGCTGTGAAACAAACCATCTGTCTGCTTCATAATATTGTCCTTACTAAAACAGGTAACTTTTTTTCTTCCATAATGCTTTGCATACTCAAACGCATAGCGAATAATCTTTTCGCTACCCGGCTTACTGATAAGCTTTAAACATTGGACAACATCTTCAGTTTGCTGGTGCTCAATACCGGCATATAAATCTTCCTCGTTTTCTCTCACGATTACAACATCCATTTTAGGATGCTTTGTTGCAACGAAAGGATGTAAGCTTTTGCATGGTCTAACGTTGGCATATAAACCAAGCGACTTGCGCATAGTTACATTAAGGCTCTTATAGCCTCCCCCTTGTGGAGTAGTGATTGGCGCCTTAAGGAATACACGATTGTTTCTGATTGACTCCCAAGCCTCTTTTCCTATACCAGAAGTATTGCCGCTTAAATAAACTTCTTCTCCAATCTTAATTTCGTCGAATTCAATTTGAGCTCCTGATGCCTTAATTATTCTTAGCGTAGCATCCATGATCTCCGGTCCTATTCCATCACCTTTAGCAACTGTTATTTTTTTCATGTCGATTGTTTCGACAAAGATTAGTATAAATAGTTATTTATTATAATTTATATTACTTATACAATTTATAAATCATTATTTATGAATTGATGATTATAAGTTCTCTACAAACACTTATACTAACTGAAATGATTAAAGTAAATCGGTGATGTTAGATACTTTCAAGGGGTTTACGCTGGTAAAGCCTTCACCGTATTTGACATTGATTCTTCTACCAAATTCTGCCAGTCGCCCTTTCATGAAAATCATGAACTCTTCCGAAGATATAGGTGTTTTAGGCCCCTTGTTGTTGTCCAAAAACTGAGTATTATAAGCCATGATGGCCTCCATTCTCTTATCAAAGCTATCTGTGATATCCACGACAAAGTCTGGTTGAATATAATGATCTTGAATGTAGGTGAAGATGCGTTTAGGACGCCAATGTTTCTGATCTTGCCCTTTGTGCTGAGTTTTTATTTTAAGCAAGCCAGAAAGAAAGCATGCGTCTTGTACTAGTTTACTCCCTTTACCGTGATCGGGATGCCTATCAGACGGTGCATTGCAAAACACAATACTTGGTCGGTATTGTCGAATTTTAGTGACAATCGCCATAAGATTCTCTTTAGAATGCTCAAAAAAGCCGTCTGCCATTCCGAGATTTTCTCTCGCATGAATACCTAATATTTCTGAAGCCCTGGCAGCTTCTTCTTTTCTTGTGTACTCATCCCCACGCGAACCCAATTCACCCTCAGTTAGGTCAATTATTCCAACTCTGGTCCCTTTTTGAACTTCTTGATAAATGGTACCTGCCATCCCTAGTTCAACGTCATCAGGATGAGCACCAAAACAGAGAATATCTACTACTTCACCCATGAAACTATCTCTTCATCTAGTGGTTCTACTTTAGGGTGAATTTGACCAGCATAGTTGCCATTCTCATCAATTTTGAATTTGTGGAAATTCCAAACAACGTCAAACTCCTTATTACCTGAAGCGTTTCTTTCACAATCAACTAACCATTGATATAATGGGTGAACATCCGCGTCTTTAACGCTGATCTTTTCCATCATTGTGAAGCTAACACCATAATTCTTCTGACAAAATTGTTTTATCTCCTCGTTGCTGCCAGGTTCTTGAGCGCCGAAATTATTGGCGGGAAATCCTATAATTGTGAAATCCTCTCCTCCATGCTCCTGATAAAGAGCCTCCAATTGTTCATACTGTGGCGTTAAACCGCACTCGCTTGCCGTATTAACAACAAGCACCTTCTTTCCTTTTAGTGTGCTTAAATCAAATGGTTTACCATCAATAGTGTTTACTTTAAAATCGTAGAATGACATAGTTGATTTTGTGTTTTTAGAGATATCGGAATCAGCAATAGCATCAACCGACTCGTTGTTTCTTACTTCTTCATTCGAATTTACTGTTTTATCCGCTTCAGAGGTACATGAAGCCAAAGACAATAAACTTAACAGGAAAACTGCTCGGATCATTATGTTGATTTTAGTTGCTTTCTGTGTTTATATTCTCGGATTAGGGCATATATAGTTAAAACGCCGAGAATGACAATAGTGATGTTGGCCCATGTCGGAAGAACACTTTTTGAACCAGCTTGCGCATAGGAGTGCAGCCCATTCACCAAATAGTAGTTCACACCAAAATAAGTCATGATTACGGTAGCGTAGGACCATAAGGCAAAAATATTGAAGGTAAGTTTAGACTTCATTCCAGGAATAAACCTAAGATGCAGAACTATCGCGTACGTGAGTACAATTACCAAAGCCCATGTTTCCTTTGCGTCCCAACCCCAGTAGCGTCCCCATGACTCGTTTGCCCAAACACCTCCTAAAAAAGTTCCGATTGCCGCAAGATAAAGCCCAATAGTCATGGTAAGTTCAGCCGTGTGTGTTAGTTCTGTTATTGTTGCGTTTACTCTTTTATTAGTTTTACTCGCCGCCGCATAAAAGATTAGGTTTATCAATGCTAAAATAGCCCCAAGACCAAGGAAACCGTAAGAACTCGTTATAATGGCAACATGAATAACCAACCAATAAGATTTAAGTACAGGCACCAAGTCAGTTAACTCAGGATCCACGTGAGAACCGTGTGCTACTCCAAGAATTAAGGCAGCTAAAATGCCGGTCGCTGCGATTGCAAATCTTGAATATCTGTAAAATATGGCACCTGCTAACATGGTCGCGAATGATATAAATACAAGCGCTTCATAACCATTACTCCACGGAGCATGTCCTGATATGTACCAGCGTAATCCTAGGCCAAACACATGTACTGCCATTGCTGCGATAGTTAACCAGAACAAAGGACGTATTACTTTAAGCCAAATTCCTTTTCCACTCAACACCCATACAATGAGGAAAATCAACATTAAAACACCCAAAGTACAGTATATCATCATCAACAAGAAAAATACGTTTAGATTGTTGTATAGTATCTCCATTGACACGTGATTCTCTGAAGGCACAATGTCGGAGGCCTTCTCTCTCTGAAACGCTATTAGCTCTTCGGTGGCTGTTATCCCTTCATCCCAAGCACCTTGTTCAACTCCTTTCTTTAAGCCATCAAAGTAATTTGTGTATACCTTGTATATTTCGGCTGCATCATCCCCCTGGTATTGTGTCGAGAAAATTTGATAAAGGTTCAACCATTCATCTTCCTTTAACCAATCGTAGTTCTCAGAATTATTGGCTGGAAATACCTTAAAATATTGACCTGAAATAACACCAAACAAGACCTCAAATCTATCGACCAGTTTAATCAGCTCTTTATCAAACTTTGACTTATTGACATCTCGCTTCTTATGCGCTTCATCATATGCTTCATCGATATGTGGCTTTAAATTAGGGAGTCCATTACTGAGAAAACTCGTATCCAACATATCAAGTAATGATACATATCCATCTTCCGCACCAACAAACTCTTCAAGCGCTTGTGTTTTCACAGAAATCATTCTTTCATTAAACCAAGGTCGACTGTTGGCTAGAATGCTCAAGTACACCTCAGTAGCGCTCATACCATTGTAGTGACGCTTATGATGAACTTTGTTTAGAACATCTATAGCATGCGTTTGAAGCGGTGAGATTCTGCCTTCATACGACTGAACCAAGACTCTTTCGTTTTTCTTAATGAAATCATCGTCGAAATCTTTGACCAATTGAGCATTAGCCATGCTTGACAATCCTAGCAATACTAGAATTGCCGATAATTTAGCTCCGTTCTGCTTTAACTTGCGAGCCAAGAGTCTGAAGCGCGAATTCTTATCAAATAAGCTCCAAATAAACCCTAGCGCCATCAAAATATATCCAATGTAGGTTATCCAAGTCCCCCAGAAATCATGATTTACCGATAATACTGTGATATCTGGTCCAGTGCCTGCTCGTTGCGCCTCTTCGCTTACCATGTAAGACGACTGGAAGAATCGATATCCTTTGTAGTCAAGGACATTATTCATGAAAATATTGGCTTCAAAATTAGTCCCGTCCCGTTTATCATCAATAATTACATCAGATTCGAATGAAGATGCTTTTCCTGAGCCTGGATAATTTTTTACACGCATATCCACACAGCCAATAGAAAACGGCATCTCCCTTGTTATTGGTCCATAGAAAACGCTGCATATCAAACTATCACTAAAAAACACTTGCTGAGGCGGAAAAAGGCTGTTCTCACCACACGGTAGAATTAGCTCACGTTTTTCTCCGTTGTAGCTCAAATCCATGCAGAGGAAATTCACACCAGCTCCTTGATTTTCTTCCAACTTGTTCTGTTTTCTGAATCCGAGAACAGCATCATCAAAGTGAATTTTATAAAAGAACTGTCTTCCTTGAACAAAATGAACATGCCTTGGCCAGAATCTATGCTTCTCATCACGCACAAGTGTATCCATTGGAGGATTTTGCATTGATCCAGCATTCTTCATTTTACTCTGATCTAACTTTGTAATGTCGTATGGAGCTGATATATACAACTCACCACCATTGTTATTCGATATTTTAATCGCATCAGAATAATCATTATTGTTGAAGGCGTATATCATCCCTTGATGCATTCTTACCTCACCATTTTTCAGATATATGGTATCCTGAGGGTCTCTTGTAAAACTTAGCACCACATATTCATCACCTTCCCCCTCTCCATCAAACGCATCATATACACTCTCTGTTAAATACCAATTGTATGATGCATTTAATTGTGGTCTTTGAGGTAAATCAAAATCAATATCAAAGTCATTATGTCGTGGAGTAGCTTCTGATAACCATTTTTGTTCCTTGTGAGAAGATGTTCCTTTACTGTCAATAAACTGGAATAGTAAATAAGGTTCGGCCGTATACATTGTGCTTACAAACTCGCCTTCTTTAACCCTTACAATTCCTTCATAACTTGCAAATCTTGTTATTCCGGCTCCGAGCAGAATAAGTACAAAACTGAGATGAAAGGTTAAAATAGAGATTTTAGACTTCTGAAATACATTCATTCGAACTAATGTTCCGATTAGATTGAAAGCCAACACAATTAGAAGCATTTCGAACCACGTAGCACTATACACTAATATTTTGGCTGTTGGTGTATCATGAGCATCTTCAATAAATGTTGCATATCCAACTGAAGCAGCAAAGATGATCATTAGAATCACCATTAGGCGCATGCTAAAGAAAAAGTCTAATATTTTGCCGAAAGTTTTCAATTTAGCTGCAAAAATAACATAAAGACAAAGACAAATGCACATTGAATAACGCTTAATCGAAATTCATTGTGTTATTTTGTGACGGAATGCAGAAAAACAGACATTTAAAAATTGGCTTTGTTGGAAGTGGAAACGCAGCCAGCACAATCATTCCGTTATTATCTGCTAATGCTGAAGTTCATCTGTACGCCAGAGATAAAAAGTTTATTGAAGGCAGTATGGCATGTGACAAGATTGAGGACTTATTTGATTGTTCGATAGTGATTTTAGCAGTGAATGATGGCTCGATTGAGTCACTTGTTCCAGTTTTCTCAGACTACCAAGGCATCCTAGCTCATTTATCTGGAGTAAGCCCCTTGCCCAATCACAGCAATGGAGCAGTAATGTGGCCGCTGCAGAATCTAACTTCTTCAAGTAAACTAAATGGTTCACCTATCTTTTATGAATGTGTCAATCATAATGATGAAAAAATCATACTAGAAATCGCATCTTTACTAGAAGCAAATGCGGTGAAAAGCACATTGGAATTCAGACACAAAATGCATTTATGTGCTGTACTGAGTCATAACTTTAGTAACCATTTAATCGCTCAATCTGAGGAAATTATTGGTGTTGACAACACAAAACACCTGATCCCTATTCTGCGAGAAATGATTAGAAAACTTGAACACGACTCAGCTGCAAAAATTCAAACAGGACCGGCGCTAAGGCATGATGAAAGCACCATCCAAAGACATTTAGAACTATTAGACTCGAACAAAGATTTATCTGAAATCTATACCTTACTGAGTAAATCTATACAGAAATATCATGAAAAACTATAAAGAACTACTTCCAAACATCAGCACATTTATTTTTGATGTTGATGGCGTTTTGACAGACGGATCGGTCTTATTATGCCCGCCTGATGGCATGTATAGAACAATGAACACAAGAGATGGTTATGCCTTGCAACTGGCTGTAAAAAAAGGATTTAATGTCGTGATTATATCAGGTGGAAATTCGGAGTTAGTGCGCACCCGACTGCAACACCTTGGTGTAACAGATGTATTTTTGGGCTGCTCAAATAAGATAGAAACTTTCGAAAATTACATAGCCGAAAAAGGTATTTCTGCCAATGAAATTCTATACATGGGTGATGATATACCAGATTACAAAGTAATGAAGCGTGTGGGTTTGGCGACATGTCCAAAAGACGCCGCAATTGAGATAAAGAATATTTCTGCGTATATTTCATATATGGAAGGTGGTAAAGGATGTGTGAGAGATGTTATCGAGCAAACTTTACGATCTCAAAACAAATGGTTTGACAGTGACGCCCATGAGTGGTAGTTTGCAGAAAATACAACATGGTTTACGCTTGGTGCGTGCAGGTAATTTGTTCATTATTACCCTATGCATGCTATTGATCAAGTTTGTGGTATTTGAAGCTTGGCTTCTAAAAATGTTAGTAGATGAACATGTAATAGACTCGGGCACCACATTTACAGATGCATTTGCACTTTCTCCTCATTATCAAATAAACTTTATTTTATTGGTCATCTCAACCATTTCTATTGGGGCGGCTGGGAATATTATTAATGATTATTTCGACATAAAGGCGGATAGAGTGAATCGGCCAGATACTATAGTAATTGGAAAACATATAAAAAGACGCTGGGCTATTGTTACGCATTGGGGGTTTAATTTGCTTGGAACATTAATCGCTATATATCTTTCTTGGTATTATGAGGATTTGGTCTTGTTGATTATTCCATTAGCCGCTGCCTTTCTCCTATGGGCGTATTCCACTTACCTTAAGCGGAAACAATTGATCGGCAACATATGTATTGCTTTATTGACGGCACTTGTTATTATTCTGAGCATGCGGTTTATGCAAAACGAATTGCCTAACGAAAGCTATTTTCAATCTTTTAAGGCATTTGATCTTAGCTTAGAGCCGGCCATTTTCTTATCTGTTCTACTGGCTTCATTTGCGTTTATCACTAACCTTACAAGAGAAATAGTGAAAGACCTACATGATGTTGAAGGCGATAAAAAAATGCAGTGCAACACCCTGCCAATTGCCCATGGAGAAAGGTTTACGCGGGTAGTAATTGGAGGATTGCTCGGCTTACAATTGTTGTTTATGATCTTATTGGTAAGTGTCGGGAATCAACGTTTTGAAGATGTTGGCTGGTTTGTTTCGACAATCGCTATCGGAATCCTATTGGCGTATGGCGCTTCATTTATGCTGAACATCTTTGCAAAAACTAAAGAAGCTCACTATCGAATAAGTACATTGTTGAAGTTGATTATGTTGTTTGGGATGTTATTCCCCTTGAATGTACTCCTATGAAAAACTTAGTATCAAAATATAATATCATTCTCGCGAGTCAATCTCCAAGAAGACAGAAACTACTCAAGGAAATAGTGCCTGAATTTGAAATTCGCACAAAGGATTATGATGAATCGTTTGACGCTGATATTCCAGCCTTGGAAGTTGCCCCCTACCTTTCAGTTATTAAAGCGAAAGCATTTAGACCTGATTTAACGGACAATGATCTATTAATAACGGCAGATACAACCGTGGTCTTAAACGATGAAGTAATCAACAAACCAGCAGGCAGAAGAGAAGCCATTGAAATGATCTCCAAACTTGCTGGAAACATGCATACTGTTGTGAGCGGGGTTAGTGTTAGCACAACAAGCAGAATTGAGACGTTTTCATCCCACACGCAGGTCTATTTCGATGAGATTTCGCAGTATGAAATAGAGCATTATGTTGATCGATACGAGCCTTATGACAAGGCTGGCTCTTACGGTATCCAAGAATGGATTGGGTATATTGGAATAAACAAAATTGATGGTTGTTATTACAATGTAATGGGTCTTCCGCTTAACGCGCTTTACAAGGAGTTGAAAACGTTTTAATGCGATTCTTGATCATCATATCACTTGGTTTAATTGCATTAGTAACTAACGATTCCTGCACTAGTGACCATACTATTTCTGTAGAGGAATTCGGGGTTTGCGACACAATTGGATACAGCTATGAGTATGATGTAATGCCCATTGTGCGGGCGAGTTGCATGACAGGAACGGGGCCTGGAACTGGTTGTCATGATGCCTGGATTACCAGTTACAATAGTCTGAAGACACAAGTTGATAATGGCACAATATTACGAGAGGTAATCAATGACCGTACAATGCCACCTGCAAACAATCAATTCGGCATAGCTCCATTAACGGAGGCCGAAATTGCTGTATGGCGTTGCTGGATGCTGATTGGCGCCCCAGAAAACTAGGAGAATCTCTCTACGAACTCTTTCTTCTTACTTGGTGACACATCAACAGAGGATCCGTCAATCATCTCAACATGACCTCCTTTGCCCTTCTTATAAGCTGTAACATATTCAAGGTTTACAAGATGAGATCGGTGAATGCGCATAAAGCCAAACTCTTCTAAAATATCTTCATAAAACTTAAGCGTTCTACAAATCATTTTCTTCGATCCATCTCGCAGATAAAAATCTGTGAAATTATCATTGCCCTGACAACGAATGATATCTTTTACCTGAACAACTTCAAAGCCATCCATTACTGGTAGCACAACCTTTTTCTGTTGATCACTCACCGTTTTTATATTATCAATTAAGACCTTGGTATGCAATGCGGGATCTGCATCTTTATCATTCAATCGCTCTTTCACTTTGTCTACTGCCTTTACTAACTCATCTATGTCAACCGGTTTAAGGATATAATAGGACGCACTATAGTTAATAGCCTTGATTGCATAGTTTGAATAAGCCGTTACAAAAATGGTCTCAAAATTTGGGTTTTCAACCTTTTCAAGTAAATCGAATGCATTTCCGAAGGGCATTTCAACATCTAAAAAAACTAGATCTGGCTTCATCTCATTAATCACCTCCACGCCTTGTTTCATATCTGCACCCTGCCCCACTACTTCAACACCGTCACAATACTTGTGAATGTAATTCACAAGTGTTTCTCTGCTTATTTCTTCATCTTCTACAACAACTGCTCTTATATTCATTATGCGGCCTCCTTATTAATGTTATACGGAATTTTAATATTCACACGTGTACCGGCTGAATCGCCATTTTCATGTGTTAAGTCTTCCAATTCAATGTCTAAATTCGTTTTATGAATATCATTCAATATGCTAATTCTGCCTTCGATATTCTTCATCCCCGTTGACACATTCTCCTTTTGATTACGGGTCTTAAGCTCTTGTGATTTTTGTCTTCCAATTCCGTCATCTTCAATACACACACTGATATAGGAATTCTCCATTTTAAAGTGAACTTTAAGATGACCGAATTCCTCTTTGTACCTTAAGCCGTGCCAAATTGCATTCTCAATATACGGCTGTAATAACATTGGTGGAATCTCCACCTCTTCGACCATGATACCATCGTCTACGACGAATTCATAGTCGAACTTATCCTTAAACCGCAGATGCTCTAGATCTAGATACATCTTTAAGATATCAATCTCACTCGCAAGGGGTACAAGGTCATGCTTGGAGTTCTCCATAACAGCACGCATCAACTTTGAGAACTCAGACAGGTATTTATTGGCTGACCTCTCATCATTTCTTGCAATAAAGCTGTTCACCGAATTAAGGGAGTTAAAAATAAAATGAGGATTCATCTGTGATCTTAGCGACTTAAGTGCTAGTAACTGATTGGCCCTTTTCTTGTCTTGGGCGCTGCGATAAATCAACCATGTAGACGCCCCTCCAATTAAGATTAGAGCAAGTAAGCCAAACATGATTAATCTTGATTTTTGATCTTTAGCGTTTTGTTCAATCTTATCTGCACGCCTTCTCTCCTTCATGCTAGCGTATTCGGCATTGAGATTCTCAGACAACAACTTCTCAGAACGCAATTCAGCTTTTACTTTTTCTAACTCACTTACCTTACTATTGAGCTGTTGAGTGAGCTTTAAAGACATCAGCTCTTTCTTTGCCTGCACATTCTCAACCGAATCGACCAATTGAAGATAGCGTTTATACTCAACCAAGGCAGAATCGTAGTTGCCCTGTTGTTCATAGGCTTCAGATAACATGAGGTTAGCATCTGTAAGCGCCTCCAAATCTGCAAGTTCCTTTGAAATCTCCAAGGTCTGTTTAATATAAGGTATTGCTTCAACCGGATTGTTATCATCAAGCTGATAGCGCGCAATGTTCTTTGCATTATCCAACTCGCCCGACCTATTACCTCTGATTTGGTTCATTTCATAAGCCTTCTGCTGCACCTGAATAGCCTCTGGGTTACGCTTATTCATATTGTAATAATTTCCAAGCGAATTACTAGCTTGCTGTGCCACATGCATATCATTAACATCTATGGCTTTTTGACTTGATTCATTCCAGTTCTGCACCGCTTGTTCATCGTTGCCCAACTTCTCCTCAACCATGCCCAACCATAGCTTGGTTTGTGCAATTCCCTTCTCATCTTTGATGGATTCCTGAATCTTCAATGCTTGGTTGAAGTAATTCTTCGCTTTTATCTGGTTATCATTATTATATGAAAGCCTACCTAAATTAATTATTGTACTCAATCTGTCCTTTTCATTGCCTGTATTCTCAGCTAATTCAAGGAATAAAATGTAGTAAGTATTTGCTTGTGTATATTCTCCATTTGCCTCATAAGCAGGACCTATATATTTAAGCGTATTATACTTCCCTTTAGGGTCTACAATTTTCTCAAATAGCTCGTACGATTTATAATAATAATCCACAGCTAATTGAAATGCATTTAGCTTGTAGTGAATAGCACCCAGGGTATTGTAACAATAAGCTTGTGCGCGCGGGTTTTCTGAATTAATAGCCATTTCCAGCGCCTCCTGGATGAGGGCACTGGCATTATTGGGGTTATCATTAACCTGTGCATTGGCTTGATTTATCTTCTTAAACACCTCTTCATCCGACTGACTGTAGAGAGCAGAAGAAAACGCTAGCAAGCAAATTATGTTTAACACTATCAAACGCATCATTGCAAAAGTAATCTTTTTAAAGATTCACTCAGAGTCATTTAACTAAGTGAAAAGGCATTTTCGCCAAGTAAAAAATCACTGTATCAGTGATATGCGTTTCGATATACCCAGGAATTTAGTAGAAGTCACATTAAAAGCCTCAAACCGGTTTATTAGACTGTTTAAACAACACGAAAGAAGAATATTATTCCGTTCAAAACCTAATAAACAGAAGTTTACTCCCCCATCTACAAGGTGCTGTTTCACATTTTAAACAATAATAAAGGTATCATTTAATCCTCACTAAGTGAAAATACCTCTTCACCCATTTCAACTATTTTATTGGGATTTAGTCATCTAAGTTTGTTCTGTATCAAAATTAAAATGACATGAAAACAACTACAACACTATTTGCTTTTATATTATTTATTTCAAACTCACATGCTCAAAACCTGGAGCAAAGAGGCGGAAGAGGAGGCAACTTTATTACGAATCAATACAATATTGATAACGTGGGCAACGTGGCTATATTTAACAACTCACCAAATCAGAACAAGGTAAACACCAACGAAATATCTATTCAGCAAATACAAAGCAATGAAGATTGGAACCAAGTACTGGATAATGTTTCTAGAAACGTGGCGAATGATAATGTAGTTCAGGCTATTGTCGTTCAACAACAAGCTGTGATGTCATCCAGAGGCAAGAGAGGCAATCAAAGAGAGATTATGATTGACAACATTGCGCAAGCTAGAGCTGGTCGATCTGGGAATTCTGCAGAAATTAGCCGAGGAAGTCGTGGTTCGATTGCTATATCTAATCCAGAGGAAAATCAGTCCAAAGAGAGCTCTAATCCCGGCAAGCTAGCATCTATAGAACTACCTACTCCCAAGCCCTTAAATCTTGATTTAGACCTATCATTAGCACGCGATAAAAACAAAATAGATATTGATATCTCAAAATTATCTAAAGACAAAGTTGACAATAAGAAAACCAAGCAGGGAGGTATTTATATTGAAAAAAACTACTTTAAAAAGCGCGTTTGGAAACCAATTAAGATCTGGTTTAAGCGTACATTCAATAAACAGAAAAAGGTTAAAGTGAAACTAGATTGTTTCTTTTAAACAAAAAGGGCAGCATGTTATGCTGCCCTTTTGATAATTGCTATTTCTCCCCTATCCTACAATCGTTCGATTGCGTGATTTTGTTGTTCAGCCAAGGTCCATGAATCTGAACCAATTGTTTCCAACCAGACACTGCCTGATTTTCTAAACACTTGCACATGTAAACCACCAATTTTCTCAAAACTTTGCTCCAAATCACTCACTTTAGTGGCCTCATCAAAACTGATGACTGCTTCATCTTTAGCAAAACCTATACTTTCTAAATCTTCATCTGACGTTATCATTAACTCAGCTCTTGAACCTTCACTTTCGCCATGCGACTTCTTAAAAAATTCAAGTTTTAACATTGAGAATTTCTCATTGAACGCATTCTTGATTTCGTTCAATCTTGTATTCCTCTTTAACTGTAGTGATTCCATCATGTTGTTTTATAGTTTTGATTGATGATTTCCAAATATCCTATCCAATACAAGCACTGAAGCTGCAATGAACAAGACAAAACTATAGCTGCCAACAAAAAAAAACCATGATGTATGACACACCATGGTTTAAATTTTCATGATAAAAATCAGCTTTATATGCTGGACTTAATAACCTTACCTATTGGGATTTGGTATTCGATATACAACTCATGCGTTCCTTGGCTATAATTCTTGATATTGCTCATTGTAAAGTCGTATGAATAACCTACTACAAATTGATCCCTTTTTATGCCAAGGTTAAAAGCAATTGCATCTTGATTTCTAAAGCTCAATCCAGTCCATAAATTATCCTTGTAAAACACACGTGTATTAATGTCAAACTGAACAGGAGCTGCATAAACATACTTAATCAATGCAGAAGGTTCTAACTTAAAATCACCTCCTAAATCAAAAGTGTAGCCCCCAGACAAGAAGTAGTGTCTCACCTCTTTGTTCTCTTTGTTTATCTCATCACCAAACTTAAATTTAGAATGCAGCAATTGCATAATTGAAAGCCCGGCAAAGAAGTTCTCTCCATAATAATACGCCCCGAATGCGGCATCTGGATTGAACGAGCTCAATTGCGAACCATTCAAGGTATTATCTACCGCATCATTCAAGACAAACTGAGAACCATCTAAGGTATGCCGATTAAGCACAGCAGATAGCCCAAACCCTAACTTAGATTTATCATTAATCCTGATATGATAAGCATAACTCGCCTGCAATCCCATATTTCTCAATGGACCAGTTATGTCATTACTTAATATCAAACCAACGCCCATTTCATCGTTTAACTTTAAGTTTGAAGACAGCATCTGTGTCCTTGGGGCATCTGTAAACCCTGCCCATTGTTGTCTAAATGATGTTGAAATTGGCATATAATCCAAAGCACCAGCGGCACCCGGATTAATCAAATAATGATTCAACATATACTGACTCTGAAAAGTCAATTGTTGTGCCTTAAGTCCAGCTGATAACCCAGCTGCCATCAATATAGATACTACTAACTTTTTCATATCCTTTTATCTTAAAATAGTTAACGACCCTGTATAAACTTCATCTTCTGAGATACTTACTACAAAATAGTAGACACCAGCTGGAAGATTTTTATCTTGGTACGTTCCGTCCCAATCATTCTGATAACTGTTGGACGAGAACAATATACTTCCCCATCTATTATAAATCTCTACAACTGCATCCGGGTGAATATCTAATCCCTGAATAACCCATACATCATTACTTCCATCTCCATTAGGGGAAATGGCTGTTGGAATAACAATGCAATCCAAATTATCCGTAAGAATCTCAATTGTCTCATTCACTGTACAATTATTAGTATCAGTGATAGAAACCGTATAGATATTTGCCGTTAAGCCATCAATAAAGTTTGATGTATCTCCAGTTGACCACAGATAAGTTATGTCACCGTTTCCACCATCGACCATTAATACAATAGATCCATCAGACTTATCGGTACATGATTCATGCACAACGTCAACATCAACAAACATTGAATCTGAAGCAGCCACGGTAGCAGAATCTTCGATTACACATCCATTTGCATCAGCAACCTCAACCGAGTAAGTACCCGCAGCAAGGTCGTCAGCATTTAAATTGGTCTGACTTGCAGGGTCATTCCAACTATAACTATATGGCTGAACTCCCCCATTTACGTTAGCAACAATATCTCCATTATATAATCCACATGTTGTTGAATTCGCTGACAGTGTTAACGATAGTAGATCTGGTTCATTCACCAGAATAGTAGCATTCACCTGACATCCATTATCATCGGTTATAACGACATCATATGAACCAGCCGATAGTCCAGTAAACAAACTGGACGATTGCGATGATGCACCTCCATCAATGCTATATAAAATAGGTGCAGTTCCTCCTGAAACGAATAAATCAATACTTCCATCCATACTTGAATTACACGTTAGGTCAACTACGGTAGTGGAGTCTATTGATGGTCCATTAATAGAATTCACTTGCTCACTAATAATAAGTTGACAACCGTTTCCATCTTCTATCACAATAGTATACGTACCTGACGCTAGACCAGTAAAACTTCCTGATGTTTGCATAGCCCCACCATTAATACTATACATAAATGAACCATCTCCTCCGCTTGCAACCACATCTATAGAACCATCACTGTTTCCACATGTCGCATCAACAATTGTCGATGAATTTGTAATTGCCGCTGGCTCTATTAAGCTTATAACAACTGAATTCTGACATCCACTTGCATCTTCAATAAGAACTGTGTACGATCCATCTGACAGACCCATAAACACATTACTTGATTGTAGAGCTCCACCATTAATACTGTATTGAATTGGTGCATTTCCGCCACTCGCTAAAACTTCTATACTTCCGTCTGAACTTCCATTACAGCTCGGATTGATATCGTTAGTAGAAGTTATCGTCGCCCCACCGGTACTATTCACATTTTCTGTAGCACTAGTTTGACATCCATTTGCGTCCTCTACTAAAACTGAGTAGGAACCTGATACCAGTCCTGTGAAAGATCCTGACGATTGCAGAGCCCCGCCATTAATACTATACTGATATGGTGCTGTTCCTCCAGAACCTGTGATCGTTAAAGTACCATCAGCAGCTCCACAGTTTTCATCAGTTGCACTTGCAGAGTACGATACTGCTGTTGGCTCACCTAAAGTCACGTTTACAGAAGATTGACAACCACCAGCGTCTTCTACAAGTAAAGTGTAGATACCAGCTGACAGTCCACTAAACACGTTGGAGCCCTGTAAGGTTCCTCCATTGATACTGAATTGTAAGGGAGCAGTGCCGCCTGTAGCGTTCACCGTAATTGATCCATCGTTTCCTCCGTTACATGATGGGTCTATATCTGTAGTAGATGTAATTGTAGCACCACCAGAAGAATTCACTGTTTCAGAACCATTTGCTTGACAGCCGTTCGCATCTTCAACCAGTATTGTGTAAGCACCTGCACCTAGTCCTGTAAAACTGCCAGAACTTTGCAGCGTACCACCATTAATGCTGAACATATATGGACCAGTTCCCCCTGCACCTGTAATTGTAATTGAACCATCATTTAACCCACATGAAGCATCAACCACATTTGCCGTGTATGACACAGCCAATGGATCTGTTAGTGTAACACTAGCCGTAGTTTGACAGCCGGCAGCATCCTCAACCAAAATAGAATATGTCCCTGCCGATAATCCAGTAAATGAATTTCCAGTCTGCAGTGCACCTCCATTGATACTGTATTGCAGTGGAGCAGTTCCTCCAGTTGCATTAACCGTAATCGAACCATCTGCACTACCATTACATAATGGATCTACATCCGTTGTTGACGAAATGCCTGCGCCACCTGTTGAATTAACACTTTCTGAGCCTGTAGCTTGACATCCATTAGCATCTTCAACTAAAACAGTATATGACCCTGCCGCTAAACCTGTGAAACTTCCAGAGCCCTGAAGTGTTCCCCCATTTATGCTATACATATATGGACCAACGCCTCCACTTCCTGTGATTGTAAGCGTACCATTAGACACTGTACACCCAGCATCCGTTGAAACTGCTGAATATGTCACCGCACTCGGCTCGGTCAACGTTACACTTGTTGTTGATTGACACCCATTGACGTCTTCTACTAAGATTGTATATGTACCATCAGACAAGCCAGAAAACGAATTCCCAGACTGTAGAGTTCCTCCATTAATGCTATACTGCAGAGGAGCAGTACCGCCTGATGCATTCACCGTTATCGTTCCGTTAGAATCACCATTACACAATGGGTCCACATCTGTTGTAGAACTAATAGAAGGACCAGTAGTTGCTCCAACAGTAACACTTCCTGTCGCTTGACAACCATTCGCGTCTTCAACCAACACGGTGTAAGATCCTGCCACTAAACCAGTGAAATTCCCAGAAGCTTGAAACGCACTCCCATTTATTGAGTATTGATACCCTGGAGTACCTCCTGATCCTGTTAGTGTGATAGTACCATCAGTATTACCACAGTTTTCATCTGTTTCAACCGATGAGTAAGCCACTGCACTTGGCTCTGTTAAAGTCACACTGGTAGTCGTTTGACATCCATTTGCATCTTCAACCAATAAGATATATGTTCCATCAGCTAATCCTGTGAACGAATTTCCTGACTGTAAGGCTCCACCGTTTATACTGTATTGCAAGGAAGCCATTCCGCCAGTCGCATTCACCACAATCGAACCGTTTGAATCACCATTACAAGCAGGATTAACATCTGTTGTAGATGTTATCGTCGCTCCACCCGCAGAGTTAACAGTTACCGAACCACTAGCTTGACATCCGTTAGCATCTTCAACCAACACAGTATAAGATCCTGCCGCTAAACCTGTGAAGTTTCCAGAAGCTTGAAGCGCTCCTCCATTTATTGAGTATTGATACCCTGGAGTTCCACCCGAGCCTGATAGTGTGATAGTTCCATCTGCATTACCACAATTCTCGTCCGTTTCAACCGATGAGTAAGTCACAGCACTTGGCTCTGTTAAAGTCACACTGGTAGTCGTTTGACATCCGTTTGCATCTTCAACCAATAAGGTGTATGTCCCATCCGCTAATCCAGTGAATGAATTACCTGATTGTAAGGTTCCACCATTAACACTGTATTGCAACGGAGCAGTTCCGCCAGTTGCATTAACGGTGATTGAACCATTTGAATCACCATTACAAGCAGGATTAACGTCTGTTGTAGAACTAATAGACGGACCGGCAATTGAGCCAACGGTAATAGATCCAGTAACTTGACATCCATTATCGTCTTCTACCAAATATGTGTATGATCCGGCTGTGAGTCCGTTAAAGTTTCCTGATGCTTGAAGTGCCCCTCCATTTATTGAATATTGATAAGGAGGTGTTCCACCGCTTCCTGAGAGCGTGATTGAACCGTTTGACAAACCGCATGTTTCATCCGTGCTTGATGTTGATTCCGACAAAGCTGGCGGGTTATTCAGTACCTCAACTATCATTGTTGAAGTAGTTCCATTATTATCCATAGCTAGCACTTGATAGGTGCCTGCAGACAAGCCTGTAAATGTGCCTGATGATTGCCAGTTGGATCCGTTATCTATTGAGTAATCATATGGAGGAACTCCTCCGCTTGCCGACAAGTAAATTGCCCCATCCGTTCCTCCGTCGCATAAAGGATTAGAACTGCTATCTACTATAACGGTTACCGATGGTACATTATAAATTCCAACACCAAATCCTGAGAAACCATTGGTAAAGGATGCCGTAAATGTAACGTCAGAATTGAACGCTCCAAGCGTAGCTGGAATATTATCAATTGTGAATCCAGTATAATTCGCTGGTGTTACATCCGATATTTGATTATTCCCAGCGACCTTAATTACCTCTGCGTTGTTTCTACTATTACCGGTAGCAGCTTCCCATGCCGCCACCTCAGCTTCTTCATAATATACGGTCACATCAAATGTACCAGTTGGATTATTGTTGGTTGGAATAACACGGTAAGTTTTTTCATGAATATAGTCAGGCACATTAACTGAGTTAAACTGCTCAGCGGTTGGTGTCTGACCTTCTCTATCTACCTCAACTGTTACACACCCATAATCCCACGCAGATGTGTTAGTGATTGACATCATAACATCACTCGTAGCAGGATCATAAAAATGAACAGTTGAATTTGGTCCAAGGTATGCATCATCCCCCGATCCTGTGTTAACAATAGTCTGAATAGCAATTGGTCCTCCAGCAGTAACCAACCAGTTATCGATTGAACAACCATATAACCATCCAGTAGCATCACTATATCGAATTCTGATTACAACATCATTATTCCCAACATATGGTGTAAGATTAAACGTTTGCTGCGTCCAACTTACATCAATACCTGACGCAACTAGTGGGCCAATTACTGTGAATGGACCTCCACCAATTGACACTTCTACATCAGCATCCTCATTATCTCCAGCCCATGTGTTGTCTTCAAAGTAAGAATCGAATGTTAATACAGCTGAAGTGTATGCAGATAAATCCATAGTTGGCGCAGTCAAGTAGACGTTATTCTGGTCACAATCACAGACATCATCATTTACATAGGCAAATTGCGTAGTGTTATCTGATGGTATATTATATGCGGCCGACTCTGCTCCAGCCTCATTATCCACCTGGAATGGAGTATCACCCGATGGGTTGTTCGTTGTAAATGGTGCTAATCCAGATTCGAAATCATGACTTAAAACAGTTGTCGTGGCTATCATAGCTGCTGGAGCTAAATCGTCATCATTAATAGTTACAGTAACCGTTTGATTGATTGTACCATTAGTTGCATTTCCACCATTCGCATTAAGGGTGTAATCCAAATCTATCGTTTCAACACCTTCAACATAGTCATCGTTGTATACCCAAATCTCAACATTCCCAGTCAATGTAGCTCCAGAAAATGTGAAACTGGTATTGAAAATATCGTAATCAACACCCTGAGTTGCTGTTCCTCCAGCAACATTCACTGTTACATCTGCTGGTTGTGAAGGATCAGAACCAATACTTATAGGAACATTTAACACATAATATGGTAAGCATCCGTTAGCCACATTTGCATCAGGCTCATTAACAGTAAATGTAGAGGCCGCAAAGGAAACTTGCGGAGAGCATGTAGGAATATCAAACGCTGCTATCCTAGTACTCCACTGTGCTGACGCGTTATATTTCCCTGTAAACCAAAATGTTTCACCATCACTTGGATCAAGACCCATTGCGTTATAATCTCCATATCTGTTAGATGCATTTGACCCAGATCCAGCAACGATAGTCGTTTCACCTTCGGTCATAACATTTAGTGGATCACATTCTCTTCTACCTGTATATCTTAAGGAAGGGAAGGTTGTACCACTCGATACATTATATGCAAGGCCAATATTTCCAGAAGCAGATATTCCAATTGATGGCATCCAACGATCATCTGCATCAGGAGCATAGGTTCCTTCTTGATGGATGGTCCAGTTTCCACCAGTGCCCCCAACTCGTCTTAACTCATACCATCTTATCCCCGCATGGTCAGAACCATCAACATCAGCTACATGGCAACAAACTATAGATTCATGAGAACCGAAATTTCGGTAATGAATTCTATTCATCAATACCTCACGTAATGGATCCAAGGTCACCCCTGTGCCAGGTTGCGGAATACATGCAAATGAGGTATAGCCGCATAATTCAGACTCATAAGGCGCAATACCCAGCACATTAGCGCCTGGTAGTGTAATGGAAGTATTTGCTGGCGTAACCCAATCAATATCAAACTCCCACAACTCAAGTGCATCTGTAGCTGACCCAGCCCATGCATCATCTCTCATACGCATAACATAGGCAGGTGTACCTGCTGGGGGAGCTGTTGTACCGTTTAAACTTACGGGAGTAGCTGCTTGAAAACCTATTGTTCCAAAAGCAGGAATAGTAAATCGCTGTGCTACACTGGCTGCACCACCTAGTAAGCTCGTTCTATCTAGGGCATATACCGGTGAGTTTCCTGCTTCATTAGTTGTGATAACATATGAATTAGTCCAAATACTGTACTTAGGGTAATCTGGGAAGTTAGGAGCTGCATAACTGTAGACATAATATGTTCCCAAAGGATCCGGAGATGTTGAAACAGCAACATATAATAAGTCTGCTCCGGGTGGGGCAAATTCAGTTAATACCCAACGATCTGCTCTTTCATCGTACATTACAATTGGATCTCCTGCCCCATTTACTGCAGGTGCTCCCGTCATAGTAGACATATAGTTATCAAAATAGGTCGGCCCAAATAGTGAACCACCAGTTTTATCAAATATTTCTATATACGAACCCGAGCCCCCATTTATCATCTGAACAACATGATTAGGTCCAACATCCACCGATGGATCGGCAGGGTTTACTCCCGTATAACCCATTCCATCAAAATTCTGAGTCATCGCTCTATTCGGTGTCGCAGGTGAATAATCTGTCTGAAGTGCTGGATCCATTCCTTGTGGCAAGGCATTTGGATTCACCGTTGGATTCAAAAACCAATCCCCTTTTGGATGATATCCTAGTTTCTCAGTCTTTGTAATATTGTATTGCGCCAAACTATCTTTCGCTGGATCATATTCATCCAATCTCATAGAAGTCTCGCCGTGAAATGTTACCGGAACAATGTCTGGATTCAATAGAATTTCACTTTTCTGTGCACGTACAGATGCAACAAGCAAAAAGCCTGTAATCAGCAGGGATATCTTATTCATAATTAAATAATTAGAAAAACAACAACTCCCAAGTTAAGACATTATTAAATCAATTGTTCTTCACAAATCATGCAAGATGGAATTCCTAACATTTTGCACATTGATTTCCAAAGCTTTACACGGCTACCCCTAATTTATCAACACCTTGTTAATATCAATAGACATACGTGACTGAGAAATATCATGAAGAATTCGGTTCTGAGTTAACATGCATCATATTTGACACCGTAACTCTGGTCTATTTTTGACATCATGATTCAAACAAACCAATCTTTAATCGACAAGTATAATGTTCCAGGGCCACGCTATACAAGTTATCCTACTGTACCCTTGTGGAAAGAAGATAGCTTAAATAGTGAGATATGGACAAACTCAATTCACCATTCAATAAAAGATTTTGGGAAACATATTAGCTTGTACATACACTTACCGTTTTGTGAGAGTATGTGCACATTTTGTGGGTGCCATAAACACATCACAAAACAACACAGCAATGAATCGCCCTACATTTCAGCACTTATTAAGGAATGGAAACTATATCTAGATATTTTACCGAGTGATGTAATTATTGATGAAATCCATTTAGGCGGAGGAACGCCTACATTTTTCTCACCAAAGAACTTAAGATATTTAATTGAAGAAATTCTTAAGTCGCGACAGATAAGCGAGAATAAAGAGTTCAGCTTTGAAGGTCATCCAAACAATACAAGTAAAGCCCACCTTGAGACTCTTTATTCGCTAGGCTTTACCAGGGTTAGTTTTGGCATACAAGACTATGCTCCTCAAGTACAAAAAGTAATTAATCGTATACAATCTTTCGACACCGTTAAAAAGGTTCATCAAGAGGCACAATCGATAGGATATGAATCTATTAGTCATGATTTAGTATTTGGACTTCCGAAACAAACCATTAACAACATCATGTCAACCATAAGTAATACACTGAAGCTGATGCCTGATAGAATTTCTCTATATAGTTATGCTCACGTACCCTGGATCAAAGGTCTCGGGCAACGCGGATATAGCGAAGATGACCTACCTCATCCCGATACCAAACGCAAGATGTATGAGATTGCAAAAAGTGAATTTATAAAGGCAGGATATGTGGAAATTGGCATGGACCACTTTGCTTTAAAGACGGATAGTTTATATAAGGTAATGTCCATCGGAAACCTTCATAGAAACTTTATGGGATACACCACCACACCCAACAAGTTTATGATTGGACTGGGAATGTCATCAATATCCGACAGTTGGTATGCCTTCGCTCAAAACGAAAAAAAGCTCTCAGATTATTACGCGCGAATTGAACGCAACGAACTCCCAATTTTCAGAGGACATTTATTATCAGATGAAGACTTGATTATACGAAGACACATACTTGACTTAATGTGCCATTTTGAAACTGAACTTTCGGATTTCATAAAAACACACCCGCTATTTCCAGTTATTGTTTCTCAGCTAAAAGAGATGGAGCTGGATAACATTCTTGAATTCGATGGCGACATTGTCAGAATTCACCCATCTGGCGTTCCTTTTGTGCGAAACGTTTGCATGAGTTTTGACCTCAGCTTACAGCAGACAAAACTTGAACGGCCAACCTTCAGTAAAACAATATAAAAAACTGAGCAATATCAGATAAATTGGCTTTTATCTCTTAACTATATTCGTTAAGTTTGTGTAGATGAATGAATCTTTCGATATCGTATGTCTTAAAGTCTTACAGAAAGCTCTTCTTAAGAGAGATCCAGAGTGAGTTTATCACAATCTCACGACCTCAATAATTCATTCAAATCAATAACGGAATAATAGTAAAACTATGCCTAGATATCATAAATTGGGTAAAATTCCTCACAAACGTCATACAACGTTCAGAAAACCTGACGGCGGCTTATATCAAGAGGAATTATTCGGAACGCAAGGATTTTCAGGAATGTCTTCTTTGCTTTACCACATGAACCCGCCAACGATTGTAACAGAAGCGCAAAACTCTTATGATGTTTCGCCAAAGATTGCAATTGAGAAAAACATGAAAGCTTTAAGTTTTAAAGGTTTTTCATTGCCAACGGAAAATAATTGGTTAGACAGCCGAAAGACGCTGTTTGTTAATAATGATTTACATATTGGACTCGCTGCTCCGACTAGTTTTGGAGATGGGTACTTTTACAAAAACGCTGACGCTGACGAGATGCTTTTCGTTCATATAGGAAGCGGTACACTTAAAACTCCTTTTGGGAATTTAAAATTCACTTATGGTGATTACCTAGTGATTCCTCGAGGAATCATGTATCAGTTGGAGTTTGACAGTTCAGATAACAGGCTTCTATATGTTGAGAGTTTCAGTCCAATTGTAACGCCTAAGCGATATAGAAACGAATATGGCCAATTGTTAGAACATTCACCGTTTTGCGAGCGTGACATTAGAACTCCAGAAGATCTTGAAACGCATGATGAAAAGGGTGAATTCAAAATCATGATAAAGAAACAAGGTGTAATGCATCCATACGTTTACGCTACACATCCATTTGATGTTGTGGGTTGGGATGGATTTAATTACCCCTACGCCTTCTCCATTCACGATTTTGAACCAATCACTGGACGTATTCATCAGCCACCCCCTGTTCATCAAACATTTGAAGGACATAATTTTGTGGTGTGCTCATTCTGCCCAAGATTGTATGATTATCATCCGGAATCAATTCCAGCGCCGTATCACCACTCAAACATTGACTCAGATGAGTTGTTGTATTATGTTGATGGTGATTTCATGAGTCGTAATAATATTGAGAAAGGAATGATTACGCTTCACCCTGGTGGTATACCGCATGGACCGCACCCAGGAGCAATTGAGCGTAGTTTAGGGAAAAAAGAAACGGAAGAGTTAGCCGTAATGATTGACCCATTCAGACCAATGATGATTACAGAAGAAGCCATGAAGCTTCAGGTTAGCGATTATTATAAGTCTTGGATAATTGAATAAACAAAGAGACATATCGACATTAGATGAGATTGTTGATGCATTAAAAAACAATACGGACAATGCTGAATCTATCTTAGATCGAATTAATATCAATATATGTGCGTATCAGTCTTTATCGGACTGGGATGATGACATTTATGTAAGGAAATCCATTTATAAATGTGATGATTTTGAATTGGCTTTGCTTTTTTGGAATCCGGATATTGAATCTGCCATTCACGATCATAATGGAGAATCTGGTTATATTTATGTTATTGACGGCAGTCTAAAAGAAGATGTGTACGAATTAAAAAATGATTCATTAATTAAAACAAAAACACACGTATTAAATAAGGGAAAATGGTCAAGAATCTCAGGAGACAAAGGTATACACCAAGTTGCGAGCCTTGATCAAAAAACAATTAGTCTTCATATATATGTACAATCATTTAACAGCATCTACGTGTATGATGATAAGGCTAATAAGGAATTACAATACGTTTAAAACACAATAAAATGGCAAAAGATATTAAAAGCGTAGACTATGGTCTAGAAAAAATATTTGCAGGAGCTCAAGATTTTCTGCCACTACTTGGGACAGATTATGTTGAACTATATGTAGGTAATGCTAAGCAAGCTGCACATTTCTATAAAACAGCATTTGGATTTCAATCCTTTGCATATAAGGGCCTTGAAACTGGAAGCAAAGACACCGTTTCATATGTTGTTAAGCAAGACAAAATAAAATTAATGCTGACAACTCCGCTTAACTCAAAGCACCCTATCAACGAACACCTTGCAAAACATGGTGACGGCGTTAAGGTAGTAGCATTGTGGGTTGAAGATGCTAAGAAGGCGTGGGAAGAAACCACAAGCAGAGGAGCTAAGTCATACATGGAGCCTACGGTAGAGAAGGATGATGATGGTGAAGTTGTGCGTGCAGGTATTCATACATACGGAGACACTGTACACATATTTGTCGAGAGAAAAAACTATAACGGCGTATTCCTTCCGGGCTTTAGAAAGTGGGAATCTGAATACAACCCAACACCCGTTGGTCTCAAATACGTAGATCACATGGTTGGTAACGTAGGCTGGGGAGAAATGAACCAGTGGGTTAAATGGTACGAAGATGTAATGGGATTTGAGAATTTCTTATCATTTGATGACAAACAAATCCATACTGAATACTCGGCACTGATGAGTAAGGTGATGAGTAACGGAAATGGACGCATCAAATTCCCAATTAACGAACCAGCTGAAGGCAAAAAGAAATCACAGATTGAAGAATACTTGGATTTCTATGAAGGGCCAGGTGTGCAACACATTGCAGTTGCAACGGATGATATAATTGGTACGATTAAGGAAATGCGCGCAAGAGGTGTAGAGTTCTTAACCACACCACCTGATACATATTATGCAGCTGCTCCAGAGCGTTTGGCTCAGCACAATCATGAATTAAAAGAGGATGTTGAGACCTTAAAAAGCTTAGGCATTATGATTGACGCTGATGACGAGGGATATTTACTTCAAATATTCACGAGACCAGTGGAAGATAGACCTACTCTATTCTTTGAGATTATTCAACGAATGGGGGCGCGTGGGTTCGGCGCTGGTAACTTTAAAGCCTTGTTCGAATCGATTGAGAGAGAGCAAGCATTAAGAGGAACACTATAATATATACATTAGTTGAGGGTGGCTTGCCACCCTCTTTTTTTACATCATATGAAGGAGGCGACTATTATTGGGGCAGGTTTAGCAGGCTCTCTTTGGGCTGTTTACCTAGCAAAAGCTGGTTACAAAGTAAATGTATTTGAAAGAAGGCCTGATATACGTAAGGCAGAAATATCAGCGGGTAAATCCATAAACCTAGCACTATCTCATCGGGGATGGAATGCTCTTAGAGCAGTTGGAATAGACAAAGAGGTTGAGGACATAGCTATACCGATGACTGGTAGAATAATGCACGATCTTGAAGGCAACTTAACTTATCAGCCCTATGGACAAGAAGGCCAAGCGATATTTTCCATTTCACGTGGTGATTTAAATGCACGTATGATGGATATTGCAGAGCGCGAAGGTAATGGCAATGTTACCATACATTACAACTGTAAGTGCCTTGATGTTGACACTGTTAGCGGCGACATTCAGTTTTTGAATTCGGAAACTGGAGAACAATTTTCACATAAAAGCGATTTGATTTTTGGATGCGATGGCGCATTCTCAGCCGTAAGATATACCGCAATGCAAAAGCTTGACAGATTTGACTATATGCAGGACTACATTGAGGACGGTTATCGTGAAATATTGCTTCCAGCGAATCCAGACGGATCATATAAACTAGACAAAAACGCTCTTCACATATGGCCTAGAGGTCGATTTATGCTAATAGCTTTGGCCAATGACGATGGTTCATTCACCTGCACCTTATTCATGCCATTCGAGAATCATGAAAGCTCATTTGATAAGCTTAAATCTAAAGAAGATGTGGAGAAATTCTTCAAGACTACCTTTCCAGACTTCTATGACATGATGCCGGATGTGGCAGATCAATGGGAATCTCATCCATTATCATCCCTAGCGATAATTAGATGCTACCCTTGGACACACGGAAAAGTTGCCTTAATGGGTGACGCTGCTCACGCCACTGTTCCGTTTTATGGCCAGGGGATGAATGCAAGTATGGAAGATTGTTTCGCCATGGGTGAGCTCATGAAAAAACACAATGAAGATTGGCCAACAATATTTAAGGCTTATCAAGAAGAAAGAAAACCTAATGGTGACGCACTTCAAGACTTATCTCTCCAGAATTATCTAGTGATGCGTGATTATGTCGCCGATCCACAATTCTTATTAAAACGTCAGTTTGAAAGAAGAATCGAACAGTTATATCCAGAAAAATATATTGCCATGTATTCTATGGTGAGTTTTTCGAACGTACCATATGCAGAAGCCTGGGAAAAAGGCATGAAACAAAGCAAGTATATCGATGAGATTATGGCTAAGAATGATATAAAGAGTATGATGGAGGATGGCTCGATTGACAATCTTATCCATAAGGTCTTTGGATAGAAATAATTTGCATGCAGCGACATGTGAGACCAATGGTGGTGTAGTTTTGTATAAACGACCATTTTTTTCTACGGAATATAAACTAGTCATAATAAAACATCTACTATGCAATCAAACGTTGGATTAGTTATTGAGGAAAGAGCTGCAGATATTGGCAACTTTATCGTTGGAAGACTTCTACCCTTCAGACAAAAAAGGACAGTTGGACCATTCTTATTCATAGATCACATGGGTCCATCATGTTTAGCTGAACATCAAAATCTGGATGTGCCTCCTCACCCTCATATTGGACTATCAACGCTAACATATTTATTTGATGGGGCGATACACCACAGAGACAGCATGGGGAATTCGGTGGAGATAGAACCCGGAGAGGTTAATTGGATGACATCTGGAAAAGGTGTCGTGCATTCAGAAAGAACTCCCGAGCGATTGAGAAAAAAAGACAAGTTTTTACATGGCTTTCAAATCTGGATTGGTTTACCTAAGAATCTTGAGCAAGCTGAACCCTCATTTTACCATATTAACAGAGAAGACATTCCGACCTGGAATAATAATAGTGCCTCATATAAACTTATTGCTGGAGAAATTGAAGGCATTAAATCACCCGTTCCTGTTCATAGCCCTCTATATTTTATAGAAATCAAAACAACCGCTTCTGAAAAGATAAATATTGGAGCAAAATTATTCGGTGAAGTGGGAATGTACGTGTTAGACGGCTCAGTTAAAATCGAAGGCAATGACTATGGCAGCAAACAATTATTGATTGCAAAGAATGCATCCCTATGCAAATTCGAGACAAACGGAGCATGTACGCTATATCTATTCGGAGGCGAACCATTTGATGAACCGCGTCATCTTTATTGGAATTTTGCAAGCTCGAGCAAAGAAGTACTTAACAAAGCTAAAGAGGATTGGGAAAATCAAAATTATGATGCATTTCCCAAAATACCGGGCGATGACAAAGAATTTGTACCATTACCTCAACCCAAATTAAAATGATATCATTCAAACACGACACACATAATCAAGGAGGCACTTTTTACATCCTTGCTGACAATCAAAAAGCAGGGGAAATAACTTATGTATGGGCGGGAGAAGACAAATTCATTATTGATCACACCGAAACATACGAAGACTTCAGCGGCAAGGGATATGGTAGAATGCTCGTAGAAAAAGCGATTGAATATGCCAATTCAAAAGGTGTTAAAATATTGCCCCTTTGCCCTTATGCTCGTCGAATAATGGAATCGGATGTAAGAATGTCTACATTGATCTATTAAATCAGTGTAGACACACTGCCAATTATTTGAGGATAAGCACAGGTATTTTAGAGTGCATAGTTAGCTGTCTTGTCATACTTCTATGGAAAAGTGACTTTAAGAATCCCTCGTGATGCGGAATAAGCGCTAAAGTGTCCATATTTTCGAAATCAGCATTATCAAGAATTGTGCTTTCAAGTGTCTCAAGGGGAGCAAAAGCAATATCGATTTCGTATGAAACACCTGCCTTTTTTAACTCATCAAATTCAGCCGGGTTTTCAATCGTATCGACATCATTGTCCTTGGTACTAACATAAAGAATGTGAAGCTTAGCATCAAAATCCTTAATGAATTTAGCAAGTTTCTGAACTCTTGAACGGTATTTTTCATTTTCAAAATCCGTTGCGAACATCACTTTGTCAACCGACTCAATTTTTGATTCTTTTGGCACTACAATAACTGGAATTACCGAGTTTTTAACGACTGCAGTTGCATTACTACCCAATAAATTACCAATAGTTCCTGAAGCACCTGTGGTCCCAATTATTACATAATCATATTCACCTTCATCTATGTCCGCAACGCGTTGAGAAATTGAAGTAAACTCTATTAATTGAGTAAAAGCCTCTTCTGAATACTTTTGTTTTAAGGCACCAATCAACTCATTCATGCTATCTTGAGACATTGCAAGCATTTCTGACTCTAAACTTTTCATCATTGTTGCTCCAGCTTGTGGTGTCTGAATACTATGATACAGCACAAACTCTACATCTGGACGATTAGAGAAATTTAATACTGCGTAGTCTATTGCTTTCAGCGAGCAATCTGAGAAATCGGTTGGGATTAGTAATTTCATATTCGTTTTATTTTCGGCTAAGATATACCAGCAATTTCCACTATTATTTGATAAGTGTCAATATTATGTTTGATATTTGTCATAATGTTAACATCAATTGTCAGGATTGTTCCATTTCTATTGATTTTGCTCGCTTGCAATAAAGAGAAGCCGAAAAGCGACACTACAATTAAAACTCAAGTTGAAGAACTAAGTTCACTAGAAGTATCGCTTGAGGACAGTTTAAATACAGCTGCGCTCAGCATAGACTCTCTTTTATGTGACGATTACATATGTCGCCCTTATTTAATGGACGATCTTGCCCAGCCCTTGGTTAACGACTACATTAAACTCGTACAGTCTTTAGACACATTGCAACAACGTCTTGACCGTCTTGATACAGGCAGAGATGAACTACTCCTCCTCTATCAGTCAATCATTGCTAAACGTGATTCCATTAAGGCACTTAAGGCAAAAATGGATGCTGGCATTAAACGAATTGAAAACCATGAGTAAACTTAGCTTAGCAGGTGTTTTGCTAGCAGGCGGAACCAGCAAACGCATGGGACAAGATAAGGCGTCTTACATTTTTAAAGGAAAACCATTGATGGATTACAGTTTAGATATTTTGAAAGCTGTAAGTGATACTCAAATAATTGTAAGTAAAGACAAGCGGCATACCCGCCAGAATATAAAAATGATAGCAGATGTAATTGAAGATGCTGGCCCCTTAGGCGCTATATATTCTGCACTTGATTTTATCGATAAGGACTACGCTATTGTGTTAGCTTGTGATACACCTTATGTAGTTACAGAGGTAATTAACACCTTGATTTCTTCCATCAAGAGTTATTCGATTGTTATTGCCGCTCACAATGATAGAGTTCACCCCACGATTGGTATTTACAAACAATCTATCCATAAACAGTTGGGTGAATTCTTAAAAAAAGGTAATCGAAAAATGATGGACTTTATTGAAAGTCAAGAGTACGTCACGGTTGATTTCTCTCACATGGATGAAAATATCTTTCGTAATATCAACTCAGTTCAAGATTTAGCCTAATCGTGACGCGCTCCTTTGAGCACTCCAAAAATATGCAACAATGATGGAAACAAAGCATCCATACTCTCTTGTGCTCCCTTTGTTGAACCGGGAAGCGTCAATACAAGCGTGTTATCTTTAATACCTGCAACACCCCTGCTTAACATAGCATAAGGTGTTCGGTCTTGTCCATAAGATCTTGCAGCCTCCATTACACCCGGCATTTCCTTATCCAAAAGTGGCATTATTACATCTGGTGTGCTATCTCGTGGAGAAACCCCAGTTCCACCCGTATAAATCAACAAGTCTGTTTTTGCGTCAACTGCATTTTCAAATTCAGATTTGATAGAAGATTTATCATCAGGAACCACACGGTATTCTATAATTTCCACTGCATAAGATTTAAGCACATCCATAATGGCATGCCCAGCCTTGTCTTCCTTATCTCCTGCTGCAATCGAATCTGAACAAACCACAACATGTGCCTTGATGCCCTTTCTGAAACGTTTAGTGAAATCTGACTTCCCACCCTTCTTTTGTAAAAGACGAATACAGCCAATTTCTACTCCCTTATCTATTGGTTTGAGCATATCATAGATATTAAGCGCAACCACACTTGCTCCATGCATAGCCTCAACCTCAACACCCGTCTTATAAATAGTCTTAACTAATACGCTGATGATTATCTCAAGTCCATCAATTTCATAAGATATATCGGTATGCTCGATCGGCATTGGGTGACAATCAGGTAAAAGCTCTGGTGTTTTCTTAACCCCAAGCAATCCAGCCGCACGACTCATTGCAAAAACATCTCCTTTCGGTACTTCATTGTTTTTAATTGCATCAATTGTTGACTGAGCACTTACAAGTACGCGAGCTTCAGCTTTGGCTATCCTCAATGTTGAATGCTTGTGTGTAATATCTACCATCTTACTTATTTACTTTCCACGTGTGTGTATCGTCTAGAAAAATCTCTTTGCCAAATATAGGTGCCTTCGCTTTAATCTCTTCTACTAAGTACCTACATGCTTCCATGGCCTCATTTCTATGAGCTGATGAGGTAAATACAAATAGACATAACTCCCCGGCTTTCACTTTTCCCAAACTATGATAAATGTGCATACATGTTAAATCAAACTTTTCGAATGTGGCTTCACGAATTTCATGCACTTCCTTTAAAGCTAGTTCGATATTGGCTGAATACTCTATCGCTTTAACTTCCTTGCCATCAATCTTATCTGCCCTAACTTGTCCTAAAAATATGTCGTGTGCACCAATATTGGTTTTTACCTGATGATGCGCAATTGAATTAGCTATTTTTTCTGGACTTATCGCTCCATCAAGAAAAATATTCTTTGGTTCTTTTCTTTTCATAATCTTATCCTCCTGCAAATGGCGGCATTAATGCTATAATATCGCCTTGTTTGAGTTGAACATCCTCGTCTATGATCTCATTATTCAATGCGACCCTGTAAACCTTAGCATTAAGACTTGGGAATTCCTCTTTTAAGGCATCTAGACACTTTCTTAAAGATTGGAATGTAGACATTTCTATCTTTTCCTTTCCCACTATATCCGTTAGCTCTCCGTATAAATGAATATGAATCATAGCTTATAACATTTTACGATTTCACCTTTTTGATAACACGCTTTCTCGCCATTCAAATATACCAAGCAATCCGCTTCCGCAAAACTCTTAAGCATGGCCGAGCTCTGATACTCAAGTACATCAACAGATCCGCCGTCCTGCTTGGCTTTTAAAAATTGAGAGCGCCCTCCGTTTAGTTCGATTGTTTCCTTCAAACTTAAATTAATTGTATCTGTATAAAATTCACTCCATCCCATCATTTTACGAATAGCTGGGTTAACATACACATACATACATGTTAGCGCAGCTGCCGGGTTACCGGGAAGGGCAAATATGTATTGCTGATCTCGCTTTCCAAAAAATAAAGGTTTACCCGGCTTTTGCTTCACCTTGTAGAACACTTTTTCTACTGACTTATCATCCAATATTTGGGCAACAAAATCATAATCACCAACTGAAATTCCGCCACTAAAAATCACACAATCATACTCATCTAACTGCGTTTTAAACACCTCAATTGAATATTTCAACTCATCATTTAAATAAAACACCTTTAAATACTGGTTATCAATATTTTTAACAGACCCAATAATCGCGTAAGAATTACTCTCGTAGATACATCCTGGGCGCAAATCTTCCGTGTTTTTTTGCAACTCTGAGCCTGTAATTACCACAGCTATATTAGCCTTTGGATAACACCATAATTTGCTCACTCCCATACCTGCTACATAACTAAGTCTTGCCGGGTTAAGAACATCACCTGACTTAGCAATGATTTCGCCTTTTGAAGTTTGTTCGGCTTCTGGTCGAATATTAGCACCTCTTTTAGGCCATATATCGATCTTAATTCTTGAATTTAGTTGGACTACATCTTCTTGACGGATAACCGTATCTGCCGAATCTGGCACCATAGCACCCGTGAAAATTCGTACAGCTTGCCCCTGTTTAAGTTGAGTGGATGAAGCATCTACTCCTGCTGCCACTTCACCGATTAGCTCCAAGTACTCTACTCCTTTATCCTCAAACCGCACCGCGTACCCATCCATAGCAGATTGACGGAAAGGAGGCATATTGATTTTAGATCTTAGATCTTCGGCTAATACTAAGCCACTGGCATCATCAATTGACATCAATTTAGGCGCCAGCAAGCTAACGTTCTGTCCAATTCTACTGAGAGCCTCCTCAACCGTTATTAAATCCGCCTCCATATTTCCGTAAAGTTAATATATGCGAGATTCATTCACTACTATTATCTTTACTATTAGAAATGAATTCCACACTGACAGATTCTTTTGGAAGGCAGCACAATTATCTACGACTGTCGATAATAGAGCGTTGTAATTTACGCTGCAAATACTGTATGCCTGAAGATGGCATCCCTTTAAGGCCAAAAGACGAATTCATGAGTTTCGAGGAAATAGAGACGATAACAAAGAAATTTGTTGAGCTAGGTGTGAATAAAATCAGACTTACCGGTGGTGAACCTCTAATCAGGAAAGACTTGCCAGTTATTTTAAACAAGCTCTCCAAACTTCCGGTTGAGCTAGCGGTTACTACTAATGGCATTTTGCTAGATAAATATCTCGACACCTTAATTGCTTCAAATTTTAGAAAAATCAATATTAGCATTGATAGCTTAAAAGAAGAGCGATTTAACCACATTACTAGACGAAAACACTTTAAGCGAGTTCTAGATAACATCCAGCTTGCAATTCAATCAGAAGCTCAAATTAGCCTTAACATGGTTTTAATAAAAGGCTTTAATGATGATGAGATATATGATTTTATTGAGTTGACAAACACGAATGATATTCTGGTGAATTTTATAGAATACATGCCTTTTGACGGCACTGAGTGGAGTCTAGATCAATGCATTCCATTTAAGCAGCTCTTGAATATGGTTACATCCTTGTACCCAGAGTTGATGAAACTTGATGATGGTAAGAACGATACAAGTAAAAAATATCAAGTTCCGAAATATAAGGGTAAAGTTGGCATTATCAGCTCTGTTAGTAACGGATTCTGCTCTGGCTGCAACCGAATTAGGTTAACGGCCGATGGTAAACTGAAAAACTGTTTGTTTGGCGAATCAGAAACGGACATTCTTGGAGCCTTGCGATCAGGCAAAGAAATTGAACCATTGATTCGCAAAGCCATAAAAAGTAAGTTTGAAAAATATGGAGGTAATACCTCACTAAATAGTTTGAATTTAGAAGAAAGTAAAAACCGCCCTATGACTACAATTGGGGGCTAAAAACGAAATCATGACATACCCAAACATTTTTGATAAAGAAGTGACAGATGCTTTAATATCACGATTTGAATCTATCACTAAAGACTCTCAACCGCAATGGGGAAAGATGAATAGTGCTCAAATGCTGGCTCATGTTAATGTGGCTTACGAAAAAGCGTTAAATCCCGGTACCAAAAAACCTCCGTTTTTAATGCGCTTGATGTTAAAACAATTCGTGAAACCTATTGTAGTGACAGACAAGCCCTACAAAAAGAATAGTAGAACTGCTCCAGAATTCTTAATTACGGACGAGCGAATATTAGAAGCGGAAAGAAAAAAGCTTATAGAGAACATGAGAAAGATCCAAGAAATGGGTGCTGAAGCATTTGACGGCAAAGAAAACATCTCTTTTGGTCAACTAACTCTAGATGAATGGAATACAATGTTCTACAAACATGCAGATTATCATTTAAAGCAATTTAACGCTTAACAACTTTTGTTGTAACATATTTCTTTTTTAACTTTGGATAAACATGTAAAAATATGGCAGCAGACAGACGTAAATTCCTAAAGCAAGTTGCACTTGGATCAGGTGCAATCATTAGTGGTGGAACTATATATGCTTTATCTGAAAACAAAACAGTTATGGACAAGAAGAATGTACTACAAATTCGCCCATTAGGCTTTCAATGGGAAACAAAAGACCCATTTTTATTCTGTGTACACCATGAAGATGATTTTCCTGCTGGAAACGAGCACATGGGTCCGGTAGACAGTTTGGATGGTCGCCATATCGGTCAAGATTTCGTTATTAAAGACGGATGGCGCATGTATCACGGTCAAAATGTACCCGGCTTTCCTGGGCATCCCCATCGTGGTTTTGAGACGATTACAGTTGTTAGAAAAGGCTTGGTAGATCATTCGGATTCTCTTGGAGCAGCAGGACGTTACGGCAACGGAGACGTTCAGTGGATGACAGCTGGCAAGGGATTGCAGCACGCTGAGATGTTCCCTCTTCTCAAGAAGGATGAACGCAACCCTCTGGAGCTATTTCAGATTTGGTTGAATTTACCTGCAAAGAGTAAAATGGTCGAGCCTCATTTCAAAATGCTATGGCATGAAACCTTACCTGTGGTTAATCTTGAAGACGACAATAAGCGCAAAACACAAATTGAAGTTATTGCAGGTAAGCTATTTGACAAGACACCTCCGTCTCCTCCACCGAATTCATGGGCAGCAGACCAAGACAATCATGTAGCTGTTTGGAATATTACTATGGAAGCGAATGCAGAATTGGATCTGCCAGCAACAGCTGAGGGTGTCAATAGAAGCCTATATTTCTATGAAGGTTCATCCTTAAAAATTGAAGACAAGGATATTCCTGAGTATCATGCGGCAGATGTAAATCCAACAGAGAACTTACACGTCAAAGCAGGCAATTCACAAACTAAAGTATTAGTGCTTCAAGGAAAGCCTTTGAATGAACCAGTAGTTCAGCACGGACCTTTCGTTATGAATTCAAGAAAAGAGATTCAGGAAGCATTTGCCGAGTTCCAACAAACAAGATTTGGTGGATGGCCTTGGGATACATATGAGAATGTGCATGATAGAGCCAAAGGACGTTTTGCCAAGCATGCGGATGGTCGTGAGGAGATAAAGGATGCGTAGTGTTTAGCTAAGCTACACACCACGCATTAACTCCAACGCAGTGCTTACTATATATTCGACTCCTATTGATATCACAATAAACCCAATAATTCGTGATAATGCATTAATACCTGAGGCACCAAGTCCTTTAACTATTACGCGTGAACTTATAAGGAGTGAATAGGTTGCTAGGCACACCAGCGCTATCGCAGCAACCAGAATCATTTTTGAGCTAAAGTCTGTATTCTCATGATTAAAGGTGATTAATAATGAAATCGACCCTGGCCCTGCTAACATTGGAATGGCTAATGGCGTTAAGGAAACATCAGAGCGTGTATAAGCATCATCCTTCTCTCGCTTTTTCATTCCCTTATGCTCTGTGAAGTTACCTTTCAGTAACGCGAAACCACTAGAGGCTATGATGATGCCTCCGGCAATCTTAAGGGAATGCAAATGAATCCCGAAAAAATCCAACAAGTACTTTCCTAAGAAAAATGATATCACCAGTATGATCATGGTGTTTATCGCCGTCCAAATAGCAATCCATGTTATTTCTGATTTCTCTTTTTCTTTGGTGAGTCCAATAAATATTGGTAATGTCCCCAGCGGGTTTATTACTGAAAACAAGGCGCCAAAACTTAAGATAAATAGTTCCATAGTATATAAAATTCGGCGCGAAATTAGACCATGACCTCAGTATCAAGTTGCATGGAGCCTTTATTGAATTATTAAAACTTGTCACTCAATTAGTAAAGTATTCATAAGAGAGTTGTATATTTAGTTTAACACTAATTCACTAATCATGACTTTCATTAAAACAAGCATAGAACAACCTGGAATAGTTGAACTACTTTTCTACAAAGGGCCAACGGGTAAAGCCTTAAGTAAATTGGCGCATACTTTATTGCATGGCCCATCTCCCCTTAGCTCGGGAGAAAGAGAACTTATTGCTGCTCATGTTTCGAACTTAAATAACTGCGATTTTTGCCACACCTCACATGGTGCTGCGGCCAGCGAGCATTTAAAAGACAATGGCAAGGCTGTTCAGTGTGTAGTGAATGACCTGAATGATCCTCACATTTCCGACAAAATGCGTGCATTACTCAATATAGCCAGCAAAGTACAAATAAGTGGCAGAGAAGTAATGCCATCTGATATAGAGGCTGCTAAAGAGCAAGGTGCAAACGATGAAGAGATTCATGATACTGTGTTGATTGCCTCAGCTTTCTGCATGTACAACAGATATGTAGATGGACTTAACACCAGTGTTCCAGAAAACAAGGATGATTACAAAGATATGGGTAAGCGTTTAGCAACTAAGGGCTACAAGTATCCACCATTATTTCTACGGAAATTTGTAATTAGATTGATGGGGAAATCTAAAGTTCGACAGCGCGAGCGAGCATAAAACACTCTCAAAAATCAACAATTATATGATCTGAAATGATAGATGTTTTATTACACACGTAACATACGATCATCTATGCTAGCATTCTGCCCATCTATTTCATTCAAGTGAGATTTCCAGTCGAAATTTTCTGGACTAAACTCTTGATTCGTTTCTCTTAAATCTGCTTTTTGCTCAATTGCTTTAGAAAACCTACGAAGGTTGTCTACTGTATCAATCAAGAGGCCAGGAACATCTGCATTCGAACCGTCATCATTTTTAGCAACCATTGTAAAATAAGATGAATTGCAGTGTTTAACTTTTCCGGTCTTTATATTCTCAGACTCAACGCGCACACCTATCAACATAGATGTTCTACCCGTGTAGTTGACTTGAGCTTTTAAATTAACTAGTTCGCCTACTTCTATGGGATTAAGAAAATCTACTTTATGCACTGAAGCAGTAACGCAATAGTGACCCGAATGCTTACTTGCACAAGCAAAAGCCACCTGATCCATCAAACTTAGTATATAACCACCGTGAATTTTCCCACTAAAATTAGAATGCGATGGTAGCATTAACTCGGTCAACTTAATTTTAGATTCGTCTGGATGTTTAAAAGGCATAAGCATAGGTTTAAGACATTTTAAAGATAGTCTATTTTAGAATGTGTATATCTTGACTTGACTGTGATTTTTACAAACGAAACATTGGCTAGTAACATTCATATTACAAATAAATATTAGTATTTGAATTAAGCTTTCGATAGGTCTGTTTATTAAGCGTCAAATTGAAATCCAAATATCAAATTAAGTATGCCCCATTTCTTTATCTTTGCTGCACATTTTATCATTATGAGCAAAGGAAAAGCGATAAGCAGTGAATTCACTCTGGGAGTACTTGGAGGCGGTCAGTTATGCAAGATGTTAGCGCAAGCTCTTAGTTGTTGGGATGTTCGTATAGTCGTATTAGATCCGAAAGCAGACTGTCCAGCGGCAGATGTATGCCATAAAGTGTTGGTTGGAGACTTTAACAACTATGGAGATGTAATGAATTTAGCCAAAGAATGTGATCTTCTTACCATTGATATTGAGCACGTAAATAATAAAGCATTATTAGAATTACATGCGAAGGGCATGAAAATTCATCCTTCTCCAAATGCTCTTGAAATCATAAAAGATAAGGGACTTCAAAAACAGTTCTACGTAGATTATGATGTACCAACGTCTCCATTTACCTTATACCAAAATAGCGATGAGGTATTAGAGGCTATCGAATCAGGAAAAATCAATTATCCTTTCGTACAGAAATCTAGATCAGGCGGATATGATGGCGCAGGTGTAGCAGTAATTAAAAGCAGTGATGATTTAGAAAAACTACTTGACACCACTTGCCTTGTTGAGGATTGCGTTGATTTGGAGAAAGAAATAGCAGTAATTGCCTCTAGAAATGAAGACGGTGAAATAAAGTTATTCCCAGCAGTAGAAATGGTGTTTAATCCAGTTGCCAATTTAGTGGAGCAATTAAACTCCCCCGCCAGTATGACACCTGCACAAGAAGAAACTGCAAACAATATCGCAGCCCTTTTAATAGAAAAATTAGATATATGCGGTGTGTTGGCCGTTGAATTCTTTATTGATAAACAAGGTGATGTATTGGTGAATGAAGTAGCGCCTAGACCTCATAATTCGGGTCACCATACAATAGAGGGTAATATGACCTCACAATACGAACAACACGCAAGAGGAATTTTGAATCTACCTTTGGGAGATACGCGCATTGTTTCACCAGCCATTATGATAAATATTTTAGGAGAACCAGGCTACACTGGTGATGTAAAATATGTTGGAATTGAAGAGTGCATGGAATTGGAAGGCGTTAAGTTTCATATTTACGGAAAGAAACAAACTAAACCCTTCAGAAAAATGGGACATGCCACCATCTTAGGTGACACACTAGCAAAAGCACAGGTAAAAGCAGATAAGGTTAAACAAGTTTTAAAAGTACAAGCATGAGCAATCCAGTAGTAAGCATAATCATGGGATCAGACAGTGATTTACGTGTAATGAACGCGGCAAAAGACATTATGGAATCATTCGGCATTCCTTATGAGCTTACAATCGTGTCAGCCCACCGCACACCAAAACGTTTGTACGAGTTTGCGGAAAACGCACATACAAGAGGGATTCAAGTAGTGATTGCAGGTGCTGGAGGCGCGGCGCATCTACCAGGTATGGTAGCTAGTTTATCTCCACTTCCAGTAATTGGTGTACCCATCAAATCTAGTAACTCAATTGATGGTTGGGATTCAGTACTTTCAATTCTACAAATGCCAGGGGGTGTTCCCGTAGCCACTGTGGCTCTTGACGGCGCGAAAAATGCTGGTCTATTAGCTGTTCAAATTCTTGGAGCAAATAATCCTGAAATTCAGCAGAAAATGGTGGATTATAAAAATGGTCTTACTGATGCCGTAATGGATAAAATAAAAAATCTAGATACATGAAAGCTCTCCTCTACATAACTACTATCCTTTGCGCCATTTCTCTGAGTTCATGCGGAGGTTGGTTAAAAAATCAAGAAGAAGGGTACATGATGGCATGTGAGAAAAACATGGCATCAAGATTAGAGTTTTATGGCCAAGCAGAAAAAGCAAAAGACGTATGTGCATGCAGTCTAAACAAAGTGAAAGAAAAATGGACCTACGACGAATTCCTTGATAAGGTTGAAGATCCAGAAGTAATTCAAATAATGCAAGACTGCATAAAAAGCGTCACTGGTATCGATGAAACTCAATCTGAGTAGCAATAAATCGCCTCAAAATCTTTAAGAATAATATTATCCACTCCCGCCTTACACATATCTCAATATATTTTTAGGCTTGTCTAAATTTTATTTATACCTTTGCGTTGTTGTATTTTTAAGATGTCACGTATATTTCTTTTTGCGCTACTAATTAAATCGGTGGTTTTGAATGCTCAAAATTGCCAAACTGTTGTTCAGATTACCAATGAACAACACACACCTATCGCCTATTCCACCATTGTTATAGACCAAAATAAAAAGTACTATGCTGACAAAGAAGGCAAGGTTTATTTTGAGAATTTAGCAGTCGGAGAGCACAGTCTTAGCATTCAGCAATTAGGCGGATCACAAGAATCCATAAGCTTCACTAATGATTGTTCTGGCAACATTATAAAGCTTGAAGTACAAACAAGTATTCACAATTTAAACTCGCTCGTTGTTACGGGAACTAAAACCTATCGCACACAATTAGACAATCCAGTGCTAGTAGGTGTTACGGATCAAAAAAATCTTGATAATGCGCAAGCATGTAACTTAGGTGAAGGACTTAAGTTTCAACCAGGATTGCGTGTTGAGACGAATTGTCAAACATGTAACTACAGCCAAGTTAGAATCAATGGATTGTCTGGCAACTACAGTCAGATATTAATCAATGGTAGACCTATTTTCAGTCCGCTTACTGGGCTTTATGGATTGGATCAAATTCCTACCAACATGATTGATCGCATTGAAGTTGTAAAAGGCGGAGGATCTTCGCTCTATGGCTCCAGCGCTATCGGAGGAACGATAAACGTTATTACTAAACAAGCTAAAAAAACACAGGGAAATGCTAACTATTTCTTTCAGTCTATAAATGGTCAGGCCAACGATCATAACATCAACTTTAACACTGATATAGTGCACCCTGGAAAACCTCTAGGAATATCGATATATGGTGCACATAGAAATCGTGACTGGTATGATGACAATGGCGATAATTTCTCTGAAATATCCCATATCAAGACATCCGCAATTGGATTAAACAGCTACTATAAACCAGGAAAGAATCAAAAAATTGAAGGCAATTTTTCGTTTAGCGATGAATATCGATTTGGTGGCGAAATGATTGACCAGCCTGCATATCTCGCACTACAATCCGAAGAAAGACGTCACAAAGTATGGATGGGAGGGCTAGATTATCAACTCAATTTTAACGATAACAAATCAAGTGTGATTGCCTATTCTGCTTTTCAATATACAGGACGTACACATTATACAGGCATTTATCCGGATGACAGCATTGACATAGTTCAGCATGAAGCGGCGCCTCCTTATGGCACTAGTGAAGTTAGCACTATAAACATGGGAGCGCAGATTAATTATTCGCTCGACTCCTTCCCTTTAGGACAAAACGTAATTACTGTGGGAGCTGAATACATTCAAGATGTAGTTTACGATGAAATCAAGAGCTATAATTACTTAATCGATCAAACCACTGAAAACTATGGCTTATTTGTTCAAAGTGACTGGCGATTAGGTGAGCATTTCAACTTCTTAGGCGGGGTGCGAATGGATAAACACTCTTTGTTACAGCAATTACAGTGGAATCCAAGAGCCGCTTTAATTATTAAGCTGCGTGAATTCACTAGAATTCGTTTAAACCTAGGTACAGGATTTAGAGCACCACAAGCATTTGACACCGATTTACATATTGCCTTTGCGGGTGGCGGAATTTCTCGTGTTCAGTTAGCCCAAGATTTAAGGCAAGAATCGTCTATCAGCTATTCCGCCTCTTTTAGTACAGATAATGTAAATGAAAAACGCGCACTTGGATTCACAATTGATGGTTTCTATACCCGAATTCAAGATGCCTTTTATCTAAAACCGATTGGTGCCGATCAATTTGGAGAGATATTTCTAAAAAGCAACGGTCCGGGTGCGAGTGTCTATGGTGTCTCAATTGAAGGAAGATTGGATTGGTCTGATAAAATTGATTTTAAAAGTGGCATCACCCTTCAAAAAAGCCTTTTCGATGAAGCCATAGAATATATTCCAAATGCACCGATGGGCAGGGAATTTGCGAGAACCCCAGAAAGCTATGGATTCGCATCTTTAGATTATTACATCTCAAATCCTTGGTCTGTGCACTTAAATTATAATTACACTGGGACTATGTTGGTTCCGCATTTCGCTGGTGCGCCGAACCAGACCATTGATGAAATTGTAAATTCTGAAGTATTTCACACTCTAGACATTAAACTTCAACACAAAATCACTATTGGAGAATCGAACTACAAACTGAAACTTTACTCAGGGATAAAAAACATTTTTAACGCCTATCAATCCAACTTTGACATTGGGAAAAACAGAGATAGCAACTTCATCTACGGACCTGCATTGCCACGTACATATTTTGTAGGTTTAAAACTTTCCTTCAAGTAGAATCATCCCTAATTTCTTGCAAAATATGTATCTTCATGCTCTCTTAAAACCGAGTCTATGATTAAGATTGATATGCACACCCACATAATGCCTAAAAACCCACCTAAATGGTCGGAGAAATTTGGATACGGTGGATTTATTCATTTGGATCATCACAGGCCTGGCTTTGCTCGAATGATGCAAGACAGCAAGTTTTTTAGAGAGATTGGCGAGAATTGTTGGGATGGTGCAGTACGCATACCTGAGTATGAAAAGTTTAATACGCAATATCAGGTTATATGCACAATTCCTGTATTGTTTTCATACTGGGCGAAACCACATGACTGTCTTGAAATAAGTCGTTTTTTGAATGACGATATCGCTGAAATTTACACCGAGCATCCGAAGAACTATATTGGTTTAGGAACCATTCCTATGCAGGATACGGATCTTGCAATAAAGGAGCTGGAACGTTGTAAAGAAATCGGAATGAAGGGGATTCAGATTGGCTCGAACATCAATGATAAGAATCTAAGTGAACCTGAGTTTTTCCCGATTTTTGAAGCCTGTCAAGATTTGGATATGGCGGTTATGGTGCACCCATGGAACATGATGGGCAAAGCACAAATGGAGAAATATTGGTTGCCATGGCTGGTTGGAATGCCTGCTGAGACCTCCAGAGCTATCTGCTCAATGATTTTTGGAGGTGTATTTGAAAAACTCCCAGGATTACGTGTTTGTTTCTCTCACTCGGGTGGATCATTTATTGGAACTATTGGGCGAATTGAGCACGGCTTTAATTGCCGTCCAGATTTAGTTGCTGTTGACAATATGGTAAACCCACGAGAGTATCTAGGGAAATTCTGGGTGGACTGCATTACGCATGATGAAAAGGCATTGCAGTATGTAATTGATCACGTTGGGTCGAATAAGGTTTGTTTAGGCTCAGACTACCCCTTCCCTCTTGGAGACTTGGAGATTGGCAAGTTTGTAGAAGATGGTCCGTTTGACCAGCAAGTGGTAGAAGATATATTCCAGAACTCTACACTTGAATGGTTGGGAATGACGGTTGAGGATTTGGCTTAACGCAGCTTTCCTCCCCATTTATTCCTGTAGTACTTGATTTCTTTCTTTAGTAGATCAATTCGTGCTGAATCTTCTGGAGAGACTTCTTTTAAATTCTGCAATGAGTCCACCTCAATTATATAATTAAAGAATTTAACCGAATCCAGAGAAAACACTTCCTGATCTTCAATGACGTGATCTGGTCTTGTATCACTAACTGGACTACACGCAATACTTCCTAACAATGCGATTAAACCAAAAGCTCTAAAATTCATGCTGCAAAAGTAGTATAATTACTGTACCACTGTAACAGTTCCTCTTTTTGAATGTACAATTCCTTTTGAGTCGCTGTATTCGATTAGATACACATAGACGTCATGTTTTGTGCCGTCCGTGTTTTCTCCCTTCCATCCAACATTGATATCCTTAGAAGTAAATATTTTATCCCCCCATCTTGTGAAAATGCTTAACTCATAATTGGTGAAATCAAAAAAGCTCATAACCGGCTTAAACTCTTGATTTACCCCATTTGTAACAATGGCATTTGGCACGTAAATCAGACTTTGCATATACGCACATGCTAAATTTGAATTACTGTATTCGGAGATACCGAACGAGTTAGTATTTTCTGTGGCTTTTATCAAATAACAAAATTCACCGTCGGCATCTAGTAAGTGAGAGACATCATCTTCTAGAATGTTGGCTGAATTATTGAGAATGGCGATTGGAGTTGGATCCACTACCCCATTTACACTTCTATATACTTCAAACTCGTTTACACCTCCATCCCAATCTGAGTAATTATCCCATGTTATTGTGTTTTTATGAAGATAATCATCAGAAGTCACCTCACACAAGATGTTTTTACCATGATTTGATATGATGGATTCGTTACCACAGGTATCTATCGCAATTACACGATAATAGTAGTTTCTCGCATCCACATCCACATTTTGATCTGTGTAACTAGTTATTGCTCCCGTAACAGCTGTTGTGCCTATTGTTTGATATGGCCCAGCCACATAGTTTGATCTTTGAATACGTATAGCTTGCAATGAAGCCGTTGGGTCGCCCATATAACGCAACTGAATATTACTTCCATTCACAGTAACCGTGCTTAAGTAGCCCATTGTTGGCTGCACAGGTGCGTAGATTGTATGGCACAATTTATTCGATAAAGAACTTAGTCCAGAAGCACTAATAGCTTTTACGACAAAACAATAGTTACTTCCTACATTCAGCCCAACCAAGTCAATCGTACTTGTGTTAACCGTACCCATATTTGTATAGGCTCCTCCGTTTTCTGAGCCATAAATCTCATACTGCGCCACACCTCCGGGCCAAAATTGATAATCATTCCAAGACAATCTTATTCCTGATTCACAAACCAGTTCTTCATGTTCAAGGAACATAGTTTCATGAAACTGCCCCATTGCAGATGTGTTGTTTGAGCCTCCTGCTGTACAACTGTCGTAGGCAGCAATTCCGTAACTCATAGCCTGCATATCGGCTCCAGCACCTACATGTGTGTAATTTAGATTATTATAACCATACACAGTATCAAGAATAACCCATCCAGAGCCATCGAAATAGAAAACTATGTAAGCTTCTGTGTCTTCTGAGCCATTTAGTTGCCAGTTTATATTCACATTACCGTTGCTCGTGTCTACACTAACATATTCAACATCCGTTATGTTAGGAGCAATCATATCGTTAAAGAAACCACCTGCCACGTTTGACTCAGACGAACACCCCACACCAGTTTGAACAATTTTATAGTTAATCAATTCGCCACATACTGTAATTGTATCAACGTACGATTCGTTGCCATAGAGTGTGGAGTCAATTAATGTCCATGTCCCCGCAGGATATTCTTTGTAGATGTGATAATAATCATTCGCGCCAGGAAGTTTAGGTGTACTAATTGGATTCCACGACAACCATGCCGTTCCATTCCCTGGATTATTTACCTGAAGAAACATAGTACTCACCGTTTGGGTGACATTGGAATTATTAGCAGAATTCGTTGCAATACTCTGCATATAGAAAGACTGACTTGACATGTTCGCTCCTGCCCCAGCATGTACATGGTTGGTATTGGTAATTGGCGTAACACTTGTTAGTAAGGCGCCTGCTCCATTATGTAAATTGTAGGACGAGAATTGCCCATTAGGATCTGCGATCTGTCCCCAAGTTATTTCAACACTTCCATTTGCCAAAACAGAAACACACCGAATCTGAGGTGCGTCAAGGGCTTGCGCAAACAAAGTTTGCGCACACAAAAGATATGTGAGTATGCTAAGTATTAATCGCATTACAAGAGCTCACGTGTATAACGTAATATAACTTAAAATGTTATTATAAAGACGACTAATTGCTTGATTAGTTGCTTTTACCAACGGTGATTATAGTCATATCCTCGGTATTAAGATAGGCATTTGCTAATTTCTTTAGACTTGCCGCATCCATATCCTTAATAGACTCCAGATATTGATTGTAATAAGACATCTCCAGCTCTGAGTAATATGCGTTTTTAAATAAGTGCATCATTTCAAACGCTCCATCTGACGATCTTGCAAAGCTTCCAGAGATATAATTCTTAACCAATTCTAACTCGTTCTCACTTACGTCTTCATTTTTAAGCAGATCAACCTCCTTATTGATTTCCTTGAGTGTATCCTGAACATATTCAGTTCCTACTTCAGTGGCTATGTACATCATTCCAACCTCATCCATACTTGCAACACCAGCACCTATTCCGTATGTATAGCCTTTGTCTTCACGAATATTTCTCATTAATCGTGAACCAAAATACCCACCGAATAATATCATCAAAAACTGCAATCCAGGGTAATCTCTATGGTCTCTTTTTAAAGATAATTTGCCCATTCTAAGTCCTGTTTGCACACTTTCTTTCTCGATATGCTTTGCTCCTGATATCGGCGAGAATTCCCAGCTACCCGCTTTTGTTGGTCGTTTTGCATTTAATTCTATACTGCCAAACACTTCTTTAAGTGTCTCAATATGATTGTCTTCCAGTTTACCAGATACAAATATTTCACAACCATCATTCAAAAAATGTGTATCGTAAAGATCCTTGCAGTCTTGAACTGTGATCTTATCAAAATCCTCAACTGTGCTCGTGTTTCCATAAGGATGTCCATTGAATACATTTTTGTAAAATGCCTTCCTTGCCAAAACGGACACTTTTTCTTGTTGCACCAGATAGTTTTCTTTGTGGCGTGAAAGCAGAATATTAAAATCACTCACGTCAAAATTTGGCTTCTCGATTATCAATTTTAGTATATCGAGCACCTCTTTTAAATATTTTGACATTGTAAACAGGGATAGTTGCACCCTATCATTCCCCGAAGACGTCTCGATATATGCACCAAATGCATCCAAGGCATTCATAATCTCGTGCGCAGATTTACCGTCAGAACCCTCTACCAACATCTCCAACATCAAAGTAGTTTGAAGAATCTTCTTTTGGTATTTTTTTCCGAGAGGAGATACGAACTCAATTTGAACCACAGGCTCAGGACAGCCATCCATGGTAAACATGGTCGCTCCATTTGCTAGAACATGTCTATTAGGTCTAATCAAGTTAATTCCGCTTAAGGCGTGTAAATCAGGCTGTGTTTTTCTGTCTATCATCACTTCTTATTTATCTTCCGCTCTATAGCGCAATATTGTACATCTATTGGCGATTAACTTGTTTGCAATAAGTTCTTTTATTCGATTAGTGTTTACATCCCTGTATTTGGAAAGCTCGTGGTTCACTAAATCTGCATCCCCATGAAGTTCATAGAAACACAAGTTCATAGCGCGATTTAAAACATTCACATTACCGTATAACACAGCTGACTCGAACTTATTTTTAACTTTTTCTAGCTCTTTTTCGTTCAGGTCCGTCTGTATCTTTTGAAGTTCTTCCCAAATCGCGTTTTCAGCCTCAGCGTAATCAACGCCTTTGTTTAGGTAGCCAGACACCACAAACAATCCATCATCATATGCTCCTAAAACATAGGCCGAAATATTAGAAAACAGCCCTTTTTCTTTAACCAAGTTCTGCATTAATCTACTACTGCTTCCTCTCGATAAGATATCAGAGGTCAAATCATATACTGGGTAATCTTCATGATATCTTCCACACATTTTAAACGCCATGAACAAGGCATTTGTTGGGACTTTGGCAGAATGCTCAATTTCACGCAAGTCATTCTGCTCCGGTTCGGGTATTATATTTCTGATATACTTTTCCCTTGTTGGGATATCATCATACCATTTACTTACTAGATCTTGAACTTGATTTAGTTCACAATTACCCGCTACACATAGAACGGCGTTTTGAGGTCCATAATGCTTAAAGAAGAAGGATTTTACATCCTCCATAGTGGCGTCCTCAATATGTGACAAATCCTTTCCGATAGTTGGCCATTTATAAGGGTGCACCTTATAAGCTTCTTTTCTCAGCAAATGCCACAAATCACCGTATGGCTGGTTGATATAGCGCTGCTTAAACTCCTCAATCACGACACTTCTCTGCACCTCTAAGCTCTTCTCTGTAAAAGCAATGGACATCATTCTATCAGACTCCAACCACAAAGCTGTTTCTAAATTACTTGCAGGAAGCGTATCATAATAATTTGTTATATCATTGGAGGTAAATGCATTATTCTCGCCTCCTGCCATTTGAAGTGGTGTATCGAATTCGGGTATGTTAATCGACCCTCCGAACATTAAATGCTCAAACAGGTGAGCAAAGCCTGTTCTGTCTTCACTTTCATCTCGAGCCCCAACGTCATACAGCGTATTAACCGCCACCAACGGCGTAGTTATGTCCTTGTGCACGATAACGCGCAAACCGTTGTTTAGGGTGAATTTATCGAATTCTATCATTAAAAATTAAATTTTTCTGTTTTCTGATCCTCCAATGCTTGCTTGAATTCGGTTAACAAATCATTTACTATTACTCCAGCAGGCTTAACATCATCAATATATGCAGACACTTGGCCTATTTCAAGCTCTCCTTCTGTTAAATCGCCTTCAAACATACCTTTTTTTGCGCGCCCTCTACCAAGGAGTTCCTTTAGCCTTTCAACACTTGCCCGTTGATTGTAGGCTTCCATTACTTGATCGTGAAAACCATTCTTAAGAAGTCTTACAGGTGTTAATTCTTTTAAGGTAAGCATTGTATCTCCTTCCTTTGCCTCTACTACTTTTTGTTTAAAATGTGCATGTCCTGAAGATTCCTCTGATGCCACAAAGCGAGAACCTAGCTGAACACCATCTGCTCCAAGATTCATTGCCGCCAGCATAGATCTACCATTTCCTATTCCGCCTGCAGCTATTAAAGGAATGTCAATGGCATCCGCCACCATCGGAATCAAACACAAGGTAGTTGTTTCATCCCGACCATTGTGTCCGCCAGCTTCAAAACCTTCCGCCACGATCGCATCCACCCCAGCATCTTGAGCTTTCAGAGCAAACTTAACACTTGATACTACGTGAACCACAATTATTCCATGATCTTGTAGATGCTTTGTCCATGTTTTGGGATTTCCTGCAGAAGTAAAAACAATCGGAACTTTATTTTCAATAATCGTTTCAACATGTTTATCAATATCGGGATATAGCATTGGCAGATTCACTGCAAATGGTTTGTTCGTCGCTTCTTTGCATTTTTTTACATGAATTTTAAGTATCTCAGGGTACATAGAGCCAGAGCCTATAATTCCGAGTCCTCCCGCATTTGATACTGCACTTGCTAACTCCCATCCAGAGCACCAAATCATCCCTCCTTGAACAATTGGATATTTTACTTTAAATAGATCACAAATCTTATTCATAACTCCAAAAGTATAGATTTACAGTAAAGGTACACTTATGGAGTAATGATGGGTATTTATCACACAAATAATAACATTAAAAGATATTTGTTGACAACCATTTGAAGATGTTTGCGTTATTATATTAAAAGAACTATTTTTGTTTTTATGAAACAACTGTCACTAATCTTAGTTTTTTGCTGTATCGCAGGCGCTTCTAATGCCCAACGCTTTATATGGGAAGTTGGAGGAAAGTTAGGTGTCTCGAATTATTTGGGAGAAATAGGAGGTGACGAAAAAACACGCCGTGATTTTGTTTGGGATATGAAATTAAACCAGACGAGTTTTTCGGTTGGTGCATTTGCTCGTCGAAAGATGAGTGAAATGTGGGCATTGAACTTGGGTTTTAATGCTGGAAGAATTAAGGGTGAGGATGCACTATCATCAAATATTGGTCGTAGAGGTCGTAATTTAAGTTTCAGAAATACGTTATTGGATTTATCACTTAGAGGTGAGGTATACTTATACAACGATCCAGACGTAGGCGGAAGAGGTTGGTATAAATTAAGTTTTAAATCCTACGGTTTACTTGGAGTATCAGGGTTTTATCATAATCCACAAGCAAGAAACATGGACTATAATGGTGGTGCTTGGACTAACTTAAGACCATTAAGAACTGAAGGTCAAGGTAAAGAGTACAACAAAATCTCAATGTCAATTCCAATGGGGATAGGTTTCTTCTTTACTCATAAGAGACAACATAGATTCGGATTTGAGATGGTTTACCATCACACGTTTACAGACTATTTAGATGATATTAGCACGGTTTATCCAGATGTGAATGCAGTGGCTGACCCATCAACTTATGATTATTTTGTAAATAGATCAAATGAAGTGGATCCAGCTTTATTGCCTGAAGGTGGATTAGGAAATTATGCACCAGGTGAGCAGAGAGGATTACCTGATCATGATGACGTTTTTGTATTTACGAACTTCACATACAGCTATGTATTTAGAGGGTCTAGTTCGTTCTACCAGCAAAACTTTGGTTGGACAAGAGGACGTAGAGGTGGAAGCCGCAAGAAAATTAGAGCGAAATTCTAAGCTAAAACAGATAAGAAATTGAGGGGATGCTATTGCATCCCTTTTTTATTGCCTATTTCTTAATAAACTGCCCTATTTTGGACAGTGGCTTTAAGATGAATGTGAGTATTCCAGGGCGCAGGCCATTCAGTTTCCAAGCAAACCTATCTTCCTTATTTGCAGCTAATCTATTCTTGAAACTACTATTGGATTGACCTCCAACCCTCATCAACACTAACACATGTGGAATGTAGCTTAGCTTGATTTTGTGTTTATGAATGAACCTCAACATAAGTTCATAGTCAGCAGATGTTTTGAACCTTAAGTCATAAGTTCCGAGTTGATGGTATTTCTCTGCTTTAACATAGAATGTGGGATGCGGTGGCATCCAACCTCTTTTAAAGGCATTCCGCCTATATGTGCCTGAGACCCATCTTCTTGTTACTTTATTTATGTCGTCACGGTCAACATAGTTTAAATCACCGTAAACAGCATCTGCGTCTTTAATTTCGTTTGCTACCTTCGTAAGAACCGAACTGTCAGCATAGAGATCGTCTGAATTAAGCATACCAATAACATCTCCGGTGGCATGCTTTATCCCTTTGTTCATAGCATCATACAAGCCTTTGTCAGGCTCAGATACAAAAACATCAATCTTGTCTTTGTACTTGTCAATTATCGACAGTGTTTTGTCGTTCGAACCGCCGTCAATAATTATGTACTCAACATTGTCGTAATCTTGTGCTAATACAGATTCTATGGTGGACTCTATCGTATCTGCACTGTTATAAGATATGGTTATTACACTAATCTTCAATTTTTCGTGTTTTTACCAGAGATGCTGGGTTGCCTTGATAGACACCATAAGATTCTAAACTCATCGTAGCAACAGAGTTTACTGAAAGGACTGAGTGACTATGGCACATTACACCTGGACAAACAATTGCTCTTGCGCCCACCCATGCACCATCTTCAATCGTAATTGGCTTAACAATTAGATCGAATGTTTTCTTGCTGTAATCATGGTTTCCGCAAAGCAAATAAGCTTCTTGTGACACACAAACATTCTTTCCGATTTTAACCTTATCCAAATTATCAATCCACACGCCTTCTCCTATCCAAGTATAATCCCCAATTTCCAATAACCAAGGGTATTTTATATTCACTCTAGGCTTGATTACAACTCCCTTCCCTAGTTTTGCTCCGAACAATCTAAGCCAAAACTTCCTTATCCCTGAAGATGGCATCCACTTACTCTGAATACACGTAGCATTAACTACAAACCATACAGCTCTCTTAAAACGGCTTCCCGGTTGATACCAGCTATTGTTATATGAGGACAAATCCACCTTGGACATGGCTCTAATTTACGTCAAACAATTGCTTATAGGCTTCAATATCCATGCTTTTCTTAACGAAATCCTGTGCATATTGCTGCGCATTGCGAACTAATTCAACATATTCATCATGCTCCATGTCTATGAGTTCTTGCAATTTCATCGAATAATTCTCAACCATATTATTCAACACAAAACCAGCTCCCGCATCTTCAATTTCTGCCCATGGCGTCTTGTTTGATGTAACGACGGGAACGCCAGAAAATATACTTTCAATAATTGAGTGACCAAAGTTTTCACCATTACTTGGAAGAAACATAAAATGATAATCTTGAAGTGTTTTCTGCACAAGCGAGGGCTTTATAGTTCCGAGATGATTAACTGATATTCCTTTAGGCAGGCTTTCTATCATTAATTGGCATTTTGCCCAATAAGCTTCATCGTAAATTTCACCAATTATATCTAGCTTGACTTTTCCTCTTAGGTTTAGCAATGATTCAATTGCCACCAATGTGTTTTTTTCCCTCGCAACTCTGCCGAGAAACACAAGGTTTAGGGCACCTATCTCTTTTTGAGTACTCCTTAAGTCTCTTCCTACCACTGCTGTTGGAAGATTATTTGCGACAATGACATTTGTATTTGAAGTTGCTGCAATTATTTGCTGTTTTTCATCCTCATTGGTTGCATGAAAAGTAACGTCTTTATACATAGCCGTTAACTTTGCCATGCGAAGAAATACTTTCTTCTTAAACGATTTTACCTCCAGAGCGCTTGGTGCAAACATCCCTCTGCTTGCAATAACTACATCTTTTTTCCGTGCTTTAAGCACGGCTAGCGGCATAATCGAGAATAATTTTGAATATACACCATTGATATAAAATTTATGGTATTCCCTCTCATCTACAATACGCTTGAAATGCTCCTTTTTCTGGTGATCTGGAGATAGATATACAATGGAGTGCGTGCTTTTTTTATGCCATACATTTGGCTCAATATCTTGATAAGCTTCATCACTCAAGTAATCACGATCACTGGTGACAATGTATATATCTAGGACCTTGTTTAAGTAGTGAACGAAATTTCGCATAGATGTAACAGGTCCGCCTGCCTTATAACCTGGCGAATACCAATCAATAAATACTAGTATTTTGGGTCTATTCATCAATTCCGTTTTTTTGCAACCAATCCTCTAAAACCAACAAATACCATATTCTTGACCATGTGTATCTTTTATCTCCTTGTTTAAATCGATCATACATATTGGTCAATTCTTTCTCATCCATCCAGTCTCTCGATTTTAATCCTTCTAACATAGTGGTTGTAAACTCTGCCAGCTCATTCTGCATCCATACTTCCCATGGAAACGTAAATCCCATCTTTGGTCTATCAACAATTTCTGACGGCAATAAATCACCCAATGCGTCTACAAGCAATCGTTTTGGGGTACTTGGGTATTTGTATTCGTCCTTTATTCCTATAACAGACTCAATTAATTGATGATCCATGAAGGGCACTCTAAGCTCGAGACCATGTGCCATGCTCATCTGATCACTATCTCTCAATAATACGTTCTGAAGGTAGGTATTTATTTCGCATAATGACACCTTTGACAGATCTGGCACCTCAAATCCAGGTGTGCCGTACCCTATCCATTGACTACAGATTCTAAACACCTCATTTTTAGAGATCCCATCTAGGTCTAGCAACTTCATAGTTTGACCATCCGTTTGCACTTTTCTACTTACCGGATATGTATAATTTACATCCCAATAATCCAGCATTAAGAGTTCTTCAAATTTATCTCCTGCTACACTCTTCTTAGACCATTTATAAGGTTTGGCAATGAGTTTTCGCACAGGCGGAGGGAAACTCATTACCCATTTTTTATTTAATAGCGATAATGACCTCTGAAACACATCATACCCTGCAAACAGCTCATCACCGCCTAAACCAGACATGGCCATTTTGATGCCTTCTTTTCTAACAGCGCCCGAGACAACATAGGTATTAGGCCCATCTCCAGAAGGGTGATCCATTGCTGATAAGGCATTCGGCAATTCTTCAATAAAATGACTTGCTGACAATTTAATCTCGTGATGATTGGTTTGATACTTATCCGCTATAATCTTAGCATATTTTGCTTCAGAAAACTTGTCTTCGTCAAAAGTTATGGAAAAGGTATTAATTGGATTTGAAGCATGCCTACTCATCAATGCTACAATAGCACTTGAATCTATTCCACCAGATAAAAACGCTCCGAAATCCACGTCAGCAACCATTCTGGTTTCAACAGCTGAGGATAATTTATTACGTACTTCTGTCTTTATGTCTTCATATCCCATTTTATGGCTATGCCTTACGTATGCATTTCTAACATCATAGTAAGCATCCATTGTGAATTCGCTATCAGACATAAAAATGTAGTGCCCTGGCATAAGCATCTTTACGCCCTCAATAATAGTTGATGGAGCGTGCACCGTTTGATATCGAACGTAGTCAAGAAGCGCATCTTTATCTATTTTTTTATCTATCAAACCAGAATGGATAATTGGTCTAATCTCCGACGAAAACAATAGTCGGTTAGCGCTTAAATGATAGTACAATGGTTTTATTCCCATTCTATCTCGTGCAATAAACACGGTACGTTCAACCGTATCATATACCGCAAAGGCAAACATTCCGTTGAACCTTGTTAAGCTATCTTTTCCCCATTTCAAATAAGCTGCCAAAACTACTTCCGTATCTCCTTCGGTAATAAATTGATAATCTTTAAGCCAGGATTTAACTTGCTTATAATTATAGATCTCACCATTGAATACTAGGCAATATCTACCGGAGCTATCCATCATTGGCTGATTAGAACGAGCATCCAAATCAATAATAGACAAGCGAGCATGGCCAAATGCGGCATTTTCGAATTTCACAAAATCTTGTGCGTCAGGGCCTCTGTGCGAGAGTCGCATATTCATCTCATTAATGCATTTTTCAGCATCAATTCCTTTCAAACCAACAATTCCATTAATTCCGCACATTCCTTCCAATATTTAATAATGTTTCTGCCCAATTTACAGGGGAGTTTGATTGTGATAACACTCGGCTTCTTTCGCCCATAGCTCTTAAGGTATTATCATCTGCACTGTAAAGCTTATGTAGCGCCTTACTTATATTATCAGCAGTAACTGAGTCTATTTTCCAACCGTTCTTCCCATCTTCTAGATAGTCACTAGCTGCACCTACTTTAGATGAACTAATTATAGGCAATCCAGCGGCCGCATACTCATGTAGAACTACCCCCCATGGCTCAAATTTACTTGGTAAAATAAACGCTCCAGCTTCATGAATGTACTTCTCTAATTCATTCGGCTGCACAAATCCAACATGTTTCACTCCTTCTATATCTGGGCGAGAATCGAACATTTCTCCTGTTCCAATACAAACTAGCTCCCAGTCTCCCCTAACTTCTTTTGTTGATTTAAATGCTTCCCACAATTCTACTATACCTTTCCACTCTACGTATCTACCAACGTACAGTAGTTTATGGGGGTAATTTCGCTTCCTCTGCTCAATTCCATTTTTATAGAATTCTCCAAATAATTTGGTATCCGCCGAATACACGCCTGTTAATATGTTCTTTGGATTAAATCCAAGGCTCTTTGCGAAACGCATTTGTGGTTCGCCTGGCACCCATGCATGCGAAAAATAAGGCTTAATTTTTTTGAAAGCTAACAAGCCAGCTATACGCTGTTTTAAAGACCCCGTCCATTGATTATCAAATCCAACAATCACAGGAATCGATTTACGGAGTCTTTTGGCCACTACTAAATAAGCTTTATCAATCCATCCTGACACATAACATACGTCTGGCTTAAAGTTTAGTGATAAACTTAATAGTCCATCAACATCAATTTTATCGCGATCAATAACTTCAACAGATTCAGGAAATTTAAAATCAAATGGAGCTTCCTTGTTTATTGGCCAACGAACAATTTTTATTTCAGTGTCTCTCTTTGCCAATTCATCAATACAAGCTAATGTGTATGATGCAAGTTCGGTATATAGTATTAAGATTCTCAGGCTCTCTTTCTTCGTTTCCACCATCTTCTTACCAAATATACAAAGCCGCCACTTAAAAGTGCAAAGAGAATTCCCACCCAGAAGACCCAATTTGTAATGGTCTGCCAGATATACAAAGGAAGCAGGCGCCAATTGAATGGTTTAGAACCATCGTTATTTTGCCAAAAGTTTAGATTGTACGATTCAAGCGACTTTAGATTTTGCCCCGTCAAACTGATTGGCGTAAAACTTACATTTCCATCGCTAACCTGCACATTTAGAACACCATCTCTTGGCAAGTTTCTTATTGCATTTGCGATATACCTAACGTGGTCATTCTTTTCGTGATAAAAGAAGGATACAGGTGCCTCACCTCCAATACTACCGCCAAAAATGTATACTGTGGCGTTTAGCTTATTCACAAGTGGTAAAACTGTCTCATCAAAATCAGTCCCATGGCTTGTGTTTCCTTTAAATACGCCTTCTAAGTCATCATCATTTTCCGTCCAAACGGGGCGGTGCGCGAATATGAAGACATTTTTGATTGATGGCTTGTCCATATCCCGAATCATGCGTAGTTGCTCATCCCCGAAATCTCCATTATCTCTTTCAGTATCAAGAATAATAAATCCAGAAGACCCAATTTCCCATGACATTATGGTAGATCCGAAATTTCCTTCATATTCATAGTCTTCAACATCATGATTCCCCACGGCATTGAAAAGAGGGCAGTTAATCTTGTTAAAGAAAGTCCTTGGGTAATTCTTCATGTCCTTTTTAGGTGACAAAAACAAATCACCTAGTGAGGCTATAAACGAAGGATTCAAAGCGTTAATCTCATCAATATTACCAAGCAAAGTCCCTGCTGGAAAGCCACTAGTATTGGTTGATGCACCGTGAAAGTGTCCTCCCACAACAAAAGAAAAGTCGTTCTCATCAATAATCTTGATGGATTTATTATTAAACGGAGAGGTTTGTGAATTGCCAAACCAACCGAATAAGACAAATAGTATGACTATAACTTCTCTCATGTAGCTTTCACCTTCCGTTTATTGTCCATTGATTTAAAACTAAATTTTACTGGAAATACCTTCTCTTTATATTCAATAAAATACGGCAATTCCGTTTTAATCTCAATTTTATCAAGTTTAATCTCTCTGCCCCAATTATGCTCAAGATGGACAAGAATTGGATCACCGGGACCTTTTGAATTATTAGGTGCGATCCATTCTTTAAACTTTATTTTTTGGTTCTTGTATTCTATGTATTTGGTCTTTATTGGGAATCCAGATTGGTTTAAAATTGCCAAGGTGATTGTAGAGTCGTTATACTCATTGACATACACCTTTAAGGCGTATGGTAAATCTTTAATCCTTTTTACTACTCGAACATTATGTTTGTAGGCCTCTGAGTTAAATGGTTTTAAAGGATACTGCTCCGCCAACACAGCCTCTTTTTCAGCCAATTCGCTTTTTAAAGCAGCATATGAGCTATCAAAATAACTATCGCTACAGATTCTACTTACATGATTTAGATACAAGTTGTAAAAGGTCTCATCTGAGAACAAATTAGTGTGGAAACTTGAGAGTTTTCTTGTGTCTGAATAGTATCGATTTTCCCCTGCAAGCTTTTGTAGTTTGCGCACTCCGAAACTCTCATATGCTATGGGCTCTATCTTATCAGTCTTTTTATTGTAATATAGTTTGACATCACTCCAATCCAAACTATGATAGCCCCCAACTAAGTCAATAATGGCCAGGTATTTTGCCATTAATTCTGCGTCAAATACCTCTGTTGTGCTCATTTCACCGCGTCTAAAGCTTTCAATTAAATAGATGGCTCGTTCATATGACTTTTTTAATGTCGAATCCTTAAATACTCTGCCATCTTGGTACACATCTAAATGTGCAGATTTATAATCATTATAATCAGCGCCTTTATGAATACCATATTTCTCATTCATTCTCCCTTGCCAATACAGAGTAGGATCAAACCTCAATATGGGACCATCTGGACGATTGTTACGCTTCAATAAGTCTGATGTAAAATGCTCCTCTAATGCATATATGCCCCAATCTTCATTGTTGATTTTTAACTTAATAAAATCATAGCTTAAAAATGTTATCCCTTCTTGTGCCGCAAGCTGATGGAAAAACCATTCATACACATAATTCCGCGTTCCAGGATGCTGAAATGTAAGTTTTGAAAATCCAAAAACCTGCTTATCTAGATCCTTAATTCTAAATGACCATTTCTTTTCTTGCAGATGGTCTGACATATGTCCTTTCAGTCTAGCAAGACATTCATATGTTTTATCTCCATTAGTCAGTGTGATCTCTTCATAATTGTCACCTATGTTAAGCATTATACCTTCATTAAGATATTTATCTCTATGCTTTTTAAACTTAGCATAGACATCATCCGACATACTGATTGCAATCACTTTTGGGGAAGAGTTTATTCCATTTGTATAATTCTTGGTAACTAAACCTAGGTATTGTTTAATGCCTGGGTACCCCTTCTGCCTAACCGCTTTATGACCAAGAGCCAATGCACCTCCTATTATAACTAGGAGAAAAAAGCAAATCGCGGCGATATTGAAGAATCTTCTGTTCATTCCGCCGTGAAGATAAGAAAATGACTACTGAATTTTAGATTTTATAGGCTCTAACAATGCATTATATAATCTATGATGCCCTTCTTTATTTAAATGAATATTGTCTCTATATCCTTTAGCGGAAGTTTCAAATCGCAAACCACTTAATAATTCGACATCCATATTGGCTAACATTTCTTGGAGTTTACGTCCTTTTTTATTCCATTCCCCATTTTTTATTTCTCCAGTTTCTGGATGATGATAAATTATTAAGTCTATGTCATTTGTCTCACAATAATTAACAAAATTTTTCCATCCTGAATTAATGGCTGAATCATCAAATCCCTCCAAATAAGCATACTCATTCTCTTTATAACCAAACCAGGATTTAATTTTTGGTAATGCGTATTTAAAAAAGCCATCCCCTATTGCTGTTAATGGCTGGCTATCCGGCCACATGGGGTGCTCTCCGACCACTTTTCTATGATGCATATTGTCGTTATAATCATGACTGCTAAATACCAGAACGATTAATTCTGCATCAAAATGACCATGCTTGTTTACGTAGGCAAATGCATTATCGGGGCCCCAACTACCTGCACTTATATTCAGAACACGTAAGTTATCAATTTGCTTTTTTAAATCGTTTTCCAAAAGAGTACTCACCAAATCTTCATGGTCCACATGAGGGCCTCCATTTACAACGGAATCACCTATAAGTAGTATGCGTTTTCCATCCTTCTTACTTAGTGGTAATGACCTCATGGAATAGGCGTTCGTTATAACTCTATTTCCGAATCTTTTGACATCCTGGTCTGGCGCATATATATATTCGTATTCACTGCTTTCTATGTATACAGGCGTTGATCCAAGACCGAGATAGTATCTTGCAAACAACTCGCCTACTAGCAATAGCAAAATCGAAGATATTAAGCTATACCGTAACCACTTTTTGTTCCATAGTTTCTTCAATCTCTGCTTCATCTTCTTTATGATTACTTACGCGATAAAACTGCTCTTGCGACATCACTACCAAGGCAATTACAAATAGAGATGTAAATGGATTTAATGATGATGCCATCCATGGTTCGAACATAACTGAAAACATTACAGCGAACATAGCAGGAAAAGCATATTTAGTCTTTTTTGCTGCAGCAATAAAATTTAGAAAAAATGCCCTGAAGTAGAAAATCAAGCCTACTAATCCTGCATTTAACCAAAGAATTAAATACGTATTATGCACTCCACCTTCATGACCTTGCCTTTTCAAAAAATCCATATTGCTTCTCATCAAATGCTCATCAAAAGCAAATCCTCGTCCAAAGTAAAAGTAATCTTGTATATTCTGCCAGGCAAAATCCCATGCGACTAATCGTCCAGAGCCTTCCTCCAAAGAGTCTACTCTGAATTGCTCCCCAAACCCAAGTTGAATTATACTCTCTATGGCTAAATCAACTAATTCTTGATTAAACATCAACAGACCAACCATAAAAATAAGCCCAATAGGAAGGGACAGTCTAAAAACTTGGTATAAAGCGAGAAACCCTAATATTGCTAATAGAGCCGCCCTACTTCCACTCCAATAAGCCGCAAGTAAAAAGATGAACTGTATAAATACATAAGTCCATGGGTGAATCATGGATTTATCTTTTTCACGAAATACATTAATCAATATCGTTGCTATGATAACAAAAACACCAAGACCATTTGGGTTACCAAATATCCCTCTCACCCTTGTTTGATGTGAAATTGCCACTTCAGGTGAGATGTATTTCAACAATATCCCCAAAAAGACCACAAAAAACATCATCATAATAATCCTTCGGAATATTTCTGACCCACTTACCCTATAGGACGCACTAACATACGTTGGCACAGTAATGAACAACAATAAATATGATAAGGTTTTTTGAATACTAACACTTAAAGTTTCTGATGCGTATAGGGCGCCAGTAGCAATAATGAAAAACGGTATAAACTTGCGAATGAAAGGATTGATCGGAAAGAAGTATTTCTTATCAGTAAACATTATTCCGAATAGCGCCAATATATATACGTTTTTAAGTTGCTTAGCGTATGCTAGCCCAACGTACTGATCTGGAAGGTTGTCAGATAGGATTAATGTAAATAAAAATCCAATAAATATGTCATCGTAACGACGGTTATTCCACAACAAGTAAAGCACAAATAGAAATATTGGAAGCGCTGCAAAAAAACCGCCAACCCAACCAGCCGCAATTAGCACAATCATTGCAACAATAAACTCTATCCTGTCTTTTCTTAAGGCTATCATAAATCTTTAAGATGGGATGAATATACCTCAACTCGTTTTTGAAAGAAGTCCCTATTCTCTTTTACATTATTATTCCATGATGTTACGCTGTATGGTTTTTGCCATCTGGCGATTTGATATTCAATTGCGTTAGCGTACAACTTAGTGATTTCATCGTATGTTGATTGTAAGCTACTGACGGTAAGTTCTGATTCAAGGAGTGCATGAGCAGCACTCTTAAACTTTTCTTTGAATTTTGGTAAGCCAATCGCAAATCTGAACAATTGTGCTGTATAAGCCTTCGATTCGCTTAAGTGCTCAAACATGTTTTTATTCGCCGCATTTTCGACATAGCTCAATCCATAGTCCATGTCATAGATCATCCACTTCCATTTGTCCTTCTTTCCTAAGCGATACGTTTTTACATTGTTCTTCGGCCAATCAGAATTAGCAAAAAACGTTTCGACAATTATGTAGTTAATGAAATTGTCTATATCGATCTCTTTGTCCAAGAGCTTGTAGGCAGCATCTGTATTAAGCTGCTTTAACCTATTTAACAATGATTTGTAATCACGGAAATCTTTATTCTTGCCCTCATCTAGTTTAGTATCCAATTCAATGAGAACCAAATCATCAACTGAATATTTTTCCTTGAAATATGTTTTATCAAAGCGTTCACGTAGATTTAAGATACCCCAGTAATGACCATTTATTAGCACATGCACCGGCTCACTTCTTTGTACGTCAAGACCTAATCTCCCAGCTATTTGATGCATGAATGCGTCCGCAAATAGTGTGTGCCCCCAATCGTTACCCGAGTTTCTTAGATTGAATGAGTTAAATGAAACTGTGTCATTAAATACCGGCAGAACAATTCTGTTTTCACCTCTATATTCATCATCACTAACACGAAGAGACTTTTGAGCAAATGCACGTGATGCATTGCCATGTATTTTAAGTAACACATTCGTATCAAACATGCGCTGACCAGTTGAACCGTTGATAAATTCGAAACCTGCATAGTCTTCTGAACTTTCATCTTCATCTCTATAGTTCGCATCCCAAGCCCACCATGGATTAGCTATCTTTTTAGTGTTTTCGTGGCTTTTTCCTAACATAGACTTACCGTTGTACTCATCAAACCAAAAACTTTCATCAAGAGACAATGAAATTATATTTAAATCTGTTTTTGTGAACTTATCAAAAACGATAAAGTTTTTAACCTTACTACAACCTAATCGACCTTGATTTGAGCATGCACGAACGACTGTCCCTTCATAAGGGAAAGCCCAAGTTTTAGGTCCAAAAAACTCAGCGCTAAACTGTTTTCGATATAGGAGATTGTCTACATACTCCAAATTTAAATCTATTCCCGTGCTATAATCCCGACCATATAGTGAGGGGTCTCGTCCGTCAAGCGTAAATAGGATCCTGGACTGTGAATCATCAGCATTAATAAGAACAACGCTTCCGTTATTATGAACTTGAGGTGAATTAAGGTATTGACTCGTGAATTTTTTCCATTCCTTTTGAGGTTCAGGCATTGCATAATATGACAGCCCCACACCTAAAACCAGATAAAGAGGCAGTAAGGTATGTTTAAATAAAATCATTCCTAAGATGACTTACTTAATAGAATAAATGGAATTGCAAACATCAAAAACACTCCAGAGATAAATACATTTCCCACTCCGCAACAAACACCCAGACCAATGCTCATTGCGAGCAATATCCTACTTGGCAAGTCGTCCATTTTTTTAAACGGAATAAGTACTAAAAGGGCTGGTATTAGGAGAACTGATAGGGCTATTGATAGCTCGGCACTAATAGCCAAGAAGGCCCCAAAAAAAGCAATTAATGGCGTATTTTTCACAAGAGAGTTATCCAAGTCATACTTTTTTCGCATAAACATTGCTAGTATGTAAACTATCAATGCTGCCATAAACAATCTAAATAATAGGAACGGAATCTCTCCTAAGGTAATCCCGTGAAGCGAATCTGCTATAAGTTTTTTTATAAATGTCATGCTAAACCTATCCGTTATAATTTGCCAAATATACCATTAAACTCTCAAGTCTTTGCTTCATTTGATAACCGGTGCAATTATAGTTATTTACGATAATCGCGAACGCAACATCCCGACCTGAGGCAGTTTTGACATAACCAGCATAAGAGCGCACCCTTGTCATGCTACCGCTCTTTCCAATCAAGTTTCCTTGAGCTTTTGTCCCTCTCCCTATTCCAGCTAGTGTTCCCGACTTTCCAGCAACAGATAAAGTCTTTTTGAATGCATCTTCATTACTTGACCCACCCATATGTTTTAGAATTCTGACTAAATGGCGGGCACTCACTGCATTCGATCTAGACAAACCACTTCCATCATCCATAGATAGTCCACTCATGTTAACACCTTTCCCATTCCAGGATTTGATCACTGCCTTTTCACTGCTCCATCCACTGCCGTCACCATACACTCGCACGCCAATACCTTTAAACAAATGCTCAGCAAACAAATTCACGCTATACTGATTAACGAAATAGCAGAGATTTCCAACAGACGCCCCAACTAATGTATGTATTCCTTGTTTTTTTAGGGTGTCTACATAGTTTCCTTCTAATTTCTGTCTTCTTATGGTTGTTGCTGAATAATCACATGGAACGCCACCGTCAACTAAGGCACATTCTAATTCAAATGCCGTTAAATAGGCAGGATCATGCACAGAAGCTTTAACCTCAAAAGCATCTTCTCCTTTGTGTATAGAACCCTCTGCTATTCTAACTGGGTCATAAAGCGATCCATATATATAGGCGTTGTCTTTATTTGCACTAGCGGCCTTTACTTTGTTGTAAACACGCATTTCTGGCACATACGGTTCCATACAAGCTAGCCAAGTCGAATCACCTTCATTATCACCAGATTTAAATTGCAGGGTTACCATGTTATCATGAATCGTAAGACCATTGGCAGCCGCACCATAGTAGTTGCCAATATCGCCCCATGACCAGTTCGCTGGAATTACATTTTCACCATAAATACTAGCATCCCCAACAATTCCGCCATCAATCCTAGTTATTCCTTCGTCTTTAATAGCCTTAACCCACTGATTTAAATAATCTTCATTGTAATTTGAGTAATACTTTGATCCTAAACTGGGATCCCCTCCCCCTCTTATGTATATATTTCCATGAAGTACACCACTCGAATCTATTTCCCCACTGTATTCCAATTGTGTTCTGAATCTATATCCATATCCTAATACTTCAAGCGCTGTAGCAGTAGTGATTAACTTCATCGTGCTTGCTGGCACTAAGCACATTTTTGAGTTTTTATCAGCCAGAATACTGCTTTTGTTCAAATCGTATGCTAAAAAACTAACCCCAGCATTTTGCAGCACAACGTCTTCAGTCCACTTATCCACATAAGATTGCAAGGGATTGTCGATTACAACATCCTGCGTAAATGAAATTGTTGAACTAATTATTAGTGAGGAGGTAAGTATTAAGCGAACCATCTATATAGTTTTATTTATTAATGTACTTTTATCGATAAAGACTTACTAAAGTTACAAGAATAGGATTATGTGCGGATTATCTGGCGAAATTTTGTTTGGTACTGGTGATATTGATATGGACAAAATCAAATCATCATTAGCGAAAATTGTCCACAGAGGACCCGATCATAGCCAAATTGAATCAGGTGATTTTTTCGCTCTTGCTCATGCTCGGCTTTCAATTATAGATGTTGATACCAGATCTAACCAACCATTTTATAGCGATGATAAACGTTATATAATTGCTTTTAACGGAGAGATCTACAACTATCTAGAGCTAAAAAATACGCTTAAAAAAAATGGTGAGCAGTTTAGAACAAACTCTGATACTGAGGTCCTGTTGAAACTATTGATAAGAGAAGGAAAGAACGCATTGCCACAGTTAAATGGCTTTTTTGCTTTTGTGTTTATTGATACCTTAACAAAAAGCGGAATAATTGCTCGGGATCATATTGGTATTAAACCCTTGTGCTATTCTATAAATGAAAACAGGATTGCGTTTGGATCTTATGTCAATTCAGTTAAGTGTTTAGTTGATCATGCCAAAATTGATATTGATGCGATTGGTCAATACTTGCAATACAGTTACATTCCGGGGCCTAGAACGATATATCAGGAAATTAAGAAGTTAAGTCCGGGCCATTACATTGAGTTTTCTGACAACAGAATTCAGGCACCAAAAAAATGGTATTTACCAGACGACATCCCATCAATCAAAGAATCTCTCTTTGAGGTGCTAAATGATTCCGTAATTGAGCGTTTAGTAGCAGACGTAAAATTGGGTAGTTTTCTGAGTGGCGGGGTCGACAGTTCTATAATTGCCGCATTAGCAATAAAACACAAACCAGGTTTAGAAACCTTCTCCATTGGCTTTGAGGACGCTATCTATGATGAGAGTGCATATGCCAATATTGTTGCAAAACATATTGGGTCTAAGCATCATTCAATTAAAATTTCTGATAAAGAACTACTTTCAAACATTGAGCTCTTTGTTGAATCAATTGATGAACCCTTTGCGGATAGCAGTGCTCTTGCTGTTATGTCTCTTTGCAAATACACTGCAGGATCTGTAAAAGTTGCATTGTCTGGTGACGGCGCTGATGAATTATTCGCAGGTTATAATAAACATAAAGCCTTGCTGAGAAGCATTCAGCCAAGTTCAAAGGACAAATTGGCTGCTGTTGTTGGCAAAATTGTGCCGCAGGGATCGCGTAGTTCTGAGATTGGCAACACATTCAGAAAACTTAAGAAATGGTCAAAAGGTATAAGTTTATCGCCCCTAGATCGTTATGTTCTTTGGGCAAGTTTTATGGAGCAATCAACGGTAAAATCATTACTAAATAAAGATTACAAACCTTATGAATTTGAGGTTGACCCAAAAAACTCCATGCATGACTTTCTGAAGCTAGATCAAGCTTTGGTGCTTCCAAATGACATGCTTACTAAGGTCGATCGAATGAGTATGTTGAACGGTGTTGAAGTTAGAGTTCCTTTTCTTTCGAAGAAAGTCATTAAAAAAGCACACGCTTACAGCACAGAAGAGCTGATTAACAACTCTCAGGGTAAAATCGTTCTTCAGAAAGAGTTTGGACATCTTTTACCCAAAGAAATTTTTGAAAGAAAAAAACATGGATTTGAGGTTCCTCTCGAGAAGTGGTTCAAAGGACCAATGAAAGAATTTGTCAATGAGTTTACGAGAAGTGATATACTGAATCATCATGGACATATTGATTCTGTTCAGGCGAATAGAATAGTATCAAAACTAAACCACAATCAAGCGGGAGATGCTGCAATGCATATATGGTCAATTGCGCTCCTTCATGCATGGTTAGAAAAGAATTAAAATGCCCCGAGTACTGAGAATAATCAATCGTTTTAATATTGGAGGCCCTACCTACAATGCCGCTAATCTCACCAAATTTTTACCAGATGAATATGAAACACTTTTGGTAGGAGGAATGAAGGATGAAACTGAAGATGGGTCCGAGCATATTCTAAACGAACTTGACATCAAGCCTACATATATTAAACACATGCACCGATCAATAAATTTGGTGGAAGATTACAAAGGGTATAAAGAAATCAAGGCTATCATAAGGGATTTTAAGCCTGACATTGTGCATACACATGCGTCAAAGGCCGGGACACTTGGTCGCTTGGCAGCGTATAACATGAAAGTACCTGTAATTGTGCATACCTTTCATGGCCATGTATTCCACTCGTATTTCGGTAAACTAAAAACAAGTTTGTATAAAAATATTGAGCGATACCTAGCAAAACGCACAAGTAAAATAGTTGCCATCTCTGAAATACAAAAAAAGGAATTAGCTGAATTACATAGAATAGCACCATCCGACAAATTTGAGGTGGTCAACCTTGGATTTAATTTAATCAAATTCACTGAAAATAAAGATGAAAAAAGAGCAGCATTTCGCACAAAATTCAAAATTCAACCAGATAACATTGCAATTGGAATTGTAGGAAGATTAGTGCCCATTAAAAATCATGAACTTTTTATACGTGCTATTGCCAATTTAAAGACAAATGGAATCAATAATATTCGAGCATTCATTATTGGTGATGGTGAACTGAGAGACGAGCTTTCAAATCTTTGCAAGGATTTAAATATTGATTATTCGTGGGATAGCGATACGCCTGCTACCATACAATTTACATCATGGATCAAAGACATGGACCAAGCTTATCCGGGCATGGATGTTATTGCATTGAGTTCTCTTAATGAAGGAACCCCTGTGACACTGATTGAAGCGCAAGCCAGCGGTTTACCCATAGTTTCAACAAATGTGGGCGGCATTGAAGATATTGTTCTTAAAGGTAAAACCGCATTATTATCAGATAGTGAAGACCTTATAGAATTCAGTAAAAACCTAAATGAAATTGTAATAAATGCTGAATTAAGACACAACATGAGCGGTGCTGGCGTAGATTTCGCACTTAAGAAGTTTAATCACTTAAGACTTGCCGCAGATATGGCTAAACTTTATGAATCCTTGTTAAGTAATGTTTCGTAGTACATTATTTGTACTTTTGTGCATAATCAATTTTTAAGATGTTTAAATACCTCATATACACCGTAATTATTTCTGTATCATTAGTTAGCTGTACAATTAATACTGACCTAATGCTAAAGACAGATAAGGAGTACCAGTTTTCTGAGCTTACAGATTCTGTGATCAATTCGGCAAGAGAATATCGCATAGCGCCTAATGACCTTGTTCAATTCAAGCTGTATGATAATGATGCTTATGTCGTTCTTGAACCTAGTATTAGCAACTCATCTGAAGGCAACAATATTGGAAGAAACAATGCTCTTTTTAATCAACGTGGTCTTTCATATTTGGTCGAAAAAGATAGCACTATAGATCTGCCAGAATTAAGGCAAGTTAAACTGGCCGGGCTGACGGTTAGAGAATTGGAAGATACGTTAGAAGCGCTTTACAGCAAAAGCTACGTAAAACCATATGTTCAAGTGAATATCACAAACAAACGCGTTATTGTATTTCCAGGCGGTGGTGGTCAGGCACAGGTGCTTACACTAGCAAATAACAACACTACTTTAATGGAAGTTCTAGCACAAGTTGGAGGTATCGCTACAAGAGGTAACGCTAAGCATGTCAAACTAATGCGTAATGTTGATAACGTTAGACATGTCTATGAAATTGATTTATCAACAATTGATGGATTGAAGTACACTGATATGCTAGTACAGGCCAATGACTATATCTATGTTGAACCAGTTCCAGAAGTTGGTCGCGAAATTTTGAGAGACATCTCACCAATTGTTAGCTTAATAAGCTCCACATTACTAATGTATACTGTGATAAGAACTCTGAAAAACTAAAATGGAGCAGGAGAAAATAAATTCGATTAATCCGATTCCTAATTTAAACACTGAGTTGGATGTAAAGCTCTTTTTATTCTTATTCAAAAAATCCTTTTTTTGGATATTGGTGAGCTTTATAGTCTGTCTGAGTTTTGCTTACATCATTATAAGATATTCAACTCCTCAGTACGAATCAAGTGCTATTTTGCAAATAAGCAGTGAGAATAACGCCTCATACATTATTAGTACTGATCAGTTTGCAAACGATGAAATAAATTCAGACGTTGAGATTCTAAGGTCAAAATTACTCTTTGAAAATGCAATAAAGACAGTTCCTCTAGAGACAAGGTATTTTACTGAAGGAAAAATTCTCAGTGAAGAAAACTATACAAATGCATTATTTAAGCTGAATGATATTGAAATAATTGATTCGGCTATATACAATGCAAGAATCAATGTTGACTTTTCAAAAGACGTATTTAAAGTATACTATACCCTGTCATCTAAAGATTACAATTTTAAAGTTGGGAATAATGAGATTATTAATACTCCCCATTTCAATGGTATAATTGGAACAAGCAATCCTGCTCAATTATCCGACCAAACTAGCAAGAACAAACTTTACTTTCAGTTTTATTTAATTGAAGACCTGGTGAATGAACTTCATGGGGGACTTAGTGTAGAAGTTCAAAATGCTTCAGCAAAGACTGTTAAGCTGTCCTATAAAAATCCTAATGCATTGATTGCACATGATGTGCTGAATGCGGTCGCTAATACCTTTATACGACTTGATACTAGCAGAAATGTAGATGGATACAACAATGTAATTAGTTTTCTAGAAAATCAGTTGGTGGTTGTTTCAGACAGCTTAGATGCGTCAGAGGAAAAACTAGAAAGATTTAAACAAGCTAATAAAGTGAAACAGCTTGATGAAGTATCAAATAATTATTTGCAACAGTCTCAAGAGCTTGAAAGCAAGGAAATGCAAGTTAAGATTGACTTAACTATCCTGCAGGAAATACAGAACAAGATTGAATCATCAGCGGAAGTCAACCCAGAAGATATTCTTCCTCTGTTAATTGGGACAAAGTTTGAATCAAATTTAATTGATCACATAAAAAACCTTGAAGAATTAGTAATAAAAAGAGAACAGTTAATTGGTGTGACAAACACTAGCATGCAATACAAAAAACTTAAGGATGAAATTGATATTCAAGTCAAGTTAATCAGTGCTGGAATTACCTCATTAATTAATCATCACTCCAAAAACATCACTAATATCAAGCAAAAACTTCAAGATATAGAAGATAGCTATACCAATCTACCGCGAAAAGAGATTGAACTTGCAAGACTTACAAGAGCTCATAGTATAAATGTGAAATTCCACTCAATGCTGCTAGAGAAAATCACAGAATACTCAATTGCTAAAGAAGGTTTTACCTCTCAAACTAAACTCCTCCAGAGACCGAGCATGCCAGTTGACCCTGTCTCACCACGAAAAGTCCTAATTTTTGCAGGTTTTATAATTCTCGCATTCTTAATATCAATGGGCATTGTAGTTATTCGATACTTATACTATAACCAACTCAATTCACTTGAGGAAATCCAGAAATACACTAAGGCAACCATCGCACTTCTTGGTAATATCCCAAAATACCCTAGTGATATCCCAGTATCTCAACTTCTAATCGACAAAGACCCCAAAAGCATTTTATCAGAGGCATTTAGATCTGTTAGGACCAATTTACAGTTCATTGATAATAGCAGTGGGCCCAAAGTATTAGCTGTCACTTCTACCATCTCAGGTGAAGGAAAAACATTTGTATCGATTAATCTTGCAGGAATCTTTGCATTCTCAGGTAAAAAGGTAATCATCATTGACCTTGATATGAGGAAACCTAAAATTCATAGAGGCTTTGATGTGGATAATGAAGTTGGAATGAGTAGTTTATTGATTGATAAAGTTGCCACAAAAGACTGTATTCGAAAAAGTCAACTAGAAAACCTGCATTTTATTACTGCTGGTCCAGTGCCGCCAAATCCATCGGAGCTTATAATAAATGGACGTATTGATAGCCTAATTGAGGAACTTAAATCGGATTATGACTTAATTGTTTTTGATAACCCACCAATTGGTCTTGTAACTGACGGTATTCCCGTTATACAAAAAGCTGATTACCCAGTTTACATATTGCGTGCAGGTTATTCGAAACGCCAGTTTGTGCACAATCTGGATAAACTAATGCTTGAAAACGACATCCAAAAATTATCTGTCGTGCTCAATAGCGTTGATTCTAGAAAATCGCCCGTAGGAAACAATAATTACGGATATGGGTATGGTTATGGATATGGTTACGGTTATGGCTATGGGAACTACTATTCTGATGCTCAATCCGATGATAGACCTTGGTATAAAAAAATATTTGGTAGATGAAGGTTGTAGAAAAGGCTTTGAATGGAGTAATATTATTCGAACCGAGTGTGTTTGGCGATAGCAGAGGTTACTTCTTTGAATCATACAGAGATAGTTTATTGAAAGAACATGGGGTTGCTGAAGATTTTTTACAGGATAACGAATCACTTTCAAAGAAAAATGTTTTAAGAGGATTGCATCTACAAAGAAGTCCAATGGCTCAAGGAAAGTTAGTTCGTGTGACAAGTGGAGCTGTGTTGGATGTGGCTGTTGATGTAAGATCCGATTCAAGCACGTTTGGGCAACACTACAAAACTGTCCTTTCACACGAAAATAAAAGAATAATGTACATTCCGCCCGGCTTTGCACATGGTTTTTTATCATTAAAAGAAAACACCCGTTTTTTATACAAATGCACGAACTATTATAACAAGGAAAGTGAAGATGGAATTCTATGGAATGATCCAACACTAAATATCGATTGGGGAGTTAAAAACCCAATAGTTTCAGATAAAGACCTTGAACTCCCCCTTTTCACCAATTTTAAGCCAGAATAATGGATATTGAGAAGTATGAGTTTTGGATATATGGAATATTCTTTATTCTCATGCTTGGTGCATCATTGCTGTTGAACACTATCTTACTGCGTTTTTCGAAAAACCTAGGAACCCGTGAAAACGATGGGTCTTTAATAAGATGGAGTAATGTCACAAAACCTTCTCTTGGAGGCATTGGATTTTACCTTATTTTTCTATTATCTATTGGAGCCTATGGCTTTATGTTTGATGCTAATGAGCTATTTGGTAATACGGAAGCCTTGGGAATTGTTTGCATATCCACCCTAGCATTCTTCATGGGACTTGCCGATGATGCCTATAATACCAAACCCTTATTGAAATTCGGCGTACAAATACTGTGTGGAGCAATTCTGATCCTTACGGATAACTATATTCAGACTTTCCCTTATGAATGGCTTAATTATACAATGACAATATTATGGGTGATTGGTATAATGAACTCGATTAACATGCTTGATAATATGGATGGAATTACAAGCACAACATCTGTTTTTATTCTCCTAATTATGTTAGGCTATATGCAAATGATGAGCCTAAGTTCTAGCTATGAGTTTATTCTAATGCTAGGAGTACTAGCAAGTCTTGTTGGATTTTTGTTCTATAACTGGCACCCAAGCAAGATGTTTATGGGAGACACAGGAAGCCAGTTTCTCGGTGTGTTTTTAGCGGCATTAAGCATTAAGTTTTTATGGAATTCAAAAGGATTAGATGGCTCCATCATTCAGTCGCGACAAATAGCATTGGTGCTATTAAGTTTTATGTTACCAATTATTGATACCACAGTGGTTTCTATTAATAGAATCAGAAGGGGACAATCACCATTTGTAGGCGGCAAAGATCATACAACACACAATCTAAGCTATCTTGGATTATCTGATAGCCAAGTAGGCTTTGTGTTTGCAGGTGTTGCAGCCATTTGTGCTTTTGCTGCCGCTTGTATAATAAGATTTCTTGAAGATTGGAATCATATTTATACCGCTGTAATTATAGTATTTGTAATTTTAATTCTTGCGATTTGCTTTTACATCACATATTTAAACAAAGATAAGATCCGTAGCCAATGAATAAATTAAAAAAGATAGGCATTCCTCTAGTTTTGATAGCAGCACTGGCAGTATTCATTAGACTGTTCAGCTTCTCGACAAGCTCTGAAAATACTGAATCATCTACAAAAGATGATACCGCATCTGAATTGATTGAAGATAAAGCCGAAGATAAGGACAGACGGTCATACATTAGAGAAAATTACAAAGTGTTTTCAGTTCCTTTGCCTGAATCAATTGATTTTGCAGGGGAGCTTGTACCAATTCAAGATATTGACATCAGGGAGCGTCTAGACAAAGAATTAGTAGTGAATACTTACTGGCATTCGCAAACCTTCCTGTTCCATAAACGAGCCCATCGATGGTTTCCAGTGATTGAGCGAATATTAAAAGAAAACGGTGTTCCTGAAGACTTAAAATATCTAGCTCTAATCGAAAGTGGCTTGGATAATGTCGTTTCTCCTGCAGGTGCAGCTGGATTCTGGCAATTCATGAAAACTACCGGCAAACAATATGGACTTGAAGTTAACTCCTATGTGGATGAACGCTATCACTTAGAAAAAAGTACAGAAGCTGCCTGTAAATATCTAAAATATGCCAAAAACAAATTTGGTTCATGGACATTGGCAGCAGCATCCTACAACATGGGGATGGGCGGCTTAGAAAATAGACTTAAGGAACAAGATGTAGAGAGTTATTATGATTTGTATCTCAACGCTGAAACTTCTCGCTACGTTTTCAGAATATTAGCCGCAAAACATATTCTATCTCATTCTGAAGACTTTGGTTTTAACTTATTGGAATCTGATTTGTACCCAGAGTATGATACAAAGACTTTAGAGGTAGATACCACTATTAATGACCTTCGCTCTTTTGGGAAATCAATGGGAGTTAATTATAAGATCATTAAAACCTTAAATCCTTGGCTAAGAAATTCGAAAATGCCGAATTCAAGCAAAAAGCAATACAAAATCCTAGTTCCAGCAGATGGATTTAATATGAAACCTGTTAGCGCATACGAATAAGGTGAGTGAGAATTATATTCGTGTTGAAGGTGCTAGAGTGCACAATCTTAAAAACGTTTCTCTAGAAATTCCGAGAAACAAACTGGTTGTTTTTACTGGTCTAAGTGGCTCAGGAAAATCATCATTGGCCTTCGATACAATCTATGCAGAAGGCCAGCGCAGATATATTGATACTTTTTCCAGCTACGCACGTCAATTTCTAGGTGGAATTGAAAGACCTGATGTGGATGCAATTCATGGTTTATCGCCTGTAATCTCAATCGAACAAAAAACAGTTAGTAAAAATCCGAGATCAACGGTAGGCACGATTACTGAAATTTATGACTTCTTGCGTCTACTATATGCACGTGCAAGCATAGCTTATTCGTATAATACGGGTAAACCAATGGTTAAATATTCTGAGACTCAAATCAGAGATTTAATCTTGCGAGATTTTGATAATAAAAAAATCATTCTCCTTGCTCCATTGATTAAAGGTCGTAAAGGACATTACAAGGAATTATTCGAGCAATACAGAAAAAAAGGATTCGCTCGTATCCGTGTTGATGGTGAAATACTAGATCTCCATGAAACGATTAAACTAGACCGCTACAAAATACATGATATCGAACTAGTTGTCGACAGAATTGCGGTGAAGGACGAGGACAAAACACGCATAGCTCAAAGCATTGAGCAGGCTTTAAAACTTGGAAAAGGTTCGTTTCTTCTAATGGAGCATGAATCCGATAAAATCTCCCATTTTTCTCGCGCTCTTATGTGTGCTGATACAGGCATATCCTACTCCGAACCAGAACCTAATCTGTTTTCATTTAACAGTCCGTATGGTGCTTGCCCAAAATGTACAGGTATTGGTCAAATTACGGCCGTTGAGCCCGATATGCTTATTCCCGACAAATCTTTGTCTATCAAAAAGGGTGCAATTGCGCCAATGAAAGACATTAAGAACATTTGGCTTACAGAAAAAATCATTAATCTTTTAGAAGCTAGAGAATATACCATCAATACTCCACTCTCTGAAGTGGCCGAAGATCATATAGATGAAATTCTTTACGGACTTCCACAGGGATTAACTTATAAGAGCAAAAAGGGCAAAGAAAAAACTGTTCAATTTGAAGGAATTGTAAATTTCATTGAACGTCATTATGGCGAGAGCACTCAAGCCAAATTTAAACGTTGGGCCCAGAGTTTCATGAATACTACCACATGCAGTAGCTGCGGTGGTTCAAGATTAAAAGAAGAAGCACGCTATTTTAAGTTTGATGGAAAAGCTATTCATGAACTAGCGCAAATGGATATCAGTCAGCTTGCCGAATTCTTTGATGGTATAGAAAAAAGACTGAATGATGACCAATTAAAAATTGCAAGTGCACTCTTACGAGAAATCAAATCGAGAATTCAATTTCTTTTGGATGTTGGATTAGATTACCTCAGCTTAGACAGGCCAGCAAAATCTCTATCTGGTGGTGAAGCACAAAGAATTCGACTAGCCACCCAAATAGGAACCGAACTAACTAATGTCCTTTACATATTAGATGAACCAAGCATTGGTTTGCATCAAAGAGACAATCAGAGACTTATCAATTCATTAAAAAGCTTAAGAGATGCGCAGAATACGGTTCTGGTAGTTGAGCACGATAAGGATATGATTTTGGCCAGCGATTACTTGGTTGACATTGGTCCCAAGGCAGGTTTGCACGGTGGCAAAATCGTAATGAGTGACACTCCGGACAAGCTATCCTCCGCTAAAACCCTCACGGCAAAGTATCTGAATGGACAATTAGAGATTGAAGTTCCTGATCAAAGGAGAAAATCAACGGAGAAACTTACTATCCACGAACCCCGCGGGAACAACTTAAAGATTAAGCAAGTTTCTTTCCCATTGGGCATATTTACCTGCGTAACGGGAGTGAGTGGTAGCGGAAAGAGTACACTTGTTAATGAGACCTTATACCCTATTCTAAATCAGCATATTTACAAAAGTGTAAAGAACCCCTTGCCATACAAGAAAATATCAGGTTTAGAACATGTAGACAAGATTATTGAGATCGACCAATCTCCAATAGGCAGAACTCCACGCTCCAACCCTGCGACATATACTGGGGTGTTCTCAGATATTCGTTCACTATTCGCCAATCTCCCAGAAGCCAAAATTAGAGGCTACAAATTAGGGAGGTTCTCATTTAATGTAAAAGGCGGGCGGTGTGAGACTTGTCAAGGAGCTGGTTTGAGAACAATTGAGATGAACTTTCTGCCAGATGTGTATGTGGAATGTGAAACATGTCAAGGCAAACGTTATAACAGAGAAACACTAGAAGTAAGATATAAGGGAAAATCCATCAATGATGTGCTCGACATGTCGATTGAAACAGCAGTTCCGTTTTTCGAAAACTATCCAAAAATTAAGCGTAAACTAGACACATTAAATGCAGTTGGACTAGGTTACCTGACTCTTGGCCAAGCAAGCACAACACTATCTGGAGGTGAGGCTCAACGAGTTAAATTAGCCACAGAATTGTCTAAAAAAAGTACAGGAAAAACAGTCTATATCCTAGACGAGCCTAGTACTGGTTTGCATTTTGAAGACATTAAAATGTTGCTAGCCGTACTTCAAAAACTGGTTAGCACTGGAAACACAGTTATTGTTATAGAACATAACTTGGACATTATTAAAGTTGCAGACCACATTATTGATATTGGTCCAGAAGGAGGGAGAAACGGTGGTGAACTAATCTTTGAGGGCACGCCGGAGGAACTCATTAAAAACAAGAAAAGCATTACAGGAAAATATTTAAAAGAAGAATTATGTCAGACGAAAAAAAAATAATCAAAGCCTTTAAACCAAAGGATTGGAATGAGACAAAAACCAATGACAGTTGGGCGATATTTAAAATTATGTCCGAGTTTGTGGAAGGCTACGAAATCATGTCTAAAATTGGGCCATGTGTATCCATCTTTGGGTCAGCCAGAACTAAAGAAGATAACCCCTATTTCCAATTAGCAGATGATATAGCGTTTAGACTCACGCAAAAAGGTTATGGCGTAATCACAGGAGGCGGGCCTGGTATTATGGAAGCCGGTAATAAAGGAGCAAGAAGAGGTAAAGGTGCTTCTGTAGGTCTAAATATTGATTTGCCTTTTGAGCAAACAGCAAACCCATATATTGATTCTGACAAGCTAATTAACTTTGATTATTTCTTCGTTAGAAAAGTAATGTTTGTGAAATATGCGCAAGGATTTATAGTCCTTCCAGGCGGTTTCGGAACATTAGATGAATTATTTGAAGCAATGACGCTAATTCAAACTAAAAAAATTGGTCGATTCCCAATAATTCTGGTTGGTTCAAGCTATTGGAATGGTCTTGTAGATTGGATTAAATCAACCATGCTAGAACAGGAACAAAATATAAGCCCAAATGACCTCAATCTAATCAAGGTGGTTGATACGGCAGAGGACGCTGTAAAGGCGATCGAAGACTTCTACAACAAGTATCTGCTAAAACCTAACTTCTAATTGTGAATTAAAATACCGCAGGAGCGTGGGGATGATTTGGAATTTTCCGACATTTATGCGAACTTAATATCTTAATTGCCGTATAGATAGCTGTCATTTATGAAATGTCTTTTACAACTGCTACTGTGTTTCTCGCTTACTAGTGCTTTTGCGCATGGAGGTGAGCTGGACTCTATTCCGGCAAAAAAGAATGAAGCTCAGAACGAGGGTGCCAGAACGGATGCAAGTGGAGAACTTAGTTTAAGATTCAAACCTTATGTAGGTTTCGGACTCGGTAACCTTACATTTATAGGAGATATACACAATAATAATAAGGGTCAACATTTAACCGTATCTAGAATAGCCTCTAATCTTCGGTTCTCTCACCCTATAACAGATTATTTAGACTTCCAGTTCCATACCATATTTGGAAAAATAAGTGCGAACGAAAGGTCTATTACAAATCTTACACGGAATTTAAATTTTGAATCTAGAATTCGTGCTGGCGGTCTGGGATTGAGCTATAATTTTGACCACATCTTAAAAAAGAAAAGAAGTGAGCGTGCGATAGAACCATGGATTTATGCCGGAATTGAGTCGTTTGAGTTTTTATCGAAAACGGATTTATATGACGCTAATGGTAACTTGTATCATTATTGGGATGACGGTTCCATCCGAAACATGGCACAAACTGACCCTAATGCAAATGAAGCGATATACATTCAGCGAGATTACATCTACGAAACAGATTTGCGTGAACAGAATATTGATGGCTTTGGTCAATACCAAGAGAGATCATGGGCCTTTCCGGTTGGAATCGGGTTCAATCTAAACATTACTGATCATTTTAGATTACGTGTAGGTTCTACAATACACTTTACTACTACAGATTTGGTTGATAACATTACTGGTGATAGCGAAGGTGATAGAATTGGTAATAAAGGAAATGATGAATTCCTTCACACTAGTTTCACACTTAGCTACAGTCTAAAACCTGTTGGCAACAAAGAAGAAGAGCTAGAAGACCTCAAGGATCCTTGGGAAGTAGACATTTTTGCAAAAGATACATTCGATACAGATAACGACGGTGTGGTTGATTTCCAAGATATCTGTGCATATACACCAAAAGATTGTCAGCCCGTTGAAGTAAATGGATGTGCTGCTGATGACGATTTTGATGGTGTCCCTAATTGTAAGGATAAGGAAGAGAATTCACCAGGACCATTTGTAGATAAAGATGGTGTAACAATCACAGATGAGATGTTAACGCTAGCATTTAAACGCTATAAAGACAGTACGGGTGAGTTCAGTGAGATAGAGACAACCGAAAAAATATCGGTGGAAGTGACCAACCCTCTATTTGCAAAAAACAACGGGGTAATAGATAATGACGGAGCTAAAGACAAACAATACTTCATTATTCTGGACAGTAAACCGCAAAACGTTAAAGCCAACGAGTTATACAAGTACTTGCAGTGGAAACGATTTAAAACCAAACATGTTGGTGATTCAATCTATTATGTATTAGATGGGCTAGACCTTGCAGAAGCCGCACTATTAGACGATGAATTAAATAATAAGGGAGTCAATACTGTATCAATAGGTAAAAACAAGTATACGCCTGATGGAAAGTTAATCATTGAAAAACCAACACAAATAGAAATTGAAGCGGCGCTTGCAAATGGTGGAACGGTTCCTCAAATGACTCACTCAGATGAGATTACATACCGTGTACAAATTGCTGCCTACAATAAACCTCAGAACTACAAGAAGTTCTTAGGACTTCCAGATATAGTCGAATTCCAAGGCAATGACAAGGTATACAGATATTACTCCGGGATATTTACAGATCTAGGTGATGCATCTAAACATAAAATTATCATGACCTCTGAAGCAGGTTACACTGATGCATTTGTAGTTGCATTTAAAGATGGTAAACGAATATCGCTAAAAGAAATAACAGAAGTTAATCCAGATTACAATGAAAATATCGAGGAATACGAAAAGTCTGTTGGTGGCAATACAGAGCAGAACTATTTCTTCACAGTACAAGTAGGCGCATATCAATCTGATGTACCAACGGATATGTTAGAACTATATCGTAATCTTGGCGAGAAATTCGATTTCGTTAAGGATAAAGATAGCGGCACAACGAGATACCTTGTTGGTCAATATAAAACTGAGGAAGAAGCCAGAAAAGCTGCAGAGCGCTTTACAAGCATGGGGGTTGAGGATGCATTTATTCTTGTAAGAAAAGATGATGAACTCATCGAATTAAAAGATGCGCAAGATTTGATTAAGGGAAATGAATAATGGTATTATCTTTGCAGTAAACCTATTAAAGTAAACTAATTATGAAGACTATACTCACACTACTGATTGTATCTATTGGACTCATCTTTGCACTGAATCAACCTAACGCTGCTACAAGTAATTACGGTGATTACGATAACAGTTATATTGAGAATCCAGACACCACAAAGAAGAAGGAGAAGAAAACTAAAAAGAAACTTAAGGAGAAGTTTAAAAAAGCTAAGAAAGGCTTGACAAAAGCTGCAACTGGCGAAACAAATACAGATCCTAAATCAGGTTTAACCATCAGCGAGGAAGGTTACGAAGAGGAAGAAGAAGAGAAATAAAATAAAATTACAATACTGAAAAGGCTAAGCGAACGCTTAGCCTTTTTTAATTTCTTAGAACCTTGATAAGCATGTTGTTTCACCAGATGGTAAATCAATACATGATAAGGGATCTTCTAGCTTCACTCTACCAATAGAATTCAGATCTCGCACAATTAAGAAATTTCCATCTATGGCGTCTGGTAAGTCATCAACAGAACTTACAATATATCTCCCTTCATATTCAAAATCTTTCTTAAACAGAAGAATTGACTTCTGTACGTTCACTTCATCCTCATCAAAAGCAATTAGATTATAAATAAGGTACTTCTCCCCTTCCCCAACAAAACTGAGCATTTTTGTTAGCTCTATATCATTAAGCTCCATTGTGAGTAAATAAGTACTGTCTAGTGAACCATACTCCTTTATTAATTCCAATAATCCAATATTAGAATCACTTTGTTTGTCTATCAAATTAGATAGGGCGGTATTGCCTGCCTTAAAATGATAAACACTTCTATTCTCTAATATATCTTCATCATTAAAATCTATCAAATCAGATTCTTCTGAAGCACTACTCTCCTCTTCAACAACTGCATCTTCTGCCTCTTCTTTTGCCATGTCTTTGGTCTCAGTATTTTCAGACTTGCTCTTTTCGTTCGTAGCCATTTCATCATTATCAGAACCACTATCTGGATACCATAGAATTATGGCTACCAATAGTAGGGCAGCGATACCTAGAATGTAATAGAGTTGTTTCGGCTTGGAAGTACTACCAAAACTTCCAATGCGTTTTCGTTGAGCATCCATAAACAATGCTTTTTCCACATCCACTTCAGATTGCTTGGCAAGTCTTAATCTTTCTTGCCACTCATCAGTATCGACGATCGAGTCTACATATACCTTTTCGTCATCGCTCAAATCTCCAGCGAGAAATTTCTGCACTAATATATCCAAGTCTCTATCCATGAATCAGCGTTTTTAGTTGCTTCATGCATTTATACTTCTGATTTTTCACATTATCGGCATTGGTATATCCCATGTCGTCAGCAATCTCCTCCATAGTCTTTGAGCTCAGATAAAACTGCCTGATTACTTCTTGGCAGCGTTTTCCTAATTCGGCCAATTTATTAAGCACATTATCCAAACGACTTTGCTCCTCTTCATACTCTATAAGGTCATCTTCAACATCAATAAACTCATGCGAATCCTGAAACAAATTTGCCTTTTTGTCTCTGATTGCTTTCAAATAATGATTTCGAATCACACTATACAAAAAGGTAGATATCTTACAGTTTAGGTTTTCATCATAGAGCTTACTGATCAGCACCATAAATGATTCCTGATACACATCTTCTATAGCTATTTCTGCTCCCGAATGTTTTGTGAATGAATGTGCCATTGGTAAATATTTATTATATAAATAATCGATTAACTTCTCGTTTTTATTCCTTACCTCTTGTGCAATCTCTTGCTCTGATAAGGCCGAAAAATCAATACTATTTACCATTAATACCATAGTCATTCGCAAGGTAACCTATTTTTTTTTTCATAAGAAAGGTTACCTCCAAGAAATCCATGGTATTAACTATCAAACCCAATAAACTAATTGATATGAAAAAGAACATTCTAAAAGTCACGGCACTCATTTTATTTTTAGGAGCTTGTGGCACTAATCAATCATCAAACGACGATGAAACTACAAGCAAAAAAGATAAATCAGAAGAAAAGAGCTATGTTAAGGAGGAAATGGTTAATGATGCTGTTTATGTGACTGAGGAAGCGGAAGATGCTGCTGCAGAAGCGGAGTATGATATCCAAGAATCAGAAATAACAGAACACAATACTGAGTCCTATGCCTATATTCTAGAGAATGAATTCAAAAATCCGCTTGATGCACCTTTATCAACTTTTTCAATTGATGTGGATAACGCCAGTTATACCAATGTTAGAAGAATGCTGGAAATAGGTAACAAACCACCTGCTGATGCTATTCGAATAGAAGAGTTTATAAACTACTTTAATTATGAATACCCTAACCCGGATGAGCATCCTTTCTCCGTTCACACTGATTTAGCAGAGTGTCCTTGGAATAAAGAAAATGCGCTATTAAAGATCGGACTCCACGGAAAATCATATGAAATAGAGGATTTACCTGCCTCCAATCTTGTGTTTTTAATTGATGTGTCTGGTTCAATGAGTGATGCTAACAAACTTCCATTATTAAAAAAGAGTTTTAATAAGATGGTACAGCGTCTTAACAAAAAGGACAAAGTATCCATCGTTGTATATGCGGGAAGCAGCGGTTCTATAATTGAAGGTGCAAGTTGTGACAACGTGTTTCCAATTATGACAGCTATTAATAATCTTGAAGCCGGTGGTTCTACGGCAGGTGCTGAGGGAATTGAATTAGCCTATCAAATTGCAGAAAAGCATTTAATCCCGAATGGAAATAACCGTATATTTATTGCAACAGATGGCGACTTTAATGTTGGCCCTAGTTCAGATGCCGAAATGCAAAGACTTATTGAATCCAACAGAGATAAAGGGATATACCTTACTGTTTTAGGATTTGGGATGGGGAACTATAAAGACTCTAAAATGGAGGCCATTGCTGACCATGGAAACGGTAACTACTTTTATATAGATGATATGAGAGAGTCTAATCGCACCTTGGTTGATAACTTAGCTGGGACATTATTAACCATTGCCAAAGATGTAAAGATTCAGATTGAGTTCAACCCTGAAAATGTAAAGTCATACCGCCTAATAGGATACGAAAACAGACTCCTTAATGATGAAGAATTTGCAGACGACAAAAAAGATGCTGGAGAGATTGGCGCGGGACATACAGTAACAGCCATTTACGAAATTGAACCTGGAAATGCGAGCAAAGGAATAAAATTGAATTACCAGAATGTTGTTAGCAAGGGTAATCAAAACGAGTTGGCCACACTAAAACTGAGATACAAACTTCCAAAAGAATCAAAAAGCACATTAATAAGTCAAACAGTGGCTTGGAATGATAAAATGCAAGAAATGGACAAAGATTTCTTATTTGCATCTTCAATTGCTGCGTTTGGAATGAAAATGAGAGAATCCAAATATCTCAATGGCTTTACAATGGAGCAAATTATAGACCTAGCGAAATCAGGCTTAAATGAAACCGATAGATCAAGACAAGAAGCTATTGATTTAATGAAACTCTATAGTGCTATAAACGCCAATCTTTAATAAATCAGAAACGCGATTAAATAAAAAGCCCCTTGACTTGCGCAAGGGGCTTTCTAATCTGATCTGAAACAATCAACATTTATCTGTACAATGTTGAAGAATGTGTGAAAATCATTTACTGATTGTAATCACATTATAAAAGTATTCATCTGCTGTTAGTATGGAAAATCAAAGTATTATTCATCTACAATGGCTAAAATTGTTACATTTGATAAAATATTCTGTTTTTCAGCTACTTAACCTCAATAAATTCAGTAATATTTTACAATGTCTAAGGAACTCACAGAGAACTTATTGGATCTGATAAAATCACTTTCAAAGTCTGAAAAAAGGAATTTCAAGCTGTATGCCCAAAGAAATAGTTCAGGTAAGCTAAAATTCTTGGAACTGTTTGATGCACTTGACAAAACAAAAGTTTACAATGAAAAACTGATTTTAAATCAAATTCCCAATATAAAAAAAACGCAACTATCAAACCTAAAATCAAATCTGTACAAACAAATACTTAAAAGTCTGCGTCTATCCCATGTAAGTGCAGATGAAAGAGCAGCATTAAGAGAAAGTATCGATTTTTCACGCGTTTTATTCAATAAAGGACTCTATGCACAAAGTCTTAAAATTTTAGAAAAAGCTAAGGGTAACGCCAAAGCCTTCAACTTACACCTATTGCTAGCTGAAATTATAGATTTTGAAAAAACAATCGAATCTCGATATGTTACTAAGAGCCTTGAAAACAGAGCGGAAGAACTTGCAATCGAATCTAAAACTAATCTTGCTACAATCAATAAGGTTGAAGAATTATCAAACCTAGCCCTTAGACTTTATGGACTATATATCAAGGTAGGATACATAAGAAGTAAGAAGGACGCTGAAATAGTCAAGCAATTCTTTCAAGTTAATTTACCCAAACACACTGAAACCGAGTTAGGTCTAACTGAAAAACTTTATCTATATCAGAGCTATTCGTGGTACTACTATATAATGCAAGACTTTGTTAGATATTATAAATACGCAAAGAAATGGGTAGAACTCTTCGAGAACAAATCAAATCAACAGTTTGAATTAGACATTTATGTAAAAGGAGTAAACAACCTAATGTCATCTCAATTTAACACCTTCCAATCGAAAAATTTAGCGCTAACGCTCGAAAGATTTAATCAATTCACTGCTAATTTAACCCGTTTAGATAACAACTTGGAGATGCAGATTTTATACTACAAGGTTATAAATCAGATAAATCTTCATTTCATAAAAGGCGATTTTACTCTAGGCTGCAAAATGGTTCCAGAGATAGAAAAGCAATTAGCTAACTATATCGAAAAATTTGACAAGAATAGATTAACCATAATCTACTATAAAATTGCTTGTCTTTATTTTGGAAGTGGTGACAATAAAAACGCAATCAAGTATCTCAACAAAATTATTAATGAATCTTCTCAAGAAATCAGGGAAGACATAAATGGATTTGCTCGTATATTAAATTTGATAGCGCATTATGAACTTGAAAACACGGATCTACTAGAATATCAAATTAAATCTGTTTATCGCTATCTAAAAAAATCAAACGAACTTCATAAGGTCCATCAAGAGATCCTTCGCTTCCTCAGAAACCTTAGCCATATTCGCCCAGACAGCTTAAATAGAGAGTTTAAAATACTTAAATCTAAACTGGTTAAGCTCAGAGAAGAACCCTTCGAGTTGAGACCTTTTTTATACCTTGATATTATCTCATGGTTGGACTCCAAACTGAGCGGTCGCACGGTTGAAACAGTAATTCAACAAAACTATCTTAAACTCAAGCGTTAAACCATATAGAGTTAATGCAACCTATTCAGCAAAACTCCCGTCTTAAGTTATGTTGATAAAATTGTTAATATTCGGCAAATTCTTATATTTGCTAGATTAACTACTAAATACACTCTATAAAACAATACATATGAAGACGATTTTACTATTTGTTTCTCTAGTATTCTGCGGCGCCTCATTTGCCCAAACCTCTGAAGAGTCCGTAAGGAAAGAAAAAAGTGAAACTGTTATTAAGTCTAAGTCCACTGAAACAGAAAAGGACGTGACAACAAAGAATGGCAGTAAAATCACATCACACCCAAATATTGTTAAAGGAAATTTTAACAAGAAAAGCGCTAAATCAAAAACATCAGATTTTCCTCAGTACATAGACACAGGAGACTTAGAAAAGGATGTGGCTGATTATGAAGCAAGAAAAAAACAATGGATTCAAGATAATCCTGAAAAATATCAGGCGATGATGCAAAAATCTAACTCTAGTAGTCAATCAAAAACTAGAGAACCGCAAGTCGTTACAAGATCTAAATAACTTACTATCTACCTTATTCAATAAAAGAATTAACGATTATGAAAACAATAATTCGTAAAATTTTATTGGGCTGCGCACTACTTGGCGCCGTGCAAGTATCTAACGCACAATGTCCTAATAACAATACCCTATGGGGGGATATAACCCCAACATATGACAATCAAAATAGTTCATGGGCCTCAATAACTGGGGTGTGGGGTGGTGACTACTACACTGTTAATGTGTGTGCAGGTGCAACATATACCTTCACAATGTGTGATAATGCGCTTGTTACCTATGATGCAGTTATGACACTATACAACAACACAGGCGGTGCAGCACTAGCATTTAACGATGATCATTGTGGCTTACTTCCTCAAATTACATGGGAAGCGACTTTCACTGGTACAGTTAGAGTGCTTATTGATGAATTTGGGTGCCTTTCTAACTTTGGGCCTGGCATGACCCTAGCATGTTACATCAATTCAGATTGTGGAACAACTGCCGCACCTATTGGTCAAGTATTTGGTTGTAATGCAGATGTTGGTACATATACTTACACTTTAAATGGTGTGCCGTTTAACCCAGCAACTGAACCAGCTGTATTATGTGCTGGTAATGCTGCAAACTGCGTTAGTGTTACATCTAATCAAGATTGGATTCAAGCACCAGCATGTGACAACAATAATTTTGAAGTTTCAGAAATAATGTATGCTATATATACATGTCCTCCACCAGCAACTCCAGATCCAGCAGTAGATGCTTGCTACTCAGGGTTCCTATGGTCAGGGCAAGACTACAATCAATGTGGTGATGCCGGAATTGCAGGTATAATCGGAAGTAGTAATTATTGGTTTATTCCTATTACGGCTGATGATTCTGATAACGGTGGTGACCCTAACGGGGTGATCAACTTTGACCAAGATGGAGATGGTTGTTATGACACCGGTACTCCTATTGAGATTTGGGAGGTTAACCCAATTACAAGTGGAGCCGTTGATGTAAACTGTTACAACGGCGTAATATCATTCCAAGTATTAGGTGGACAGCCTGAAGCAGATGGCTCAAACTATGTAATTACAAACAATGCCAATGGTACAATTGTAACTGGCGCCACCACAGATGGAGGCTATGTTATTTTAAACGGCTTAAATAATGGTGATGCCTACAACATTACAATTGATGATAACGTAGGAAGCTGTCCAATTACAGTCTCAGGTACCTATGTTGCCTGTCCATGTCCAACATTAGATTTTACATATACATCCCCTGTACAATGTGATGATCCTGCTCAAACATTATTCGCGGATGAAGGTGCTATGGCAGCAGGAGAGGCAATTACACCATGTTATTATGTTCAAGTTATTCCTTCAAACGCACAGGCGGGGAACACAATCGAATTCTTCGAAAACGCAGTTTCACTAGGAGTTTTAAATGTAACACCTAACACTAACTACTCTGGTTTTGCTTCATATATCGATCCAACACAAACTAACACATTCGAATTGTGTGATGCAGCAGCCGGAACAAATATGCAATACTACGTTATCGATTGTCACTCAGGCAACGTAATTACTTCTGGTACATGGATTGCTGATGGTTCTGCTTGCCAGACAGTAACTGTAACGCCTCCTTCAACCAATTTAAATGGAACATCATCTTGGGCCGGAACTGGTATAACCGTTACCACTAACTGGGGTGCGGCAGTATTTGACCCAGGGGTTGCAGGTGCTGGAACCCACACAATAACTTATACATGGGATAATGGTGCAGGTTGTTCAGGCACGGCTACTAACAATATTACCGTACAAGATGCTATACCTCCTACCCTAACTTGTCCAGGTAATATTACGGTTGGAAATGATGCAGGAAATTGTTCAGCGGTAGTAAACACGCCAAATCCAACATTAACAGATAACTGTACGGCCTTAACTTTAACATGGGCAATGACTGGAGCGACGACGGGTACATCTCCTGCAACAGGAATTAACAATTTAGGTTCTCAAACGTTTAATGTTGGTACTACTACCGTAACCTATACTGCAACTGACGGAGCTAACACTGTTACGTGCTCATTTACAGTTACAGTAAATGATACCGAAAACCCAGTAATTTCATGTTCTGGATTCGCCGCCACATTCCCTGCGGATGCTGGTCAATGCTACTTTACTCTACCAGGTGCTTTATCACCTGTTTCAATGACTGATAACTGCTCAGCAGCATTAACGTATGCAATTACAGGTGCAACAACTGGCTCAGGTGCTGGTAATGTTCCTCTTGGTACGCAGTTAAATGTTGGTACTAACACCATTACATTCACTGCTACTGATCCAGCTGGCAATACGGCTAGTTGTACAGAAACTATAACCGTAATTGACTCAGAGGCTCCATCGGCTGCATGTCAAAACATTACAGTAAACCTTGATGCATCTGGTAATGCAACAATTACAACTGGTGATATTGATAATGGATCAACAGATAACTGTACGATAGCTAGTATGTCGCTAGATGTTACGTCATTTGACTGTACGGATCTTGGTGCTAATACAGTAAACCTAACTGTTACTGACGGCGCTGGTAACACGGATATGTGTTCTGCGACTGTTACCGTTGTAGACAACACAGCGCCCGTTGCTGCATGTCAAAATATTACAGTTGCTCTAGATGGAACTGGTAATGCTACAATCACAACTGGTGACATTGATAACGGATCTACGGATAATTGTGGTATAGCTAGTATGTCTCTTGATGTTACATCATTTGACTGTACTGATGTCGGTCCAAACACTGTGACTTTAACCGTTACGGATGCTGCTGGTAATTCAGACAACTGTACGGCAACGGTTACCATCGTAGAAACTACACCGCCAGTAGCTGCATGTCAAAACATTACCGTGAACTTAGATGCTGCAGGAAATGCTACTATTACTACTGGTGACATTGATAACGGATCTACGGATAATTGCGGTATTGCTAGCATGTCCTTAGACATTACATCTTTTGACTGTACAGATGTAGGTGCTAATACAGTAACACTAACGGTTACAGATGCTGCAGGGAATTCAGATAACTGTACTGCAACTGTTACTGTGGTTGATAACATTGCTCCGATTGCAGCATGTCAAAACTTTACAGCAAATTTAGATGCAACTGGTAACGTAACTATTACTACCGGTGATATCGATAATGGGTCTTCTGATAATTGTGGAATCACAAGCATGTCTCTTGATGTTACCTCTTTCGACTGTACAGACATTGGTGCAAACACTGTTACTTTAACTGTTACAGATGCTGCAGGGCAGACAGATAATTGTACGGCGACAGTGACTGTTGTAGACAATCTTGCTCCCACTGTTATATGTCAAAACATAACAGTTCCATTAGATGGTACTGGAAACGCAACCATTACTACAGGTGATATTGATAATGGATCTACGGATAACTGTGCTATTGCAAGTATGTCCTTAGACATAACATCCTTTGATTGTACAGATGTTGGTCCTAACACTGTAACATTGACGGTTACAGATGCTGCAGGAAACTCTGACAACTGTACAGCTACCGTAACTATCGTAGAAACCACACCACCGGTAGCTGCGTGTCAAAACATCACTGTTAACCTTGATGCGGCTGGAAATGCAACTATCACAACGGGAGATATTGATAATGGATCTACGGATAACTGTGGAATTGCAAGTATGTCGCTTGATGTTACATCTTTTGACTGTACAAACATTGGTGCCAACACAGTGACTTTAACGGTTACAGATGCAGCTGGAAATTCAGACAACTGTACAGCTACTGTAACGGTTGTAGATCCAAATGTTCCTACGGCTGATGCCGGTCTAGATGATGCAATCTGTTCTGGTGATACATATACTTTAGGCGCAACATCTGGAGGTTCTGCAAGTTCAGGTTCATGGAGTACATCAGGAGATGGTGGATTCTCTTCGAACACAGACCCGAATGCTGTCTACACTCCAGGTCCTGGCGATATTGCAGCAGGTACAGTAACACTTACATGGACTACAGACTTGTCTCCATGTAGTGATGCTTCTGCAAGTATGATTTTAACTATCAATGAGACGCCTACCTTTACTGTGAGCTTTGGTTCGAACCCAAGTGCATGTGGAGCGACGGATGGAACAATTATTATTTCCGGCCTAAACCCTAATAGTACATATGACAACTTAACTTACAATGATGGTACTGGAACTATAGTTGTTGGATCATTTACAACAGACGGTTCTGGTGATTATGTGATTACTGGATTAGGTGCTGGTGGCTATTCTAACTTTATAGTGACATTAGGCCCTTGTACACATACCGAAAATATTCCAATCGCACTATCTGATCCATCAGCTCCAACATTTACGGTGGCTATTCAAACACACCCTTCTACTTGTGGAGGAAATGATGGAGAAATCTTAATTTCTGGTTTGTTGCCAAATACAAATTATGACATTACTTATGATGGACCATCAGGAACAGTAGTTATTGGAACTATTACGACGGATGCTAGTGGTAATTACGTAATTACTGGTTTAAGTGCTGGTAACCACTCTAACTTTGTAGTTGATTTTGTTGGATGTGTATCATCAGATAACACTGTTCTAACGCTTAACGATCCTACTCCTGAAGTTCCAGTTGCTGTATTTACATCTGATCCTACTTCATGTGGTGGTACTGATGGAAGTATAACATTAACTGGCTTAACACCGAACACAACATATAACTTCTCTTATGACGATGGTACTGGTACAATTGTCGTTGGTTCAATCACCACAGATGCATCAGGTGAATATGTGATTACTGGTTTGGGTGCTGATACCTATACTAACTTTAGTGTAACGGCAGCAAACAACTGTACAGGTACGGATGTAAATACAATTACCCTGGTTGACCCTAATGCTCCAACGTTTACGGCGAGTTTTGTTTCTGACCCAACAACATGTGGTGGAGCTGATGGTGTAATCGAGATTTGTGGATTAACACCAAGTACATTGTATGACAACTTAGATTATGATGATGGTTCTGGTACAATTAATCATGGTTCGTTTACAACAGATGCTGCTGGTTGTTTCCAAATAACTGGATTGGCTCAGGATACTTACTCGAACTTCATGGTTACATTGGCAGGGTGTACAGGTACAGATGCAAACTCTATTGTATTAACAGATCCTAATGCGCCAACGTTTACTGCAAGTTTCGTTTCTGATCCAACTACATGTGGTGGAGCTGATGGAGTAATCGAAATCTGTGGATTAACACCAAGCACCTTGTACGACAACTTAGATTATGACAACGGAAGCGGTACTATTAATCATGGTTCGTTCACAACAGATGCTGCTGGATGTTTCCAAATAACTGGATTATCTCAGGATACTTACACCAACTTTATTGTGACACTTGCTGGATGCTCTGGTACAGATGCTAACTCTATTGCATTAACAGATCCAAACGCACCTACGTTTACAGCAAGTTTCGTTTCTGACCCAACAGCCTGTGGTGCTGCAGATGGTGTTATCGAGATATGTGGTTTAACACCAAGTACATTGTATGATAACTTGGATTATGATAATGGAAGTGGCACGATTAATCACGGTTCGTTTACAACGGATGCGGCTGGTTGTTTCCAAATAACGGGATTGTCTCAGGATACTTACACTAACTTTATAGTAACCTTAACTGGATGCTCTGGAACGGATGCCAACTCTATTACATTAACAGATCCAAACGCGCCAACATTTACAGCAAGTTTTATTTCTGACCCAACAACATGTGGAGCAGCTGATGGTGTAATTGAAATATGTGGTTTAACGCCAAGTACTACCTATGATGACTTGTCTTATGACGATGGAAGTGGAACAATTACAGTGGGAAGCTTTACAACGGATGCAGCTGGTTGTTTCCAGATTACTGGACTTGTGGCAGACACATATTCGAACTTTGTGGTAACATTGAGCTCATGTGTCGGTACGGATGCTAACTCAATTACATTAACTGACCCTAGTATTACATTTACTGTAACTACTTTTGACCCGACTACGTGTGGTGGTACAGATGGTACAATAACAATAAGTGGATTATCAGCAAGTACTAACTACGATATTTCATACGATGATCCTAGCGGAACAGTAAACCTTGGTACAGTTACATCAGACGCAACGGGTGACTATGTAATAACTGGATTAAGCGCCGGTAACTATTCAAACATCCTTGTTCAACTTGGTGCTTGTAGCGGTTCGGATGCTGGTCCTTATGTATTGACAGACCCAGCGACTCCGGCCGCTCCAATTGCTGGAGTAGATGCGACATATTGTATTGGTGACCCTGTACTTGATTTAACAGCTACGGCTGGATCAGGTGGGACATTAACATGGTACTCTGACCCTACTCCATCTGGAGTGCTAGGAACAGGTGGTACATACACACCAAGTTCAGCAACGGGAACAACTGTTTACTATGTTACTGAAACGGCAAATGGATGTGAAAGTGCTACATCAAGCGTAACTATAACGATTGAAAGTTGTGTTGTTCTAGAACTAATCATTCCAACTGGATTCACTCCTGATGGAGATGGTGTGAATGACGTTTGGGACATTCAGAACTTAAATGCTTTATATCCTAACAATGTAGTAAGAGTGTTTAACCGATGGGGTAATATGTTATTCGAGTCTAACGGTTACCAAACGCCATGGGATGGTAGACATAACGGAAAAGATCTCCCTACAGGTTCTTACTTCTTTACAATTGATTTCGGTGATTCAAGTATGACACCTGAATCTGGATCAGTTACAATAATTAGATAATATTACTACGATGAAAAAGATAATATTCGCACTATTTTTTCTTGGCGCTTCTGTTGCTACAAACGCACAGCAGCAGTACCAACATAGTCAGTATCAGCAGAATCCATATCTGATGAACCCTGCTGCATCTGGTGTATACGAATACCTAGATATCAGTTTAGGGTTGCGCCAGCAGTGGGTTGGGTTTAAAAACGCACCACGCAACTTTTACATTAATGGACACAAAGCCCTTGGTAATGGATCGAGACCTCTTTACAACCCTTCTCTAAGAGTTGGTGGTAGAGGGTCATCTCAAACTCCTGACATCAAAACTGGTAAAATGAAACATGCCATAGGTGGTTATGCATTTGCAGATGAATACGGTGCATTTAAGCACTATAACGTTATGGGTACGTACGCTATTCATATTCCAGTAGCTAAGGGTTATAACCTATCTGGTGGAGTTGGTGTTGGTTACTCACAGTATTCATTTGATCAGAATGAAGTGGATATGTTGGATGATAACGATAGCCACTATGCTCAGTTTCTTGGTAATGGTTTAAATCAAGGCTATCTTGACTTAACTGCTGGTTTATGGTTCTACTCAAATGAATTGTTTGTGGGATATAGCAGTGGCGAATTACTAAAATCACTCGTGTATTTTGGTTCGGACCATACTAACTTCAATCTACAAATGCACCATTTCTTTACTGCTGGATATAACATTGCAGCATCACCAGAACTAACAATTACACCCTCTGTTTTGATTAAAGCTATGGCACCAGCACCGCTTTCAGTAGATGTGACCTGCACCGCTACATATGATAAATTCATTTGGTTTGGATTAACATACAGACATAGAGATGCTATGGTTGGTATATTAGGTATAAACATCAATAACATGTTCAAATTCGGCTATTCGTACGACTTTACGATATCTAAATTGAATAGTTTTAATAGAGGTGGTCATGAGATTGTTCTTGGACTAACTCTTGGTAAATAAACTTAAGCGCAAGGAAATGCAATATAAAAATGTGTGGGCAGCACTAGCTTTGGTGTTGTCGTGTAGTTGGAATTTCGGATACTCTCAGGATAAAATTTTATTTAGAGATGCGTATCCACTTCCTGATATTATAAACTCATCTGCGGAAGAAATCCAGCCTGTGTTTGACCCAGATAGTTCGCATCTATATTTTGTTCGCGCCTTCCATGAAGAAAATTTAGGCTATAAAGAAAATGATGCAGATCAGGATATTTGGGTGGCTACGAAAGATGCAAATGGCCAATGGTCAAGCGTAAAAAACGTAAAAACTCTAAATAACAAAGAGAATAATGGAGTGTTTGGCTTAAGCTCAGACGCGAATACCATCTATCTACTCAATGCTTACTTAAAAAAGCGTAAACAACTCGAAAAAGGGGTAGCAATTGCTGATAAGAAGGGGAAAGACGATTGGGAACACAAACCTGACGCACTAAAAATTGAAAACTTTAACCTTAAAGGAGACCACTACAGCTTTCATATCTCTGAAACGGAGGATATATTAATTATGTCTTATGAGGGTAAGAACTCTCTCGGAATGGAAGACCTATATGTATCGAAAAAAGATGATAAAGGAAATTGGCATGAGCCATTGCATTTAGGCAACACAATCAACTCCGCAGGATACGAAATCTCACCTTTTCTTACTCCAAATGCAGATACCTTATACTTTGCAACAGATGGAAGAGACGGATTTGGAGACGCTGACATCTACTACAGCGTGCGTTTAGATGACACATGGCAAAATTGGACAGAACCGCAGAATTTAGGAACTGTTATTAACTCTGCCTCTTTTGACGCTTATTTTATTATTCATGGTAAGGATGTATACTTCTGCAGTAATAGAGAAGGAAATAACCAGATCTATCATACACATATGTATATCCCTCCTCCTCCGCCAATTTTGTTCAACATATTAAGCTCGACGGACCCCACTACGGTTAACGGCAATGAGGGGACAATTACACTTAACAATCTAGAACCAAGTTTTAGCTACGATAAAATAGTTTTCTTCTTGGGCAATGATTCTACTATTATCGAGGATGTTGTTACCAATTCTAAGGGTGAATATACTGTCGAAAACTTGCCAGAGGGCACATATGACAAGTTTAGAGCCTATTTTGATGATTTCATCGCCACGTGTCCAGATGAAGCAACATTAGAAGGTCCTGAAGAAGTTGTTGAAGTAGACCCTCCTAAACAAACAATAGAAGATATGGTGTTGTTTGACCTTAATTCTTCTTATCTAAATGGTGATGCAAAGATTAAACTTAACAAACTAATCCCAAAAATTAAGGAATTTGGGTCGTATGAGATCCTTATTGAGGCACATACTGATAAGCGTGCTTCAGATAGCTATAACAAATGGCTTTCAGAAAGACGTTTAGCTCGTGTTAAGGACTATTTGGTATCAAAAGGACTTTCTGCTTCTTCAATTTCAGGAAAGTACTATGGCGAAGAAGATCCTATTCATGATTGTGAAGATTGTGAAGAAGACAAACACAGTGAAAACAGAAGAGCTGAGATTAAAGTAACTAAGAAATAGACATTTACTACACCAACAGTAAAAGGCTTGTTTTACAAGCCTTTTTTTTATGCAATCTTTTAGTCATTCTATGGCACAAATTTCCAAAAGCTTTATTATATTTAGCACTCGATAAAAATTTCTAAAATTTATAAACTTATCTAAGAATGAGCGAAACTGCTAAATTGAGCATTAAAGGGAAGGAGTACGAGCTACCTTTAATTGAAGGAAGTGAAAATGAAGTAGCAATTGATATTGCAAAATTACGTGGGCAATCTCAGGTAATTACTATGGATCCAGGTTTTAAGAACACCGGGTCATGTAAGAGTGCTATTACTTTCCTTGATGGTGAAAATGGTATTTTAAGATATCGAGGATATCCAATTGAGCAATTAGCAGATAACGCTACATTTATGGAAGTGGCATACCTATTAATTTACGGTGAGCTACCTAATAAAGCACAATTAGAAAAGTTTAATGATAGTATTACGCACCATACCCTCGTTCATGAGGATATGAAGCAATTTTTAGAAGCTTACCCAAGAAATGCTCACCCAATGGGTATTCTTGCTTCAATGGTATGCTCTTTATCTACTTTTTACCCAGAGTCTCAAGACCCAAATAGACCAGCTCAAGCTGTTGATTTAACTATTCATAGATTGTTAGCTAAGCTTCCAACTTTGGCAGCATGGTCGTATAAGCACTCAATGAGTCATCCATACGTGTATCCTCAGAACGAGTATGGATACTGTGAGAACTTCCTTAACATGATGTTCTCAATGCCAACTGAGGAGTATGAACCAGATCCAGTAATCGTTAGTGCATTAAACAAACTATTGATTCTACATGCTGATCACGAACAAAACTGTTCTGCATCTACTGTAAGAATTGTTGGTTCATCACAAGCAAACTTGTATGCTTCTATATCTGCAGGTGTTTCTGCTTTATGGGGCCCTCTACATGGTGGTGCTAACCAAGCGGTAATCGAAATGCTTGAAAACATTAGAAAAGATGGTGGTGACCTTGAAAAATGGGTAGCTAAAGCAAAAGATAAAGAAGATCCATTCAGATTAATGGGATTCGGACACCGCGTTTATAAAAACTTTGACCCAAGAGCAACTATTATCAAAAAAGCATGCGATGAAGTGCTTGATAAATTAGGTATTGATGATCCAGTATTAGATATCGCTAAGAAACTTGAAAAAGTAGCCTTAGAGGATGAATATTTCGTGAATAGAGGATTGTATCCAAATGTTGATTTCTATTCAGGAATTATTTATAGAGCACTTGGTATTCCAACCGAAATGTTCACCGTAATGTTCGCATTAGGACGTCTACCAGGTTGGATTGCACAGTGGAAAGAAATGATCGAAAATGGTGAGCCAATTGGAAGACCACGTCAGATCTACACTGGTGCAACAAAGAGAGATTATGTTTCTATCGAAAATAGATAGATAGACCATATACAGATAGTAAAAATCCCCGTTGGAAACCAACGGGGATTTTTTGTTTATCGTTCCTAATTAATCATTTATATCATACTAAACGCCCTATCGAACTCAGCAATAATTTCCTTCGGATCCTCGTGACCAATATAAAAGCGAATCAAATTCCAAGGTAAATCTGTCTTCTCCGATTTCCCGTCTTTATAAAACACGCATGTTGGGAATTGCAAGCTTTCATAGCCTCCCCAAGAGCATGTTATTAAAAAGCTTGGTAGGTTATTACAAAAAGTCTCTACCTGTGCGATAGAATCTGCTTTTACTTGCATTGAAAACAATCCTCCACTTCCCTTCATTTGCTTCTTTGCCAAATCATACTGCGGGTGTCTCCTGGAAAATGGATAGTTTAAGACCTCAACTTTTGGATGATTTTCTAAATATCTCATCACCTCCTCAGTAATCTTGGAGACCTCATTGACACGCATTTCTAGTGTGCGTAACCCACGAATTAACAGCCAGGCATCATTTGGACTTATCGCAGCACCTATGGTCATAAATTCCTTTCTAAACATGGCATCAATCCTGGCTTGATCTGAGCATACTACCCCTGCAACAATATCACTGTGACCAGAAAGATATTTACTAGCTGAATGAATCACAATATTTGCACCTAAATCAATTGGGTTTTGATAGATTGGAGTGCAATAGCTATTATCTATCGCGATACACATCTCCTCTCCCACAGCAGCTCGTACCGCCGCAATATCCTGTAGCTCAAATGTCACAGAATTTGGAGACTCAAGATATACCATCTTAGTATTTGCTTGAATAGCATTCTTGATATTCTGGACATCTCTTCCATCAACAAATGTGCTTTCTACACCGTATTTAGATAAATAATCATTAACAAGATTATATGTCCAACTATAGGGCTTTTGAACGCAAACTATATGATCACCAGCTTTTACTTCAGACATAATTGACGCTGCGACTGCCGCACTACCCGAGCTAAATACTAAAGCATCATCTGCATGCTCCAAAGCGGCTAGTTTTTTTCTCAAGGTTGCCACAGTCGGATTATATCCTCTTGTATAAAATGGTGCTGTGAACTCATTATCTATTCCCTTTCGCATTTCAGCCACGGTATCGAAAGCAAAGTTGCTCGTCTGAAAAATGGGAGGAGCTACTGACCCCATGTAATCTTCTCTATTCTCTCCCAAATGATTGAGAACATGTTTAATTGATCTATCCGACATATTGATTAATGATTTTAGAGTCTATTGAATGATGGCTGGCATGATATACCACCTCCTGCATATTTAATAAAATAACTTGAGGACTCTCATGATGCACGCCAAGTTCCCGAGCAATGGCATTTGACACATTTCTGTATCGTATCAAATCTAAGAAATGTAAATCCACCCTATCACCAAGGTCGTACCCTTTCTCAAACATTCCCAGAGCCGAACTACTGATTATACAACGCGTGCTATGCTTAAATATAAGCTGAGGTTTTGCGTTGGATTGAGCAACAATCTCTTCAATAGCTTCTTCGTTTTCAAGTGGTTTCCAGTTCAATGAATTCTCACCAGATTTACCTAGACCAAAAAATCCCATAGTTGATTATTTCATGTAAAGGTATTACAATACAAGGTATTCAGTACGTCTATTCTTAGCACGACCTTCTGGTGTATCATTAGTGTCAATTGGCTCAGTTTCTCCGAATCCTTTTGCAGACAAACGTTTAGCATCAATACCCTTGTCAATTAAATATTTCATAACTGCCTTAGCTCTTCTGTCTGATAGGCCCAAATTGTAATCTGCATCTCCTTGGTTATCGGTATGCCCCCTTAACTGAATTTTCATATCTGGATTTAAAGACAAGTGCTTAACTAGTTTATCCAGCTCGAATTTAGACTCTGGCTTCAGAACATCTTTATCTAAGTCAAAGAATACATTCTCTAAAACAATTTTTTCTCCCTTGCTAGAAGATTTGCTTAAAGGCACATTCAAAACAAAACCTTTAGCATCTTCTTCGCCCGTGAACGTAAAGCTCTTTGAGTACCATACATATCCTGGGCGCTCAGCAAACAGAGCGTATTCTTTATTCACCGGAATTGACACTAGAAACTCACCACTTATCTTATCAGATACTGATGCCATGATGGTATCGCCTGAAGCTAAATCGATTAGTTTAAAGCTTGCATCCAGAGGTTTCTTTGTTTCCGCATCAAACACAATACCCTTCATATAAGTGGTGTATACTGGTCTTGCTTCTGGATATAATTCAAATCCGTAAATATCTAATCCACCATATCCCCCGGGTCTGTCAGAGGCAAAATATGCTATCTTCCCATCAGCTCCAACTAGCAGACTGTTCTCATCATCATGTGTGTTAATTGGATAACCTAAGTTGATGGCTGGGCCCCATGATCCATCTTTTTGCTTACGACTCATGTAAATATCCAAACCTCCCATTCCTGGATGACCATCTGAGCTGAAATACAAAGTTTGACCGTCTGGGTGAATAAATACCGACTCTTCTCGAAATGGTGTGTTGATTGTTGGTCCAAGCTTCTCAGGCTTAGACCATCCTTTACCTTCTACAAAGGTAGACGAATAAATATCCTGTTTATTTAGATTTCTGCGGGCTCTTTGCTCACGTATTCCCATGATAAAATAGAGTGTTTTTCCATCACTTGAGAACGATGGCTGAGACTCCCAGTTCCAACTATTTAAAGGTGATCCAAAATTATCTGGCTGTGTCCATGTGTCGCCCACTTTAAACGAATAAAACAAATCACAACTCCCCTTACCCGTTCTGCTTCCTCCATAACCCTGATCCATGAATTCACATCCAGTAAAAATCAATACTCTCCCATCTGAAGATAGCGTTGGTGCACCTTCATTAAACTTTGAATTAATCTTGGGGCTCACACTGTAAGCATGCGACCACTTATTGCTCTTCCACTCAGACACAAAGAAATCTTCCTGTTTCCCCCCCATGTTTTCTGGAATACGCGCATCCGGAATTAATCGTGTGAACAAAAGCATCTGATCATCTCCGGTTAAAGCTGGGAAATACTCATGATTCTCAGTGTTTACGCCATTCCCCACGTTTATTGGTTCGAATGGTTTAGGATTCTTGAGTGCCTTCATCGCGAACTTACAGTTGGCTACATAGCGCTCACAATCGGCTGCAAAAGTCTCATTCACATTTCTAAACTGAAGATATCTTTCTGCATGTTTTAAGCAAGCCTCATATTTTCCAGCTTCCATTTCTAGTTTTGCTGTATGATAGTATAACATTCCCGTGCTAGAATAATTTGGGTCAAGGCTTAAAACCTTATTATATGCCAATATAGAATTTTCGATATCTCCTTTTCTATGATAATACTCACCCATTTTAACCCATCCATCCGTAAAATTTGGATCTCGCTCAAGTGCTAGCTTAGTATTCTCGATAGCACAATCCACGTCAGGATACATTTTTGTAGGCGACACTTTCATGCATTCATCTGCCTTTGCCATGTATTTCTTTGCCTTCTTATCACTTGTATTATAAATACTAGGTTGTGCTGTGCTACATGCTACAAGTAGGAATAAATGAGAAACTACAAAGAATGCTTTCATTACGGGATATTTAAGTATTTGTGTGTTTGAAGGGACAATTGCCATTTCGGGTGCTTTTTAATATATTCAATTATTAAGGGTAACATTTCGTCTTGTTTATCCCATTCTGGTTGGAGGTATAAACGACAATTCCTATTTATTTTCTCGGCATGCTCTTCGGCCCATTGCAGATCATGCTTATTATAGACGACAACCTTAAATTCATCAGCGTAATCATAGAATTCTGGTCGCAGTGCCTTAAATTTCTTAGGACTAACACAAATCCAATGCCAGTCTCCTGTTAGCGCACTTGTGCCGGAGGTTTCAATACCCGTTTCAATGCCAGCTTTGTTAAGTGCTGAAGTCAATTCGCTTAACTCATGCATGCACGGTTCGCCTCCAGTAATAACAGCATAATCAACTCCAGATGCCACAACACTATTTACCAATGATTCAACCGACACAAGGGGATGCGCATTAACATCCCAGCTTTCTTTTACGTCACACCATACACATCCAACATCACATCCACCCAGCCGAATAAAATAGGCAGCTCTACCACTATGAAAGCCCTCGCCCTGCAAGGTTAAAAAATGCTCCATAATTGGTAAATCCATAGCCATGGTACTAAATTAGCAATATTCGCCTAGATAGTGCCATGGCCATGAAGCTATTTGATACAAGTTTTTTACTCATCCTAAGATTAATTAGAATTTCACATTAAGTGCCATAATGAAGTTTCTACCTGCACCAGATATTCCAGAACTGTAGGGACGATATCGTTGGTCTGTTATATTTTCAAGACCTGCACTTACAGTAAAGTTTTCATTTATCTTGTACATTGACTTAAGGTTAATCGTGTACCATGATGGTACAAAAGGCCTTCCCGCGCCATCCAAAGCATATATTTCGGTCTTGCCCCTTTCGTCAACTGGCATATCTTCAAAAGATCTATACGCTTGATACATTGCGTAAACCTGCCAATGAAGTTTACCATTTTTATAGTTGATTCGCGTGACACCGAAAGTTGGTGCGGCATGGCGCGATGGGCTGGTAGTTCCATCATCCAACTCCTCTTGTCCAATCTGAATATTGATATCCGATTTAAGACTAAACCCTTTCCCAAACTCTACATCTATGCCAGCTTGTAAACCATATACAGTTGCTCTTGCCGCATTTTGTAAGGCTTGTACTTGCGACAATGCCCCATCGTAGATAATACTATCCATTCCATTTAAGGTGAAATTTCTACGAACTAAGGCATTCTCTAGAATGGTATAGTATGCCGTAACATCTAGTTTTAGATGATCTGTGATTTTACCTGCTACGCTGAAGTCCGCGTTGTATGAATACTCGGCTTCCAGACTAGGATTAGGTATTGTAACAGCACCTGGTTCCGAATCGAAGACCTTACCAATATCATCTACGTTAGGTGAGCGATAAGCAGTTCCTAAATTTGAACTGAATATCCAATTTTCACCAAGTGTATAAACTAGTCCTAAACTTCCTGTAATCGCTTGATTGTTAAGATTGGCTTCAGTAAACGGAAACGGATAAAATGTTGTATCAAAGTCTGCATTCAATGAAAATTGATTAAACCTTACACCGGCATGCACTATAAAATTCTCTGTAACGGTAATCTTATCCTTTAAAAAGACGCCCATTGCAGACCAAGTTGCCTGTGGATAGCGCGATTGTCCGACAACAGTCTCGTTCGTGCTAATATCCGTCTCAAAGCCCTTCGACACCACGTCATTGTGAACATACTCTGCCCCATAACTTATCAAATGTCTCAGCTTTACGCGTTTAATAAAATCGATATTGGCCGAACTTGCCGCTACGTTTTCAATGGCCTCATTTAACGATAATCTATTTAGTGACCTATCAATGCGACTTTCCTCAAATGTTTGATAAGCCAATCTAATGGACATATCGTCATATATCTTGTTCCCACTGATATGGGTAACATTTAGATTGTTCATAGACCATTTTTGCGGTCCATAGTTCCAAACTGCATACCTGGGCAAACCATTTCTAAATCTCTGATGTCTATCATACCTGCCATAAGGTGATGTTTCCGACATATGAAAACCATATTGAATATCCCATTTGTGGTTTGGTTTATAACGAATCTTCTGCATAAAGTTCATTTGATCATATGCAGAAGGTCGTTGAACACGAGGATCATCATTGGTATTAACCACATCCACACTGTCAATTCTGGTAACATAGTAATTCATCAAATAATCATCTAGCCCATGACTCCCTTGCCTCAAGTCATCAAAATTGAAAGATGAAAAACTACTTAACATAGCTAACTTTTGACCTCCAACGTTAACATCAAAGTGACCTGTCTTTTCATTATTCGCACTCGAATAACGAACATTTGCCTTTCCTGTGACTAGGACATCATCATTAAAGGAAAGCTGAGGTGTTAAGGTTTGAAAGCTCATAACGCCACCAATAGCATCACTACCAAAAGCCACAGATCCTGGCCCAAACACGACCTCTGCATCTTCTATCACAAACGGATCCAGTGATATTACATTTTGGATGTTGCCACCTCTGAAAATAGCCGTATTCATCCTCACGCCATCAACCGAGTACAAAAGTCTATTAGTCGCAAAACCTCTGATCATGGGAGAACCTCCTCCCTGCTGACTTTTTTGAACATACACTTTACCAGATATTGTCAAAAGATCTGCAGCGGTTTGAGGGTTTTGTAGCTCAAGCTGTTCAGCCGTTATCTTTACTACTTCATAGGGAGTTGTTCTGGTAGACTGCGCCCAACGATCAACAATAACTAAAGTTTCCATGTTTATATCCGACCGTTCTAGCTCTACCACAGGATTCTTTGCAAGGTCTTCATAACTGATAACCTTCATTTCATATCCAATAGCACGGATTTCTATCTTTAGCGCATATTTAAAGGCTGATATGTCTGCAACACCCTGGTGATTAGTGTTTGTATATGCATAAGGAGTTTCACAATATATACTTGCATACGCAAGTAACTCACCATCTCTGGCGTCTTTAACGCTTATTTTCTGCGCATTCAAAATTTGTGATGCTACAAGGCATAAGCATGCCAATATATACTGTTTCATTTTATATGTTTTAAGTTCAATAATTCGCTAAGCGAGCGTGTAGTTTGAACTTAAACACATGGTGGAGGTGTGGGAATTTGAATATCAAACTCGGAATAATTATACCTATAAACAGATGTACAATCACTGTAGGCATAAGGTGCATAAGGAAACAGAAGGTCATTCGACTCAAAGAAAAGAGAGCCAATGAATGAACTTAGTAAATCCGTCTGATTCTTTCGTTTCTCATCTTTACCAAAAGCTATCAAACTTAATTCTTCAAGACGTGAGTTCAGGGCAGTTTCAACTTTATCTTTCCAGCAATGATATACAACTTTACCGTTTTCATATTTACGATACATAATATCATACATCACACCATTGTGCTCAAATTCGTCCGAATGCTCCCATTTAAGTGAGTGTAAAACTGTATGCATATCAAACTCGAGTCTTGTGAGCTCCGATTTATCCATACCACTGACCATCATTGCTTTAACATCTCTTTTTACTTTTTTCTTTTGCTTAGATACAAGGATTTCAGAAATATGAAATGGAGCACATATTGTTAATATGAGCAAAATTGGCAATATGTATTTTAATGGCTTCACTTATGAATGCTAATTTAGGGATTAAAGGCTATTTGCACAATTCATATGAATCAATTTCATCTACATGTAGCTCAATAGTGCCATCTTCATCCGGCGCAAAATTCAAATTGAATTTCGCATTCTCAACTATGGATGCCGCGCTATAACTATGACGTTGGTAAACCCATTGATTGTATGTTTCATCATAAGCTTTAACCTGAATAACGATCTCCGCCTTTGATGCAATAAGTTCTGCTATTGTAAACATCATAAATGGACTATCATCTTTGATTGCATGTACAATTGTCCATGTCAGCGGAAAAAAATTAAGTTTTTCAAGTTCTAAGGGAAGGCTGTAGTATGCTCTTTGATTCTTTTCTCCAATTTTTTCAATCGACACGAGCATTGCATTTGTTTCAACCTCAAGCAACATTCCGGAGCGCGTATTCACCATCTTAAACATCAGTGCATTACCGTCTTGATAAGGAGAAATTAACGCGTTTTTCGAGAATCTGATTCGTGATTGCGGTCGTGCAAATCGTCCATAAACCAAACCTGTTATCAAGGCGAAACTCAGCAAACCAAACAAAGCTTCAATTGAGGCAACTATGCTGGTTTCGGTGCTTTCTGGAGCAATCGCTCCGTAACCAACTGTTGTAAAAGTTTGACAGCTAAAATAGAAGGCATGTAAAAATGAATCTACCCCTGTTAAATCTTCCCCACCACTTAAGAAGGAGATTCCGAATAGCATGTATATGAGTGCAAAAATTGAATTGAACACAATGTAAGCCAACAAAACAATCACTAAAAACTTGGTCCATGACATAGATACGAGCATATGGTATATATCCTGAACACCCGTTCTGCCACCAATTCTGCGCACACGAAAACTGCCGTCATCATTCAGCATTCTTCCATAGTCACCATCTGCATTTGTACCCAAACCAGGGTCTTTAATTTGTTTTGACATATCTACAAATTAACGTAAATTGCTCGAATGATTAAACTACTATGTATCATATTTGCTCTGGGCTTGGGAACTAGTCTGTTCGCTCAAAAAGAGTATACAATGGCTGACATCCATCTAAGTTTTAAATGCGATGAAGAGCTTGACAAGGACTATGAAGACGGCTATTATCTTTACATGGGAGACAATATCGGCATTGATATAGAGATGGTACCCTTTTCGGAAGAATCAGATGAATTTGTAAAAAGTGCCGAGTATGGCGTTAAGGAAATTGCCTCAGATTTCGAACTATCGACAGCAACCGAAAGCGGAACATTAGCAAACGTAAGAAATGGGGCATATGGAATATATTACGACAGTCTAGATGACGAGGAATATCGAATAATCATTATTACTATTCTAGATACCAAGCACAAACAGGCGTATGAAATAACCATCGATTGTTATGACGATGATATCGATAGAGGAAAGAGAGTTATGAATTCTATTAAACTATCCGACTACTAGTAATTCAACAAGTCTTCCAAAGCCCTGTTAAATCTATCTTTAGGTAAAAATTGTTGCTCTAAATCAGCGTCAAATGGAACGGGTGTATCCATGCTGCCCACTCTTTTTATAGGAGCATCTAGGTTTTCGAAACATTCTTCCATGATAATTGATGCAATATCAGATGCAATGCTGCCTGTAAGACAATCTTCAGTCAACACTATTGCTCGGCCAGTTTTATTAACTGAAGCAAGTATACATTCCTTGTCAAGAGGTGCTAAACTTCTCAAGTTAATTACTTCAATAGAAGCATCAGAAGCATTTGCTGCCTCAAGAGCCCAATGCACTCCCATTCCATAAGTTACTACTGTACAGTCAGTGCCCACGTGAACGACATCTGCTTTTCCTATTTCAATCGTACAATAATCCGTTGACACATCCTCTGCAATACTTCTATATAATGCTTTATGCTCGAAAAACATTACGGGATTAGGATCATTGATAGCTGCGCACAATAGTGCTTTAGCTTCTTCTGGAAATGCTGGGTAGACTATTTTTAAGCCTGGTGTGTGATAGAACCATGCTTCATTACTTTGACTATGAAAAGGGCCTGCAGCAACGCCTGCACCAGTTGGCATTCTCACGACCACATCTGCATTTTCATCCCATCTGTAGTGCAATTTAGCAAGATTATTAACGATTTGGTTGAATCCACAAGTCACAAAATCTGCAAACTGCATTTCAACAACCGACTTCATACCCTTAATGCTCATACCTAAAGCCGTGCCAATTATAGCAGACTCACATAGTGGAGTATTTCTCACGCGGTCTTTACCGAACATATCCACAAATCCTTCAGTTATCTTAAATACACCACCGTAGTCAGCCACATCTTGCCCCATGATTACAAGGTTTTCGTGCTTTTCCATCGATTGTTTTAAGCCATCAGAAATAGCATCAATCATTCGCATTTCCTTCTTGTTTGAAGAAGGATCTACAAGCTCTGGTATATACTCTTCAAAAATATCAGCAAGCTCGGTTTCAACATCCGGCACGATATGAGGCTCATCGTAAGCGATATCCAATTCACTATTGATAAGCTCTTTTATTCTCTCTTTTTCACTTTGAACAAACGCCTCATCTATCAAACCTTCAGCAAGTAGAAACTGCTCAAAATTCAACACAGGGTCCATCTTAGACCATTCTTCAATGATTCCATCAGGGTAATACTTAGTTCCAGAAGCTTCTTCGTGTCCTCTAATTCTGAACGATTTACACTCAAGTAAGAATGGTCTTGGTTTCTTTGTGATTGATTCACGTATGCTTTTAACTGACTTATATACTTCAAGAATATTATTTCCATCAATAGAATAAGCATCCATTCCGTACCCTGGTCCTTTATCTGCAAACGATTCGCATCTAAACTGCTCATTTGAAGGTGTTGATAAGCCCCATCCATTGTTTTCAACCACAAATATTACCGGCAAATCCCACACAGCTGCCACGTTGAGTGACTCATGAAAATCGCCTTCACTCGCCCCTCCATCACCCGTAAATACCAGTGTTGCTTTATCTTCATTACCAAGTTTGTTCGCTAAAGCAATACCATCTGCAATGCCAAGTTGTGGCCCTAGATGAGAAATCATTCCGACAATATTGTAATCTTTAGTACCAAAATGGAAAGAACGGTCTCGTCCCTTGGTAAATCCAGTCATTTTACCCTGAAACTGAGCAAACAATCTATTCAAGGGAATGTCTCTAGAAGTAAACACGCCCAAATTTCTATGCATAGGTAAGATATACTCATCCTTGCTCATTGCCATTGCACATCCAACTGAAATGGCCTCTTGTCCATATCCTGAGAACCATTTTGAGATCTTCCCCTGACGCAATAATATTAGCATCTTCTCCTCAATTAATCTTGGGAGTAATTGTGCTTTATAAAGGGCTATTAATTCGTCATCCGCTATGCCTTCTCTATTATACTCAATGTACTGCTTATCCAGTGTTTCCATAACTAATCACAATATTGATCAAATCAAAGTTATAGTTTGTTTATCATTTTTAACACTTCTGCTGATAAAATGTGGAAAATTTATTTTTTTGCTCAGAAATGCAACCTAGTTATATATGGTGACGTCTAGTTGTCGAAAATTTGACTAAATTGTGTCCGTAAACTATTTGACAATGAAAAGACTACTTGCGATATTAACCGTTCTTCTTGGTTTTAGTTACACTTCTACTGCAACGCACGTTGTGGGTGGTGAATTAAGAGTAGACCAAACAGGACCAAATAACTTTGATGTAACACTACAGGTATTTAGAGACTGTGCCCCTGGTAATGCATCACTAGGCTCAACACTTTTTGGTGTTAGAGTATATGACGCCGTTACGCACACTCAGATTACAACGTTTGACGTATTCGGTGCTGCAACTAACCCTGAAATTATTACGCTTGGAGATAGTTGTTATACACCAACTGGAATATGTTTAGAAGGATATATCTACACTGCCAGCATTACATTAGCAAATAATCCTAATGGATATTATTTCGCATGGGACATCTGTTGTAGAAATAATATTATTGATAACCTTATGACACCTGGATCTGAAGGAAGTACTTTCTTCTGCCGTATTCCAGATCCTGCAATCGCTGGTCAAAACAGTTCGCCTGATTTCGGACCATACCCATCTGAAGGATACTTTTGTATCAACACATTAAATGTATTTGATGTACCGGCCACAGACCCCGATGGTGATAGTTTAAGCTTTGAACTAGTTCATCCATATACGGACAATTTTGGTGGAAATTACCCGACATGGGGACTTGTACAATTTGCTGCTGGGTTTAACATGGGGAACATTGTTGGTGGTGCGCCACCAATGACAATTGATGCTGTAACCGGTGAAGTGCAATGTCAACCAACTGCATTAGGTACTTATGTGTTTGCGGTAAAAGTAACTGAGTGGAGAAATGGAATTGCGATTGGCGAAACTATTAGAGATGTTCAGTACCACGCATTGAATTGTTCTTTCGATTTACCTCCTGGGTTTGTTGAAGCACAAGAAGATACTATTAGCTTTCCTGTTGGTGTAGAAACTTGTTTTGACGTGATTTCTGAAGATTTAGATGCTCAGGATACAATATTCTTAGAGTTGTCTTCATATACTTTCAGTGAAGGAGCTTATTTCTCGCAAGGAAATATCGTACAGACATCTCCAGATACAATGCGTCACTACGGGTACTTTAATACTGCAACAAGCAACCCAGATTCAATGTTATTGCCTAACATGCTAATTTCAGGTAACCTTTATTATGAGGCTGGCGTTGTGGGAATGAGATTCTGTTGGGAACCAACGTGTGACCACAGATCTGACTCTTTATATACTGTTAGTGCCCTTTCGTACTCATTAGGGTGCAGTGGTTCTGATACTGCATTAAAAACATATTATGTTGATGTAGTGCCACCAGTCGATATAGCACCTGAATTCTTAATTCGACAAGATACTTCAAGAGAGGTTGAAGTGTTAAGCTCAATCTGTTTCGATATAATAGCACACGACCAAGATGCAGGTGATACCTTGTTTATGGAAGTTAACAATAGTGCAATGGCGCCCCAAGGTGCTAATGTTTGGTCTCCTGGCGGACAGTATTCATACTACGATGACGGTCTTGGCCAGAACGTAAATCTAACGATTCCTACATCTACCGTACCGGGTGAAACTTATTACCGCGGAGTAGATTATGCTGCTGCAAGATTCTGTTGGGATCCACAATGTGAGCACTTAGATCCTATCTACCCGCTGTATGTTGACGCATATTCAATTGGGTATTGTGGAGATACCTCTAAGTTCACACATGCATTAACTGTTGATGTATTACCTATCATACCTGATTATCAAAAAATACCTAATGTGTTTACGCCTAACAACGATGGTGTAAATGATGTATTTACTATTGACCGTAAGCACGAACCATGTTTTGATATCATGGATGTGAAAATCTATAACAGATGGGGTCAACTAGTATTTGAATCAAGTGAACCTGATTTCCAATGGGATGGTAAAAACCTCAACGGAAAGGATTGTACAGAAGGGACCTTCTACGTAATAATTAACGGGGTGTACGCTAGTCAAGAAATAAGCAATGATGATGTTGGGAATGCTGACTCAAGATCAACTTCTAAATACGCAATAAACCTATTTAGATAACACTCGATTATACAAATTAATGTAAAGCGGTACGATCTGTTCAAGTTCGTACCGTTTTGCGTTTCTAGACGCCGCTGATTTAAACGCTTCAAGTTTTTCTGCATCACATAGAAGTGTCGTTGCATTTTTTGCCATGTCTTGATAATCCCCTACAGCACTCAAGAAGCCATCTTCTCCATGCGTTACCACCTCTGGGACACCTCCCGTGTTTGTAGATATCACAGGAACACCTGCTGCCATTGCTTCCAATGCAGCGAGTCCAAATGATTCTTTTTCTGATGGAAGAATAAATAAATCGGACATAGCTAATACTTCCTTAGCAGATTTTAATTTCCCGACAAACTCTATATGCTCGCATAACTCTAACTCCTTTGCAAGAGCCTCTGCGTCATTTCTATATGGCCCATCGCCAACGAGTATTAATCTAGCATCTACTTTCTCACGAATTTTTGCGAAAGCTCTAATGATATCAGGCACTCGTTTAACTCTTCTGAAATTGGAAACGTGGGAAATAATTTTTTCGCCCTTTGGGGCATATTGCTTCAGTAAGCCTTCACTTACTTCTACCCGAGCATCCGCAGTATGAATAAAGTTAGGAATTACGTCAATTTCTGTCTTAATCTTAAAGTGGCTAAGCGTATCTTGTTTTAAGCTCTCAGATACAGCTGTTACAGCATCACTTTTATTTATTGAAAAGGTAATTACAGGCTCAAATGATGCGTCTTTCCCCACTAAAGTAATGTCTGTACCATGCAGGGTAGTTATATATGGTAGATCGATTCCTTGATCAAGCAATATTTGTTTGGCCATGTATGCCGCAGACGCATGAGGAATTGCATAATGGACGTGCAAAATATCCAGTTTATAGTACTTGGCGATATCTACAATCTTACTTGAAAGTACAAGCTCGTAGGGTGCGTAATCAAATAGTGGGTAATCCCCTACTCTCACTTCATGATAATATATGTTTTCATAAAACCCTCCTAACTTAAAGGGTTTCGAGTAGGTGATGAAGTGTACTTCATAGCCTTTTTTTGCCAATGCTTTCCCTAATTCCGTTGCTACTACTCCACTTCCTCCGAATGTTGGGTAAAGTACAATTCCAATTTTAATTGATTCCATTCTCCTTCGACTTCTTTATCGCGTCATACAATAACTGCTGTATATCTGTGCGTACATTCAGACGTAAAATCTTTTTGTTTTCCGCTATCGGATATACTCTATTCGAGACAAAGATATATATAAGTGCATCATCTGGGTCAGCCCAAGCTGTAATTCCTGTAAATCCTGTATGGCCAAAGCTATTAGGAGAGGCATCATGACATGTAGGACCAGAACCTCCACTTAAAACTGGCTTATCAAATCCAATTCCTCTTCTATTTCCGTTGGATCTGTACTGGACACTCGTAAACCTGTTAAGTGTGCTATCAGAAATGTAATCCTGATAACCATAGTGCCCTTCGTTCATGAACATTTGCATCATTATCCCAAGATCATTCACGTTTGAAAACAATCCTGCATGACCTGAAATACCTCCCATCATTGCCGCACCTTGGTCGTGCACGTAGCCCCTTATTTGTTGTTTCCGGAAAGTTGTATCATTCTCGGTTGGAGCAATTCTGCTAGCATCAAACTTCTCCAGTGGATTATATGTCATAGTGCTCAAGCCAAGTGGTTTGTAAAAAACACTGTCCACGTAGTCTTCCATTTGGGTAGATGTAATGTTTTCTATTGCTTTATGTAACAAGTAAAACCCAAAATCACTGTATTTGTATTTCTTTCTATAGGAAATGGGCTCTCGCATAATTCGCATTAAAATTGAATCTCTCCAAGAATGGTGAATGTATAGATCGTCTGCTACCTTTTTATCATGCTCAGCGTCTTTCACTTTACTGTAAATATTCCAATCTAACTCATGTTTATTCATGGTTTTCCTGTAAAACGGTAACCATGTGAAAAAGCCTGCTTGATGAGTCATCATTTCGCGTAACACCACGTTTTCGTAAGCTGTAGATTTGGTGTATTCATGTATGTACTTACCTAAAGTAGAATCAACACTAATTTTATTTTCATCACTCAAACGCATTACTGATGCAGTGGTTGCACAAATCTTTGTAACAGAGGCTAAATCATAAATATCATCAACTCTCACTTCCTGAGATTTATCATAAGTATGATGCCCATAGCCCTTGTGATGAATTACCACCCCATCTTTTGCAACTAATAATTGCCCCCCTGGGTATGCTCCTTCTTTGATTCCATTGTTCATCAATGCGTCTATTTTTGCGAAGGTTTTTAAATCTAAACCAACATCCAAAGGACTGCCATATTTAAATCTATCTGCTTCAGTCCCAATGCCAACTCCCTCTTTGAACCATACACTCGCATCCACAGGTAGCTTTCCTTTAAAAGGTAATCCTCCCATAATTAGCTGAGATGCTATATCCCTTGAGTTCGGATTGTCCTCATAAGCCATCACTACACTAGGAACATCTTTTAGACCATAAAAAAGATTAAGTGAATATGGATTGGCAAACACACAAACACTGCTTACAAACTCTTCATTGATATCACGCACGGTGCGTACAACTTGAGCAGGAATACCATAATTCTCTTTTTGTTGGACTGAATACCCATGTATTCCAATGATTACATGTGTGTAATCTCCATCATACAACTGGTCCATTAAATCTTGGCGTTCCATTTCACTTGGCTTTTTAGCAATGGCATACCGGTCAATTCTTGCATATCTTGTAAGGCCGTATAAAAACTCATTATCCACATCATCATTCCCAATACTAATTGCAGCAATTTTAACCGTATCTAGCTGTTTAAATGGAATGATTTCTCCATCATTCTTTAATAGCGTTATACTCTTGGCATACAAATCCTTCGTAAGCAATTGAATTTGATGTTTATTTAAATCTGAAATCAAATTGTCTGTAACAATAGATTGCCGCTCAGTAAGTTTTAAATTCTTTTTTTCATTCAGAATGCGCGACACTGCCACATCTATAACTTCTTGACTGATTTTACCATCAAGTACCGCTTGCTTGATATAGGCAATTGCTTTTGGGACATCCTCTGAGAAGAGCAGCACGTCATTGCCTGCCATTAATGCGCGATACTCTAACTCCCCAGGTCCAAAGTACTGACTTACACCTTTCATGTTTAAAGCATCTGTGAATACAAGTCCATCAAATCCCATTTTATCACGGAGAAGTCCACTAATAATCTCAGGAGAAAGTGAGCTTGCTATGCCTTTGTGCGTATGGAGTGCAGGCAGATGAAGATGTGCTGCCATAACACTTCTTAAACCATTGTCAATTAGTTTTCTGTACGGATATAGTTCAACTGAATCAATGCGGTCTTTTGTGGCAATTACTGCTGGCAAGGTTTTGTGGGAATCGAATTCGGTGTCTCCGTGTCCCGGAAAATGTTTGGCACAGGCTAGTACACCTGCATCTTGAATCCCATTTAGCATTGCACCACCTAGGCGCGCAACATTCTCTTTATTTTGTCCGAATGAACGAATTCCAATAACTGGATTTTTCGGGTTAATATTTACGTCTACTACAGGGGAAAAACACACATTGACACCAAGTCTACGACATTGCTCACCCAAACTCTTTCCCATTTCATAGCATGCTAACGAATCTCTCGTGGCCCCCAGCGTCATTTGCTTAGGATAACCATCTACATCATCAAGTCTCATGTTTAATCCCCACTCAGAGTCCATTCCTATCATCATAGGAACTTTGCTCAACGATTGTAATTCATTTGTTATGGCCGCCTGCTTCTCTGCAGTTCCTTGAAAAAATATAATTCCACCGATATGATAATCTTGTACTAGACTTTTTAACTCTGTTTCATGCCCGTCTCCTCTATTGGAATAGGCCGCAACCATAAACAATTGGCCAATTTTCTCATCTAGACTCATCGAATCTAAAGTGTTTTTTGCCCAATCTACCTGTCCGTACGATGATGTACCGACCATTAGAATTATAAAAGCTGAAAATATTGACCTCAAAATATGCATATCATAACCATTTTTCTTCCCACAGTGTGAAATTACTTCAATAAATGCGCCAATTATAGGCTTGTTCGCTGTCTTTATTAAATCGGCACTGTTGATTTCCTCTTGTTTTAAATTATAATCATGAAGATGTATCTTTGATTCCGTGAGAAGCTTGCTAATGTTAATCATGGTTCTGAGTATATTTCGCTTATCGGCGCAATCCATATTCGAACATACCAACAAAGCCATAGAACTGAATGCAGGCCTTGGTTTCTTGCTAGCTCATCGACCAGTAATGAACCATCTACCAGCAGCACACGTCTTTAGTTTAGAAGCTGCATATGTAACACAGTTAAACGGCAAAGGTTTATTTGGAAAGGAATCAAAATCATGGCACTATCGCTACAATTTACCCATATTTCGTCTCGGCTTTGTATACACAGGAACTGGTAATCCCGATATAATTGGCACTGGTTACGCACTAACAGCAGGCGTTGAGCTAGATTTAGTTCGAAAAAATAGATTTGCAGTTCAATTTGCGCCTAGTGTTGGGCCTGGTCTAATAACTAAACCCTATGACCTTAAGGATAACTATAAGAATATAGCCATCGGAAGTAATTTCAATATTTTTATTGGACTAGCTGTTCGAGCTAAATATGCGTTTAAACAGATGTATTTAGGCAGCGAAATTAAATTCACCCATTTTTCGAATGGCGCATGGGCAACACCTAATCTAGGGATAAACTTGCCAACACTGAATATTTTTGCTGGTTATTCGCTACCTGGCACATCTGCCCCCGAGTCCAATCAAAGCCAAATCAAAGGGGATAAATATTACAACATGATTGTCCTGGGGAGCATTGGAGGAAAAGAAAATTATCCAGTTAATGGGAAACGTTATCCTGTGTATAATCTACAATATCAGTTTCGCTGGTTTTATTCAGATAAATCGGCAATTTTAGGCGGAATTGATGCAATGCATAATGTTGCTCGCATCAAAGAAATTGAAGCCGTTTATGGCAGTGAAAATGCATTGAAATTCACGCAAATTGGAGCTAATATTGGCTTTGCTAAAACATTTGATCGTTTTATATTTTTCCTGCAGAATGGGATTTACCTCACCAACTACAGGGGGACGCAAGGTTTGATTTATAATCGTATAGGAGGTAATATGGATATTAATGGCTGGATTTGGCAATTCGCACTCAAAGCTCATATTACAAAAGCCGATCATTTCGAAATTGGAGTAGGAAGGCGTTTCGGTGTCCCCACTCAAATCTCACCAAAGAATATATGACAAGACTAATTCTAATATCGCTTACTGCCATGATAATGATTGCTTGTGAACGAGAGAACAAACTATGTTTAAGAAAAGCCGGTAGTCCAAGTCAATCTCAGCATGATTTACCTGAAGTTTCTGGCCTTGAAATAAATGATGAGATTGATGTAGAATTTGTTCGTGACACTCAAAATTTTGCTCTTGTATCGGCAGGCTCGAATATTCTACCAATGATTTCATTCGAACACGATGGTGATGTCATCGCACTTCATAATAATAGTAAATGCAACTGGTATCGCGATTATGATAAAAACAAAGTAAGTGTTGAAATTCACAGCAGTACCATGTACAATATCACCATCAATAATGGAAGTAATTTCTCTACACCGGATACGATTCGTAGTGGAAAGCTATTTATTAATTTCTGGGAATCGGGTGGCGACTGCGATCTAAAACTAAACATTGATACATTGAAGCTGGCATTGCATACTGGGCCTACCACGGTTAATGTGGCTGGACAAGCTAATATGTCCTATTTTTATTCGGCAGGTGATGCTCTGATAAACGCCTATAATTTGCATACTATAAATGCAGACATTCATCATGCAGGTGTAAACGATTACTTCATAAATTGCACGGGAGACCTGGGGATACAATTGAGAAGTATTGGAAACATTTTCTTAAAAGGATCGCCTACTATTATTTACCAAACAATAACTGGCACTGGACACATTGTTTTTGAATAGGCAATAATCGGATAAGTTTTGGCGTATTTTAATTGAGAGGTCTAGTTAAGAACTTTTAAGAGTTCCAATTACACAGACCCTAAATGATTATTATCTTTGTAGTATGATTAAATTCACATTTCTCAAGAAGAGGGAACCCAAGAGGTTCGATTATTACCCTCGTTATTACGATCCGGACAAAGAGGATCTTGAGAATAGAATTGCTAGAATCCATGCTGAACTTGATTTGGATAAAGAGGATGCGAATATTCGCAGAGAGATTAAGTTTAGAAAAAGTGCATCCGAGAACTGGATGAGCACTGGATTTCAGCGTCAAGCAAGAATGGCCAATATTAGGTTGATTATTATACTTGTGGCAATTATACTTTTGTTTGGCGTGATCTATAACAATATTGAGGCATTCATAGATAAACTAGTCTAAAGAAATGGCGGATATTATTCAGCTGCTTCCCGATAATGTAGCGAACCAGATAGCCGCTGGAGAGGTTATTCAGCGTCCTGCTTCCGTTGTTAAAGAATTAATGGAGAATGCCATAGATGCAGGCAGCACTCAAATAGATTTGGTAATTAAAGATGCGGGAAAGACGCTCATTCAAGTTACTGATAATGGTGGTGGTATGACTTATACGGACGCACGAATGTGTTTCGAACGCCATGCAACTTCAAAAATAAAAAGCGCCGATCAGCTTTTCCAATTAACAACAAAAGGATTTCGGGGAGAAGCCTTAGCTTCCATTGCATCCATTGCACATGTTGATCTTAAAACAAAGATGCCTGACGAAGACTTAGGAACTCAGTTACACATTGAAGGTTCAAATGTGACAGAACATGAGCCCTGTGCCTGCCCTGACGGCACGAGTATTCAGGTTAAAAATTTATTCTTTAACGTCCCAGCAAGAAGAAACTTTTTAAAATCGGACCAGGTTGAGACCAAGCACATTGTTGAGGAGTTTTTGAGGGTAGCTATGCCCCATAATGATATCACCTTCTCAATGCATCATAACGGCGATGAAGTTTATTTCTTACCTGCAGGAAATCGAAAACAAAGGTTGATTAGCATCTTTGGGAAACAATATGATGAACGATTAGTTCCTGTCGACGAGGAAACAACTATAGTTAAACTTAGCGGTTATGTTGGCAAGCCTGATAAAGCAAAAAAAACTCGAGGAGAACAGTACTTCTTTGTTAACAACCGCTTCATTAAGAGTCCCTACCTTAATCACGCCATTAATAACGCTTATAGCGAGTTAATTAGCAAAGATCATTTCCCAAGCTATTTCTTGTTCATGGAAGTGGATCCTCAGAGCATTGATGTAAATATTCATCCTACTAAAACTGAGGTAAAATTTGAAGAGGAAAAATCTATTTATGCCATTTTGCAAAGTGCGGTTAGGAACTCTCTCGGTAAGTTTAATGTAATGCCCACCCTGGATTTCAATCAGGAAGCGACTTTTAGTGAGTTTATTGATCCCAATCGACCGGTGGTAGAGCCAGAAATTAAAATAGATACTACTTATAACCCGTTCGAAAAGGAAAAACAAGCTAAGCTAAATAATGGCGGATCTAGCATTCGCCATGCAGAAAGAAGCACGTTTCCTTCGAACCCCAGCACCAATACTCAAAATTGGGAGAGTTTGCATGAGGTAACCCGTTCATCTGGAGTTAATTCGGAACAAACCGTTGAGACAGACTTAAATCAGTCTGAGCAGCGAAAAATGTTCCAGATTAGCGATAAATACATTTTTACTAGTATCAAATCTGGCTATGTGGTTATTGATCAGTATCGGGCACATTACAGAATACTTTATGATGCATTTATTCAGCAAATTGAGCATAGAAACGGAGAGTCACAAGGATTAATATTTCCAGAAACGGTAGAGCTTAGTAAAACAGATTTCAAGCTTTTAAATGCCATAGAAGATGAATTAAAAATTCTTGGATTTGCCTACCAAAAAGAAGATTACACCATTAATATAACAGCTAAACCTAGCAGTTTGGATGAGGTTCCTAGTGCTGACATTATCGCGCAGTTACTCGACAATTTTAAAATGAATGCGGATAACAATAATGTGAGTCCTAAAGAAACAATTGCTAGGTCATTGGCATCTGGAACAGCCATTCGCAAAGGAAAAAAATTGAACCCTCAGGAAATATCAGATCTTGTCGATCGTCTATTTGCTTGTGAGGATAGTCAATACGCTCCTAATGGTAAGAAAATTATTATCAACTTTACATTTGAGGATATAGAAAAACAGTTTAACTAATATGCTACAGAACATTTTTAGAAATATGCCCGGTGTGGTGAAGAATCTATTGATTATCAATGTTCTTTTAGCATTGTTTGCTTTATTATATCCAGAATATGCAGGCTACCTATCCTTAAGATATCCTAGTTCAGAGGAATTCGAGCCGTATCAGGTGGTAACGCATTTCTTTATGCACGCCCCCATTAATATTGACCCATTGCATCTCATATTCAACATGTTTGGTCTGGTTATTTTTGGATCAATGCTGGAACGGGTATGGGGTCCAAAACGGTTTTTAACGTTCTATCTTGTATGCGCTGTTGGGGCTGCTCTCACTTTTTTAGGCTGGAAGTATTTTATGCTCAGTGACATGAACTCTATTCTAGACGCTTTTAAAGAAAACCCCTCTGGCGAATTACTCTCTGATTTTGTGGATAAATATGTACCAATGGATATGATAAGAGAGAATAATGCTGATGCTGCATATTATATCGAGCAAACCATGGCTGCTGGGTATGAAAACCCTCAGGATCCTCAGTTCTTAGAGCTAAGTGAAACAATAATGAATCAATTTATTTTTAAAGAAGAAAACTCTCCCATGGTTGGTGCTTCTGGTGCTGTTTACGGTATCCTCATAGCCTTTGCTATGTTATTCCCAAACACCCAGTTAATGTTGTTGTTTCCGCCTATTCCTATCAAAGCCAAGTATCTCGCTCTAATTCTTATAGGAATTGCACTATACTCTGGTTGGAACAATAGCCCAACAGATAATGTCGCACATTTTGCACATATTGGAGGTGCTTTATTTGGATTTATTCTAGTATTAATCTGGCGTAAAGACAGGACTAAATTCTATTAAGATGTCACAATCACCACTTGACCAATTGAAGTATCAGTTTAAGTATGGTGGCGCTCACATTAAGCTACTAATCTGGAACGTAGCCATCTTTCTGGTATTAGCTTTAACAAGGATTATAGCTTATTTATTTGACGCACAAAATGATATTGATTTATTCATTGCGCAGAATTTAAGGGGCAACACTTATGGCGAATGGATGCTAACACATTTTTGGACGGCATTTACATATATGTGGATCCATGTTGACCTCCTTCACATAGCGTTCAATATGCTTATGCTCTATTTTGTGGGGCAAATGCTTACAAACATAGTTGGAGCAAAAAGGACCTATTTTATATACATAGCGGGAGGCTTATTTGCATTTATTATTTACTTCCTAGCTCATAATGGATTCCCTGCACTATATAAACATGGACATTCCACCATCGAAGGGGCGTCTGGTGCTATTATGGCTATGTTTATTGCGCTGGTCACCCTGGCACCCAACATGAAAGTGCACCTTTTTGGTGTATTCGGAGTTAGACTTATATACCTAGGAATAATCTATGTGCTTATGGATGTTCTTAGAATAGATGATGGTGGCAGAACGGCTTACTTTGCTCATTTAGGTGGAGCTCTTTTCGGATTCCTTTTTGCGTATTCATATAGAAAAGGAACGGATATGAGCGCTTGGTTTAATTTTTCTTGGGTGAAGAAGATTAAGTTTAAAAAATCAAAACTCAGAGTGAGTCATTCCAACGCTAATGCCTCTGGTGCTCGAAAAAAAGATGATGAATTCAACGCAAGTAAAGTAGATAGACAGAAAAAAATCGATAGAATCCTAGATAAAATTAAGTCCTCAGGCTATGACAGTCTTAGCAAGGAAGAGAAGGATTTCCTCTTTAGAGAAAGTAAGAATGTCTAGGCGCGGTGGCATTTTATTAAAGTTTGCCTTGGTGCTAGCAATTCTTGCAGCACTCTTTGTCATTTCTGCGGCTCTATCGTCACAATTTGATCCCGATACCTATTCATCACTCGCCCTTCTCGGATTGGCATACCCGTATTTATTATACCTAAACTTATTTTTTGTAGCCATATTCCTGATAATCAGAAAGTGGTGGTTTGTTATCCCCTTGGCGGCTATCTTGTTGACTGGCCCCTCTCTGTTTAGTTATCTACAATACAACCCCAGTGGGTCAGCGCTGAATGAATCCAATCCTCAACTGAAAATTCTCAGCTACAACGTACGGCTATTCAATCTATATGATTGGGAAAATAATAAACGGGCAAAAAATGCAATCATAGCGTTTATAGACGCCGAACATCCAGATGTAATGTGCTTTCAAGAATTCTTTTATCGCCCTAATTATCTCGACTTTAATACAAAAGACACCTTATTAGACTTATTCGAAGGATACCATGTGAAAGAAGGCTACACGCACTTTCTTAAAGCAAATCAACGATTCGGGCTAGTCACTATCAGTAAATACCCAATTGTTGGCTCGGGTGAAATCAAATTTGAGAATGATATAAACAACAATGTAATATATACTGATTTAGAAGTGGAGTCTGATACGGTGCGTGTTTACAATGCTCATCTTGCATCTATTCGTTTTCAGCAAGAAGATTACCGTGCTATCGGAGATGAAGAGTCAGCAGACATGTATGGAAGAACCAGCAATCAAAGCTCACAAATTTTAAGAAGATTAACAGATGCATTTGAGCACCGATCTGTGCAAATACAGAAGCTAAAAAACCATATTGACACCTCTCCCTATCCTATTGTTCTGTGTGGCGACTTTAATGACACGCCAAACTCATTCTGCTATAAAACAATCAATCAAGATTTAGTAGATGCTTTTAAGATAAGTGGTAAAGGGAATGGCGGAACTTATATAGGGAAGTTTCCTTCGTACCGAATAGACTATATTTTTCACTCAAAGAACATTCATAGCTACAACTATAAAAAATATGGCATTGATTATTCGGACCACCACCCTATCTCATGTGTGTTTGAGCTAAAAAATTAGTCCTCTATCGTCACATATCTAAGGTCAAGTTGATTCATTGCATTTGTTCTTAGACCTTTGACTTTCTTGCTTACAACCTTAATTAATTCATCGTAAAACAGGGGCACAACAGGCGCTTCATCAATGATGGTTTGATCCATTTTATAATAGAGTTCCTCCCGTTCTTCTTCGCTAATATCACTTTCTGCTCTTTCCATCCACGTATCAAACATATCATCACTAAAATGGGTGTAATTCGGACCATTTTCGGGTGCAAAACGTCCACTATGAAATAAGTTTAGAAAGTTCAAAGCATCTGGGAAATCACCTGTCCATGATTTTCTGAAAAAATTAGTGTTGCCACTGGCCACTTTTTGTCTTAGAATACTTGGCAGCACAAGCTCAATCGAACATTCAAATCCTTGTTCATTAAGCTCATTCATTATAAACTCAGCAAGTACTTTATAATTCTCAGCACACACCAGATGCACTTTTGGTTTATCGTTAGTACCTGTAAATCCAGCCTCAAACAATAAATCTTCCACCTTCTTAGGATTGTATTCGTATCCATCTACCTTTCGACCATTATAATCATTCAGTCCAGCGGGCACGAAACCATTGTGAGCAGGAACGCCAATACCTCTTCTAACATGAGCAATTAATTTTTCTTTGTTAATCGCATAATTAATGGCTCTCCTCACCGCTCTATTCGTTATGGCCGAGTTCGCATTAACTTCAGCTTCCTCTTCTAAATAAAAGCCAATATAATCCACTTTTAACCATGGCTTTTTCTCCAGATAATAATCCTCTGTGTAATCCGCGCTTAGCACTCCAGCCTCAGTTAACAATGAGTTCTGGTAACTATCATCTAGTCCCGAAATAAAATCAAATCCACCTTGTAAAAACTTTTGAAACTCTGTATGCCTTGATCTCACAAACGAGATGGACACCGCATCTAAATACGGGAGTTGATTTCCTGATTCATCTTTTTCGAAATAATTCTCGTTTTTCACAAACACCAATTTAGAACCCTGGTGCCAAACTTTAAACTGAAAGGGTCCTGTTCCAACAGGATTTCTGGTAAAGTCATCCCCGTAATAATCCACCACCTCTAGCGGAACGACATAACAAAAAGGTAAGCTTAGCAACTTCAAAAAGCTGTGTTGCGGCTTTTTAAGATACAATTTCACAGTCGAATCGTTAACCGCTTCCATCCCCAAATGGTTGGAGCTCCCCAACTTATCTATGTTGGTAAAAATATACTTACCCTGCGACACATTTTCAGGATCAACAATACGTTGATAGCTATTAATTACGTCCTGTGCTACAAGCCTTCTACCTTTGCCATTCTCAAATGCCTCATGATCATGGAAAAAGACATTCGTTTTTAGATGAAAAGTATAAACCATTTTGTTTCTGGATATTTCCCAAGACTTAGCAAGGTCTCCCTCAATTTCCATATTCTCATCCAAGCGGAGCAAGCCATTGTATACTTGACTCATGGCCCAGATATCCTCAAATCTTTCTGCAAACAATGGATCAAGGTTTCCAATACCACCACTTTCGTTGTAGCTTAAGATCATCTTACCATCAAGCCCTTTTTTACTGCCAGAGCATCCTGCAAATAAAGCGCATATGGAGAGTAGATAGAGATATTTCATTTCGAAAAATTTACTTAAAAATAAGGCGATATAGAACGCTATATTTGATCACTTCACATTCTTATTCACAGCTCATAGTTGAGCGTTTTGATACTTTATTCACTACTTTTGCACTCGATGGGGCAAACTGCATATAAAAAAGTAGCATTTCATACCTTAGGGTGTAAGCTCAATTTTTCCGAATCTTCCAGTATTAGCAGGAATTTCCTAGATGCTGGCTTTGCGAAAGTTGGCTTTGATGAACGCCCAGATGTTTTTGTTATTAACACATGTTCGGTTACCGAAAATGCTGATAAAAAGTGTCGTGCTTTAGTTAGAAAAGCTAAAACGTCTAACCCTGAAGCAAAGGTGGTTATGATTGGCTGCTATGCTCAGTTAAAACCCGAAGAAATTGTTGAAATGGAGGGTGTTGATCTCGTGCTAGGTGCTGGTGAGAAGTTTAACATCCTCGATCATTTGGAGAAGGATTTAGACAAACCACAAGCTATCTATGATAAGATAAAGTACACTAAGGAGTTTGTTCCATCGTACTCTCTGGGTGACCGAACGCGTACATTTTTAAAAGTTCAAGATGGATGCGATTATTTCTGTTCATTTTGCACTATTCCATTGGCGCGCGGAACTAGTAGAAGTTTGACGGTGGAAGAAACGATGGTAACTGCAAAGGAGGTGGCTGCAAGTGATGTGCAGGAAATTGTATTAACAGGTGTAAACATTGGTGATTTTGGAGCAGGAACAGATGAGAATTTCTTCGATTTAGTGCAAGCCCTAGATAAGCTGGAAGGTATTGATCGCATTAGAATTTCATCTATTGAACCAAATTTGCTAAGCAACGACATCATAGCGTTTGTTGCTGATTCAAACCGTTTTGTCCCTCATTTTCATATTCCACTGCAATCCGGAAACGATGAGCTCCTCAAGAACATGAGACGCCGATATCTCACTGATTTATATACAGATAGAATTGAAACCATCAATAAACTAATGCCAGACGCTTGTATTGGTGTAGATGTAATTGTAGGTTTTCCGGGAGAGACAGAAGAGCATTTCCAGGAAACCATGGAATACTTGAAGAATCTAAACATCAGCTATCTTCATGTATTCACTTATTCGGAACGCACAAACACAACGGCTGTTAGAATGGAAGATGTCGTTCCTATGAATATCAGAAGGGAAAGAAGTAAGCAACTTCAAATTCTATCCTTAAAAAAGAAGCGTGCTTTTTACGAAAGATTTGTGGGTCAATCTCGTCCCGTATTATTTGAAGGAACGGATTCAGAAGGTCTAATTTCTGGATTTACGGACAACTATGTCAAGGTTTCAGTGCCTTTTGATGAGTCACTCGTCAATACTATTCAGATGGTTGAGATAGGAGATGCACAGCCGGAAGGATATTGTCGGGCAAAACTTCTCTAAGTATCGATTAATTTGTATTTTTCGTCTATGAAAGTTTGCTTCATAGTAAATGGTATTTGTAAATCACCCAAGAAAGTGTATTCTGAAATTCAGGCATTTGAAGATTTACAGCTGGCAGAGTTAGTCACTAAACTCGAGACAGCGCATTCTGGACATGCAATAGAACTTGCTAGAGAAGCATCAGAAACACATGATATTGTCGTTGCTGTGGGTGGCGACGGAACTGTGAATGAAGTTCTGAATGGTATTGTGCAAGCATCAAAGCAAGCAATACTCGGCGTTTTTCCTGCAGGCACAGCAAATGATTTATCAAGAACCCTCAACTTACAATTGGACGGTAAAGTTTTGGGCTCGTTAATAGATAAAAAATCATTTAGACCCATTGATATTGGACATTCCGAGTTGGTAGATAGTGAGGCCAGAGAGCTTGAGCGATACTTTATTAACGTAATCGATTTTGGCATTGGGGGTTATGTGGTGGAAAAAGTGGCCAATAGCAGAAAAACATTCGGCGCGAAATTCACCTTTTTAAAAGCAATCTTCAATAGTCTGCTAACATACGAGCAATCAGTAGTGAAAATTGAGGCAGATGAATTTCAGTGGGAGGGTAAACTATTATCATTAGCTATATCGAATGGTCAATACTTTGGTAGTGGAATACAGATTGCCAGTGATGCACTTCTTGATGATAGTAAATTCAACGCATGTGTGATGTCAGACATCAGTACAACCGATTATTTAAAGCATGTAAACAAGATTAGAAAAGGACATAAAATCAACCACAAAGGCGTGCGCTATTTCACAACTAAAGAGCTATCTGTTCGTCCAGTTGATTTATCGTGTGCAATAGATATTGACGGAGAATTTTGTGGTTATGCGCCAGCCAAGATAAAACTGCTCCCTAAAAAAATTCAGATTATCGCACCGCATGAGTTGAAGGCTGGCTTTTGCTAATAACATATAAGCCCAGAATCGTAAGTAGCCCGTTCAATCCAAGTAATTCGTTGCCAATCTTAAACCCTCCAGTCCATTCAGGAATGTATGTGTAGACAACCCAACTTACAATAGGAGCTAACACACAGATTGGAATAACCCATATATCGTTCTCTATTTGACGTTTAGAAACCAGCCCGAAAACAAACAAACCAAGTAATGGTCCATAGGTCAGGGCGGCAAATAAAAAGATATTATTTAGAGCATCCTGATCTAAGTTTTCATGGAGCACAACCGCAAGTACAATCATGATCAATGATGAACTTATATGTGCCAACTTCCTTAACCTTTTTGCATCTTTTTGATCTTTTTTCTTGACATCTAAAAAGTCAACACAAATTGAGGTAGTCAGGGAAGTTAAAGCCGAATCGGCACTGGAATATGCTGCTGCAATCAATCCGAGAAGAAAGAATACCCCAACCACAACACCTAAGTCTGATTCTAGCGCAATAGTAGGAAATACCATATCAGGTTTGTAAGTACCAGATTCGGTTAGCGGAATATCAATGCCTTTATGCTTGCCATATAACATTAAAGCCCCGCCTAAAAGCAAAAAGAAAAAATTGACAGCCACGAGCACAACTGAAAAGCTCATCATGTTTTTTTGTGCCTCTTTTATGTTCTTACAACTTAGGTTTTTTTGCATCATATCCTGATCCAGACCTGTCATACAAAACGTGACCAGCATGCCCGCTAATATCATCTTAAGCCAATGCCCTCCGCTCATTACATCCGTTACCCATATCTTGCTGTGTTCGTCATCCATCACCTTCTGCCCAAGCCCCACAAAAGATGTATCCATTGCATTCGCTATTCCAATAAAAGCCACAACGGCTGCCGTTATCATACAAAATGTTTGGAGTGTGTCTGTATAGACAATTGTCTTTATGCCTCCTCTGTTAGTATAGAGCCAAATTAATAATACAGAGATTGTGACGGTGACCCAAAAATCTACGCCCATATCATCCATTACAAAATACTGAAGAATCCTTGCAACTAATAGCAGTCGAATACTAGCACCGAAAAAACGTGATATTAGAAAGTAAAATGCACCTGTTTTGTAGCTATAAAAACCGAATCTATCCCCCAAGTACTCATAAATGCTGGTTACATTCATTCGGTAGTAAACTGGCATCAACACATACGCTACAAGAATATATCCAATCAGATAACCAAAGACCATTTGCATGTATGAAAACCCGGCACCATCAACTTGACCAGTAGCAGAGACAAAGGTCACGCCTGACAATGAAGCACCTATCATTCCAAAGGCAACCAAATACCATTTACTTGATTTATCACCCGTAAAAAAACTGGAGTTCTCGCCTTTACCAGAAGTTAATCTGGCAATTACGACTAAAAGGACAAAATAAAGTCCAACAATGCCAAGTATTAAGCCATCGGTCATATACAAATAAAGTAATTAGGTACGCGAATATATCCTAACTTAGCAATTAGTTATCAACTTAAAGCTGTTGTTGAGTATGGACAGGGATAGATTGAGAGAAGACATTCTACAAGACGAAAGGAATTCGCGCATCTTAGATGTCGATGAAAATTGGGACGAACACAATGGTGGTATCTTAGATTATTGCGACAATCATCTCCGCAATATGGAAAAATTCCCAGCGTATGGCGGACTTCAAAATACAGGTAAGGAACTAGATGATTATGCTATAAATGGTAATGGCAAACCCATACAAGATGTTATTAAGGTAATTCAACGATCCATAGTTGAACCTGGCCTAAACCCTGCCAGTGGTGGTCATTTAGGTTATATTCCCGGAGGAGGAATTCCATTAGCAGCCACAGGCGATTATGTGGCAGCCTGCACTAACATGTATGCAGGCGTCTATTATGGTTCTCCAGGAGCCGTGAGAGTAGAGAACTTTCTAATCAACTGGATGAAAGACCTTATTGGTTATCCAGAAAGCGGCTTTGGAAATCTTTGTTCGGGAGGTTCAATTGCGAATTTAACGGCGATTATTTGTGCCCGTGATGCCTACAAAGTTGAAGGAGCGCTCGTTGAAAAATCAGTCATTTACTTGTCTAGTCATGCTCATCATTGCGTGAAAAAAGCCATAAACATGGCCGGATTGAGGTCTGCCATTATCAGACATGTGAAAATGAAGGATGATTATAGCATTGATGAAAACGCTTTACAAAAACAAATCATTCTCGATACTGAAGATGGCTTACATCCCTTCTTAGTCGTGGCAAGTGCTGGCACCACAGATACTGGTGTAATTGACCCGCTGGACAATCTGGCAGATGTATGTGAAAAACATAAATTGTGGTTCCATGTTGATGCCGCCTATGGAGGCTTCTTTATTTTGCTTGACGAATTAAAAGACAAATTTAAAGGCATTGAAAGAAGTGATTCTTGTGTTTTAGACCCACACAAAGGCTTATTTATTCCTTATGGGCTAGGCACTGTCCTAGTTAAGGACAGAAAATATATGCTTGAATCATTCTCGTATGAAGCAAATTATATGCAGGATGCCAATAGTTTTGATGAACAAATTTCACCCTCGGAGGTATCTCCAGAATTAACAAAACACTTTAGAGGCATGCGCTTATGGCTGCCACTTCAATTACTCGGAATCAACCCGTTTATAGCATGCTTGGCAGAGAAGATTAAATTGTGCAGATACTTTTATGAGGAAATTAAAGCACGTGGATTTGAAGTTGGTCCCAACCCTGCTCTATCCGTTATGACCTACAGATATGTTCCAAAAACAGGTGATGCAGACAGCTTCAACAGAAAATTAATGGAGTATATTAGAGAAGACGGAAGAACATTTGTGAGTTCAACGAATGTAGATGGCAATTTTGTTTTAAGGTTGGCCGTTCTGAGTTTTAGAACCCACTTAAGAACTATTGATACTCTTCTGGAGGTGATTGATGCAGGAGTAAAACAAATCGAGAATGAACATTAAATCAAAATATCTTGAAAAGGCCGTTGATCAAATGGCAAGCTTACCAGGTATTGGGAGAAAAACAGCCTTACGCTTAGTTCTAGATTTGATGAATAGAGCTCCACAAGACGTTGCTGCATTTAGCGAATCGTTTGTGCATATGTCTCAAAACATTAAGTTATGCAAAACTTGTTATAATATTTCTGATTTTGAAGAGTGCGAAATATGCACCAACCCCTCACGTGATCAAGGTTTAATTTGTGTGGTTAGAGATATTCGTGATGTAATGGCCATTGAAAATACCATGCAGTACAAGGGTGTGTATCATGTGCTAGGTGGAGTCATCTCACCAATGGACGGAATTGGTCCATCTGACCTAAGAATAGCCGAATTAATGGATAGAATAAACGAAGACACATATGAGGTCATTCTTGCTTTTGGAGCAACGATGGAAGGCGATACCACGAATTTCTTTCTCAACAAAAAACTAAAAGCATTTGATATTTCAGTCAGCGTTCTTTCACGAGGAGTGTCTGTAGGGGATGAATTAGAATATACGGATGAGACAACTCTTGGGCGCTCTATCATCAATAGACTTCCGTTTGAAACATCTTTAGGTAAACAATAGCCTTATATTTGTGCCGATTTGAAATTATCCGTAGTCATAGTTAATTACAATGTTGAGCATTTTCTGGAGCAATGCTTAAACTCCGTAGATAATGCTATGAAGCATGTAAGCGGGGAGGTATTTGTAGTGGACAACAACTCTATTGACGGCTCGGTTGCCATGGTAAAGGATAAATTCCCGCATGTACATCTCATCGATAATAAGGACAACGTAGGTTTTTCCAAAGCAAATAATCAAGCCATGAAAATTGCGAAAGGAGAATACGTCCTATTGCTAAATCCAGATACGGTTGTAGAAGAATCTACATTTGAGAAAGTTGTGAAATTCATGGACGAACATCCAGACGCCGGTGGCTTAGGCGTTAAGATGTTGGATGGGAAGGGCGCCTTTTTACCAGAATCAAAACGCGGACTTCCCACTCCTGCCGTGGCCTTCTATAAAATTTTCGGCCTGAGCAGACTTTTTCCAAAATCGCGAAAGTTTGGCCGCTATCACCTTGGTTATTTAGATGATGACAAAACACATGAAATCGAGATTCTATCTGGGGCATTTATGCTAATGCGAAAAGAAGCCTTGGATAAAGTGGGCTTGTTGGATGAGGCCTTTTTTATGTATGGTGAAGATATTGACTTATCCTACCGCATAATAAAAGGTGGTTACAAAAACTATTATTTCCCCGATACTCGAATCATTCATTACAAGGGTGAAAGCACTAAAAAAAGTAGTGTGAATTATGTATTTGTGTTTTACAACGCAATGATCATATTCGCAAAAAAGCACTTTTCTCAGAAGAACGCCAAGCTGTTCTCGTTTCTAATAAATCTTGCCATCTATTTTAGGGCCGGATTAGCCATTGCAAACCGATTAGTAAAGAAAAGTATATTACCAATTATCGATCTCGCCCTGATTACAAGCTTGTTGTTTGGAATCTCACATTGGTATCAAAAATATTCGGGCATTGAGTTCCCCGAAAACCTCACAAAATACGCTATCCCAATTTACGGATTAACGTGGGTAATCTGCAATGTGCTTTTCGGTAGCTACGACCGACCGATAAAGCTTATACGCCTGTTATACGGAAGTGTATTAGGCTCAGTTTTAATATTTAGCACCTATGCTTTCCTAGATAAATCGTACCAGTTTTCACGTGCATTTTTACTTTTAGGGAGTGTCGGAACCCTCTTATACTTTTCAGTCAGCCGGCTCTTCCTATCGCTTGCGGGCGTTTACGGATATTCAATAAAATCAAAGCGTCATTCAAGATTTGCTATCGTTGGCAGTATTGAAGAGTGTGAGCGCGTCCATAACCTGTTACAGCAAACCCATCCCAATAGCGAAGAGGTTTTATACGTGACCCCAGATTCGGCCCATGAAGTGAGTGAAAAATACGTAGGTAAATGGAACCAGATTAATCAGATCTGCCACATCCATAAAATTGACGAATTAATATTCTGTGCCAAGGACGTAACAGCCAGAGACACCATCTCTGCCATGTCCAAATTAGAAGCAGGTAAACTCGATTTCAAAATTGCCCAACCCGAAACACTATTTTTAATAGGCAGCAATTCAATCGACACTTCCGGAGACCTTTACATGCTTGACTTACACTCGATTAATTCACCAACAAACCGTAGAAATAAGCGCATGTTTGATTTGGTATCATCAATAGTTATTCTGGCAAGTCTGCCCGTAAGTATTTGGTTCGTTAAGAAGAAGTTATCATTCGTTTCTAACATATTTAGTACTCTGCTGGGGCGCACTACATGGGTTGGATACTCCACCCCTTCTCAAAGTAAAAAGCTCCAGCTTCCCAGCTTAAAAAAAGGAATTATATCTCCAATATGTGCACTGCAGAGTAAGGCTATCAATGATGAAATCACTGAGCGACTTGACATCATTTACGCAAAAAGTTATCGCATCTCAACAGACCTAAAATTGTTGCTAAAATGTTTCCCATTTTTAGGTCAATAAACACCTTATATACATCTTATTAGAATTAGGACTTGCAAGTACTGATTTTTACCTTATTTTTGTAAGCTTAGATAAATTATAAAAATTAAGGAATGTCACAGGTAGAAGTATTGCTCCCTAAAATGGGTGAAAGTGTTGCAGAGGCCACAATTATTCGTTGGTTAAAGGAAGAAGGAGATACAATAGAGGCGGAAGAATCAATAATCGAGATTGCAACTGATAAGGTTGACTCGGAAGTTCCAGCGCCTGCTGACGGAGTTTTATTAAAAAGATTATTCAACGAAGGTGACGTTGTTAAAGTTGGTGAAGTAATCGCCATCATTGGCGCTGAAGGAGAAAGTGCTCAGAAAGTTACAGCTCCTGCACCCGAGAAGAAAGAGGCTGCAGCTCCAGCAGTTGCGGCAGCGGTTGAAACTGCTGTTGAGACAATGTCTAACGGACAGAGTCTTGCCAAATCTGGACCATCTGGAAGATTTTACAGCCCATTAGTTCGTAACATAGCAAAAGCTGAAGGCGTTAGCATGAGTGAACTTGAAGCTATTTCAGGCTCAGGGAAAGACGGTAGAGTTACCAAGAGTGATATGCTAGCATATGTGGAAACAAGAGTTAATGAAGGGCCAGCTACAATTACGAACACGCCTGCTGCTCCTAGCTCAGCGCCTGCACCGCAAAAAACACCTTCTGCGAATGGAAGTGCAGCGCCTGCTCCAGCAATCAAATCTCCAACCGTTTCAATTAACCCAGGTGATGAAATCGTTGAAATGGATAGAATGCGTAAGATTATTGCTGACCACATGGTTATGTCTAAGCATGTATCACCGCACGTAACTAGCTATGTTGAGGCAGATGTAACCAACCTTGTTAATTGGAGAAATAAGGTTAAGAAAGACTTTGAAAAACGTGAAGGAGAAAAAATCACCTTTACACCTATTTTCATTGAAGCGATTGTTAAAGCAATAAAGGACTTCCCTGAAATCAACATTTCAGTAGACGGCAACAATATCGTTAAAAGAAAAGACATCAATATAGGAATGGCGGCAGCCTTGCCTTCAGGAAATTTAATTGTTCCCGTTATTAAAAAGGCGGATATGCTGAACTTGGTTGGTTTGACTAAAACTGTAAATGATTTAGCAAACAGAGCAAGAGCTAATCAACTTCAACCAGATGAAATAAGTGGCGGAACCTATACTATAACTAATGTTGGCTCATTTGGAAATGTAATGGGCACACCAATTATTAACCAGCCACAAGTTGCCATAATGGCGGTAGGAGCAATTCGTAAACTTCCTGCGGTTATTGAGACACCATATGGAGACACGATTGGTATCAGACACAAAATGTATTTATCCCATTCTTATGACCACAGAGTTGTGGATGGCGCATTAGGAGGTAGATTTGTTAGACGTGTAGCAGACTACCTTGAGCAATTTGACCCGAATAGGGAACTTTAAACCTAATCTATGAAAAGACTAACTACCCTACTTATACTTCTATTTTTTGCTGGCAATTTTTCAGTGCAAGCACAACCCAAGACGCCTGAACAGTTAGAGCGTGCCTTGAATAGAGCTAGCACTGAGGATAAATTTGCGGCAGCGAATGACCTATACTATGAGAAAAAGTACTATCATGCTTTGCTCGTATTCAAGAATCTAGTAGCTGAAGATCCTGGTAATGGTCACTTCAATTATAAGCTTGGGGTATGTTATCTAAACTCAAATTCGGAAAGAACTAAGGCACTGCCTTACCTTTTGGAAGCTGAAAAAGCCATCTCTAAAAGTTTCAATCCGTACACATATGAGCACCGCAAGGCACCAGTAGAAACTTATTTCTTTTTAGCTCAGGCATATCATCTTAACTATGAGTTTGATAAAGCAATCGAATACTTTCAAAAATTACAAGGTAAAGTATCCAAGAAACACATACTGTACGAAGATGCAGGCGTAAGAATTGAGCAGTGTAAATTGGCAAAGAAGATGGTTCAAGAGAAGAGAACTGATGTTGTCATCAATAACCTAGGGCCTAATATAAATAGTGAATATAGTGACTTCTCGCCTGTTTTATCTCTTGACGGAAACGTCCTTTACTTCACATCTCGAAGAGTTAGAGAAGACAGTTCTAACATTGATTACTTCAACTGGAATGATGGTAAGCATTACGAAGATATTTATGTTGCTTACAAAGACCGTAACGGAGAATGGGGTAAACCTCAGGTATTATCTTTCTCTGAAACAGACAGAAATGAAGCTACTATAGGTGTTTCCGCAGACGGAATGGAGCTATTCGCTTACATTGATGATGAGGGTGATGGAAACATTTATTACAGTGTTTTCCAAGACACAAACTTTAACGACCTTGAAAAAATTGAAGGTGAAACAACCGATATCAATACTGAGTATTGGGAGACACATGCTACAATTTCGCCTGATGGAAATACAATGTACTTTGTGAGTGATCGTAAAGGCAGCATGGGTGGTAGAGATATCTATTTTGTGAGAAGACTTCCGAATGGTGAATGGGGCTTAGCACAGAACATAGGTGCCCCTATTAACACAGGGAATGACGAAGACAGCCCATTTATTGCTGCTGACGGAAAATCTCTTTACTACAGCTCGAATGGACCACAGAGTATGGGTGGATTTGATATTTTCCTTACTCAGATGGATGAGAATGGTGTTTGGTCAAAACCTGTGAATGTAGGCTACCCAGTTAATACGGTAGATGATGACATCTTCTTTATACTGGGAGCTGATGGTGTTACGGGATATTACTCGTCATTACACGAAGAAAAATCAGGAGAAACTGGTGTTGTTAAAGACCAAGGATATGGTGAAAAAGATATCTATTCAATAACGTTCACAAGTGCTATGCTTGACAGTGTTGCCATTCTTAAAGGTTACATTATTCCAAAAGCAGGTGAACCTATTCCAAGCAGTATTGAAATATATGCTACAGACATGACAACTGGTGAACAAAGAGGTCCATTTAAGCCAAGACCTGATGATGGAGGTTATGTTTTGACACTAATTCCGTGTCACGATTATAAAGTTGAATACTTTATGGATGGTAATCTCTTCTCTGAGACAGAATTCACTGTTCCTTGTGAAGCAGACGTACAAACAATTCATAGAGAGATCTACTTAGACCCAACACACATGGGAACAGAGCCTACTTATGATGGTGCTATCGTAAGATGGAAAGTAATCGATTCGCCAATGGATTTATCGGGTAATCAAGTTAACTATTATGATGAGAGCGGTGAAATTTCAGGACAAGTTGCTGTTGACGATAAGGGTATATTCTCTTATCCTAATAACAATCACGACTTTACTTACCGTTTCGCACTGGATGGCCAAAACGATATAATTTGTAAATCAACATGTATTGCATTAATTGATAGTTTGGAGAATATTCTTGGCTATGCTATTAAGACAGATGATTGTCAATATTACTATGAGAACATTGACTACAAGTGGGTCGTAGTAGATTCGAAGGGTAACACAGTTAAAAAGGATAATGTAAAAGTTACCTTTAAGGATGAAAACGGCAACATAACAAACGATGAGAAGCTTGGATGTAACGGTATGTTTGCTTACCACCCACTGAGTCCAGAAAGTAACATTTTCTTTGAACTTGATGGATTAGAGAACACACTTTGTGATGAAGTAACTATAGTTCTACTTGATAAAGACAACAATAAAGTTGGTGAAACTACAAGAGATGCTAATTGTAACTTCAAATATGGAAGTCAAGATGTAGTTATTGTTGACACTGGTTCCACTTCAGTTGATTGTAAAGCAAATCCAGCATCTTACGCTAAGTTCTATAAATACAATATGAAGGATATTAAATTGGACGAAAAGAGGTTCAAAGACTTCATGAATGGTGTTGCAGAGCTTGTTAAATGTAACGGTGTAGCAAAAATAGAAATCGAAAGTAGTGCGTCAAAAGTGCCTACAAGTACATTCAAAAACAACGAGCAGCTTGCTCAATACAGAGCTAATGATGCTAAAAAACGTGTGTTAGAAGCTGCTAAAAGAATGGGTGTAGATACGAGTAAAATCAAATTTACTGCTATTAATGCTCAAGTTCTTGGACCTGCTTACAATGATGACTACATCAAAAATCGTAGCACTTACGAGAAATATCAATACGTTAAATTAATGGCTAAATAAGTTATCATGATTCTTCTGAGGAAAACATACTACATGCTAAGTTTCAATTACTTAAACCTAAATATTATATTAGCCAATTAAATAATAAAAAATGCGCCTACAACACCTCTTTTTAATCTTGATTTTGCTTTTTAGTACGAGAGTGCATGCGGGTAATTCCGAAAAAAAGTTGCTTAAGAAAGCCAGAAAGGAATTATCAAAAGGCAACTATGTAGCTGCAAAAGAAAAGTATATTGAGCTATTACAGTTAGACGATTCTAATGCAGAGTATTTATTTGAGACCGGTCTAGCCTACTATAACTCTAAAGTAGAGGCTGAGAAATCACTGGAATATTTCAAGAAAGCAAAAGCGAATACATCTGATGAGAACCTTATAAGCGAATTGTATTATTATTTAGGAAGATCAAATCAATACGTTGGAAACTTTGAAGAAGCTAAAGACAATTATAATAAGTTCAAGGACTTCTTAAAAGATAACAACTCAGGCTTAGTGCTTAGTCGTGACGTTGACCGTTTTATTCAAATGTGTAATAATGGATTACACTATTCTAAGACCGTTAATAAAGACGTAACAATTGTTAATCTAGATAAGGAAATAAACTCAACTGGGGGTGAATACGCTCCAGTGGTGAAGAAAGACAATTCAATGCTAATATTCACAGGTCGTAGGACAGAGAGTACTGGTGGAAAGTTTTATCACGACAATCAGGAATATGAGGATATTTATATCTCAGTTAAAGAAGGTGATAATTGGAGAAGATCTACAAAGTTCGATTCTAGCAATGTATATATAAACAAGAATATCAACTCAAAATGGCATGATGCGGCAGTTTCATTTAATGATGCAGAAGATAAGCTCTACATATACAGAGATAATCACGTTTATGTGTCTAGTCTTGAAAACGAAAAATGGACGGATCCTGTAAAAATGAATGACAATGTCAATTCTAAAAAAGGACATGAACCTTCTGTTTTTATTACACAAGATGAACAAACTCTTTATGTTGTAAGTACCGACCGTGAAGGCGGCGTAGGTGGAAGAGATATCTGGGTAGCTCAACGCGACGGTGACTCGTGGGGTGAACTAAAGGTAGTTGAAGGTAAGATTAACACCGAATTTGATGAAGATGCACCATTTCTTACAGCTGATGGCAAAACAATGTATTTCTCATCAAACGGCCATACTACTATGGGAGGTTATGATGTGTTCAAATCTGAGCTTCAAGATGATGGCACATGGGGAGAGCCAGTAAATTTGGGTGCACCAATAAACACACCAGGCGATGACATCTATTACATTCAGGATGAAGAAGGTAAAATGGGTTACTACTCTTCTTCTAAAATGGGAGGATTTGGTGGAATGGACATCTATATGATTCAGTTAGAATGTCAAAGTATTCCGCAAACAGAAGTTAAAGGTATTTTACTTGCAGGCGATAGACAGTTTCCTGTAGGTGGTGAAATTGTTGTTTACTCATCAGATGGTGAGAAAATAACAACAACAAGAGCAGATAGTGAAACTGGTAAGTATTTATTAATTCTAAAGCCAGAAGCCTCATATAAGCTTGAAGTACTCGCGGAAAAACCATGGGAAACAGATACGGCATTTGAACAATCTTTTACACTACCAAAACAATGCGATCCTTTCCCACTCTACCAGGAAATTAGCATGCATTTGTTGAAAGATGAAAATGGACGTGATTATGCGCAAGAAGCCACTTTCCAGAATGCCTTCTTTAATGTTGAGGATTCTACGAAATCATACTATCAAATACCTGGAACTAGTAATGAGATGACGGACATGGCACCTGATTCAATGCAATACAATATTGCAGGAGATTTGAAATTCAATGATGTATTAGATGTAAACGAAGACGTTAAAATTTATTTATTGAATAGCGATAATGATATCATCCGAGTTGGACAAACTGGAAGAAATGGTCAATTCCTTTTTAGAGATTTAGATCCTAATGAGAACTATATCATCGCACTTGATGAAGAGGATTTAAAATATGCTTATTACGGCACAAACCCTAATGATAATGGTGTTATTGTTAAAGGCCATGTTGAGCAGACCTATAGGTATAACGTAAAGTCTGAGTCTGACATAAAAGACATGCCCATCTACTTATTCGATGATAGTAAAAAAGTTGCCAACGTGACTAAAACAGACAGCCTAGGTAATTTTATCATTGACAATCTTCCAGAGGATCCATCAGTATTTGCTGAGCTAAATGAAGAACCATTTGAATATTCAATTGAAGATAAATCATTGGATTTCACGGTTTCTGCCTTAATACACACTATTGATGCTGAGAACAATGAAATTAATTACTCTGAAGTAATTGACTTAGTGTATTTTGATACTACAGGTAGTAAGGGAGATGATATCGCATTCGAAAATATTTACTTTGATTTTGACAAGCACTTTTTAAGAAGCAAGAGTAAGCAGGTAATTGATAAGATTTATGACTATATGAAGGCAAATCCTTCTGTTACCATTCAAATGGATGGGCATACAGATTGGTTTGGTACTGACCAATACAACCAAGCCCTGTCTAAAAGACGATCTATATCTGCTAAAAATTACCTTGTATCAAAGGGGATATCTGAATCTAGAATTACAATTAAATGGTTCGGTGAAAGCATGCCTGCCGTTCCAAATGCTAATCCTGATGGAAGCGACAACGCAGATAACCGTCAACTGAACAGACGCGTAATGTTTAAAGTGTCTACAGGAAACATGGCTTACATGTTTAGCTATAATTAAGAAATCATTATAAAATAGAAATACAAAACCCCTGCAAATTTGTAGGGGTTTTGTATTTTTACTCGGCTCGTGCTAAATAATTGGTACACGCTTTGATTATTACTGTTGTAATGAGATTCTATTTTCTACTAATATCATTATCGTTTAGCTTGATATCTTTTGGTCAAGCAGATGAGACATTAGCTGCGGAGTACTTTAAAAAAGGAAACTACTTCAAGGCAATGGATGAGTATAAGAAATGTAGAAAACTTGACCGGGCGAATGGCGAGTATAACCTAAAAATCGGGATTTGTTATCTAGAAACAAACATAGACAAGCCTAAAGCTCTCGAATACTTATTAATTTCTAAAAAAAGTGACAAGCAAGACAAAGAACTGGACTATTACTTAGGTGTTGCTTACGCAATAAATCATCAAATGGATGATGCTATTAAAGCTCTAGAGTCTTACCTTGAATCAGGTGGTAAAAACACTGAACTTGCGGAAAAGAGATTAAAAGACTGCCAATACGCACTAAAAGCAATGCAAAACCCTGCCCGCGTTCAATTCGAAAATTTAGGTGAAGATATTAATTCGGAGTTTGCCGATTATTACCCATTTGTATCTGGTGATGAGCGTACCCTGTCTTTTACTACAAGGAGAAAAGGTAAAGGTAAAATGGAATACGATGGCTACTACCCTTCTGATGTTTATCTGAGCACTTTTGATGGTAAGAAGTTTTCAAAGGCAGAGATCATGAAGTCAAACATGACGCCATACAATGAACAAAGCACTGGATTATCTCAGGATGGACAAACCATGTTCTTCTACTCAGATAATAACCCAAAAGGTGAGTTGTTTATAGTCAAAAACGAAGGCTACAAATTCGGACGTAAAGAAAAGATTGTAAATATTGATGATGAGAAGTTTTTAGAAAGTGCAGTATGTATTTCTCCAGATGGTCAAACAATGATTTATTCATCCAATAGAAACGATGGAATAGGTCAATTAGATTTATGGATGGTTCGCAGATTACCTTTTGGAGATAATTTATGGGCTGAGCCACAGCTAATAGGAGGAAATGTTAACACTGCGGGTAGCGAGGATTTTCCGAGCTTTAGCCCAGATGGTACCAGAATTTACTTTAGTTCAAACGGTCATGTTGGTATGGGCGGATGGGATTTATACTACACAGATTGGGATCCAGAGAATAATACATTTAGTGATGTAGAAGCGCTTCCCTACCCTGTTAATACTGCAGATGATGAAAGATCTATTTCATTTGCTGATGACCATAAACACGCGTATATCTCGGCTTCAAAACCAGATGGCGTAGGTGACCTTGACATATACAGAATTACTTATGATGATGTTGAAGTAACGCCTGCCTTATTTGCAATAAAAATTGCTACTGGTAATCCCGATAGCCCTTTTATGGAGGCGGAAAGATTCACCATAACGGATGCTACAACAAATGAGATCATTGGAGAGTATTCTCCAAATCCAAACAACATGACGTATACTGTGATTATCCAGCCAGGTGAGTATACGATTGAAATTATTCCGAGTAGTGAAGATTATCAACTATACTCTGCTCCTTTTAAAGTGCATGAGTTTATGAATCAAATGGGTAAAGTCGATAAGATCATCAACCTGAAAAAAAATAATTAGTTTATGTCAATTCAATTATCCAGACCATTAGCAACATTGGATCTGGAAGCAACAGGAGTTCAAGTAGGTAAAGATAGAATAGTAGAAATCTGCATCCACAAAACCTATCCTGATAACTCCAGTGAAACTTATACAAAGCGAGTTAATCCTGAAATCCCTATTCCACTAGAAGTATCCGAAATTCACGGTATCTATGATTCGGATATTATGGATGCACCAAAATTCGGAGATATCGCAGATGAAATTCTTGAATTTTTAAACGAAACCGACTTAGCTGGCTTTAATTCTAACAAGTTTGATGTACCCATGCTTGTTGAGGAGTTTTATAGAGTCGGAAAAGAATTTCCTATGGAAAACCGAAAATTAATTGACGTTCAAAACATCTTCCACAAGATGGAAGAAAGAACATTGGCTGCCGCCTATAAGTTCTACTGTGGGAAAGATTTGGAAAATGCACACAGCGCTGAAGCCGATACCCTGGCGACCTATGAGGTACTGCTAGCGCAACTAGAAAAGTATTCGGACCTTGGCAAAGACGTAGATTCATTACATGCGTTTTCACAACGTTTTAAACACTTGGATTTCATGGGAAGGATTACAGAGAACAAATCAGGTGACGCTTGTTTTAATTTTGGTAAATACAAGGGACAGAAGGTCACTGAAGTGCTTAAGAAAGATCCTGCCTACTATGGCTGGATGATGAACGGTGATTTTCCACACTACACAAAAAAGGTGCTTACAGATATTAAAAATTCAATGGAATGAAAATAATATGTATCGGCAGAAACTACGCAGATCACGCTAAAGAATTAAACAATCCTGTACCGGCAGAACCACTGATATTTATGAAGCCTGAGACGGCTATCTTGCCGAAACGCAATCCATTATATTACCCACAATTCACGAAGGATCTGCATTATGAGGTTGAATTGGTTGTGAGAATTTCTAAGCTCGGAAAGCACATTGAAAAACGATTTGCCCACACATATTATAATGAGATTGGGATTGGAATAGATTTCACTGCTAGAGACATTCAAATGGCATGTAAAGAGAAAGGACATCCATGGGAAAAAGCAAAAGGTTTTGATGGCTCTGCTCCAATTTCCAATGTTTTTTTACCAAAGGATAAAATCACTGGCAATACGACATTTGGCTTAAAACAAAATGGTGAATGGGTGCAAAAAGGACAGCCCAAAGATATGTTGTTTGATATAGACGATATTATCGCTTACACAAGTAAGTTCTACACCCTAAAAATTGGTGATTTGATATTCACTGGTACTCCTGCAGGTGTTGGTCCGTGTAACATTGGCGATAGGCTGGAAGCTTATATTGAGGATGAGATGCTGTTAAAAGTAGATATACGATAATCTATTCAATACCGTGGGTCAAATAATCTTGATATAATTCATAACCTTCGTTAACACTCAGGGTATCGAATAGATCAATATTTCTTAGCTCTTTGTGATAAATTCTAACTAGACCAATATTTCTTGCATAGATGTGCTCTACATATTCATGTACAATTGGAATTTCACTAACAGGCAAATCCCGCTGAACTACCTTAACAGTGCTATCCAAATAAGTACCGTTTAAGTTAAGACTCATATCGACATCCTTGTAGACATAATCCCAACTAGAATTGATGTTAGGAGCATTTCCATCCCATTCTTTTCCCTCTCTTACGCCAAATATCAGCCTATTAAACTTCACATTTTCTTCAATCTTTTCAAGGAACTGAGCAGACCTATGAGCGTACCACACATCACTTATTTGCCACTGATGATGGCTTGAATCACGTTTATATCGCTCTATTCTCAGCGAATTTCTGCCTTCCAAATCGACAAACTCTTCTGTTATTTTTTCTTTCAATTGATAGTAAGTGGTATCGTGCAGGCTAACGGCATCATCATGCACAATTTCCATACAATCAAAGGTGACAAATGTCCCCACAGCAGTTGGGTAGTAATTATAACCCAAATCAAACGCAGGTGAGTTGTCTTTTCTGCACGAACTGCTTAGTACTGTAATAGCACTGAAAACATATAAAGCGATATTATTTTTTCTGTTTAGCAAGGAATCTTTCTAATTGTTCTCCTTCTAACACAAACCCTTGATGGTAGTATACTTTCTTAAGAATTTTTCCTGTCTTATCGTAAAGCACCGTGAAGCCATCTTTTACTGCAAATTTATACATAACTGAGCGTTCTATCCTACCATTCAGATGATATTCATATTGTACACCGTCTTTGTTACCGTCAACGTAATTATATTTCGCCTTAATCTTTCCATCAGGATAAAACTCCTCCTTAATACCGTGCAGTAAGCCATCTTTATAGCTCATTTTTTGATAGACTCTTCCTTCTACAAACCTATCTGTTTCATTCGTGTTAGGGTCCACAAAATAAACGGTTTTTGTGCCATTTAATTTGCCGTTTTTATAGTCTTCATGCATAGATAATCTACCTTTCTGATCGAAATAAGTCCAGGTGCTGTCTTTTTCTTTATTGATATAGTTGCCTACTGCCATTACTTCTCCACCTACCTCATGATAAAACTGAGCTTTTGCACTCTTTCCGTCAGCGGCATATTTTATTATCGCTTGAGGCTTACCACTTTCATACCAGAACATAAATTTCCCTTGAGGCACCCCATGCTTAAACGTTCCATCATACACTTTAATTGTGCTTTTTGGCCATGTTTTAACCCACTTTCCATGCTTTTTGCCATTCGCATCTGTTTGATTGATATCCTGAGCAAATAGAATCACTGGAATTAAAAAAATCGAAAATAGTAGTGCTTTCATATCTAGTTTACTTAGTAAATGTAAAAATCATACCAAACATTTACAATTATATAACTAAGTAAGGAGCGATGGTTACAAACAAATTGTGAACCTTAATCATTCAGCGTAGATTCTATCTGATAATCTTCTTTTCTTCCCTTGTGCCGAATAATTAGCTCGGCAATAAACCCGGTAAGGAAAAGCTGTGTTCCGATAATCATACAAAGTAGACCAAAGAAAAATATAGGTCTATCTGTCATATTGTATTGATGCCACGCTAATTTTGCAATGGATAAGTAAGTAGCAATTCCGAATCCTATCACAAAAAACAAAGTGCCTAGTGCCCCAAAGAAATGCATTGGTTTCTTGCCAAACTTACTAATGAAGGTAATAGTGAATAAATCTAGAAAACCATTAATAAAACGGTTAAGTCCAAATTTAGACACCCCATATTTCCGAGCTTGATGCTTTACTACTTTCTCTCCAATTTTAGCAAAACCTTTTCCTTTTGCGATTACTGGAATATAGCGGTGCATCTCGCCTTCAACCTCAATATTCTTTACCACCTCCCAATTATAGGCCTTTAATCCACAATTAAAATCATGTAGATATATACCCGAGAGTTTGCGGGTAGCCCAATTATAAACCTTGCTCGTTTTGTTTTTAATAAACGAGTCAAATCGTTCCTTCTTCCAACCCGACACTATGTGAAAACCGTCTTTGGTAATCATCTTGTACAAATCTGGAATCTCTTCAGGACTATCTTGAAGGTCAGCATCCATAGTAATCACTACTAATCCCTTAGTCACTTTAAATCCTGTATCAAGTGCCGCAGATTTTCCGTAATTCCGCCTGAATTTTATGCCCCTAACACTTTTGTTTTCGGTAGATAGCTTTTGAATTATTTCCCACGATTCATCCGTACTTCCGTCGTCAATAAACAAGATTTCATAAGAAAATCCATGTTCATCCATTACTTTTTTTATCCATGAGGAAAGTTCAGGTAAAGACTCTGCTTCATTTAGCAGAGGAATAACTAAAGAAATATCTAATGTGGGTGTGTCCTGCATTTCAGAGCTCAATAATACGCAATATTTGAAGTTCTTCTACAAGAAAACGGAAAGTATTCTAGAAATTGTATCTACTGACGTAACTTATTCAAGATATCATTTAAGGCTTGTGCTTCATCCTCTGTGATCTTATCTTCCATAGCTCCAAGGTGTCCCCTTAAGGCCCCATTAACATCATCCACAAAGTCAATACCTTTATCAGTAATTGATATTAAAACCATTCTTCTATTCTCCTTACAATGCTCTCTTGATAAATAGCCAAAATTCACCATCTTGTCGATTAATCTAGTTAGGTCTGGTGATTTATCCAACATCACATTCTTGATGTCTCCTGGACACATTGGCTTAGGATGACTTCCTTTTATGATTCTTAATACATTGTAGTGCTGATAGCGTATACCGTAGGGCTTAAAAAACTCCGAATGACTGTCTCTTACCCAGTTTCCCGTATATAAAACATTTAACAAAGCCTCTTGTTGCTTTGACGAAAACTTAGACTGTTTAATTTCCTCTTTGAGTCCCATCTCAGTATATTTGTTGCAACAAAGTTAACACTTCTGCAGTTAACAGCAAAATAAGGTATGTTTTTTGTTATGCTACAGTTATGAAGGTACTCATAATTGGCTTGTTCGTGTTATCATTATCTGAATTTAATTCGGATTTCTCTGTAGTTGACGACACACAAAGTGTACATATCGAGTTCACTCAAACGAGCTCATATTGTGGTGGGATGGCACCTACGGAAGAAATGATGAAGCGCTATCGAACTCCCGTTGCAAAATCAGGCTTGTACTATTTAAAGAAAGGTCATGTAAACACTTTTGATGCAGAAGTGCTTAAAGTTATATCTGCAACAGACGGCAGCATTGATTTGGTTCTCCCTCCTGGTGATTACCTAATTGTAGATGAGAAGAAAAAAGATGAGGCTATCTATAAAAAGCATTTAGAAAAAGGCTTAAACTATTCGAAATATTATCACGGATTCAGTGAAGAATGCCTAAAAGAATGGTTCGAAAAGCCAGATTTAACATTCACGGTTGCGGATTCGTCACTTTCCCTCAAGAGGAACTACCACACGCCATGCTTTCACCAGATTTGTGCAACCTACACCGGGCCCTACCCTCCTTGATTATCGCTAATTAAAGTTCCTGACAATCTGGTTAACTCAAGCTCTGATAAGCGCAGATTGTAACTAGTATTATTAATACCGTTTTTCACAAGTGCAAGGTTGATTTGAGCCTCACGCAGCTGAGTGTTGTTCACTAAACCAAATTTATATTGTTTCTGTGCATACTCATAATTCGCCTGAGCTACATCAAGAGCAGTTTGCTGCATATTAAGTGACTTGATGTAAAACTCATACTGCTGATACGCATTAATCAAATCTGCCTCTAAACTGTATTCCAAATCTTCACGGCTCAATTCAGCTAGTTTAATACGCGTATCAGCATTGGCTTTATTGATTTTATTTTTACCTCCATTAAAAATCGGAATTGACAAGCTTAAGCCGGAACCCAATCCATTGGTCTCATTTAAGGCGAGTATGCTTCCCTCAGCATCATTTCTTGAATAACTGTATTGCGCCTGAATGTCTAATCGCGGTAGGAAGGCTGCCTTGGCAATTTTGTAGTCTAGCATAGCGGTCTGCTCATTCAATCTTAACTGAAGTAGTTGTGCTTGATTTGCCTTCATTGTTTGAATTAACTCTTCTTTAGACGCCAGAGAAATAATGTCTGACGATGATGCGGCTTGAATCTGACTATTTAAGTCTTGGCCTATAGCCTTATTCAACATCAATTGAGCTTCTTTATTGGCTCGCAATCCATCATGATAATCTAAAGAGTCCTGCGACAGGTCTAATTCGGCACTCAAGACATTAAGTTTACTTCCTCCGCTCAATTCTTGCGATTTCTTTGCAATATCCAACCGTTGCAGAGACAAATCAATATTATCCTCCAACAGCATAAGGTTATCCTGCGTCCGCACCACATTATAATAGGCCTGAATTACTCCCATCACAATATTCTCGGTAGCCACCTGTTTGTCCGCATCTGAAAGTTGTGCGTTTAGCTGAAGCTTTTGATATTGCAATTTATTTGCTCCCCCTGCATAAATCGTGTATTGCGCATTTAAATTTGCACCTAAAAGAGTTGACTGTGCACCTTTAACCTCCGTAATATCTGGACTATTAATAAGCTGAAGCTTTGTGTTGTTGATGTTGTAATTATAATTGGCCCCAGCCGATACTGTCGGAAGTAATCCCGCCTGGCCCTTAGTGGCTGAGTTTTGACTAATCTCACGAGATAATTCCGCTTTTTTAACGCCAATATTCAACTCGATTGCTTTAGCAATAGCTTCATCTAGGGTAAGTAATTGTTGTGCATTTGATGTTCCGGCAAAGCAAAACACCAAAAGTAAACTAGTGATTATCTCCTTCATATTCCAATTCTTTAAATGCCGGTTCAACTTCTTTTGCTTGTGGATATTCATCATACCAATACCAGTGCACCCAACGCTTCAATTTGTTGAAACTAACTATTAGTAATGGCAGAAGAATTAATATTACCATGGTCGCAATTGCCAATCCGTATGCTATCGATAAGGCCATAGGAATTAAAAATTGCGCCTGAAAGCTCTTTTCCAGAACAAGTGGCGCGAGTCCAGCTATTGTTGTAATAGAGGTTAGTACGATTGGTCTAAATCTACTAATTGCAGCATCTACAACCGCCTCATCAAAGCGCATACCCTCTTTAATGTTAGTGTTAAAGGCATTCACAAAAACCAGCGAATCATTGATCAGGATACCTATTAAAGCAATCATCCCCAGGTACGAAAATAAGCTTAATTGCATCCCATGTATATAGTGTCCCCATGCTACACCAATAAAACCAAACGGAATTAAAAGGACTACAATTAAAGTCTGCATCCAAGATCTAAACGTAAGCACAATGACAGATATCATAAGGATTAGAATCACAGGCACGACACTCTTCATACTTCCCATTGACTTTTGTTGCTCCCTTGATTGTCCTTCAAAAGAATATGTTATATCAGGATAATTTTTCAAGACTTCTGGAAGCACATTGTTCTGAATATTCGTGATTTGATCGCTTGCAGAAACACCATCATTTGCAATATCTGCTGTAACCATAATACGTCTTTGACCATCCATGCGGTTAATACTAATCACCCCACGCTTAATCGAAAAATCAACTAATTGAGCCAAATCGTATTTCCCACCTGTTGGCGATTTAATCTCTATTTGCCTCAATTGATCCAAAGATGTACGCTCGTTCTCAGCATATCGCACCCATAATCTCACCTCATCCAGACCTCTTTGAACACGCTGAATCTCTCCTCCATAATAACCTCTTCTAACTTGTGACAATATTTCCCTTTCAGTAAAGCCTAATATTTTGGCCTTATCGTTTAATTCGATTATGATCTCTTTAACGCCTTCTAAGTCGTCATCGGTCACGTCTTTTAGGTCTGCAATCTCCTTTAAGCGGTATTTCAGTGAATCCACAACTTCTTTCACTTTTTCCGTGTCCGGACCTTTAATAGCAATGGATACAGGTTTACCAAATGGATTCCCTGATTCATAACTTAGTTCTTCATATCCAGATAACCCTTCCATTTTAGCTCGGAGACGTGAGACTATTTCAGACTGCTTCATCCCTCTGTTTTCTCCTTCAAGCAATTCAATTCTGACCTGTCCTTCGTTGGAATTTGTAGGGCCAAGGCGGGTATCAATTGATTTAATGACTTCCTCACTTGTGCCTAATTCAGCCTTTAGTTCTTTGTTTAATTCCAATGCCTTTTCTTCTATGAATTGCAGTTTATCCAGCGTGATATAGTCTCTTGTACCTGCAGGGGTCTTTAGTTTTACGAGAATATTATCCTGTTCAATAGGCGGGAAAAAGGTTGAACTAATTATACCTCCCTGAATCGCTCCTATGGTGATAAAGAACAAGCCAATTGGTATAGACACGGCAAGCATTCTGTTTTTTAATACAAACTCAAGAACGGGTTTATACATTTTATAACGCATCCAATCCATCAACTTAGTCATGGAGCGCATAAACACATTTGGCTTTACATCTTTATCTAAAGCTTTTGAGTGGGCAACGTGCGCCGGGAGAATAAATATCCCCTCGACCAGTGAAAACAATAATGTAGCAATAACTATAAAGGCCATCTCGCCAAAGAAGTCCCCTAGTCTTCCATCGATAAGGAAGAAGGTTGAAAACACTATTATTGTGGTAACAATGGCAGAAAATACAGAAGGCACAACTTCCATAGTCCCATCAATAGCTGCTCGTATCCTACCCTTTCCATTCTCAAAATGTCTATAAATATTCTCGCTGATTACTACGCCGTCATCCACAAGAATTCCAATAACCGTAATCATTCCAAACAATGAAATTACGTTGATGGTGATACCGAACAAATCTGCCAAAATGAACATACCTGCAAACGAAATTGGTATTGACAAGGCTACCCATAATGCCAATCTGTAATGCAAAAACATTGCGAGCAAAAGAAATACTATAACAAAACCAGTAATTCCATTTTCCACCAACATATCAATCCTCTGGTTGACAACATCCGACATGTCACGCGTGATGTCAATATGCAGGTGCTCATTGTTTGCATTAAACTCATCAATGTAATCCTTTACAGTAGCTGCAATACCCAACAAATCTTCCTGGTTAGTATACAATACATCTACATTGACAGAAGGTTTTGTGTCAAAAAAGTTCTTAGCGGGCGAGTCCACCCATTGATCTTTTATGTCCGCTACATCCTTAAGCTTAACCACGGAACCATCTTGTTTGGTATTTACAATAATATCCTTGAGTTCTCTTCCGTAATACGCCTTATTAGAAATTCTAATTTTGAATTCTTCAAGTTCCGTTTTAATCGTTCCGCCCGTGCCTTCAAGATTACTTGCAGCTATCTTCTGAAGCACGGCATCCATTGTAAGATTATACTCTCTTAAGCGGTCTTCCTTAAACTCGATAGAAATCTCTTCATCTGGAAATCCGGTTAAGGTAACTTTTGATATACCCTCCAGCGCTAGTAGCTCACGCTCAACTCTTCTTGCAGCATCCTTTAGTACGTACAAGTCCTTATCCCCCGTAATGGCAAAGCTGATGGCATTCGACTTTTGCTCAAGTTTATAAACCTCTAGTTTTTCAAGGCCTACAGGAAAACTGTTTATTTGATCTACGCCATTCTGGACATCCTCATATACCTGGTCGATATCAGCATTCTTTTTTATCTCAATGTTGATGGAACCAGAATTCTCCATGGTTGTGGATGATATTCTTTCTACTCCCGATACACCTTTCAACTGGTCTTCTATTTTCAGCACAACAGCTTCTTCAATCTCCTCTGCAGAGGCACCGGGATACGCAGCACCAATCATAATATTTCTGGAAGGCACTTGTGGAAAAAAGGTGCTTCTTAGATTGGACATGCTAAAGAAGCCAAACACTAAGATTAGCACCATTAGCAGGTTCCCAGAGATAGAATGTTTAATAAAGTAATTAACTAATCCTCTCATTATTACTTAATTTGATATCTCACTTTCATGCCATCTCTTGCACTAATTAACTCCTGCTCCATCAGTACATCTCCTTCAGATAATCCCAGAACGTAAGCGTCACCAGACTCTTCTCCAATAACTTCAACCTTCACAGATTTCAAAGTCGAGTCTTTACTTACCACATACACGGTATTCAGATCCGATATAAGACTTGCCTGAATTTTTGCTGCGCCGGCCACGGCGCCATTACCAATTCTCGCCTCAAGAAACATTCCCTCGTGCAAATCTTCGCCTTCAACCTTTACATACGCATTAAAATTTAGAGTTTGATTATCTATCTCCTCACCTATTCTAACTAATTCGCCCTGCCATGTGCGATCGCCATTACTTGATTTTAGATAGACCATATCTCCTATTTCTAATTCGTTGCTTTCATCCAGACTAACACCCACTTTTAATTCGTAAGTATTTGTACTAACAAAATCTCCCATTTTCTGCCCAGCGCGCACCAAAGAGCCAGGTGTCACATTTGCGTTACTTACCACCCCCGTAAATGGAGCATATACCGTGTATTTGGATAACTGTGACTCAAGTGTCTTAATCGCATAATATTGATCATATACGTTCCGAGCGTACAGAAAATTTTTCTCTTGTTGATTTTGCACTTTTGGTAATTCGCTCAGCGATGATTCGGGTTTAAAGTCTTCAATGTAGTCTTCCCATTTTTCAAAATCTTCGGGATAGTCCGTTGCAAGATCTGCTTGTAGTTTTGTGAGCATACTAAGAAAAGCCGAACGTTTAGCGACTACATTTAAACGGGCATCTGTATCGTCGATTCCCAATAATACTTGTCCTTTTTTAAACTGCATTCCATCGCGAAAAGGACGAGCCGTTGTACGCAATCTACCAGTCACTTCCGCTAAGACCTCAATCTTGTCTGTGGCGATTAGTCTTCCCGTCTTTATTGTTCCAGTATTTACCGAATCAAGTTCAATCGTTGCTACGCTCACAAATGGCGTTTCGTCTTTCGCCTCCACCTTCTTTGGGTCTTCCTTCTGTCCTGCTAAGAAGTTTTTCACCATAAACGAAATGACAAGTATCCCCATACCTGCAATTAAGCTTATTCTTCTAATTAGTACGTTTTTCATAATTTAGGTTGTCTTATCAACTATTTAATATTTCTTTAGCATTCGTTTGAATTTTACCTAACAAATTTTGCATTATTTCGATCTCATCTTTCTGAACGTTTATCATTAATTTTGACAGAACTTCAGTATGAATCATTTCAGCTTTTTCAAACTCGTGTAGTCCCTGCTTTGTAATTAACACATGATACTTTCTTTTATCATTTTCATTTGGAACCCTTGCCAACAACTTCATGCCCTGTAACTTATTAACCATACGCATTACAGCCGACTTGTCCTTTTGTAAAAACACAGCTATATCTTGCTGAATAATATCGTCGTTTGCGTCAATTATTTTTAGAATAATAAACTGCTCAGGAGATATGATAATTCCATTCTCCTGAAAGGCTTTAGACATCACCGAAATAATGAGTCGCCTTGTTTGTGCCATGTCTTTATCTATGTTGTACATACCTTAGGTTTCATAATCAACGCTGCAAATATATATAGCTTTTAGTTGATACGTCAACCTTTTTTAACAAAAATTATATTTTTTGCTGAATTCCTTAATTGTTACATTAGTATTCTATGGCAGATGTTAGACCGTTTAGAGGGGTTAGACCAACACAAGACAAAGCTCATTTAGTAGCATCTAGGGCATTTTACACCTATGCTCCAGATGTGTTGGAAAGAAAACTGGATAGCAACCCTTATACCTTTATACATATAATTAATCCCGAATTTCGTGAAGTGGTTAAAACTGAGCCTAATTCAGATGAACGATTTGCTAAGGTTAGGTCTAAGTACGAAGAATTCAAAAACGACGGTATACTGGTTCAAGATGAGGATGAAGTTTATTACATATATGAACAAATAGGAGAACACAGTTTTTGCGGGGTAATTGCCGGTGCTTCTATCGATGATTACAATCAGGATGTAATTAAGAAACATGAGCAAACCCTTACAGCACGTGAAGAGGTGTTTAAGCGCTATCTTGACATCTGCTCTTTTAACGCTGAGCCGGTACTCATGATGTACAAAGACGACATGATCATTAATGGGATAATTGATAAATACAGACAACAAACACCTGTATACAACTTCAGCACTACAGACCAAAAGCAACATATTCTTTGGGTTATAGATGACAAAAATGACATCAAAGCACTACAAGACGCGTTTGCAAATATGCCTGCTCTCTATATTGCTGATGGACACCACAGATCAGCGTCTTCAGCTCTGCTTGGCAGCAACTATGCCGGGACAGAAAAAGATAGGGAAAGCGCCCATTTTTTTATGTCATATTTGATCTCTGATAAGAACCTGGTAATTTATGATTTCAATCGTCTAATTAAGGACCTTGGAGGAAAAAGTAAAGATGAGGTCCTGGAAGAACTAAAAGTCAATTTCACCGTTACACCATCTGAAACACCGATAAAGCCTTCTAGTTATAACGAGTTTGGTTTATACATTCTTGGCAAATGGTACAGATTGAAATTCAATAGAACACAAGCAATAAACAACCCTGTTGATGCCTTGGACCCACAAATATTAAGTGATTATTTTCTTGGTCCTGTATTGAATATAACCGATTTAAAAACATCTGATCGAATAAAATTCACAGGCGGTCCCACAGGATTTGATGATATGGTTAAAGCAGTCGATTCTGGTAAATATGCTGCTGGCATTGCTTTATATCCGGTCAGCATTTCTCAGTTAACTGAAGTTGCAGATGCCGGCTTAACTATGCCGCCAAAAAGCACATGGATAGAGCCCAAGTTAAGAAGTGGAATTACTATTTATGAGATTTAGTAATTGACTTAAAAATGTCCTCTAATTTTTGAAATTCTGTGCTATGACTATATGTTTCGATAGCATGTTCTCGCACATCTTCGCGTTTAAAATTATTGTCTGGGCTCTGCTCAATTATGGCGTTTAATTTCTCAGACAAATCTTGATGGTTATCCGGTTCAAACAAAACACCAAATTCTCCATGATTTAGCAATTCCGGCGTTCCACCTGCATTAGTTCCTAGAATAGTATTACCAGCCATCATGGCTTCTACGGTAACCATCCCGTATGTTTCAGAGCGAGATGCCATAACGAAAATGTCTATGGCTGCATAAAACTTCTCAACGTCCTTTCTAAAGGGAATAAACTGAACTGAGTCTTCTAGTCCCTTCTCTTTAATATATGCTTGAATCTCATTGAAATAGTTTAGTGCACTCTCTTCATTGGCGGTAAAATCGCCAAGAAATGCCAAGTGCCATTCGTCACTATCCCTGAGCTCAGCAAAAGCTTTAATCAGCACGAGTTGACCTTTCTGTTCATCAACGCGTCCAACCAGACCAATAATGTGTTTATCTGTCGGAAGGTTGAAGAGACGTCTTACCTCCAATTTATCGAAATTAGCAGAATACCTATTTGCGTCTACCCCTAATCTAGCTACATGAACCTTGTCTTTATTTATTCGGATAAAATCTTCAGTCTGTTTTTTGAGGTATGGTAGAGAGGTAATCCATGCATCAATTCTGCTGTATCTAATAGTATGAATTAAATCGCGTTTTGGAATGGACAGCTTCATCGCCTGCATATACACGATTTTTATCTTCCTAAAACTAAAAAAGGACACCCATGCACCTAATGCAAGGTCTCTATTATCACTTAGAATTAGAATATCTGTATTTAACGATCTGAGTTTCATAAGTACGCTAAACGCAGCACGCACAGGAAAACTCTTAGCTTGACGATTAATCTCATGTAGTGAGTGATTTCCTGAGTTCTGCGAGAAAGGCGAACCCTTTAAACCAAAAAGTTCCACCCCATAATCGCTTGAAGCGAACCAATTGGCTCGCTCAATCAGATTCATCTCCAATCCTCCCCATGAGTTTGAAGAACAATAAAATGCAATATTCATAAAAAACAACTACTGCTCTAACAGTAGTTAAGATCAATCGTTATTCCCCTAGGCTGTTGGAGCCTCTATTTTCTTTGCCTTCCACGTTTTAGCCACATCATCATATTCATACATGTTGGCTACTGTTTTGAAGGCCTCAACAACACCCTTTTGTCTATTCTCTGGCGTGTCCTTAACTTTTGTCAAATTAGAGCTATCCGTGTGTTTAGACGCAGCAGCATGTCCCATAGAAGATGTAGCAGATCTCGCAACTGATCCTCCAACACCACCACCAGCAGCACCACCAACCATTCTAGAAACGGCGTTGATTATTCCATATATAAAACCAGTTTTTACCGCTTGCTTACCAGCGTTTTTAACTAAATCTTTTTGATCAGGTGTTAAAGCTGCCACAGCCTGAACCGGTGCGTTTCCATCCGCAGATTTGAAACTAACTTTCATCATTTGTCCGTCGAATTCTTCGCTAACTACTAAGGGCTTTATTTCATCGTATTTATATTCCATGGTTCTATTTTTTTACAATTTAGGATTTTCGAATGTAAGTTGCAAAATCAATCCATGATTATCAGAGAGTTGGTAATCTATTTCCCCTCGTCTTTCAACAGCATAATCGAGTTGGTATGGGTATTCTTCTAATTCAATGTGTAATGAATCTTCTACCCACTGATATACTCCGCTATGTAATTCTTCTCCATCCTTAGTTATGCGCACCTTTCCTTGAGAAAGATGAAACTTTGTTTTAACATAGTCATCAAAATGTTTATTGGCTCCACTTATGGTTAACAATGTATCTGTGTCGTTTGATTCCGCTTGCGCTGAGTTTTCCGCCTCAACTTCAACATTATTTTTGGTATCGGAGCTAGATGGCTTATCCGCCGACTCTTCGTTACATGAATACAAACATGCAATCAATAAACATGAAATAAGTATACGCATATCTAAATGTAAAAAAAAGGTGCTAGATTACTCTAACACCTTCTCAATTTCTGAATATCAAGTGTCTTACGACAATACTTCTTTTACTTTATCTGCAGCTTCTTGAAGCGTAATTGCCGAATGAACATTTAGTCCAGATTCGTCAATAATTTGTTTTGCCTCAACTGCGTTAGTTCCTTGTAGTCTAACAATAATTGGCACAGGAATATCTCCTATATTTTTGTAAGCTTGTACAACGCCGTTTGCAACTCTGTCACAACGTACAATACCACCAAAAATGTTCACCAAAATAGCTTCTACATTTGGATCTTTAAGGATAATTTTAAATGCTTTTTCTACTCTTTCAGCATTTGCTGTTCCACCAACATCAAGGAAGTTAGCTGGTTCACCACCAGACAACTTAATAATGTCCATAGTAGCCATTGCTAATCCAGCACCGTTTACCATACAACCAACATTTCCGTCTAGGTTAACGTAGTTTAAGCCTGCTTCACCTGCTTCAACATCCACTGGATCCTCTTCAGACAAATCTCTCATGTCAGCATAATCTTTATGTCTGAATAAAGCATTTCCATCTAAAGTTACCTTAGAATCAACTGCAATTATCTTATCATCTGAAGTCTTTAATACAGGATTAATTTCAAACATTGAGGCATCACATCCAACATAGGCATTGTACAATGCGTATACAAACTTTGACATTTGTTTAAAAGCTTGCCCAGATAAACCTAGATTAAATGCAATTCTTCTAGCCTGGAATCCCTGTAAACCAACACCAGGATCAATTTCTTCTTTAAATATCAAGTGTGGGGTTTTCTCCGCTACCTCTTCAATATTCATTCCACCTTCAGGCGAATACATAATGATATTTTTTCCTGTTTCTCTATTTAGCAAAACAGACATGTAGTACTCCTCTGGTTCTGAATCTCCAGGATAATAAACATCTTGAGCAATCAATACCTTATTTACCTTCTTTCCTTCTTTGCTAGTCTGAGCTGTTACTAAGTGTCCACCTAAGATACCATTAACCTTACCAGCCACTTCATCCAAGCCCTTAGCAAGCACTACACCATGTGATCCAGTTTCAGTAACGGTTCCTTTACCTCTACCACCAGCGTGAATTTGAGCTTTAACTACATACCACTCTGTACCTGTTTCACTGTTAAGTTTTTTTGCCGCTTCAACAGCTTTATCAGCACTATCTGCAACAATTCCTTCCTGAATTGCAACACCAAAACTTTTTAATATTGATTTTCCTTGATATTCGTGTAAATTCATTTTCTTGAGATTTGTGCCATAAATGTAATAGGAATTGCTGTATTTAGAAAACACTTTTACAATTATGTTAATGTTATATTTGTTTCGGTGATAAAGTCAGTCAACATAAAAAAATCCTATCATGACCTAGATGTCTTGAAAGGTATCGATTTGGAGATACGCGAAAAAGAACTCGTGTCTATCGTTGGAGCCTCTGGTGCAGGTAAAACTACTCTGCTTCAAATTTTAGGTACCCTCGATCGTCCCGATTCGGGCGAATTATATATAGATAGCACCAACGTGTACGCTTTAAATGATAAACAACTGGCTTCAGTCAGAAATAAAAAAATCGGTTTTATATTCCAGTTTCATCAGTTGCTACCAGAGTTTACAGCGCTAGAAAATGTATGTATACCAGCTTTTATTGCCAAAACGAATGAAAAAGCGGCAAAAGAGCGTGCGACTATGTTGTTAGAACGCTTAGGCTTAAGTGACCGTATAAGCCATAAACCAAGGCAACTATCTGGGGGCGAACAACAAAGAGTGGCCGTAGCCAGAGCTTTAATTAATGATCCTAGCATTATTTTGGCAGATGAGCCTAGTGGTAATCTAGATTCGAAAAACGCAAAAGAGCTTCATGAATTGTTTTTTGAGTTAAGAGAGGAGTTCAACCAAACCTTCGTGATTGTAACGCACAATAATGAGCTTGCCAAAATGGCAGATAGAATGCTGGTAATTTCGGATGGAATGATTGTTGAAAACGGTAATACCTAATGAAACAATTACTATTCTTATTAATCTCAGCTTTAGGGTTTACAGCTTGCTCAAAAAAGTCACTATTTTGGGAGGTAAGCGGGAATGGCGCTAAGAAGACTTCTTACCTTTATGGCACCATGCACACAGGTGATAAACGTGTATACGATTTCCCTTCTGGTACAACAGAAGCTTTTAATAATGCTGACCTTTTGGCACTTGAACTAAATATGGACAGTGTGAACCAATTAAGCATTATGAGTGAATTAATGATGCCTGGTGACACAACACTTGAGACATTGATGAGTGATGAAGATTACGATCTTGTTGCCAACTATTTTAAGGATTCGCTTGGTCAGCCTTTGGCACTATTCAATAAAATGTCCCCAATGTTTACCTCTTCTATGGTAGCAACAAAAGATATGGGAAATGAGATGGGACAAGCTTTGGACATGTATTGGTACACGGAGGCAAAAAAACTTGACAAACGTATAGTTGGCTTAGAAAAAGCGGACGAACAAATACGCGCATTTAAATCTATACCTTATTCAGAACAAGCAAGAGGTTTAGTTGAAACCGTGAAAAGTGAATACAATCAAAATGTATCTACAACTGCCGATAATCAATCTGATAAATTAATGGACTATTATTTATCTGGCGATATAGATAAAATGGCCAAAATAAGTCAAGAGATGGGCTTTAGTGATGCATCAATTGATGAATCATTCAACAATGCTTTTTTGGTAAACAGGAACGTGACCATGGTGGAGAGAGCGATTCCTTTACTGCAGGACAATGCTTGCTTTATAGCTGTAGGCGCCGCTCACCTTGGTGGTAAGACAGGAATAATTCAATTATTAAAAGATCAAGGGTACACCGTAAAACCAGTCAGTAAAAAGTAGCATAATTTGCTATATTTGAAGGATTAAGATTATAAATTATGAATCGAATCCTTCTTTCAGCAGCTCTATGCTGTATTTCACTTCTTAGTAATGCTCAAACTAACCCTTTATGGATGCGCTATCCGTCTATTTCACCTGATGGCTCTAAAATTGCGTTTTCTTATCAGGGAGACATCTATGTAGTTAATTCTGATGGTGGTTTAGCAACTCAATTAACATCTCATCCAGATCACGACTATATGCCTGTATGGTCCAACGATGGTAAACAATTAGCATTTGCATCTAACAGATATGGGAATTTTGATGTGTTTATTATGAGCGCTGAAGGTGGTAAAGCAAACAGATTAACTTACCATAGCTTTAATGATAGCCCGTATGCATTCTCTTCAGATGATAAAGAAATCTATTTTTCAAGCTTGAGACATGATGGTAAAGACTCCAAATTATTTCCCTCAGGTGTTTTAACCGAATTGTATAGTATTCCAGCAAAAGGTGGTAATTCGAAACAAGTACTGGGCATTCCAGCAGAGGATATTAGTATTTCGTCAGATGGTAATTTCATGTATTATCATGATAAAAAAGGATATGAGGATCCTTGGAGAAAACATCACACCTCTTATGTAACAAGAGATATTTGGCGCTACGAACCAAGTAAAAAACAACATACCCAAATAACCGATTGGTTGGGTGAAGATCGCAATCCGGTAGTTGTGGATGACCGCCTTTACTTCTTAAGCGAAAGAACGGCAAGTACGTTTAATATTTATGAGGCCGATTTAGATGGTAAAAATGTAAATCAACTGACCACCTTTGCTGAGCATCCAGTTCGTTTTTTGAGCTCATCAAAAGATCATAAACTTTGTTTCTTTTACAACGGTGAGATTTACTTAATAAGCAAAGGTAACCCTGCTAAGAAAGTTGAGATTCAGATTGCCAGCGACATAAGTATAGATGAAGAAGTAAACGTGGCGATTAAAAATGGACTAAGCGAATATAAAGTATCACCAAATGGAAAAGAACTAGCGTTTATTGTTAGAGGAGAAGTGTTTGTAAGCAGTATCGATTTCAAAAACACCAAGCGAATTACCAATACTGCCCAACAAGAAAGAAGTGTATCCTTTAGTCCGGATGGCAAAAAAATACTGTACGCATCAGAGCGTGATGGTTCCTGGGATGTCTATGAAACTAGCATCAAAAATGAAGAAGAAGAAGAAGAGTACTTCTTTATGTCAACCGTGCTGAACGAAAAACAAATCACAAAAAAAGCAAACGCATGTTTCCAACCAGCTTATTCTCCTAACGGAAAAGAAGTAGCCTATTTACGTGACAGAACCGCGTTAGAGGTAATCAATCTTGAAACAAACAAAACCAGAGTACTACTTGAATCGGGTGTGAACTATAGTTATTCAGACGGAGATCAGTGGTTTCAATGGAGTCCAGATAGTAAGTGGATAACACTTTCTTACATTGACAATAACAGATGGATGAGTGATGTCGCTATCGTTAATGTTACCGGAACACCTAAAGTTCGTAACCTAACAGAATCTGGTTATGGCGAAGGTGGTCCAACCTGGGTAATGGACGGCAATGCCATTGCATTCACAAGTGACAGGTATGGAAGACGAGCACATGCATCATGGGGAGCTGATGAAGATGTATGCATCCTTTATCTGAATCAAAAGACCTATGATAAGTATCACATGGATGATGCCGAATATGAACTGACATATAAAGAAAAGAAGGCTGGAGATAAGGGGAGTAAGGACGATAGCAAAGAAGAGAAGAAAGACAAGAAAGAGGTAGAAGACATCAAAATTGAATTCGACGATATTAAAGAACGTACAGATAGGCTTACAATTCATTCGTCACGAGTGAGTGGTTTTGTGTTATCGAAAGACGGAGAATCTCTCTATTATCTAAGCAAGTTTGAAAAAGGATATGACCTCTGGAAACAGTCCTTAATTAAAAAGGAAACTAAGCTAGTGCAGAAGCTAGGCATGGCCTATGGACTAGAACAAAGTGAAGATGGAAAAACACTATTTGTTCTGGAGAATGGCGGAATTCAACAACTCAAATTGGCAGGAGAAAAGATTGTTAAAAAGCCTGTAGCTATTAAAGGCACGATGGTTTACAAGCCATTTAAGGAACGTGAGTTCATGTTTTACCATGCATGGCAACAAGTGGTAGACAAGTTCTATTTGGAAGATTTGCACGGTGTTAAGTGGGATATGTATAAAGAAGCCTACGCACGCTTTCTGCCACATATCACCAATGGAATAGATTTTAGCGAAATGCTAAGCGAGTTGCTGGGCGAACTAAACGCCTCACACACTGGTGCTCGCTATAGACCTGAAGCTGATAACAAAACAGCAACGGCGTACCTTGGGCTTATTCCTGATTTGAGCTATACTGGAGCGGGCATTAAGGTGGATGAAGTTTTATCGAAAGGCCCATTAGATAAACACAATATTAAAATAATTGCAGGTGATATTATCACACATATCAATGGCGTAGAGCTTAAGGCAAATACCAATATTAATGAGGTATTAAATGGATTAGTGGGACAAAACACACTGTTGTCCATTAAAGGTAAAGATGACGTTAGAATGCTACCTATTTCTCAAGGAGATCAAATGAATCTTATGTACCACCGATGGGTGAAAAACAACCAGAAATTTACTGAAGAGTACTCAAAAGGAAAAATTGCCTATATACATGTAAGAGGCATGAATGAAGCGAGTTATCGAGAGGTATATTCTGATTTACTTGGAAAATACAACGACTATGATGCGGTGGTTGTAGATACGCGCTTTAACGGTGGAGGCTGGCTTCATGATAATTTGGCCACTCTATTAAGTGGTAAACAGTATATGATTTTTAGCCCACGTGGTCAGGAGAATATGGGAGGCGAGCCAATGTTTAAATGGAAACAAGCATCTGCCGTGTTAATGAGTGAAGGAAACTATTCGGATGCGCACATGTTCCCTTATACATATAAAGCCTTAGGTATAGGAAAGCTAATTGGAATGCCAGTTGCAGGAACAGGAACGGCTGTTTGGTGGGAAACGCAAATAGACGGAAAAACTGTATTTGGAATTCCGCAAGTTGGTATGAAAGGAAACGATGGAAAATTATTGGAAAATCAAACATTGATGCCAGATATTCAGGTTGCAAATGACCCTCACACCGTAACAAAAGGTGAAGACAAGCAATTGAAAGCAGCCATTGACGAACTATTGAAATAAGTATGCTTAGAATAATTACATACATTGTGTTATCTGCCTCTCTCCTCGTTGGTTGCGATAATGACAACACAGAAGATAAACCACAACCATCTTCTAAGGAAAATGCAAATAAGACAGATGATATTGATGCGGTTGAAACAATCGAGCCGAGCAACACTGCATCAGATGAAATTGCTGCTGAACAAGTTTTACTTGAACAAGACAGTCTTTTTGTTTATGAGAAACTAGCTGAACTTAACCAGAACGTAACATCTTACTGTAACTGCATGGAAAAGGCTAGTAGCAGTAGTGATTGCAAAAGCGAATATGCAAAACTTAATTTTGAATTCGATGAGGAATTAAACAATCGTTTGCCGCATGAATTCAAGAAACAAATAATGCGCAAGGCTAGCGAGTTTATTATTGAGTCGCAGCAGTGCGATAAGGATCTATAAATCAATCTAAACCAAACAAATCAAAATGAAAAAAACAATTCTACTAGCAGGTCTACTATTTGTAGGAGTAGCTATCACATCATGCGGTGGATCAGAAGAAAGTGGAGATGATTCTTCTGCCTCAGTAAAATGCGACGAAAAAAATGAGATTACTGTAAAAGGAAATGCCGAATTGGAAGGTGTAGACCTTAAGTATGTTAGGGCAGTTAAGTCAGGTGCAAGCCTAAATGGAACACGTCAAAGAAAGACGTACTTGGTATGTTTTTCTAACATGGAAATTACAAACAACACCATGTATTTCGATGAAGCAAAAGAGGGTCAATACTACGTAATTGCTGATTTTGAGGGGGAGATTATCGAAGGTATGGACAACGAGCCAAAAGAAATAGAGGCAGGTAACTTTATTCCGGGTACCATGTTTGACGATGGAAACATTATCAATATGAAAGCATGGGTTGGCACAGCCGATAAGTGGAAACCTACAATGCTTATTCAGAATAACAGAGAGGACGAAGGTTCAGCTAAGCTTACTCATGTGGGTGATGGACACATTTGCGGTTCATTTAATGTAAAATCAGACGGACTTGAGATTACTGGAAGCTTCTCAACGCCTATTGAAGATGATTTGTGGGAGAAAGCACAAGAATTAAAAGCTAAAATGAAGGAGTTAAGTAAATAAACTTAGCCATTAATAGATAGGATTGCGCCCGACTAGTCGGGCGCTTTTATTTTATATTTGTCTTTATGAGAAATTTTGTATCCGCACTCTTAGTTTCATTAACTCTATTTGGATTGACGGCAAATGCCCAATCTGATAGTTTAAATGGCGATTTCAGCCAACAATCAGCACAAGAATTAGCAGCTATGTTAGAAGCTGACTCACTTCCGAGTGAAGCAAAGATTGTAGAACAATCCAACATTGGTCCAGTTGATGAAACAGTCAATGAGGATGCTAGTTCTCCCAAGGAAGAAAAATCTGCAGAAGAAAAAGAACCATTTTTCGATAACTCGGCCGTTGTATTCGGCATAATGTGCCTTATGATGGGCTTCTTGTTTTACACGGCAGGCTTAGAGAAATGGAAAAAATTCTATTCGATTTTCCCAGTGCTAGTATTGTGCTATTTGATTCCTGCTGTCCTCAATACATTCGGTGTTATAGATGGCGAATCCATTGGACTCTATCCTCCCATAAAGACCTTTCTGCTCCCTGCCAGTTTAGTTTTAATGACTTTGGGAATCGATTTTAAGGGTATCGCACGTCTCGGTAAGAAAGCCATTATTATGTTCTTCACGGCAACCGTAGGAATCATAATTGGAGGTCCTATCGCCATGTTAATTGTTGGTGGATTTAGTCCCGAGACTGTTGGAGGAGCGGGCAATGAAGCGGCTTGGAAAGGGTTCGCCACGCTAGCTGGTAGCTGGATTGGTGGAGGTGCTAATCAACAAGCCATGTTGGACTTGTATGAATACAAAATGGATCTATATGGCGGCATGGTGGCAGTAGATATAGGAGTAGCGGCAATTTGGATGACCATTCTCCTTTATCTAGCTGGTAGAGCTCATAAAATTGACAAATGGCTAAAGGCGGATTCGTCTGCCATCACAAAACTTCAAAACGATCTTAGCGATTATCAAGGCAGTATTTCACGTGTGCCCGTTACAAGAGATTTGATGGTGATTTTAGGCATTGCGTTTGGAGCAGTTGGAATCGCACATTTCTTTGGCGACGAACTAAGCGAATGGTTTGTAGAAACCTTTCCCAAGAACCTAGACATGCCATTTGCAAGTCAATTCTTTTGGGTGGTCGTCATTACAACAACAATCGGTTTAATCCTCTCCACAACAAAAATGCGGAAATACGAGGGAGCTGGTGCATCTAAAATAGGTACCGTATTTATCTATCTACTTGTAATAGCCATAGGAATGAATATGGATCTGGGCAAGGTAGTAGAGAAACCAAGTCTATTGTTAGTTGGGCTAATTTGGATGGCTATTCACGTCTTGTTATTATTCATAGTCGCGAAGATTATAAAAGCGCCATTCTTCTTTGTAGCAGTGGGATCCAAAGCGAATGTTGGAGGGGCTGCATCAGCTCCAGTAGTTGCAGGAGCCTTCCACCCTAGCCTAGCGCCTGTTGGAGCCCTCTTAGCTGTGTTAGGATATGCCGTTGGAACTTATGGCGCCATATTATGTGCCGAAATGATGAAAGTTGTTGCACCTTAACAATGTACAGACTCCTGCTCCTAATAATATTCCTTGCTTCTGTTAATCTCAGGGCTCAAATTGAATTTGATAAAATCATCCATGATCATGGTGTGATAAGGGAAAATGGAGATAAGGTACAAGCCGATTTCATCGCGAAAAACACGAGTAGCAGTAATGTAGAATTAATGACGGTTCAGCCAACGTGTGGATGTACACTTGGTAAATTCACAAAAAAGATTATTCCGCCGAATGACTCTAGTATAATATCTCTCGTTTACGACCCTAAAGATCGTCCAGGGCAGTTTTTTAAGCCTGCTGAAATCACCTTTTCACAGGGTGGTAAAACCATCAGGCGAACTATTGCCGTTAAAGGATTCACGCTAGGTGAAGACACTCAGTTAGGCCAGAAAACAGAGACTAATTATCACATTGAAATTGCACCCTTTACGTTTAACCTTGACTATGCGGACAATTGGGTTATTAAAGATCAATCGAGATACAATGAACTGCTTAATGACTTCACCTTTATAATTGACCAGCATAATTTTGTTACCATCGTTTTGGACGTTCACTACCGTGAGAAAATCGACACTAATCTTGTTTTAAAAGGACTGGAAAAATTTAAAACCAAGGTGTACAACGACTTCAAATTACGCGCCTACCCCTCCAAAAACATTGGCTTTAAAGTAAACCTGCTTGAAGATCTAGATCTGGATAACAACTATGACGCAAGGGTTGAAATGTATTCGAAACGCTTTACCAACCATAAGCTAGAAAGCTCAATTATAAGAGACACAACACGGGATGAGGGCAATGTGGAGTCCGTTGACTACTCTGAAAGACTGATGCATTATATTGACATAAGCGGAAAACAGAAAATACACAAATCACCCAACTACGATCAGTTTATTAATAGATGCAGACGAAATGCTATACAGCAACACGCAATTTATCTGGGTGCAGTCATCTATAATCAAACAAATGCTAAGAGCAAGTTCATAGATAAACAGATTAAAAAGGTGCGCAAGGAATTAATAAAACAGGGCATTCCAGATGATATTATTAAAATAATTCAATTTGATACCGTGGATCTTGACACTAACAATTTAAGAATAGGCGAATTTCTGCCGCCCTACAACGATAGTCTTGACATCCCGTCAAAAATAGATACAATAAACATCTTTCAACATTCCAATTCGAACGATAATTTAAACGTTCAAAAACTGCCTTCTTACTTCCAGCAGATAAAGGGAACAATCACACGCGTTGATACGAGCAACAAGTTTTTTATTAGCATGATGGACAACATTATCACTCAAATAAAAAACGGTACGCCTATCCAGTTTGTGATGGAGAGTAGCGCATCCAAGGCGCCAGCAAATCTTGCAGATGTAGGCAATGTTTATGTGGCTAGGTTGCGGGCAAAAGAATCGGTTGAGATAGTGAATACCTACTTAAAATCACGTGGAATTAAGGATAAAGATATCGAGTGGAAAGAGGTTATTCCTTTAGTCTCTGGACCCGAATATGATTTACAAAAGTACCTGCCGCAGTATTACTATTACTTTCAGTACCTCAAAATCATTCCGATTTATAAGAATGATTACAAAGACCATTTCATTTCTCCTTACAAACTTAACTTCAGTTCAAACAGCACAGAAATACTTGAACATTCTGCACAGTTTCAACATTTTCTTGACCATTTAACAAGACGAATAATGGAGAAAGGATATGTTAAGTTAATTATCGAATCAAGTACATCTAGAGTGCCTCCAGGCAGAGAGTTTGGACTTAACCATCATCTTGCTTATCACAGAGCACAAATGGCGAAAAACATGATTTACGAGGGTATAAAAGAACGTGGATTTAATCCATCCAAGGTAGTGTTTACAGAAGAACGATTTTTAGAGCAGGGCCCAGATTTCGATAAACAGAAAGACAAAGGAAGCGACGAGAAATACATGCCCTTCCAGTACATAAAAATCCTTCCAACAGAGAATATTACCGAAAATTAATGAGAGTATTCTGGGATACGCCTTATTGCCTTGACTTACCAGAAGGACATAGATTTCCGATGGAAAAGTATAGTCTCATCCCTCAGCAATTACTCAGAGAAGGAATTATAGAGAACACGCAATTACGTGTTCCAACACCATGCGCTTGGGAGGACGCTTCACTCTGCCATGATGACGCCTATCTATATAAGCTCAAACATCTTAAGTTGAGTAAGGCAGAACAAAGGCGTTCTGGTTTTCCGCTTAGTCAGGCGCTTATTGACAGAGAGTTGCTTATTGTTGGTGGTACAATGCAAGCAGTTGAATATGCGCTAAAAAACGGCATTGCTTATAACGTTGCAGGGGGAACGCATCATGCATATTCGGACAGGGCTGAAGGTTTCTGCCTATTAAACGATATCGCCATTTCTTCTATGTACGCCCTGAAAAATTTAGAGGTCAAAAAAGTATTGGTTGTGGATTTGGATGTACATCAAGGCAACGGTACCGCTCAAATCTTTAGCGATAATGACAAAGTATTTACCTTCTCAATGCACGGCGCTCACAACTACCCATTAAAAAAAGAGCAAAGTGATTTAGATCTTCCAATGCCAGATGATTGTAGCGACGATGAATACCTGAGTACTTTAAACAACATCTTACCTCAACTAATTTCTAAGACACGTCCTGACCTCATTCACTATCAATGCGGGGTGGATGTATTAAAAAGTGATAAACTTGGAAGATTAGGCCTTAGTATAGAAGCTTGTAAAGAAAGGGATCAAATAGTCTTGTCGCTGACCCACAATAAAGGGGTTCCAACCGTTTGCACAATGGGAGGTGGCTATTCTCCCGATATTAAAACTATTGTGAATGCACATGTTGAGACTTACAGAATCGGGGCCAACTTACACCTATAATTATTCAACGATTTTATATTTCTGGCGAGCACTATCGCGAGTGCAGCTGTTAAAGTGCCACCATTCGGTTTGAATATTGAAAAACCCAGCTCGTCCCATCACAGAGCGTAACAATCGTCTATTGTCTATATGTTTTTGTGTGATTTCACCTTTCGCTAAGAGCTCCTGCTCCTTCACTGGCCAGGCGTTAATGGAAGGATCATCAAAACCTGCTCCCATATCCAAAGGATCTCCATTTCCATCGATTATGCTCAAATCCACCGCTGCACCAAAATTATGGATAGAACCGTATTTGGGATTCGAGACAAACTTCACTTTCTGGTTAATGGGCATATCCAATACATCCCACATTACTTGCTGCACCGAGCGTGGTCTAACAGCATCATACACCACCAAACTTAAACTGGAATCTTTCTCCTTTAAAAAAGCTTGTGCCTTCGCTAATTTTTGCGCGACATCCTCTTGTAAATAGGCATTTTCTAGACCACCATACACATCTCGTCCAATAAAATTATCTTCTGTCGTGTAGGCTAAGCGAACTGCAATTGTGCTATCTACAGCTTGAATGTTTATCAATCCAGCATCTATCAATCGTTGTTCCAGAGTATCAATATGTAAGGACGTTTCCAAGACAGCCGAATCGTAGACTAGTTCGTTAGAAGAATCTGTGGGCATCTCCACGGAAGCGGAATCCTTGGTCTCATTTTGTATTTGCTTAGATGCAGACGCATCCTCTTTTTTATTGCTTGAGCATGCTAAAAGGAACAAAATACATATGTAAGAAATACGATACATTTACGCTAAGAAACAAAAAATGATGGCATGCAAGCACCAGAAAGCATTATAATGATTCGCCCAAAGCACTTTGGATTTAACCTGGAAACCTCATCTAGTAACGCTTTTCAGAATCAATCTGAAGACAAAGATGTGCTTGCAAAAGCCATTAGTGAGTTTGATGAAATGCTTACAACACTCCAGAATGCTGGTATAGACTGTAAGGTGTTTGATGATAATGACGTGCCTGTAACGCCAGACTCCATTTTTCCGAATAATTGGTTCTCGACTCATAGAGACGGTCACTTAGTTATTTATCCTATGGCGACGAAAAATAGACAAGCAGAAATCCGGACAGATCTTATTGAATTCTTAAAAGCAAATTACCACGTTAAAGAGACGATAGATTTAAGTCCATGCCATACCGAAGAAATTTATCTTGAAGGCACGGGAAGTATCGTCTTTGATCATATTACACGCACTGCCTATGCATGTGAATCTCCTCGAACCAATGTAAAGCAGTTCACTCAGCTCTGCGCTAAACTGGGGTACTTGCCAATAAGTTTTTTAGCACAAGATTTACAGGGGCAAGCCATTTATCACACCAATGTAATGTTATCAGTCGGCTCAGATATCGTTATCATTTGCAGCGACTCCATCAGTGATCCTGTTGAACGAAAAATGACACTTAAAGAGTTATCAAAGTCCAAAAAGCTTGTAATTGATGTCGACTTTAAAACCATGAATAATTTCGCGTGTAATGCTATAGAACTGAAAGCAAACACGGGAGAATCTGTATTAGCCATAAGCTCAAGAGCATGGGATGTAATGGACGCTGACCACAAGTTTAAAATAGAGCGGTATTTAAAAGTGCTACCTATCAGCATTCCTACAATTGAAAAAGTTGGTGGCGGGAGTGTGCGTTGCATGATAGCTGGGGTTCATTTTAAATCAAAATAACTAACTTTAGACTATGGCATCATTCGATATTGTAAGCAAAATTGACGTTCAAACTCTTGACAACGCAGTAAACTCAGCTAAAAGAGAGATAGAAACACGATATGACTTTAGAGGTTCTAATAGTACTATAGATTTGGATAAAAAATCAATGGTAATTCATATCACCACTGAGGACGATATGCGCATGGATAGCATTGAGAAAGTAATCATTGGTCGTTTTGTAAAGCAAAAATTAGATCCCTCTGCCCTGGATTTTGGGAAAGAACAATATGCCGCCGGAAAAAACATCAAGAAAGACATACTTGTCAAGCAAGGCATTGATAAAGAAAGTGCCAAGAAAATCGTTAAAACCATTAAGGATTTGAAGTTAAAAGTTCAGCCAAGTATTATGGATGATCAAGTCCGTGTAAACGGTAAAAAGATAGATGATCTACAGGCCTGCATTGCTGCTCTTAGAACTGCGGATGTTGGGATTCCTTTGCAGTTTGTGAATATGAAGTAGTTTATTTCTTTACAATCTGTCTCAAAGCCTCCAAGTGCTCCCCAAACGCCTTCTGTCCCTTTGATGTCAACGCATACTCCGTGCGTGGTCTTGCACCTGCAAACTTTCTTTTTTGCTTGAGCATCTTTTTATCTCGTAAGGCTTTAATGCGTCCTGCTAGCATACCGTCCGAAACGCCACACGCCTCTTTTAACTCGCTGTATGACTTCCACACATCTGGGTAGAGCGCATAAGCAATGCTCAAACTCACCTTATTCTCAAAGGCTTTATTGTATTTAGAAAGTAGTTCCAATTAATAACTATTAAATTCAAAGTTAACTGAATTTAATAGTTAGTGCATGCCGAAATGAATAAAATTACATTACACAACCAGACTAAACTGATGAGAAGTCCGAGAAGTCTCTGCCCCTTCATGCGTGTATATTGCTTGTGATCCGAATTGATAAAAAATGCAATACTCGGCAGCATTAGAAGAAATATAATACTTAAAATAAGTGATTTAAGAGGCGTATAGTTTATTATGGCATCATTATGAACAAACAATGACACACCCAACAACATAAACGAATACACTGCTGGCAATACGCAGAAAAATCCAATTAATATTCTTGGTGAAAGTTGTCTCATACTATATTTTTAAAAGTAGTATGAAAACTAAAGTATATAAAATTCAAAGAGATACTCTAAGCATGAATTTTGATTATTAACCATGAAATGTTGAATATCTACAAACTAGAAAGTAGCCATGCCAATAATGCAATTAGCACAAGTGCCAGAAATACCTTTGGGTTTTTATACAAAGGTTTAGGACGTCTGGTCAAAGACTCGAACCTATGCGAGAGCTTACCAAAATCCTTGTAGCGATTAATTGTTTCATCGCTTGGCTGAGTATTGTCCTTATTTAATTTATATTTTTTCATGCGCCCATTTCCTTTTTTAATTTATCTAAGGCACGGTATGTTTTGATTTTGGCATTGCCTGCACTTATTCCCAAAATTACAGCCATTTCTTTAAATGAACACTTATCGAAAAATCTTAATTCAATTAATCGCTGATCTGCTGCCTTTAATTTTGATAAGGCTTCAAGCATTCGCTCTATTTCAGTATCATCCGACTCGTTTATTTCAATTTCTCGCATTACAACGCTCGCATCATTCACCTGAATTTCTACAGTTTGTGTTTTCTTACTTGCCCTGTAATGCATATTAATCTCATTGATGGCAATTCGGTATAACCAAGATGAAAACGGATAGCCCATGCATTTATAGCCAGGCAATTTGGTAAGTGCCTTCAAAAATATAGTCGAACATAACTCACCACTTAAATTTTCATCTGCAACACGCTTTAGAACAAATAAATATATCTGCTTAAAGTAGGCGTCATATAACAAGCCGAAGACTCTGTGGTCTTTCTGAGCTCGTTTTATGATACGCTCTTCTTCTTCTATGCTATATTTTCTGTTACCTCCCAAAGTCGCGTTTAACTATAAAATGCTTATATTTAAAAATGGTACACTTTTTTCTACATTAGTTGTAATGAGTATAGTGCAAAGTAAAATATTATTCGTTCTCTATCTAGCGTGTCTGCCTCTTTTAACTTTTTCACAAGAGTATAAGTTAAGTGATCCCCTGTTTAAATCGGGGCACTCGGATTTCTCGCCATGCTTCAGAAATGATCAATTGGTGTTTACATCTACCATGCCAACCCAATACAGCAAAAAGGAAGTGGCCAACATCTTCTATTACAATGATGGAGAATTCGAATTAGTGTCTGAGAAGTTAAGCTCTAGTCTACATGACGGCCCGGCGAGTTTTAGCGCAGATGGAAATACTATTTGTTACTCGTCCAACCAAAATGGGGCGGTAAGTGAAAATCAAAAATTAAATATCGGTCTATACTTTAGTACTTATGTGGATGGTGAATGGACGGATCCAATAGAATTTAAGCACAACAGTCCCAATTTTAGTAATGCCTACCCTAGTCTGAGTGCTGACGGTAAAACATTAATTTTCTCCTCTACCAGACCTGGGGGATTTGGAGGGACTGATTTATATGTATCTTTCAAAGATGATAATGGCTGGTCTCAACCTCAAAACCTTGGTGGAAAAATCAATTCTGAACTAAACGAGTCATTCCCATTTCTGCACAGCTCTGGCAGATTATACTTTTCATCTAATGCAGGAACACGTTACGGTGGTCTGGATATTTTTTATAGCGATTCGCTAAGCGATGGTTGGACGGTACCGGATCCCCTTCCAAGTCCATTAAATTCTAATGGAGACGATTTTGGGATTGTATTTGACGCTTCCCAAGCGAGTGGCTACATCAGTTCGTCGAGAAAGAAAGGCCGGGATATGATTTATCCCTTTACCCTACAAACACCGAAATCTAAAAAATGTGAATCTGTGGCATTTGAGCCCGAGACCATTACTTTCTTTGAAGCTGGTCCAGAGAGCGAGCGAGATATCACACATCTTAACTATATCTGGGAAATAAATAATGAAACATTCAATTCCCATGAGGTCGCCTATACCTTCAATCAACCTGGGTCTTTCCCCGTTAAGTTATACTTGCGCGACTCGCTTTTGAGAGACACCACATTGGTAGCGGAGTATGATCACGTGGTAAAACACAAATCGGATATTGAGATTTCATATCATTCATCTGCCTCAAATGACTATTTAATGATTGATAAAGTCCATTTATCGAATAATCAGAACTTAAACTACGTTTGGACAGTAAACGAAACAAATTATGTAGGCAGAAAATGTCCGCTTCCGAATGACAAAAATGCCAAAATAAAGCTGTATATTGCTAGTAATGATGAAAAGCTTTCCTATCGCTGCTATGAGATTTCTGCTTCTGACTTTGTTGGGAGTGAGTAGCCATAATGCTTTTTCTCAAGGTATCCCGTCTAAAGAAGAAAACATCCCTTTCTTAATCACTTTCTCTAAAAAAGGTTCAAAGTCTTGGGGAGATGATGACAACAAACAAGTCTTCTATTTTTTAATTCCTAAGAATTACAATCAACCCTTTTATATAAGAGTAATGGACCCAGATGTGGGCGGTGAAAATGACGAAAAGAAAGGCGAGTTTAATTCAACTACTAAGTTCACTGTATACGGAGGAAAAGGATGTTATACTGACGAACAAAGTCGAATATCAGATCCCGAAGGCGATTACAAGTCGGGAACAATGTTAGCGTCCAAAGCCTTTGGCGTAGATGCAAAATACGATGGCAAATGGTATTCGTTTGGACCCTTCGACCCTTCATCAGGTGAAACTATAGATGAGTTCAATGCGCACTGTTTTAAGATTGTTTGTGAAGGTTTATCAGGAGACGATGGAAATCTTTATCGTTATTTCCTTAGCACAAGCAAAGAGAAGAATATAGCTATTGAAGGTGCGAATGCGTTCACGTTTGAATATGCATTTAGATTGCATGATGATGCCAATCAGACATCTCATATTTATCCATACATAGACAATGATGTGGTTACCATGAAGCAGTCAAATTTTGATTGGGATTCTGACGGCGCTATTCGATTAATCTCGAAAACGCACAAAGGAGAAATAATGAAGGCCTCAGGAGATAATGCATGGGCTATGTCTAAAGTGCAAATTAATTCGGGAGACCAAAACAGCTCAGCAGATATTCAGTTTATCAAGGACAAAAACAAGAAGATCAAAAACAACAATGTGGTCTTTAATGTGACTAACCAATACGGAAAATACTTACCTTTCTACTCAATTCCAATAGGCGGGGTGCCTAAATATGCATATAAGATTGGTACAAAATAGGATGCGACAACTACTGTTACTTTTTACACTCATTGGTTTTTCAAGCTTTGCCCAAAAGTCGATTGAAATAGATCAATTTGGTAAAAACTCAGGCATCACTCAACCCTTTATTTACAGCATTAATCAGGATAATCACGGTTACCTATGGATAGGTACTGGTGAAGGCGTTTTTAAATATAATGGATTTGAATTTGAACCCGTATTTGTGGGCGATAGTTTAACTGAAAACTATATTTCAATTGGTTACACAGACACCGATGGTAGAATCTGGTGGGGGCATCAAGAAGGAGGTCTAACGAGTTACAAGGACGGTGAATTCGAAACCTACCCCGGCAACGACCAGCGTTATGGAAAAATAACAGCCTTTTCTCAGGACGAGTCTGGAGATATTTGGTACTCACTGCAGAGTAACGGTGTAGTGCATATCGATAGCGAAGGTGAATTTCATCACTACAAGGACCCATTCGAAAACATGATTATCTATGATATTGAGTTTGCTTATGGTGACTTAATGTTAATTGCCACCGATAATGGCTTATTTCTTTACCAAGCCGTTAAACATGGCCCTCCAAGAAAAGTAATGCAAATTCGCCAGATACCCACGACGACAATTCACCACATATCTAAGGCAAATACGGAAGATAATTACTGGATTGGAACAGAGGATGAAGGCCTATTCAAAATTAAAGTGCATCCAAAAACTAAGGGCTTTATAGAAGTTATGCCTGTTGGTGAAGGATATAGCCTGAACGATAAATTCATAAAACATATCCTAGAAGATCGGAATGGTAATTTATGGATATCCACTTACGGAGAGGGAATTTTTAAAGCCAGCTACTCGGCATCATCTCAAGCGTATATTGATATTCAACTAATTGGTGAAAACTACAAGCTCTCATCGCTAAATATCAATATGGTATTTGAAGATAGGGAAGGAAACATTTGGGCTGGTTCTCACGGAGGATCGCTCTACTTTATAAAAGACAATTTATTTGAGCAGTATATCGAGACACTTAGCCATCACAACTTTAAAAGTGTAAGGGCTATTTTGGTGGACACTTCATACTATTACTACGGAACGCGCGGAAGAGTAATCATCGAGAAAAAGAGCGATAATACCTCATTTGAATATGATTCGACCTACGGTGTGCCAAATAATTTAATTACGGCAATTTACAAGGACAAAAGAGGCGATTTGTGGCTGGGTACTGACGATAGCGGTACATACGTGATGCCCAATGGAGAAAATCGCTTTAAACGCCTAAAACTGTCTTTGGATAATCTAGCGAACTCAGTAAATTCCATAACGGGTGGTGATCAATTCATCTGGATAGCTACTAAGTTTGGGCTGTTTAAATACAATACGATTACAGATACGTACGAGAAGCTCTCAACCGAGAATCAATTAAAACATAATAATATATCGCAGCTTTATAAAGACCCAGAAACACAAGATATTTGGGTAGCTACACAAAGCAATTACCTATCCCGCATAAGAGGGTCAGAGATTGTTGACTTCATGATTAAAGAAAGTTCCTCAATCCTCAATATATCAAGTGTATGCGGTGATTCGAAAGACAATATATGGATTGCAACGCTTGGTAATGGTGTATATCGATTTGATAAAAATAAACAAGAATTCTATCATTTTGATCTAGGAAAACAACTGCTAAGTGATTATTGCTATTCCTTAATTGTTGATGACAGCAATCATGTGTGGATAGGACATAGAGGGGGTATAAGCCGTATTAACCCGAATAGGAATGAGGTAAAAACCTACGGTCCTTTAGACGGTTTTACTGGAGACTGCTACCCTAACTCCATTTTTAAAGATAGTGATAACAATATATGGTTCGGGACAAATGATGGTGCCTTTAAATTTGTACAAACCAAGGATATCGTTAATACCATTCCACCACTAACCGATTTAATTAGAGTTTTTGTTGCCAGTGGAAACGAAGAGAATTATTATCAGTCAGGTCCAGTAAGTCTTCCGTATGGCACGTATAAAGTAAGGTTTGAGTTTATCGGTTTATCATTTAAGAACAGTAATGCGGTTACCTACTCTTACAGGCTAAGGGGGCACGAACAAGAATGGACTGAACTTTCCACGAATAACTTTGCGCAATACAACAATCTGGCGGAAGGCGAATATGTATTTGAAGTTAAATCATGTAATAGCGATGGTTATTGTAGTGTTGATGCCACCGAATTCTCTATAACCATTGCTACACCAATATGGAAAAAGTGGTGGTTTATAGCCTTGTGCGTTTTGTTTGTCCTGGCCATTGTATTCTTCTACATTCGGTACAGAGATAAGCGTCAAAAGCAGATTCAACTATATCTACAAACAGAGCTAGATGCCCGTACTAGAGAGGTTGTTCATCAAAAAGAGCAATTAGAGCACAAAAACAAGGACATTACGGATAGTATCAACTATGCACAGCGTATACAAAGAGCAGTTATCCCGAAATACACGGAATTAAAAGCAATTTTCCCTGAATCATATGTCTTCTTTAAACCGAGAGACATTGTATCTGGAGATTTTTATTGGATGTCAAGACCAAATGAAGACACAGTACTTATTGCATGTGCAGATGCAACTGGGCACGGAGTTCCGGGTGCCTTTATGAGTTTGATTGGCTCAACTGTACTCCAAGATGCGGTTAGACGACCTGAGGTAGTTTCTCCTCAACACATCCTAGAAACCCTTGAACAGGAAGTTCTAAACATGCTTACATCAGATGGTAAAGAGGATAACCCAAAAGATGGAATGGACATATCTGTTTGTGAAATCAATACAAAAACCAATGTTATCCGTATTTGCTCTGCCATGCGTCCGGTGTTCTTGATTAAAGATGGAGAGTTAATAAACGTAAAAGCAAATAGGAACCCTATTGGCGGTGGCTATAAAAACTTTGAAAAAACCTTTGACATGGAGACTTTCCAGCTTAAAAAAGGAGACGGTATCTACATGTTTACAGATGGTTATCCTGATCAATTTGGCGGCGAAAACGGAAAAAAATTCAAAGTGAGTAAGCTTAAACAAATCTTCACCGAAAGTCACGGAAAATCTGCTAACGAACAATATGAGCGTTTAGACAGAGAATTCTATATGTGGACAGAAGGCTACTCGCAAATTGATGATGTCTTGGTTATAGGCATTACTTTGTAGTTAAGTCCTTAGGCCAAAGCTTATTACCGTCCAAATCATAAATGGATAACTGATCTGACTTAAAAGTATAGAACCTATTGTCGCTATAATGAACAGCGTCATGCACAAATGGCACCGTTTTATCAGATTCAAATCTCGATACACTCCCCCACAAAGAAGGATATCGCATTAAATAATAATCATCTACTCTCCTACCCTCCCTGTATTCGAAAGGAATGATTGTTTTTCCATCTTTTTCTACACCCGCTAACCTTCCATCATGCAGAATTTCAATAAGCTCTTTTTTATATACTGAAGGCGCTCTGTATTTGCTTATACTAGCTGTACCATCGGGCGAATAGTAGGATATTTTGTTTCCGTTTTGCCATATCGAGCCGTCCACTGAAACATCTTTTTCTCCTGACACCAAATCTTCAATAATCCAATTATTTCCATCCATGTAACTTACTACCTGCTCAATTATATTATCTACTTCTTGGTATTCTTTGCTCCTATTTAAGTTATACTTTGTGATAAACGAATACGTGCCATTATGAGACAAAACTACACCTCCGCTATGCACCCTATGGATATTTGTACGTCTTAATTTCTTTTGCTGGTCACTTAAAAGATTCTTAAGAATCACCTTCCCTCTTTTTTCCGTTACCATCAATCCCCCCTTTATATAAAACGACAGATCATCCGCCCCATTAAACATATTTTCGCCATCCATAGAGTACATTGAAATGCTTCCGCCTCCAACAAATCGAATCATATTATCTATCGTATCCAGTTCAGCATACTGAATTTTTTCAAGCCATTTACCTGACGCCGTAAGTATGCCAACTCGGTTTTTCGAATGGACGCTATACAGTTTATCGCTAAGGCGGTTTATTTCATCCGCGCCCACTTTAACCAGCGTATCTTGATCATGGTTTAGTACAGTTAGTTCTCTTTTGTTTAATTGATAACACAGCACTTCTGATAGAGGATAAATCTTTTCATCAGATTCAGCTACTACCTCAGCCTTCGTATTTCTAATACGGTATTTCCCGTCACTATCATAACTTGCAAAATGATTGGATTTAACAGCGTAGACATCATCCAAATCCATTAATTTTTCGCCTGATAAGGTGTATACTGCCTCTTTGGAATTATAGATTGCAGCTACAAATTTTGCACTTTTCCCGTCTGTGCTAATTAGGGTGTCATAAAACTCAGGCATTATTATCTTGTTTGAATCCGAAACCACTCCGAATCGCCCGTTTCGTTTAAAAGGGAAATACTTGTCTTGATGATTTGCAGTAAAATCAAATTGCTCTGTGCCAAACCAATGGTTCCTATTGCTTTCTCTAAATCGAGCTTGTGTAAAGCTCCATTTTCCTCCAACGGGGTGTACGTATGTGGAGTCATTAAGCAACTCTCGATACACTTCCACACTGTCTGGGAATACAGTATACGTGCTAAACACGCGGGCATAATAATCCCCAAATGTCTCAGGAGACGGAACGGTGCTTAAAACCAACTTACCTCCTTTGTATAATTTTGCTTTGTAATCCAGATCTGGCTCACAGTATTGTAATTGATTAATGTAATGAGTGCTGTAATCTGCAATTCGAGTTAGATTAACCTTTGTATGGTGGTTAAATAGTTTATTAAAAGCGTAAGCATCATGGAATTCTGTTGCAACAAAATGCTTATTTGTGAATGTCCCAGCTTGACCTGCGCTGATATAATCCAAGCTTTTGTCTGTTTTCCAAGTTCTATTCACATGATAATACCGCGTTGCTTTAGTGTTGTTTAGAGATAAGACATGGCCACTATTGTGTATTTCTTGAGCCACTGGTCTAATATGCCAATCTGTTCTGTAATTATACTTTGCACCCCACTTTTCACTTGGTACGTGATAAGATAAATTAGACAATTCCAGCCCAAATGGATACCTTCTATTAAAGTGAATGGATGCAGCAGAATCTACCACCGCATATGAAGGTATGGCGCCATAATCATATTTGATGTGTTTATTTGAAGCCGAATCGAACTCGTAAACAACTACTCTATTTCCTTCATAAAGCTTCACTAAATCATCTGATATAAAAACGTTTTTATTGTTTCTACATAGATTTTCTGTGCTAGTTCTTACAGTTTTGTTGTTTCCATTATACCCTACACAATATCTTCCTACAACATTAACATCTGGAAAAGAACATCCTAAAATTTCACGACCAGAATCCAGATCAGCAATACCATAGAGATTATTCCTATATAAGTAGACATATGGCGCATTATGGACCACAAACACACCATCATATTTGCATGGAAGAATTTGTTTTCCTGAGTCGATTGCTAAGCCTTCATGCCCATTATGCGTAATAATATAATAGGATGAACTATCAACGTCCTTATGGAATTTAACGGCATCATAGGAGGGCGGAATCAATGTGTCTCCATAAAGATTGCATGTACCTTGTTTACCTGTAGATGCGGTAAAAATAAACTCATCTTTTTCTTTTGACCCAATAGCAATGTTGCTAAATCGGGGCTCGATTAGCATTGATCCACTACTATCAATGACACCAACACGCGCAGAATCATCAAAAATTGCGATATACTTAGCGTTTAGCACTGCATAATTGTATTCAGCTGATGCATGTACGGGCTGATTAATGTGTTTAAAGAGCCTATAGTCATTCTCTGAAATCAATTTATAATACCCGTCTGTCATCAACACAATACTATCGTTTTGTCTATCTATCATAGCACCACTATAATCGAAATACTCCCAAACACCATTTTTTCGTGCTCTAATCAGATTATGATTTACAACTGGCAAAACATGTTCCCACTCGCAGTCAAGAAGTTTTTCACCCGTGTACCTTTTGTGTGCTCCTAACTTGCTATTCTTTTCAGTTAAGATAAAATCTCCAAAATATCCAATGGTGTTATACAGTGCTGTTACTAAAACCTCCCCATCTGACTCCATAAGACCCCATCCTTGCTTGGTTTTATATTTATATATCCCTTTGTAAGGTTGAATGTCGATATAGCTCTTAGATAGGGCATAACCACATGAATCTAGCAATTTGCATTGTGAACCTTGATGCGCTATAAAGCCACCATTCTCTGCGATCAATCTACTATACTTAAAAGGCACATTCACATCTCCGCTTGGTGAAATACATCCCCATAAGCCCTTGCTCTTACAAAGAAAATTATACCCATCCTGCAGACTTATTATGGTATCATATTTAGCTGCACTTAACACTATCGCCTCATCATTTGCTAAGGTCCAGTAATCACCAACTTTAACAGGATATACATTGTTTTTAGTCCAATAACTTTGGGCAGAAACGAGGGTTCCAATTAATAGCAAGGGGATTACTAACAATAGTCTCATAGTGTTTATATTAAGGATAATACGTGGTCAATATCTTTTGCAGAATTCAGCTTTGTGTCCATTACCTTTAGCTTGAATGTGTATTCAGTTCTTTCATTTTGAGAAAACTGGGATAGAGATAGATTATCAAAATCAGCTTGGCTAAATGTAGCCACCTTACTATCAGGCAGAATAGCGATCATTTTATTGTCATCATCTGGGTTAAACCTGAAATTTCCATATGTACTTGGGGTGTATTGAACTACAGCCGTTCCATTACCAGTAATAAGAAATACGGAAATGTTGCTGCCTTCGAAATCTTCTCCGCTATATTCAAATTTTGCCAGTACTTGTAACATAGGGTTGTATTTATACTGGCGATCGTAATTATAAATACCCATGTTTTTAATTGAGAACGCTCTAACGATATCAGACTCTCTCTCTATTCTTTCGCGCTCCTTCTTGTAAGTCTCCATACGTTCGTTAAACTCAACTAGGCGCTGATTAAATTTCATATCTGCTTTTTCTAAAAGTTTTCCTCTAAAAACCGGACGTGCTGTTGTGAATGCAGTCGTATCATCATTTTGAACGGTAATACTATATACACCCGTTTCATCCTCATCAGGTACAATGCTCGCGTAGTTCCATTCTCTTGAAAAAAGTTTGGGATTCAAAAGTGGATTAGATGATGTGTCCGTACCAGTATATTGCCAAACTAAACCCATTAAATCTCTGAAGCCGGAAAAGTGATTATAATCTATATTCAGATCAAAATACTTACCATCGGATGAGTACCTAAGAGGTACGTTGGGTTTTACTATACTATCAATTCTTTGATCTATGAGCTGCATTGCTGCGCGCTTATCGGTATTTTCAACGGGATCTGGATTACCTAAATAATTCCAAGGCAATTCTCTATTAGGTTTATGATAGAAATTGAAATCGCCTGATTTAAAACTTGCCAATTCAACATCTATTGACTTATCCTTCGCTAAGACAAGCTCCTCTCCACTTTGATAGGCATATATTTCAAACATACCAGCAGATTCAAAATCGATTTTAATACCGGCCGAATCGTAGTTCATAGGTATTCCACTTGCAATGATATCCCCAGCAGAATGGTATTCATTAAAGACCACCTCAACTTCACCTTCAACAGGTCTCCCATCCTTATACACAAATGCCTGAGCAGGAATACTTACTTTAGTTCCTGTTTCCTTCACAATTTCAATATCAGATTCTGCCTGATAGTACTCGGCAGGCGCTTCATTAAAATTGAAAGTTGTAGGTGCACCTAATTCTGCTGTTTCATCAGAAAAGTTCTTTTTTTGTTTAAGCTCCGAAACATCTTCCTTAAGCTCTTTATTTTGACGAGAAGATTCGTCTGAGTTGCATGAAGAAATTAATAATGAGATAGTGCCAACTAAAAGTAACTGTAATTTCATGTGGTAAAGATTTATTGTTGTTTGTATAATGTATCAACGAAAAAAAGTAACACATTTGTGTATGAATTATTCCCAATTGACTGCACGCGCCAAGCGTTTGATTGTGCTAACACTCTTGTTGAGCATAAGTTCCTGCACATCAAATGAAAAACAAACGAATAACAATAATTCCGGCCATAACAAGCTTGAGCCAAGTCAAGTCTTATTGAAATCATGCCTAAATTTGGTAGAAACACTATATCCTCAAGATTATGGCCAATACAAGCATACGTTTGAAAATGATTCTATCCTGCCAGGCGATAGTGATTACGGTATAGGTGCTTTTGATTTAGGCGAACTCCCCATACATTTAGAATTCTACAAATTAAACCTTCAGGGAGACGACAAGGAAGAATATGCCGCTTTTGTGTTCTTTGGTCCTATAATGAGTTGGGAAAACTATGGTATTATCTTTAACGATAAGTTGGAAGCTATTGACACCCTGCAAATATTAAGCAAAGACGGGCTTTGTCAAGTTGACTTTAAACACTTACACTCACCTGATCACTATACTATAATCACAGATTGGGAACAAAGTATATCTGTTTATAGAGATGCAGGTCTAAATATGTATCGATTAGCTGATGATTCGATAGACGACATTCTCTACCTTAACACGCTTCATGAAGATCGCGGTCATCACGGAAATCCAAAAGATTTAAAGGAAGGTCAGATATGGCTATCTACGTCTGAACTTAAGTACCTGGATAACGACAACGGTACGCAGAGATTTGAATATCACACACTGATTACATTAGACAAAGAGCGCCAGGACACTCTGCGCCACACGATAAAGGAATACAACTGGTCGCAAAAACTAGATAAGTTTGACATTACTCCAGTTGTGAGTTACGCCTTGTGACGCGACTCAAGTACGGTGATTATATCCGATAAACTAAATCCTTTCGCTCTAAGCAGTACCAAGTAGTGAAATAATAAATCTGAGGCTTCTTCTTTAAACAGGGCATCCTCTTTTCGCATGGCTTCTATTACTAACTCGACGGCTTCTTCACCCACTTTTTGAGCCACTTTATTAATACCAGAATCGACTAGGGACTTGACATAAGACTTATCACTATTGCCATCTAACCTGTTATTAATCGTTGCTTCTAATGTACCCAAGAAGGAATAATCGGCCGGATTCTCCTCTCCCCAACATGTATCCGTTCCTTTGTGACATGTCGGTCCTTTCGGATTTACGCGCACTAAAAGACTGTCCGAATCGCAGTCTAACTTAATGTCTATCAGCTCAAGATAGTTACCACTCTCCTCTCCTTTTGTCCAAAGACGATTTTTTGACCTACTGAAAAACGTTACTTTTTTTATCTCAAGGGTTTTGTGATAAGCGTCTTCATTCATATAACCCAGCATCAGAACTTGCCTAGTTTTAGCGTCTTGAATTATCGCAGGAACCAATCCATTTCCTTTCTCAAAATCTATCATAATCTAACGGGTATATCATTATCATTTAAAGTCCTTTTTAATTCGTCTATGCCTATTTCACCGAAATGAAATACACTTGCTGCTAGTGCTGCATCCGCCTTGCCCACAGTAAAAACATCCACAAAATCCTGAATACTCCCAGCACCTCCAGAAGCAATTATAGGAACCGAAACTAATTCACTTAGGCGAGATAATTCCTCGTTTGAAAAGCCTTGTTTCGTTCCATCGTGGTCCATGGAAGTAAACAACAATTCACCTGCCCCCAATCGCACTAATTCTTGTGCCCACTCAAACAAAGTTAAGTCGGTTTTATATCGCCCTCCTCCAATGTAAACGGGGTAGTCATCTCCTTCTCTTTTTGCATCTATGGCAGCCACCACACACTGGCTTCCGTACTTTTTCGCCAAATCATTCACCAATTGTGGTTTTTTAACGGCAGCCGAATTAATGGCGATTTTATCTGCCCCCGCACCCAATATCCTTCCTGCATCTTCAAGCGAACCTACGCCTCCGCCCACTGTAAAAGGTATATTGATGTTTTGGGCCACCGCACGCACCCAGTCAAGTTGAGTATCCCGATTTTCATAACTAGCTGTAATATCAAGGAATACTAATTCGTCTGCGCCGCCCTGAGCATAGGCTATAGCCAACTCAACCGGGTCGCCAGCATCCACCAGATTAACAAAATTAATCCCCTTAACAGTGCGCCCGTCTTTCACGTCTAAACAGGGTACAATTCTTTTTTTAAGCATAGTCCTCTATTAAGGTTTGTAATTTTGATAAAGGAATTGTTCCATCCAACAAGGCTTTGCCAACGATGGCGCCTTCACAACCAATATCTGCAAGTTGTTTAATGTCATTCAAATCTGACACGCCTCCACTTGCTATCAAATTTAATTCTGGGTTTTGATTTATTAATGTCTTGTAAAGATCTAATGACGGACCGGCCATCATGCCGTCTTTTTCAATATCCGTGGCTATACAGTATCGCAATCCCTTGTTTAGCCATTGTGAAATGAATTCGTTCACAGTATCATCACTTGTCTCTAACCAACCATGCGTGGCAATTCTACCTGCCTTACTATCCGCTCCAAGGATTATCTTATCACTGCCGTACTTAGCTATCCACTCCAGCACAATCTCCGGGGATTTAACTGCAATACTACCTGCCGTGATTTGATTCGCACCAGACTCGAATGCAATGCGAATGTCCTCATCCGATTTAACCCCTCCTCCAAAATCTATTTTTAGGGATGTTGCTGTACAGAGTTCTTCTAAGACTTTTGAGTTCACTATTCTAGACGCTTTTGCACCATCTAAGTCAACCAAGTGCAAATACTGGACGCCTGCATCTTCGTAGGACTTTGCAATTTCTAGCGGACTACCATTATAGCTGGTTTTCCTTCCATAATCACCCTGTGCTAAACGAACACACTTTCCGTCAATTATATCTATCGCTGGAATGATTCTCATAATTTCATAAAGTTTTTGAGTATTGTCTCACCGAGTTCCCCAGATTTTTCAGGGTGGAGCTGACATGCATAAAAATTACCTTTTTCTAAGGCCGCTGAGAAAGGTGTACCGTAATCGCACTCAGCAATTGTATGATTGCATATGTCTGCCTTAAAGCTATGGACAAAATATACATCTCCCCCCTCAACTCCTTCAAACAATGGTGATTTAAGTTTACTGATGGTGTTCCAACCCATATGAGGGATTTTCGGTACATCCGTAAACGCTCTAACTTGCACGTCAAAAATTCCAAGCCCCTCGACCATACTTTCTTCAGTTGATTTGCATAATAGTTGCATGCCCAAACAAATGCCAAATACATCTTGTTTCAAGTTTGGGATTAGTACATCTAAACCAGAATTTTTCAGCGCATTCATTGCATATGCGGCTTCTCCAACTCCTGGAAAAAAGACCTTGTCTGCCGATGAAATCTCTTCTACATTAGAGCTCAGCTTGGACTCCACTCCAATGCGTTCAAGGGCAAAAGCTAAACTTTGCACGTTGCCTGCTCCGTAATCTATGATAATCGTCTTCATTTATAACACTCCTTTTGTACTCGGAATTGAGTTATTGCTCGCATCCTTCTTCACCGCTTGTTTAACTGCTCTGGCAAAGGCCTTAAATATGCTTTCAATTTTGTGGTGATCGTTCTCCCCTGTACATTTTATATTCAAATTACACTTGGCCTCATCACTAAATGACTTGAAAAAATGATGAAACATATTCGCATCAATGCTTCCAATTTGAGCTTGAGAAAACTCAACATCCCACACCAGCCATGGCCGACCGCCAAAATCTATACTTACACTCGCTTCACAATCATCCATGGGGAGCACGAATGCATAACGTTCAATTCCCGCTTTTTTCCCTAGCGCAAGTCTAAATGCGCTTCCCAATGCAAGTGCTGTATCTTCAATAGTGTGATGTTCATCAATCTCTAAATCACCTTTGACTTGTAGGTTTAGACCAATGCCACCATGACGCATTACCTGATCTAACATGTGATTGAAAAAAGGAATTTCCGTGTTTATTGAACTATTGCTTGTATCGTCAAGATTAAGCTCTATCTGAATCTTGGTTTCATTTGTATTCCTAAGCACTTTAGACTTTCGGTTGAGCCCAGTTAAAAAACGATAAATCTCATTCCACGATTTAGTCACAAGGCTTGCTGAACTGTCCCTTGCGTCTTCTTCGGTACCAATAAATATTCCTTGCGCCCCCAAGTTCTTAGCAAGCTCGATATCGCTCCATCTATCACCAATCACAAGCGAATTTTCCAAGTCATAGTCTCCATTCAAGTATCGCGTAAGCATTGCTGTACCTGGCTTCCTAGTGGGGGCGTTTTGTTCAGGAAACGTCCTGTCAATATGCACATCTGCGAATACGATTCCCTCATTTTTAAAGGCTTGTATTATTTTATTGTGGGCTGGCCAAAAGGTGTCTTCTGGAAATGAATCTGTGCCCAAGCCGTCTTGGTTGGTTACCATTACAATTTCATAATCCAGCTCTTTTGCAATTTTTGAGAGGTTTGAAAAGACACCAGGGTAATACTCAAGCTTTTCTAAACTATCCAATTGATAATCCAATGGCGGCTCAATAACCAAGGTGCCGTCTCGATCTATAAAGAGTACTTTTTTCATTTTTCTAGTTTTTTGAGTGCTGAAATTAATTGGCTGTTTTCCTCTGGTGTTCCTATTGAAATTCGCAGACAATTTTCACAATTATATTGATTTGATCGATTGCGCACAACTATCCCTTCATTAACAAGCGATTTATAAATGGTGTTCGCATCATTGAATCGTGCCAGTATAAAGTTTGCGTCAGAAGGAAATACTTCAGAGATATAATTTATGTTTTGAAGCTCAGATGCCAATCGAGAACGCTCTGATTTAATAATTTGCAGTTCCTTTTCCACATCCACCCTATTCTTAAGGCGATTTATTGCTGCAATTTGATTCAGAACACTCACATTATAGGGCATTTTCATTTTATTAAGTGTCGCTATGATTGCTTTAGATGCCACCGCACACCCTACTCTAATTCCCGCCATTCCGTATGCCTTGGATAAGGTTCTGCTCACGATCAAATTTGGAAACTTCTCAAGCAAACACACAGCAGATGGTTTTTCCGCAAATTCGATATATGCTTCATCCACAACCACAAGACTAGTTGTCGCCCCACAAATTTGTTCAATGCTTTCAAATGGAATTAGCTCACCAGTTGGATTATTGGGCGAGCACAATACAATGACTTTGGTTTTGGGTGAAATTGCTGACACCAATTCGCCCGCATCCAGAGAAAAATCACTTTTGAGTTTCACCGCATTAATCACTACACTATTAATGTCTGCAAGCACCTTATACATTCCATAGCTAGGGTCAATAGTTAAAATCTCATCTTGTTTTGGTTCGCAATAAGAGCGAATTATCATGTCTAGAATCTCATCACTCCCATTCCCGACAACCATATTAGCTGCATTACAGCCAATCGCTTCACTCCATAATGATCTAAGTTCTGTGTGACGGGGATCTGGATAGCGGTTCACCTCCGTTTCAAAAGGATTTTCATTAGCATCCAAATACACGTCCGCTATATCTGTAAATTGATCTCTAGCCGAACTATAAGGAGTTAATTTCTCAATGTTATCTCTTGCTTTCATTTCAAAGTGTTTAAGCGAACTGTAACAGCATTTTTGTGTGCGTCCAAGCCTTCATTTTCTGCCATTACTTCTACGATTCTACCAATATTCTGAATACCTTTCTTACTCAATTTTTGGAAGGTTATTTGTTTTTGAAAACTCGCCAAATTCACTCCAGAATACGCGCGGGCATAGCCATTCGTTGGCAAGGTGTGATTCGTTCCGGAGGCATAATCACCAACACTTTCGGGCGAATATGGGCCGACAAAAACGGAGCCTGCATTAACGATTCCTGCTAACAAATCATCAGCATTAGATGTATTTATTATAAGGTGTTCGGGTGCATATTGATTGCTTACTTGTACACATTCATTCAACGAGTCCAGAACAATAATGCGTGCAAATTTCAATGCTTCACGAGCAATCTCTTTACGTAATAAATCTTCCAATTGTGTGTAAGTAACTTCCTTGACTTTCTTAGCTAGTTCTTGCGAATCAGTTAGAAGGATTACCTGACTATCTTCACCGTGTTCAGCCTGGGACAATAAATCTGCCGCAATAAACTCAGGATTTGCTAATTCATCTGCGATTACAAGCACTTCAGATGGACCTGCCGGCATATCTATAGCGACTCCATATTTTTGCGCATATTGTTTTGCATAGGTTACATATTGATTACCTGGGCCGAATAATTTATTGACCGCAGAAATACTCTCTGTACCTAGTGTCATTGCTGCAATGGCTTGCGCACCTCCTACAAGATTCACTTCAGATAATCCAGAGACTTCTAGGGCATATGCGATGGCTGGATTGAGTCCGCCTTCAGCATTTGGCGGCGTGCACACTACAACTTCTTTGCAGCCCGCAATATCTGCAGGAATAGCAAGCATAAGCACAGTAGAGAATAAGGGGGCTGAACCTCCAGGAATATAGATACCAACTTTCTCAATTCCAACGGATTCTCTCCAACATTCAACGCCAGGCATAGTTTCAACCACGGCCTTACTAGATTGTTGTGCAGCGTGGAACTCTCGAATATTCGAACTGGCTTTAGAAATAGCCGATTTTAATTCGGGTGACAATTGACTCCCATAGCCCATGCAGGACACCTTTTGTTTAAGCGCTGGACATTGATCGAACTTCTTACCAAGCAGCACCAGCGCTTCATCTCCGTATTCTCGAACTGCATCAAAGACATCTTTTATTGTAGCTTCAAGATTAGCTTGCTCCACAACTGGCCTTTGCATAGCCTTTCTTAGCTCATTGGCTTCTGGTTTAACTAGAATATCCATTATGCAATCATTTTTTGAATAGGTACTATTAGAATGCCTTCTGCTCCAGCATCTCTCAATGATTCGATTCTATCCCAAAAATCATCCTCATTGATCACTGAGTGCACCGAACTCCAGCCTTCTTCTTTAAGTGGCATTACTGTCGGACTTTTCACGCCGGGTAATAAGGCGCAAATGGTCTCTAGTTTATCGTTAGGCGCATTCAATAACACATATTGATTTTTCTTCGCAGCAAGTACCGATTTTATTCTAAAACAAAGACGTTCGAGAATTGCAGATTGTTCATCCCCAAGTTTCATATTTCTTACAAGCTCTGCTTCACTTTTAAGAATTACAAAACTTTCCTTTAATCCATTTTTGAAGAGTGTACTGCCGCTACTCACAATATCACAGATAGCATCCGCAATACCAATATTGGGTGCAATTTCTACCGAGCCTCCAATTGCGTGAATCTCTGCGGTAATACCCTTGCTTTCAAGAAAACTATTAAGTGTTACAGGATATGAAGTTGCTATTCGCTTTCCATTAAAGTAGTCTATACCGCCAACCTCAGCGTCCTTAGGAACGGCCAGAGATACCCGACATTTGCTAAATCCTAGTTTAAGGGCAGATTCGGCTTTTCCAGGTTGCTCCACCAAGGTGTTTCCGCCGAGTATAGCACAATCTACCACTCCGGATGCCACGTATTTAGGGATGTCCGAGTTTCTTAAGAATAGTATGTCCAATGGAAAGTTAGGTGATGCAGCTTTTAGCTGATCTTTGCTGTTATCAATATCGATTCCGCACTCCTTAAGAAGTTTAATCGATCCATCTTTAAGTCTACCTGATTTTTGTACGGCTAATTGTAATCGTTTCATAATTTTTCAATTTGGCCGTCTGAAGAGATGAGATAAAAAAAGCCCGTCTTTTCAGACGGGCTTTATACTAGTTTCTATATTATTCTACATAGCATCTTAAGCTCGTCTATTGACAAGTATAATGATGATGCATATGTAAACTACTGTTTCTCATTTCTGTCGGTAAATATAAAACAAAGGATTTTAAATCTCCAAATATATGTTCATGTTTGCTATGACTTAGCTACCTTTGCACGCATGAGCGAAACGCCTGGAAGGTTTGATTTACTTGGAGAAAGACTGCGTGAAAATATTTTTCAAAAAGCCAAGTTTTTACTCAAAGTTGACCGCAGGATTAAGTGGTTGGGCGCTGGGATGTTCTGTTTTGCTCTCTTCAGTGTAATGTCCTTTTATCCAGAACTGGTTGAGAAATACTACTCTCAAGGTCTATTCCCAATTATTCGCACAGCCTATGATTACACCATTGGAATTTTACCATTTTCTGCTACTATCTGGCTAAATCTGGTGTTTTTTATCTGGTTTTCATTCAAACTATTTAAGTACATCAATTTTAACATCAGTAATAGGGATGTAAGCATTATCAATCGCGTAAAGTACTCTGCCTTAGCGGCTGGCTCTTTTTTAGGTAAAATCTCTGTTGTATTCTTTGTAGGCTGGGGTTTCAATTATTATCGAACGCCAATTGAAGACTACACACAAATTGAAATGCGCTCGCTTACCACTCAAGATATGGTAGTAGAAGCCAATATTGCCAGAAAACTAATAATCGAAAAAAGAAAACAAATTCCAAACCTAGCTCCGAATCAGCCATTTGACGCGAGTTTCTTGCCTGATGATATTGAGAATGTAATGCGCTACAACCTAAATAAAGCCATGTACATGATGGGCTATCCCACCCCGGGTAATGTTCGTTGTAGAATAATCAATAACGATTATTGGTTAAGGACGGTAGGTTATACAGGGATGTATGTAAGTTTTTATGGTGAAGCCCTAGTCAGCGACAAAATTGCGCCAGTATTTAGACCCTTTTTTATTGCGCATGAAATGGCACACGGCTATGGTTTCTTTGATGAAGCAGATGCCAATTTCTTTGCATATATGGCATGTTTGCAATCGGATGACCCTGCAATAAACTACAGTGGAATGATTGCTCATCTTATATATATACAACATGAGTTAGAAGGCATAACATTTGTTTATCCAGATGCGATTCGTACAGATTTGCGATCGAATGGAATGTTCGGTAGCCAAGAAGAATATAACCGAATGATACTACTCGTTCATGCATGGCGCCAGAAATATCCGATGAAGATGAAAACGGTGATTCACCCCCATAAGAAGGATATTGAGAGAGATTATTCTTATTAGGGATTTGACTAGATGACTGGTTGATTAGTTGATTAGAAAAAAAGCCTCTCCAAATTGGAAAGGCTTATAAATTCGAATCATTGAAATCAGGCCTTAAGCACTGTATTCCATCAAAGTTTTTTCGATAATTGCTACACACTGCATCAATTCATCTTCCGTCATAACCAAAGGTGGCGCAAAACGAATGATATTACCGTGTGTTGGTTTCGCTAACAAACCGTTATCTCTCAGCTGCAAACAAATATTCCATGCTGTTTTGCTGTCTGGTGTATCGTTAATCAGAATTGCATTCAACAATCCTTTCCCGCGCACTGCATTCACTAAATCTGTTTTTTCGATAATGCGGTTCATCTCATTTCTGAAAATCTCCCCTAACTTATATGCGTTCTCCGCGAGCTTTTCATTCTTGACAACTTCTAAAGCAGCAACAGCAACTTTAGCAGCCACTGGATTCCCGCCGAATGTTGATCCATGCTGTCCTGGTTGAATTACATCCATAATGTGATTATCACATAAAACAGCTGATACAGGATACATTCCGCCAGACAACGCTTTTCCAAGAATCAAAATATCTGGTTTTACCTCTGGTTCACCTGAACAGTTTTTATCAGCACATGAGCAGTTCCCACATGTTGCTAATAATCTTCCAGTCCTAGCAATACCAGTCTGCACTTCATCCGCAATAAAAAGAACATCTTTCTCTTTACACATTTCACGTGCAGTCTTTAAGTATCCTTCATCCGGAACAAATACGCCAGCTTCACCTTGAATTGGTTCTACCATGAATCCAGCGATATTCTCTTCATTTAGAGCTTTCTCCAGAGCTTCCAAATCATTATGCGGAATACTGATAAAACCTGGAGTAAATGGCCCAAAGTTATTTCTTGCATCTGGATCATTCGAAAAACTAACTATTGTAGTTGTTCTGCCGTGGAAGTTATCTTCACACACAATGATTTTAGCTTCATTGGTCGGAATTCCTTTCACTTCATATGACCATTTTCTACAAATTTTTATAGCAGTTTCAACAGCTTCCGCTCCTGTATTCATTGGCAATACTTTATCAAAACCAAAGAAATCAGTGATATATTTTTCATACGGTCCTAGTGCATCATTATAAAATGCTCTTGATGTTAAAGCCAATGTTGATGCCTGATCATTCATTGCTTTCACAATTGCAGGATGACAGTGCCCCTGATTTACGGCTGAATATGCTGAAAGGAAGTCAAAGTATTTTTTGCCTTCACAATCCCACACATACACACCTTCTCCTCTACTTAATACAACCGGAAGGGGATGATAATTATGAGCCCCGTGTTTATCCTCAAGGCGTATCGCTTCTTCCGAACTTAGTTTTGTTGCAGTTTCCATAACTAAACGATTTTAAGATTAATAAATACGTCCTCGTCGCGGAGAGAGACCATCCTTTCCTCATTTTTGGAGAGAAATCATCCTTCTTTACAAATATAATGAGATGCTTGAGAAATTCCGTACTTTTAGGCTACAAATCCAAGAATATAAGATTATGAGTGCATCCCAAGAAAAGGAAATTGAAGTAGCTGAGTTTACGCCGAAAATCAAAACCTATATTCTTCTTCAAATAGCTTTTTATCTTGTTGTATCTGTAATTGGAATACCCCTTGCCATCTTATGGTTTTTAGGTATCGGACAATGGTACGGAAGACGCTACTACAAAAGTTTGGTATGTGATTTAACGGAAAAGCATTTACGTTTTAGAAAAGGCGTAATTTTTAAGGTCGAGAAAACTATTCCACTAGAAAACATCCAGAATTTAACCTTTATTGAAAATCCATTATTATCATGGCTTGAGTTGCGCATTCTAAAAATTGAAACTGCCGGGCAAAGCAATCCGCACGGCAGTGATATGAAATTAGTAGGAATTATTGGCTCAGGTGATTTCAAAGACCGCGTTCTTAAACAACGATCTTTACTACTTAAAAAGGAGAGCTCTGGCTCAAATGATTCAACGTACAATTCGACCATAAAAGCTAGTTTGGATGAGATCACTCAATTACTAAAGGACATTAAAGCAAATACAAGCAAATGAAAGATTACCCGTTCGACGAATACTTCAAGTATTACCGTGATTTAGTTAAAGTTGAGGATCCGGTGCAAGCAATGAAAGCTTCATTTGAAGTAAATGCGCTCATGCTAAAAGAGATATCGGATGAAATCGGGAATCATACCTATGCTGAGGGGAAATGGTCGGTTAAACAATTAATTATGCACATAATTGACACTGAGCGCGTATTTAACTATCGTGCTATGTGTATTGCCAGAGATGGTGGTGACAATCTACCAGGCTTTGACCATGATTTGTTCGCCGAACACCGCTATCACAACGTAAAACCAATGGCTCAAATCCTCCGTGAATACGTTACCACAAGAGCTGCGTCTATAGAATTATTCTCTGGTTTTTTAGATGAGGAAATGGAAAAAGTAGGCAGTGCCAATGGTCTCAAGATTGATGTAGAAACACTTGCTTTTTTAATTACAGGTCACGAAATGCATCACATGTCAGTATTAAGTGATAAATATTTGCAAGCTTTCGCCTAATATTTGTTGTTTTGCAGCATGAAAAAAGGAGAGCTCATTCAGCTACGAATTACGGATTACGCTTTCGGCGGCAAAGGAATTGCCAAGGTGGATGATGGCGAGAACAAGTTTGTGTATTTTATTGAGAACACCATTCCTGGGCAACTAGTTGAAGCGCAGATTGTAAAAAAGCGTAAACGCTATGCCGAGTGCAGACTTATCAATATTATAGAGCGTTCGCCGGATGAAGTGGAGATTCCTTATCAAGCTATATCTGGTTCACCCTATATTACCTTACCCATAGAAAAGCAGGAAAGCTATAAAAAGGATACTGTATTGGAGCTGTTTAAAAGAATTGGCCATATTGACAATGTAGATAGTCTTTTTGACACATTTCTTTCATCTCCCAGCCATTGGTTTTATCGCAATAAGATGGAATACTCCTTCTCCTCTATTTGCCATAACATTGAAACAGATGAAGAGTATGATGGATTCGGCTTAGGGTTTAAAAGAAGAGGAACTTGGTGGAAGGTTGAGAATTTAGACAAGGCAAGTGGTTTGTTTGATGAGGAATTCGAAACGAAACTAAAAGAGATTCGACTCTGGTGTGAAGCGACAGGTTTACCGGCTTGGCATCCACCACGAAAAACGGGATTCTTTAGACATATTGTAGTCCGTAAATCTTTTGCTAGCAATCAGCTCTTGGTGCATCTTGTTACATCATCTGAAGGCTTAAAAAAGTTTGATTTAAATGGTTTTAAAGATAAAATCTTAAGTCTGTTTGGTAATAGGATTGCTGGTCTACAACATACCGTAAATGATAATGTTGCTGACAGGGCAAAGATTGAAAACGGTAACACCACACTGCTTCATGGTGAGGACGTAATTATTGAAAAACTATTAGGCTTGTCATTTGAGATTAGCATGGAAAGTTTCTTTCAGACCAACCCCATGAGTGCAGAAAAGCTATACTCTAAGGTAATTGATTATGCCCTTGAGGATAACTCTGTGGATGATGAGGTTGTGATGGATCTTTTCTGCGGAACTGGTACCATTGGTCAGATATTAGCATCCCGCACCAATAACACCAAGATTATAGGGGTCGATATTGTTGAAGAAGCTATTGAAAATGCGAAAAGAAATGCAAAACTGAATGGTATCGAAGACGTTGAATTTTACGCAGCTGATGTAGGTAAATTTTTACTTGAGTACCCAGAATATGAAGGTAAAATATCTACAATTGTGCTAGATCCTCCGCGCGGGGGCATTGCTCCTAAAACACTTAGAAAGGTTATGAGACTTGGTGCTAAAAGGATTGTATATGTTTCATGTAACCCTTCCACACAAGCAAGAGATCTTATCGCTTTAGACGAATTCGGCTATCAACTTAATAAGTTTACTCTGGTTGATCAATTCCCTCATACTGCGCATATTGAATCAATTGCTTTGCTTGAGAAAAAATAAATATTCATTATCTTGCAAGTAACAAATCAAACTATGTAATAATGAAAAAAATATTTTTACTAGCAATTTTACCACTTGCGATTACTGCATGTGGCGGTGACAAAGAAGGAGATGATAAGGAAGGTGGTGACAAAAAAGCAGCCTTAGATGAGTGTGAATGTTTACATGCTAGCATGGCAGATCGTTCGAAAGAATGTACCCAGTGGAGACAAACTGTTATCAATGAAATTAAAGCCGATTTAGGCGATAATGCGGATGATTTAGATGCTATTGACGCTGAGTTGGAAAAGTTAAAGGCTGAGTGCGAATAGGCAATCACTTTTTAAATTAATTTTGAGGCACTGCAAACTATTGTAGTGCTTTTTTTATGCTTAATTCAGATTACTGGAATCAACGATACAAAGAGAAAGAAACGGGCTGGGATTTAGGCGCTCCTAGTTTACCATTAGCCAAGTATATCTCTCAGCTGGATAATCCGTTTTTGGAAATATTGATCCCAGGGTGCGGACGAGCGTATGAAGGAGAATTATTGTGGGAATCTGGATTTGACAATGTGTATTTGTTAGATTTTGCTGAATCAAGTAAAGCAGCCTTTTTAGAGCGCGTTCCCGATTTTCCTGAAGAACAGTTTATTGTTGGTGACTTTTTTGAATTAGAAGGACAGTTCGATTTGATTCTGGAACAAACATTCTTCTGTGCTCTTAACCCTGAATTACGCCCAGCCTATGCAAAAAAAATGGCTGAATTGCTTAAACTAGGGGGGAAGCTGGTTGGCGTCTTATTCAATGATAAGCTAAATGACGATCATCCACCATTTGGAGGTTCAACACTTGAGTATCTTGGATATTTTCAACCACATTTTTCAGAGGTTAAAATGGCGCCATGTAAGAATTCTATCGAACCTAGAATGGGGCGTGAACTGTTCATTAAGTTGACACGCTAATCCAATACTACTCTTCCATTCTTTGAATAGATATCAATTGTTAGGCTTCCGCCCGTTCCTATCATTCCGCCATAGGTCATAATCTTGTCCATTCCATTTTCAGATTCGATTTTGATATTCGATCCATAATTAAATGACTTGCCATGATCCATTACAACCGTAAATTTAGAATTGGGGCTTTCATCAATTTCAATATCTGTATAGGTACTCACAATTTTAAATAGCTTACAATTCTGCCCAATCTCGTCTATTTCAACACTTCCGAATTTAGTAGTTAATTGACAGCGCTCTATTAGCTTATCAATCTCAACATCACTCAACATAAAACTTCCAGTTAAGTCTTTAATTGACTCAATTTCAATTTCATCGTTTTTTGAGTCTATTACCAGCCTATCTATTTCTTGAATTGATATATCCGATTTAATCGTGCTCAACCTGAGCTTATCAGCCTTTTCAATCTTTAGTTTTCCAAAACTGTGTTCGATTTTAGCGTCTTTTACATTACGACAACGAATGTCACCATACTTCACCGTAATATTCGCGTCATCATTGATATCGTAAGCCGCTAAATCACCATGGTTAAGAAACAATTCGAGCTCGCTATGAACATTATCAAGCCTCACATCACCAAAAGAATTATCTATATGTAACTCCACTGATTTGGGTACATACACGGTATAATCTACATGGATTTTAGCATTGCTTACACTCTGTTTAATTTCTTCAAGCGACCTTTTGATAACGCCATAACCGTCACTCCAATCCGTCATTGCAGTTACTCCGTTTGAGTTCCCGTCAATTTTAACCACTATGGCATCTACCTTTTCTTTAACCTTCATTATGTCGTCTCCTTCAGACTTAATGATAATATTTAATACAATGCTGTCCTTATCCCAATTGTTAATGGTTATATCTCCATATTTATTCTCTATATGAAGGTCTGCACCACTTACAACCTTAAAGCCTTTTTTAATCTGTTTTGATTCTGCGAACGGGTAGGTACTCCCCTCAGCGAAAATACTTCCGCTAAAACCAACGATTAAGGCGAGTATACTATATTTCAATTTCCACTTCATCATCTGTGTTTTTAATAGTTCTGAGCACATCCTCAAGCACCATCAACTTTAGTCGATAATTCTCAATCATGGCTTCTATAATTTTTTCATCGTCACCACCTTTACCAAGTTCTTGGCTTAGCGATTTGTATTCTTCTTCAAGTGTTTCGATAGTCTCAGCAATAGCTGGATCTGTTTGATACTTTTTTAAGTCATCCATCCTATCATTAACTTGTGACACATAATAGGCCTCAATCTCTGCAAGCTCAGGTGAAATTTCACTTAGATTATGCTCGACTACATCTGGCGCTTTAATACTGGCAATATCAGTAGTGCTTTCTCTGGTCGCATGACTCGTCTCAGTGCGATTGAATAAGATCATTCCAACGATAATCAATACTGAAGCAGCCACGCCAGAATACACCCACCATTTTCTAAGTTTGATGTATTTACCATCTTTAGACTCATGGCCCTTATTTTTATCAAGAGATGCTTCAATATCCGCCCACATATTGTCGTCTGCTTTGACGTCAAAGGCCTCTTTATTCTCCTGTATAAACTTTTTCATTTCATCCATACTGCGTATTATTTAAAATGATTTCCTTAATTCGTTGTTTTGCCCTTTTATACTGCGTTTTAGAGGTAGACTCCGAAATATCGAGTGCATCTGCTATTTCTTTATGACTGTAATCTTCAAAAGCGTAGAGGGAGAACACAGTTCTGAATCCAGGTGACAGTTGCTCGAGAGCACTTTTAACCATCTCTATGGTGTATTCAGGTTCTGCACTGCTATCCTCCTCAATATGTATTTCACTTAAATCTTGAAAAAACTGTCGTTGTCTCTTCACATAATTCAGTGATTTATTAATAGTGATGCGCTTTAACCAACCCTCAAAACTACCTTGCCCAGCAAACATTTCAATCTTTGTAAAGGCATCAATAAAGGCTTCTTGGGTAATGTCTTTTGCATCTTCTTTATTCCCAGTGATTCTCACTGCACATCCCAACATTGCACCAGCATACAAGTCAAACACTTTCTTTTGACTCATTCGATTGCCATTTTTACAGCCCTCAATTAAGAGCGTCTCGCTTATATTGGAAATGTCCGTCACTTTAGAACCAACCTAGTTTTAGTGTTATGTTACCACCTAAACCACTCATGTTTGTTTTATCGCCCTGAAGATACACATCAGATGTCAATCTATAATTCACTCCAGCCGCTAAACGCATGAATCTGAATAAATTTAACTCAACATTGGCGCCTAGTTGCCCTATCATAAAATAGTCTGCACTTGCAATACTAGAATCATAATCCCATTGCCAATCATACACTCTGTGCTCTCCCAGCGCTACTACACCTGCCCCAAGTGTACAAGGAAAGGCAAAATGTACTTTGGAGTTGCCGAATAAAATAGGTTCAATGAATAAACCGCCATAGCCCAACTCCCAGAAGTAGGGATTTCCATTTAAATCAGTATAGTTGCTAAAAGCATCCGTTGCTACCACTTGTCCCGCGAACCCAATATTTAGTTTTCTACCAAAATTCAAGGCTGCTTCACCACCAAATCCAAACGCTGCCTCACCCTTTAAATCGAAATACTGCGAGCTAAGGCCTACGTGCCCACCCTTTAACTTCATATCACCAAAGATGGTCTCAGGTTTATCATCTTCTCTCTGTGCATTTACCGTTAAGGCAGAACACGCTAAAATTACTGTTACTAGTATTCTTTTCATTATTTCTTATTTTACATTTCGATTATATTCCCGCTACCACTCGTATTAGTGCTAACCGATGGAGGATTTCCCCAATAATAGATATCTCCAGATCCAGTGATATTGCACACTAATGAGTTTAGCGCTGTTACGCGAATATCTCCGCTACCATCAAGGTCAACAAACACGTCCTGAGCAACTAGATTTTTACAATTGACATTTCCACTGCCCTCTAGTTCAATGTTACAATCATTGGCTGTCCCGGTAATATCAATATCACCCGAACCATCAAGATTAGTAGTAAGAGTTGTCAATAAATCAAAATCCAAATCAATATTTCCAGAACCCTTTAGCTTAACAAATACTTGATTGGATAAAAGATGTTCACCATAAATATCACCCGATCCTTTTAATTCAATTTCATTGATATAGTGCGCAGACACATAAACACGAACTGTTTTATTCCGGATGAAATGATGAGTTCTTTCATCTATTCTTAATTCGTGGTTTGATAAAGCTGTGTAGATGTATGGCATCACATTTTCGCCTGCCTCAACACGCACATCATAGTTAGTGTCTTGAGTTATATACACATCAAACGAGCCATTAGCCTGAATTGAGGTAACTGAATCAGCTAATACGCGATCTTCCACAATCACCTGACCAGCGTCCAAGGGTTTTTGACAAGCATAAAAGCTAGCCACTGTTATACTTAAAATTCCAATAATTGCTTTATTCATAATATCTAGTTTTTATACTCTAGACACAGAAAAAATAAAAAGTTGCAAGCAGGTAGATATTTTTTTTATTTCTCAGAAATATCTTCAAAAATCACAATCGAAAATGACTAAATTAGCGTCATGGATTCACCGGTAATTGTATTGAGTGCAGAACAAATCAGGCAAAAAACTGAAAGGTTAGCGCATCAAATTAATGAACTGCATCACGCCGAAGAGGAGATAATATTACTCGGTATCGCCAAGAAGGGATATGAATTTGCTGAACGATTGCATGGAGTTTTAACAGGTGTATTTGAAAACAAAGCCGTATTAGGTTCTATAGCACTTCATCCAGAGCACCCGTTCCAACAGGATTGTACATATAGCATCAATCCAGATGATATGATGAACAAAACTGTGATTCTAATTGATGATGTACTTAATTCAGGTAAGACCTTAATTTACGCCTGTAAACATATTCTTGAGCATCAACCTAAAAGAGTCAATACAGTTGTTTTAGTAGACAGAAGACACAGACGATTCCCCATTAGAGCGGACTTGGTCGGTTTAACCTTATCTACTACTATGGAAGAGCATATTACGGTTGATATGCAGAAAAATGAAGCTTATTTGAGTTGATGTTTTATCAATTGAACTAAACTTTCGACAGGCAAAGTACCATCAACTGTGTAATCAGCTTGTAAGTAATAATGTTTTCGTTCTTCCAACTTATTGCTTATTAAGGATTTTATCCCAGCTTTATCTAGCCCATTGATTAAAGGTCGTTTTCCATCATTTTGATTGCCGAGTCGTTTTAACAATTCCTCCTCAGTTAGGTATAAATAAAAACTAATGCCAGATTTTTTGATGAAATCGATATTGTCATCCGAACAGAATGTTCCTCCCCCCAATGCTATGACAAGCTTGTCTCCAGTTATTGATTGAAGCACTTCAACTTCTACATCTCTGAAATAAGCTTCTCCTTTAGTTTCGAATATCTCTGAAATGGATAAGCCTTCCTTTTTTACAATTTGTTCATCAAGGTCTACAAAGCGGTAGGACAAAGCACTTGCGAGACTTTGGCCTAAAGTTGACTTTCCACTTCCCATAAAACCTGTTAGATATACGCGCATTATATTAAATTTGTCTCATCAATCTACAAAGATGCAGATAAAAGAAGTCGCTAGTAAGCAGGATATCAAATTGTTTCATAAGCTGCCCTGGCAAATATACAAGGATGATAAGAACTGGATTCCGCATCTTAAGCAAGATATCGAAAAGATTTTCGACCCAAAGAAAAACAAGAAGTGGAGAAAAGGTGAAGCTAAAAGGTGGTTACTAATTAATGACGGAAAAGTCTGTGGACGGATTGCTGCCTTTGTAGATGGCTCGAACAAAGAATATGCTAGCGGTATCGGATTCTTTGAGTGTATCAATAATAAGGAATTCGCTTTTGCTTTATTTGACAAGGCCAAGGAATGGTTGATCTCAAAGGGGGCAACGCGCATGGATGGTCCTATTAACTTTGGAGAAAACCACCAATACTGGGGATTGATCATAGAGAATTTTGATGAGCCCCCCTACTATATGCAAAACTACAACCCTGCCTACTATGTAGATTTTTTTGAAGCCTATGGTTTTGAGATATATTACAAACAGGAGATTTTTTACCGAGACGTTACGCGCAAGTTGGAGGATAAGTTTACGGAGCGTGCAAGGCGATTAATGAAAAACCCAGAGTATAGGGTTGAGCATATCGACCTAAAGCGAATAGATAAATACACAGAAGATTTCAGAACCATCTACAACAGAGCGTGGGCGAATAGAGAAAAAGGCTTCAGTACTATGAGTGCCGTTCAGGCTAAGGCTGTAATGGCCAGTCTTAAGCCTATTCTTGACCCAGAGATTGTATACTTTGCCTACCACAATGATAAGCCCATAGGCATGTATATTCAGCTTCCTGAAATCAATCAAATCTTTAGACACGTACACGGAAATTTGAACTTGATAGGAAAATTGAAATTCCTTTATCATAAAAAAGCCAAGACCGTAGACAGGTGTTTTGGAATGGTATTCGGTATAGATCCAGACTATCAAGGAAAAGGTGTAGAAGGCATGATCTTTAAATACATGGAATCAATTGTTCACCGTGATTATCGCTATAAAGATTTGGTGATTACCTGGATTGGTGATTTTAATCCTAAAATGATCTCCATTGTTAAATCACTGGGCACGACAAAATTACGTGAGATGGCTACATACCGTTATTTATTTGATCGCACTGCGGAGTTCAAACGAAAGCCAATAGCCAACATCACGCCGAGTGGGGAGTTGTAGAAAGCAATTCTCAATTTTTTTCCATTTTTTCCAATTTAACTTTGCGATATTAAACCAGACTATTATATTTGCACTCGCTTTTCGCATGACGCTAAAGCTTCAGCGAATAAATTAGCGGATGATCTCCTAGCTCAGCTGGTAGAGCATATCCCTTTTAAGGATAGGGTCCTGGGTTCGAACCCCAGGGGGATCACGAAACAAAAAGAGGAATTAACACTTGGTTAATTCCTCTTTTTTTATTGAAACCTTTGATAATTAAGGCTTTAAAAACCTCCTTGTATTCCTTGCTTATAGTTTAGCACTAATATAATAGTATCATATTGTGCAAACAATCGTGCAATCATTTGCCTAAGCTCGCACTCATTCATTAATCTCATTACTAATGTTTATAACATTTTCATCACCAAACCATTCTTTTGCTTTGGCTATAACTTGATCGCTTGGAGAGTGAAAGTATACTGCCAAACTTTCCTTAGACCGCGTGCAACAGACATAAAATATCTTTTGAGTTCTATTCAGCACAGATTGCGATCCGCTTCCCAAAAATAGATTCTCAAAGTTGTATTTATTCCAATTCCCATAGTCAAGTATGACTAATACATTATCGAACTCACTTCCTTTGGTTTTATTATTCCCCCTCAGAGTCACTCGAAGAGGACTTTGAGCTCCAAACCCTCAATGCACTTATTAACAATAATCAAAACACCCAATAATCGAACAATTCAACTCCTAAATAGAATCAACGCTCTAATGACCACCCCAACCGATTTAAATATTTATTATCTTTTGCAATCATGCGCATAGACAAATACACATGGTGTGTACGCCTATTCAAAACCAGATCTAAGGCGACCACGGCTTGTAACAAAGAACAAGTGAGACTCAACGGTGAGACTGTTAAACCGAGCAAGCCGGTACAAGAAAAAGATGTAATTTCTATTAAACATGGTGCTTTTATGCGTGAGTACAAGGTGCTTGATATTCCAAAATCGCGAGTAGGAGCTAAACTGGTTTCTGCTCTGTATGTGGAAATAACGCCGGCAGATATATTGGACCAGATACTAGTTGTCGAAAAAATAAATCGTGAGAATAGTGCTCTGGGAATTAAAGGACGACCCACCAAAAAGGATCGGAGAGATTTAGATAAAACACGCTTTAACTTTTAATTACACTGATTTTATTTAGATAATTGTTTGATTTTTGTTACCTGCTCGGCTAAGCGAGTATCCTATTTTTGACATTATGAAGAAGATTATTGTCATTGGCGGAGGAACAGCAGGAATAAGTGTTTCAGCCAGACTCTTAAAGGATAACAAGGAAGTTGAAATTACCCTTTTTGAACCATCGGATCACCATTATTATCAGCCTCTTTACACATTGGTAGGTGCGGGAGCTGACAAAAAAGAGAAGACACAGCGTTTAATGTCTGAGCTCATTCCCAATGGTGTATATTGGATAAAGCGGCGGATAGCAAGGTTTGACCCTGACAATAATTTAGTTATATGCGAAAAGGGCGAAAACCACGTATATGACTTTCTTGTGGTTGCTCCCGGTATTCAACTTGATTGGCACCTCATTGAAGGACTTAAAGACACATTAGGTAAAAATGGTGTGTGTAGTATTTACGGCTACCATGAGGCAGAGGAGACATTCAATACATTAAAGGCATTTAAGGGCGGAGACGCCATATTTACCGCGGGAAGTACCCCTGTGAAATGTGGAGGTGCTTCACAAAAAATAATGTACTTAGCAGATGCCTATTTTAGAAAGCAAGGTATAAGAGATAAAACCAATATTTTATTTGCATCAGCTGGTACTAGACTTTTTGGTGTTCCTGGGTTCTATGAAGCTTTGCAAAAGGTTGTTAAGAAAAAGGATATTGAGACGCGGTTTTTCCATGAACTTGTTAAAGTAGACGGTGATAATAAAATTGCACATTTTAAGGTAAAACAATTTAGAGATGGAGAGCAAACACACATCTCTGATGAAACGATAAAATTTGATTTGCTCCACGTAGTGCCTCCTCAAAGTGCCCCAGACTTCATCAAGGAAAGTGAATTATCAATACAAGATGGAAATCTTAAAGGTTGGCTTGACGTTGACCATTATTCTCTTCAACATAATAAATATCCTAATATTTTTGGTCTAGGTGATGTTTGTGGACTTCCGACCGCCAAAACAGGAGCAGCCATTCGTAAACAGTTCACTGTGGTGGCAAACAATATTCGCTTATTGATTAGTGATAAAAATGTAAGCAGCACTGATGTGTACAATGGATACTCGGCCTGCCCTATTCTCACCGACTATTCTCACGTGATTATGGCTGAGTTTGAATATGGCAACAAACCAAAGCCATCGTTCTTTTTTAATACTAAAAAACCGCTATGGATAATGTATCTGTTAAAGCACTATTTGCTTCCATGGATGTATTGGAATAGAATGATGAAGGGAAAACAATAATTCATCGCAAAAAAAAATAGATAAAAAAAGCCCTGACATTTCTGTCAGGGCTTTCTTATTAAATCTATGATTTTACTTACGAACTACCACTCTAATAGTTTGTGTTTTGTCATCAGATCTAAACTCTACAAAGTAGATGCCTGATTCGTTAACATTCAAGCTAACATCTGTCTGATTTCCAATCACGTTCTGAACATGTACTTCACGTCCTAATGCATCACGAACGATTAGCTGTCCATGATTAACATTTGATACAAGTGTAAAGTCACCATTCGATGGGTTTGGATATAAGTTGATAGCCAATCCATCTTGCTCATAAACGCTCACCTGAGTTCCAACAATTACTTGAGCAGTTGTTGTACAGCCATTATCATCAGTGATAGTAACATCATACGTTCCAGCTTCAAGACCAGTTGGATCTTCATCCGTAGATGTAAATCCGTTTGGTCCAGTCCATGAGAACGTGTAAGGTGCTGTTCCACCAGTAGCTGTTAAGTCAATTGTTCCATCCATACCCATTAACTCATCAGTAGATGTTCCTGATCCGCTTAGGGCAGTTGGCTCATTGATTGTTACTGACGTAGTTTCAACACATCCGTTACCATCTGTAATTGTAACCGTATAAGTTCCGGCAGCAACACCAGCAAAAACACCTGTTGATTGTGCTCCTGCACCTAAGTCAAACGTGTAAGGTGATGTTCCACCAGTAGCTGAAACAGCAAGTTCTCCATCACTTAATCCGTTACATGTAACATCCATAGTAGAGTCAATTGCACTAACAATTGCTGTTGGTTCTGTAACCGTAACTGATGTTGAAGCTACACAGCTATTGTTATCAGTAACTGTTACGCTGTATGTTCCAGCACCAACACCCGATAAATCTTCAGTTGTAGTTGCTCCTGCATCATCCCAAAGGTATGTTGCAGATGTAGCACCACCATTAAGCACAACGTCTATTTGAATGTCTCCATTCGCATCTCCGTTACAAAGAAGTGCTAAAGTAGAACTTGCTCCATCAACAGTAATAGTAGGTCCATTAGGATCAGACAATGAAACTGTAGTTGTCTCAACACAGCCGTTGTCATCTGTTACTGTTAACTGAATACTTCCAGCTGGCATATCAATTGGATCTTCAACTGAAGATGTGTAAGTACCACCATCAGACCAGCTATAAGTGTAGGCTCCTGAAATTGTTCCACCACTTACCGTAACTGAAGCAGTTCCATCAGCTACACCACATCCTGTCGGATTAGTAGTGCCATCAACTGTGATGGCTATTGCTGTAGGCTCTGTTACAGTAACAGCAGCAGAAGCTGTACATCCGTTGGCATCAGTGATGTCAACATTATATGTTCCAGCCATTAAGCCAGTTAAATCTTCTGAAGTAGATGCTCCTGCATCATCCCATAAGAAAGAGTAAGCAGAAGTTCCGCCAGTCACTGTTAAGTCGGCAGCACCTGTTGAAGCACCGTTACAATCAACAGCTGTTTCAACCACAGTACCAGCAAGATCAGTTGTTACAGTTACTATTTGAACATCAGTAGTCTGATTTCCAGCAGCATCTGTAACCGTCCAAGTTACTGTAGTTGATCCCAGTGGGAAAGTAGCTGGCGCGTCATTTGTTACAGTCTCTCCTGAACAGTTATCGGCAGCAGTTGGAGAACCAAGTGATACACCTGTTGCAGAACATCCCGCTGCATTTGCAAGCACATTCACTGCTGATGGAGCTGTAATTGTTGGGAATTCATCATCTGTAATTGTCACATCAAAAGATGCAGAAACAGATTGTCCATTGCCGTCTGTATATTCATACGTAACAGTAGTTGTTCCAATTGGGAATAAAGTACCAGATGCTTGACCAGCTGTCATTGTACCATTCAATCCAGTACCGTCACAATCATCATCAAATGTAGGATCTGTGTAGTTCACGATTGCACCACATTGACCAGCATCAACTCCCATAGACATGTTTGTTGGGGCAGCTGCCACTGTAGGCGCATTATCCTGAACAGTAACTGTTTCAATTGTAGTCATCTCAGACTCACACGCACACCCAGGTGAACCATACACCCAATCGGTAGCAGGATCCATGTTAGTTAGTGTACCATCAAAGTTTCCAGTGATATCTGAAGCAGTTGTACCCGCGCCATCGTTAAAGTTGTACGCCGCAATTAAATCTGTCTCAGTACCTGAAATACAGTTATTCATATTTGCTGCAACCTCACTAGCAGTTAGCGGTGAATTCCAGATTCTTAAATTATCAACATTTCCATTAAATTCTGCTCCGCCCCATGGAACATTACCAATGCTAATTTGACCTGTTCCAGCATAATCAGCACCAGAAACGTCTGCTGCAACTTGCGTACCGTCCATATATATGGTTCTTGCATTTGTAACAGCATCATAAGTAACTGCATAGTGGTGCCAGTTCATATCCGTAACTGGGCCTGCATCCAAGTCATTTGCCCAGAAAGCAAACGTAAAGTTGTTAGAGCCTCCTCTAAATCCAATATGCAAAGCTTGGTTTGTTGTGTTTACGCCATTGTATTGACCAATAACAAAGTCATTTCCACCAATAGCTGAACGTTTAGCCCAGAACTCTATTGAGAACGATTGATTTGCAAAATCTACTCCTGTTACATCTACTTGCTCATTAGCACCGTTGAAATCTAATCCAAGTGTGTTAGTTGCTAGCACATTATAAGATGTAGTCGCTGACAGGTTACCAGTATTCATGTTCAATGCACTACCGTTTCCAGCAGTTGGTCCTTCAATAATCGCGTCATTCGAATCATCTCTTAAGAAATAGAATGCTCCGTTTTGAGATGAACCTAAATCAATAGTAGTAGCTGTGTTAGGGCAAACAGTTGATGAAGCAGCAGTCACAGTCTCGTCATTCAACGGATCAATAGTAACAGTAGCTGTTGTACTCATATCCATTGAACATGCTCCACATGTATTTGCTCCAGCAACCCAACTTGTCGCAGGATCAAGTAACGTCAACGTTCCGTGGTTTCCACCAGCAAAGTCAATTACTTGTGTAGAGTTCACACCTGACTCAAGGCTGTAGTTAGCAACTAAACCTGCATCATTATTATCTACGCATTTGTCCATGTATTCTTTGATTTGGTAACTAGAACGTCCAGTATTCCATAATCTAACGTTATCAATAGCACCATTGTGGTGAGAATGATCAACGTCAGCTGCACCTATTGTTAATGGAGCTGCAGAAGAGTTTGGCGCAACAGCATAAGTTGTTGAACCACTCAACTCGCCATTTATATATAAATGACAATCATTTCCAACTCTTGTACCTGCAATATGATACCACTGCCCAGGCACTACGCTTCCAGCAGCTGTTATGTTCATGTTAGCTGATCCATACATCTGCCATAGTACATCACCACTTTGGTTATACCACAAGCCATACGTTCTGTCTGAGCCATTTCCTTTTCCAACAATACGTACCCAGTCCGGTACATATGCGTCAATGTATATCCAAGCTTCAACTGTGATGTCTCCTGTAATGTCAAACTCGGGTGCGTTTCCACAATCAATATATCCATCAACACCATCGATTTGAATTGCATCTGAAGATCCTCCAGCGTTATGTGCAATTACATTATAAGTAGTAGTTGCTGAAATGGTTCCAGTCTCTAAATCAATAGAACCACCGTTACCAGCCACTGGTCCGTCAACAATCATATTTGTTGCGTCATCTCTTAAGAAGTACTCAACTCCAGTTTCAGAAGAAGCTAGGTTAATATTAGTTGCTCCGTTACAAATGATATTGCTTGTACCTGCAGCAACAGTCTGATCAACAGGTGTGTTTGCTACCGAAACAATAACTTCTTGTCTATCACTTTCACATCCACTACCATCCACTTGAGAAACTAAGTATGTTGCTGTACCAGCAGAAGCTGTGTTTGGCGTAGGTGCCGTAGTTGTATAACCTGCACCGTATGTAGTTGTATAGAATCTAAGTGATGTGCCTGTTCCTGAAAGTGTTCCCGAAAGCGGAGATGCTGGCTCACCAACACAATAGTATTGCGAACTTGCAGCCGGTGCAGCTGGAGGTGTACCTGATGAAATAACATGCAATGTTCCACCAACTGTGTGCCATGTACTTGCACTTGATTGCATTACTACTGACGTAATTGGAATATAACTTGTCAAATCAATATTATGTGGTGACGCAAACGTTCCAATGTTACTTCCGTTAACGAAAAGCGTGTACGAACCAGCAAACCAAATTGAACCATTCCATATGTTCGCAGCACCCTCAAGGTATACCTGAGATTGACAAGAACTAATATGGTTAAAATCGATTTGTGCTATTTGACCACCATTAACACCAGTACCTCCATTATACACCACCTGAGGATCACATGGCAATCCACCAACCCACATTGGGTTTGACACTAGCGTTCCATCATAGCCATTTCCAGTTCTATCAACTAATGTCGATCCTGAACCTGACTCGAAATCATACTGAGCAAGTAATCCACCAGGATTGAAGTCAAAACAAACGTCTTTGGTCATAGCGATTTGCAAGTCACTTCTCGTAACATTCCAAATTCTCACTCGATCAATCATACCGTCCATATACTCAGAACCAGTTAAACTCCCTCCGATTCGGAAATTATTTGATGTTGCGGGAAATGCGCCAGATACCGCTGCTGTATTCTCAAGGGCGCCGTTAACGTATACCTTAAGATTGGTTCCGTCCCACGAACCAGCAATGTGCGTCCACGTTCCAACTGGAATAGTAGTTGTCCCGGTCACATTTTGAAAACCAGAGCCGTTATCAACCCAGAAGCGAGCAAAACCATTGTCAATTCTCAGCAGAAACTGCATTCCACTATTATAGTTACCAGCTATGGTCCTATACGTACCTGAGCTTTCCAAGTTAACCCAACCTTCTACTGTAATTGCACTTGTTCCAGTGAATACTGAATTTATACTAGTACCGGCATCAACGTACTGGCCGGAACTCTCTTCAAAGTCCAATGCGGACTGACCGTAGGATAATTGCCAACAACCCAAACTGAGCATGACTATCCCGATTTTTTTTAGATGTTTTTTCATAGATTATAGTTTTACTCAAAAAAACAAAAGCACAATTAATAAACTGAAATTAATGTTGTGAAATACACGATTTTGTATGCGAAATGCAGAGGTGATTTTTGCGATTATATTTCCTTGATATGTTTAAGAAATATTCACTATTAATTCAATATTTTTGATCCATGATAAAATTCCTAACTGTAGTATTTGCGCTCATTTCCATTCACGGAATTGGACAAACTTACACATCATACCACACTGGGTCTGTAACAGACACACCTGGAAATGCGATGGGAGGCATTTGCCTAATGGGAGGTGCAAGTGAAAATGACAACGCCATGATATGGTTTCTTAATAGAGCAAATGGTGGAGATGTTCTAGTTTTAAGAGCCTCAGGAAGTGATGGATATAATAATTATATGTATAGCACTCTAGGAGTGACACTTAATTCGGTCGAAACTATAGTCTGTAATTCTCCTGCGGCTAGTTATGACGCTTATGTGATTGATAAAATAAGTAAAGCTGAGGCGATATGGTTTGCAGGTGGAGATCAATGGGACTACATATCATATTGGAGAAATACACCGGTTGACAGCGCAATTAATGCGGGCATCCAAAATAGAAACATAGCCATTGGTGGGACAAGTGCGGGTATGGCAATTCAAGGTGGTAGCTACTTTTCTGCTCAAAATGGAACAGTAAGTTCTGCAGCAGCACTTTCCAATCCTTTCACCACTAATGTCACGGTAGATCACACGGACTTTATAAACCACCCTGTTTTAGATAAGGTAATTACCGATACACATTATGATAATCCCGACCGTCGGGGAAGGCAAGTAGTATTCCTAGCCCGTATGCAACAAGATTTTGGAACACATGTTAAGGGTATTGCCTGTGACGAATATACTGCTGTATGTATTGATAATAATGGCATGGCGAGCGTATATGGTGAATATCCAAGCTATGATGACTTTGCCTATTTCATTCAGAGTAATTGTGAGTTATCATCTTTTACTCCAGAAGACTGCTCTTCAGGCAATCCTTTAAATTGGAATTTAAATGGAGAAGCGCTTAAAGTGTTTAAAGCTAATGGAACTGTGAACGGCTCCACAAGTTTTAATTTGAATGATTGGCAAACAGCAAACGGAGGTGAATGGCAAAATTGGTCGGTTGACCAAGGAACGCTTGTAACGACTAGCGGAACTCAAATAAATTGCGCCAATAGCTCGATGGAAATAGAGACAATAAACATCAGCATATATCCCAATCCATCCAACGGTATTATTGTACTCAAGGGCGCTCCGCTAAATTCGAATATCGACATTTACGATAGCAGAGGGCGTCATGTCGCTAGATATATTGCAAACAATCATGTAATAAGTATTGATTGCACAAATCTTGATGATGGTATTTACTCCGCCAAGGTGAGTGATTCTAATTCGAGTCAATCCAAACTCTTTAGTGTTACAAAATAGCTGAGTCACCTTCTTCACAGCCATTTTGGACAAATAATATTAATGCCAGGTTCACGATTATATCGGCAATTACGTACCTTTGAACTATGATACAGTTTAGATTTATAGCTTTGGTAATCATTGTTTTGAGCATTTATTCGTGCGGGAATACCGAGTCGAGTAATTCAAACTCTGAAGAGGCGTCTCCTACAAAAGACACCACGGCTATTGAGCATACAGATACGGTTATCACAAGTCAGCCTAAAAAACTACTATCTCCAAGAAAAATTGCAAGAGGCAATACCGTAGTTGGTGAAATTGAAGTTGATTATGGTGCGCCTAGTGTAAGAGGACGAAAAATATGGGGTGAGCTTGTGCCTTATGATTCGCTATGGCGTGCTGGAGCTAATGAAACTACTGCTATTACCTTTGAAAACAACGTTTCGATTGGAGGGACAAATTTGCAAGCAGGTACTTATGGCTTCTTTGTATACCCAACAGACTCTGGTAAATGGACTATTATTCTAAACACAAAATGGCATAAAGACAAACACGATATGTGGGGCACCTATGGTTATAACCCTGAGCATGATGTTTTGCGTTATGATGTTACCCCGATTAAAAATAATAGCCAGCAAGAGACACTACTATATGAAATCTCAAATAATGCCTCAATTCAGTTAATTTGGGATTCATTAACAGTTGAAGTACCTGTTCATCAAGCTAAATAAATAGTCAATTTGGTGCACTCTTTTTCAAAATGAAAATAATTTAAAGTTGTTTCAATAATAATACCTTAGCACTCATTCGTCATAACTAACTGTATACCTACATCTTACCTCCCTCTCACCGAAAACCTCACATTTGATGGCACAAGCTTAGCAGTTGAATGAAAAACTGCAATTATGAAAACAACTTATTTTAATATAGCCATCTTAGACGATAGTGACTTCTACAACCATTTAATCACAAAGCAAATTAGTAGTTATGCAGAAGCATTATCGACCTATCACAACGCTGTGATCACTATCGAATCATTTACCGATCACTTGAAATTCAAGAAATATTTGCAAGCCAATTTAGACGTAGTCATTTTAGACTACTACTTAGGTGGAGGTTATACTGCACTTGATATGTTGCATGAGATCGAAAATGCATCTCCTGATTGCCAGGTCTTAGTCCTATCACAGCAACGTAACATGTTTACTGCTCACAGAACCATAACAGAAGGAGCAAGCCAATTCATACATAAATCGGATAAATATGCATTGCCGAAAGCCTGCTTTTTTATAGAAAATCAATTATCTAAAAAAACAAGGGCATAGAATTGTCAATCAATTATTTGTTGTAAATTATTAAGCCATGGTATTAAAGAAATCCAAATTCAAATTTGAGTATAGAATTATCTTATTCATGTTAACAGCATTGTCACTAATCTGTGTTAGTGGAATATATACCTATAGTAAGATCAGCAAAACGGTTGAAAACATACAGTTGGAAGCTGGTCAGGATCTTAGGTTGGCGTTAGCGGAATCAATTCAAAGTGAATCTTTGGAAGCTGAGAGTAATGTCAAATCTTTCAACATATCGGAAGACTCGAGTTTTATACGCAGCTATTATATGAATGTAAAGAAGGTAGAAGAAAAACTCATTTATTTAGACGAGATTCAAACAAACAGCCCCATATTTTCATTCAATGTAGATAGCTTAAAATCCTTACTAAACCGGAAATTTGACGTACTTGAACAATTAATGAGTTTGCGAGCGGACTTTCGGAATGAAATATCTATTGACAATATAGCAGACAAAATTGAATTAAAATCACAAGCAGCTACGCTAAACAGTGAGGAGAAAGGACTCTTAAAACGAATCTTTAAAAAATCCACAAACAGTAAAACCTCTACCGTTGTTGAGTTTCGTGACGTTAACAGGGAGCTAGCAAAGATGAAACTACGTGAGGACAGTTTAAGAGAACAGTTAAGAACTAAAGAATTCGAGTTGCTAGTTACGGACATTGAGATTTCTCATACCATAAAGAATATGATAGACAAGCTTGAATTATCATCCAAACAACAATTGCAATATCAAGAGGCAGCATTAGAAGAACAGATGATCAGTATTAATAGGCAAATTGCGATATTCTGTATTGCAATGTGTGTAATGCTGTTGTTCATGTCATACACCATTTACAATTATGTGCGCAAAAACAAGAGCTACCGAAAAGCGTTAAGACTTGCAAAAATTCAAGCAGAAGACCTTGCGGTTACTAAGGAACGATTCTTATCTAACATGAGTCATGAGATAAGAACCCCGATGAATGCTATTGCCGGGTTTACGGATCAAATTGCTCAAGGAAAACTTAATGAAAGTCAACGAGAACATGTTGGAATGATTCAAAAATCAATTGAACACCTACTCTACCTTATTAATGACGTTTTAGATATATCAAAGCTAGATGCTGGAAAACTTAAACTAGAGAAAATTGCATTTAACTCGAGAGACACTATAACTGAAGTGGTTTCTTTTGTAAAACAGATAGCGAAAGACAAGGACATAGATGTAAGTTTGGACATTGATGATAATGTTGCTCCCATTTTGATTGGGGACCCATACAGATTGCGTCAAATTTTGCTAAATGTTATGAGTAATTCAGTAAAATTCACTGACAATGGCTCAGTAGAACTCGTTGTGAACAAATGCGTAAAATCCGACCAACATACCATAAGATTTGAAATAAAAGATACTGGTATTGGTATGAGTGACCATCAAATAAATAAAGTGTTTGAACAATTTGAACAAGCTGAAGTAAGTACAACTAGAAATTATGGTGGTACTGGTCTTGGACTATCAATAACAAACAAACTTGTTGACTTACATGAAGGTAAAATCTTCCTAAAAAGTAAATCTGGTGAGGGAACAACTGTAATTATCGAGTTACCATATGAAATTGGCAGTCCATCTGATTTAACTGTCGAAAAATCAAATGCTGATAAGCTTATGGTTAAAGATGGCTTGAATATTTTAATTGTAGATGACGCAGAGTTTAACAGAAAACTACTCACTACAATATTCGACAAACACCCTGTAAACTATGACACCGCTGATGATGGCATTAAAGCCATTGAAGCCGTAAAAAAGAAAAAATACGATCTTATACTTATGGATATTCGTATGCCTAAAATGGGCGGTATTGAGGCAACAAAAGCGATAAGAAAACTAGAGCAAAATGATTCACAACAGGTGAATATTATTGCGCTGACAGCTGCTGTGATGAGAGAAGACGTTGAATCATATTATTCCGCAGGTATGAATGGTTTCTTGTCCAAACCAATTACGGAAGATAAATTAATCAAAGAACTGTCTCATATACTATGTGAATCACCTGAGAGTAATGGAGTAAGAAAAGAAATTGAATCAACTAGCGAAACCGAACAAATAGCATCAGCATCTGTAAATTTTGATCAGTTAAAAGATATAAGTAATGGTGACCGGGCATTCTATCTTGACATGCTTGAAACATTTATTTCTGGCACCAATGAAGGGATTGAAAACATTGAAAATGCGCTTGAAATTGAAGACTGGAATGCCTTAGCCAACTATGCGCACAAAATTTCATCTCCATGCAAACACATGGGAGCTGAAGGCATGTATCAAATTCTTAAAAGACTAGAACACAACTGCAGAAACGGTGAAAACCTTAGCAATTGTTATGGATTAGTCAATAAACTAAAATCACAATCTGAAGTAGTTCTCGGACTGGTTAAAATTGAAAAAGAAAACACAAACTCGATCTAGTCTGAATTCAATTCTTTATTACTACCTTTAATTTGATGACGGATAAAGCCTTTACAGTATTTGTTCTTGAAGACAATGAATGGTATAACAAACTACTGGTTCATAATATTCAATTGAACCCAGAGTTAATCGTTAAAAGTTATACGAATGGAAAAGATTTGATGAACGCCATTCATGAATCTCCTAATTTAGTTACACTAGATTATCGATTACCAGACACTACTGGAGAGAAGCTGTTAAAAGAAATAAAATCTGCTAATCCCAATATTGAGGTTGTGATAATTTCTGAACAAGAAGACATTGAAACTGCCGTTGAACTATTGCGTCTGGGTGCATATGATTATTTCGTTAAATCGGATGATATTAAAGATCGGCTTCACAACACCATAAACCATCTAATTAATAACGATGGTCTAAAAAAAGAAGTTGAAAGCCTTCGTCGTGAAGTAGCACGGAAATATCAATTCGACAAAAGTATCATAGGCGAAAGTCCTGCTCTTCAAAAAATTGGTAAGTTGCTTGAAAAGGCTGTTAATACATCCATCACTGTCTCACTTACTGGCGAAACAGGGACTGGGAAAGAAGTGATTGCTAAATCCATACATTATAATTCTAACAGAAAAAGTAAACCCTTTGTAGCCGTTAACATGGCAGCCATACCTGCTGAATTAATAGAAAGCGAATTATTTGGTCATGAAAAAGGTGCATTTACCGGGGCCAATACACGAAGAATCGGCAAATTTGAAGAAGCCAACGGAGGCACCTTATTCCTGGATGAAATTGGTGAAATGGACATCAACTTTCAAGCAAAACTACTGCGAGCTCTTCAGGAAAAAGAAATTGTCCGTGTTGGTAGTAATTCACCTGTCAAAATTGATAGTAGAATCATAGTCGCTACAAACCGAGATCTCCAAGAAGAAGTAAAAAATGGAAATTTTAGAGAGGATCTCTACTACCGTTTAATTGGTTTGCCAATACACCTGCCCCCACTAAGAGAACGCGGGAAGGATGTATTGTTACTTGCTAATTATTTTATCGATAATTTCTGCAAGTCGAATAAAATGAGCACAAAAAAGCTTAGCAGTGATGCCAAGAAAAAGCTGTTGAGCTATGATTTTCCTGGTAATATACGTGAGTTAAAATCAATAATAGAGCTTGCTGTTGTATTAGCAGATAATGATGACATATCAGACACAGACCTTAATCTTAATACATCTAATCCACTCCCCAACCTCATTAGCAAGAATATGACTCTGAGAGAGTACAGTAGGGAGATTATTGGCATCTATATGGAGCGATTTAACAAGGACACTAAGAAAGTTGCTGATGCGCTTGATATCGGTCAAACGACAGTCTATCGCTATTTAAAAGACTAAACTAAGGTCTTATTTTCCTCTTTAGTCATTTTCATTTTGAAAATGACAATTTCATTCTGGGAAATCCCGCTCCCAACCCCAAAACACTAAACGTTCATTTTCAGCGACTTAAGGTCGCTTATTTGCCGTGGCACATATATCGCAATTACTATAAGCGAATCAGTAAACTAAAGAAAATGAAGAATATAAAAATAGTAATTGTTGAAGATGACCTTTATTACAATAAGGCACTCACTAAATATGTACAAACCATTTGTAACGAGAAAACTTATAGTGGACTCAAGTTTGAAATATGTTCTTATCTGAACGCACATGACTGTATTGAAGCCATGGATGATAGTATGGATATTATGATTCTTGACTATTTCCTAGTTAATCATGACGAAGAAGATGTGTTAACTGGTGAAGATGTGCTAAAAGAACTCAAAACATACGCACCTAATTGTAAAGTAATTGTCGTGAGTGCTCAACAAAGTGCTTCTAAAACTGCACACTTAATGCGCAACGGCATCTATGATTACGTTGATAAAAATGTGAGTTCGAAAAACAGAGTTGGTGCTTTGCTACAAAAATTATTGCGTACGGAATTTTTACAACCAGCCTAAGTATAACTTTTAAAATACCAGATAAAATGAAAACTACACGAATAAAACTATTAATAGCCGGATTTATAAGTCTGGTGAGTTCTGAAATTTTTGCACAAAGCTCAGGATTTCATTACGGTGGACGTTTTGCCCTTGGTGAGAGTAAGCTAATAATGGATGGCGCCACTGGAGAAGAAAGCAAGCTCCTGATTAGTGGGGGTATTGCTACTAACTACCAATTCAACCGCATAGTGGGTATAAAAGCTGACTTTTTATTGACTGGCAAGGGAGGTAAATACAGCGGTACCACTTACGAATCAGGTCCACTAGGAGAAACAGCTTATCACTATCAGGATAATTACAAACTCTTATATGGTGAGCTTCCAATTATGGGTAAACTAGCTCTACCACTAGGTGAGAACTTACAAGTAGAAGCTTTCGCCGGACCAAGCATCAACTTTAATTTAATTGGCTTACAAGATCGTGTGTATGATAATAGAAATTATCATGAGGACAATGGCTACTATGATGCTAGGATGCAGAACCTTGAGACTGTTCATTACGGAATGGTGTATGGTGCAGGAATAGACGTACTAAACGAAGGCGGCAGAACTCTATTTCTAGATTTTAGATTGAGTAGATCCATGGGGACCATTGGTACAATTAACGGATATGAAACCTCAAGTAACTACTTTATGGTCGGTGCCGGCTATATGTTTTAATCCTAATTACTAACTAATTAAACATAATATTATGAAACGAATTACAAGTATATTATTCGCCCTATTTATAAGTATAACTGGGCACACACAAGATGGTTTAGCCATTGAAGGTCAATCTTACAAAACAGCTATAGGACTGAGAGCGGGAGGAACCTCCGGACTTACTGTAAAACACTTTGTTGGCAATAGAGCCGCAATTGAGGGTATTGTAGGTGTCTGGAATAGAGGATTGAGCGCAACAGTACTATACGAACGTCACATAAATGCCTTTGATGTTTCAGGACTTAACTGGTACTACGGTGGAGGTGGACACATTGCCTTTAGAACAGGTCACTATGTAGGACTTTATCATGAAAATCATCCGCATTACTACCGCTATAATGAAAGCATGACCCTAGGTGTTGATGGTGTTATAGGGCTTGAATACAAGGTAAGAAACGCACCGTTTGCATTCAGTCTTGACTTTAAACCATTTATAGAAGTAAACTCAGAATATGGAGCATGGACAGGTTTAGATCCTGGTTTGGGTATAAAAGTAACCCTATAGATTCCATGTAGTTTGTTTGTTGGATCCCCAGATTTATGCTGGGGATTTTTTCTTCGTAACATACTGAATGCCTAAAATCAATACTGGAAAGTAACCTTTACATTGTATCTCAGTACAAGCTTAAATGCAATCAGTCTGGATTACTCGCATACTATTACTCTTGATATTTCAAGTTCAGCCGCTTATTTCTTATTGTCAGTTAAATGAAGTAAAGAATTTTGGCAAGAATCCGGGAAACCTAAAGATGTACATGCATATGCCTAAAATTTTCATCGATTCTACTGCATTACCGCTTGTAGTTGCCTTACATGGATGTTATCAAGATGCCAGTGAAATTGCCAATGAGAGTGGATGGAATTCGCTTGCCGATAAATACGGTTTTGTGGTTATTTATCCTGAACAAAAAAGAGTGAATAATGGGTACAAATGCTTTAACTGGTTTAGATCAGCCGACAATAAGAGAGATAAAGGTGAATCCGCCTCAATAAAGGAAATGATTGATTATACTATAAATGGTTCTCTTATAGATACTAGTAGAATTTACATTTATGGATTGTCTGCAGGAGCAGTTATGACGGTTCAAATGTTGGGTAACTATCCCGAATTGTTTAATGCTGGTGTAACCCTTGCTGGTGCACCCTATAATAGTGCAAATAACTCAATGGAAGCCATGAAAGCCATGATTAATGGAATTGATAAAGACTCGACTGAGTTAACAGCAGGAATGAACGCCGAAAAATATCCTAAACTTATCATTGGTCATGGTACGGCAGATAATGTGGTAGAGTATGACAATTCATTAGTTTTACTTGCTCAATGGTGTGCGCTACACAAGATTAAATCATCCCCAAAAACGGAAGAATGTAACTTTATGATGAATGAAAATGTATGTAGATTTGCATACGGAAATCAGGATGTTATCTTTTATAGATATTTAAATATTGGACATGTATTACCTGTGGATCCCGGTGAAGGCGAATTTAATGGAGGACATATTGGTCGGTTTGCGAAAGATTTTGATTTTTTCTCGACTTACTACATAGCCAAAGATTTACAACTAATCCCAGATTCAGAATGAGACGACTTTATATACTAGTCATATTAGGTTTTATTAGCAATAATATTGCAGCACAAGACAGCCACTTAGGTGCATGGTACATTTACTTTGGCGATATTAAAGTCAAAGAGAAATTTCATATTCATTATGAGGCACAATACCGGAATTATGATATGATGGGTGATTTAGAACAGTTATTATTGCGCACTGGGATTGGCTATGATATTAACAATCATCATCAAGTACTTCTTGGCTATGGCAATATAACTGCGGAAAACTACACAGGGTACTTTGATGAAAAAACACGGACTAATGAAAATAGGATTTTCCAACAATACATAGGCAAACATAACCATGGCAGATTTTCATTTCTTCATAGAGTAAGGTTTGAACAGCGGTTTTTTAAGAATGATTTCTTAACCCGTTTTAGGTATTTTATTGCACCAAAAATTGCTCTAAATAACAAAGCTTTTGACGATAACACTGTATACTTGAGTCTCTACAATGAAATATTCATTGGAGGGCGTGAAGATTATCAATTCAATATAAACCGTGTTTACGGAGGAGTTGGATACAAACTCAATTCAAAGCTTAAATTTGAAATTGGATATATGAATCAAATGTTTAAATTGTTTAATAGAGATCAGTTAAATTTTATTTGTGCACTAAACTTATAGAAAATGACACGCATATTTTTATTAATTGCCTTATCATCTATGCTTTTACAATCTTGCAGAAAAGCAGATAGATTGACCCAATTTAATGTACAATACACAAGTACAGCTACAATATCGAGCTCTGCCACAGTGAGCGTGCCTTTTGTAGTTATTACACCGGATGTTGAAACGAATTCGGAAGCAACTTTTGCGGTGAACGACACGAGAAAAGACAAGATTCAAGAAATACAATTGACTTCATTAAACATACAAATTACAAACCCTCAATCACAAGACTTCAATTTTCTTAAAGAAGTGGAAATATTTATTAATGCAGATGGGCTAAGTGAGATTTTATTGGCTAGCAAGTATAATCTTCAAAACACCAATACACAGTATTTAGAACTTGACGTAAGTGAAAACGACTTTCAAGAGTACATCAAAAAGGAAGAGTTTACTCTGCGCGTGAGAACTGTAACAGATGAGGCATTGCTAAATGATGTTGACATTGAAATAAACAGCGATTTCTGGGTGAACGCCAAGCTAATTGGCAAAGCCTAATGTGGTAATTTCGCTCTCAATAGACCGTATAAAAACGTACCGATCAACGCCCCCGCAATTACAATTAAAATACTCCACACACCTGTTCCCACTAAAACAAACATAGGTCCAGGACACGCACCACTTAGCGCCCAGCCCAACCCGAATATAGTTCCTCCAAGGATATACCTCCAATAGGATTTATGCTTTGGTGTAAAGGTGATTTCTACGCCATCTACATCTTTCATTTTGTATCGTTTGATAAGCTGAACCGCCACAAGTCCAAGAGCTACAGCTGTTCCTATAATACCGTACATATGAAACGACTCAAATCTGAACATTTCAAAAATTCGGTACCATGAAACCGCCTGTGATTTGAACATAATTATGCCAAATAACAAACCAACACTAAATAATCTAATTCCTTTCATCACTTAAAATATTATTGGCAATAGCACATGCGTCATGAATAATCCTCCTATAAAGAAACCAATCACAGCAATAAGCGATGGTAACTGTAAATCACTTAATCCACTGATGGCATGACCACTTGTACATCCACCTGCATACCGCGATCCAAAACCAACCAAAACACCCGCCAATAACAGTATCCCGACAACAGATATATCCATGTTCTCAAAACTGTACAATTCGGATGGAACATACGCATCCCCGGCATTGTTGAAGCCCATTTCCTTAAGTGCCACAACAGTGTCAGGGTTTAAATCTATTTTGCTTGATGTGCTCAGGAATTCGCTTGCTACAAATCCTCCCACAATCGCTCCTGCCACTACAATTAGATTCCATCTTTGAGATTTCCAATCGAACTTAAAGAAGTCAGCAAATTTACCTGCGCCTCCAATGGTGCATAAGGTTCTGAGATTGGCCGACATTCCAAAATTCTTACCCAGTCCTAATAATAAGAACATCACCAATGCAATCAAGGGACCAGAAACGTACCATGGCCATGGTTCTAAAATAAATTCCATATCGATTAATAAATAAGAATTGGGGCAGCTATATGGTTGAGGATGTTTGCCTCTAATTGCCCATTTAACATTGAGTATTCCTTGTTTTTCGCGTGCTGCTTAAATGCACTAATGCACGGATTATGTTTGCTAATTAGAAACTGAACACCATCAAATGCTGTTTCTGCCTCCGCCACAACAAACTCCACATTCTTTGCCTCCAGGTTATTCTTGCTCACATAAGACGTCATTTCTCTGATAATGTCTTCCTCGCTAGCATTACTTTTATCGGTATTAATCCGAGCAAGTAATAAATCTAAATCAAAAGCACTTATTAAGGATTTTATTACATCCAAGTCCTCCGTTATGGCGCGTTTAAACTCCCCTACAATCATTATTTTATCCATCACCATCTTGGATCTATCACATTTCAATGATAGTAATGGCTTACCACTTGTCTCCATTAATTCATGGACAAAACTATGTGTAAATACGTCTTCGAAAACAGTTGTTTCATGTGCTCCTGAGACTATTAAATCAACATCTTTCTCTGAGGCAAAACTGCGAATAATACGGTGAGGATTACCGACTAAAGACTGAACCTCAACATTATTCATATTGATATACGCATTCTTTATTGAGGCCTGATTCTCATTCGCTTTATTATGATAGGCAGATAGATCAAATTCGGTACAAAAATCCAATACTTGACCATTCTCTTTTAGCGGAATTTCTCCGGGTACAGAAACTACATTCAGGGCAAGGAGATTACCTCCCAGTCCCGAATGTAACTTACTTGCAAAGCTATTAACATGAGCGTCAATCTCCCCCATTTTATGTAAGGCAAGAATATTCATAGAGAATTACATTAAATTTTGCCATGCCCCTGCATTATGCGCTGTGATGTTGGCTCTTTGTAAATATGATTGTGCTTGTCCTGCTCTTCCTCCAGATCGACAAACCAGCACTACTTCTTCTCCCGCTTTAAGCTTTTTACTCCAAGACTCAATTTTATCCAAAGGCCAATTCTGCGATCCTTTTACGTGTCCACTTCTGAATTCTTGCGGTGTTCTTACGTCTATTACTTTAGCACCGCTTTCAACGATAGCTTTATAATCAACTTTAGTTCTATTAAATAATCCAAACATATTTTTTGTGTTGCGATGGGGCAAACTAAATCACTCCATCTATTATTATCATTTTTGTTACAACAAATTTACAGCGGGATCATTTATCTTGGTGTAACCAAGGTGACATAAAGGCATCAAACCTGTATTTTACATGGGAATTGAGGCTCCTAAAATTCCATAACCTCTATTCTATTTCTTTTGATTTTCAGTTTGCCGTCCTTTTCCATCTTTTTAAGCAAACGAGAAATAACCACTCTAGAAGAGTTTAAGTCGTATGCTATATCCTGATGAGAAGTTTCTATTTCAGTGCTGCCAAGCACCTTCACCTTATCAGAAAGGTATTTAGAGAGACGTTCATCCATATTCATAAAAGCCAAGCTATCAATAGCTTCTAACATTTCCGAGAGTCTTGAGTTGTAACTTTCAAAAACATAGGAACGCCAGCTTGGATATTTTACCATCCAGTCGTCCATCTTATTTGTAGGAACCACCACAATTTCAGAGTCGATTTCTGCAATGGCGCGAATCTCGCTTTTTGTATTCCCCAAGCAACACGTCATAGTCATGGCACAGGTATCTCCTCTCTCTAGGTAATATAAAACAAGTTCATCGCCATCATCATCTTCTCTCATTACTTTGATTACACCGCTTATCATTATGGGCATCATTTCTATCTTCTGACCTAGATCAATGATAATATCTCCAGCCTTTATGACTTTCAACTTGCCACATTCAACAATTTCATCAATCAGTTTGTCTTCAAACAGAAATCCGTAGTTCTCTTGTAGTTTCTCTCTCATTTCGGGTATAATTCGGATGGTAAAGTTACTGAATAATGGGGGATATCATTAATGACAAGATTTTTTTGGAGGTGCTGGTGCTACTTCTCCATCAGCAGTGTTTTGCTGCTCTAATTTCATAGTGTCTTGATGTGGGCTAAGGTAAGGAATGTCCATCCCCAATCCCCTCAACACAAATAGAGCACCCACTATTATAGTCACCACTGGAAGAATTTTGGAAGGATTTAATTTCATCTTGGACACCATGAATCCTTTTATTAAAGGAAGTGCCGCCATCATAGGAATAGTACCTAGGCCAAACAGTGCCATGTAAATGGCTCCGTCTACCGCGCTACCCGTTAGCAAAGCACCTGCTAATGCAAGGTAAACCAAGCCGCATGGGAGCAAGCCATTCATTATTCCTAACAACAAAAAACCGAGTGAATTCTTAGAGGACAGTAAGGACCTAATCTTTGCCCGTAGCCATCCCATCCATGCGCTATTAGCAATGGATGATTTAAACGTTTTGGGAGCCACTAAGGGAAATAATACACTGAGCACCATTATGGCTCCTACAACTAATGAGACACCTTGATGAAGCCCTGCGAGATGAATTCCCATTCCAAACATCCCAAACACAAGTCCTATGATTGCATAGGTAATGACGCGCCCCAAGTTGTACAGGCTTACTATAGACAGTTTACCTAAGGCACTTCTTTTTTCTATGGGCAACACCATCGTTATAGGCCCGCACATACCTGCACAATGCAGACTACCCAAAAAACCAAATATTAGTGCGGTTGCAAACATATTACTATGGCTTTATCAATTGCTCGTAATAATAGGTCTTCCCTGCTACCTCAAGGTGAATTTTAATCACATTATTGCCGTCGGCTAAATCACTAATTGGAAAGTTGAATGCCATTAAATTCTCTTTTATAGGATACTTTTTATCCTTTGCAGCATCACTAGGTACATAAATTTGAATTGCTCCATTCATCTCTTGTCCATAAAAGTCTGAAGGGAAGTTAACTACTACTTCTTCGTTTTGCTTTACTACATTGAAACCACCAATTAAGTCACTGGTGTTTTGTTTTGCTTTTATGCGTGATTGGTAATCCAGTTCTTGTTGGTAATAGTCTTCGGCAACTAAATCCGACTCAACGCTAAACGAATTAATTACCATATATAGAATGAATGCCATAAAGGCCATCATTCCAAACATTAATCTATATCCCCAGTTCATATCTTATAGTATTGGTCCAATAAAATCTATTTCAACTTCATCAATTTTTTCGCCATTTGCATATACGCCGATATCCAAATACTCTTTTGCCTCATCGATCTCACTCTTCGGCAAAATGACGATAAAACGTCTTGAAAATTCTTCATCTTTTAACAAACGCCAATTGTCTCCAATGGTCTCAATCTTTCCGTTGCCAGATTCAATCTTAAGTTCTATCTCTAAGTCCTCACCCATCTTGTTTACAACTGCTATATCGTAAATATTGGTGATTTCGCCCTCAGCTGTTTTTCCGTAATCAGACCCTCTTGCTCTAAGTACTGTTATCCCTAAGGGTGATCGGGTAAAAATGAGCACAGCCACTACAATAGTTAAGGCTGCTAATACAACCGTATAGGCTTTGGCTTTTACAGAGAATTTAAATGGAGTACGTGTTTTTATCGACTCATCAGAGGCATACCGAATTAATCCTGGCTCTAGCCCTGTTTTATCCATAATGGAATCACAGGCATCTATACATGCGGTGCAATTCACACATTCTAGTTGCGTTCCGTTGCGAATATCAATTCCCGTTGGGCAGACTCTAACACACAAGCCACAATCGATACAATCGCCTTTCCCTTCTGCTTCTCTATCCTCTCCTTTTCTGAATTTAGAGCGATTTTCTCCCCTTGCGTAATCATATGATATCACCATTGAGTTTTTATCCAGCAACACCCCTTGCAGCCTACCATAGGGACATACCGTTGTACAGACTTGCTCTCTCATAAAGGCGAACACAGCATAAAACGCAAATGAAAATGCTATTATGGCGATAAACCCTCCTAAATGCTCCGCAGGTGGCGCCGTGATAATGTTCACCAATTCATCACTTCCGATTATATAAGCCAAAAAGGTGTTTGAGATTAAAAACGAAATGGTAAAAAACAAAAAGTGTTTGAGCGATTTCTTAAAAATCTTATTCGCATCCCATTCAGATCTGTTTAGCTTCTTTTGATGATTAGCATCTCCTTCTATCCAATACTCAATGCGTCTGAATAGCATTTCCATGAATATTGTTTGAGGGCATACCCATCCGCAAAACAATCGGCCGAACACTAGGGTAAATAGGATAATACCTACTACACCTGTTATCATCAATAGCGCAAATAAATAGAACTCCTGTGGAAAGAATACTTGTCCAAATAAACTAAACTTACGTTCAATTACATTGAACATGAAGATTTGATTTCCTCCAATCTTAATCCAAGGCATTGCAAACAAGAGAGTAAGTAGTATGTAACTCACAATCTTGCGTTTATTGTAGTAACTGCCTTTGGGTTTTACTGGATAAATCCAATTCCTCTTACCATCTTCGTTAACAGTAGCTATTCGGTCTCTAAATGACTCGTCTTTATGCTCCTCTTCTGCACTCATTTTTTTATTTAAATCTATTGCAGAGTATCCAATACCAAAGTATCAGAAGTTACAGTGTCTGCCGGAATGGGTTCCAAGTCTATATCACTATCATTGTCCTGATCACCTTCATTAGCACCATCTTCTATGAGTACTGCATTTTGCTCAGGCGCTTTACCTCCTTCAGCTAAAGTTATTGGGGTATCAAACTTCACTAGGATATATGATGCCACATTCTGAATTTGAAGTGGGTTTAACTGTCCACTCCATGTTGGCATACCGTTTTCTCCTCCATCACTAATTACACCGAATAAGTCCCCAATTTGATTGCCGTTTATCCAGTACTTATCGGTTAGGTTTGCTCCCGTTCCACCTTGACCTCTGTCTCCATGACATGTAACACATTTTGCTTGGTAGATTTTCTCACCTTCTGACAATCCTGCACCATCTGTAATTAATACTGCTGAGCTTGATGTTATGTTCATTCCTGCCTTTTTCTTGTATTCATCTATTTCAATTTGAGCAGCTGCTACGTCCTTTTCATACTCTGCCTCTTGAAGATCACCTGTCTTTAACACATGATAGTGCATTAGGTATACCACGGCAAATACAATAGTTCCGTAGAACATCCATAACCACCATGGCGGCAAGGTATTGTCTAATTCCTGAATTCCATCATACTCGTGGTGCATTAGAATATCCTTCTCTTCACTCACTTTCACAGACTTTGTAAGGAGATGACTAAAGCCTTTAAACTTCTTGCGCATAATCGTCACACGCGGCGCTTTTATCCCTTTGTTCTCTAAAAGAGTATTCAACAAGTTCTTCATGTAAAGCGCTACTCCCAGAAGAATTAGATCGATAGTAATCACGATCCATATCATTGTGTTAGAGATTCTAAAGAAGTGCTCATTCCCCATATCGTCGGGTATAACAACATCTGAGGAGAATCCATAAGCCGGTACCATCATTAAAAGAAGCAGAGTCAGCATCTTACCTGCATTTGAAGAATTATCCTTTTTGTCCTTGTATAAATCACTTGTTAGAATGTCTCTAATAGCAGTTGAAAGCGTTAGAATCATTGCGATTAATACCACAGCGATAACCAGCAACACAGTGACAATTTTAAGATTCTGGTCATAGTCAGGAATTAACTCGTACTCAGCTTCCTCTGAAGGTGCTGATGCCGTTTCCTTCTTTTTATCTGCGGCTTCTTCTGCTGCTGCGTCATAGTCATCCATGTATTGCAATGCTGCATCAATTTGCTCATTGCTCAAATCTTCAAACATTTGCATTTCGCCCACAAAAGATGTTGGTCGGCTCTGCAGGTAGGGGTCGTCACTCGATTCTATGGCCGTTTTCCAGTTCTTTACCCAACTATAGATAAGCGTTGGATCCGTGCTTTCTTTTTCCCATACCGCTCTTATCCCGCGTAACTTAGGACCTACTCCATCTTTATCTGCCTGGTGACAAGCGCTACACTTCTCTTTAAACAGTTGTTTTCCATCTTGAGCAGATGCATTAGCGCCAATGACTAAAACAGTTAAGAAAGTCATCCATAATTTTAATCCTAATGTCTTCATCTTATTTCTTTTTATTGTTGTCATCAATTGGATAATTGCTTATCTCTTCGATCATGCTTTTGTCAGACTTATAGACATATATCAGCAGTCCAGTAAAGAACACCATGAATATTGCTAGTCCTATGATTGGGAAAATCTCAATTCCATCAATCGTAGCCATATGTGATTTTATATACTTTAACATGTCTATTCGTTTTTAGCAGTTTCATTATTCGTTTCCTCGCCTTCATCCAGCTTGTGAATATCTGAGCCAAGTCTTTGCAGATAGGCAATAATTGCCACCACTTCTTTTTTACTCAGCTTTTCTATATCCTCATCAGTGAATTCAGCATCCGCTTCTCCAGCATAAATTTCTCGTGCTATATAGCGTGCCTGCGACTTGAGAGAGTCTAGCGCAATATCCTCGAAACCTTCTGGATACGGCACCCCTATCTTTCTCATAACCTTCACTTTGGTTTCGATATGAGACACATCTAGGTCGTCTTCGATAAACCACGTGTAACTCGGCATTATCGATTGTGCACTAAATCGTCTTGCGTCTAAGAAATGTTTGTAGTGCCAATTAGCATTTTTGAACTGATCGTTTCCAACTCCTTCTCTATGCAAGTCTGGACCAGTTCTTTTTGATCCCCATTGGAACGGGTGATCGTAAACAAACTCTCCAGCCTTAGAATATTCGCCGTAACGTGCAGTTTCAAACCTTAATGGCCTTACCATTTGGGAGTGACAGGTGTAACAGCCTTCTCGTATATAAATATCCCTTCCCTCTAATTCAAGCGGTGTATATGGTTTCACACTTGAAATGGTTGGCACATTACTTTGTACGAGTATTGTTGGCATTATCTCGACCAGTCCACCGATGGATATCAAGACCAAACTGAATATCAACATTCGTATTGGACGTCTTTCGATACTTCTATGCCAGTACTCCCCTTTTCCTGAAGCTGCATTTGGTTTAAGTAGCGCTGGTGCTTCCGCTTCTTCATCCGCTAAGAAGTTTCCTCTTCTTGCAGTAACTATTAAGTTGTACACCATGATTAAAGCACCTACTAGATATAAGGCTCCTCCAAATGATCTTAGAGCGTACATATATCTGAGCGAGTGAACCGTCTCAACAAAGTCAGGGTGCGTTAATGTTCCATCAGGATTGAAATCTTGCCACATTTGTCCTTGAATCCACCCTGCCCAGTACAATGGAATTGCGTAGAATAATATACCTAATGTTGCAATCCAGAAGTGGGTATTGGCTAATCGCTCACTGTGTAGTTTAGTGCGCCATAATTTCGGTACTAGCCAGTATAGCATACCAAAGGTTAACATACCGTTCCATCCCAATCCACCAATATGTACGTGTCCTATTGTCCAATCAGTAAAGTGAGATATTACGTTCACCGATTTTAACGATAACATTGGCCCTTCAAAGGTTGCCATACCGTATGCTGTTACTGCAACTACCATAAACTTAAGTACTGCAGAATCTCTTACTTTATCCCAGGCACCTCTCAGTGTTAAGAGTCCGTTTAACATACCACCCCACGATGGTGCGATAAGCATTATTGAGAATACTACTCCCAGCGATTGTGCCCAATCAGGTAATGAAGTATATAATAAGTGGTGGGGACCCGCCCAGATATATATGAAGATGAGGGCCCAAAAGTGAATAATCGATAGTTTGTACGAATATACTGGTCGTCCAGATACTTTTGGAATGAAGTAGTACATCAAGCCCAGGTATGGTGTGGTTAAGAAGAATGCCACGGCATTATGCCCGTACCACCATTGTACCAACGCATCTTGCACCCCTGCATACCAACTATAACTTTTTAAGAAATGAACAGGGTATTCGAATGAGTTGAAAATATGCAGTACTGCCACCGTAACAAACGTTGCGATATAAAACCAGATGGCTACATATAAATGTTTTACTCTTCTTTTGATGATGGTCATCATCATATTAAGACCAAACACTACCCAAATTAGTGCGATTAATATGTCAATCCACCATTCTAATTCGGCATACTCCTTACCCGTAGTGTAACCAAGGGGCAAAGTAACAGCCGCACAAACAATGATAAACTGCCATCCCCAGAAATTGATTTTACTGAGTAAATCACTCCACATTCTAGTTTTTAGCAGCCTCTGTAAACTGTAATACACCCCAGCGAAAATACCGTTACCTACAAAGGCAAATATGATCGCATTTGTGTGCAATGGCCTAATTCTACCAAAGGAGATATACTTTATAAAGTTTAACTCTGGCCATACTAACTCTAGTGCGGCGTACAGACCAACCAGCATACCTACGATTCCAAATACAACCGTGGCAATTAAGAAATTACGCACTATTCGGTTGTCATAACTGAACTTTTCAACTTCCATTATTCTTGTTTTGATGAGTTTTCTTCTTCTTCATTATCATCGAAGAGTATTCTGTAAGCCGGTGTGACGTCATCTTCGAATTGACCCGACTTATTCGCCCAAAAAAAGGCATATAAGAAGACCAAGGCTAAACAAACACTCACTCCGATTAATAAGAATATTACTTCCATTACTTCTAAATATGATTCAAAGTAAGTGAGTGTTAAGATGAATAGATATGAATGAAATCACCTTAAAAACTGATTATTGTCACTAAATTGTCAGTGAGCTAGTTCCACTTGTAAACCCGCCTTTCGTACCACACTGTACCTAAATAAGTTAGAGCTACAACTGATATCGAACTCAAGGGCATAATGATAGCTGCAACAAGTGGATTTAAGAGATTAAAAACGGCAAATCCTAGTCCAGTTAGATTGTAAATAAGCGAGAAGATATAACTGTACTTAAGCAATCTGACTGCATATTTACTTATACTGATATATCTGAAAAGACTGTGTAATTTATTGGCTTCCACAATCGCATCACAAGCAGGGGAAAAATTGTAGATATCCTCAGCGACAGAAATCCCTACATCACTTTTCATTAACGCGCCTGCATCATTTAGTCCATCGCCTAACATTAATACTCTCTTACCGTGTTTCTGCAGATTCTCGATATACTTAAGTTTATCTTGAGGACTTTGCTTAAAAGCCATGTTAGCGATATTGTATTGATCACTTATTGCAAGTTTATCCTTCTCACTATCTCCAGACAAGACATGTACGTCAAAAGCAGAATGCAGGCTGTTAAACATGTTTTCCAATCCAGGCCTAAAGGTCGATTCAAACACATAGTGACCAAGAATTTCTCCATCAAGTGAAATGAATACACTGGTCAAATTGTCTACCGGCAATGCCCCCACAAACTCCGGAGATCCGATTAATAGATGCTTCCCATCATAGTTGCCACTCAGACCTTTTCCTATATGTTCTCTAAAACTAGACACAGTTTTATTATGGAGCTTACTATCCTTAAAATGCGCAGATAATGCTTTACTCAATGGGTGGTTCGAATTCGCCACCAAACTTGCAATAGCCTCTCTAACACCATTGGTTAATTCTTCTCCAACAAAGCGAATTCTATAGCCATCCGTTTCAGATAAGGTACCTGTTTTATCAAATACTACGGTGTCAACATGAGCTAATCGCTCTATCGCGTCAGCATTTTTAAAATAAATACCTTTTCTTCCAAGTAGCCTTTGTGCATTTCCAAATGTAAAGGGTACAGAAAGCGCCAAGGCACATGGACAGGCCACTATTAATACAGAGGTGACAATATTAATTACATTACTCGGTTCGATATAATACCAAATCGCACCCGCAAGTATTGCAATGATAATTACAATTAAGGTAAACCTTCGGCCAAGAGAGTCTGTCAACTCTTGTAAACTACCTTTTTGACAATCCTTTTCACCCGCGCTCTCCCAAAGCTGCGTCAGATAACTCTGATTTACCTTCTTTTTTATACGTATTTCAACACTTTCACCATGCAGCCTGCCCCCAGCAAAAAGAAGATCTCCCTTATGTTTATGAATCAATTCAGATTCGCCCGTTACAAAACTGTAGTTAATATGTGCATCTCCAGATAATAACTCCGCATCTGCAGGGATCACCTCTTCATTGTGAATACGGATTAGGTCACCTTGATTTATGGAGCCTATTTTTACAACCTCTTCATCTCCGTTTTCATTCAGCCTGGAAACTGCCATTGGGAAATATGAGGTGTAATCTCTATCGAACGATAAATAGTCATAGGTCTTTTGTTGAAACCATTTCCCAATAAGCAAGAAGAACACAAACCCGGCGAAAGAATCCATATAGCCAGGTCCGTTGCCTGCGAAAATATCGTATACACTCCGACCATATAAGACAGCTATTCCGATTGAAATGGGCACATCAAGATTGATGGCTTTTGCTTTAACCGCTTTAAACGCAGACTTAAGATAATCACTCGCCGAGTACACTAGAACAGGAAGCGATAACCCCAGAATTATATAGCTAAAGATGCTGCGAAATTTACCTACAAAATCCTCATCTGGATTTAGGTACTCTGGAAAACTCAAGAGCATTATATTCCCAAAACAGAACCCAGCAACCGCCAGCTTTAGAACCAAGTCTCGCTTTACCTTAGATGAATGCTTTTCTGGTGAATCGAACTTTGGTGCATAGCCAATTCTATCTAATAATTCCGCCAGCTCTTTTAAAGAGATCTCTTGATGCTTGAAATGAATTGAAGCTCTTTTATTGACAAAATTCACTTCACTTGAGATTATCCCCTTATTCAGTTTGTGAATATTCTCTAAAAGCCACACACATGATGCACAGTGAATCTGGGGCAATAGAATTGTTATTCTTGAAGATTCGCCCTCTCTAAAGTCTAAGAGTTCATTCGCCAGCTCTTCGTTCTCAAGGTACTTATAGGTGTGTTTTGATCTAGACACAGGTCTTACTCCCGCATTATCATCAAGCGAGTAAAACTGACCCATATTGTGGTCTTTAAGAATAAGGTATACACTTTGGCAACCTGTGCAACAAAACAGTTTTCCGTCCGATTGAATAGTATCATCAGGACAAACATCACCGCAGTGCGCACAATTAAGTTTCTCTTTTACCACGCTGCAAAACTGCCATTAATCCAGCATCAATTGGCTGATGCAATTCATTTAAAAACATGATTAATATCAAACTCGCTATAAAATCATGGAATTGTGTTTATTTTTGGGCAAAGAATAACACCATGCGCGTAAGATTAACAAAGGAATTCGGTTTTGAAACGGCACATGCTCTTGATGGCTATCACGGCAAGTGCAAGGATATTCATGGCCATTCATATCATCTTAAGGTGACCATTCTTGGAAACCCAAAAAAAGACCCTGAAGCCAGTGATTGCGGTATGGTAATGGATTTTGGTGATTTAAAAGATATTGTTAGAGAACACGTAGTTAAACAATTTGATCATCATCTTATACTGCGAAAAGACTCCAGATTCAAAGGGATTGAAGAAAAAAACGAACGCGTCCGCTACGTTGATTACCAGCCTACGTGTGAAAACATGCTTCTAGAGATTGTTGATATCATTCTACAGAATTTGCCAGAAGACATACACCTTCATTCGGCTCATTTAAGAGAGACAGCAACAAGCTATGCTGAGTGGCACAGTGAGGATAATGCGAGATAAAACTGATATACGTTCTAGAGAAGACATTCACCTTCTTGTGCAAACGTTTTATAACAAGTTGTTAGATGAAAGTCAGCTGGCACATTATTTCCAAAACATTGTCACGCATTTAGACGCACATATTCATAAAATCACGGATTTTTGGGAAGGACAATTGCTTCAGGTAAGATCAAATTATAAGGGTAACCCTATGCAAGCTCATGTTGAATTGGATGAACAGCACAAACATGACATAAGTCAAGAAAATTTCGCTGAATGGTTAAATTTTTGGACGCAGACAATCGATGAATTATTTGAAGGCGAGCGAGCTGAATTAGCCAAATCCAGAGCCAGAAACATGGCAACACATCTCTTTATTGAAATCTATCAGAATAGAAAGCATTCGGACAACGAACAATAGAAGCTGATTTTTGTTAGGTATAGTAGAAAGTTAGCTGCAATCTGCACGATAATTTGTATTTTTAAGGCAAATAGTCATTTAGATGGAGAAGGTTGACAGAGATATATTGAAGGAGCTTGACGAAAAGTATAAAGCAATAGGACAAAATCTTGATGTCCATTTAGAAGGTTTGCTTTGGAGTACACCAATAACTTATTGGGACTACATTCAGACAGATGCTTTGTTAAACCTTCAGACACAACGTACTACACTGCCAGATGAAATGGTGTTTATTATGTATCACCAGATCAACGAGTTGTTGTTTAAAATGATTCTTTGGGAGATAGAGCAGGTTGCAGAAAATGACGAATTAAGTGCCGATTTCTTCGCCGAAAGATTGAGACGTATAAGCAGGTATTTTGATATGCTATCGTCTTCTTTCACGATTATGGGAGACGGGATGGAGCGAGAGCAGTACATGAAGTTTAGAAACACCCTTACCCCTGCCAGTGGCTTTCAGAGTGCACAATATAGAATGATTGAGTTTGCTTCAACCGAATTGATTAATTTGATTGACGCCCGTTTTAGAGATAATATTGATAGAAACACACCTTTTACTCATGCTTACAATCACTTGTATTGGCAAGCAGCAGGAAAGGATCACAAGACAGGAGAGAAAAGCACACTCATCACCCTATTTGAAAAGAAGTATATGGAGGATTTCATCACCTTCATGAAAAAATATAACACGCTGAACTTGTGGACGCGTTATAAGTCCCTGCCAGATGATACCAGAAATGATATTAATCTGATAAACGCAATGCGTCATTATGATCACACTGTAAACGTTTTGTGGGTGATGGCTCATTACAATGCAGCAGGCAAGTACCTGGGTGGCGGTGAAGTTGACGTTGAAGCAACTGGAGGAAGTGATTGGAGGAAATATATGCATCCAAAGTATCAAAGACGCATATTCTTCCCCGACTTGTGGACGGCAAATGAAAAGAAAAACTGGGGCATGGATAACTTAGATGGCCATGCTATAATTAATACACTAGACGAATTGAATTAAGATATGGACAAAGCAGTTGAAAACGAAAATCCCGAATTATTAGCTGACTTTCAAGCTAAAGTGGATGCAGAAATTAAGATTGAACCTAAGGACTGGATGCCTGATGCTTACAGAAAGCATTTAATTAGACAGATGTCTCAGCATGCTCACTCGGAAGTGATTGGTATGCAACCAGAAGGTAATTGGTTAACCAGAACACCGAGTCTTCGCTCAAAGAAAATCTTGTTAGCGAAAATTCAAGATGAAGCAGGACACGGTTTATACCTTTATTCAGCAACGGAAACCTTAGGTATAAGCAGAGACACATTGGTGCAGTGGCTACATGAAGGAAGAGCTAAGTATTCTTCAATTTTTAACTATCCATCACTTACTTGGGCCGACATAGGTGCAATTGGTTGGTTAGTGGATGGCGCAGCTATTGTTAACCAGGTATCACTTCAAAAAACTTCTTACGGGCCTTATAGTAGAGCAATGGTAAGAATTTGTAAAGAAGAGAGCTTCCACCAGCGACAAGGCTATGAAATTTTAGTGCGTTTAATGAACGGTACTAAAGAGCAAAGAGATATGGCTCAGGATGCAATCAATAGATGGTGGTGGCCGTCATTAATGATGTTTGGACCACATGACGCTGATTCTCCACGATCATCGCTGGCATTAAAATGGAAAATTAAGCGCGAAACAAACGATGAGTTGCGTCAAAAGTTTATTGATAAAACGATTCCTCAAGCCGAATTGATAGGTTTGACAGTGCCAGATCCGGACTTATATCTTCAAGATAATGGCTCGTACAAGTTTGGCGAAATTGATTGGGAAGAATTTAGAAATGTGATAAATGGCAATGGACCATGTAACAAGGTTAGACTAGCTAATCACATTAAAGCCCATCAAGAAGGTAAATGGGTAAGAGAAGCCGCCATAGCTTATGCGGAAAGAAAACAATCACAAAAATTAACAGCTTAAAATATTTAGATATGTCTGATAATCAAGGACCATTGTGGGAAGTATTTATCCAAACCAAACCAGGTTTACCCCACAAACACGCAGGAAGTTTACATGCTTATGACGCGGATATGGCGTTAAAAAATGCACGTGATTTATACACTAGAAGAGCCGAAGGCACCGCTATTTGGGTAGTGTTAAGTGAAAATATCCACGCAATTCAGGAAGAAGGTAATAGCGATTACTTTGAACCTGCTACTGACAAAATTTACCGTCACCCAACGTTTTATGAACTTCCAGAAGGAATAAAACATATGTAAGATGGATAATAATTTATATAAATACGTACTGCGATTGGCAGATTCGTCTTTAATCTTATCCCACAGATTATCTGAATACTGCAGTAAAGGCCCTTTTCTAGAGGAGGATTTGGCCATATCGAACGTGTCTTTAGATTTATTAGGGCAAGCAGAGTCTTTACTGATATATGCTGCCGAAATGAACGATGATGCACCAGACGCAGATTATCTAGCATTTAGAAGAGATGAACGTGAATTCTTAAACTTTCAACTGTGTGAGTTAGAAAATCGTGACTACGCTTACATCATGGCTAGACAGTTATTTATAGATGTGTTTAACAATCTATTATATCCCGAACTAGCAAAAAGTAAAGATGAAAGGATTGCTGGGATCGCTGCCAAATCAGTTAAAGAGGTACGTTACCACTTAAAGAGAAGCAGTGATTGGATGAAGCGCTTAGGTTTAGGAACCGAAGAAAGTCACAACAGAATTCAGGAAGCCATTAATGACTTATGGGTCTATACTGGAGAGATGTTCGAATCAAGAGATATCGATAAAGCCATGGCAGAACAGGGCATTGGAATTGAATTTAGCACTCTGCACGCCGAATGGTATAAGCAAGTGAAAGACATTCTTGCTGCTGGAGATTTGGAAACACCACCGCTTGATAGCTATTACGCTAGCGGAAGCTGGGACGGTATCCACACAGAGAATCTAGGATTCTTGCTTACGGATATGCAGTTTTTACCAACAAAATACCCGGACGCTACTTGGTAGAGACCGACAAAATATGGACTAAGGATGAAATCTGGGGTGTTCTTGAAAACATCCCAGATCCTGAAATCCCTGTTATTTCAATTGTTGAACTTGGTATAGCTCGAGATGTTAATCTAATCGATAATAAAACGGTTGAAGTAATTATTACGCCTACCTATTCTGGTTGTCCAGCCATGGATGCTATAGAAACTGACATTAAAGCAGAACTTACACGTTTAGGTTTCACTGAAGTTACCGTAAAACTCGTTTATTCACCAGCATGGACAACAGATTGGATGAGTGAAGAAGGAAAACGCAAGATGCGTGAATACGGCATATCTACTCCCGAGAAAACATGTGGCGGTGTGGCTCCCCCATTAGAAGATGCCATTGTGATTTGTCCTCAGTGTAAATCGAAAAACACTCGACTAATTAGCCAATTTGGTTCTACATCATGTAAAGCACTATATCAATGCAATGATTGCAAGGAACCCTTTGACCACTTTAAGTGTTTGTAATTAAATCTCTTTTAGTACTAAGACGGGCGTATTCGCTTTAGTCACCACACCCTTGGTAACACTCTTACCCAATAGTTTGTAGATAAACGAATGCTTTCTAAGGTAGGTACATAAAATTGTATCAATCTTGGCGTATGTAAACAAATCGAAACCAAAGTCTACAAATGATTCGTTTTCGATAATTGCCTCACCTTTACCTCCTAGGTCTTTCAATAAATTCTGAATTCCGACATCACTTGAAGATATTTTCTTATCACTGATATGCAGCACATTTACAGGCAGATTAAATGACTCACCAAACGACCTAAGTGAAGATATTGCCGAGTCAGACACTGTTCCCTTATCCCACGCAAATGTTACATTTTTAATATCATCAAAATCAAATCCCTCAGGAATAGCTAGTACAGGTATTTTAGCTGAATCGATGACATTACTGGTAATACTTCCAATAAATGTATCCAGTGCTCCGCTTGTTCCCTGCGTTCCCATTATTATAATGTCTGCGTTGCACTTTTGCGCAGTTCTGCAAATATTCTCTACCGATGGGCCAAATCCATATTCTATTTCGATAGCTACTTCCCCATTCTTTAGCAGACGCTCTCGTTCCATAAACAATTGAGATTGCGTCTCTTCACTTAACATGTCATCAACATCCGCATTTGACTGAACAACATCATTGGCATCTCTTAAATGGTATGCATGATATAGAACAATTTTTGCGTTTGCTTTAAGAGCCATTGCATGAGCATACTCTGCTGCATGTTGTGCATTTTGAGAGAAATCGGTTGGAACCAAGTATGTTTTCATATCTAACTTTTTTGTAAAGTTCTCAAAAGCTCAGTGACTTTTGACTGTAATCCATCATGATAAATCATGAATAAAATCAGTTATGACTAATAAGGTAGATGGGCCAATTTATCGGCGTCTAGAATGCTAATTTGACGACCTTCAATCTTAATAAGTTTATCCTCTTTAAACTCTGCTAAGACTCTAATTACAGACTCTGACGCCGTACCTACAATATTCGCCAAATCTTCTCTGTACGCTGGAAAATAACCACCTTCTAGTCCCTTATCATAGTTCTCGGCCAGTTTTAACAAACCATTAGCAACCCTCTTTCTAACTGAATTGTATGCCAAGGATAATAGTTCGTCTTGGTCCTCTGTTACTCGATTTGCCAATAGTTTTACCATTGCGCCACTAACCGAAGGGTTAACACTAATTAATTTAATAAAATCTTCCTTTGATATTAGTTTACAACTGGTGTCCTCCATTGCCATGGCGCTTTCTTCGTATACAGTGTCCCTCAAAACAGCCGTATAGCCAAAAAACTCTCCTGGCCCTGCAATGTTTGTTATCAAGTCTTTACCGTCCAAATTGGATTTGAATTGTTTTACTTTTCCATGTTGCACCTGATATACATAAATAGGGTTGTTACCCTCGTGATAAATAGTTTCTTTCTTTGAATAACTCTGTACCTTACTATTCGCTATTTCTTTATCCAAAGCCGAAATATCAGCACTTAAATCAATCAGTGAATTTAGCTGTTGTATAGGTTCTTGAGATTGCGCTTCAGCCAACTTAGATTTGCGTTCCATCCTCACTTCAATCGCCTGCAAAAGCTCTAATTCTTCAAATGGTTTAGTGATGTAATCATCCGCACCTTTAATCATTCCTTCTCTCACCTCTTTAGCATCTGCTTTTGCAGTTAAGAAAATAAAAGGAATGTTACTGGTTTCTTTGTTTTTACCTAGTATATACAAAACACCATATCCATCCATTACAGGCATCATGATATCACACAAGATTAAATCTGGTAATTCAGCCTGTGCTTTTTGTACACCTACCTTTCCATTTTCAGCTTCAATTACCTTATATCCGGATAATTCTAGTATCTCAACAATGTTATCTCTAACATCATTATTATCTTCTATTACAAGAATAGTTTGTTTCATCTAATTGGTATTTTTAATGTAAATGTAGTCTTTGTTCCGGGATCGCTAACAAACGAAATGTCCCCACCGAGTAAATCTGAATATCGTTTGACTATATTCAAGCCCAAGCCTGTACCTTCTATATTGGTAACATTTGATGCTCTATAAAAACGCTCAAACAAACGCGCTTGTTCGTCTAGAGGTATTCCACAACCATTGTCTGTTACCTCACAAACAAGATGATCATCGCAGCTTACATTAATCATAACAGCTCCATTATCCTTAGAGTATTTTATCGCATTAGAGATAAGGTTCAACAATATGTTGCGAATAATTGCTTTATCTGAAGTAATTATCGTTTTCCCTTCAAAATTCGATTTAAGCTGTACTCTACCCTCTGCATATATGTCCATTTGCTCGATTATCTCTTCTAACAAGTCTTTTATTGAAAATTCAGACTGCTTTACCTCAACAACCCCTTCTTCGAGTTTGCTCAGGGAAAGTATGTCATTTAATAGACCAGTAAGCTTATCAACACTGTTTCTTATTCTAGAGACATGTTTAGCTCTTCTCTCTTGACCATCCTTGTCCTCGTACCTTAAAATTAAACCTGCGGACGAATTAATGGTTGTCAGAGGAGTTCTAAATTCGTGAGACGCCATGGACACAAAACGAGATTTTAGTTCATTTAATTCCTTCTCTTTTGCAAGCGCTTCCTCAATCTGCGTGTTATAAAGTCGTTCTTTAGTGACATTCCTCTCAACAACTAAAATCTGGGTCACAACACCGTTTTGATTCTTCCGCAGAGGGACACACGTTAATTCATAGATTTGATCGTACTCGTTTAGTTCAAAAACAATGTCGTTCCCTGCAAAAGCTAGATTCAACTTAGTCTCAATTAAAGCATGGTTATTTTGTGATATGCGCTCCAGATAATTAGTGCCTATTAATTCTTCACTTGACATTCTAAGCTGAAGCAACTCTTTTCCTTGAACAAATACATAGTGCAAATTTCGATCAAATACGCTGATTATTCCATTTGGAAAGTTTTGTGCAATAAGTGAATAGAGCCTCTGACTTTCGCGTACATCTTTCGTTTTCTCTTCTACTAATTTCTGAAGATTCTTATTAAGCGATTCAATTTGATGCTGATACGACAGGCGTTCGGTGATGTCAGAAACTAAAACGGTAATATACTTAACACCTCCAACTTCTACTGGGCTCAGAGATATTTCCACAGGTACTTTGGAGCCATCTTTTTTAATTCCAGAAAGATTGCGATTATTCCCCATTCTCCTTTGAACGGGAGCTTTCATATAGTCACTATGATAGTGATGGTGATGCTCTTTTACATTTTCTGGTAGTAGTACTGACACATGCTGATTATGCAATTCACCATCTTCATAGCCAAATATCTTATGAAAGGCCTTGTTACATCTGATAAATACGCCTTTTTCATCGCTAACCGCAATCCCCTCACTAGCGGCTTCAAAGAACGACCGCCAAAGCTGCTCGTTTAAGGCATTTTCTGACACAGTTCTAAGATAAAAAAAAGGTGATACGTAATACGTATCACCTTCATGAAAAAATATATAAATCTAAACTATCCTAATACGTTGTATAAAATTACTGCAACATCAATTACTGCAGCTGCAATTGCTGAATAAACAACATATTTCATAGGAGCAACAGCTAAAGACATAGAAAGTGCGATCATCATTGGAAAAATTAATAGGGCTATTTGAGTCGTGCTAGCCAAAGCCCCTAAAGCCACAGCTGTGCCTCCTAAACATCCACAAACTAAGATAACTGCAATCAAAACTGCGTATCTATTTATTTCACCAAAAATCCCCTCTGGATTTACAGCTTTCGCTTGAACGGCTTTTTGATTGTCTGAATTCTCTTTTACTTGAGCTAAAAATGCATCAATTGGATTTGCTTTAACTGTATGATTTCCCATTGTTGTACGTTTAAATGTTCAGTACAAACTTATGGTAGAGGTAAGTCTTTAATTATGAGGCTAGTCAGTTATGCGTGATTTCTTAACTGATATTTGTCAGTTTTGGCTTAATCTAAGGCTTGATTTGCCAAAATTTCCTGTTCCCTCATGCGGTCTTTTAAACGAAAGACATAATCTCTCGTTGTTGATGTAGCCCTCATCATATAAGCCTTACTGGCATAATCATGTGCGCGTTCTAGATCCCCTTTCACTTCATAGGCTACTGCTACATTGTGAAATAATCGCGCTTTAATTTTAGGTTTTTGCTCTTTGTTTGCTGCCATCAACCATAACTCTTCTGCTTGCTGCCATTCACCCAAATCAGCAGCACGCAATCCTTGTTTTATTTCAGGACTCCCTGCTGAATAAAGCACGCGTGGCTCAAACTGAAAATTCGGAACAAGATGCCTAGCATAATCTATCCCAGTTACATAACCTGCTCTTTCAGTAACCATGTTGTTCCCAGGTAAATCAATTCCATAGTACTCAGGGGTATTCACCCAATTTGACTGCAATGCTCTTGTATCATAGGCTTCACCATTACTCGTGTAGAACACCCATTTAGACTTAACTCTAATGTTGTTATAATAGGTTCCTTGTACTACATCTGTAACACCGTTAGGATGATCGGTATCAAAATACTCTAATGAAACCACTGCCTGTGAATTGGTAGCGGTGCAAACCGAATCTAAGAAGAATTTTGAGAGACTAGTTTGCCTTGGATCTTTACCCTGAGAAATCACTTTTAGAGGCTGTCCGTTTGCAATTTCTAACTTATTATTTTGTCGTATGAATTCAGAAAACCCATTAACGGCCGCCTCTGCTCCATATTTATCCCCACGAATTCCCTCACCACTAATTATACCTTCAAGCACTTGACCATTCCTATTGCCTCCCTTTGCAACTTCAGACTTATTTACAACATAGATACGCTGCACATCATGTGGCATATCGATAATAGCTGGATGCAGCACTTCAATCGGTTTATTAACTGTACATGCTCCTAAAAATAGAGCGGACACAACAATTAAGTAGTTAATTCTCATGGTTTTGGTTTGATCGATTTACTGCACAAATTGTTCCAAATTATTAACGCGTATACACAAACTGATCATCGTCACTTAGCTTCTCATTATAGGAATACCCTTCTTCAGCAAAGCCTTTTAGTCCATCGATAGTATCAATACTATTCTGCACAATGTAATTACTCATATAGCCTCTCGCTAATTTTGCAAATGTCATGATAACCTTGTACTCTCCGTTCTTTTTATCCTTGAACACACATTCAACTAATCTTCCATTTAGCTTCTTTGTGTTAACCGCTTTGAAATATTCATTGGAAGCAAGATTTACAAATACTTTCTCTTTATGATCCTGAATAGATTCGTTTAAGGTCTCAGTAATCGTGTCGCCCCAGTACTTATATAGATTGCTTTTACTCGCTGTTACTTTGAATTTGCACCCCATCTCTAAACGATATGGATACATAAGGTCCAAAGGACGCAGTACTCCATATAAACCACTTAATATTCTTATATGATCTTGAGCAAATTTTAATTCTTCTTCATTAAAATTCTGCGCATCCATTCCTCTGTACACATCACCTCTAAATGCCAAAATTGCCGGTTTGCAATCGTTGTTAAATGGCAAATCCCATTGTTGGTATCGATCATAGTTTAAATCTGCAAGTGCAGGACTAAGGTGCATCATCTTAGCTATTTGCTTACTGCTTAGTTTCTTCAGTTTTAACGCGAGATAATCCGCTTTATCCAAATGCTCTGCTTGCGTTACTTCTCCATCGTAAGGGAAATTATACTCAAGTGTCTTAGCTGGTGATAATAATGCAATCATAGTTTTATTAATTATTGTCTAACTCTAATACACTTACCCTGAGAGTACTCTGGTATTTCCCTCCTGGGTAAGCATCATTATAGTCAAAATTTAACCAAATTTTTCCGTCATCATCTTCATAATAAAAGATGTCTTTGTTTTGCGACCACTTAGCAAACAACTTATTCTTTATCAAATAAGTAGCCGACTCTAAATCCTTCTTATCTCCAATATATACCTCTGGATATAGATGACCAATTGATGTTCCATCTTCCTTATCAATCCTAGTTCTTACTAATCTTACTTCACCACCAATAGCCTCTATACAAGCCGCCATAAATATTGAATAGTCATCACAATCTCCTGCAAATGTTCCATCCCCCGACTTTAAAAAAGCCATTGTCTCACTTGCCTTGGCGTAATAATCTTGATCTTGAGGATCATGTACGTAGACCCAACGTGTATATATTTCTTTAAAGATAGAGAACGATTGCACCACTGTTCTTCCAGGGGCAACGTTATAGTATTCACGGAAGTTCTTTTTTGCCATTTCAACCGCATAAGGCCGAACGTTTTCTACATCAATAGCAGCCTTTATTTTGTCTTCGTTTGTGAACTCCTTTTTCTGCTCTAAAAAGGTGATAGGAACTGCTCCATTTCCAAGGGCGTATAGCATTGCCGAGTAGTCATAGTAGACATCCTTGATGGTGTACTTTCCCGTAACTCCCATAACTGTAAGCCATACTAAAGCAGCAGATCCAAGAATATACATCAGCATCTTAAACTTAGCCACGATATAGATTACAATGGCAAGGAGTGGTAAAAATGTAATGAAATGGTCAATACGCAGGCTGCCTATTGAAATCACTGGCATATATCTGTACACAATTATAAATACAGGAATGCATAGAATAACTGATATGCTAACTATAAACAGCATTGCAAGCCAATTAAATTTCTTTTTCTTCGGCGAAAGATTCTGTATTGCTTGAGCTTCATCAGTCATGCTACAAAGTTATGTTACTATATGACACGATAAAACGTGTAAATTGAATATTTTACACGTTTTATACACTAAATTTGAATCATGAAATCAATTGTTACAAATGACGCGCCAGCACCAATTGGCCCCTACAGTCAAGCACTTGTAGTTAATAACATGGTTTACCTCAGTGGTCAAATTGCTATTATTCCTGAAACAGGCGAATTGGATATGGCAGATATCCCGAGTGAAACAAAGCGTGTAATGGAAAACATTAAAGGTCTATTGTATACCTCAGGGAGTGACTTTTCTAAAGTGATTAAATGCTCCATCTTTTTAAGTGATATGGCGAATTTCTCAGCAGTAAATGAGGTATATGCAAGCTACTTTAAAGCACCCTATCCTGCAAGAGAATGTGTTGAAGTTGCTTGTCTACCGAAAAATGTAAACGTAGAAATTTCTGTTATTGCAAGTTTATAACTTGGCTAATCGTGCCTCTTCTTTCAACTTTTTTAGACGTTTGAAAGAGACATAAAATATGCCTGCAAGTGCGGGAGGTATTATGTAGTCGTAGAAGTCAACGCCATTAGTAGCATAATCCCATGTTAATAAAACAAACGGAATTACCAACATTGCCAGCATTGCAATAAAAAACATATAATAACCGAATAATTTACGTCTGTATATAATAGCCATTGAGACAAGACCTAGCCCAGAAGCAGCCAACATAGCTAAGCAATACGTTTTAATCTGATTGAGTGGGTCTTCCATTCCGTGCTTATGTCCCAGTTTATAAATCACCGTCTTGAATTCAGCGCTCTCCTTCGCGGAAAAGGAGTCAATGTTATTTAATGCTACAAACTTCAACCCGTTCCACAAGAAATAATAGCCTACACAAATAAGCGCTACAATTAGAATAATTCGGGTAAATAATGGCGGTCTCTGATTCCCCAGCAAAACTTTTTTCGCAGCTTTCGCATACTCCTGCTCAGGTCTTTCAGATACTTTATTGATTGCAATTTTTGCCATTATGAGATAAATATAAAAAAGCTTTCTGAGAAATCAATCAATCTTTTTTGGAAGACCATTTATTGAAAGCTTCTCTTTGTGTTCTACTGGGATTTTCGAGTTGCTCAACAGAGTATAATTTCCAAAAACTCACATCAATCTGTGGCATTTTTAAGGTAAGCAATCTGCCCTTTCTTTTCAGTTCAAAAAAGATGGTTTCTGTATCTATACTATCTAAACATGCGTCTATGTCTCCGTTTATCACAGATATATTGTTAATCGCCAAAATCTGATCATCAATACTAAAACCGCCCATTTCTGCAGGTGACCCAGGTGCAATAGCCATAATTTTATCTCCGTTTAAACGCATGCCATGCACCCTTGCTGAAATTTTTGGGTTTTCCTCTTTTTTCATCACTAAGCCCAAGTAATCCAATGCTTCAGTTAATAAGCCCTCGTATGTTGCCGTACCGTAGACATATCGATTAAAATACTCAGATAAATCCAAGCCCGAAACTTCTTCAGCAACCATTCTGTAATCGGCTTCTGAATACCCTTTACCTTTTCCGTATGTCTCTTGATACAAGGCCTGCATCATGGTGTGAATATCTTTGGTGTTATTACTCGCTCTCATTATCATGGTGTCCAAAATAAAAGCAAGTAAACATCCTTCTGTATAAATAGAGACTTTTCGGTTAGGCACTCCAGCAACATATCCATCCAGCCATGTATCATACGAAGAGTCGCCCACACTCATGTTAAACCTTCCAAAATTGTTAAAATGGCGTTGGAATTGTGCGCTCAGTTCTTTTAGATACTGTTTGGCGGTAAAAACTTTCCCCTTAAATAAAAATAAATCACCGAGATAGGTGGTTACGCCTTCCGCCACAAAGCCCAGCCTTGTGTAATTCTCTCTGCTATAATCGTAAGGATACATTTCTACTGGACGTATTGCCTTAACATTCCATGCATGATAGAGTTCATGGGAGCTTACTCCTAGAAACTCGGTATACAACTTGCCCATCAAATCATAAGAAGGTCCAAGTGCTATCACCGTTGATTTCTGATGTTCAACACCATGATATAGCTTTTCATGGCTTATTTGATACATGTAATGATATTCATCAAAAGGGAACTCGTCAAATGCTTCAAATTGCTTCTTAGTGTAAGCGATAAAATCTCTTTTAATTCGTGCCCAATTCAAATTCACTTCACCCTGAAACCACAAATGAAACTTCACCCCGTAACACTCAAAATCCTGATGTTGCATGGAAGCACTTGCTATAAATGGGCTGTCTACTAATTCGTGGTAATCTTTAAAAGTAGCTTTGTTATCATTAAACAGAACAGCGCATGCAATCTTGTAGTCTGTTGGGAGCACTAGCTCAAGCTCACACGGCGCATCAATCAATTCTTTTCGATACAAGAAGCAGTTCACCGGATTTATATAGAGCTGCTGGTCATCAAGGTAGCTTGAACCCGCATTAAGCTCGTATGCGTAATAGTTATACACTACTTTAATTGAAGAGCAACCATCGGTATTAACTAGCCAAGTATCCTTACTCGTCTTTTTAAATGAGAGTGGTTTTCCGTCACTCGAGTAGACTTTGAAACTTTGAATGTTTTTAGCAAAATTGCCCTTTTCGTAACGTCCGGGTCTCCATGTTGGAAACTGTAGTTCGGTTTGACTCAGTTCTTCACATGGAATGTCAAGCTCAAAGTCAATATAATGTGTTCCGGGATTTTGATAGGATACTTTGTATTTAATCATGATCTAAAATATGATTATAAATGTTAATTACCTGTGGAACAATAAGGTGTTCTCCATCGTTATGTACCACATAGTCTGCATACTCCAACAGCTCGTCTTCGCTGAGTTGTTTGTTCATGCGTTTTGATACTTCTTCTGCAGTGACATTGTCTCTTTGAACTACACGTTGGATACGCAGGTCCATTGGAGCACTTACGACAAGTAGTTTATCTAAGGATTTGTAGGCGCCGCTTTCAATCATTATCGCCGCCTCTTTAATGAGCAGGGGAGCCGTACTATTTTCTTTAAGCCAACTTTCAAAATCTTTTCCAACAGCTGGATGAACTATATTGTTTAGAGCTTGCAACTTATCGTCATCGTTAAAGACGACAGACGCTATATGTTTGCGGTTAAGTTGACCATCAATATAGGCTTGTTCCCCGAAGAGTTCGGAGATGGCAGAAACTAAATCGGGCGAAGAACTCATGAGTTCTTTCGCCCGCTTATCAGAATTGTAAATTGGTACGCCAAGGTGTTTAAAAATATCGCAAACAAGAGATTTGCCCGACCCTATTCCACCTGTAACGCCTAATATCATTTATGACTGTTGTTCAAGTGCGCTAGAGAATTCCATAGAAATAGCTTGTTTCTCAACACGCAATTTTGTTCCACCTCCAACTTCAATAATAACTGTGGTGTCTTTTACCTCAACAACTTTACCATGCAAGCCTCCGATTGTAACCACTTTGGTTCCCTTGTCAAGTGTTTCTCTGAATTTTTTCTGCTCTTTTTGTTTTTTCATTTGTGGGCGAATCATCGTCAACCACATCACTAAAAAAATCAGGGCTAACATGATTAACATGCTTCCTCCGCCTCCTGCTAACATTACTATTTCCATACTTATTTATTTACCGTAGCGCCTATTGATATCACGTTTGCATCTTCTGGATATGTATTGGCTATCACTACTACTTGTTTATATATTCTGTTTAATTTATTAGACGAATTGAACACTACTTTTATTTTACCGCTTCCTCCAGGCGCAATTGGTTCAGTTGGATAATGAGGTATTGTACACCCACAATTTCCATACGCCTCTTTTATAATAAGAGGTGATTTTCCAACATTAGTAAATTCAAAATTATGTTCAACTTTCTCACCTTGTTTTATTTCGCCAAAGTTATAATGATTTGTGTCCCATTTGATGATTGGAGGATTAATAGTATCAATTACCCAATTCTCCGCTAGTGGATTTAGCCCCTTATTCAAATAATCTGGCTCCTGCGGAGTGTCTTCGTTGGGCCCAACTGAATCCACTTGCACTTCAGGCTCTTCCTTAGCTGCAGCATTGTTGTTGCTAGCCGAATCGTCACAACTAAGCAACAATGAAACGAAAAGAATAAGTAAACTACTTCTCAACATAACCTTCTAAAACTACTCTTGTAATAGGTTCTGGGTAAGTATTAGCAGAGATGCGTATTGTTTTTGACTGTTTATCAAACTTTCCTTTACTATCGAACACCACCTTTATACTACCCTTTTCACCTGGGGCGATTGGTGTATCGGGTATGCTTGGTACAGTACAACCACAACTCGCCTTGGCATCAACAATAATTAATGGCGACCTCCCAGTATTCTGAAAAACGAAATCATGTGTTACTTTGTCTCCCTGATTAATCGTTCCGAAATTATGTAATGGTTCTTCAAAAATGATTTTTGGCGGATTTATTGTATCCAACTCAGACTTTAAGGGAACTTGCATCCCTCTGACTGTTTTCACCTTAATATTGATGGTTTCAAGCTCCTTATCCTCTTTTTCTGTGCATGAAATAAGACCTATACAAAATAGAAGAACAAGTAATTTAATACGCATATACTATAAGTTATTCAGTTTCTTCTCCTTTACGAACTACATTACCAGTTAAGTGCACCATATTGATTTTCGCGGGCCACGTATTTGCCGACACTTTGACTTTCTTATGAATGTCAAGACCACCTTTAAACTTACTATCAAAAATAACTTTAAGGCTTCCACTATCTCCTGGTAGAATTGGATCTTTTGACCATGTAGGAACCGTACATCCACACGTTGATTGTGCATCCAAAATAATCAATGGTGACTCTCCTGAATTATAAAAAGTAAATTCTCTTTCAACTTTATCACCGTCTGTAATGGTTCCAAAGTCATACAGTGTGTCAACAAAAGTTATTTTTGCAGGATGTTCCTTATCGATTTTTGAATCGTCAAATTCTTTAAGTTTTTCCTTTTCTTTCTTACCATTATCGCAGGCACTCAGTGTACCTATCAATACTATGCCCACTATGGCTAATACTCTAATCATGACCAGCTACTTTTCCAGTTATGTAAACACTATTTGTTGTGTTAGGATATGTGTTTGCGGCAATATTTACCGTCTTGTTTATATCTAAACCCTTCTTATTGTTACTGTCAAACTTGACTTTGATTGAACCCGATTCGCCCGGCATGATAGCCTCCTTTGGCCAACTAGGAATTGTGCATCCGCAAGAAGATTTAGCATCCACTATTATAAGTGGTGATTCTCCCGTATTTGTGAATTCAAATTCATGTGTAATAACCTCACCATGGGCAATTGTCCCAAAATCATATATGGTGTCTTTAAAGGTCATTTTAGCCGGATGTTCCTTATCAATTGTAGATGAGTCCACCTCCTTCAATTTCTGATCGGCTTGCCCTTTTTTAGTACAGGCTATCAATCCAACAGAGAACAATGCTATAAAAACTAAATACTTCATTAATTATCCAATTAACCCTCGTCCTACTTTCTTAATATCGCCTTTATCTTTGAGCTCAGCGAAAACCTTATCAAGAACCCCATTTATAAATCCGTTACTTTTTGGCGTACTGTAGAACTTAGAAATTTCTATATACTCGTTCAAAGTTACTTTAAGTGGGATAGATTTGAACTCTTTTGCTTCAGTAATTGCCATTTTCATTAAAATAACATCCATTTTAGCAATTCTATCCACTTCCCAATTATCTGTTTTAGACTTTATTAAATCGGTTATAGCATTATCACTAGCGATGGTTTTTCTAAATAGTGTTTTGTAAAACTCTTCCTCATCATCGTCCGCTTTAAACAAGCTTGGCATGGATGTGAATTCGTCCGCTTTATCGTCCAACTGCTTTAGCGATTTGATTACCATCGAACACACCAAGTCTATATCATCCATCCAGAAAATACTCTTTTCTTCTAGTAAGTGATGAATCAAATCAAAGTTGGCTATTGTCTTCTTAAATATACTTACAATAAAATTCAAATCAGACTCGAAACTGTCATCTGTACTTGTCATGTATTTATTGTAGGACTCCTTCTCTTGAATTGCTTGATACAATTTCTTAACAAGCTCTCCATCCCAACGAATCTTATAAAGCTCAATCAATTTATTTAAGTCACGATTAACAGAAAGCACCTCTAGCACTCTGTTGTTTACGAACTTTAAATTTGGATTCAAATCGTCCTCAGTCGGTAACCGTTTCTGCTTATTGTCCTCTATTCTTTGCTCCCCATGGTGCTTAAGCTCCCTAAAAAGCGACATCCAATAAACAAACTGTTCCCTAATCTTCTCAATACTTTTCTCCAACTCGCGTTCACGAATAACGTAATCATTCTCATCTGACTGATAGAACGCGTATAATTCCTGAAGTACCTTAATTCTTAGGTGTCTTCTATTTAATAACATTATAATTCTAAGCTTTAAACGAAAGACTAACTTTACCTATCGCTTCAATTCTTTCTTCTGCCATTTTGTTCGCAATGGCATAACTTGGTTTCGATTCGTCTGATGATCTTTTAAGGATCTCTAATGTTGTGTTGTAAATTTCTTCCGCTTTACCCATTGCCCACTCAGAGCTCAATCCTTTCACTTCAGAATAGCAGTTAATAACACCGCCTGCATTCAACATAAAATCAGGAATGTATAGCATACCTCTATCCATAACAGATATTCCATGCTTTTCTTCTTGCGCTAATTGATTATTGGCTGCTCCTGCGATAATACTGCACTTCAATCTATCCAATGTATCATCATTTACGGTTGCTCCTAGTGCACATGGTGCGTATACATCCATATCTATATCGTAAATCTCATCTATTCCCACTACGGTAGCACCATACTTTTCGGACACAGTTTTAAGTGTTGATTCGTATATATCGGTAATATATACATCCGCGCCTTCTTTAGTAAGCGATTGTACCAGGTATTCTCCCACATGACCTACACCTTGCACCGCCACCTTAACTCCAGACAAACTATCGCTGCCAGTAAGATGTTTTCGTGCTGCCTTCATTCCAACGTATACACCATATGCCGTAACAGGAGAAGGGTCACCACTTTTTCCCGGTAAACCAACCACATGATTAGTTTCCATGTTCACCCAAGTCATATCCTGAGGTGAAATACCAACATCTTCTGCTGTGATATATTTTCCTGCAAGACTATCAACAAATCGTCCGAATCTTCTAAAAAGTGCCTCTGATTTCTGTGAACGGCTGTCGCCAATAATAACGGCTTTACCACCGCCAAGATTTAATCCTGAAATTGAGTTTTTGTAAGTCATTCCTCTCGACAGTCTCAATACATCATTTAAGGCTTCCAGTTCATTGTTGTACATCCACATTCTTGTACCTCCAAGTGCTGGACCCAAGGTGGTATCATGCACGGCTACAATTGCTTTTAAGCCTGTTGCGTTATCCTGACAAAACAAAAGTTGCTCGTGATCATATTTGGCCATTTGACCTATCACCGGGTTGCTTACTTCTGCCTCAGTGAGTTGACTAACATTTATCATTTTCTAACTTTAAAGAACACTATTAGTAAAATCTAAGTACCTTTGGCGGCACCTTATAATGGTGCAAAATTAAGCAATAATTAGGTGAAATCTCTTAGCTATTTAAATAAATATTTTCTCAAATATAAGTGGCGATTCCTATTAGGGGTTTTGTTTATTATTGCAACCAATATTTTTACCGCTCAAATGCCCGTTATCATAGGGGATGGCGTGGATGAATTAAGCCATCTTTTTGATGATAGCAATGAACTTGACAAAGACAAACTAATTCGCTCTGCAGCATGGGTTGGCGGACTGTATTTCCTATTTGCCTTCATCAAAGGATTCTTTCTTTTTCTCACCCGCCAGACAATTATTATCATGTCTCGCCTTATTGAATATGATCTTAAGAATGAAGTATATGCTCAGTACCAAAAACTAAGCGCGTCTTTCTACAAAAAGAACAACACGGGTGATTTAATGAACCGAATAAGCGAAGATGTATCGAAGGTTAGAATGTATCTGGGACCGGCGGTGATGTATACTGTTAACCTCTTATTTTTATTCGTGTTTGTTATTTGGCAGATGTTGAGTGTGAGCTGGGAACTTACCTTGTATGTATTTAGTCCTTTACCCATTATGTCTGTGCTTATCTATTTTGTGAGCAGAATGATTAACAAAAGAAGTGAGCAAGTGCAAATACAGCAATCCGCCTTAAGCACGATGGCTCAGGAAGCATTCTCGGGAATTCGTGTGCTTAAAGCATACCATAGGGAAAACCTATTTAGTGACGAATTTGATAGAGCTAGCGAAAGCTATAAGGAAAAGACCCTACGGCAAGTTAAAGTAGAAGCTTTATTTATGCCAACAATTATTGTTTTGATTGGGATTAGTACCATTCTGGCAGTTTACATTGGAGGATTAAAAGCCATGGATGGTGAGATTACAGTGGGCCAGATATTAGCATTTGTTATGTATATCAATTTGCTTACCTGGCCATTTGCATCCCTTGGCTGGGTAACAAGCATAGTGCAGCGTGCAGAAGCCTCACAAAAGCGAATTAATGAGTTTTTGATGGAAGAGCCTGAAATCAGCAATCCAAGTACTAGTCTACTAGATTTGCAAGGCGAAATTGAGTTTAAAAATGTTAGTTTCACCTATCCTGAGTCTGGTATTCAGGCCTTAAATTCTGTTTCATTCAAAGTAAATCCAGGCGAAACACTGGCTATTATAGGAAGGACGGGGTCTGGAAAATCTACCATTACCAACCTTGTGTGTCGCTTATTCGACCCAAGTTCTGGCAAGATTTTGATTGATGGTAAAGACCTGAAAAATATAAATTTGGATGCCTATCGCAAAGAAATCGGATATGTGCCTCAAGAGGTATTCTTGTTCTCAGATTCGATTAAGGAAAATATCGCCTTTGGTCTGGATGGTGAGAATGATATGGAGGCTATTGAGGATGCTGCTAAAAAGGCTGATTTGTTTACAAACATTGTGTCCTTTCAGCATGGCTTTGACACCATTTTAGGAGAACGTGGAATTACCCTATCTGGAGGTCAAAAACAAAGGCTTTCGATTGCCCGCGCAATCATTAAGAACCCAAAAATATTGGTGTTTGACGATTGTCTATCGGCTGTGGATACTGAGACTGAAGAGAACATCTTAAGAAGTCTAAAGGACGATATGGGTGCTAAAACCACTCTTATTATCAGCCATCGCGTTAGCTCTGTTAAGAATGCCGATAAAATTCTCGTTCTAGACAATGGAAGTGTTGTGGAGAGTGGCTCTCATGACGAGTTATACAATCAAAATGGTAATTACCGTCAGCTCTACGACAAACAGCTTTTAGAAAACCAAAAATAGTCCCCAAAAATTGTGAGTTATTCAAATATTTCTATATTTGTTAAGGACTGATTACTAACTAAAACTAGAGAGATGGAAGACGGAAGAGATTCAAATGGCAAAGATGAAATCTTTTCTAAGGCGGTAAGAGCTGGGAAGAGAACGTACTTTTTTGACGTGAAGACTACAAAAGGCAATGACTACTACCTTACCATCACTGAAAGTAAACGCCGTTATGACGACGATGGCAAATACTTCTACGAAAAACACAAGTTATTTCTCTATAAAGAAGATTTCGACAAATTTGCTGAAGGATTAGCTGAGTCTGTTAGTAAAATCCAAGAAATTAGAAAACAAGAAGGCGCTAGCGATGATGATAGTAGCTATTCTTCAGACGTATCTTTCGACGATATTTAAAATTCAATCAACTGTTCTTGATGACGCTCTAAGCCCTCTATAATATGAGGCTTAACAATGTTCTTATTGACGTCTAAAATTGATTCGATTGCCGATAACTTTGGCTTATTAAACAAGACACTAACCTTTAGGTAATTCAGCACGTTGGTTAAAGAATCCATTCCGCGCACACATCCCAAATGACCTGACGACAAACCAATCAATGCCGCCTTCTTAAAATGAAACTTGCTTGGGGGTACTGCATCAATAAAAGCTTTTAGCATGCCTGGATAGCCTCCATTGTACTCAGGAACAACAAACACAAACTTATTCGCCCAATCCAAATATTCTGTTATCAATCCTTCGACTGAAGGATGCGGTTCAGCATACATATCATGATGAAATACCTCAGCATCCACCATATTTAAGTCTAGTAATTTTGCATCATGCTCATTTTTCAACAATTGTTGATGGTAGTATGACGCGATAGCTAAGGTGTTGCTGTTCGGTCGGTTAGTCCCTGATATTACAAGTATTTTATTGTTCATTTTAACAGAATTCTGTGCATAAAAAGCTATACAAATGTAAGAGTTTGCAGCTATTTTGCCGTACTTTTACATTGCGTAATTGTGCGTTTTATTTTGAAATTGATATTTAGATGGGTAAAGTCATATGTATAGCGAATCAAAAAGGTGGTGTAGGCAAGACGACGACTGCTATTAATCTCGCAGCGAGTCTTGGTGTATTGGAGCAAAAAACCTTATTGATAGATGCAGATCCACAGGCAAATGCGACTTCTGGAGTAGGATTTGACCCCAATAATATAAAAACAGGCATCTACGAGTGCTTGGTAAATGAGGCGAAAGCGAAGGATGTTATTTTAACCACATCTAATCCAAATTTGGATTTGCTTCCTGCTCATATTGATTTGGTTGGAGCTGAGATTGAGATGATTGAAATGCCAAATCGTGAGCACAAGCTAAAAATGGTGGTTGATCAAGTGCGTGATGATTACGATTTCATAATCATTGACTGCTCTCCATCTCTTGGCTTAATCACGGTGAATGCACTTACAAGTGCAGACTCTGTTATTGTTCCTGTTCAGTGTGAATATTTTGCATTGGAAGGTCTGGGTAAGCTACTCAACACCATTAAAATAGTTCAGACTAGATTGAATATGGAGTTGTCAATTGAAGGTATTCTTTTAACTATGTATGACACTCGTCTTCGACTGGCAAATCAGGTGGTGGAAGAAGTTAAAACACATTTCCAGCAATTGGTTTTCGATACCATCGTTCATAGAAACACCAAATTGGGAGAAGCACCTAGCTTTGGTGAATCCATCATAATGCATGACGCAAGCAGCAAAGGTTCTATCAATTACCTTAATCTAGCTAGAGAAATTCTACAGAAAAACGAATTGACTAAAATCAGTGAAGCTGATAAAATAATCGAAATGTAATTATGGCGAAAAAGCGCGCATTAGGAAAAGGCCTAAGTGCCTTATTGGAGAATTCAGAGTCGTCATCTACCAAAATTCAAGATAATTATCAAGCCAAAGAAACAGGGGTAACCAGTATTCCAATTGATAAAATTGAGGCAAACCCTTATAATCCAAGAACCCGTTTCGAAAAGGAAGCTTTGGAGCAATTATCTGCTTCAATAAAGGAGCACGGTATCATTCAGCCTATTACCGTACGAAAGGTTGGGCAGAAGTACCAAATCATTTCGGGTGAAAGACGTTTTAGAGCATCACAATTAGCTGGCTTAGATGAAATCCCTGTTTATCTGAGAAGTGCAGATGACCAGACGGTATTGGAAATGGCCTTGGTTGAAAACATTCAGCGCGAAGATCTAGATGCTATTGAAGTCGCAATAAGCTTCAAGCGTTTAATGGAAGAATGTGATTTAACCCAAGAAGAACTCAGCAAAAAGATCGGTAAAAACAGAACCACCGTTACTAATTACATTCGTCTGCTTAAGTTGAGCGCAGAGACCCAAATTGCTGTTAGGGACAGAGCTATTAGCATGGGGCACGCTAGATGTCTGGCAGGAATTGATGATCAAGACAGGGAAATAGAACTCTTACGAAAAATTATTAAAGAAGGCTTATCTGTTCGCCAGACAGAAAAACTAGCCAGCCAAAAATCTAAATCCAAAGATGCTGGACAAAATAAAGCGGAACCATTAGCGTTATCTTTCGAGCAACAAAAAGTTAAAGATGAACTAGAAGACTACCTTGGTACCCGTATTTCAATCAAAAAAGGAAATAACGGAACTGGTAGATTAATCATTAACTTTGCGTCAGAAAGTGATTTTAAACGCATAATTGATTTACTTGATTTCTAGTAAGTTTCGCATATCTTTAGTACTACTTTTAATTTTTGGATCGTCATTTAATAGTCGCTCTCAAAACACAGAGGATAGTACAAAAACACACTCGCCTAAAAGAGCAGTTATCTTATCAGCCCTGTTACCGAGTGCTGGTCAAGCTTACAACAAAAAATATTGGAAAATGCCTATCGTTTACGCTGGCATGGGTGCTTCTATTTACTTCATTATTGACAATAACAAACAATACAAGCAATTTAGAAACGAGTATCTTGACAGGTTAGATGGAAATATTTGTAATTGTGAACTAGCTGTTTATGACGAAAGCGATTTACTTACAATTCAAAACACATATAGACGCTGGCGAGATTTAAGCTACATTGCGCTCGGATTAATTTACGTGCTGCAAATAGTAGATGCTTCAGTAGATGCACACTTTTTTGATTGGGAAAAACAAATTAATCAAGATATTAGCATGAAATTTATGCCTACGCATGATTTTGCTACCAGAAGTACAGGATTTACATTAAAATTGTCGTTCTAAATGAATATTGCACTTATAGGATACGGTAAAATGGGAAAAGTGATTGAAGAAATCGCTTTGGAACGCGGGCATAAGGTAGTTGCTAAGTTCACCAAAGACAACCCTGTAACTGCTTCAGATATGTCTGGAATTGATGCGGCTATTGAATTCACTAATCCTGAATCTGCTTTGGACAACATCAAACATTGCATTTCAAAGAAAGTACCTGTGATTATTGGATCAACCGGTTGGTATGATCATTTAAACATGGTGATTCGAGCGTGCAACGAGAATAACTCTGCCATGATTTACGCGACCAATTTTAGTTTAGGTGTAAATCTTTTCTTTAAGCTAAATGAAACCTTAGCAGAATGGATGAGTGCACATGATAACTATCAAGCAAAATTAACAGAGATTCATCATACTGAAAAACTAGACAGTCCTAGCGGAACTGCAATAACCACCGCTGAAGGGATAATATCAAAACATCCCAGATATACCAATTGGGAAGAAAGTGAGCAAACAGAGCAATCAACCCTTCCCATTAAAGCAATCAGAGAGCATGACGTAAAAGGCACACACATTGTCAATTACGATTCAGAAGTAGACAGCATAGAAATTAAACATACTGCTCACTCAAGAAAAGGATTTGGTTTGGGCGCTGTAATTGCAGCCGAATGGATTCAAGGTAAAACTGGAGTTTTCACCATGAGAGATGTATTAAACTTATTATAAAATGACCACAGCACAATTAATTTTTACAATTTATGCATATGCCTTAATAGCATTGTACTTTGTTACGCTTCCTCGTATTTTTTCTAAAGCGGGTGAAGAAAGCTGGAAAGGATATGTTCCAGGCTACAATCTATTCACATGGCTTAAGGTAATTAAACAACCGTGGTGGTGGATCTTTTTCTTTATCCCCTACTTCAATTCAGAAAGCATTGGATTTTTAATGGAGGGAGTTGTATTCCTTATGATTATCGTAATGAATGTAACAACTGCACGCATATTCAACAAATTCTCATGGCAAGACACGCTTAAAGCCATCATTTTACCACATTGGATATTGATTGAACTTGCGTTTGGAGATGCTGCCTACACTGGTCCAACCGATTGGCACAACGAAGAAGATGCTGAAAAGAGAAAAATTAGTGACCATATTGGTCTTTTATTCAGCCTCCCTGTAATTGGACATGTAATTGTTACTATTATGCAATTTGTTGGCCAGAAGAAAAAGGCCTCAGGAAAATCATTGGTTAAGGAATGGACGGATGCAATATTATTTGCGGTTGTGGCAGCGAGTATAATCAGAACGTTCGTATTTGAACCGTTCACTATCCCTACCCCATCTATGGAGAAAGACCTGTTGGTTGGGGATTACTTGTTCGTTAGTAAAATGAGCTATGGCACTAAATTACCGAACACACCATTGAGCATACCATTCTTTCACAACTATATTCCGGTTGTAGGCGGAAATAGCTATGTGCGATGGATTGATAGACCCTACAGAAGATTACCAGGTTTTGGAAGCGTAGAAAGAAATGATGTGGTCGTTTTCAATTTCCCCGCAGGAGACACGGCTATATATGATCCTGGAGTTGAAGGTTTGATGGGACATACGTATAAGGCATACCTCACCAATATTGCGTATTACGATTGGAAAAATAATGCTCAAAACTCGAACAAACCCGTTGAGAAGTTTGAAGAAGAAAAAGGACCTTACTTAGATGCAGCTAGAAAATTTTTAGATGACAAGTTTGGATTAATTTATCGTCCAGTAGATAAACGTGAAAACTATATCAAACGGTGTGTTGCCGTTCCTGGGGATGTCTTAGAAATTGTTGATAATCAATTAATGATAAATGGAGCGCCATCAGAACAATTTGAAGACATGCAGTACAATTACGCAATAGACGGTAATAAACTTGATATTAGGCCTTACCTAGAACAATGGAAGGAAAACTATGATATCGTTGCCTCACATGTTGGAATGGATCAAGGTGAAAATGGACCGGTCTTTTATGTGCCAATGACCGCACCGACTAAAGATGCGATACAAAACGGTTTTCCGGATGTTGAGTTAAAAGTTAAAAATAGCCCTAGGGGGTATTGGCATCAAGTTGCGGAAAGTAGCAATGCAGTGAGAAAAGATGAGAGGCTTGGTAGATTTATTGCTAGCTACTTCCCTATCTTCCCAAATCACCCTGACTTTAATTGGACTGAAGACAACTTTGGACCATTAACTATTCCTGAAAAAGGTATGACTATTCCGCTTACCAAAGAAAACATCATTAAGTATAGAACTTGTATAGAGACACATGAAGGTAATGAGGTAAGCATAGACAAAGACTGGAATGTCTCCCTTAATGGAAGCGTTGAAACGGAATATACCTTTAAGATGAACTATTACTGGATGATGGGTGATAATCGTCACAATAGTGCCGATTCAAGATTCTGGGGCTTTGTACCAGAAGATCATGTAGTAGGTAAGGCTGTATTTATTTGGATGTCATTAGACGGTGAAGAAGGAGGCCTATTTAGTGGAGGCATTCGTTGGAATAGATTGTTTACTGCTATAGATTAATGCTTCTACCCAGCGCATACCTTGGGAACTTAGAGTATTTCAAACTAATTAGTAAAGGAGATACTGTTATAGATGTGCATGAGCATTTTATAAAACAGACTTTCCGTAATAGATGCGAAATATACGGTCCTCAAGGTAAACAAACGCTGTCCATTCCAATTAGTCGGAAAAACCATATGCCCGTTAAAGACGTGCGCATAAACTACAATCAAAACTGGGTAAAAGAGCATATTGCAAGTATTAAAACTGCATATGGTAAAACCCCCTACTTTATTCATTACTCTGACTCCATATTTGCCATCCTCAATCAAAAACACGAATTTTTAATCGACTTAAATTTTAGTATAACTGAGCAAGTTTTAGGCATGTTAAATATTGAATCAAGTTTATCTAAGTCGAATAATTTTGAGCCTTACACGGACAGTGATATGCGCTTGGAGTTATCGCCAAAGAAATCGAGCGATTACTCGGGTTTTAGCTATTTTCAAGCATTTGCAGATAAGCACGGTTTTATTCCAAATTTGTCCATTATTGACCTGCTGTTTAACGAGGGACCTGCAAGTGTATCTTATCTATAGAATTTAAGTTTAGCTTTCCACACATTGTGTGTATATTTGGGTGATCTGAAACAAATTTATAATGGCAAAAAAGGAAAATCTAGAATTCAATAAGAACGATGATGCCATGCGCATGCGAATTTCTGAAATGAAGCAGAAATTGGCTAAAGTTGAACTTGGCGGTGGAAAGAAAAAAATCGAAAAACACAAGGCGAAAGGCAAATTAACAGCAAGAGAGCGTATTGATTTACTATTTGACAATGATTCAGAATCGATTGAAATAGGGGCGTTTGCCGGTGACGGAATGTACGAAAACTACGGCGGTTGCCCGTCTGGTGGTGTCGTAGTAAAGATTGGTTATGTGGAAGGAAGGCAATGTATTGTCGTTGCTAATGACGCAACCGTAAAAGCAGGTGCATGGTTTCCAATAACAGGTAAAAAAAATCTGAGAGCGCAAGAAATTGCCATCGAAAACAAACTTCCAATAATCTATCTAGTCGACAGTGCTGGCGTATTCTTGCCAATGCAAGATGAAATATTCCCGGATAAGGAGCATTTTGGACGCATATTCAGAAACAATGCTGTAATGTCATCTATGGGTATTCCTCAGATAGCGGCAGTAATGGGAAGTTGCGTGGCTGGTGGAGCTTATCTGCCAATTATGAGCGACGAATCATTAATCGTTAATAAAACTGGAACTATATTTTTAGCTGGATCTTATTTAGTAAAAGCGGCTATTGGGGAAGATATAGATAATGAAACGCTCGGTGGAGCTACAACGCACACAGAGATTTCTGGAGTTTGCGACTACAATTCGGAAAGTGATGAAGAATGCATCCAAACCATAAGAGACTTGGTCGATAAACTAGGCGATCGACAAAAAGCAGGTTTTAATCGCAAAGAGGCTCAATTACCTAAACGTGATCTAAAAGATGTTTACGGCATTCTGCCAAGAGAGCGCTCAAAACCTTACAATACAAAAGAACTTATAAAATGTATGGTGGACGACTCTGAGTTCACTGAATACAAAGCTGGTTACGGCAAAACAATTGTTTGCGGATATGCTAGAATTGATGGCTGGTCTGTTGGAATTGTAGCGAATCAAAGAGAATTAGTAAAAAGCAAGAAAGGCGAAATGCAATTCGGTGGTGTTATCTACACAGACAGTGCAGATAAAGCAGCTAGGTTTATAATGAATTGTAATCAAAAGAATATACCCTTAGTTTTTGTTCAAGACGTAACAGGGTTTATGGTAGGGTCAAGATCTGAGCATGCAGGTATCATAAAAGATGGTGCAAAAATGGTGAATGCAATGGCTAATTCGGTAGTACCTAAGTTTACGGTCATTGTAGGTAATTCCTATGGTGCAGGAAATTATGCTATGTGCGGTAAGGCTTATGATCCTAGATTGATATTCGCGTGGCCAACGGCCGAATTAGCCGTAATGAGCGGCGGTTCAGCTGCTAAAACGCTTCTTCAAATTGAAGTTGCTTCATTAAAGGCAAAAGGCGAAGAAATTACTGAAGAGCGTCAAGCTGAATTATTAAAATCAATTAAGGATAGATATGATAAGCAAATATCTCCTTACTACGCGGCATCAAGACTTTGGACAGACGCCATTATAGATCCAGTAGACACAAGAAAATGGATATCAATGGGTATTGAAATGGCAAACAATGCACCAGCGGAAAAGCCTTATAATGTTGGTGTAATTCAAACTTGATTCTTTGAATCTCTACCAAATTTTAGAAATTGAGCCTACGGCAAGTCAAGATGATATCAAATCGGCTTATCGTAGGCTCGTTTTTTTATACCACCCTGACAAAAACCCATCACCAGATGCTAAGGATAAGTTTATTCAGATAGAAGATGCATACACTATATTAAGTGACGAATCCAAGCGAAGAAGGTATGATAGACGTTTATTCAGAAAGTCCAGCTATTCTGGCAGCTTAACTAAAGATAGCTCCTACACCCCACCTCCGCGAAAATCGAATTATACAGAATGGTTAAAATACCAGCGAAAGAAGGGGACAAAGAGAAAACCTTCAGCCTTTAAAAAACGTGTTCTAAGTAAACGAGAGGAAGCTGTGGTTACACTAATCATTGGGGTTTCTCTGTTCGCAACTGCTGCTCTTTGTTTAATGGCTATTGGAATAGAAGATTGGATATTTGGCGAAATTACCGGTCGGTTTGTATTTGTATGGATGTTTGCGTTCCTCATGTTTAAGGGAATTCGCCGCCTGATACTCTACATAGTGAATAGGAATTACCAAAAGCATATCTAAACATTTGACAATAAAAAAGCGGCAGATTTCTCTGCCGCTTTCTCTTTTAAATCTTGATGTTTATTTCATAATCTTAATTGTCTTTCTTGCTGAATCATTATAGATATTCATCAAGTATAAACCTTTACTTAAGTTAGAAATATCAATTGTAGTGTTACTAGAGTAATTATTGAAGAACACTCGCTGACCAGCAACATTTGTGATCTCAATATTTAAATCTCCATAATGTCCTGACATGTCAAGCACAATTGAACTGTTAGCTGCGTCATAAATCGCATTAACGTTGCTCAATGCGCTTTCGCCAACACCAACACCACAAACTTCAACTACAACCGTTCCAGAAGTGTTATCAGACTGAGAACAGGTATTTGACACATCCAGGGTAACGTTGTAGGTACCTGCCGTAGCGTAAACTACCGTTGGCGTGGCAGAAGTAGATGCACTAATATCTCCTCCAGTAAATGTCCATGAGAATGAACTTGCATCTTGAGATATCGCACCATTGAAGCTAATTGATTCGCCTTCACAAATAGTATCGCTACTAACAAGGTAATCTGCTGTTGGTTGTGTATCATCTACAACAATCGTATAGTTTGATTGTGAACTACAGTTCCCTTGTGTACCCACGACATTATAAGTCGTAGTGGATGTAGGTGTAGCTGTCGGGTTAGGACAGTTAGAACACGACAATGAAGCTGCAGGAGTCCACACATACGAGCCCGCTCCAGTAGCCGTTAGGTTAGCAGAACCAGCTGGACAAATAGTATCTGTTGTGGCCACAACCGAAACGTTTGGTGTAGGATCAACTAACACTTGAGTACTATCGATATGGTAGAATCCACATCCATTGTATGCAGCCATATACACCCAGTGGTTACCAGCCGAGTTCATAACAACACCAGGTGTTCCTCCTGTTGGATAAGGATTTGCCGTTCCGTTAATTGCCCATTCCCAATTCACGGCGTTCGGTGAGCTTGTTCCGTCAAAGTTTACGATATCTCCAACACACGCTGGGTCAGGATTAGCTTGAATCACTGCTGTTGGAGGAGTTTGTGTAATTCTTGGGTAGATGTGCATTGACCATTCAGCAGCTCCAATGTCGCCTCCTGTCTGGAACCAACCACCTCCTGTTCCAAGTGGATCATCTGATGGGTCGATATAATACATCATCGTATTAGGACGTGTACCGTCTGAAGTCAAATCATCTGTCATCGCACAGTTTACTGTATCACCAGCCGAATAGAATACTTCATATCCAACATAAAAATCATTTGTACTAACTGATACTGGCATATCGAAATCAACGTCAGTAATATAGAACGAACCAGCACCTGCACCTGTTACATTCGCTTCAATAACATCAATTAATAAATCCTCTTGATAAACTATTGAGCCAGGATTTCCTGCTGCATCTTCCCAAACCGTTATTGTAATAAAGGCATTCGGATTGTTCGTCTCTCCCTCGGTAAAGTAGAACTGAGCGCCCATTAAATTCGTAGGACCATATCCCGTATACTTATCACAGATATATCTTGGGTGAATATAATTATGACCACCTATATAACCATTAGGCGCCCCCCATGTCCATGTATAGTTAGGATCACTTGGAATTGTGTTCGAAATAGTATCACATCCTGTTAATGCATTTACCGTAATATATGCAGTTTCCGTGTGTGTATCAGAACCATTGGCATTCGTAACAGTCAACGATACAGCGTAAGTACCAGCAGTGTTATAAGTAATTGGCCCTGGATTTTGTCCGTTAAAAGTTGATGGTGTTCCTCCAGTGAATGACCATGACCATGTTGTAGGATTATATATAGATAAATCCTGGAAAGTCACAGTTTGTCCTTCAATAATGTTTACTGAGCTAGTTGCTTGAAATGCTGCTTCAGGTGCCCAGTTTAAGGTAGCAGACACACAGTTCATCGCTTCAAATGCGTTGATTCTTCCAGCGCCTAAATCCCCCACATAACTTGGGTTAGCTGCATCAATATTGTCTGCAGTTGATAGAATACATGACTCAATGTCCGCTGGGGATAAACCTGGGTTAAGAGATTTTAACAAACCAGCCAATCCAGCCACCATTGGTGATGCCATTGAAGTACCTTGCTTGATTTGATATCCAGAGTTAGGTACCGTACTATATATTGCACTCCCTGGCGCTGAGATATCAATCCAGCTACCATAGTTAGAGAAGCCTGATTTTGCGTCACCTGTTGTAGTGGATGCAACGCTAATCACGTTGTTATAGGCCGCAGGGTAAAACTGTGAACTTACGTTATCGTTACCAGCGGCAGCAATAAGAACAGCCCCTTGACCATATGCCCAGTTCATAATGTTTTGATATGTAGTACTTGACCCCGGTCCACCCCAAGACATATTTACTACATCAGCACCATTTTCTACAGCATAAACAACGCCCTCATAACCATGAGTTACAGCTGATGCTGAGTTAGTACTTTTAACCGCCATTAAGCTTACACCAAATCCAATTGAAGCAATGCCAGCGTTATTATCAGTTGCAGCACCAGCGATACCTGCCACGTGTGTTCCATGGTCATAAGCTGAAACTGGAGTATCCGGATTAGGGTTACCGTCCTGATCCGCCACGTCATATCCCTGGGCATCATCAATATATCCATTACCGTCATCATCAACTCCATTCCCTGCTATCTCACCAGTATTCGTCCAAATAACTGGAGATAAGTCAGGATGCGTAATTTCTACTGCATCATCTACAATAGCAACAACTACATTGGCATCACCCGTTCCAACGTTCCATGCACTTGTAGCGTCAATTTGGAATAAGCCCCATTGATTAGACCCATTAAAACTTGGATCATTAGGAGTAAGTGTAGTTTTCATCAAGGGTGCCTTCTCGGCATAATCCACCATTGCATTATTAGATAGAGATGCAATAATATTATCTACACTTTGAATGTCGTTGAACTCAATTCTAATCAAGTACTTCAGATTTGGATCAGCTATGTGACCGAATGGTCTAGCTAAACTTGTAACCTGGTGAGATTTTAATGTTTCACCAAATGCCAAATCATTAAGCTGAAGCACGTTATTCTTAGAGGGGCCATTAAGATTAATAGACTTTTTAAAAACGTGTTCGCTTTTAACCTTTACCCATATCACTCCATCCATGTAGTCTTTATGGACAGTTTGGGCCGTACCGATCGCAGCAAAGCAAAGGATACTTGCAATTGTAAGTAATGTCTTTTTCATAGTATAAAATCAAGATTTCGATTAATATCCGACTTTTTTTTTAATTAAGCACGCTTCTGATACATTTTCAAATACTTAGGTTAAGCTATTAACGAAGATTTTCGGTTGATTAGATAGATTTAACACTTGTAGGAAAGCAAAACTTTACTATTTTCGTAATCAAATCATTTAGCAAACGTAATGAACAAGAAGTTTTACAAAATTGCATTGCTTGCCTCTATCATGATTGGTACGGTGGCATGTGGTGGAGAAGATAAGTCTGACGAAGGAAAATCAAAGACTCAAAAAGAAGTTGGACCGAACGACAACGATACAACTGCATTGGACGCTGAACCAGAAGATTTAGAGGAATATGCTGATAATGACGTACAACTACCAACAGCTTTACAGGTAGCACAAATGATGAATAAGGAAGGACTGGATTACACAGAAGGTCTGGCTCACGATCCTGATAAAGCAGACAGCTACTCAACACAACTTCAAAAGAAATTGGTATTTGGTGTATATTCTGCTGACTTAGCTTATTGCGTGTTAAATGATAAGTTTACAGAAGCTCAGTCATACATGACAGTAGTGAGAGATTTAGGATCTGAAACTGGCTTGGCTAAAATATTTGACTCTGAAGACCTACTAAAGTCATTTGAAGAAAACATGAGTGACCGAGAAGGACTTATGGATGTTCTTGTAGACATCAACTGGAGAACGGAAGAAATTTTTGATACTGATCCAGAATCAAAGAAACAATCTATGGTACACTTTGCTGGTGCTTGGATTGAAGGCATGTACCTTGGTTCTCAAATAGTTGTTGAAAATAAAAATTATGAGCTTGGCACAACCCTTGTAGAACAGATGAACATATTATCATCATTAATTAAGGGTCTTAAGACTATTGAGCAAGAAGGCTTAGACAAACTGATTGTTAAGTTAGAAGATATATTAAACACGTACAACAGTTTTGAATCAGTAAAAGCTAATGCTGCTAGTGAAAATGGAACGTTTACACTTCCTACACTAAGCGCTGATGAAGTAAATAAACTTGCTCAGAAAATTAGTGATTTAAGAGAGTCAATTGTTAACGCTTAAAAGAGTTAAAATGAAAAGAAAATCAATAATATTCGCACTAAGCTTACTGGTAGCTAGTGGCATTAGTGTAGCGCAAGTTTTAAATAAGAATAAGAAATCGAAAGAAACTATCTATAAGACGGTTCCTGAAGATATCGCTCAAAACTTACCACAAGTTAAAAGCGAAACTAAAAAGGAAATGGAGCCATTTCGTTACGAGGGTTCTAAGGTAACTTACTTCATCTACAAGACTTTTGAGCAAAGAAAAGAAGTAGAATTGTTCTTTTTTAGCAACAATGAGTATCGCGTGATATTTAACTCAAAATTAATTGATGGTGATGATCCAATTAAAATTACTATCTATGACCAGCCGAGAAATATTGCGGGTAGACACGTATTGTATTCAGAAACGCTATCTAAAGACGGTAGCAACAAAACTATTACGTCTACTGAGTTATTAGAAACTCTTAAGAGCAAACTTCCTGAGGTGGATGAATTCGGAAACCCAATAAAAGTTGCCTTACAAAAAGTATACATTGATTACGTTATTCCTTCTAAAGAACAACAAATTGAGGAAGGTGAAAAAGGTGAGCGTGTAGTAATACGAACCAAAGGAGCTATCGTAATGGCGATGGGCTACAATAACGTGTGATAATAAAACATAAAATTTCAGTTAAGCCCTAGCCATTTGGTTAGGGCTTTTTTTATCTTTACCCACTAAATTTTTTAGAATGATTACAGTTACTTTACCCGACGGGTCAAAACGTGAGTATGAAAGTGGAGCATCCCCAATGGATGTTGCTCTTTCGATTAGTGAAGGATTGGCAAGAAACGTAATTGCTGCCAAGGTTAACGACAAGGTTGTGGATGCAAACACCCCAATGAACACTGACGTTACCTTACAATTACTTACCTGGAATGACGACGAGGGTAAATCAACCATGTGGCATTCGTCTGCCCACCTTTTGGCAGAGGCACTTCAATTTTATTACCCAGATACTAAGTTTGGAATTGGTCCACCCATAGAAAATGGCTTTTATTATGACGTGGACACTGGTGATATCACCTTGACTGAAGCTGATTTAAAGAAGATTGAAGATAAGATGCTTGAATTGGCTAAGCAGAAAAATTCTTACGTCCGTGAAGAGATTTCAAAAGCTGATGCGATTGCGTTTTATAAAGAAAGAAATGATGAATACAAACTTGAGCTATTAGAGGACCTTGAGGATGGATCAATTACTTTCTACACGCAAGGCGAATTTACAGATTTATGTCGCGGACCACATATGCCGCACACAGGTTTTGTGAAAGCAGCCAAGCTAACTGCAATAGCAGGTGCCTATTGGAGAGGTGATGAAACAAGAAAACAGTTGACTAGAATTTATGGGATTACATTCCCTAAGAAATCCGAGTTGACTGAATATTTGGAAAAAGTAGAGTTAGCGAAAGAACGCGATCATAGAAAGTTAGGTCGGGAGTTGGAACTATTTATGTTCTCTCAACGTGTGGGACAAGGACTTCCAATTTGGTTGCCGAAAGGAGCTGAACTCCGCGCAAGATTAGAGAACTTCTTGAAGAAAGCGCAGAAAGAAGCCGGATACGAAATGGTCATTACACCTCATATAGGTCATAAAGATTTATATGTGACTTCAGGTCACTACGCTAAGTATGGAGAAGATTCGTTTCAGGCTATTAATACACCACACGAAGGAGAAGAGTTCTTGTTAAAACCAATGAATTGTCCTCACCATTGTGAAGCCTATAAATTCAAACCGAAATCCTACAGAGATTTACCTGTAAGATATGCCGAGTTTGGTACCGTATATAGATACGAGCAAAGTGGTGAATTACATGGATTAACCCGTGTTAGAGGCTTTACGCAAGATGATGCGCATATATTCTGTCGTCCTGATCAGGTGAATGAAGAATTCAAAAATGTAATTGACTTAGTACTGTACATTTTTAATGCTTTGGATTTCAATGAATTTATCGCTCAGATAAGTCTCCGAGATCCAGATAATCGTGAGAAGTATATTGGCTCTGACGATAACTGGGACAAAGCCGAGCAGGCAATTATTGATGCTTGCGAGGAGAAGGGCTTAAATACGGTTATCGAATATGGGGAAGCCGCTTTCTATGGACCTAAGCTCGACTTTATGGTTAAAGACGCTTTAGGGCGAAAATGGCAACTTGGAACTATACAAGTGGATTATAACTTACCAGAACGGTTCGAACTGGAGTATGTTGGTAGTGACAACGAAAAACACCGTCCAATAATGATTCACCGTGCACCATTCGGTTCCATGGAAAGATTTGTGGCAGTTCTTCTAGAGCATTCAGGAGGTAAGTTTCCACTTTGGTTGACACCAGATCAGGTAATGATTTTACCGGTAAGTGAAAAATTCCATGATTATGCCCGAAATCTTTTAAAAGTGCTAAATAATTACGATATTCGCACGCTCATTGACGAAAGGGCTGAGAAGGTTGGACGTAAAATTAGGGATGCTGAGTTAAGCAAAGTCCCTTTTATGCTGATAATCGGTGAGAAAGAAGTTGAATCTAACACCGTGTCTGTGCGTAAGCAAGGAGAGGGTGATGTAGGTGAAATGACAGCAGAGGAATTTGCCAATTTCGTTAATGAAGAAGTAGAAAGAACAATTGTTAAATAAAAATTAGTTAATCATCGCAGGACCAAGATTTAATAACAGAAGAGGACCAAGAAGGCAAACTGAAGACCAACACCGCATTAATCGTAGAATTAATGCGCCAGAAATTCGTTTAGTAGGAGATAATGTTGAACAAGGTGTATACCCAACTGCAAAGGCTTTGGCTATGGCAGAAGAAATGGATTTAGACCTAGTAGAAATTTCTCCAAATGCAGCTCCTCCTGTTTGTAAAATCATTGATTACAAGAAATTCTTGTATGATCAGAAGAAGCGTCAAAAGGAATTAAAGGCAAAACAAATTAAGGTTGTCGTTAAGGAAATACGTTTTGGACCAAACACCGATGATCACGATTTTAACTTTAAGCTGAATCACGCTAAGAAATTCTTAGAAGATGGCTCAAAGGTAAAAGCATATGTGTTCTTTAAAGGAAGAAGTATCGTGTTTAAAGACAGGGGAGAAATTCTTCTGTTGAAGTTTGCTCAAGAGTTAGAAGAGTATGGTATTGTTGAACAAATGCCTAAGCTTGAGGGTAAGAAAATGATCATGATGATTCAGCCTAAGAAAGTAGGAAAAAAGTAGTAAATAAATAAACATCATATAGCAATGCCTAAAATGAAAACAAAATCCAGTGCTAAGAAGCGTTTTACCGTTACTGGTACTGGTAAGTTGAAAAGAAAGCATGCTTTTAAGAGTCACATCTTAACTAAGAAAGCAACTAAGAGAAAGAGAAATCTTACTCAAGCTGGATTAGTTCATAAGTCTGACGAAAGCAATATTAAAATTCAACTTTTAATGAAGTAAAATAATTCGTGCAAACGAATTGGTTAATTGTTAAACCCGGTGATTAGTTAAATAAACGAGTCCAGAAATGGCACTGATTACCAAAAAACTTAGAAATTATGCCAAGATCGGTAAATAGTGTAGCTGCTAAAGCAAGAAGAAAAAAGCTGCTTAAGGAAGCTAAAGGTTACTTTGGAAGAAGAAAAAATGTACACACAGTAGCCAAAAATGCGGTAGAGAAAGGATTAACGTACGCTTACCGCGACAGAAGACAAAAGAAGAGAAACTTCAGAAAACTATGGGTAACGCGTATCAACGCTGGTGCACGTTTACACGGAATGAGCTATAGCGAATTCATGGGTAAAGTGAACAAAAAAGGTGTTTCGCTTAACAGAAAAGTTCTTGCAGACCTTGCAATGAACAACCCAGAAGCTTTTAAGGCTGTAGTTGATTTTGTGAAGTAGATCCACAATATTTAATTAGGAAAAAGGACGTGTATGACACGTCCTTTTTTTGTGTCCTGAATTTTAATGATATTTAGGATTCCAATTCTTTTGTTACCATACGACCAGAATTAAGGCAGCCATTCGACAATATTGTCGTCATTTGTGATATGAAAAATTACAGTCGTCTTGTATTGGTTTGCATCTTGCTAGTTGGAGCTAGCTTACAACTGAAAGCACAAACAAAAAAGGTACTATTCCTTGGCAACAGCTACACAGGAGCAAATAACCTCCCTAACCTAATCTATCAATTAGCACTAAGTAATAACGATACCTTAGACTACGACAGCAATACGCCTGGCGGGTACACGTATGAGGCGCATAGCACAAATACAACCAGCCTGAATAAAATCGCCGCACAAGATTGGGACCATGTAGTACTGCAAGAGCAAAGTCAACGACCTAGTTTTCCGCCAGCTCAAGTAGCGAATGAGGTGTATCCTTATGCCGAGATATTAATTGATAGTATCTACTCGAATAACATGTGTACTGAGCCTATTTTTTATATGACCTGGGGTCGGAAAAATGGTGACCAAAGTAACTGTGCTTCCTATCCCCCACTTTGCACGTTCCAAGGCATGTCTGACAGATTAAGAACGTCCTATTTACAGATGACAAATGATCATTCGGCAATATGTGCGCCCGTAGGAATGGCTTGGTGGTACAGCAGAATTGTAGACAACTCGATTAACTTATATACCGCAGACGAAAGTCATCCTAATATCAACGGTTCATACCTTACCGCATGCGTATTTTATGCAACTATATGGAGAAAATCTCCCGTTGGCTTGTCATATACCGCAGGTATTGGAGCTTCTGTTGCAGCGCACCTGCAACAGGTAGCGCATACAACAGTATTTGACAGTTTGTCAACATGGCGTATTGGCCTAGACGACCCTATGGCCGGATTCGAGTATAGCGATGATGGTAGCGGCAACTTTAGTTTTACGGATACATCATCCAACGCAAGTACTTACCAATGGAGTTTTGGAGACGGTGCTGGTCATACGGGTCAGAACCCCAACCACAGCTACACAAATAGTGGCCAGTACACGGTAGAATTAATCATAAGCGATGGTTGTACAAGTGATACAGCACAATCCATTGTAAATGTGCAATTCACTGGAGTAGTCTCACACGATAAATCCAATTTTAATATCTATCCTAATCCAAGTTCAGAAACTATTACCATCCAGTCTCAGGAAGTTATTGAAAATGTCAAGATTTATACTGTAAATGGATCTCTTGTACTTGAGTCTGCAGGTAACAAAGCAATCGACATCACTCAATTGAAAAGCGGAACCTACATGGTACACGTTAATGGAAAGTTTGTGGATAGATTGATTGTGAAGTAAGGCCTACTCCACCAGTTCTAGTTTAAATCCATTGTAACGGACGATATAGATACTTCTATTTTCGAAACCACTTTCCTCCTGAACTTGTTCAATATTCATCTTCGTGTGAATACCGTTGCTTCTAATTTGTCCCACATTTTCAGGAAAAGCACTTCCGTAATGCGCCAAGGCCGCCACATAGTTGTATGCCACGTCAAAGCCCATATATGCAGGGTCTGATGGATCGTAACCGTATTTCTCCCTATAATTTAAAATAAAGTCTTGCACCATAGCGGTATCGTAGTCAATGTGTTTGTTCGACACGTAATGAAAATCTAACTTCTTCTTATACAAGTCATCAATACTATTAAAGTATTCCCAATCATCCAGACCAAACACCTTTATATCTGCGCTGTATTTATCCCAAGAATTGGTTACCCCGTTAATCTTCGTCATAAAATTGGTTGCAAAGCCTTGGTCTTTCGAGATAGCGACCACAATATTCATTCTGTCTTTGCTTATCAATCCTTTCATGTGATTAGCTTCATAATTATGCACATAGGACATTTTAGGCTCCATTGGTTTGTTGAAGTGTGCTGATAGATTTTCGGTAATAGCCGTTTGCGCCACTTTAACCAAGTACTCATCCTTCTTAATCTTACTATCTACCAAAATGATATTAGCGTCTGGATAGGTCTTAACAATGTAATCTGCCAAACCACGAATCTTAGATGTGGTAGATGTGACCGCTTTACTCACGTATGGGTTTTTAAATAGCACTTTGTTTCCTTGTGGCACTGGAATCACCATGTGAATCTTATTTTCCAAGGCAAAATCTGCAACCATATTCACGCAATGAGAATGGAATGGCCCAATAATTAAATCTGCGCTTAAGACCTCATCTTTCTTAAGCAACTTGGCAATAACTCCGGTATCCTTGTAGGTATCATAAACATTAAGACTCACCGATATTCCAGCCTTAGATAATGAGTCAAGTGCTAACTGAATTCCGCCTAAAAAGTCAACACCAATTTTTGTAGGAAAATACAATTCTCTATCCTCGGTTGAACGCCTTCTAGCTTCAATCGCAGCATTCTTGTCCAACTGAAATGGCACCATTACGACCACATTGTAAACATCCTTGTATACAACTTCTTGTGCTGTTGAATCATCTGCAACCAACACATCTCCTTTGTCTAATATCTCCTCTACTTCCATACGAATTGGAATTCTGAGTGTGTCCCCTTTTCTCAGACCGCCCTTTAAACCATCATTAGCATCTCGAATCTGACTTTGAGTCGCCATGTAACGTTTGCTCAAGGAATACATAGTTTCTCCCTCTTGAACAACGTGCATTACTATGCTGTCTTTGTAGATTGTGTGCACATGTGTTGTCGTGTCGTCATTTTCTACAGGGTCTAATTCCACTGAGGTAAACTCTCCCGGAATCTTCAGTTTTTGCCCAATGCTTAAACCGTCTTTCGCTTCAGGGTTCAACTTTAAGATTTCATTGACCTCAACATCATATTTACGACTAATGCCATACAAAGTCTCACCTTGTGCTACCGTATGCGTGAAGGTATTTCCCGTTGGTTTATCTATATTCTCGGGTTTAGTTGTATTATCAGGTGCGCTCGTCTTAAATTCATCTGCTACCGGGATGTAGATGGTCTCCCCTTTCTTGAGTCCATTCTCAACGTTTGGGTTGTACTTGATAATCTCATCCGAGCTTACTTTATACTCACGTTCAAGACTGTAAAATGTTTTGCCGCGCTCTACTTTGTAAACAAAGAATTCCTTCCCGTTTCTCTCCACACGCTCTTGCTTCTCTGGTTGAGCAAAACTAAGGTGTGCACACAAGGTAATGGTCAGCAGTAATATGTATTTAGATAAACTCATTATTCCCATTCAATTGTTGCAGGTGGCTTAGAACTAATATCGTAAGTCACTCTATTTATTCCTTTAACCCTATTGATGATGTCGTTAGACACTTTGGCTAAGAACTCATAAGGCAAATGACACCAATCTGCTGTCATACCATCTGTAGAACTTACCGCTCTTAGCGCCACAGCTTGCTCATAGGTTCTTTCATCTCCCATTACACCAACAGATTTAACAGGAAGAAGTATTACTCCAGCCTGCCAAACATCATCATATAAACCTGCGTTTTTCAATCCGTTTATAAATATATAATCCACCTCTTGCAAAATGCGTACCTTTTCGGCAGTTACCTCACCTAAAATACGAATAGCAAGCCCCGGGCCTGGGAAAGGATGTCTTCCTAATAGCGATTGAGGCAAACCTAATTCGGCTCCTACCCTTCTCACTTCATCTTTAAATAATGCCTTCAACGGTTCAACCACTTTCAACTTCATAAAATCAGGTAAACCGCCAACATTATGGTGAGACTTAATGGTGGCTGATGGACCTCCAGTAGCCGATACAGACTCAATTACATCTGGATATATTGTCCCCTGTCCAAGCCATTTTACATCTTGAACAGCATGTGCTTCTTTATCAAACACATCAATAAAGACTTTACCAATGGCTTTCCTTTTCGCTTCTGGATCGTCTTTACCAGCTAATTCATCGTAGAACAACTGAGAAGCATCTACACCTTTAACGTTCAAACCTAAACCTTCATATCCTTTTAGTACATCCTCAAACTCATTCTTTCTTAGTAAGCCATTATCCACAAAAACACAGTGTAGATTACTTCCAATTGCGTTGTGTAATAACATGGCCGCCACACTAGAATCAACACCACCTGACAATCCAAGCACCACCTTATCATCTCCTAACTGCTCCTTTAAAGCCGCTACAGTTTCTTCCACAAAAGAGGCAGGTGTCCATGATTGTTCGCATTCACATATTCCGACGATAAAGTTGCGCAATAGAGTTAAGCCTTCCGTACTGTGATAGACTTCTGGGTGGAATTGAATTCCATATAACTTCCGGTCTTTAGCTGCATAGCCTGCCACCCTAACTTCAGATGTTGAAGCAATTAAATCATACCCTTCACCAATTTCTTTGATGGTATCGCCGTGCGACATCCATACTTGCGAATTATCGCTGATCCCAGCTGTTAATGGATGGCCTTTATCTACGAAAGAAAGATTCGCTCTACCATATTCTCTTATCTCTGACCTCACAACGCTACCGCCAGTAGTTGCTGCAATGTATTGTGCACCGAAACAAACGCCTAATAATGGCAGGTGTTCAAACAAACTTAAATCTGGTTTAGGTGCCTCAGGATCATGCACTGAAAATGGACTCCCTGATAAAATTACACCTTTGAATTCCTCAGTAATTTCTGGAATGTTGTTGTAGGGATGAATTTCACAATAAACATTCAACTCACGTACACGTCTAGCAATTAATTGTGTGTATTGCGACCCAAAGTCAAGAATAAGGATGGTTTCTTTCATGCTCAAAATTAACAGTAATCAGCGGCAAAAATAGCATTTGTTGAGCATATATAGGGTATGTTGATAATATCTGTGGGGATTGGTTTATTATGTGCAGAACTAAGCAAGATGATGAGTTTGAGGGAACAAATATAAAAATGACTATTTTGACCAAATACCTAGACTTAAACCAAAGCCATGTCTTATATATGGCACATTATACCTTTCTAATTTATTTAATGGTTGTACATATCTGTATAAGAGAGAAACTGACCTATTATTGATATTAAATGTAAGTCCACATTTTATGCTCGTGTTAGCTATCAAATAGTCTAGATCAAACGATCCTCCCCAATTTTCATATTTAGTGCCATCATAGAACAATCCATTATGTCGATCATAAAACCCTTGCGAAATAAGCAATCCTGCTGACACATTTAATCTCATGCTCTTGCCAAGTTTGGTATCATATCCTAATTGATAAGGAATGGCCCAATTTGTAAAAAACAAGCGTGAATACCCATACGTAACACTACCATATCTTCCCATATAAAGTGTGACCGAATCGCGAATATGTATATCCGACACGATCAAAAGACCTGCTTCTAAAAATAGTTTTTTTCTTTAAGTATAGAGAATAATTTATGCCGAAACCAAATCCTTTTGCTGTTTTCCGTACAGGCGCACCACTGTTTGGAGCTTCACCTTTAATTAAAGCCCGATAAAAATACGCTCCCTCCAATTCTAGTTTCTGATCAATATTTTGGGCATTATTGGATACCTGTTGCCCAAATAAAAATGAGACTAAAAACACTGGTATTAAAACAACTACCTTCATATAGCCAAGATAGGGAATTATGACTAAATCCCTGATAATCTTAGACTACTGCGCGCTTAGAACTCTCGAGTGAACTAGAAAAACTGCTTACTTTGACCAGATTCCTACACCAATACCAATGGTATGTCTGACAAAAGCTATGTAGGGTTTATCTAAACTATTAAGCGGGCGCAAATACCTATATATTAACGAAATTGGTAGATCATTAATGCGATACGTTAATGCGCATTTTATGTTTAAATGAAGTTGGAAATCACTTATACCCCATGAACCACCACCCTCACTATATTTGACTCCATCATAGTAAAAATTTCGCGATTCAAAAAACAACCTGTTAGTTAATAATACGCCTGCATTAGCTGAGAAAACAACCCTTTGTCTAAGACTAGAGTGCAAACCCAGTTGAATTGGCAATCCAATGTTCTTGAAAGCTATTTTAGAAAAACCATAAGTGCAATTTGATGGGCCGCAAAACAAGGCTACTGAATCAAGGACATGGGTATCGGAAAGCAACATAAGTCCAGTTTCAAGCAATACTCTTTTTGATAGGGAATTAGTGTAATGTAACGCCAAACCATATCCATGCCTAATTTTACGAAAAGGTATACGACTCAGCACGGCATCATTTTCGATATACCTTTGATAAGAATAATTACCCTCTATGTCTATCCTGTGTGCAGTGCTTATAGAATTAGGGGGGATTTCTTGTGCCTCAACGAGACTGGCATTAATCAACATACAAATTAATGCAGCAGCCAACAACTTACATCTTAAGCAACTTTGTGTCATAGATTATACTGTTAGATTGAACCTCAGGCTACCGCGAGTTTGCAACTCGTGGTAAACCTTAACACTCATAACACACTTCATATCCATCTAAATATAACGTAAATACATTACGTACCAAAGAATTACGTTTGCTGCATGAGTAGAAATTACAAGTTTCATAACCCCGCAGGTATATACTTTGTGAGCTTTGCAGTGGTTAATTGGATCGACATTTTTGTAAGAAGACAATATTTTGACATTGTTGTAGATAGTTTAGACTACTGCGCTAAATCAAAAGGACTTGAACTGAACGCCTATTGCATTATGCCAAGTCACGTTCATTTAATATTTCAATCACACGACAAATTACCATCACACATCTTACGAGACTTAAAGAAGCATACGTCTAAAAAACTTAAATCAGAAATTGAAAACAACACGAAAGAAAGCAGAAAAGAATGGGTTATTGACGCAATGAGAACATCCGGTAAAGGCAGGAGTAATATGAATGGTTATCAATTGTGGCAACAAAATAATCACCCCATAGAGCTATGGTCAAACAAAGTAATTGACCAAAAGTTGGACTACCTGCATAATAACCCAGTAGAGGCTGGTTTTGTTGATAAGCCTGAGAAGTGGTTGTATAGTAGTGCTCAAAACTACGTTGGAGATATTGGACCGTTAGAGGTGGTTAAGTTGGTTTAGTATTTTAAATTGCCACGAGTTGCAAACTCGCGGCAGCCTTTGGATTGAAAAACTCGCGGCAGCCTAGGGTTTAGAATCTTCAATTTTTCTCCTTAACTTTAAGATATCAATCATTTAATATGATTGCATCTCCACAACGCTTCAATTCATCCCAAAGAGATGTATATTTGCAATGTGAACACCCTAGAGCAAAATCCTTGCTCAACCACACAAAACAATGTCCTGTATGAAAGTAGTTTTAGTACTTATAGCGCTAATTGTCTGTGTGTCAAATTTTCACGCTCAAACCCTTATTATTAATGAAGTGTCTAATGGACCGTCAGGGAGTAAAGAGTATATCGAGTTAGTGGTGGTCGATACTGTCACGTATAATTGTGGTCTTACCACACCTCCATGCATAGATATTAGAAACTGGATAATCGATGACAATTCGGGTTACCACAGTATTGGTACCACCGGAACAGGTGTAGCGCCAGGATGTAATCGTTTTTCTAACGACCCTTTATGGTCTTGTGTGCCACTGGGTACAATGATTTTAATTTACAACAATAGCGATCCTAACCCCAATCTTCCAGCAGATGATTTGAGTTTGAATGATGGTAATTGCCTTATTGTTGCGCCTATAAACAACACGAGTTTATTCGAATCAAACTCAACTACACCAGGAGACGTGGCTTGTAGCTATCCCGCAACTGGCTGGACAGCTGGTGGTAACTGGAACAACATAGGCATGGCCAACGGTGGCGATTGTGCCCGCATTGTCGATTTAGGTGGATGTGAAGTATTCTCATTGTGCTGGGGTAATAACGACCAAAACAATCTTATTTATTTCGCTGGTTCAGGTACAGATGACGTTTGGTTCTTTAATGATGGTGACCCTGAGGTGCAATCAAATTGGACTGAGGGCTGTGCTAGTGTTGCAGATTGCGGGTCGGACCTACAAACACCAGGCGCACCAAACAATACAGCCAATTCTAATTTTATAGCACTTTACAATAATAACTGTGCACCAATAGATCCTATCGTAGCAAGTGCAAATCCAAATAACGCATCATGCCCATGCGCGGGATTGGGAATTGCAAGTGGTTCGGGTTCAATAGCGCCTTACACCTATGATTGGTTTGACCAAAGCTTTACTCCATTGGGAATTTCAAATGATACAGCCACTGCCCTATGCGATGGCGTGTATCATGTGATTGTGACCTCATTTATTGGCTGTGCAGATACCGCCACGATTACGATTGCTAATGGAAGCTCCTCTCCCAGTGCTGGAGATGGAACCTCAATAACGCTTTGCTCTACAGCTGGTGCGGTAGATTTGTTTGATTATCTCTTGGGCACGCCAGATAACGGTGGCACTTGGTCAGGTCCAACAACAACTTCTAATGGAGACCAAGGAACGATTGTGGCGGCAGTAGCACAAGCAGGCACCTATATATATAGCGTTGGTGGTGCGGTGGGATGTCCTTTAGATACTGCACACATCAACCTAACAATTGATTCACCAGTAGAAGCAGGAAACGATATTTCAATTACCGTTTGTGATGTAGCGGGGAGTGTAAATCTGTTTGATGAGATAACGGGTAATCCCGATAATAATGGAACATGGTCGGGGCCTTCTGCTTTGACCAATGGACATTTGGGAACATTTGACCCCTTAAGCAATGTAGCGGGCATCTATGCCTATGTTGTTAATGGAGGGACATGTCCCAATGATACGAGTTTTATGGATGTTACCATCGCCACTACCGCTATAGCCTCTATTGCAGATTTCAATCTACCTCTTTGTTATACAGAGCCATCTTTATTTATGACGGGCTCTCCCCTGGGTGGTCTGTGGTCAGCTTCTTGTGGTAATTGTATCGATAGTATTTCTGGCGAGTTTTATCCAGACTCTTCAGGAATTGGAACGCATCAAATATATTATACATTCTCTGGCGCATGCGGTGATAGTGACACAAGCGAATTAACCGTGGAAGGTGACCCAAGTATTTTGATTTATCCAAGTTACGTTGACAGATGTCCAAATGACACGGCTACCCTATGGATGACTGGAGATAATCCTGTATGGTTCAATGGAAGCGCGGACACCTCAATTGTTTTAGCAGATTCAGGTTTCTTCTATGCGACAGGTAGCAATAGTTGCGGGGTGGATACTGCTTGGGCGCAGATCTTTTGGTTGGATGCCAGTATTTGTGGTGAGCCATTTTCATGGATGAAATTTCCAAATATCGTTACGATTAATGGAGACGGAATAAACGACATTTTTACTATTGATGAGTATTGGAATATATCTGATTTACATGTTGAAATCTACAACAGATGGGGACAGCTACAATATGATTGGGATGGTATTCAAGGTGGTTGGAATGGTATCAACCCCAAAGGAAAAAAAGCAAATGATGGTACCTACTATTTTATCGCAACAGCTTTAGATTGGGAAGAAAAAATATACGTTGTAAAGGGCGCCTTTATGCTAATTCATTAGATATCCTGAGAGAACTGATTTGTTTTCTCATAAGATTGTATCGTTCCGTCGTTACTGTAAACAATCGTTAAGTGGTAGAAAGAATTGATGGGTTGCATACCTGATGGTTCTTTTATCCAACAAGTTACAGTTACTTCACCATCTTCCATTGAGAAACTTGGGTCTGCATACACATATTCTTCTGATTCAAACGCGTCTGCTTCACCTGACAAAACTGACTCCCACACGTGCAATACATCTGTCGTATAACTAACTGCTAATTGTCCCCTGTTTTTTCTATCAGACCATCCATTGTCGTTCAATACTTTTGAAGTCACTGCATCTGTGTTGCTCAATTTCCCTTTATAAATAACATCATTCCCAGCACAACCTCTATCGTGGGCGAAACTTCCAACAACAATTAATTCATCAAATGCACTGGGGCGTTCGATACAAATATCATCTTTCTCTAATTGATCCGCTTTCCACTCGATTTTCATCATCTCGACTATGTCATCGTCCTTACTTAAGTCATAGCTAACTTCAGGTGTTTGTGTGTCTTCCTGTGTATCTTTGTTTTCTTTATCGCTGTCCTTAGATTCGGATTCATCACATGACGTAGAAACCAATAAAAGAGTAAGGCTGAGTGTGTGCAGTAGTGTTTTCATGGCCGTAAATTTAATCATCCTAAGCTAAATTGTAAAATAGAATCGATATTTCTACATTAAGGTATCTAGAACAAATTGATTTTCTTTAATTTGCTATATGTTTAAGAATTTGCGAATTGGCACACGCCTAACCATTTGGTTTTTTGTTATCGCGTTTTTATCTGTTGCTATCATAGGTTACATGGCCTTTGACAAAGGGAAAAGTTCTTTGGAAAGAGAATCCTTTGACAGACTAACAGCAGTGAGAGAAATGAAAGCGACACAGATTGAGGATTACTTTCAACAGATTCATGATCAGGTGCAAACATTTTCTCACAATCCAGTTATTGCAGATGCCATGCTTGCCTTCGACACCAGTTTTCATAAATTGGGGAAGGATCTAAAAATCACAGATGCAAGCTACAACTCAATGGTCAAGAAAAACGTGGAGTATTTTGAGACAGAGTATTTGCCGCGTTTAAATAAGAATGTTGATGAAGCTGTATCAGTTGAGAGCGAGTTAAGCAAATTAGACAACGTTAACATCCTTCAGTACTTATATATTTCGAGCAATGAGCATCCTGTGGGATCAAAACACAATTTAACACGTGCGAGTGACTCAAGTACCTATACAGAAACTCACAGCAAGTATCACCCATATATCCGCGAATATCTTGACAAGTTTGGATATTACGATATTTTCCTGGTTGATGATAAAACTGGACATATTGTCTATAGTGTCTTTAAGGAAGTTGATTTTGCCACAAGTCTATTAAGCGGTCCGTTTAAAAACTCTAACATTGCAAAAGTTTTTAGAACGGCGCAAAAATCTAAGGACAGCACTTTTGTGTGTATCGAAGACTATGAGCCCTATCACCCATCTTACAACGCGCATGCAGCATTTATTGCATCACCCGTATATAAGAACAACGAGCGTCTTGGTGTTGTCATCTTCCAGCTACCAATTGACCGAATAAATGACGTAATGACCAATAAAGAACGATGGTCTGAAGTTGGTTTAGGTGAAAGTGGCGAAACGTACATTGTTGGTGCTGATTACACCTTACGAAACCAATCAAGATTCTTAATTGAGGATGAAGAGAACTACTTTAAGATGATTGAAGACTTGGGCACGGATAAAGCTGTCATTAACAAGATTAAAAGCTTTGGAAGCAGTATTGGATTGCAAGAGGTCAAAACCAGAGGTACAGAAGCAGCATTAAAGGGAAAAACAAATACGGAGATTTTTAAAGACTATCGCGGAGTACCCGTTCTAAGCGCCTACCGACCATTAGAAATTGAAGGTTTAGACTGGGTGATAATGAGTGAAATTGATGAGGCAGAAGCTTTCTCTGGAATTAATGAGCTAAGAAACCTACTATTGTTTGTTGTTGGTGGCTTAATAGTTTTGATTATAGTGACTTCTTATTTAGTCTCACGAAGAATTACTAAACCACTTAAGCATCTTACAGGGGGTGCCAAACAATTGGCAAAGGGTAATTTGGATGCACGTATTGATATAAATAGCAAAGACGAGATTGGTATTCTGGCCTTATCATTTAAAAAGATGCAGATATCCATCAAGAACCTCATTGGTGAGCTAAAAGACATCAATCAAAACCTTGAGAATAAAGTGGCGGAGCGCACCATGGAGCTTTCCCGACAAAAAGCCATGATTGAGGAGAAAAACCAAGAAATTGTAGACTCCATCAATTATGCACAGCGTTTACAGAATGCCATTTTACCGACCATTGCAAAGATTCGCTCTCACCTTAGCAACAGTTTCATCCTATTTAAACCTAAAGACATTGTATCTGGTGACTTTTATTGGATGGATATAGAAGAGGCCGATGGCAAAATGCTAATCGCAGCAGTTGATTGTACAGGTCATGGAGTGCCTGGGGCGATGGTAAGCGTAGTTGGTTCGAATAGTTTAACAAGATGTGTTAAAGAGTTTGGATTAAGGGAGCCAGCAAAGATCTTGGATAAAATGGTTCAGCTAGTGGTTGAGACTTTTGAGGCCAGTGCGGGCCATGGCGGTCATGAAGATGAAGTAAAGGACGGAATGGACATTGCACTTTGTTCAATCGACTTAAAAACCAATGAAATTGAATATGCAGGTGCAAATAATCCATTATGGATCTTACGCCATGATGAGGATGATATTCAGGAAATAAAAGCCAACAAACAGCCTATCGGTAAGTTTGAATATATGAAGCCATTTACCGGGCACAAGATTAAGCTGAATGCGGGCGACTGTATCTATATGTTCAGTGATGGGTATGCAGATCAATTTGGAGGACCAAGAGGCAAAAAATTGAAGAGTAAGACATTCAAAGATCTGATTGTTAGTATGCGCGATAAATCGATGGAAGAGCAGTGTGCCGTTCTAAATTCTGAGTTTGAAAAATGGCGTGGCGACATTGAGCAAATAGATGATGTCTGCGTAATCGGAATCCGAATTTAATGTTGGAGATTCTTTTTGAAGACAATTATTTCGTAGCCATCAACAAGCCACATGGCCTAGCCGTACACAAATCAAAGCTAATACGTAATACAAGAGAATTCGCCGTTACTCAAATTCGAGAGCAAACAGGCCGAAAGCTAGACCCTGTGCATAGGTTGGATAGAAAAACCTCAGGTGTGCTACTGTTTAGTGACAATTTAGAGGCCATACAAAACATTCAGCTTGACTTTGTTCATCACCGCATTCAAAAAACATATTACGCTATTGTGAGAGGTTATGCACCCGAACAAATCACGATAGATCATCCAATAAAATCAGATGATGGCAGCGAAAAAGCAGCTATCACTGAGCTAGAAAGAATTAGCACCACAGAGCTAGACATTCCTTTTGGAAATCATTCAAGCTCCAGATACTCCCTCGTAAAACTCATGCCCAAAACAGGTCGTATGCATCAATTAAGAAAGCATATGCAGCACCTAAGACATCCTATTATTGGTGATAGACCACATGGCTGCAACAAACAAAACAAACTGTTTCGGGAACGCTGGAGTATGACTACAATGCTGCTACATGCGCAAATATTAGAATTTGTGCATCCGATAGATAATACTCATCGACTTATAAAAGCTCCTTTCAGTGATGAATTTGAAAGAATGAAACTCACGCTTAATTTGTCAAAATAAGTCAGTATATTTAAATAAATATCTGCCAGAATATGAATAAACATCTTATTGTATTGTTAATCAGTCTAATTACACTAGCTTGTAGCGATGACAAAAATAATAACAAAGGGGAGGACGAGAACAATTCATCTTCACAAAAAGAGCAAATTGCCAATGCCGAGCTAACATTAGAAAATAAAATTAAAAACTGTAAATCTATCAATCTTAAATCAGAGAAGATGGTAGCAATGAAATACACTAAATTGGAATCGGGCGAATACGATTTAGAGAACCCTTACTGGGAGGATAAGTCTGGTCCATTAGACGGAGAAATAAATTTAACCAAGATGAAAGTTTGGCGGAATGAATTTGCGCATGTTAATGTCGAACCAAACCCTAACTATCTAGATACATTGGTTGACCTTCCAGACTATATCTCAAATATAATTTCAGGAGAAAATAGAGTTGTAATTCAAGGAAGGTCTCAGGATTCAGGAGTTAATATTGATGATGTGGATGTTGTTGTGACACATGCTGATGGCAGCTACCAATTTGTATCAATTATCTATGGATTGAGTGGACCAAGGTATCTAATCAGCGGTAAATCGTCTTTTTTAGGATTAGCCGAATAAGCTAATAATACTTCTATACACTCATGATTGCTATCTTATTTAGATTTATTTTAGTATACTAAAGGACTATGGATTTCAACCACATTCACTACAAAAAACCTTTCTACAAAATAAAAACACCGCTAAGGGAACACCTTAGAAACTTCTCGAGAACTACCCCTCTGCCAATCTCATATAGTGACTTATTGCGCTATACAGACTTAATTCCACTTACAGATCATCATGGAAATGATACGCTTTGGTATAGCGCTATGTATGACTCGCAGGAACTTAGTCTATTCCAACGTGAACTAATTAGAATCTACCAGACACTTATATCGGACGGTGATGAAATTCCCTACCTAAAAGTTGGCAGTATAGATTTTTGCTCATTCGGAAACTCAAAGCCTTTCCGCATCAAGATTATCAATGAGGTAAACGACAATCATGACTATTTCTATATTAAACAGGCTGATGCTTCTCGGATTTACGGCTTGGAGTTAGAAGAAATATTCTCGCCTGACAAGGTGTATTATCTCGTGAACAACTCCACCCTAATTGAAGATCATATCGTAGGTATACCGTGCGATGAGTTCATTAAAAAACATAAAAATCAGAAAATTGAGAACCGTTTGAGATTTGCCAAGGAGTTTGTAAAGTTTAACGAACGGTGTTTCGCTCGATTACTGGGTGATATGCGAGCCTACAACTTTGTAGTAGAAATCACTCAAGATTTTGATAATGTTCAATACAGGCTGCGCGCAATGGACTTTGATCAACAGTGTTATGAGGGTAGAAAAAACATGTATCTCCCACAGTATTACAAAGACAATATTGCACTGGTTGAATTAGCACAGGAACTTTTAAGCCCAGCGATTGCCGAAGATTACATGAGACAGGAACGCGTTGCTATGAAAAAACGTTATCTAGCAGCTAAACAGCGAACAAAAAGTATATTGAGGCGGATGCGAAGAGATAATATTTCGCCGCTAGAAAAAGTGCAAAGTTTAGGTAAAGACTTAGCGCATTATTACAAGAATGACGAATTCTTACATATGACCAATATGGGAGACATTCTTACACGTCATCTAGAGCTTAAACTAGATATAAAAATCTTCTAGAAACGACTTGTTATAATTTTGCCTATCCAGCGTGTAGTACTTTGCAGGATGTGCATCACATTCGGCCATCTTATCAAAGGTAAAACCTAGCTTTTCAAACACTTTCCATGAGGCAATATTGTCTGGCATAGCCCTTCCTGTAATAGTATTGTAATCAGTATTCTCGAAGGTCCATACACAACATGCAGCCGCACATTCAGTCGCAAAACCCTGCCCCCAATACACCTTCGCGAATCGGTAACCTAAATCTAGAAAACCATCATCTTCATGCCATTTCACACCACACCAACCAACCGGCGTGCCATCGTGAAGCTCAACTAACCACCTACCAAAGCCATAAGTTTGGTAATGATCATATTTCTCAGCGAATTCGCCAGCATCCTCAACACTCATAAAAGGCTCTTGTACTACATATTTCATCACCTCCGGATCAGAATTGAGTGCAAACAAAAAGGAAGCGTCTTGACGCTTCCATTCTCTTAATTTAAAACGTTTTGTTGTTAGCAGATATTTATGCTGCTTTAACATATTCATCTTGTGTTCCTAATTGCTTAAGCATCTTAGTATGCTCAATTATGGCTTTTCTGAATGTAGGGAATGAGTGGTAAGGTATTCCGTACTCCTCAGCCGTCGCCTTTACAATCTTAGCCAACTTTGGATAATGAACATGACAAATATTCGGGAATAAATGATGCTCCACCTGATAATTCAGGCCACCCACATACCAGCTAAACAACTTAGCTTTTGGTGCAAAATTAGCCGTAGTCTCCAACTGATGCTTCATAAACATGTTGTCTATATTATTCCCTGGCTCCTCTGGTAATGGGAAGTCAGTATGCGGTACAACGTGTGCTGGTTGGAAAATCATTGCTAGAATAATTCCTGAAATAAAGTGACAAATAAATACACCTAATGGGAACACCCAAAACGGCTCATCCAACACAATAATTGGAAGCGCAATTATGTAGGCGTAATAGAATATCTTCCAGGCAATTAAAGTGGCTAATAAGCCGCCGTACGAATATTTCGTTTTATCAATAAGGTCTTTTTTCTTGTAACGCTTAAGTTGATTAAAGTCCTTTACTGTGATCCAAAGAAATGTCATCAAACCGTAGAAGAACCATGCATAGTAATGCTGATACTTGTGATGTTTTAACCTCTTTGCGTGTGGTGAGAATCTCAGAATATTGCCTGGAGCAATGTCTTCATCATAGCCTTCTACATTAGTAAAGGTATGGTGCAACACATTATGCTGAACTTTCCAATTGTAGGCAAATCCACCCACAACATTCAGAATTCTACCAATTGTGTCGTTTACTTTTTCATGTTTAGAATAGGCGCCGTGATTAGCATCATGCATTATTGATAATCCAATTCCCGCTAGCCCAAGGCCCATAATAGCGTACATTCCCAAAATTCCTCCTACTCCACTAACTACTTCAGTCATCACTAGAATAAATGGAACAAAGTAGAGCGCAATCATAAATATTGTTTTAAATACCATGGTTGCGTTGGCATGCTTGGAGATATTATTCTCCTTAAAATAATCCATTACACGCGTACGAAGAACTTTTGAGAAGTCATCTTTATTGTCACGCGCAAATCTTACTGCTTTAATACTCATAGAATACAAAGGTAATTATTAATGATTTTTTTATATCTGACGTTCGTCATATTTTATCAACTATAATCGACGGATAACCAACTAAAGCCTCTAAAAACATTAGAATGACAGTACTAAACCAAAAAATTATTTTACCAACTTTTTATACTTAAACTTGCTCGGTTCATCCCCAAGTCGTTTGCGCTTATTCTCTTGATATTCCGAATAAGATCCTTCGAACCAATACACTTGTGAATCGCCTTCAAATGCTAAGATATGCGTACAAATTCTGTCCAAGAACCATCTATCATGCGAGATAACTACGGCACATCCTGCAAAGTTTTCAATCCCCTCTTCTAATGCACGTAAAGTGTTTACATCAATATCGTTAGTTGGCTCATCCAGAAGTAAAACGTTGGCCTCTGTTTTTAAAGTCATTGCTAAATGCAGACGGTTTCTTTCTCCACCTGACAGCACACCACATTTCTTTTGCTGGTCGCTCCCGTTAAAGTTGAAGCGTGACACATAGGCTCTTGACACCATCTTTTGTGTCCCAATTTCCATCATCTCATTGCCACCAGAAATAACGTCATAAACCGATTTATTCGGATCAATATCTTTGTGGTTTTGGTCTACGTATGCAATTTTCACCGTGTCTCCAATCGAGAATGTACCACTGTCTGGTGTTTCCTCGCCCATGATCATTCTGAAAATAGTTGTTTTACCCGCACCGTTAGGTCCAATGATACCAACAATGCCGTTAGGTGGTAGATTGAAGTTTAAATCATCGTACAACAATTTATCTCCGTAAGCTTTCGATACATTCTCTGCACGTATAACTTCATTTCCTAATCTAGGACCATTCGGAATAGGAATTTCTATAACCGCTTCCTTCTCCTTCATGTCTTGATTTAAGAGTTGATCGTAGTTCTTAAGACGTGCTTTCTGTTTCGCTTGACGACCTTTAGCGCCTTGCTGCACCCAATCTAACTCTCGCTCAAGCGCTTTTCTTCGCTTGCTTTCTTGCTTTTCCTCTTGTGCTAATCTTTTAGCTTTTTGATCTAACCATGAAGAGTAATTTCCTTTCCACGGAATACCCTCTCCTCTATCCAGCTCTAAAATCCATCCTGCCACATTATCTAAGAAGTATCTATCGTGAGTTACTGCAATTACAGTTCCCTTGTAATCTTGAAGGAATCGTTCTAACCACTGCACTGATTGAGCATCTAAGTGGTTTGTAGGCTCATCAAGTAAAAGGACATCCGGTTGTTTGAGCAATAATCTACACAAGGCAACACGTCTTTTTTCTCCTCCAGACAAATTTTCGATAGTTCTATCGCCTTCAGGACAAGCCAAGGCATCCATCGCACGCTCTAGTTGATTATCAATTTCCCATGCATTTAATTGATCAATTTTATCCTGAACTTCACCTTGACGCGCAATGAGCTTCTCCATTTTATCGGGATCGTTCATGATTTCTTCATCCATGAAGCTGTTGTTAATGTCTTCATACTCCTTTAGAAGATCCATTGTTGATTGCACGCCTTCTTGTACAATCTCTTTCACTGTTTTTGTCTTATCTAACTCTGGTTCCTGTGGTAAGTATCCTACCGAGTAGCCATCATTCGCCCAAACCACATCTCCCTGGAAATCCTTATCGATTCCAGCGATGATTTTCATTACGGTAGATTTACCAGCTCCGTTAAGCCCTAAAATACCAATCTTAGCACCGTAGAAAAAGGACAAATAAATATCCTTTAATATATGTTTACCTTGAGGTGTGGTCTTGTTGACCTTCACCATACTAAATATCACTTTCTTATCGTCTGACATATGTATAAAATTGAATATGTAAAAGTACCATTTTACAACAATTTTACCCGAATTTGTAGCGATAATTTAGCACTTAGCTTGCACAATTCAATCAATTCTTGAAGTTTGCGTATTTTAGTTGAAAATTACGCGTATGAAATTCGTTTGGATACTTTCCATACTATTACCCACTGCCATTTGGGCACAATCAAGTCCCAGACAGACACCTGTGCAAATTGAAAAGTTAGGAACCATTGATCCTAAATCTATAACAGAAGATTGGTATTTTAACATGGACAAACATGCTATGCCGTCACCTGGGGGTGAAGATTACAGATCAGAATTGGCAAGAAGAAAGGCAGAGGTAGCTAGAAGATATCCAAGAAAAAACTATACTAGAGGCGGAGGCGGCACTTGGCCAACTGATTCACTTCCACGCATTATGAGCAATTTTGAAGGGAATTTAGCTGGAAACGGTACGCCTAACGATAACAACATAGCCATCAGCAATAGCGGCTATATTATATCTGTTGTGAATTCTAACCTCTATTTCTATGATACTACAGGCACAGAACTATTCAATGCCTCACTAGGCGCATGGACACTTCCGTTAAATATTACCTCAAACAAATTCGACCCAAAAGTTATTTACGACCCAAGGGCCGATAAATTCATTCTTGTATTCTTGAATGGATCAAGCTCTGGGACAAGTAAATACATTGTATGTTTTTCAACCTCTGATGACCCAATGGACCCGTGGAATATGTATAAATTAGATGGTAACCCGTTTGACGATAATTCATGGAGTGATTACCCTGCCCTTGCTATCAACAAAGAGGATTTGTTCCTTACAATCAACCTGCTTACACCTGGACAATCATGGCAATTAGGCTTTAAGCAAAGTATCATTTGGCAGATTAATAAGCAGTCTGGTTATGATGGTGATTCGCTTTTAACCAGCCAAATTTGGGACGGTATAACTGAAGGTGGTATTAACATTCGAAATCTTCATCCTGTGAGAAATGCAAGGGGTCAATTTGAGCACCAAAATCATTGTTATTTCTTATCGAACAGAAACTTTGCTATTGAGTCTGACACCATGTACTTAGTTAAGGTAACGGGGTCGCTTATAGCGGGCAATACATCTATAACGACTGATAGACTGACAACCGATACACCGTATTTCCTTACAGTGGATGCGCCAGAACCGGGGGGACAGGAACTAGCAACCAACGACAGTCGAGTGCTGGGTGCGATTCAAGAGAGCAATATCATTCAATATGTTCATAATACAACGGACACAGCAACTGGGAACACGGCCATCTATCATGGATTTATTGATTTAGATGACCTATCGTGTACTGGGAATATTATTAAAGATTCTGTTTTTAGTATGGCTTATGCAAACATTGCAGGGGTTGGGAATATAGTGGGAAGTCAGGAAAGCATCTTTACCTTTGAATATACATCACCGAATGATTTCCCAGGGTTTGCTGCCATATTCTATGATGGAGCAAATTACTCTCCTATTAAAATTATTAAGGAAGGCGAAAACAAGATTTCAGTGTTTAATGACCCGCTAGAAAGATGGGGGGATTATTCAGGCATTCAAAGAAGGTACAATAAACCTTGTACAGTGTGGGCCAACGGAACCTATGGTTATTTCAACACGGACAACGGAACATGGATAGCAGAGTTAGGTTCTGATACGCTTTGCACAGCCTTACCAACTAGCGTGGTGGAAACTAAGACTGAGATTGGAAAATTATACCCAAACCCAGCACAATCTTTAGTGCATTATGAACTAGATATACCAACGCAGCAGAAAGTACAGATTCTAATTTATAGCCAAAACGGTAAATTGATAACTCAATTGCTTAATGATGAATTGCCAACTGGTAACTATCACTATAGATTTAGCACCTCTCAATTAAGCAATGGTTTATATTATGTTGTAGCTCAGGGTGAGGACGGGGTTTTGTCTCGACAGAAATTGGTGGTCAAGAAATAATAGAAATGTCTTCTTCCAACTTATTGGTATTATTAATTCCGCTCCTCATATATTCATGTAGATCGGGTAATGATAATACAGTTAGAAAATCACCAACTAATGAGGAAAAGGGTGTTAAAACTGTAATACCACGCCAAGAGCCAATTGATTATTCGCAATTTAATTTGATTGAGTTTGAATTGACTAATGACGATAGAATTTTATACAATGATTCTTATATCAATTTTATAACTCTTGACAGCCTGACATATCCATTTGTTTTAAAACATAAATTAAAACACCGTATTCGGTTAATAACATCCAAGGAAACAAGCTACGGGTATTATTTACAAGTAATTGATGTATTAAAACACACTTACAAGAGGATAAAAGATACTGTTGCTCATGACCAATACGGTCTTAGCTATGCAGAATTGAGTGACAGCAATCGTATTTTAATAGACCGTGACTACGCAATGGGCGTTATAGACTAAAAAAAGGGGCGTTTCGCCCCTTTTCATATAATCCTCAATTGTCATTAATAGTTCAAACTCAAGTATTTGGTTTTATCGTATTTAACCGAATAAGCAAACTGCATTTTTTCAGTGGCTCCTCCGCGCATTTTGAATCTCCATTTAAGGAATCCTGTGTGCTCTTCTAATTCGGCCTTGTCCGTTTCTAGCACATCTACCTTAATGTCTTGGTGGTTACTCACTGGCACCTGATCTTCTACAATTACATTAACTGAATAACTATGTGTATTCTTAATGGTGATTTCATAGTGGGTTTCAGTTACCTTATTGTCACCTACTACTTTGTCTTTGGTCTTATCTTTTAATTTTTTGTGAATGGCTGTTATTCCATTGTCTCTTCCCATTGCCAACTGGAGTGTATCTTCCATGGCTAAAGGATCGATATAACTCTGACCAACAAAAGTTCCATCGTAGTAAATACGTGCTTGTGCTGGAATCAAATTTAGATCTTCCCAATCTGTTATGTTGGCAACCAAGAATGCATTTTTATCCATTTTTGGTACCACGGCAAGGTTATACTCAGCCTTTAAGTTTTCAGTGGTTACAGATACCATGTGTGCCTTGTTGTTTGACTCAATGGTATACGGAAGCGCAATTTTGTATTCTGCTGAAATCATATTCTGCACTTTAGAGGTGTAATTTACTGAAGTTCTTGCTGCTTGATTTTTAGCTGTTTGGTACCCTGCAACGCCTCCTCCAGATGCTGGTGCTGAATTATAGGTAACTGACAACTCGGCGTCCTCAAAGCTCTTAGCTTGATCTTTAGCGTACTGATCAGCTCTGTTGTTATAATACGCTTGGTTGTAATTCAAGTACCAAGTACTTAATACAGGTTTTTCTTGCCTGCTATACGGATTTGCAGTAGATAGCGTCAATGGTACTTTGTTCCAATCAACCCCTGTTCCTTGTTTAACAACGGCTTTATAGCTAAGCTCTATTGGACCATTCATGTTTTTAGCGCGCAGATCATAGGATGGCGTCCACCCAGCTTGAGAAACAATATAGGCTACATTTAGTCTTGCTTGAACTGGTTTATCAGCATTCACCGTGGCCACAATACGGTGTATAGGACCTGCCGGAATATTTTCTACCAACTGATTGTGTTGACGCCAGTTTTCAAGTTGTGTCATTCTGTTCCCCATTCTTGATAACTCCGTATTATACTCCCCTTCTTGCTTTTTGAATTTGAATATGGCAAGATTGATTTCGGTCATTTTTTTGCGGAAAAACTCCATTGCGTCTTTAAGTAGCGGAATCGAATCATTGACTTTGCCACTGCCTTTTACTGTTCCATTATTCAGCAACATATTTCTCTCCATAGTGTACACCTCCATGGTAGCTTTTAGCTCAGCCAATCGCATATTATAATCCGTGATACTATCTCTTAAATATTTGATTTGACGCTTAGTTTCCTTAGGCATTTCATCAAGGTGCACCACTTGATTATCTGGTTGAGGATAGTGTGATTCGAATATCACGTCCATTATGGTAAAATCACCAATCCCTTTAGCTTGAAGTGTATTTGCGTCCACATATTGTGATACACCTTCGATTACTATTTTAGTAATACCTGCCTGCAGATAAACCGATCCTGATCTATTTACCTGAGCTCCACTTAAAAAAACGGTTACGTCTTTAATGTCGGCATCTAATTTCTTTTCATCATCTGATTTTATTGCGGATGCGGATGTAATTCCGACCATCAGCAGTAATGTAGCGAGCAATATCCTTTTCATAATTTAAGTTTTTTCTGTTTTGATGACCGGCTGTACAAATCAAATGTTAATGGGTTCATTAATTCATTACCTTTATCTCACAAAAAAGTGCAAAACACCCTATTTTATGAGACATACAGAGGCGACAAAAAAATTTTGTGATTGGATGGGAATCGAAAAACCATTTATCATGGCCCCCATGTTTTTGGTCTCTAATGCAGATATGATTAAGGCTGGTCTTGATAGTGGTGTCACCGGTGCCATTCCAGCCCTGAATTATAGAACGGATGCAGAATTAAGACAAGCTATTGCGGAATTAAAGGCGCACTCTGATAAACCGTTTGGAATAAACCTTATTGTCAATAAAAGTAATCCGAAATATAAATCTCAATTAGCCACACTAGTTGAAGTTGGAGTAGACTTCATCATCACCTCACTTGGCAGTCCTGAGGAAACCATAAAACAAGCTAAACCAAAGGGTATAAAGGTGTTTTGTGATGTTGTGGATTTAAAGTACGCCAAGAAAGTAGAGGAACTCGGTGCTGATGCCATTATTGCGGTGAATAATCAAGCAGGTGGGCATGCAGGGCCAAAGGATAGGGACGCTCTGATCAAAGAGCTTATTTCAAATGTTAGTATCCCAGTAATTTCTGCTGGAGGTGTAAGTGACAAACAAAGTTTTCAGGCCTCATTGGATGCTGGTGCGGCGGCTGTTTCTGTGGGAACCGTGTTTATTGCTAGCGAGGAAGCAAAAGTGTCTAATGAATATAAACAGGCATGCGTAGATTATGGCGCTAAAGACATTGTGATGACTAGCAGAATGTCGGGGTCTCCCATGACCGTAATAAATACCCCCTATGTCCAAAAAATGGGCACTAAAGCCAGCTTTATGGAGAAGCTAATGAAGCGCTACAAGTTTCTAAAGAAGTATGCAAAATTCTTCATTTTCCTAAGAGGTATGAAAAAAGTTCAAAATGCTGCATTTAAACCCACCTATAAAACGGTTTGGTGTGCAGGGCCTAGTATTGAAAATGTGAAGGCCATTCGTCCTGTCGCAAAAATCATTGAGGAAATAACGGAAGGGTGATTAGTTATTGATGATTCATTATTGATGATTTATGATGAGCTAGCGATAGGCATCTTGTAATCTAATGGTCACCTTGTCAACTGAATAAATTTGAGATTTGAAATTTGATATTCGACATTCATCGTTGGCGATTGGCTTGTTGGTTGGCGAAATTGATGATTGAGGATTTATAATAATTTTTCACGATTATTTTTAGGGGTGCAAACTCAATATCCCAAAAGTTGCCGCGAGCGAAGGAAACTATGGTTGAAATTTGCACATAAATAATCTGCCGCTCGTGGATGTTGGGATATTACGATTGATGATTTATAATTGATTATTTATGATTAGCTAACGATTATCATTAGATCTTGTCGAATAGGCACTAGTCAACTAATCAACCAGCATCCTTGTCAACTTAATTAATTCGAGATTTGAAATTTGACATTCGATATTCATCGTTTGCGATTGGCTTGTTGGTTGGCGAAATTAATGATTGAGGATGTATAATTATTTGTCCATGATTATTTTGGGGTGCAAACACAATATCCCATACGTTAACGCGAGCGAAGGAAACGATGGTTGAAATTTGCACATAAATAATCTGCCGCTCGTGGATGTTGGGATTTATAATAAACAAACGATAATAATCTCGTTAGTCAACTATCTTAATTCGAAATAATTACTTACGCAAAACCTTCTACACTCCGCGTCTAACCTACCCTAGTCAACAAATCAACCAGTCATCTAGTCAACTAATTTAACTTTTTTTTAGTACTTTGTATTGCATAGTACTGTTTTTTATATATATCTTTGTATTGATTAATAATGGTAAAAATGAAGTTAGATAACACAAAAGCTCAGATGAAGAAAGGTATCCTTGAGATGTGTATTCTATCTATACTCAAAAACAAAGAAGCCTATCCGTCAGACATTATTGACGAGCTAAGAAAGGCCAAGTTGTTAGTTGTGGAAGGCACCTTATATCCACTTCTAACCCGCTTAAAAAAAGCAGGACTATTGAGTTATAGATGGGAAGAAAGCACAAGTGGTCCGCCAAGGAAATATTATATAATCACAGATGAGGGAAAAGCAGCTTTGGACGAGCTTAAAATGTCCTGGAACGAATTAACTGAATCAATATCAAAAATAATATAAGATGAATAAGACAATAACAGCAAGTTTGGCCGGAATGGTGTTCCATATAGATGAAAATGGATATGCCGTTCTACAACAATATCTTGAAAATATTAGGGCGCGTCTTGGCAATGATGAGGATGCACGTGAAATAATGACTGATATTGAAAGTAGAATTGCAGAGTTGTTCTATGAACGTACGCAGGATAGAAAAGAGTCCGTAAGTGCCAATGATGTAAATGATGTTATAAAAATAATGGGCTCTCCTGAAGACTACGTTGATATAGAGGAGAATGATTACACCGAGCAGAAAACATCTGAATCTACCAGCACAGCAAGAAAACTATATAGAGATGAGGACAATAAAATGCTAGGAGGTGTTTGTGCTGGATTAGCTAATTATTTCGGCATGGAAGTTACTTGGTTGAGAATAATACTGCTTGTGATGGTTATGTTTTTCGGAACCGGTATATTTCTATATCTCGCCTTATGGATACTCATTCCAGTAGCTCGAACAACGGCAGAAAAGCTAGAAATGAAAGGGGAGCAAGTCAACGCAAAAACAATTAAAGACCACCTAAAAGGGTTCGCTAAAGAGGTTGAAAAACTCGACTCAAAACAAAATAGAGACCGTTTTAACCGAGCTGGCAAGCAGTTGTTTCAGTCTATTAGCCGTGTGCTAGGTGTGATAAGCGTAATTACCGCGAGTATGCTTCTAATTACGCTGGTCTACTGGCTTGTCACCAAAGATTTCTTTATTTCGGTTACGAACACAGGCGTACATGGAATCGATATGCAGGAATTTATGCAAATCACACTAACTCCATTGCAACAAGGACTCATCACTATTGGTTTAGTCGCCTTTTTACTAGGGCCAATCATAGGACTATATACCTTCGGAGTACGAGTGTTTTTAAAGAATTTTAAGTCGATTAAAATCATTGCGATTAGTTCAACGGCTCTTTGGATTATAGGCTCAATATTACTGACTGTTGGCGGAATTAGTATTGCCAGAGATAGAAGTAGTTCTCACACGCTTAAGCAGAAATACGAGCTGAATAGTGACGCAGATATCGTGTATATTGATGTAGCAGAGGATCGTTATTTCAGCAATAGTTACACGAATACAGATGACTACTTTTTTGAACTTATGAGTCTGGAAGATGACCGTGTGGTTGCAGGCTGGCCAAAAGTTGACATCCGTGCTGCAGATGGTGAAGAGTTTGAATTGTGGGTGTATAAAACGTCTCACGGTAAAACGCAAGGAGAAGCCATTGACAATGCCAGTAATACGTTCTATCCAGTTACCATTAAAGGCAATAAAGTAATTGTATCGCCCTACTTCATGTTCGATTTAAAAGCACGATACAAAGGACAAGATGTAAACGTTATTCTAAAGGTGCCGAATGGTAAGCAAGTCAGCCTGAGCGAAGGAATGGCCAGAGTAATTGGCTCAATAGACAACGAGTTTGAAGCCGATAATAAAAAGCTGGTTGGAAGAACGTGGACAATGAGTAATAATCAACTTACTATTACCCCATAATTAAATTAAACAATAAATTATAGATTAGATAAGGCAATGCGGTGCATTGCCTTATCTTTGTTATATGGGACATGAACACCATGAACATAAGGCGCACTCGCATGGAACAAAAAACATCCGTGTTGCGTTTTTTCTGAATCTCAGTTTTACTCTAATTGAAATTATTGGGGGTTTATTGACCAACAGTATCGCCATTATGTCAGATGCTTTGCATGATTTAGGCGATACAATGAGTCTTGGATTGGCATGGTATTTCCAAAAACTATCTCAGAAAGGGAGAGATGAAGAGTTTACGTACGGGTATAGACGCTACTCAGTAATTGGAGCAGTGATTAACTCAATCATTCTGATTGTAGGCTCAATTTTTATTATTCAAGAGGCCATACCACGTATCCAAAACCCCGAGTCGGCTGACTCAGAGGGCATGATTTTATTGGCTATTTTAGGTGTTATTATCAATGGTGCGGCCGTCATCAAATTGCGTGGCGGTACAAGTATAAACGAGCGCGTGGTAGCATTGCACATGCTTGAAGATGTACTTGGCTGGGTGGCTGTATTAGTGGGTAGTATTATCATTCATTTTACAGATTACTATGTTATAGATGCGATACTTTCGCTTGCCATTGCTGCATATATCCTATTCAATGTCTACAGAAATATGAAAAGTGCATTCAACGTATTGCTGCAAAAGGTACCTGACAATGTTGATGTTGATGGATTAAAAAATCACTTAAGCTCTTACCCTCTGGTTTCCAGCTTTCATGATTTACATATTTGGACACTGGATGGAGAAAAGAACGTAATGACTGTTCATCTGGTGACTAATGAGAGTATAACGGCCGAACAGAGACAGAACCTTTTAAAATTGATGAAGATAGATATGCTGAAATATAATGTGCATCATACAACCGTTGAACTAGATTGTATTGTTAAAGAAGATCACGATATTTACGATGAACATGATAATGACTAAAATGAAAAATGTACTAAGTATACTTCTATCTATTGCGCTTGTATCAAGCTGCTCACATGAAGAATCAACTGAAGTTATTAATGATAAATCCGAAAATTCGGTAGAAGCTACGGAAGTATCCGATAACAGCGAAACACAAGAAGCGCCAAAAACAAAAAATAATTTCAATGCCGAACTAGCGAAAGAATTAGGTGCTGACGATTATGGCATGCATCAATACGTCATGGCCTTTCTTAAAGCTGGACCAAACAGAACTAATGACAAAGAAGAAGCAGCAAAATTACAACGTGCTCATTTAGACAACATTACCAAGATGGCAGAAGAAGGCGTGCTGGTTTTAGCCGGTCCATTTATGGATGATGGCGATATTCGAGGAATATATGTGTTTGATGTACAAAGCATTGAAGAAGCGGAAAAGCTTACTGCAACTGACCCAGCAATTAAAGCGGGAAGTCTGGTAATGGAGTTGCATCCCTGGTATGGATCAGCTGCGTTAATGAAGCTAAATGATATCCACTCCGAAATTGCAAAAATCAATATTTAATGCATGGTTTTCTTGAAGCTATCGTAGCTGATTTTAGAGCAGCTAAAAATGATGTGAATGCTGCACAAATGAAAGCCTATATGAAAGACTTATTTCCTTTCTTAGGTTTGAAGCGGCCAGACCGCAACTTAATTCAAAGGAATTATCTATCAAAACCTCAACTACCACCAATACACGAACTTCCCGATTTATTAAGGCATTTATGGGCGCTTGATGAACGTGAGTTTCAATACCTTGGATTGGATATTCTCGGGAAGTACAATAAACAATTTGAGCCGGAGCATATTGAGCATTTCGAGTACCTTATTACAAACAAATCATGGTGGGATACCGTTGACTATCTGGCAAGCAATAGTGTAGGAAGTCTATTTAAAAAGTATCCAGAGCTAAAAGAGAAATGGCTTAACAAATGGATAGCATCACACAATATGTGGTTGAATCGCACTGCTATTCTATTTCAACTGAAATACAAATCGTCTACCGATGAAGGATTATTGATAAAATCCATTGAAGCACATATTTCGTCAACCGAATTTTTTCACCGTAAAGCTATTGGTTGGGCACTGCGCGAATATGCCAAAACAAACCCTCATTTCACTCGAGACTTTGTCCAATCACACCCAGAATTATCGGGTTTGAGCAAAAGAGAAGCACTAAAAAATCTGAATTAAACTTGTTTGAGGATATCCTTATTATCCATTACCCACCGAATTAGGGCATTATTTCCAGCAGGAATATTCAGTTTCTTGCAAATTCGTGATCGATAATTCTCAACTGTTTTCTGTGTAACAAAAAGCTTGTCCGCTATCTCTTTACTCGTTAAATTTTTCTCAACCAGTTTGAGTGTTTTGAGCTCAGCTGAAGTTAGTGCTTTTAAGTCATCACTTAACTGCTTTTTGCGGTCTTTATAGTCGTTATGTGCAAGCATTCTATCCTCCAGCCCTTTACCTAAATATGAATTCCCAGACATTACTGCGTCAATACACTCTACTAAATCTAAACCACTGTGGTCCTTTAGTAGAAACCCTGAAGCTCCATTATCCATGGCAGAATTGAATATTTCCATGTCCTTATACATGGTTAAAATCACCACTTTAGTTTGTAACGCGCTTTCTTTTACTCGCTTGCACACCTCAAGCCCGTCCATGTTAGGCATATCAACATCCAGAACCGCTACATCCACCCTGTTTTTATTGAGATATTCCCAAGCCAACTGACCATCCTCAACATCATCAATAATAGCATTAGACATCTTAGAGACTAAAATATCCTTAAGTCCATTACGAAAGATAGGATGATCGTCTGCTATTAAGATGCGTATCATGATTCTTTAGGAAGTTTTATCGTGGCCTTAAATCCACTTGGTTTATTGGAAGCAAATATAATTGTTCCGCCAATAATTCTTGCACGCTCTTGCATACTCATAAGTCCGACACCTTTTTGATCTCCCTTGTTTTTTAGCCCTACGCCATTATCGAGATAAACAAACTTAATATCGTCTTCATCTTCGTGTATGCTTAGTTTCATTGCACTGGCTTCTCCATGTTTGATAGTATTGTTTGTCAACTCCTGCACTATTCTATACATGTGCATTTTTTCCTCATCATTAACATTTAATAATGTTGTATCTGCCTCAAGTGTGCAGACGATATCTGTCGTTTCTTCAATTCTCACAAACAACTCGGATAACGCTTCTTTTAGACTAATTTTCTTAAGATAGCCTGGGTATAGCGTCCTCGAAATCTCTCTGGTCTGATTAATCACTTGAGATAGGGATTTGGTTAGTACTTCATCCCCTTTACCGCTATCAATGCTTTCCGCTCGATTCTTAAGCATGCTTAGCGTTTGACCTACATCATCATGTAAATCTTTGGCAATACGTCCGCGCTCCTCTTCAATATTTTTAATTAAGGTTTGGGAGAATTGTTCGCGTTGCTTTTTCAGTGACCTTTGATAAAACACGGCAATTACAATTAGAACCAAAATAACAGCAGCTATACCTATAAAAAGAAGTTTTTCTCTTTCAACTCGTTCTAACTCTTTCTCCCTCTGAAGAATTTCATTTTCAGAATTTGCTTTTAACAGTGCCGTTTCCTTATCCTTTAACTCGTATCTAGCTTGCATTTCAGTTACAAGCTCATCCTTAGAAAGTTGCCGAATACTATCCGACAGTTGCTTAACCATTCTGTAATGTACCAGCGCAGAATCATGAAGCGACAAAGTATCGTAGATATTGCTGATAACCGTATGTGCAATCATTTCATCTCTGAGCTGCCCAAGTGATTTGGCACCATTCAATCCCAGATGTACAAAATATAAGGCGCTATCACTTTCGCCCTGCTTTAGTTTTACATTCGCCAGGGCATTGTAAATCTTTGGTAGCAAAGGAATATTCTTAATAGGTTCCAGCAAATAAATGGCCGAATCATAATAACTTTCACATATTGAGTATTCGTTACTATCTAAGTATAGAGTTCCTATATTGGTATAGGCAGTTGCCATAGCGATGGGAGCTTCCGCCTTTCGAGCACTAAGCATGAGCTCCTTAAATGCGGCATAAGCCAAATCATTATCCTTATTCCGCATATGAATCAAGCCAATATTGGTAATTAATGCATTGGATAAACGAATACGATCTGTTTCTCTTGCGTACTTTAAGGCTTCCTGAAAATCTGCTAAAGCATCATCATACAAGCCTTCATCCAGCTTAAATAGAGCGATATTATTCAGAACATAAGCTCTTTGATATAGGCTATTGTTTTCAACAGCCACTTCCAAAGCTCGTCGATAGTAGTACAATCCACTGTCTGGTTGATACACACTAAACTTAATCTGTCCTAGAGCATTCAAAGCATCCACCCTATTGTATTGGTCATTATCTCGGTTGAACAAGCGCTCCAATTTCATCAATCTAGCGCTGGCATTTTCTAAGTCACCTTCATCCATTAAGATAATTGCCTTTCTAACAAGCGCTTTATTCCTATCCAGCTTATTCTGAGGTGTGCGTTTAATAGACACCACTATTGAATACAAAGAATCAGCAGATCTATAATCTCCTTTATAGTAGGCACTGTTGGCATATTCAAGATAAACCTTTGCGATATGATCATCCGAATTAGCGGCGCTTAGGAGTGAATCACCAAGCTCAATCATACGCGATGAATTTGAAAATGCAGCCTTTTCCAGTTCTACATATAAAGCGGCAACATCCTGAGAATGTATCTGTTGAATATTAAACAGCCATGTTAAGCAAAGTATAAATTTTATACACTTCATCGTTAAATTGAGGGGCTACCCCCCTTTTTTGGTGCTTTAGTTTCCGTCAAATTTGTAAAAAATTAGAACAAATGCTTAGAATTTACACATTTTATTGCTCAACCTTACTTTTATTGCTAACTACATTATCTGCACGATCGCAGAATTTTACGCGGCACGAACTGGAGTTGAAAAATGGTTTTGTTGAAAACAATGGACAGTATAATGGTAAAAACTGGCATTCTGACAAAGCTATAATTTATGGCTACCAGCAAAATCCATTCTACGTATTCTTCAATAAAAAGGGACATACTTATCGTTTTGATAAGATGATTAAAAACCCGGCTAGAAAAGAAAATCCACACGCACTACCAAAGCGAACGAATATAAGCGAATTGGTAGATGTTGAATGGTTGGGAGCTAATGAAGATGTGCAGGTAATTGCATCTAACAAAGAAAATTTCCAGTATCACTTTATGCAAAGAACCGTTCCTGGTAAGCGAGAGTACGATCAAATCAATGCATCAGTGTACACTACTTTAAAATATATTAATCTATACGACAATATTGATGTTGAATATGTTATGCATCAAGATGGAGGGATTAAATATAATATTATTCTGCACCCAGGTGCTGATCCAAGCCAAATCAAGCTAAAGTACTCTTCAGCACACACAAACACCTTAAATGAGGGTATTTCAATTAAGCTAAATGATGAGGGTGAATTATTGATAAAAACCTCATTAGCAGACCTGGTTGAGCATGCACCAATCACATTCTATAAAGGGACTAACGAAAAAATAAACTCCAACTATTCGTTTGAAAATAACATATTATCATTTAATCTAGATGGGTATGATCCGAACAAGGAAGTGGTTATCGACCCTTGGGTTATATCACCAAATTTTAACACATCTTCTGCTGTTTGGGAGGTAGAAAATGATGCGGCTAACAATTCTTATGCTATCGGAGGTGAAACTCCTATGGAACTGAGAAAATATAACGCGGCAGGAGTTCAGCAGTGGGTATATGTAACCCCATGGGATACGGCATCAGTTTGGTTAGGGACTTTGGCAACAAATTCAATAGGAGAAAGTTTTGTAACATCAGGTGTAACAGCAGAAATGCATAAAGTAGATGCAAATGGTAATTTCATGTGGTCCACTGCACCCTCTGGTGGATTAGAATTTAACTCTGAATGGTGGTCTATCACATTTAACTGTGATGAAACACAATTAATTGTTGGTGGAACATGGGTTCAAGGAATTCTAAGTTTTGATTTCTATGCGGGTATCTTTGAAATTGATGTTGCTACGGGTAATGTGCTATCTGACCAAACCGTTGACTACACCAATATTGGAGGATTTGGTGCAACTCCTGTTGAAGTGAGATCAATCTCTTCATCTAAAAACGCAAAATATATATTCTTAACTCATCATGACGTTGGTGCTATTAATCAGAATTTGAGTCAATGTCCTAATAATGCTCCTATATTTCAGGTTGACAATCAGGATAATTTAGCGTATAAATGTGAAAACTATTTACCAGAAACTCAGAATGGTGGTGGTTTAAAAGCGCTCGTTGCAAATGACAATTACTTTTACACTCATTCAGGAAGTGAAATAAGACAATGGGACTTAGCAAATGGAACGCTACTAAATACAGTATCTCTTCCTGGAGGTAACTCAAACACTGATTTCTTTGGGGATATTGTGGTTCACTGTAGCGGTCTTGATGTCGATGATTGTGGTAATGTATATGCTGGTGCAACCAATGGTGTTGTGAAATACGATCCTAACCTTAACCAGATTGGCATTAGTGCAACAAGTTTTGCAGTGTATGATGTTAGTGTTAACTCGAACGGTGAAATCCTAGCATGTGGTGCACAGCAAAATAATTCATCTACAAATAGAAACGGTCGAATTGAAGCCATTGCGCTATCTGCATGTTCTCAGTATACCCTTGTTTGTTGTGATGCAAACTTCTGTCAAGTGGGACCATTGTGCACAACTGACGCCGCAGTAAACTTATCACCAGCTACAACGGGAGGTACCTGGTCTGGAACTGGTGTAGATGCATCAGGGAACTTTGACCCCGCTATTGCAGGGGTTGGAACACATAATATTACGTATACTCTACCATGCGGAAGTGAAACTATTGCAATCACCGTGAATAACTGCTCGCCTCTAACAGTATGCGTTGAGACAAATGGTGATTTAACGGTAACTGGTGGAACTGGACCTTATGATTGGGAAGAGTGGTCCGCTGGTGGGACAACTCCAATTACTAATCAGACAGAGTGTCAAAACTGTGGAGGCACATGGACTTTTGGTAACTGTTACAATCCTTTCCCGATTCCATTGAACTCATGCAGCACGCCTGCAGGTTGGGTTTATATGGGTTCTGGAGGTACTTATACACCATCTGCTGGCGCAGATACCGTTCAAGTAACTGATGCTGCTGGTACAACGGTAACCTATTATGATATTACAACAATTCCGCCATGCAACACAGCTTGTGACGCAACTATTGATCCTGCTGGCCCTTTCTGTGAAAATGATCCGTCAGTAATCTTGACAGCAGCACAAACAGGTGGTACATGGACAGGACCTGGAATTATCAATAGTTCGACTGGAGAATTTGACCCTGCCACAGCTGGTCCAGGATCTCACACTATTGAGTACGCATTACCATGCGGTGACATGGACAATATAACAATCGTAGTGAATGCATTGGACGACCCAAGTTTCACATATCCTCAAGGTAGTTATTGTACTACAGATCCAAACCCAACACCCACTGTAACCGGTTTAGGCGGAGGAACCTTCACTATAGATAATGGTGGAACGATTAACCCATCAACAGGTGAAATAGATATCGCTGCAAGCGGTACTGGATCGTACACTGTAACATATACAACAAACGGACCTTGTCCTAACTCTACTACCTTCGCAGTAACCATCACAAGTGGTGCTGATGCTACAATTACCGCAGCAGGTCCTTATTGTGAAAACGACCCAGCGGTAACATTGGTTGCTGTTGATGCAGGAGGAACATGGACTGGTACTGGTATTACAAATGGAACTACAGGCGAATTCGACCCAGCTACTGCTGGTGCGGGTACACACACTATCACTTATCAGATTTCTGGATCGTGTGGAGATACAGATACTGAGACAATTACTGTAAACGCCTTAGATGACCCAAGTTTCACCTATGCGCAAGGTAGCTACTGTACTAGCGACCCTAACCCATCACCTACTGTAACTGGTTTAGGAGGTGGTACATTCACTATAGACAACGGTGGAACGATTAACTCATCAACAGGAGAAATTGATATAGCAGCGAGTGGGGCAGGTTCATACACTGTTACATATACAACAAATGGACCTTGTCCTAACTCTACTACATTTGCTGTGGTGATCACTACAGGCGCGGATGCAACCATTACAGCGGCCGGACCATTCTGTGAAAATGACCCGGTAGTTAACCTATCAGCAGTTGACGCAGGTGGAACATGGACTGGAACTGGAATTACTAATGGTACTACTGGTGAATTCGACCCAGCAACAGCCGGAGTTGGAACACATACTATTACCTACCAAATTACAGGTTCATGTGGTGACACGGATACAGAAACGATTACAGTAAACGCAGAAGATGATGCATCATTCTCATATACACAAGCAAGCTATTGTACGTCTGATCCGAACCCAAGTGCAACTATTACGGGTCTTTCGGGAGGAACGTTCACAATTGATAACGGAGGTACAATAGACCCTAGTACAGGTGAAATTGATATAGCTGCTAGTGGCACGGGATCATTCACTGTTACTTATACTACGAACGGGCCTTGTCCTAATTCAACTACTGTAAACATAATTATAACCAATGGTGCAGATGCAACAATTACACCTGCTGGACCCTATTGTGAGAACGATCCAGCAATAACATTGTCTGCAGTTGATCCAGGAGGAACATGGACGGGTACAGGTATCACGAATGGTACAACTGGAGAATTCGACCCTTCAGTGGCAGGTGCAGGTACACATACTATAACATACCAAATAACGGGATCTTGTGGTGATACAGATACAGAAACTATTACAGTAAATGCTGCTGATGACGCAAGTTTCTCTTATGCATCAGCTACGTATTGTATCGGTGACCCAGACCCAACAGCAACTATTACAGGAACAACTGGTGGAACATTTACTATTGATAACTCAGGAAGCATTAACCCAAGTACAGGGCAGATCGACATAGCAGGGAGTGGCAGCGGTTCGTTTGTTGTGACTTACACAACTTCTGGACCCTGCCCCGACTCTCAAACGTTCAACATTACTATCAGTAATGGGTTTGACGCTACGATTACTCCAGCAGGTCCATTCTGTGAAAACGACCCAGCTATTACATTATCAGCTGTTGATGCGGGTGGTACATGGTCTGGAAATGGAATCACAAATGGCGCAACAGGTGACTTTGATCCGTCTGTGGCAGGTGCTGGAACACATACCATAACTTATACCATTGGTGGTTCTTGCGGTGATACAGATACAGAAACAATCATTGTAAATGCAGAAGATGACGCTAGCTTTAGCTATAGTGTAGCTAGCTTCTGTATTTCAGATCCTAACCAAAGTGCCAACATTACCGGTTTAGCAGGTGGTACATTTACTATATCTCCTAGTGGTACCATTAACTCATCAACAGGTGAAGTTGATTTGGCTGCTACGGGTACTGGTTCTTACACTGTGACTTATACAACAAATGGACCTTGTCCATCAAGCGAAAGTGTAACAATTACTATTACGAATCAATCAGATGCGACAATTACACCAGCTGGACCTTACTGTCTTGATGACCTAGCAGAAATTCTGACTGCAGTAAGCGGTGGAGGAACATGGTCTGGTCCAGGAATTGATCCTACAACTGGCGAATTTGATCCTAGCCTAGCTGGCGTTGGAACATGGGACATTATATATACCATAAGCGGAGCATGCGGGGATGCGGATACTATACAGGTGACTGTAAATCCGCTCCCGAATGCGAACGCTGGAATGGATACTACAATCTGGTGGGGCGAGTCTGTTGTGCTATCAGGTACAGGTGGAACATCTTACCAATGGTCACCACCAACTGGCTTGAGTTGTACTAGCTGCCAGAACCCAATATCTACTCCAGATAATACTACGGTATACACACTAATTGTAACGGATGCAAACGGTTGTTCTGCTGCAGCAAACGTAACAGTATATGTAATTGAAGAAGAGCAAGAAATTTGGGCGCCAAACATCTTCTCTCCAAATGGTGATGGAAACAATGATGTATTCTATGTGGAAGGCACCAACCTAAATGAATTCAATCTGCAGATCTACAACCGCTGGGGCGAGTTAATTTATGACTCCGATGACCAGTCTCAGGGTTGGGATGGAACACAAAATGGTAAACCATTAAATAATGCTGTATTTGTCTATATGATAAGCTATACAGACACCAATGGTGAACAACAAGTAATATCTGGTAACGTAACTTTAATGAAGTAGTCATGAGAAGAATTTTCACAAGCATATTTACGATAGCTCTTGCATTTAATACTAGTGCACAAGACATTCATTTTAGTCAATGGTGGAACAACTCATTGCAGTATAATCCAGGTATGACGGGTGTAATTCCTGCCAACTTAAGGCTATCAGCAGGATACAGAAATCAGTGGGCAAGTGTTGCATCTCCATACAAAACCTATGTCTTTAACGGCGACACCCGATTTGACACAAAAGGCTCTGCAGCTATCGGAGCTGGTCTGAGTGTATTCAAGGATGAAGCTGGCGACACTAAATTCGGTACTACCAACATACGACTTAACCTAAGCGGAATTGTTGAACTAGATAGACATCAAAAGTTATCTCTAGGTATCGCTGGTGGTTTTCTTCAAAGAAATATTGATCCTAATAATTTACAGTGGGGGAATCAATACCAAGGAGGACAATATAATTCAGCACTTGACCCGGGCGAGCAAATAAATTTTGAGCCTGGAATGAAAGCAGATGTCTCTGCCGGAATTGTGTATGTGTACCATTCGAATGAACGCTACATGACAGCTAACGACCAACTAAACGTTAAAGTAGGCCTTGCGTTTAATCACATCAACCGACCAAAGCATGAATGGCATGCCGGTAGCCCTGATACGCTATACAGAAATGTAACCGCTATGGGTGAGGTCTTAGTGGGTGTTGGAAATTCACGGTTATCGCTAGTTCCTTCTTTTCTACTCCACTTCCAGGGGCCATCAAAAGAGATCTATGTGGGTACTTTATTCAGATATAGATTGCAAGAAGCCTCTAAGATTACTGGTTTAGTAAAAGGCGCATATTTAAGCCTAGGAACTCACATGAGAATAGGAGATGCTTTTGTGCCATCATTAATGATAGAATTCGATAAGTACGCCATTGGCTTCAGCTATGACTACAATATTTCGAAACTGAGAGCTGCTAGTCAAGGAAATGGTGGTTTTGAGTTAGCACTATCCTTCAGAACACCTAATCCATACTTATGGAAAGGAAGTAAGGCAAGTTTCAGATAGAAGCTAGGATTCCTTTGTTATATTTGTCCTAATGGGATGGTTTAAAAATTTCATCAAGGACAAGTTTCTTATTACTAAGGTTAGAAACCGCTTCTACCCTTCTACGCAGATTGGTCAACGCCAACTATACTTACACTATCGACAGTGCTTAGAAAACAACTCCTTGCCCAAACTAGACGAAACGGGGTATCGTGTATTTTCTCAATTTGAGGAAGACGGTAAACTCCTGTATCTGTTCACCTTAATTGGCATGTCGCATAAGACCTTTGTTGAAATTGGATCGGATGATGGTGTGAATAGTAACTCAGCCAATCTCTACTTCAATTTCGGTTGGCACGGTGCCTTCATAGATGGAAATGAAAAAGCTTTAAAAAGAGGCCGAAAGTTCTTCAGTAAGTACCCACACTCATGGTTTTATCAGCCCAAGTTTATCCATGGAATGGTAAAAAGGGAAAATGTAAATGAATTAATTAAGTCTTCTGGTTTAAATGGGGAAATAGGTTTATTGTCTATTGATATTGATGGAAACGACTATTGGGTTTGGGATGCCATTGATGTAATTAATCCTCAAGTAGTCATCATAGAGACTCACAGCGAGTTTTATCTAGAAGATATTGTCGTTCCTTATGACCCAAATTACGTCTACCCTGGTAAACACCCCGTATATCATGGAGCATCCCCCAAAGCGATGAACCGCCTAGCCGAAAAGAAAGGCTATAGATTAGTAGGCGCAAATGACTACGGATACAACCTAATTTTTCTTCGCAATGACCTGCTATCAGATATTATTCCAAGCGTGTCAGTTGAGGAAATTCTTCAACATCCATCTGTAAAGGAAGGGCATAAAAAATTTGAAGAAATAAAGGATTGGGAATACATTCGAGGGTAATTTTACTTTTCGCTTTCAAAAAATTGCGAATTTAAGTACCTTTATACCATTAATTATTGAGCACGATGGCAGCAGAGAAAGAGACAATGGAAGTTACTTCCGTAGCGAGTTTTGAAGATTTTAAGAATGAGGTCCTAGAGGATTACAGACTAGCGTGTGTATCCAGAGAATGCTCGTTACTTGGAAGAAGAGAGGTTTTAACAGGAAAAGCCAAATTTGGAATTTTTGGAGATGGTAAGGAGTTAGCTCAAATTGCCATGGCAAAACAATTCAAAAACGGAGATTGGCGTTCAGGTTATTACCGTGATCAAACCTTTATGATGGCCATTGGTGAACTTACTGTTCAACAATACTTTGCAGCCTTGTACGCACATACGGATGTTGAGCAAGAGCCTGCGTCAGGAGGTCGCCAGATGGGTGGGCACTATGCTACAAGAAACCTGAATGAAGACGGGACATGGAAAAACTTGATGGCTCAAAAAAATTCGTCTGCCGACATTTCACCAACTGCAGGACAAATGTCACGTTTGGTTGGTTTAGCTCAAGCATCAAAAATATTTAGACACAATAAAGATTTACATAGCTGGGATACCTTCTCAAACAAAGGAAATGAAGTGGCATTTGGTACCATAGGTGATGCAAGTACTTCTGAAGGTCCATTCTGGGAATCTATTAATGCAGCTGGTGTGCTTCAAATACCATTTGCTATTTCGATTTGGGATGATGGTTACGGAATTTCTGTTCCTAAAAAATATCAAACAACTAAAGAAAGCATTTCAGTTGCGCTAGGCGGAATGCAGAGAACAAAAGATAACCCGGGCTACGAAATCTTTAAAACTAAAGGCTGGGACTACGTGGATTTATGCAAAACATATAAAGAGGCCATCGATTTATGTCGAGAGGAGCATGTACCGGTAATGATTCACGTAGAAGAGGTTACTCAGCCACAAGGACACTCAACCTCTGGATCACACGAAAGATACAAAAGTGAAGAGCGACTGGCATGGATGAAGGAATACGAATGTGTGAATCAGTTCAAAAAATGGATTCTTAGCTATTCTAACGACAACAATATCATTGCGACCGAGGAGGAATTGCAGGCCATTCATGAAGCTGCTAAAAAAGAAGTACGCGACGGCAAAAAAGCGGCATGGGCAGCATTTATCAAGCCAATTAAGGAAGATCAAGCACAAGCAATTTCATTGATTAACGAAATTGCAGCTTCAAGCAGCCAAAAAGTCTTCATTGAGAAAATCGCATTAGAGCTATCAGCTATAGCTGAACCAATAAGAAAAGACATTATTTCTGCGTCTAAGAAAGTGCTTAGAATGGTTAGAAATGAGGAATTAGTAGCTAAAGCTGGTTTGATTAATCTATTGAAATCTTGGGAAGCTATTAATCATGATAGATATAGCTCTTACCTCTACTCTCAGTCGGCTATGAATGCACTGAATGTAGAAGTTACTCCACCAGTTTACAACGATGACTCAGAAGAGGATGGAAGAATTATTCTTAGAGATAATTTCACTAAAATCTTTGCAAAATATCCTGAGGTACTCACTTTTGGTGAGGATACAGGTAAAATTGGCGGTGTAAACCAAGGAATGGAAGGCATGCAAGACAAATATGGCGAATTGCGTGTGAGCGATACGGGTATCCGAGAAAACACGATAATTGGACAGGGTCTTGGAATGGCGATGAGAGGATTGCGACCAATCGCAGAGATTCAATACTTAGATTACCTTCTGTACTGCATTCAAATATTGAGTGATGATTTAGCTACGGTGCAATACCGAACTAAAGGTGGGCAAAAAGCACCACTTATTATAAGAACAAGAGGACATAGACTTGAGGGTATTTGGCATTCAGGCTCACCAATGGGCATGATTATCAACTCGCTTAAGGGTGTATACGTTTGTACACCTAGAAACATGACTAAGGCAGCTGGTTTCTACAATACTTTGCTTAAATCGGATGATTGTGCAATAGTAATAGAACCGCTTAATGGTTATAGAACAAAAGAAAAGATGCCAAGTAATCTTGGTGAATTCACAGAGCCATTGGGTGTTCCAGAAATCACAAGAGAAGGCTCGGACATCACCTTGGTATCTTATGGATCAACCTTTAACCTCTGCTCAGTTGCAGCACAGCAGTTGTCTGAAGTTGGCATTGAAGTCGAGCTAATTGATGCTCAAACCTTGATCCCGTTTGATATTAACCATGTGTGCCGTGAGTCAGTTGATAAAACGAATAGATTGGTAGTGGTTGACGAGGATGTAAGAGGTGGTGCTTCTGCATTTATACTTCAAAATATCTTGGAAGATCAGGGCGCCTATTATTCATTAGATTCAGAACCTGTTACGCTTACAGCAAAAGATCATAGACCTGCTTATGGTTCTGACGGGGATTACTTCTCTAAACCAAGTATAGAGGACATATTTGATGCATGCTACAACTTAATGCATGAAGCGAATCCAGAGGAGTATCCTGAGATTTACTAGTTAAAGGGTAAATACTGGTCGGTTCTCGACTAATACAATCGGTTTCCCATAAGGTCATTTCGACCTTGCGGAGAAATCTATCGATACTTGAAATTTGAAGTCAATATAGATTTCTCCGCTGCATTTCGCTGCTTTCATCCGCTTCATTCCGGTCGAAATGACTATAGGGATCGGTAGAGAGCCTTGATAAAGCGCTTACAGCTCCTCTTCGTCTTTCTTGAATATTTTCTTTTTGAGTTCTTGCATTTTCACCTTTGGTGATTGCGTTTCGCGGTCCATGCCTTTAGTCATCGTTTGGACGAGCGTGAACTCGCTATAGAACTCCTTTGCTACAATTCTAATAAAACTATACACGGGAACGGCTAGGACCATACCCACTATGCCGGCTAAGGTTCCAGCACTTAATATCACTAAAAATATTTCTAATGGATGGGCACTCACACTATTGCTGAATATGTAGGGTTGAAATAAGAAGTTATCTAGCAACTGAACAAACGCAAATACAGACACAATCTTTATTAGCAATGGCACCGTCTCAGCATAAAAATCTAAATCCAAGTTCCCGGTTATGCCAATAAGGATGCCAAAGAAAGCTCCAATCATAGGTCCTAGATAAGGTATAACATTCACTACGCCTGCTAAGAAACCAATTAGAAATGCATGCTTTACGTCAAGAAAGGTCAAACCAACTGTAACAATTAACGTTATAAGCGTAATCTGAATACAAATACCAATAAAATAGCGTGTTAGCGTAGCCTTTGTCTTCTTTAATACCTCATGCATTCTATCACGGTTTTTATCGGGAGTAAGCGAATAGATGGTTCTAAAAATCATGCTTCTATCCTTGAGAAAGAAGAAGGCAATAAACAGAATAGACATTAAGCCAATCGCCATATTTCCGATTTGAGACAGGAAATAATTAAAGATGTCAGACACCTTAATATAGCTTAAGAGCTTACTCGATTGATTTTTAATAAACTGTTCTTTCGTCGTTCCTTCAGGAATCATATCCTTATCCGCCATCCATGAACCAAAATCATCCATTGGACCATCTAGGGATTTTTGAATCTGAGCTTGATCAATTTGAGATATAGCCGTTGCTTCATCTTGCACGAGCGGAATAAATATCATCACAAAACCCGAGAGAGCAATTAAAAAGACAATTAATACCGTTACCGCAGATAAGGCTGCTGGCACTTTCTTCTTGTATTCAAGATAGTGCATTAAGGGTCTACCAATAATCGATACGACTGCCGCAATAAGCACGTATGCAATAACCGAACGGATATACCAAAGCAGAAAAATAGCTCCTACAATGCCAACCGATAATAATATCGCCCTTACGGTTTTATTCATACTGCAAATATCTGTTAAATTTGGAACTTAGCAACAAGGTATTCAATTATATGGAATTCAAAAAAATCACAGAGAGCGAATCATTGCACAAGGATATAGACAAGATGTCTAGTCTGGAAATTATGCAAGCAATCAATAGCGAAGACAAAAAAGTAGCGGATGCCGTTGCGGAGTTATGCCCTCAGATAGCTCAATTCATTGATGTCACTTATCCTAAAATGTTGGATGGTGGACGCCTTTTTTATATGGGAGCAGGCACAAGTGGGCGGCTTGGAATAGTAGACGCATCAGAATGTCCTCCAACATTTGGTGTACCTCATGGCATGGTAGTAGGCTTGATTGCGGGTGGCGATTCGGCCATTAGAAAAGCTGTTGAGTTTGCGGAGGATAGCAAAAATGAGGGCTGGCAAGATTTGGAGTCGTATAAAATAGATAAGTTGGATACTGTTGTAGGCATAGCAGCATCTGGAACTACTCCCTATGTGTTAGGTGCCTTGGCAAAATGCAAAGAAAACGGCATTACAACTGGTGGAATAACGTGCAATCCTGGCAGCCCTTTAGATGAGGCCGCCGATTATTCGTTTGCATGTGCGGTTGGGCCAGAGTTTATTACAGGGAGCACACGCATGAAATCGGGCACAGCGCAAAAGCTAATTCTAAACATGATATCTACGGGAATTATGGTGAAGCTAGGGCGTGTTAAAGGCAATCGTATGGTGGATATGCAGCTAAGCAATAATAAGTTGGTAGACAGAGGCACGCGCATGGTGATGCAAAGTTTGTCTATTGATTACGATGAAGCCAAGGAAGCTTTGTTAAAGCATGGCAGTGTGCGGATGGCGGTTGAGAAGTTTAGGAAATAAAAAAGTCCCCTAGCATAACCAGAGGACTTTTCACTTAAACTAAATATCTCTTACATAGGAAGACCGCCCATCTGATCTCTCATTGAAAGTACCATATCCACAATATTTTTTAGTGCATTTGTACTTCCGTCAGTCATGGTTAATTTGAATTCCATTTCCTCCATGTTACCACCTATGATGATTTCATCGAATTTCTCAAGTAATTCCATACCTTCAAATCCTTCACCATCTGTTTTTTCCATGATAAGCTCTCTCATCACTTTAAAGGCAAAATAACCGTTGAAAGGGTTCGCCATTCTACTTCTGATACCTTCTACTTCTTTTAAGCTTCCAGTGCTCACAAATTGATCAATAACAGGCTTTAATGGCGTCATCATTAATTTTCCACCTTTTATAGCGATATAAGCATTACCATCACCACCTTCATAAGTGTCACCAACTTTCTTTAACTGCTTAACAGTATCCAAAATCGCGATAATCTTCTCTTCTTCTTTAAGACCAATAGTGATCACCATTTCTTTGAATTCTTCCTTCTCAGCATCTTCATCATCCGATGAAGCATCATCACTAAGGCCATTAAGTTTGTCTAAACTAGATAAAGCATCAGCAGACGTATCATCACCATCATCTCCAGCAATGATATCATCCAACCCCGGTACGCCAATAAATGAGATACTCATAGTACCATCAAAGTAGGCCATCATCTCACTCAATTCGATCCCGGTTTTGTCTTTAAACTCAGCCAATTGCTTAGCATCAACATTGTCTAACAATCCAATAACGTTCTCCATGTTTATAGACCCACCGATAAAACCAAACAATTTATCATTGCTAAGTAATGATGCGTACTCATCAGGCATTGCGCTTCCATTAATCATCATATCTCCAGCGTTTGGATAGTGGTTTTTAACCGACATTCTAGCTTCTCCTGGCTCAAAGTTGAAGGACATCAAAGTAGCTCCACCCTTCATTTTCTCTTTACCTTCCATCATTTGATTAACATCAACATCTCCACCTGCTTTTTCCATCATTTCAGCTGGCACCATGTTTAATAAGTTCTCAGGAGCTATTAGCATAGCCATATCATTCGACTCATTCACAAAACTTTTGTAAATCTCAGGAGCATCAGTCATTTGGTTACACATTGCAAAAATTGACTCCATTTTTTCAATAGACTCCTCTTTGTTAGCAAAGCCAGCCGAATAGTTTACTACGCAGTACGAATTGCTAATTCCCATTTTGATACGAACACCATCCTGAACTTTAACAGATGTCATCTTAAATCCTGCTGGTACTTCCTCCACTTTATCCATGTCTAAACCAGCTTGTTTAAGAAGAGATATAAACTTATCACCATCCTTAATACTAATCAAAGCGATTACATCCATCTGTGACATATCTGCGCCTCCTGCTACTACTCTAACAGGCTCGTCCATGTCAATTACCGGGTTAAGCTGCATAAGTGCCGCTTCCAGAATTCCGCCCGCCTCAGGATTAGATCTCAATCCAGAGTCTTCAATAAAACTCATTAAATCCATGCTCATTGCTGCTGCAGGATTTTCAATATTTGCTAATAAGTTGGTAAATGCCTCAGCAGTGCTGCCAACTGCGCTTACGTCACTTTTTTTGTCAGTGTCGTCGTCTGAATCTTTTTTATCCTTATCGCCACAAGCCACCATGGTTAGGGCCATGCACGATACAATAAATGCTTTATAAAATCTTTTCATTACTTGGTTTAATTTAAGTCAGGCAAATTTAACTCATTAAACCTGTTTTTACTAGTTTTTATTGCCCATTTTTAGCAGTTTGTCTATAATTTTGCAGTATGCATATGATCGAACCCTATTATTCATGGCGTAACTTGTATATAGCAAGTGACGATGAACTGTCTCCGTTCTATGGTACAGAGTATAGCGAGTTTGAGTTTACTAATCAGATTTATGATCATTTAATTCACCCGCAATGGGATGATTTTGGGTCGAACACACTCTTTATAAAAGTGCTTTTTTGTGATTATGAAATGGGCTTTGCTATCATAGAAATGATTGGTGAGTGGAACGATTGTTTGTACAATGACGTGATGCATCTCAAAAGAAACATCATTGAGTCTTTATCTGAAAATGGGGTAGAAAAATTTCTTTTGATTGGGGAAAACGTTCTCAACTTCCACGGATCAGATGACTGCTATTATGAAGAATGGTTTGATGAAGTTGGTGAAGAAGGATGGATAGTTGCCATGAATTTTAGAGAGCATGTAATTGACGAATTCAAGAGTATAGGTTTGGATAACTACATCCTTTGGGGCGAAAGTTATGACGCTATAAATTGGCGCACATTTACACCAGAGAATATTCACAAAAAACTTGAATCAGACATCACCAAAAGACTGGGAATGTGATTTTTATACTTCCACTTAAACTTACTCTTTAAGTCTACAAATGTCTGATTTCTGCTAGCACATGTTTGTCGATTGGGAAGCTTAAATCTTGCTCTGTTAGTGTGCTTATCGAATGCCAGATTACACTCTCCGTTGCATTGTTACTATGCGAAATAATACTATTAATTACCTCAACTTGAGGTTTAGATAATCTACAATAATAGTAGACACTTATGATTTGATCACTGGGATTGAAAGCACTCTCTTGAAAAAAGTCGGTTGTATATAAATGGGTAAATTTATAATCTGATGCATCTATTTCCAGCTCCTCATTCAATTCCCTTTTAAGACAATCTAGCATACCCTCTCCTAACTCTAATCCTCCGCCCGGGAATTTGGTAAACGAACGTTCAAATCGATTCTCGTGACTTAGTAAGACCTTGTCGTCATCAATCAATACGCCGTATACTCGTATGTTAAATCGTCTACATGTCATAGTTTACTCGCCCTCAACATTTCTCGCTTACCTGGAGGCCCGGGAAGTCTTTCAACTGTATACCCAGCTGTTTGCATATCTCTCCTAACCTGCCCTTTTGCACAATATGTTACCAATACCCCATCTTTCATTGTTGCACGATACATGCGCTCAAACATATCTAAGCTCCATAAATCTGCCTGAACTCTGGGCCCAAATGCATCATAAAATATCAGATCAAATGCGTTTTCATCTTCAAGCTCCCTAAAATCGGATTGTATTTTGTGTATACTAAACATATTTGAGAGGTCAAGCGACTCGCCTATCTTGCCATTGTGAAGTTTTTCAAAGTGACCTGAAAATTCACCAAGATCCTCTATGGACAAGTAATCCATTTCAAGTGCTTGATCATAAGCAACAGGGTATTTTTCAATCCCAGTATAATCAATCTTAATACTATTCTGATGCGCCCATCGTAGACTCAACAGTGCGTTTAAACCAGTGCCTAGACCGATTTCAAGCACTTTTATTGGAGCTCCATGAGATTTGGCAATATGATTCAGGCCCATGTCAATAAAAACATGCATAGCTTCATTGTATGCACCATGTGTTGAGTGATAATGTTCATCCAAGTCAGGCACGTATAATGTCTTGCTCCCATCGCTGGTTTGCTTTATGACATTTTTCTCCATGACTATAAATATCGCTTATTTTTTACCGTCTCGCGCCCGAATGGCGTCAATAGTGTTCTGAATGCCTGTTTTAACATCCGTTATCGGCAATCCAAGTTCATTCTTAGCTTTTGAAACATCCACTACCCAGTTGTACTTACCTTTCGCTAACCATTTAGGGGTAATCAAGGGTTCGCCTCCAAGATACTTGCCTTTGAAAACCTGAATTTTCCCAAATAAAACCTGCGCCCAGTGAGGGATTACCCAAAGCTTCACATTTACACCTGACAATTCTCTAATCATCCCAAAAAATTCAACAAAACTATAGTTATTGCCACCAAGAATGTAGGTATGTCCTTTCTTTCCTTTTTCCATGGCCAGAATATGTCCTAGGGCCACGTCCTCGATATAGACATAGTTCCCTACTTCCCTTCCAGTGCCCGGATATAAACGCCAAGATTTATTGATATACTTATCTATCATAAGGGTAATAGACGACGACTCACCGAATAAGAATGGTCCGTATACACGCGTTGGAGAAACAATTACAACGTCCAGTCCATGCTGAATAACGTAATCTTTTATTTTTGATTCAGCTGCCGCCTTAGAACCTTCATATTCGTTAAAAAAGTCCTTGTTCCGCACCTTGTCTTCAGTCACCTCTCCACTAATTGATGGACCCAAGACACCCGCAGTGCTAGTACACACGATACGTTTAACGCCATGCTTCATAGCGGCATCCAATACGTTTTTGGTGCCTTGGACATTCATGTCGTAGAAATCACCTGTATTTCTAGCCCATACTTTAGCCATTGCTGCCAAATGATACGCTTGATCACATCCTTCCATTGCTTTGTCCACCGACTCAGCATCCAAAATATCGCCTTTAAAACCAACTACACCGGGAAAGTCAAGCAATTTAACTTTATCCATATTGCGGGCTAACACGTGAATCGTATAACCCTTTTCGGACAACATTTTTACTAAATGAGCACCAATACTTCCAGTACCCCCTGAAATAAACACCTTCATTATTCGCTCTTCATTTCAGGGTTGTACTTAAGAGAGGTAAAGCTATTGGACCACGCCATTGCGACATGCGCTATAAATGCCGTCCAAAAGTTACCCGTTGCCGCAGTGATTATACAAAGCACAACTGACAAGGGAAAAGTACCCACTGTCTCATCAAGACCCTTTGGGATATGCGTAGCTGCGTACAAAGCAACATTCACGGCAATTGCAGGCCATAATCCAATCGTTTCGTACAACGGAAAAAACATTACGCCTCTAAACAAAGCCTCATATCCAAACAGATAAACAGTCCATCCCCAAGCATTTGTTAACCTAAGGCGTCTGTCCCACACTTTGCTTCTTATTTGAGGGTAATTAGGCCAGTTTTTAGGCTTCTTTGCGCTCATCATAGCTATTGGAGCCATAAGGACGATAAGAATCACAGAGAACACAAGCGTTGGCAATACTTTATCGGCTTCTAAGCCAAAACCATAGTCTACCAGATTAGTCTCAGGAAATGCGATTAAACAAGCTATTAATGGCAAAAAACCCATTGAAATGCCCCCCAAGTACTTACTCATCATCACGAATTTCTCCGAGCCTCTTTCGCCATATTTGTCCATATAGCGTTGCTTAAGTTTCTCTGATTTCCAAGGAAACCAGAAAATCATGAATGAAATGATTCCAACTACAACCGGTATAAATACCTTCAAATCTGTATCACTCCATGAAAAATCTATGTCGTATAACTCCATTTATGCTTTAATATAATTATGTTCTTTCAACCACTCGAAACATTCCGTCATCCCCTCCTCTATTGGAGTTTGAGGAAGTTTTAATTCGTCTATTGCTTTTTGCGCTGTAAAATAGTGTTCATCACATGAAATCTGTGCCATTGGATAGCTAACAGTTGGTGCTTTTCCAGTAATTCTTGCACCAAAACTTCCTAATCTTCCGTACAACAAAATCATCCATTTAGGCAAAACTTTACTAGGCGCTTTTTTTCCAGTAACCTTACCCATTTTACCGAAAGCTTCTTTATACGATAGGTTTTCGTTTCCTAGCACATAACTCTCGCCTTTTCTGCCCATAGTGATCGCATTTGCAATGGCCACAGCAACATCTTTAACACAGATGTAATTGCGACCGCCAGGCGAGCATACGGGTACTTTTCCGTCATGAATTGCCACAATCATTGCCCCCGAACTTGGTGCCGAATCGTATGCTCCCATCATAAAGGTAGGGTTGACGATTGTTGCGTCTATTTTATCGCAGTAAGATAAAACCAACTGATGAGCCTTATATTTACTATCCATATAGTCCATGCCATACTTATCGGCTTTATATGGATTACCCTCTCTACCAGGATTTTCTTTAGTACCAAAACCAAAAGTGTTGGCGGTTCCTACATGAATAAACTTCTTTACTCCATTCTGAACAGCCGCATCAAGTAAATACTTAGTTCCATCAATATTCACCTTAGTGACAATCTCATTTCTTAATGGCCAAATACTTGTGCTTGCGGCTACATGTATTACTGTATCATGATTCTTCGTGATATCTGCTAAACTCTCTGGGTTTAACAAATCTCCATCTACCTTAGAAATATTTAATCCATCCAAAGTACCTGTTTCCCTCCCAGGTTGAGTCATTACAGTTACTTTATAATCTCTGCTTAAAAGCTCTCTTACTAGATTACTTCCGAGCATCCCATCACCACCAGTTACAAATACTTTCATCACTTTACTTTACTAAATCTTAGCGCATTTACTATCCAATTTGGAAGTGGTTTTTCTCGGTCGCGCTTCTGAAGATTGTAAAACCATCCCCATTTCTTCATAATAGGCATTTTGTGCGCCTCAACAAATTCTATCAATGTACCGTCAGGGTCTTCAACATACGAGAATCTGCCAGCGGCATCTCCCATATCAAATGTCGTTCCGCTATCGACAGTAAACTCAAAACCATTCTCCTTACACAATGTTTCTATGTTGTTCATTTCTGAGACATCATAACACAAGTGAATAAAGCCCCAATCTCCCCACATTCTGTCTTCAAAAATCTTATTTGGTTTGTCTTCCACTAACTGAATCAACTCTACTTTTGTTGGGCCAAACAATTTTGAAAATGGTCCCTTTGTATCAAAAGTGTGCGATAACAGTACTCGTCTAATTTTTCTATTACCTCCAGCGATGGACCTAAAATCATCAAATACGTCTACCACATCATACTCCACTTTATCATAACCTAAAACATTGGTATAGAAAGTGCGTGCTTTATCGATATCACTAACACCTATCATAGCTCCCGCGACACCGCCGTCTGGTGTACCTTGATCTTTAAACCACTGATTTCCCTGAACTATATTGAATAAATTCCCATTTGGATCCGTTACAAAAAAGTGCGGCTTGCCGTCAGGCGTTCTCTGTAATTCACTGGTTGAGTTTGGAGATAATGTCCTTATTCTATCATACAAGGCAGGTACATCTTTTGATTTTATGCGTGCTGCAAAAATTCCTAAATCACCAATTGTAATATCGAATGAGGCTTTTTCAGTTGGTCTACTGGTAAACTGCCAAATTTCTAGACCACCTCCCCCTTGTAAATTAAGCGCCATAATGGCTGAACGGGAATGGACTTGTCCACCTGTATAATCAATCATTAATGGAGCTTCAGCTGCTTCATCAAAGACTTTAACGTCCGTTCCGAAATGCATTCGGTACCAATCGAACATTTCTCGATTATTAGGAACGCCCACTCCAATCTGTTGTATTCCGCCAATAATTCTATTCATGCTAAAAATAAGTGGCGCAAAGATACAAGTATTATCCATATATGATATCTAGTTTTAGACGAGCATATTATACTTATATTGCATCATGCAAATTCAGGAATCGTTTTTTGAAACAATTAGAAACAAAGGGTTTACGGGTAAAGATCTTACCGAATTGCTTTGCAATAAACTTCATATTAGTGCGGATAGTGCGTACAGAAGATTAAGAGGTGAAACATCATTATCCTTCGATGAAATTCGAGTTCTAGCGAATCATCTTAACATTAGTATTGATGCATTATTCAACAGTGATACGAAACATGTCCCTTTCACCTATCGATGGATTGAACCTGATAAATTCAACTACACAGATTATTTAAGATCTATTAAAAATGATATTGAACAACTTGCCGCATTTGAGGATAATTTAATTCTGTTTGTAGCCAAGGACCTTCCTTTCTTTAGCAACTTTATTCTGCCAGAAATTGCGGAATTTAAAGGTTTCTTTTGGCAAAAAGTTGTGTTAAAGTCTTCGCTATATGAGGACACCGTATTCGACATGGACAATCTTAACTCGCAGAATCTGCAGCTTGGCTATGAGATTCACAAAGCATACAATATCATTCCATCTGAGGAACTCTGGAATCGCGAGATTATTTCCAGCTTATTAAATCAAATAATATACTGCTACGACTCTGGTTATCTATCATCTAGGGACACGGCATTATCATTAATAGACAAAGTTGCAATGGTTATAGACCATTATGACCTTCAAGCCAAAAAAGGACGCAAATTCTTACATGGAAAGGAATCTAGTGGTCAATCTAACTTTAAATTGTACTACAATGATGTAATCATTGGCGACAATACAACCTGTCTTAAAACCCAACATGGTTTATCGGTGTATTTCACGCATAATGTGATTAATAACATTGAAACGCGAGACCAAAAGTTCTGCCAACAAACCTGGGATATTCAGCATGGCATGATTCAGAGTTCACTTGATTTAGGGATAGACCGTGAGCGCAATATCGTGTTTAGGCAACTACGCAGAAAAATTGAAAAAGCTAAGGAAGCAGTGGCTTAATCGATTTCTTTAAAATCATTAGCGTTTACAAATAAAATATTCCCAAGGTTAGCGTATCCATCAAATACACTTAGGCCTTGCTTTTCAATATTTACATCATCAAAACCAATAACTGTAAGGTCTGCATCTTCACTATACAAGTTAATTAAGTGCTTCTCACTTACATCTGGTTCTTTCTTAATTAGGTTGATATTATTTATCGATATTGGTAGTCGACCACTTGTAATAAGTGTTTCAAATCGCTTATTATTATTACTCAAGCTGCCCTCTTCGTACATAGAGAAGATCTCAATCTCCGCATCTTTCCAATCAGGGTGGCCAAGAATAATGTAGCCAAGAAGAATCATCAAGTTACCATTAACAATATCTGCTGTTGTTATCCATATATGAATACTCTTATGATAACCAAAGCCTTTAAATGTGCTTCTTAGGACGCACACGTCTAACTCAGAACTTTTAAGAATACTATAATTCTCTGCGATATGATTTAAATTACTGGTTTCACTTGTGCTATACTCAAAGAGTATCATATTATTCCCCTTTCCTGATATTCCAGGCAACTGCACCGCTTGTGCGATGGCTGAGGTATAACTAGGACTTATTATAGTGTCTAAGTAAACCCTACTCTTGACACCAGAGGCCAAGTTTATTAGTCTGGATTTTACAGCTTTCGAAAGTCGAGTTGTATCTGCATTTAAGTAACCTTCAACAAAGTGCATATAGGTTCCAAATCCATACTTATGCGAAATCCAGCTAACCATGCTAAACGCTCCCGATCTTTTAAAACTATCCTGGGAAATACAAATGATAAATGGGCGCCAGCCTTCTGCATTTTCAACTTCTGATTCTCTCCTTTGCAGGAATATTTGTAATGATCGCGTAATTTGGAATATCACACCTTTAAACAAATGCGCCATTCCGTTTTTCTCCTTGCTGTTTCTTGTTATCCATATGTAAAACAGAGCCATCATAATTAAGGATGCGATAGCATAGTCAGTATTCATTTTAAACATTAGCCAGAAACACAGGACACCTCCTAACAAGGATAACCACCATTTAGATTTAAACGTTGGTCTGTAGGAAGGATCTGCCGCAAAATGCTCGAAGAATGACACCAGACAAATTGCACCATAGGTAACCATGAAAAACATGGAGATAATCTCAGCTACCATGTTTATATCCCCAAGGCTACAGAAAAAGAATCCAATGAGGCAGGTTATCAACGCAGAGTTGATTGGCTCGTTGTCTTTTTTTCGTCCCTGTCCAATAAAAGAGTTCACTTTTGGACCCGGAAAGACTTTATCTACTCCAAGTGCCTGTAATGTTCTAGGTGCAATCATTATCGACCCCAATGCAGAAGATATTGCGGCTGCGGCAAGGCCAATGGAAATAATAGGACCCCATAAGGCAATCTTGCTCATCACTATAGTTTCTTCATTACCTAAAGTCTCTGGAGATGCTGAGAAGAACAGCTTAAATGCTACAGCTATATACACCAATATTCCCACAACAGTTGCCCACAATGTTCCGCTTGGAATAGATTTCTTTGGATCCTTTAAATCTCCAGATAATCCTAGCCCTGCAGCTATCCCTGTAAAGGCTGGGAATATTATTGCAAAAACGTAGAAAAACGGTTTTGGGCCGTGGGAACCGTCCGCGTTTTGATAGTCATCTGTAATAGTTCTGAACATATTAGAACTACCATCATAATCACCTCCTTGACCAAGGAAAAACATTATTAATGCAACGATTAAAATCACTACAACCCCATACAGTGCTTTCACCCCTACGTTAGCTCCTCTAGTCAATATTAGCAAGGACAGAAGTCCCATTGTGCCAAACGTTATGGCTTCTTTAGGTATAATAACATGATATTCGGATGTCACCCACTCACGAACAATCTCGAGCGATTCGGTAAAGGCTATAACGTAGAAAGCTATACTAATGGATTGCGCCAGATATAATGCTATTCCGATAGCTCCCCCAATATTTAGCCCAAAAGACCGAGAAATAATATAATAAGCTCCCCCTCCCTCAACTTTCTGATTGGTCGCAATTTCTGCTACGGCCATAGCTGTTGGAATAGTTACCAGATGCCCGATAAGGATTATTGCTAGCGTTCCAGCAAGCCCAACATGAGCAAGAGCAAAACCAAATTTCAGGAATAATATAGCTCCTAAAATTGTGCTAATTGCAGTCATGAACACTGGAAGTGTTCCCATTGTTTTGCCGCTATTTTGCATTACGCTATTACTCATCTTAGTTCGTCTAAATTAGCTAAATTTACTCTGGCAGCTATGAATTGTTCAAGATAGTTGTCATTTGAACAAATTCGTTAATAACTAGTATGGAATTTATAGAATATAATAAAGAAAAAGTAGCAGATAAGCTTAGGCAATTGGACGCTAATGACAAACCACTTTGGGGGTCGATGAGTGCCATTCATATGATACAACATTTAGGTGATGTGATGATTTTAGCCAAGGGAGAAGTAGAATATCCCATGGAAACACCTGAGCAATACTTAGAAAAATCAAAAGCGTTTCTAATGAGTGATAAAGCTATGCCAAGAGAGTACAAAGCGAAATTTGTGCAATCAAGTGAAGAGAACTTAAAATATAAATCTATCAATGAAGCCGTGGAGGGATTCATTTCTGCCTGGGATTCATTTGAAAATCACTTTAAGTCAAATGATGGTGTAATTACCATGCACCCTACATTTGGTCCATTAAACTATGATGAGTGGACATGGTTACATAGGAAACATATAACACATCACTTACAGCAATTCGAATTAATCTAGAAGATATGTCAAAAGAAAAAGGGATGCCATTGGCATCCCTTTTCTATATATCGTTCCAAATAAGAAATTACATTTCTTCCACTTCAATCATCTTGAATGGAATATTGATGATGGCCTGGTAATCTTCACCAGCCTCTAGCATATCTTCATCATCTTCTTCGTAGTACCAATTAATTGTCATATCTGTTCCAGATACAGCTTCTAGCTTTTTGAATACATCTAAAATACATTTAGAAGAAGATGTATTAAAATATTCCAATTTGATATCTACTTCAGTTTTACCTTGAGGAGAACCGCCATATGATTCGATCCAGTCCAAAAGTGGTTTGTAAAATTCGATTGAATTCTCAGGAATTGATCTTCCACTTAATTCCAATTTACCTGCTCCTCCGTCAAATATTACGGTTGGTGTCTTTGGTGTACCCTCAATATTAATATTTTCCATTATGCTACTTCTTTACTTGGTTGAACTACTTTAACATTTAAACTAAAAAACGAGTTTTTATCATTTATGTGGCTAAAACTATAGTCTAGTTTTTGACCTGATTTCCTTGCAATATCAATCATTCCAAGACCACCGCCTCCTTTATTAGACATTTGGCCATTGTTTAATACTTCTTTGTAGTAAGCTTTTAACTCGTCTTTCTCAAGACCATTGATATAGTCAAGCTTATTCTTCAACTTATCTACATTCTCTGATAAAATAAAATTACCAGTAGTAATGAGATAGTGGTCTTCCATTTTACCCATCATAAAAATGGCAGATTTAACATCCATACCAAAATCATCATCCGGGAATTCATCAATATGATGATATAAATTTTGAAGACATTCTACAAGAACGTTAAATACTTTCTTACGGATTTTCGGGGTCTCTTCAATGTTTTCCATTTTGGACTCCATAATCCCAAGTATCGAGGATAACAATTCAGACGTCACAGCCCCTTTAAAACACAACATCACATTGTGACGTTCCATTTGATCATAGAAGTTGTATAGGTCTAGTTTATCGCTCATTTTGAATGATTAGGACAAATATAACAAATTGATTGATTCATCCAAGCAAAGTAAAAAATTATGGGATTGTAAAGTTCCATGTGACGTCTCCGTTCACCAATTTAACCTTATTTTCGCAATCTCCATCACCGAACAGTAAGTGTCTCCATCGATACGATAGTGGTCTCAAATTGATAACCCCTTGTGTAACAGTACCGCAGGATTTAGACCAAAATGCGTCTTCTTCGGTTTTAAACATAAACTCCCTCTGATCAGTCCCAATAGATTCCCTTTTCTTTGAGTACCTCCAATAATAGCCTCCCCCTCCATCATCTTCATTTAAAAATCCAGATGTTGTTATTTCCATGTCCTTTCCATTGCCCCAAATATTAAATTTATAAATATTGAATCTGTGGGAATACAATCCGTTATATGCAGGGTCGTCCTCAAAATTAGCAAACTGTATGGTGCCAAAACATTTATAGTACGCTATACTACAACTGTCATAAAAAACCATGTAGTCATATTCGCTTGCTTCTGGCAAGAAGTATATAAACAGTTTCCCTTCATTCCAATTACCGTCATAGGAAACCATACCAGAATCATAATCTAATCTATATACGATCGTATCTAGCTGGACTGGATAATTACCAGAATCACCTTTTACATAAGTTATCTCAGCATTGAATCCAGCGGACACTCCAAAAGACAGGCTATCCTCTAACTTTTTAACAATGTCGTACGAAGGTGTGGATATACCAACAAACTGTGCTAAATCTTGACCTGTAACGCCAGTGTAATCAGAGTCTTCTTTTTTGCAAGACGTTATTACCGTACCTCCTAACACAATAATGACCCAGCTGATTCGGAGTAACTTCATACAGCAAAGTTAACAAGCTTAAATTAACGATTAGCCAGTCACTAACAGTATATATCAACAAACGTTTTAACAATTGCCCTGGCATTGTGACTTACTAGCATAATCGGAGCACGCAATCGCTATCGCTAGATGCGCACACCAATTACGCAGACGTCATCATACCCACGAAGGTTCTATCATTTGTAATAAGACCTACCCTGTAGTCACCTTGTTAGCATGTGACTTTCTAGCGCAATTGGTGCACGCTAACGCTGACGCTAGACGCGTACCCCAATTACGCAGACGTCATCAATTTGTTCGTGCTCTCCCATCCAGGCGTCTAGAACTTGTTTTAGGATTACTTTCTGCTCGGTCATAGGTCTATCCTTTATATCAGATAGGGTTTGTTGGAAGCGTTTACCCATAAACTTTTTACCTTTTTCACCCCCAAACTGATCTACATAGCCATCAGAAAACATATATAACACGTCTCCTTCCTGAATATCGATTACATGGGTTTTATAATCGCGATCCATTTGCATGTGGGCACCTCCAATTGGGAACTTATCTGCTTTTAGTTTTGTTAACTCATCCCCTCTGAAATGATAAAGTGGATTGTAGGCACCGGCCCACTCTAACTTCATATTGACGTCATCTATCACACATAAAGATATGTCCATTCCGTCATTAGTCTCCTGCGAATCTGTTCCTTGTTTTAAAGCTACCTGTACTCCTTTATTAAGGTTGCTGAGTATCTCTCCCGCATTACAAATGCCTTTCTCAAGTACAATTTGATTTAACAAGTTACTTCCGATCATACTCATAAATGCACCAGGCACACCATGACCTGTACAATCTACTGCACTTATAATCTTTTTCCCGTTTCGCACCCCAAACCAATAGAAATCACCTGAAACAATATCTTTAGGAATGTATAGTACAAAACTATCCTTGAGATGCTCTGATACCACCTTTAAGTCGGGTAATATCGCAGATTGAATTTTTTCAGCATAATTAATCGAATCAACAATCTCTGTGTTTTTCTCCTCTAACTCATCTGTTTTGGCCGCTAATTCTGCTGTTCTCTCTTCTACCTTCTCCTCAAGAATTTTCTTTTCAATCTTAATTTTACGCATTCTTAAGCGAACAAAAATGAAAATTCCAAGCACCAAAGCAACTCCGCATACAACATAGAACCAGGTAGTTTGCCAAAAGGGAGGAATAATGGTAAAGCGAATCTCATAAATTCTTTCTGATGGAATTCCATCATTATTGTAAGCTCTAACCTTTAATGTATAATCTCCCGGCTTTAAATCTTTATAAGACACTTTGTTATACGCCCCTGCATCCGACCAAGAATCATCTACACCTTCAAGCATAAACTGATACGTATTCTTATCTGGTAATACATAATCAAGTGCAGCAAATTCAAATTCTAAATAGTTCTCTTTATAAGTAAATTCAAGCACGCCATCTTCATTCTTAAAGCTTGACATGTCCACTACCTTATCAAAGAGTTTAAATGATTTCAAAACTAGCTTAGGCGCATGATTATTATCGACAATGTTCTTAGAATAGAAATGATTGAAACCGTTCACCCCACCAAAGAATAACTCGCCTTCCGTTGACATAAAGTAGGCTCCCTGATTAAACTCATCAGCTTGTAAACCATCGACCTCATTATAATGTCTCACAAAAAATGCACCATCAGACTCTATCTTAACATAGGGTTTAAACAAGGTAAGTCCGTTATTGGTTGAAAGCCACAAACCATCATTATTATCTATAAGAACGCCGTAAATAAAATTACTCCCTAAACCATCCTGGGTGGTATATGTATTTCGCACCTCTCCATCTTCACTAATTTCAAATAGCCCCCCTGATGTTCCTACCCAAACCACACCTTTACTATCTGCTGCTATCGAATAAACCTCAGTATTACTTAGACCTTGATCTTCATTGATATTCTGAAAATGATTCCGCTTAGAATCAAAAATACTTATTCCGTTTTGTGTACCTAACCAGAACTTGCCCCCTATTTTAGTAATACAATGAATTTGTCCGCCCACTAACCACGACTCCTCGCCATCTTGAGACTTAATCACGTGGTTTTCCTTATATACCTCTATCGAATCCTTGAGGTACCAATACTTAGCAAGTCCTTTATATGTACCGACAAGAAGTGCATCCCCGTCATTATTAAGACTCAATATTGTAGACGATGGAAGCCCAATTTCAGTTCCTTTCGATTCAATAAACCCGCTACTATCCGCCATATAAGCTCCAATACCTCCACCATATGAACCAAACCACACGTTTCCATTAAAACCGTGCACAGCAAGTATACTGTTATGCACCTTATTTTCTTCCTTTAAATAATGTGTTGCCTCTTCCTTGATAAAGTTGAATTTGCTAATTCCGCCCCCATCCGTGCCAATCCAAATATTTCCAAAGTCATCCTCAGCAAATGCATATACTTTTTTACTGTTCTTTAGAGCAAAGTCTGATCCCTTATCGTATTTGATATGATTAAAATTACCCAGAGTTCTATGATATACACTTGCACCTAATTGTGTGCCCGCCCAGATAGAATTAGCTTCATCCTCATAGAGTGCATATACATTATTATCCGCTATAGACAATGGATCCTCTTCGTCTGCAAGAAGAAACCTAAAATTCATTCGGTCTTCGTTATAAGACGCTAGTCCCTTGTTAGTTGCAAACCATATTACTTTGTTATGGTCTTCATAAATGTCATTCACGGCTCTACCAGGAAACGCTTCATCAGAATTTTTATAATCGAATAAGTGAATATTAAACTCTGCATCTGACAAAGCGAGTCCTCCTCCATAATAACCTAGCCAAATTCGATTACGCGAATCAACATGAATGGACCTTAACTTATCCAAGTTCTTCCGCTTCATATCACCATCATCTCCCATTGGAATGATTGATTTGGCATTCCCATCTATCCCAATCGCTACCAATCCACTGCCAGAACTAGCCATTAGTATTTGATCATCTACAATAGCAACATCATGAATATCAACACTCAAACCAGATGCGATATCTGAATTCCAAATTTGAGAAATATGAGTCCCTTCAATATCAAACTGGTCAACACCTGCATTAGTGCAAACGAAAATAGCGCCATGAGTCTGAACAATCTTATTAATTTGTTGGGACATCAATCCATCAGTCGTGGATGAATCATGTTGTATATAACTTACCTTACCAGAAGATTTTACCAATGCAATCCCCCCCTCGCGCGTTCCAATCCAAAGTTTGTTTTCCGAATCAAGAAATAGTGCGCTGATGTAATTGTCTTTGAGCTGAATATTATGTTCATCCGTCAGGGTATTGTACACATGCATTTCCTGACCGTCGTATTTGTTTAGACCATCTTCCGTACCTAACCAAATGTATCCTTGGTCATCTTGGACAATTGATCTAACTGTGCTCTGACTTAGTCCCGATTTAATGTTAATTTGACTAAACCTGATACGTTGTCCAAAAACTGATAAACAACTTAAAAATACCCCTATTATTATACTTATTCTCATCCCTATCTGGAACAAAGTTAGGATAATTGCGAATTGTATGTCAATTTTGTAAATCAATTATGAAAAACTGGTTTGAAACGTGGTTCGATTCAAAATTCTACCACATACTTTATAAAAACAGAGACGATAGTGAGGCTGCCTCATTTATTAATGCACTACATAATTATTTGAATTTTGATGCAGGATCACGTGTGTTAGACCTTGCATGTGGGTCAGGAAGACACAGCTATCAGCTCGCTCAATTTGGTTGTAAAACTTTAGGAGTGGATCTCGCAGCTAACAGCATAAAAGAGGCTAGAGATAAATTTATTCATAAGGACTTAAGGTTTGAAGTTGCCGACATGCGTGATTTTTCATCACCAAATAGTTTTGATGCAATTCTTAATCTATTTACAAGTTTTGGATACTTTGAGAATGAAAGTGACAACGCACAAGTGCTTACTCGTGTTAATGAAAACCTTGTGAGCGGTGGAATTTTTGTGATGGACTTTATGAATGCTAAAAAAGTAGTGGATTCATTAGTAAGTGCAGAAGTAAAAACTGTAGATGGTATTGATTTTAACATCACCCGTAAATGCGACGGTAGTCACATTATTAAGACCATTGACTTTAAAGCCGAAGGAGAGCAGCACTCTTTTATGGAAAAAGTACAATACTTACCTAAATACACTCTTGTAAGATTAATAGAAGCTTCAGGTTTAAATGTAAAAGCTATTTATGGCGACTATCAGTTGAATTCATTTGAAGAAAGTATAGCAGATAGATGCATTATTGTAGCGTATAAAAACTGATGTTAAATCGGTATTATTTTATTGATAGAGAACTTATTTCATTGAATGTTTGTTACCTTTGATAAGAATCATTCAATTAACAAAAAAACACAAAAAACTATGGGAGTACTTGTAGGTAAAAAGGCACCTAACTTTAAAGAGGCTGCAATTGTAAATGGAGGTGAATTAGTTAATGACTTTTCGCTTGAGCAGTATATTGGTAACAAACATGTATTGTTTTTCTTCTATCCGAAGGACTTTACGTTTGTATGCCCGACTGAATTACATGCGTTTCAAGCTAAGTTAGCTGAATTCGAAAAAAGAAATGTAGCGGTAGTTGCTTGTTCTACGGACACTGCTGAATCTCACTGGGGATGGTTGCAAATGGCGAAATCGGAAGGTGGAATCAAAGGAGTTACCTACCCAATTGTTGCAGATACTAGTAAAACTATCTCTGACGCATATGGTGTTTTAGCAGGTGAATACGATTATGATGAGAATGGGGCTTTAGCTGCAAGCGGACCAATGATTGCATTCAGAGGCTTGTTCTTGATTGATAAGACGGGGACAGTTATGCACCAGGTAGTGAACTTTTTCCCTTTAGGTAGAAGTGTTGATGAGGCATTAAGAATGGTTGATGCACTTCAATTCTTCGAAGAGAATGGTGAGGTTTGTCCTGCAGATTGGAAGCCAGGTGACTCAGCTTTAAAAGACACACACGAGGGTGTAGCTGAATACTTAGCAGCTAACTAGAATAATAATTACATATTTTTTGAAATGCCGACTCTGTTCGGCATTTTTTTTGCATATCCTGCTAATGTTTTACATTTGCTACTTTAGATATGATACATAAACTGCTTATTACCATAGTGATTATATCTGCCCAAATGCTTGGCATGGCGCAGTATAATCCTGAAATTGGTGAAAAACGCGTACTAGGAGAGAAAGAAGTTTACTTTGATTCGTATGTGGGAGCAAATAATGATTTCCATTATTACTTTGTTGAGAACTATGATGGCTATGTGATCTCACTACATGGTGTTTCATTCGATGGAAAAACACAACTGACCTACCCCATCAACAAATTACTTCCTGAAGAGATTTTCATCCAACTGACTGATGATAAAGTAGTGCTTTTTGAAACACTAAGTGGTGACGATAACCTTAAGTTGCAACGTAGTATTCTATCTAAAACTCTAAAACAATCGAAAACTGAGACCATCTTATCGCACAAATTTAAAAGCGCAACACACAAAGGAGGATTCGTATTAAACGCTTCAATTGACAATGAATTTGTAGCCGTATTGCAGGAAAAGCCTGGAAGCCTAAGTAAATCGGAAGTGCTAACTGTTCATGTTTACAATAAAAGTGGGAAGTTTGAGTGGAGCTCAGAATGGGATACTCAACTTAAACAAACCAATCAACCGGCTAACGAGATAAACATTAGTAAATCAGGTGTTGTCTATGTATTGAAAAGACACAGAAATGGAAGAGAGTTTTTCTACCATACCTATATCTTTAAAAACGGATCTTCACCCAAACATATTAAGGCGGATATAAGCGGACTAAGAATCTCAGAAGTAATGCAGGTGTGTGGTCACAATGATGAGTTAATTCTTGCAGGCTTGTATTCTGAAACACTCTACGAAAATAACGACGGCTACTTCTATCGCATAATGGATGAATCTGGTCATTTTAAAATGAAAATCAACAAGAGCTTTGATGAAGCTTTTATGGAGACTTACATTGGAAAAAAAGCAAGTAAAAAAGACGCTAATATTGATCATGTGAACATCCAATTCTTGAAAGTAAGAAATGATGGTTTTATCTTTTCATTAATTGCGGATTCCAGAGAGATTTTTAAGGATAAGAAAGGCACGTATTATGACGAAAAGTTTGTTACTGGACCTGCTCGAATTCAACACATTGATTACAATGGTGACCTAATTGAAGAACACAAGATTATGAACGAAAAAACAACCTGGAACTTCCAACATAATTTTGCTTACATATCTTGTGCAGGAACTGACAGCACACTACTATCCCACAATGACATTGAGTCAGATGATAAAACTAAGTCAGCCGAATTCCCTTTCAACAGCACCAGTTTCTTACAAATCCCTTCCAATAATCCAGAAGAGACTAAGACATTTAATATAACAATTCCAGGTGATTTTCAAGTATACCCACGCTCTGTATCTTATAGTGATGATGCGATTATTGGGCTATTAATGAATTCGGAGTTAACGGAGATTCGACCGTTTAAAATTGTTTTGGAGAAATAAAAAACCCCCGTCTTGCCAGCGGGGGGGGACTTACGTCACTACCAAAACCAATAAGCAAGAAAAGTTTTGTAAATATACAAACGAATACCATGCCAAATAAACAGCTGGTATTCAAATTTTCTCCATACTATGCCTAATTGTATTAAATTAGCACTATGAAAGCTATTATAATTATTGCTCTGTTATTAGCAGGTTCGGTATCTGCCCAAAAAATTAATTTAGCCACTGATAAGGCTGAAATCACCTTTGATCTTGGGGATGAGGTTGAAAATGGAACAGTATCAGGCTTAACAACCAAAGTGAAATTAGATTTGGATAATCTAAGCGGTGCAAGCATTGAGGCAAGCGTAGAGGTGAAATCAATTGATACCAACGAGCCTAGTCGTGAGGAACATGTTAGATTTGGTGAGGATTATTTTGACGGAAACAATCATCCTTTAATCACATTTACATCTAGTAAAGTGGTTAAAACTGAATCTGGTTATATGGCTTATGGTAAATTAACAATGAAAGGCATTACGATTGATCAAAACGTTCCATTTGCCATAGTAGATAATACACTTATTGCAAGAATGAAACTTCATACAGGGAATTTTGATATTCACGAAGACGCCCCTGAGTCATCAGATGAATATAACGCGGTAGTTAGAATAAAAGTACCTCTAAAATAAAAATGAGAACATCACATCTAGTAGTAGCATTAGTAACGGCATTATGCTTATTCTCTTGCAACAAAAAGAAAGAGAACAAAGAAGTTTCTCCAAAAAAAACTGAGAAAACTGCTGGAGCGGAAGTTGACTCAACGAACGTCCAAAAGATCGAGGAAATAACTGGCCCTGCTGTGGTAGATAACTTTCTGATTCGAGATAACAAGGCTGGATTCATCTCTCTTGGAACTGTTGTTGATAATCTATCCTTACCCGATGGATATAAGATTGAGCCAATGAACGTTCGCAATAAAGCCGGTATGACAGAGGTTTACTTTGTACTCAAGAAAGAAGGCAGCGATAAGCCTCTTGTTACAATGAAAACCGACTGCTTTAAAAGCTCCTGCCCTATCATCGATATTTATATTAGTGATCCAAACTTTTCGACAAGCTCTGGAATTACCGTTGGGTCAAGTTTTCAGCAGATAGAATCCTTCTATACTATCACAGATTTAATGGCAAACGATTACGGCAATGTCTATGTGTATGTTGAAGAAAATAGAAATGTCTCGTTCGAACTACAAGGTGTTAAAGATGTACGCCACAATGAGAGATACCCTGCTGATAAAGTAAGTTCAAATACCCTTATCAGTAAAATTAGAGTGACTAACGAGGAGATTTAGTCGTTTTCGAGTCTGCGGGAAAATAATACCGGATATCTAAACTCATAAAATTCCCGCGATACCACTCAAAAGCTTCTAGATAAGGCTGGCCATTAAGTCTATAAGCTACTTGAATTTGAGACACATTGTTAATAGGTCTATGCAGGCTTGCTCCCAGATAGAAGTAACCAGAATTATCTGTTCGATATTCCCATCCAACATTAGCCAATACTGATAAACCCGTCCAGCTTTTGCGCGCAGATTGTGCCCTAAACACTCCCTCATCAGGTGAAACTTTACTATGTTCTGATGGAAAAAAATTAACCGACATACCGGCACTAGCGTTCATGTAGATTTCGGAGCCTAACTGCACAAAATACATGGCTTGAACAGGCAATTCATACGTTAACATTCCAAGATCAAACCGAGATGTTTTTTCTGATGCAAAATGCAGGGCATCAATCCAAATGTTTCTTCTTAATTGATTTATTCCCGTTTCAAGCGACCAGTTATCTGTGAAATTATGTCGAATTACCATTCCAAACGTATGGCTAAATTTATTGCTCACAGATGCTTCCACCTCCTCATTCGACATATCAAAGCTTTCCCCATTAAATATTTCATTAGGAATTATGGGACGGTACTGCATGCCAAAAATGGTATTCCCTTGTCCAACACTATATTGGACAAAACACAACGCAACTAATATGGCAGCTAAAAATTTATTCACTTCTCAATTATACGAAAACTCCCTCTATTTATTTTGCCAATTGGTTAAACGGGTAGTTTAATCTAGGTAAGTGCTTAAGATATCGAGTTTGCATATAGCGCGATAATAGTTAAAATCAGAACAAATAACATCACAAACCATCTCCAGAAGGCATTCCCAAAAAGAGGTTTTCTGAACTTCCCATGAGATTCGTAGTTATACTGCACCACTTGATCGAATCGAGTTCTTCTTACAGCATACAAATCTCTGGGTGGATCATTCTCATCATCCCTATCTTTTTCATACTGAATTTTATTCTCATCAAGCTTATTTCTGAAATACTCAGACATTCTCTCATCATGGAACATAAACACCACGTATTCCTCATTAGTTGGATGAGGAATAAAATTGGTCATTTGAATTATTGGCTTATCCATTCTGTATAATATTCAAGAGGTCTTCTTTGTCCTTTTGGCCATTCAATTTCTGGATAACCAATATACAAGAATCCCATGACGTCATCATCTACTTCTAAACCTAAATATTTCTTCATTTCTGGGTAGTAGGTAACCCCTCCTGTGCCCCAATAGCAACCAATACCATATGCAGTGCCTATTAGTAGCATATTCTGAACAGCACAAGCTACAGATGCATGTTCTTCAATTACAGGAAATCGTTTTTTCTCATCACGTTTCATGCAAATAGCAATTACCGCTGATGATTTTTTCGCTCTGGCTATCATCTTGTTATGACTGGTCTCCTTATACTTTTCAGGTGGACATTGCTGCTTATATAAGTTGCTCTGAAATTCACCGAGATTTTTTAGACCCTCTTCCATGAACACCTTGAATCGCCATGGTTGTACCATTCCGTGAGTAGGTGCCCATTTTGCCGCATTTAACAAATCTTCAATGATTTCTTTATGCACTTTCCTATCACTAAACTGTTCAGGATATATGGTGCGTCTATTCTTAATTACCTCCTGTATTTCACTCAGATCATACTTCATTAATCGATGATTTAATGTGTTTAATTTGTGATTATCAATAGTTTGTCGTAATTTGAAGTCATTAACTACAATCATGACCATCACTAATTATTTTAAGTCTACAAAGATAGCGAACTTTGAGTTTAAAGATGGTATCGTGTATGTACTATGTCATGATGATATTGATGTGACGGTAGAAGTTCTTGACGATTTACTACCTATTATCGAAGATATTTGCGGTAATAATAAATATCCCTTTCTAGTTGATACAGGAAAAAATGGCAAAATTTCAAAAAAAGCTAGACAGCACATGGCGGATGTCTTCAAGAGGTTTAGAACGGCTGAAGCTATAGTTAGTTCAACCATTCTGCACAGGACTTTGGCACAGCTCTATATTTCAATTAATCGACCAGGCAATCCTGTTAAAGTGTTTGGTAATCGCGAAGATGCCGAAAAGTGGTTGAAAGACAAATTTGTCTAGTTTATTTCCATTTTATATTACAGCCAATGCTAGGTAGTTGGTTGTCTATAATACCTTTTCCAGTTATTAAATGATCTAATGCTCTTCTTAAATCATGTCCCGTCACAGGAACATCATTCCCAGGCCTTGCACCATCCAACTGACCTCTATACACACACTCTAAATTATTGTCAAACAAATAAATATCTGGCGTACACGCAGCGTCATAGGCCTTAGCGATTTCTTGGGTCTCATCAAATAAATAGGAAAATGTAAACGCATGATTCAATGCAAACTGCTTCATTTTGTCAGGACTATCCTGTGGGTAATTCTCTATGTCATTCGAGCTAATAGCCACAGTATTTATACCCTCTGATGCATATTCTTTTGAAATTGCCACTAGCTCATCAATCACGTGCACAACAAATGGGCAATGATTACAAATAAAATACACGAGTGTGCCACGTGCCCCTTTGCATTCATCTAGCGTACGATTTGAAGATTTAACTGTGTCAAGCAAATTAAAGCCTGGAGCAACTGTGCCCAGAGGCATCATATTAGAAGGAGTTCTAGCCATATTTTACGATAGATTCTAGGTTCAGTGTAATTCTATCATATTCAATGTTCTGGTCAATATCAGGATTAATAAGTCCAGCTGCCACAGCATCAATCGGGCATTGAACAGAGATGGTCTTAATTCTTCCTTTACCGTCTTTCATTGTATCAACAGTGCAATCTAGAACAATGTTTTTCCCCTTAAATCTAAGAATAGCGATACCCGCTCTATCCGTTATATTCACAATTTCTATACTTCCGGTGGGGTGATTTTCTATGTCTAAATAATTCGGACCCGTTAACTCAAGAATGTCATCTTCATTGGCTTGTAAAGCCACAATCTTCTTCATGTCTATACTGGTATTCAGACTAATTTTGTCTGCATAGGTAAACATGTTAGAACTCAATACTGTGAATGATCCTGAGGTTGCTAAGGAAAAATCTTCAACGTTGATATTGACGTCTTTCCCCGCAATCTTTATTGATGTATTGGCGGATTTTAGCTTTTTTGATCGATCCCATTGTATGGTGGTCATACATGAATCTTTTGATTCCCATGACTTATCATGAGTTTCAATGTTCTTCTGAGATGCTTCATTCTCACCTTTCTTGCTCGCATTGCAAGATGCTAGAATCAATAATCCAAGAATAAAAATTCGGACATACATACTACTAATTTACGTTATATTTACAAGTATGAAAGTGATAGTGTGCATTTTATCTTGCATATCCTTAATAAGTTACGGTCAGAATAGCTTTGAAAAGGACTCAACATTTATACGTAATATCTACAATGCCGCTCTAAGCGATGGGGACAGTCATAAAAATTTGGAGTCATTGTGTAAAGACGTTGGTCATCGTTTAACGGCATCAAAAGCATCTTACAAAGCAATTGAATGGGGAAAAGCTCTATTGGAGTCGTATAATTTTGACACCGTTTACCTGCAAGAAATAACAGTTCCTCACTGGGAAAGAGGTTCAAAAGAAAAAGCATATTTTATTCACAAGACAGATACTGTTTATTTAAGTGTGCTTGCCCTTGGAGGTTCGGTAGGAACAGGCGGAATGCTTAGTGGAGAAGTTATAGAGTACAGAAGCATAGATGACTTAATAGGAGCCAATTCGGAGGATGTTAAAGGAAAAATTGTTTTCATAAACGAATCAATGGATCCGAACAATATTAATACCTTCAGATCATACGGAGGATGTTATAGACAACGCGCCTATGGTGCGAAAGAAGCGGCAAAACATGGAGCAATAGCCGTACTGACCCGATCATTATCACTTAAATTAGATAATTACCCGCATACAGGCAGCATGCGTTATGAAGATGGTGTAAAAAGAATTCCAGCAGCCGCAATATCTACGATGGGTGCTGTTAGGCTTAAATCAGCGTTGATGGAGGGCAAAGTAACTATGCATCTCGAAATGTATTGCAAATGGTTCGAGGACACGACATCTTACAATGTTATTGCGGATATTAAGGGGAAAGATGACAAGATTATCCTAGTAGGAGGACATCTTGACTCTTGGGATGTAGGTGAAGGTGCTCATGATGATGGAGCAGGCATCATCCATTCCATTGAAGCCTTACGTCTTTTAAAACAGCTGGGGTACACACCAAACCACACTATTCGCTGTGTACTTTATATGAATGAAGAAAACGGTAATTATGGTGGTGAGCAGTATGCGGATTATGCCAAGGAGAACTCACTATACCACATAGCTGCTCTTGAATCAGATAGAGGTGGATTTTCCCCCAGAGGTTTTAGTTTGGACGGTAGTGATGAGCAAGTTGCCAAGTTGCAGTCTTTCGAAAAACTACTAAGTCCTTACAATCTTCACAAATTCCAGAAGGGCTATGGCGGAGTGGACATTGGACCGCTTAAAAATGGTCAAGTTGCATTAATAGGTCTAGTTCCAGACTCACAGCGTTACTTTGACCACCATCATGCGCAAACAGATGTATTTGAAAACGTGAACAAACGTGAGTTAGAATTGGGTTCTGCAGCATGCGCCAGCTTATTATATCTAATTGATCAACATGGTATAGATTAAATGAGGGGTATAAACAGTTTACGGCTTCTTGCCTTACTTACAATTATTGCATTTCCTGCTCTTGGGTTTTTATTCGCTTACTTTATAAACAATCAGAGCATTCATGTATTACTGGACTTGGAATCCAATATTATCGAGAACGTTTTAGCAGGTACTTTAATTGGTTTGGGAGGTGGATTAATTGCACGATTTATTATCAACCTAGCTTTTATGCGCCCAGTATTAAGGAAGTACAGTAGCATCTTTGGAGATATAAAACTGTCCTGGTTCGATATTGTGTTTGTCTCTCTATGCGCTGGTTTTGGTGAAGAAATCTTTTTTCGTGGCGCTATACAGTATCAGCTCGGAGTTTGGCTTACCGCAATAATCTTCGTAGCGATACACGGCTATTTAAACCCTTACGATTGGCGAGTGAGTACCTATGGAGCAATCATGACACTCATTATCGCTGGACTGGGCTATGCAACAATTCATATTGGTTTATTAAGTGCCTGTATAGCACACACAATTATAGACATCATACTTTTTGCACGATTAAGCAGACATGGCAATACACATCCTATAAACCATACCCTGAATGACGGTGAATAAGAATTGTGTTAGATTTTTAACTTTCAAATAATCACTTGAATATAGTTTGGCATTAGTGAGACAAAGGGCATATATTTGTAATTGCTCGACTCAACTATTTTAAAATACTATTTTTCATGATTGTTAACCCTTAGCCAACCTAGCTAAGGGTTTTTTTACGTCATTTGCAGGATGTCTGATAAACGCGAGAAGGTTTACACTTCACAATTCTGGCGACTTAGTTTTAGTGCTCTACTATTTATCACAAGTTTTAACATGGTGGTGCCAGAGTTGAATAACATTATGCGTTCATTCGAAGGCCAAACCCTATTTGGTTTTAAAGGAAATCAATTGATGGGGTTTACCATTACCTTATTTGCTTCTGCTGCACTTTTGGCGCGACCTTTTAGCGGTAAACTTGTAGATTCTATTGGCCGAAAACCCGTTATTATTATTGGAGCAACTGTCTGTGTAATCCTTGGTTTATTATATGGCTTTGCAGCGAGTTTGTTTAGCTTTTTGTGTCTTCGTTTTTTCCATGGGTTTTCTACTGGATTCACACCCGTTGGAAACACATCATACATAGCGGATATAAGCCCCATAAACAGACGTGGAGAGTCATTAGGCGTGATGGGTATGGTAGCTAGTTTAGGTTTTGCTATAGGCCCTATGGTGGGCTCATTTGTTGCCAATATAGCGTCAGTTGACGTATTATTTTTCTCCTCTTCTGGAGTTGCTATGTTATCAATATTATTAGTAAGCAGTTTGCCCGAAACGAGCACAAATGTACGCCCGTTTAAACTGGATCATCTCAAAGTAAATTCCACGGACTTATTCGAGCCAAAAGCACTTCTACAATTTCTAATAATGACCCTCACTATCTTTTCGTTTGGCGCCATACTTATAATAATATTCGATCAAGCTGAAAGTATTGGCTTTACTGGGAAAGACAAGAGCATATTCTTTACGATTAATGTATTCACCTCATTGGGTATTCGCTTTTTCGCTGGTAAACTTTCTGATCGAATCGGAAGACGGCCTGTTATGATGATTGGAACGTCTGCTCTTATTATTGGCTTGCTTATTTTGAGCTTAGCAGAATCAAAAATTATGTTTGTTCTCGGTTCGATATTCTTCGGTATGGCCACTGGATTCAACTCCCCCACTCTATTTGCATGGGCGATTGACGTGTCAGACCCAAAACGAGTTGGTCGTGCCATGAGCACACTCTTTATTGGTGTTGAGCTTGGTGTGATTGCGGGTTCGTTGTGCGCTGGAATCCTATATCAAAACGAAAGTGATAACATCCCTATCATTCATATCACTAGTATGATATGTGCTTGCAGCGCACTCATTTTATTAGCGCTGGCAAAAGGAACTAAAGTAGTGAGAGAAATTACTTAACAACTACAACAAGATACTTAGATGCCCCCCAAAACTTATCAGCATCCTTAATTTTCAGTGTGTATTTGCCGTCACCTTCAACTAGTTCATAGGATGATGATGGATGACTGGTGATCAGCTCAGGCTTATTGCCCATAATCTCTATCTCCTTAGTTTGTAGGATGTCTATCTGCGTGAAATACTCATCGTTAAAATCATCTTTCAATTTATTGGCGCCGCCAATTCCAATGATTCCGCCTTCTTTAGTGATTACCTTATTATCTTTTAACTCAGAACGCGTCCCGTAAGCATAGTAAGCAGTATTAAGTTTATCTGTTGCATTGTCTAATTGATCCGCAGACTCTAAGTATGAATCTAGCAATTGACTATACTCTTCATCCACTTGTTGAAGTTGCACCTTTAAGATCTCATTCTCCTGCTCCGCAATTGCCAATTGGTTGTTCAACGACTCTACCATTGTGTTCAAAGTAGCAATCGTATTGTCCTTCTCACCAATCTCTGCCTCACGCTTTTTAATTGCTGCTGTTAACTGCTGGACCTTCTTGGCGTTTTCTAAGCGCAGTTCATTAATCGCGTTAATCTCGTCCAAGATCCATTCTTTCGGAGCTTCATCAATTTCTTGGTTAATACCTTCATTCTGAATTTTACCTCTCTTATAAGATATCTGAGCAAGGTTATCTTGAATTTCATTCATAATCTCTGCCGTCTCTCTTAAAGCAAACTCTTTTTGCTCTATTTGTCCTTCAAGCTCAGAAATTTTAGACTTAAGTGCTTGTACTTCTTCTGAGTTGCCAGACTTACCGCCTTCAGAAGCAGTTTTGTCCCCGTCGTCCGCGGCATCATCACCACATGAAACAATAAATAAACTTAATGCTAGAATAGAAAGGTATTTCATCATTGGTTCAATTTTTGAACAAATCTACGAAGGAAACATCAATTTATCAGCATCCTTCTATTATTTGATGCTAAACTCTTATTTTTGGAAAAATCAATATCAGTTCATGAAATATATAATAGCCAGCATTCTTAGTATTTTCTTTATTGTAGGAAAAGCTCAAACTGTAAACTATACACTCGAAATGCCTAACCCGCACACCCATTATTTCGAGCTAACGATGGATATCAAGGATATCAAAAGCAAATATATTGATGTTAAAATGCCTGTTTGGGCGCCAGGTTCATACTTAATTAGGGAATTCGCTAAGAGTGTTGAAGACGTCTCTGCCAACATCAGTGGAAAAGAAGCTAGAATTGATAAAATAAACAAGAATACTTGGCGGGTTTATTCAAATAAGTCTGCTTCTGTTCAGGTAAAGTATAAAGTATATGCGTATGAGTTGTCGGTTAGAACATCTTATATAGATCAGTCGCATGGATATCTAAATGGAACCAGTGTATTTATGTATGTGGATGATAAGCTAGACGTAAAGGGTGAGTTAACGATAATCCCATACAAAGCGTGGAAAGAGATTAGTACTGGCCTTCCAATGGTGGCTGGTAATAAATGGAAACGTTCATACAATCACTACGACATTTTGGTGGACAGTCCTATTGAGATAGGAAATCAAGAAATCTTTGAATTTGAAGCGGCAGGTGTTAAACACACGGTAGCAATGTACGGTCAGGGGAACTACGATATCCCTACTTTACAGAGAGATATGGCAAAAATTGTACAGAGCTGCACAGACGTTTTTGGTTTCAATCCGAATAAAGAGTACACTTTTATCATACACAACCTAACCAAAGGAAGTGGTGGTCTTGAACATTTAAACTCAACAACACTTCAGGTAGATAGATGGACGTATGAAGGAGCTAAATACAATGGCTTTTTAAGTCTTGTAGCGCATGAATATTTTCATTTATGGAACGTAAAGCGAATCAGACCAATTGAACTTGGACCATTTAATTATGAAGAAGAAAATTACACCAGTTTACTTTGGATTATGGAAGGCTTCACTAGCTATTATGACGAGCTACTGTTGATGCGTGCTGGATTCTACTCACCGGATGAATATTTGAGAAAACTAAGCGGTACCATTACAAGGGTTGAAAACCAACCAGGAAACAAAGTATTGCCCTTGTCTCAATCTAGCTTAGATGCTTGGATCAAGTTATATCGACCAAATGAAAACTCCTATAACACTACAATTTCTTATTACAGCAAGGGTTCAATTGTGGCTGCCATGTTGGACATCAATATAATACAAGCAACTAAAGGAGAGAAATCATTAGATGATGTGCTTGTCTATCTCTATAAAAACTATCATGAGAAACAGAATCGTGGATTTACAGAGGATGAGGCAAAAGCAGCTTTAGAAAGTGTTGGTGGAGTGGATTTTGATGCCTTTTTTGAGAAGTACATTAACGGAACTGAGACAATGGATTACGATACCTACTTAGGTTATGTTGGAGTTCAACTTGAAGACCAAAACAAAACTGAGCAGAAGCCTAGTCTTGGTATCATAAGTAAAGAAGAAGAAGGTCAACTGGTAGTAAGTACCGTAATTCGCAATACCACAGCTTACGAGGGAGGACTGAATGTAAATGACGAGATTCTTGCTATCAATGGCATTAGAATGTCTAAGAAAAACCTAGATGCTACCATAGACATGTTAAATGTTGGTGATGAAATTGAAATTCTGGTTGCGAGAGACAACTTAATTATGACTCTAAAGATGCCACTAAAAGCAGATCCTTCTCATAATTTTGTCATGAAGCCATACAAACTTGAAGGCGAGCGTGCCGACTTATTTGCAAAATGGATGTCTCTAGAGTAGCCTTCATACAAAAATCTCATACAACTGATACAGCGTAGCACTGTAGTCATCATCACAAGACTGCTATCTAATCCATGTTAGGTACCGTTTAATCAAGCACTTTGACCATTCAGTCAAACACTCCTTAATGCCTACAACTTTTCATCTAGAACATGCGTTTATAATATAGAAGCTAGCGGGATTTGTTTAACCAGTCAAAGGCTCACTACCAATGACATAATACTTAAAAAAATGAGAACACGACCTTTTTTCCAAGAGGCTATATTCTGGATGACAATATGCTTCTACACGGTACTATACATTGTATTACTGTCTGTAACAAATTAACTCCTAATATATACTCCTTGCAAAGTCCACTTTTGAGAAATCGGAAGTGGATTTTTTATTCTACCTCAACACTTTGATAGCCGAATAGCTCATGATGTTTAATGGCATTGAGCACAATAGGTGGCACCATATCTTCCCATCCAGTCTCTCCATTTTTAATCATAGAAATTACCTTATCCGAGTAAATATGGAGCAAATCCGTATTAGCGCCATCAATTCCGTCTAATCTGTTGTTGTCTCGCATGTGCTTATAAAGACCCTGCATTTTCTCAGGAATTCCAATGTTGTCACATGTAAGTAGTTCGTTTGTACCCGTACCAATTTTAATGGCTGGATACGCATAAATCTTTACATTCCCACCGAATCCCATTCCAAACGCCTGTAAAATGCCTCCTGGTAAATTATTGTAATAACTCTTGTCAAAAATCGTCTCCAAGCTATATACACCTAGTATTACTCCAATCTTTTGCTTTCTAGTCAGTTGAGATAGATACTCAACCACTTTGTAATATTTCACGTAGTTTGAAATCATTACGGTTTGTCCAAGTGCCCCTAACAACTGAGCGCGATCAAGGAAATCGTTTTCATCAATATCCCCTTCTGCTTTTAAATCTTTAAGCGTTAATTCGAAAAGTGTTTGAACATTTTCTTCTTCCACATCATGCTCCTGAACAAACTGTTTAAGACCGGTTTGCAGCATATCGAAATTAACTTTTGTTGGAGGTCTAAATCGCCCTCTCATCAGCATCACGTTCTTTTTATATAAAGCAGCAGATGGTTGTAATACTACCCCATCAGGGTCAAACATGGTTGCTTCAGTCATACCCATTTTAACCATTCTAAGAGCGACCAAGCGGTTGTCTATGTGATCAAAATCAGGCCCGGTAACGCGTAGCATATCAATTTCCAAACGCTCTCTCGTCAGTCTATCGACTAAACTTTGTAAGAAGGTATCTAAATCTTTGTCTAGTTGATAATAGGCGGCATACACTAGGTTAACTCCAAGTATTCCGATAGCTTCTTGTTGCCAAGTGTTTCTGCTATCATGCATTTTAACATGCATTACTATATCGTTCGGTTCAGATTCTGGACTCACCTGAAAACGCAGCCCAATCCAGCCTTGACCTTGATTAGTCTTGTGATAATTAAGCGCTTCAAGGGTGTTACAAAATGCAAAAAACCGTGTACTTGATTTACGTTCTGGAAGTAATTCTTGTAAGTAATTGAATTCAACATCTAACATGGTGTTGATTCGTTCTTCACAAACATATCGTTTACATGAACCGTAAATCGTGTCGCTCACTTTCATATCGTAAGCTGATCTCGAAGAAGCAATCGTACCTGAGCTTCCTCCAGCCTTAAAGAAATTTGCTGCAACTTCTTGTCCAGCACCAATCTCGTTAAAGCTTCCGTAAATCGATTGATCTAAATTTATTCGTAACGCCTTTTCTTCCGTACTTAGCCTATGACTACTGAGCATGTTTGAGTAAGTGTTTAAAAATTTAGCATGAAGATAATCTATTCCGACCGAAGAATTTAATCTATACCCGTCTTTTATTCTTAAATTAGACCAATCAATACTATGTTATGGATAAATATATCAAGGAACTACTTCAAACCAATGATACGGTAATCATACCAAAATTCGGAGCGCTTCTTATAACAGTAAGTGGCAAGGGTATAATAATGTTTAATGAGCATCTTAAATTCAATGATGGATTATTAGTCGGTTATGTTGCCGAAAAAGAGGGGATTAGTAAAGATGATGCTACCACTAAGATCGAAGAGTACGCTTATAAGATCATGGGTGACCTAGACACTGGAGAACCATATAGTATTGAGGGCTTAGGTGCATTTTTTAAGGATGGAAGTGGTGAAATTCAGTTCAACCAGTACAGAGGTGATGGCGCAAGTGAAACTAAATCCGAACCACCAAAGGCAGAGGCTGCAAAATCACCTAAAGAACAAGCAGAGAATGATACAAGTGTCTCTGCTTCAGCTAAGGACGACAAGCAGAAAAAAGAAGATGAAGTTAGTGCTGCTGAAAACTCGAAAAAAGAGAAAGAGAAGTTGAAAGAGGGCACCTCCGCTGAAGCTACGGATAGCCCGAAGAAAGAGAAGGAGAAGGAGAAAGAGAAACAGAAGGAGAAGGAGAAGGAGAAAGAGAGCTCCTCCGCTACTGCTACGGAAAGCTCGAAGAAAGAGAAGAAGGAGAAAGAAGAAGCAAAAAAGAAGAAAGAGGAAGAAAAAAAGGCAAAAGAAAAAGAAGAAAAAGCTGTTTCTGAATCAAAAGTAGCAAGTGAACAAGCAGTAGAAGAGGTAAAAGATGAAAAAACTGAAGCACAATCTGAGGCAAAAACGGAAACTAAAACTACGGGCGGTGCGCGGAATGAGGAAGCTACAACTGTAGAGACAGAAAAAGTCCCTCAAAAAGAGGAAGCTTCAAAAGAGAAAAAGACGGTTTCTCCAGTTTTTGATTCGGTAAAGGAGAAAACGGAAATCAAAAAAGATACTGATCCAATGGCCCATGTGGCGCCTGCCACCGATGATGTTAAGCTTGAAGAGACCAAGCATGAGGCAAAGCCAAAAAAGAAAAAAAGACTTGGTCTACTAATTATTTTACTTCTTTTAATTGGTTTAGGGACATTTACTGCTCTGAAGTTCGACATGGTTAAATCATGGATTGGAATGGAGTCAGAAAAGACGGCGGAAAATGAGAAAGATGAAAATAGCAGTGGAGATGACAACAATGACCAGACCGATGATGAAACATCTCAAGATGATACTACGGATGATACATCCGATGAAATAGACGCTATTGAAACAGATGTAGAGACTCCAAGTGACTCGGCACAAACTGATAGTGATGAAGTTGACACGGAAAAATCTGTTGAAGAGGCAGTTGAACCACAGGAGGAAGTTGTTGAGGAAGTAGTAACTCCAAACCCAACTCCAGCGCCAACACCAGTTCAATTGTCTGGAGCGAGTGGACAGTATCATCTAATTGCTAGTGCATTTAGGAGCGAAACAAATGCAGACAATTACGTAAGAGAGCTGCAAGGCATGGGCTTTAGCAGCGCTTCAAAACTTGGGAAAATCAATGGTTTATATCAAGTTGCAGCTGGATCTTACAGCAGCATGGGAGATGCTAAAAGTGCCTTAAATGACGCAAGAAGCAAGACAGGAAAATCCGTTTGGATAATGAAGCATTAGACAATGAATTTTACTGAATGGGTGCTAACTGGGGTGGCTTGCGTGTTTGCCGGCTATCTAATTGCCGACAGATACTCTAAGCAGGGTTTTAACTTCTGGAAAACCTTTATAACCAGCTCTGCCGTCTTATTCGCCATTGCGGTCATGTTTGTGAGCCAGGTACTTGGCTAGTTATACCTCATATAGTTTATCCAGAATCTTAACCATTGCAAGCGTATCCAATTCACAATACGCCAATAAGTCTTTCCTCAACTGAGCAACATCACCCTCATATTTACCCATAGCAAGTTGCGCATAGGTATTGCTTGCCACTCCTCCACTCGCTATCGTTAAGTTACTATAATCCATCTCAGGGACTAAGGCTGGTAATACATTTTTAATCGAATATGAACCCATCATTTCGGGTGTATAGTACCATTTTTGTTGGAACGGAATCATCAAGTCTTTTAGTCGATTTATTATGTCAATTAATGGTGCTTTATATTCTGGAAATAGTTTGACTAACTCCCATAATCTGGATCTTTCAAACTGAATATTATACACCAAAATAGTGCCCTCAATTCCACAATCATTAATCAGATTATGTACAAAGTCTTTTCTTGGGTCTTTGCTATAATTCTCTGGTAAGAACTCAAAATGCTTAGCGTCTGCTTTGGGCTTTTCTTGAATATGTATGGAATACTGAAAGGGTATTTGCCTGTACACTTGAACATCATCCCAGGGTGGCACCGCAAAAGATACACTCTCAAAATCTAAATGATAGACGGGAAAATTAAGTTCGGATAAAAATGTTTTAATCTCTTCTTTATTGACACTTACCTGATTATGGACGGCAGAACTGACAAACAACTTTTGTGCTGAACTTAAACGATTGTCTCCTTCTACATCTTCCAGAGTAAGTCTTTTCTCCCGATAAAACTCCCACTTCTTTTCGCCATGCACGCCTGCAATATCAAACACTGAAGGTGATGGGATGCCCTTAAAACAAGTCCCCATAAAATCGCACGAATAAGGATCTGTGCAATGAGGGCCAATTTCAACATCTGGCATCTCAGGTGACTGAAGCACATCAATTTGAGCAGGATATTCTCGTGCCACTGCGTCCTGCAATTCCTTCACTTCATTTTTTACACTAACAATTTTAAAGTAGCGTGATAAATCTATGGCCCCCTTTCTAACATATTTTGTGTTGATATGAACTAAACTTAAATCCTCCAGCTCAATACCATTTTGACTAATCACAAAATACTGAAACGCGGCATCATTTATATGAACAGGACTCACTTTGGTGCTACTTTTCACCTCATACGCGTACCATTTACCTTCTTTATTCACAAGAATATCTATGGCCGCCATTAACTCACCAAACTCAAAGGCTGCTTCATAGATCACTTTAACTCCTTTATCAATCGCATCTTTAGTTAGCTGAATAGATGGTGACCAATCCCAGTAATTCTCTGGTGTACAATCTACACCTCCCGGGAATAAATCCAAAGCCAACTCTCCCACTTCTCCTCCAATCGCAAAGGTAATCTCTTGCTCAGGCGAAATCGGATCTTTTAATTCTCTGTAGTGTTTTTCCAGATACAGTCTCTTTTTACACTGGAGACCTTTAATGTATCTGGACTTTGAAAGCAGATGTGCCATAAATCATTTATTGATTCTCAAGGTAGCTATTCTGGAAGAAAAAAGGAAAGAATCAATATATTTGTGCCAAAATTAAAAGGGATGAGAATAGTATATTTTATGGTTATAGCGGCACTATTATTTGCATGCGGCGAATCAAATGACACAAATAAAGAAACACCAAGTGATGACAATAAGGAGCAGGATACGGCTATTGTAGAAACTGTTGACAGCACGAATCTTGAAAATATCAGTGAAGAAGAAGAAGAAGAAGATGTGAGTGTAACCAAGTTTGAAGTATTGGAAGATTACGCAAAACTAAGTACGAGGGATGCTGTTATAGGGACGTTTCCAGAAACATACAAAAATGACACAACATGGGTTGCTGAAGGCACTAAAATGATGTTAACTACGCATATTACAAACCCAGAAAACGGACATAAAATCACCTTCTTTTTCGACCCAGAGACTGACCCAGATTTTGTGAGTTCACTGCAGTCACGCTACACAAGATATGATAGCGAGACTTATGAAGAAGTAGGGAATAATGAGTTAAAAAGTGAAACTGGTATTTACCTGGGAATGCCTCTAAAGGAATTACATGAATTAAACGGCGCTCCCATTACTTTTGCTGGCTTTGGATGGGATTTCGGTGGCAATGCAAGAGCTCACAAGGGTAAATTAAAGGATTCTGATGTGAATTTCATGTTGGATACTGAGGACTACAGCGACAATTCTATGATTGGAGACATCATGTTCTCCACTGAAGATGAAACCGTTCGCAATAAGCCGATTTTTGTTGAATCCATGTCAATCTATTTGTAATAGGTGTATTTTTCCAAGAACCTTATCATTCTTGTTTGTTTGCTGATTTCGCTTTCAGCATGCGACAACGGTAAAAAACGAGTTAAAACCACCGCTCAAGCAGATAACACGACTCAGCTGGATAGTATCATTGCACCTACAGATACTATCACCTTGGGTGAAAAGCTGTTTTTCGACACCAAACTATCGTTGGATAATTCCATTGCATGTGCGTCATGTCATATACCTGAATATGGTTTTGCAGACACCTCTGCCTTAAGTATTGGGGTACATGGTGCATTGGGAAAAAGAAATACACCGACTGTAATGAACATGCTGTCGAGAAGCGAGTTTTTCTATGATGGCCGGGCTATTACACTAGAAGATCAAGTTCATTTTCCAATAGAAGATGCTGCTGAAATGAACATCAAGATGGATGAGGTTGTTGAGCGCTTGAAAAAAGACAAATACTATCCAGAATGGTTTATGAGTATCCTAAAGCAAGAGATTACGAGAGAAAGCATTGCGTTTGCCATAGCGGAATATGAAAGAAGTTTAGAAACTTCCGATACGCCATTTGATGATTACATGGGAGGAGATTCCACTTACATGAGCGAGTCAGCTATTAGGGGACATGAATTGTTTGTAAGCGAAAGATCTAAATGTTTTGAATGTCACTTCTCACCAGATTTTACAGGAGATGAGTTTAGGAATATTGGTCTTTATGACGGTGTTAAATATACAGATGTAGGTCGGTTTGCAGTGACCAAAGACAGCGCAGACATTGGTAAGTTTAAAACACCTCAATTACGCAATGTTGCTATAACGCCTCCATATATGCATGATGGCAGTTTTAAGACCTTGGAAGAGGTCATTGATTATTATTCTGATCCCTATGTTTTTGTTGAGAAACCCATCAACATGGATAGCCTGATGCTGGAGCCCATTAATTTTACCGCTCAAGAAAAAGAAGATTTAATTAACTTCCTACATAGTCTAACAGACAGAAGATTTACTAAGAAATCTGGCGGTAAATAGAAACGAATTCGGTTTTCCCAATCATCCGCGGAGATGTTTGTGTAGCTTTTTCTATCACACGATTTACCCCCGCTTCATTCAAGCTCATTAAATGACCGACTTCTCTCAAGTATTCCAACTCTTCATGATTAACTATGGCGTCAACATATACAAGATTTAAGAGCTGATGAAAATGTTCTAAGCGCTGTGACTCCATCAAAGGATAATCTAATCTAAGTTCTTCATCTTCTGCTATTTTATGCATTTCAGGGACAGTTAATTCAAGACGCTTGCCTAACCACGTTATATAGCTTAACTCAGCTATGTTAACTACACCATCTTCTTTAGCCAGATTAACAAGGAGTTTTATCTGTGTATATTTCTCACCTTTTGATAGATATGCCATTTCAATAAATTTCTTGTGCAACCAATATAGGAATTAATTAGTCTATCAATCAAACTAATTATTACCATGAAAAAACTACTACTTATTTGCGCCATACTAACTGGTGTTTGTTCCCAAAATAGAATATTTGCCACACATGAACAAGGCGGTGACATTAGCTACCTACATATTTCAGGTAACGACTATCTTGTTACGGCCACCTTATTTGTAGATTGCGCGGGAATTCCTGGAGCGGGATCAATCAACCTAGATGTTAGCTCCTCTTGTAACAGTTTTACTACTGCCTTAGCTGCAGTGGACACAGTAGAACTCACACCACAGTGTATTGTGTCTGCTAGCACTTGTAACGGAGGATCCTTGCCGGGTGCACGCGCATTTGTGTACTCTGGCATAGTAACGCTTCCACCGTGTTTGGATTGGTATCTATCTTATTCGAATTGCTGTAGAAATAATGCTGTGATTAACCTGCAAAATGCGGGAACACAAAATATCCATATGGGCACTTATTTAGATAATAGCAGCGCCCCGAATTCATCGCCAATTTTCCAGCAATCTCCATTGCTTTACATGTGCAATCAGGGGGATTTTTGCATCAACAACACAGCCTATGATATAGATGGTGATTCGCTTGTATTTACGCTAGTTAATCCAAAAAGTGGACCTTCAACAAACATTCCGTTTAATGCTGGCTACTCCGCCACTCAACCATTTGGTGCGGGGAACTCAACCTTCAATTCTGCCAACGGAAATATCTGTGTATCTGGAGCCGCTATGGGAGCCTATCAAGCGGCTGTTGAAGTGCGAGAGTTTAGAAATGGTAATCTAATTGCTATTACTACAAGAGAATTCCAAACACAAGTAATTAACTGTGGATTAAATTCTGTTGAGATAACGGGTAATGTAAATGACGGTAGTAATTCATATAGCAATGTTAAAGTATACCTGTTTGAGCATGATATCGATGAAGCCGGTATGACACTCCTAGATTCTACCCTAACAAATGCTTCAGGGGACTATACCTTCACCAACCTTGCGCATATTCAGTATATGACGAAAGCAGAAATTGACACAACGGCAATTCCAGGGTTCTTACCTAGCTACCACATGGGGTCTTATTACTGGAACAATGGTCAAATCATTTATTCAACTTGTGACAGCACATTGAATGGTGATATTGAACTAGCTTCTACTACAAATCCTGTTGGGATTGGAGTGATCTCAGGTTATTTAAATGGATATGGTGTGTTTAGAAGCGGAGAAGTGCCAATGCAAGGATATATGGTTTACTTAATTGATTTGGCCACCGAACAACTAGTAGCGCATGCACAAACAAACGAATTCGGATTTTACGAAATGAATAACCTACCTGATGGTGATTACAGAATTCTTGTTGATGTGCCTGGCTTGATTCATACAAGTTATCATTTCCCAACGATTAGTGTGGGTTCTACTGCTCATCAGATGAATTATACAGCAACTCCTAATGGTATTTTTGCCGGTGATTGGATCTCTACTTTGGACATAGAAAATGTGGGTAACAAGACTATTAATTTATATCCAAACCCAGCGCAGGACAATTTAATTATCAGTTCGTCAGAGCACATTGATAAATTAATAATTCATGATGTACAAGGTAAAATTGTGATGAATATTCATCAACCTAGCTCTCAAAATATTGACGTCTCTAACTTACCATCAGGAATTTATGTGGTAAGGATTAATGGCAGACATGTTGAGAAATTTGTGAAGGAGTAATAGAACGCAATAATCAGAAAAGCCCGGCATGCCGGGCTTTTCTGATTTATACATCTACATGAATTTACTGCTTCACAAAGCTCTTCTCTACTCTAGCACCCTGCTTGTTAACAAGTACTAAAATATAGCGTCCTTTCGCTAAACTAGAAACATCCAATTGTTTAGTTGTATTCTCTGCCTCAATAACAACTCTTCCTGAGTTGTCCATCACAAAAATCTTCGAAAGGACTTCATTCGTGTTGATAGACAGCAACTCTTTAGTTGGATTAGGATAGATACTTACCATTGAATTTGAGAACTCATTGATACTTATAGACACAACTGCAAAACATGCTGAAGTATCAGTACATCCATTATCATCTCCAATTACCGCATAATCTCCGTTATCGGATGGCATAAATGTAGAGCCAGTCCCCACCACGGAGCTATCTGCACAATCAATCCAAGTATAAGTTGTAGCGGCACCATTTGCCAAAAGATTAACTCCATCTGTAGAGGTAATAGTAACACTCGGAGTAGTTCCTATTGTTAGATCTAAGGTAGCTGTTGAATCACATCCATTAGCTGCTGTGAGCACTTGAGTATACATACCTGTTGTTGTATATGTATTTCCGTCTGTCCACATGTAACTATCGCATGCAGAAATTGTGGTGGTTGAAGTAGCCGCTTGATTAACCGTTAAATTTATTGTCAACACACTATCACAACCAGAGCTACTCGGAATTGTATCCATGTAGGTACCACTTGTGGTATATGTCTCGTCTCCACTTGGTACGGTATACATTGCACACGCAGTTGGTGAAATTGTTGCAGCACTAGCCGAACCACCTGTGAGAGTCAAATTAATTTCAAGGAAGCTATTGCATCCACCGCCATTGTCAACGGTGTCAACATAAACTCCAGAAGAAGTGTAAGACTCATCTCCACTTGGTACAGTGTAATTTGTACATGCAGTTTCTAGCACACCTGAACAATCTGAACATCCGTTGCCAACGAAAATATCGTCAAACAAGAAGCCATCATTACCTCCAGCGAAATAGTAATTATCGTATTGTTGGAATTTAATTACATACGTTGATGTAAACGACAAACCATGAACTGTGTTGATACTGTCTAGATCAAAGTTGAATGATTGCCACGCAAGATCTGTATAGTTCCCTCCCTGTAAGTTGATAATCTGAGTAAATGTGGTTCCACCGTTATCCGATATAAAAATACCATCCACAGCCTCCGTTTCATCATTCCATTCGGCCCATTTAAATTTGAATCTTAAGTTACTCTGCCCAGTCATATCAAAACCAAGCCAAGCTTCATTTGTCACATAAGTACCTCCTGGGTCATTATCCAGCCCAAGCCAATTTTCCCCTGAAAATGCGGTTGCAGTATTTCCACCCCATGTAAGCGTCTGGGAGTCCCATATTTGAATTCGACCGTTAGCGCCACTTGATGTTGTGTACCAGTGCGCATCTAATGTGCCCGACTCAAAACTATTACAGTATGGCGGGACAGCGTAGTTAGTTACCTGCGCTTGCAGAGACATTACTCCTGAAACGAGCGTAATAATTGATAGTAGAAGTTTTTTCATAAATGATAAGTTTGATTTGTTAGAAGTTACTCATAAAAAATGTTAAATCCTATTAAATTTTGTGCGAAAATACACTTTTCTGTATCACATAAGCCTTATTAAAGTATGAACACGAAACATAAACTATTCACACTTATCGCACTGGTTTCATTTACCGCAGTGACTACATACAATCCCATATACGGTCTAGATATGTGGCTACAACATATAGGCACCTTGTTGATTTTCATATGGATGATTGTAGACATCCGAAAACCTCATTTGTCATCGTATGGTTTTATAGGCTTAAGCATATTTACTGCGCTTCACATCTTCGGTGCCCGGTGGTGTTATACCATGGTTCCTTACAACCAATGGGCAATTGAATTGCTGAACTGGAGTCCAAATGAACAATTTGGATGGGAACGCAATCATTATGACCGTATGGTACATTTCGTTTTCGGTCTATGCCTTCTTCCAGCCTCAATAGACACTGTTCAACATATTTTTAATACCCCAAAAAACATCTCACTCCTTATAGGCTTTCTTTGTATCCAGTTCTACAGTCTGTTTTACGAATTGTTTGAATGGTGGCTAAGTTTCACGCTTGCCCCAGACCAAGTTGAAGCATACAATGGTCAACAAGGTGATATGTGGGATCCACACAAAGATATGGCGCTGGCTTTGTTGGGATCAATTATCACAACAATATGGCTGATAATTAAAAAGAGAATTAAGAATACAATGAAATAACAGAATAAATGCGGGTGTAAAAAATGATTTTGTTAGTTTTGCGTTTCCAAATTCGAATAAATGGCAAATACAGATATACATGCATTACTTGGTTCGGAAGCTGACATCCTTCTTAACCACACGTGTAATACCATCTCTAAAGATTTACTAACACTTCCTGGAAGTGATTTTGTGGATAGAGCCTTTGGTCAAACCAACAGATCTCCGCAAGTTTTAAGAAGTTTACAAGATTTATACAGTCACGGTAGATTGGGCAACACAGGTTACCTTTCAATTTTACCTGTTGATCAGGGGATAGAGCACTCGGCTGGTGCTTCTTTTGCGCCAAACCCAATTTTCTTTGACCCTGAGAACATTGTAAAATTAGCTGTAGAAGGTGGATGTAATGCTGTTGCTTCAACGTTTGGTGTTTTGGCAGCATGTTCTAGAAAGTACGCACACAAAATTCCTTTTATTGTTAAAATAAACCATAACGAATTATTGTCTTATCCTAATACCTTCGAGCAGATTTCATTTGGTTCAGTTGATGAGGCATGGAACCTAGGTGCAACTGCCGTTGGGGCTACCATCTATTTTGGTTCTGAAGATAGTAACCGTCAAATTATTGAGATTGCTCATGCTTTTGAACGTGCCCACGAACTTGGTATGGCAACTATCTTATGGTGCTACTTAAGAAATAGCGACTTCAAAAAAGACGGTGTTGATTACCACACTGCGACGGATATAACGGCTCAAGCTAACCACCTTGGGGTAACTATCCAGGCAGATATTATAAAACAAAAACTACCTACATTAAACGGTGGCTATAAAGCTATCGGATTTGGAAAGACTCATGATAAAGTGTATACTGAGTTGTCATCTGAAAACGAAATCGATTTATGTAGATATCAAGTAGCTAACTGCTATATGGGACGCAATGGTCTTATTAATTCGGGCGGTGCATCAACAGGTTCTAAGTCTTCGGATTTAGCAGATGCGGTTAAAACTGCTATAATTAATAAGCGTGCTGGCGGACATGGTCTTATCTCTGGAAGAAAAGCTTTCCAAAAAGATATGACTGAAGGCGTTGCACTACTTAACGCTATCCAAGACGTTTACCTTGATGATCAAATTACAATTGCTTAAGTCGTGTGACTTAGCATAAACCAGAATGTAAATTATGGCTTGGTTTAGAAGAAAAAAACAAGGGATTACTACCCCTACGAATGAGAAGAAAGAAACACCAGATGGACTATGGTACAGGTCGCCTGATGGAAAAATCATAGAGAAGTCTGAACTGATTGCTAATTCATACGTGAGTCCTGAAGGACACCATGAAAGAATAGGTTCTCAAGAATATTTCGAACTTATTTTTGACAATGGTTGGAGAGAATTCAACGCAAAAATGAAGTCTGGTGATCCTCTTAAATTTGAGGACACTAAGAAATATAAAGACCGTGTTGAAGCAAGTATCAAAAAGTCGGGCTTACAAGATGCAATACGCACTGCTAAGGGAACTATTCATGGCGAGCCAATTGTAATTGCGGCTATGGACTTTGCCTTTATCGGAGGTTCAATGGGAAGCGTTGTTGGTGAGAAGATTTCAAAAGGAATAGATCGTGCACTAAAGGAAAACTGTGCATTTATGATCATCTCTAAATCTGGAGGTGCCAGAATGATGGAAGCAGGTTTCTCCTTAATGCAAATGGCAAAGACTTCTGCAAAACTTACTTTATTGTCTGAAAAACAACTGCCTTACATTAGCTATATAACTGATCCTACAACAGGTGGTGTTACTGCATCATTCGCAATGTTAGGAGATATCAATATAGCTGAACCGAATGCATTAATTGGGTTTGCAGGACCAAGAGTAATAAAAGAAACCATCGGAAAAGACCTACCAGAGGGCTTCCAAACATCTGAGTTTTTATTAGAACATGGCTTTTTAGACTTCATCATTGATAGACGTGAAGCAAAAGACAAATTAGGACAAGTTCTTAAAATGTTCAAATATTAGTTTATTCGGATTAAAGGACATATCTTTGCCGCGAATTAAAATCAATACATAATAATCATTTAAATAATATTGGCATGTATTTATCAATAGAAGAAAAACAGAAACTATTTAAAAAGCACGGTAAGTCCGAGAAGGATACCGGTTCTGCTGAAGGACAAATCGCATTATTTACTGCTAGAATTAGCCACTTAACTGAGCACTTAAAGAAGAACCGTAAAGATTACGGAACACAAAGAGCGCTTCAATTAATGGTTGGTAAAAGAAGACGTTTATTAGATTACCTTAAGAATAAGGATATCGAAAGATATAGAGCGATTATCAAGGAGCTTGGCTTAAGAAGATAATTCAAACTAACTTGAATAGATATACACAACATATTATCACCGCATGGTGATGAAAATTTTCGGGGAGCAGCTGCATTCGTGTAGCTGCTTTCTGCTTTTTATACACATATATATACATACATGAAACCAAATTTAATTTCAAAAACAATTAGCCTTGGTAATGGTAAAGACATTACACTGGAGACTGGTTTGCTTGCAAAACAAGCTGACGGTTCAGTAGTAGTTCGCCAAGGGGACACAATGTTGCTAGCTACGGTTGTTTCGGCACCGGAAGCTAAAGATGGCGTAGATTTTATGCCATTAACTGTAGACTACAGAGAAAAGTACGCTGCTGTGGGTAAATTCCCAGGTGGATTCTTCAAAAGAGAAGCACGCCCATCAGAATACGAAATTCTTGTAATGCGTTTAGTGGATAGAGCACTTAGACCGCTTTTCCCAGACGATTACCATGCAGATACTCAGGTAATGATTCAATTACTTTCTGCAAACAAAAACACTAATCCAGATGCTTTAGCTTGTCTAGCTGCTTCAGCTGCGCTTGCATTGTCTGATGTTCCTTTTGCAGGACCTGTATCAGAAGTAAGAGTTGCTAGAGTGGACGGTAAATTCCTTATCAACCCAGATATGGACGAAATGGAAAATAGCGATATCGATATGATCGTTGCTGGAACCATGGACAACATCATGATGGTTGAAGGTGAAATGAAATTTATCTCGGAAGATGACATGGTAGCTGCAATTGAAGCTGCACATGCTGCAATTAAAGTTCAGTGTCAAGCACAATTGGACCTTGCTGCTGCATCAGGAAGGAATACCGAGCCTAGAGAATATTCGCACGAAACGCATAACGAAGATATTAAAGCAGCTGTTAAGGCAGCTACTTACCAAAAGTTCTATGATGTAGCTAAACAAGGCCTTGCAGATAAGAACAAAAGGAAAGAGTTGTTTGGTGCTGTTAAAGATGAGTACCTAGAGTCTGTTGATGAAGAAACAATGGAAGAATGGGGCTACCAAATCAAACAATACTTAAGTAAGACGCAAAAAGAAGCGGTAAGACGTGTTGTTCTGGACGAAAGAGTGCGTTTAGACGGAAGACAAATGAACGAAATCAGACCGATATGGTCAGAGGTGGATTACCTTCCAGGTGTCCACGGTTCTTCTATCTTTACTAGAGGTGAAACGCAGTCATTAACTACGCTTACTTTGGGAACTAAGATGGACGAGCAAATGATTGACGGCGCTATCTTAGAAGGTACCAACCGTTTCTTGTTACACTATAACTTCCCACCATTCTCTACAGGTGAAGCTAGACCAATTAGAGGTACTTCACGAAGAGAGGTTGGACATGGTAACCTTGCTCTAAGAGCATTAAAGCAAGTTCTACCGGAAGGAGATGACAACCCATACACTATAAGATTGGTGTCTGAAATTCTTGAATCAAACGGTTCGTCTTCAATGGCAACAGTTTGTGCTGGTACTTTAGCGCTTATGGATGGTGGTATCAAAATCAAGAAGCCAGTATCTGGTATCGCAATGGGATTGATTTCCGATGATCAAGGTAAATACGCAATTTTAAGTGATATCCTTGGAGACGAAGATCACCTAGGAGATATGGACTTTAAAGTAACAGGTACAGAAGATGGTATCACGGCTTGTCAAATGGACATCAAAGTAGATGGTTTATCATCAGACTTGCTTAAAGAAGCTCTAAATCAGGCAAAAGAAGGAAGACTTCATATCTTAAATGAAATGAGTAAAACGATTTCTACGCCTAGAGAAGATTACAAACCAAATGTTCCACGTATCGTTAAATTGATGGTTCCTGGTGACACAATTGGTGCTATTATCGGCCCTGGTGGTAAAATCATTCAGGAAATTCAAAAGTCGACTGAAACAGTTATAACTATTGAAGAAACAGCTGATGGGCAAGGTTCTGTTGAAATCGCTTCTGCAAACCAAGAAGCAATGGATAAAGCGGTTAAGCGTGTTAAAGATATTGCCTTCCCTCCAACAGTTGAGGTAGGTGAAATCTACGAAGGTAAAGTGAAGTCGATAATGCCTTACGGTGCATTTGTTGAGGTTATTCCTGGTACAGATGGTTTATTACATATCTCAGAAATAGACTGGACGCGTGTTCAAAACGTTGCAGATGTTCTTAATGAAGGTGATATGTGTCAAATCAAAGTGCTTGGTAAAGACCCTAAAAGCGGTAAACTTAAGCTTTCTAGAAAAGTGCTTTTACCTAAGCCAGAAAGATCTGAAGCTGAACAGGAGAATTAATAGTTTTCCACATAAATACTCTTTAAAAGCCCTGATATTCAGGGCTTTTTTTATGTTACACCATAAATTGTTAATTCATTGTGTACGCTAGATGGGGAATTAATGTAACCCCATCCTGTCGAACTACGTTAGAGGAAAGGATATAACCTTTAAATTGATAGATGAGACAACTCAAGATTACAAAACAGGTAACTAACAGAGAAACGGCTTCCTTAGATAAATACTTACAGGAAATAGGACGTGTTGATCTGATTACCGCAGATGAGGAAGTTGAATTGGCGAGAAGAATTAAAGAGGGCGATCAAATTGCTCTTGAAAAGATGGTGAAAGCCAACCTCCGATTCGTTGTTTCCGTGTCTAAACAATACCAAAACCAAGGACTAACTTTACCTGATTTAATTAATGAGGGAAACCTTGGATTGATTAAGGCGGCTCAAAGGTTTGATGAAACAAGAGGATTTAAATTTATTTCCTACGCCGTTTGGTGGATTCGTCAGTCTATATTACAAGCACTGGCAGAACAATCAAGAATCGTTCGACTTCCACTAAATAAAATTGGATCAATTAATAAAATCAACAAAGCATTTTCTCAATTAGAGCAGGAATTCGAAAGACCTCCTTCAGCTGAAGAGTTGGCGGATTTACTAGAGATGACTCCTGAGGAAGTAAAGCAGTCTTTGAAAAACGCTGGTAGACACGTATCTATGGATGCTCCACTGAAAGATGGAGACGAAAGTAGCTCTAACATGTATGATGTTATGACAAGCGATGATACGCCTGGTCCTGACAGAGGTTTATTGACTGAATCTTTGAGAAAAGAAATTGAGCGTTCGTTATCTACCTTAACTGCGAGAGAAGCAGATGTAGTGAGACTATACTTTGGTTTGAACAATAAACATCCAATGACCTTAGAAGAAATCGGTGAACGATTCGACCTAACCAGAGAACGTGTTAGACAGATTAAAGAAAAAGCGATTAGACGATTGAAACATACTTCACGATCTAAAATTCTTAAGACGTATTTAGGATAATGATATCAAGTGTTACCAATTACAATATTAAATGGCTCCTTATTGGAGTCATTTTTTGTTTGAATGCATGCTCAGACAAAGAGGAATCATCCACGGCAAAAAAAGAGAGTTCCTCCACCGTAAAAGCAGATGTTAATTCGAATAACAAATTATGTCAATGCTATCAAGAAGAGCATGAAAAAATTGGTATTGACTACAATGCATCCATGCTTGAATTTGAGCGTTACCTTACGTCTAATCTCCCAGCATATAAGAACGCAGATACAGCCTCTTATTTGGCATATTTGGACTATTTAATTCAAAACAATGGTTATGCTCACTATCATGGAAAGCTTGATTCATCATTTGAGCCAACGATTCGTTTAGACCTATTACGATCATGTCTTTTCGACAATGAGCAGCCAGAAATAATAGAACATACCATTGCTCATTTCGATAAAATTGTAAGTACATTCTTTAGTAAGCCCGAAAGAGAAGCCGTGCTAAAGAATTTAATAGTTCTCATTTCAACTGCCCCCTCTTATGATACATGGTTAGATCCATTTCTGCTAAACAGCACATACTCGATACATAAGCAGGAAATGAAATTGCTTCAAGCGTCTATTCAGCAAGATATACAGGACACAGTAATATACGCCGCTCCTCTACCTCCACCGCCTCCACCTAAAATGGCACGTAAACCAAGGGAGGAAATCATAACTGAGGATGATCAAGAAAACGAGATTGAGGAATCGCAACAATAGGGCAGTAAGCTAGGTCAGGGCTGCATATCGAACTTTGATTTAATTAATTTAAGACAAGGCTTTATTTCCATTTTGCATGATGAAAACTCTAGCAATTAGTTAGTAATTAATGTAAAATAATCCAACATCATATAATTACATATAACTAACTTTGTTTCATGGAACATTTAATAGCCCCTTCCCTACTCGCCTCAGATTTTGCCAATTTAGAATCCGAATGTGAAATGCTAAATGCAAGCGAAACCGATTGGTATCATTTAGATGTTATGGACGGCGTATTCGTTCCAAACATATCCTTCGGAATTCCTGTAATTGAAGCCATTAATAAACACACGCTAAAACCTTTGGATGTACACCTAATGATTGTGCAGCCTGAACGATATATTAAAGATTTCAAAAAAGCAGGGGCTAACATCCTGACTGTACACTATGAAGCTAGCACACATTTACACAGAACACTTCATGCGATCAGGGACGAAGGCATGAAAGCTGGAGTAGCGCTTAATCCGCACACACCAGTAGAGCTAGTAGAACCTGTGTTAAATGACACCGACTTATTCTGTATGATGAGTGTGAATCCCGGTTTTGGGGGACAATCGTTTATAGAGAAAACATATGACAAGGTGCGCAAACTCAAACAAATGATCGTTGAATCTGGATCAAAAGCGGTTATTGAGATCGACGGCGGAGTAACAATCGACAACGCTAAACAATTAGTAGATGCTGGTGCAGATGTTCTTGTAGCTGGAAGTTCAGTTTTTAAAGCTGACAATCCAACAGAAATGATTTCTAGATTAAAGCACCTAAAATAGTAACTTACTTTCCATCTACATAATCTTGTAAGTAGGCAAAATGAGATGTCAACTTACCCTCTGAATCAGTTTCACTGGCTCTTTCGATTATATGTGTTGGGTCATTGCCAAGAATAGGCTCTAGAACATGCTCAATAAACATCTCTCCAAAGTCAACTGAGGCATCTTTTGGCAATTCGCATGGTAAATTATCTACCGCCATTACCATTATAGCTCCATCTTGCATGGCGTCAACTTCTTTTTCCGTCTGAGCATCATATCCATATAATGGGTCCGCAATGGTTGATGGACGCAATGTGCTTGCAACTGCACAATCTATGTCACAACTAATATCAGCAACAACTTTTATGTTCCAATTTGGGTCTTTCGCATCCTGACGTGTGAAAATATAAGGTGCTTCACTGTCCCAAAAATGGCAAGCTACGTACATATCTGCAACTCGCGCATATGGCATAAAATTAGATTCAAAACCAGACGGGTCATTATAAAACTCTTTCTTATGAAAAGGCCTTCCGTCATCCGTTTTATTATAGTGCTCAACCCCCAACATGGTATATACTGGTTTTCCGAATTCCTTGGTCAAGAAATCTTCTGGACTCACCTCATCAATATCGAATAAATCCAGGACCTCAACAGCTCCCTTACCAACTCTTCCATTGCCTGTTAAAACCAATTTAAAGTCGGATGGCAAATCAATTTTACTCAATTGGCCCTCCATTTCTGCCCTGTCCTCGCACTCATGAGCTCGTTTTAGTTCATATCGTCCAGATTTCTTACCAAAAGCATACAAACCATTATAACAACCCACAATTCCAGCATATCGCCCAAAGGCAATCAAACGTTGTCCGTTTTCATTGGTAATCATTTCCCAATCAACCAATTGGATTTTCTTATCCAAAATTGCTTTGAGTAATTTTCTGTTGTAAGGTTGCTCTTTGTAGGTGTGTGAAAAGAAAAAATAGGTTTTATTAGGAATTAATTCATCAATTGGCACTTCTTTAACACCCAACAAGATATCACAATCGGAAACATCATCTACCAACAAAACACCCTGCTTAGCATACTCTTCATCTCTAAACTTCCTGATTTCACTTTTCTCAACAACAATGGTGATTTCTGGATAATCGTCCATAATATCCTTACACTGTTCTGGTGATAATGTTACTCTTTTATCGGGCGGGGTCTTCCCTTCTCTAATCAGACCTATTTTCATACTTAAAATCTTGAATGTCAAATATAGTAGATTTTTACCACTGTACAGACATCTTATTCCCCGCTTTGAAGGCGTTAAAATCTGTTAAAATCAAAAATAAATCGTACCTTATGAGACCCAAATATTTTTGAATGAGATTAAAATTAACCACCCTCGCAATCGCATCATGCTTATTATCAGCACATGCACAGGAAAATAACAGCTTGTACAGTTTAACCCCGCAGGCTAACAAACAAGTCGAAAATCTTCATATAGACCAAAATCATGAGGTTCCCAACTTCATACGATTTAAGAAAAATCAAGGTCCAAAATTGAATGAAGGTATTCGATGGATCAAAGAAAATTTATGTAAAAACCCAGCATTTAATTTCGTTTTAATGAATAGCGATACGGATGATTTAGGTTTCACGCATTTCCGATATCAGCAAACATATAATGGAATTCCAATAGAAGGTACAATGTTTTTAATTCATGCAGAGAATGGTACCATAGTCTCAATGAATGGAGACATCTTTGCTGGCGACCATTTTTCAGGAGCTAAAACCATGGCTGAAGAGACTGCCCTCCAGAAGGCTATGGACAGCTTTAATTCTGAGAGTTTTAAATGGGAAATCGAGTCAGAAGAGGCGTTCATTAAAGAAAAAACCGGTAACCCTAATGCTACATATAAACCAAAAGCTGAACTTGTCTATGTAGCGCAAAATGGTGACTTCACTGGGAAAAAGTTTAGACTAGCCTACAAGTTCGACATATACGCTCACAGACCAATTGCGCGTGCCTGGACTTTTATTGATGCTGCAACTGGTAAAGTTCTTTTCAAAAACAAGAGAATCTATGAGGCTGATACACCTGGAACAGCCACCACAGCTTACAGTGGAACCCAGAACATCATATCCGACAGTTTCGGTGGAGGATATAGATTGAGAGAAAACGGTCGTGGTAACGGGATCAATACCTACGACATGCAGAACGGGACTAACTACGGAAACGCACAAGACATCACATCTCCAAACCCTAACTGGGTGATGGCAGGTAACAATCAGTACGCATTAGATGCACATTGGGGTGCCGAGATGACGTATGACTATTATAATATTGAGCACAATAGAAACAGTATCGATGATAACGGCTTTGCTTTAAATTCATATGTACACTATGATAACAACTATGCAAACGCGTTTTGGAATGGTTCAGAAATGACATACGGAGATGGAAATGGTACTATCACTGCTCTAACCTCATTGGATATTGCAGGTCACGAAATCACACATGGTTTAACCACTTTTACGGCAAATCTTGTTTACCAAGATGAATCGGGTGCACTTAACGAATCTTTCAGTGACATTTTTGGTGTAGCAGTTGAGTTTTTTGCTTTAGGACAAGCTAATGGTGACTGGCTAATGGGTGAAGACATTGGATCGGTTATTCGATCTGTCAGCAATCCCAATGCTTATGGTGATCCAGATACTTATTTCGGAAACGGCTGGGCTCCTCTTGGCGGTGCTGATAATGGTGGGGTACATACCAACAGTGGGGTACAGAATTACTGGTTTTATCTGTTATCTGAAGGTGGATCAGGAACAAATGATGCTGGAGATGTCTACAACGTTACAGGTATTGGACTACAAGATGCGGCAGCTATTGCCTTTAGAAACTTAACAGTGTATTTAGGACCTAACTCGAATTATATTGATGCTAGATTTTATGCAATTCAAGCAGCAACAGATTTATTTGGACCTTGTTCACCTCAGGTTATCTCTACTACCAATGCTTGGTATGCAGTGAATGTTGGAGATGAATATGACGCAGTATTCCAAACTGACATGGTGGCTAACCTTACATCAGGATGTGTTTCTCCTTTCAATGTAGATTTTAGTGCAGTAAGTGCATCTGCCGGAACGGGAACGTATTCATGGGACTTTGGTGATGGTAACACGGCTTCTGGTTTGAATGTTAGTCACACCTACTCTACGCCAGGAACTTATACAGTTACTCTAATTGAAGATGGTGGTGTTTGCGGAATTGATACAGCAATCAACGTAGATTTTATTAGCGCAGGTCAATTAGCTCTTCCAAATGTTACAAATGGCTCAATTTGTACACCAGGAGCCGTAGATTTATTTGCATCATCTGCCGGTAACTTAACATGGTGGGATGCACCAACTGGTGGAAATCAAGTTAATACGGGAACAAGTTATTCTCCAACCATTAGCACAACAACATCTTACTGGGTTGAAGCTGAAACGGGATTAACACCTGATTACGTTGGACCAGTAGATAATACCTTTGGGAACGGAGGATACTTCACAGGAAATCAAGCGCTAGTATTTGATGCATTACAACCTTTTACTTTAGTATCTGTTTGGGTAGATGCAAATGGTGCAGGAAATAGAACTATCGAATTAAGAGATAACACTGGAGCTTTAGTGCAGTCAACTACTGTAAACGTTCCGAACGGTGGTAGTAGAATCAACCTAAACTTTAGCGTTCCTCAGGGAACAGATTTTGAGTTAACATCTCCAAGTCCAGACCTATACAGAAACAGTGATGGTGCAGCCTATCCTTACACTTTAGCAAACGTATGCTCAATTACAGGCAGCACAGCTGGAGCAGCCGGATATTACTACTTTTTCTATGATTGGGAGATTCAAACAGCACCATGTCAGAGTGGACGCGTAGAAGTAATAGGTGCTATCGCTGAAGATCCAATTGCTGCTAACGACTCTATTTGTGGAACTGGAATCGCAACTGTTAATGCAACTGGTAGTGGTGTTGGAACACTGCATTGGTATGACGATCCTGCTGGAACAAATCAAGTAGGAACTGGTGGTTCATACACCACTCCGACCATATCGACAAACACTACATACTATGTAGCTGAAGAATTACCAGGTGATTTGAATAATGTAGGACCGGTTGACAATTCGATAGGATCAGGAGCTTACTTCAACAATGACCAACATCTATTATTTGATGTGTTTAGTAACTGCACACTTGAATCTGTTCTAGTATATGCCGGAAGTACGGGTAGTAGAACAATTGAATTGAGAGATGCTGGAGGAACTGTTCTGCAAGATACGGTTATGAATATCACCGCTGGACCTCAAAGGATTTATTTAAACTTTGATTTAGTTCCTGGTACGGATTATCAACTTGGTTGTGCTGCTGGCTCTAATCCTAATTTATGGAGAAATGATGCTGGACCAACTTACCCATACACGTTAGCTGGTAAAGTAAGTATTACCGAAAGTAGCGCAGGTGTAGCCGGTTATTACTACTTCTTCTATGACTGGGAGATTAGAGATCCTTCATGTATTACTAACCTTGTGTCAGTGGACGCTATTGTTAACACCCAGATGGATGCTACAATTGACCCCGTTACTGCTTTCTGCCCAACAGATGCAGCGGTTAATTTAACAGCAGTTGACGGCGGTGGAACATGGAGTGGAACTGGAATCACAAACGGAACAACAGGAGAATTTGACCCTTCAGTAGCTGGAAATGGTATCCATGAAATAATTTACGACATCACAGGAACATGTGGAGATACAGATACAATTAGTATTTCTGTTAACAGTGCGCTAGATGCGACTATCACCGCACCTACTAACATGTGTTCCTTAGACCCAAGTTTAAACCTAAATAGCGCTGATGTTGGTGGAACTTGGTCTGGAACTGGTGTCACTAATACATCTTCTGGAACATTTGATCCAGTAACAGCTGGCGTTGGTACACACGAAATTATCTACGCTATCTCAGGTGCTTGTGGAGATGCAGATACTGTTAACATTACTATTGACCTGCAACAGGATGCAAGCATTAATCCAGCAGGTCCTTACTGTATTAATGATCCTGTAGTAAACCTGACTTCAGTTGAGCCAGGAGGAACATGGAGTGGTAACGGAATAACAAACAGTACTACTGGTGAGTTTGATCCAGCCGTTGCAATGGGTGGAAGTCACACCATAAGCTATGTTCTAACAGGCATTTGTCCTGATAGCTCTGCGATTTCGTTTAATGTATTCAACATACCTAATGTAAACTTATCGGTGACTAACGACACTGTTTGTTTAAGTTCTTCTCCAGTGACTTTAAATGGCTCAGGTGTGGGAACGGGCGCATACTCAGGGCCTGGCGTAACAGGCAATCTATTTGATCCGTCTTCAGCTGGTGTAGGAACGCACACCTTATACTATGAGGTGACAAACTTCAATGGATGTACTGGCATTGATAGTGTTGAAGTAAGAGTTGAAGATTGTGTAGGAGTGAACGAAGAATTAAATCATGTATTAAATATCTTCCCTAATCCATCTGATGGCCAATTCAACATTGTTATGAAGGGAAGTGCTGCTTATGCATCTCAGCTTGAAATTATGGATGCAGCAGGAAGATTAGTTTATACTAAAAATATACCTGCAAGATTCGGTAGAATTACTATTGCAACGCCAAACTTAAGTACAGGAATGTATACATTGCGTATATCGAATGTGAAGCATGTGGAGGCGCATCAGTTGATAGTTAGATAGATATGAGAATCGAGGGGACGAACAAAACACCGGACGTAAGGTACGATAAGGTGAACAACAAACTTGTTATTAAGGGCTTATCAATCACTGAAAATGGCCAAGAATTTTTCAATCCACTTATAGATTGGATTGAACATCACCTTAAAACTAACGATAGATTATTTACGCTTGAAATTAACTTAGAGTATTACAATACCATGTCGAATTTGTCTTTGTTATCCATATTTAAGCTTTTTATAAATAGGGATGATGCTAAAATCCTATGGCTATATGATGAGTTTGATGAGGAAATTGGGGATGCAGGTAATGATTTCAATGACATATTAGGTGATTCAACAAATTTTGAAGTCAGAGCTATCAGTAATGAGTAAATACAACGTTCAATGTTTACTTTGGTCATGGTGAAAACTACGTTTATCAGGTTTATGATACTGTCGTCGAATTAAACCGAACCTATCTTAGTGTTTTACGTATCTTAGTGACTTAAGTAATTAATATGTTTAAGTACTTAAACACTACTACCCATGTTAAAAATGTTATTGTTGCCATAATATCTGTTATGCTAGCAGCAACTTGCTACGCGCAACTACCAGGCTACAGCTACTATAACATCCTAACAATTCAAAGTTCTCAAGTAGCTGGAGGTACTCCACTAAATGATTTCCCTGTGTTGATACACCACACTGATCCAGATCTTGCAACAACAGCTAACGGTGGTCTAGTAGAAAATGGTAATGGTTGGGATATTCGCTTGACAGAGTTAGATGGAATTACTTTATTAGACCAGCAATTGGAGAGCTACAACCCAGTTACGGGAGAGATCGCAATTTGGGTAAGAATCCCGATTCTAAGTAATAGCGTTGATACGGATATTAAACTGTTTTATGGCAACAGCTCAGTAGTTACAGATCCAAGTACAACAGCTGTTTGGGATACAGACTATAAAGGCGTCTGGCATCTTGACAATTCCAATGATGACGCGACTAATTTTGCAAATAACTTAACAACAAACAATGGAACCGTAAATGAACCTAATTCAATAATAGCTAATGGACAGCAGTTTACAACTGGTGACTATCTATCATCTGGAGTAGAGCCAGAATTACAAATTAACGGAGATGTTACAGTAGAAACTTGGATAAACTTGGATGTAAACCAAGGCGGTCTGGGTGACAACACTATTATTTCCTGCGGCTTACCAGGCCTCACATCACCTGAGAATCATCAATATAAACTAAATATAACTGGCACAAACCACTTAAGAACGTTTTGGGAGTATGGTGCTGGTAATGCAGAAACAGCAATATCTACTATTGCAGCGCCATTAACCATCTCTAATTGGCACCACCTTGCATTTACACGAGACGTCAGTACAAATACGGTAATATTCTATTTTGATGGTGCACAGCTCGGTACCCCCGTGGTATACGTTAACGACCCCAATGACGGTGCAGCATCAATATTAACGCTTGGTGAAAATTTCCCAGGTCTAGACCTAGAAGGCAGTATTGATGAACCAAGAGTGTCTGACATAATTAGAAGCAGTGAATGGTTGCAGACGTCTTACAACTCAATGTCAAGCCCTTCCACATTTTATACTATCAGTTCTCGAATGTCAACAGCACCTGATTTCTGTTGGGCCGAAGATGTCCTTGGTACTGGAAATAATGAATTCCTTGATCTAGCAACTGATCCTTCGTCTGGTGTAAGTTATGCAGTTGGATTTTTTGGATCAGATGTCTCATCCGAGTTCCCTATGGGGTTAAACAATACACCTGATATGTCTTCAACACTGGGTAATGATGATGGACTGGTTGCTAAATATGATACCAACGGCAACCCTCTATGGGCTTTTAAGATTGGAGCGCCTGGGGAACATGTTAGAGTTACTGGCGTAGACATAGGTGCTAACGATCATATATTTATTTGTGGTGAGTTTGATGAAAGCTGTCAATTTGCGGGAGTTACAGGATCACCTACTCAGCTTCTATCCGGTGATAGGGAGGAAGGATTTATTGCCTCTTATGATTCAGATGGTAATCTAAGATGGGTAAGACAAGGCAGCAATATTGGAGAGTGTTTTGCCAATGACATTGCAGTTAATTCTACGAACGTATACATAACAGGGTGGTACGAAAACTCCCTGACATGGGACGGTGGTAGTTCCATGACATCAAATGACGATCGTGACACCTATGTTGTAGGGTATGACCAAGCAACTGGTAACCATGTTTGGGAAGGCTTTGGAGGAGATATTGATCCGTGTTGTAACGTTAATGACAGAGGATATGCAATTGCAGCTGATGACAACAATGTATTCATTACTGGAACATTTGAAAGAACCATCGAATTCAATTCTAATCCTGGTTTTCAAGTAACCGCCCTATCACCTGGTAATAGAAATACATTCTTAGCGCAATATAATGCAACAACGGGTGCTATCGAATGGGCAGATCAAATCTCTGCAACAGGAGGCAGTGGAAACACAGAAGCCCATGGGCTTGCGGTTGATGCTAGTAACTTATATGTAACAGGCGGTGTTGAAGGCACGGTTAGCTTTCCTGGGGGTGGACCAACAATAACTTTAGGCGGAACTGCTGGAGAAGTATATGCTTGCGCAATTGATAGAACGACACACTCAAAAATATGGCACAATATCGCTGAGAATGACGACGGTACGGATGTAATTGGCGAAGATATAATCGTTGATGGTATGGGTAATGTTTATTTTACAGGCCCTTTCCGTGGTTTAACACAGTTTAATAATGGCTTAGATCCAATCAATCACGATGGTGGTTTCGATTGTTTTGTTACCTCTTTAACAACTGCTGGTGTTTATAATTGGACCGCCATTGCTAGCGATGGCAGTAATCTTCAGGGCTATGGCTTGGGGTATGATTCAGAAGGAGGCGTTTATGTCGCTGGTCAAGTAAACAATCAAGCAACATTCCCTCCATTACCTATACTTGGAGATGCAGGAGGTGAAGATGCCTTTGTTGCAAAACTTACTTGTACCAATCCATGTCCAGGCCCTACAATTACATCATGCCCGCCCGATTTAACAGTGACCGCGGATCCCACTTGTAACTATACCCTAGGAAGTTATTTGGGATTAACAAGTGCGACAGATGATTGTGCGACTGGCAGCGTTGTAATCACCCAATCGCCTACACCATCTACAGTTCTCGCTGCAGGCACACATACCATAACCATGACAGCGACGGATGGAAATGGCAATAAAGATCAGTGCACGTGGGAACTTACGATAGAAGCTGATGTTAACCCTGTAATTGTAGATTGTGGCCAATCATATTTAAATGAGACAACAATTGGTGCGAATGATAATGGAAATAGTTTTACTTGTGCAGGTAGTGCTACACCTGGCGAAGATGTCTATTATCAAATTACTGTCCCTGCCGGTAATTACTTACTGGGAATAACACTAGAAAATGTTAGTGATGCTAATGATTCTCAAGTAAACACTTTCTGGGTTGGAGGTTCGTGCCCCCTAGGGACAGGGTGCTTGGAAGAAAACAGATACGTTCTGGGGTCTCAAAAGTTTATATCTAATAATCAAAACCAGTTATTATTTAATGCTGCGGGTCCAGGTACATATTATTTTGTAGTGGATTCAGAAACGGATGGAGTGGATAATTATGACATTTCATTTGATTGCATAGTTTCCGGTGTTGAATTTGATGAAACTGGTTGCGGCAGTGATTCTAATAATGATGGTATATACACAACAATTGATGGTTTACCATCAACAACCCTTGCGCCTTGCGACATTGGGAAAACAATTTGTAATACCGTTTATGTTCAAAATGTAAATGCTGGGGAGTGGCTAGATACTGTAGTTATGGATTTGGGAAATTGCTACACTAACATTACAACACTATCTCCTGATGCACCAGGACCAAATGGTTTTTATGATGCTGGTGGGACCTGGAACGCGACTTACAGTGCAGGAACTAATTCCATTGAATGGGGGTTTGATTACAGTGGAGCAAATGCTTGGGGTGATGGTATTGGATCAAACTATAATTGTTTGACTTATGAATTTTGTTTTCAAGCAGACATTTCACCAACTTGCTCTCAATCCACAGATTTAGATATATCAATTCACATTGAAGATGATGGTGTGGATGGAATAACTCCCGGGGTATCCAACGGGTTTGATGATGTTGTTGCAAGTTTCAACTTAAGTGATCCACCCCCAACTATATCGTGTCCAGCCAATATTAATGTTAATACCGATGGTGGCTCGTGCTCCGCTATTGTTAACGGGATTGCTCCTACCACCGCTAATGACAATTGCCCGGTTGCCAGTATCACGTATACTCTATCTGGAGCAACGACTGGCTCAGGGAGCAATGATGCTTCTGGAGAAACATTTAACGTGGGGCTTACAACAGTTACATACACAGTAAGCGACAATATAGGCCAAACAGCAAACTGTTCGTTCACCGTTTTGGTGTCTGACAATCAAAATCCAAATATCACTTGCCCATCAAATATAAGTGCAAGTAATAGTACAGGTACATGTACTGCAATAGTAAACGGAATTGCTCCTACTTCTTCTGGTGATAACTGCTCAGTGGCTTCTATTACCTATGCTCTATCTGGTGCCACAACGGGATCTGGATCAAATGACGCTTCTGGTGAGACCTTTAACGTGGGTATCACAACCGTAACATACACCATAACTGATGGAGCTGGTAATTCAACAAATTGTGCATTTACAGTAACAGTTAATGACACAGAAAACCCTAGTATATCATGTCCTGGAAATGTAAGCACAAATAATGACCTAGGCTCTTGCTCAGCTATTGTAAACGGAATTGCACCTACAGGATTTAGTGATAACTGTTCGGGAACCATAGTCACCTATACATTTACAGGCGCAACAACGGGCTCAGGCAGCAATGATGCGTCTGGGGAAGCCTTCAATGTTGGAACTACAACTGTAACTTACACCGCAACAGATGCGTCAGGCAACACAACCACATGTTCTTTTACGGTTACAGTAAATGATACTCAAGCACCATCCATATCTTGCCCAGGAGATCAAAATGAAAGTACAAATGCGTCATGCCAATTCACTTTGCCTGATTATACAACTCTGGCAACTGGTCTTAGTGATAATTGCACGGCAGCAGGATCCATTATAGTCACACAATCACCTGTGATAGGAACAGTAATTTCAACAAACACCACCATAACACTAAGCGCTGATGATGGCAACGGAAACACATCTACGTGCACATTTGATGTTCTTATAGACGACACTACACCACCAACAATTTCGTGCCCAGCTGATGTCGTTGTTAGTAATACTTCTGGCTTATGCTCTGCGCTTGTTAATAGCATTGCTCCAACCGCCTCTGGTGATAATTGCTCTGTGGCATCCATTACATATGCTTTGACAGGAGCAACTATAGGTTCTGGCAATAATGATGCTTCTGGGGAAATATTTAACGTTGGCATTACAACTGTTACTTATACTATTACTGATGGCGCTGGAAATACTAGCTCATGTGCATTTACGGTGACAGTTAACGATACGGAAAACCCAACGATTTCATGCCCAGGTAATATCACACAAGCCAATGATGTAGGTGTTTGTGGTGCAGTGCTTACATTCAGCGTAACATCCAGTGACAACTGCCCTGGTGAAGTGATTACACAAACAGCTGGTTTAGCTTCTGGAGCGACCTTCCCGATTGGCACTACTACTAATACATTCTTGGTAACTGACGCATCAGGCAATACAGCTACGTGTTCGTTTGATGTAATAGTAAATGATACGGAAAACCCAACGATTTCATGCCCCGGTAACATCACACAAGCCAATGATGCGGGTGTTTGTGGTGCAGTGATTACATTTAACGTAACATCCACTGACAACTGTCCTGGTGAAGTGATTACGCAAACAGCCGGTTTAGCTTCTGGGGCTACCTTCCCAGTTGGCACTACTACTAATACTTTCTTGGTAACAGACGCATCAGGCAATACAAACACATGTTCGTTTGATGTAATAGTAAACGATACGGAAAACCCAACGATTACATGTCCGGGAAACATCACACAGGCAAATGATTCAGGTGTTTGTGGTGCCGTGGTTACCTTTAATGTAACATCTAGTGACAACTGCTCTGGTGAAGTGATTACACAAACAGCTGGTTTAGCTTCTGGAGCTACCTTCCCCGTCGGCGCTACTACTAATACATTCTTGGTAACAGATGCTTCAGGTAATACCAACACATGTTCATTTGACGTAATAGTAAACGATACGGAAAACCCAACGATTACATGTCCAGGTAATATCACACAAGCCAATGATGCGGGTGATTGTGGTGCAGTGGTTACATTTAGCGTAACATCCAGTGACAACTGCTCTGGTGAAGTGATTACACAAACTGCTGGTTTAGCTTCTGGGGCGACCTTCCCGATTGGCACTACTACTAATACATTCTTGGTAACTGACGCATCAGGCAATACAGCCACGTGTTCGTTTGATGTAATAGTAAACGATACGGAAAACCCAACGATTATATGTCCAGGCAATATTACACAATGCGATAATATCGTTACATGGACAGCTCCTACATCATCAGACAACTGTCCAGGTGAAGCCATTACACAAACAGCTGGTTTAGCCTCTGGTTCCACCTTCCCAGTAGGCACCACCACTAATTCATTCCTAGTAACAGATGCTGCAGGCAATACCAACACGTGTTCATTTGACGTTACAATTCTTCCACCAATAGACTCATATTTTTGGCTGCCTGATACGCTGTGCTTAAATGGAGCAGGAAATATTGATTTAGACGATTCAACAAATCTAGATTTTAGTATTCCAGAGACAGATATGTTCTACAGCGATAGCAGTCAGGTGCAGATAAATCCCAATAATTTATTTCAACCACAAACAACAGGGGCAGGCACATATCCGATAACACATGTTGTCGACAATGGCTTTTGCACAGATACAACGGTTCTTACTGTAACAATACTACCGGATTTTCAATCAAATATTAGTCCATTAGATACTGTATGCGCTGCAATTGACACATTCAACCTTGTTAATCTTTACAATGGTTCAACAGATCAAGGTGGTGAGTTTTTCAGCTTATCAGGAGCAAATATTCAACAAGACACTCTATGGATTCTGACAAATACATCAGGTGTGCAAGATATAGCTTACACTATTGGCCCAGGCATTTGTGCAGATACTACATTCAGACAAATATATGTCTCTCCTAATGTAGATCCTAGCTGGCAATTACCAATAGATAGCCTATGTGTTATCGGTCAGCCACTGGACCTTCTGCCTTTTGTTACTGGTACAAATGACGCTACAAGCCAATTTAGCGGCTCAGGGGTTCTTGGAAATATCTTTGATCCTAACAATCTAACAGGTCAGATAGTACTTACATACTTTGTAGGTGAAGGTCAATGTAAAGAATCCTTAAATGACACGATCTTCATAGTGGCCAAACCTATTATTGATGCCGGCACCGATATTGAAGTATGCGGTGACAGTGCTTTAATTAGTGGAACAAGCAATACGCCGCTGACTTGGTGGTCAAGTTCAAACGATATAGCCTTCACAGACTCATCGGTTCTCGTGGGATCAGATGCCATTCTATTGTCCAATGAAGGAGATTATACAATCTACCTTAATGCTGATAATGGATATTGTTTCATACAAGATTCATTAGAAGTAAGTTATTTCAGCCAACCAAGCATTATAGATGCTGGTCCGAATCAAGATTTAGATTATACATTTAGTACTTATCTAGACGCGACCAATCCAGATTTCGGATCGGGAGTTTGGACATACTATAACAATAGTATTATTAATAACATCAATGATCCTTTGTCAGGCGTTTCTAACCTTGAGATAGGAGAGAATGTGTTCTATTGGGTGGTGACAAATGGTGTGTGTCCCAGCGACTCTGCCTATGTAACAATAACCGTCAATGATTTACTAATCCCATCCGGGTTCTCGCCGAATGATGACAATAAAAATGATTTCTTTGTAATCCCAGGTATTGAAAACGCGAATAGCTCGACTGTACAAATATTTAATCGCTGGGGAAGTGAAGTATTCAGTGTGAAAAATTATCAAAACAACTGGAATGGTCAGAATATGCTCGGTCAGGATTTAGCAAATGATACTTACTATTATGTAATCAAGGTTGATGATAGAGAGTTTTCAGGATATTTAATAATTAGAAGGTGAGGTATCTATTAGTCATATCGATTATGCTTTTGTCATCTAGCCTAGGTGCACAGCACGTTGCATTGACAAGTCAGTATCAATGGAATCCTGTTCTTATGAACCCATCATTTGCGGGCTCAGCAGAAGGCAGTGAATTTACCTTATCATACCGAAATCAGTGGTTAAAACTTAATGGTGCTCCAACTACCCAATACCTCAGTTGGAATACCTTATTAAAAGACAATAAGTTAGCAATTGGCGCGCAAGTTTATCGTGATGTCATTGGAGTGAGCAGAAATAACGGTATATACGGCGTGGTTTCTTATAAAGTTAAGCTAAACCAAACGCTAAATCTTTCCTTCGGACTTGCAGGCGGAATAGATTTTATGCGTAATTATTGGAGTGAAGTAACAACAATAGATCAAGATGATCCAAGGTTTAATGTTAACTCACCATTGCTGATTGCACCTAACTTCAGCTCAGGGCTGCGTCTATCTCACAAAAAATTCTTTGTTTCATTCTCTGTCCCTAATATGCTAACGCACACTCAAATTGCTGACAAAATAAAGATCTCAAATAGCTTCTCAGAGTATAACTATTTGCTTGGTGGTGCCTATAGTCATGACATAAATAATGAATGGAAATTGAGACCAAGTGTTTTGATGAGTTATCTACCAAGATCACCATTCCAAGCTACCATAAGTACTACTGGTATTTATAAGGACCTTTTGGAGATAGGTCTTGCCTATCGAACTCAAGACGCTATAATAACACTAATAAGATTTAGCCCACGCAAACAGTTATCGATAGGATATGCATTTGATTTAACTCTGTCAGACCTTGCAGCTTATACAAGTGGCTCTCATGAAATTAGTATATCTTACCGATTAAACTATACAGGCAACCTGGTAAGCCCACGATTTTTCTGATGGTCAAAACGGTATTACATATACTAACAATTTGCTTGTTGTTCCTAATCACAAATCGCTCAACTGCTCAAACATATCTAATCGATACATGCAGTTTTAATTCAGCCGATATGGATTTTGCACCTACCTACTACAAAAATGGAATAATTTATTGCTCTAATCGAAAAAGCCGCATTTTCTCGAACTATTTTGATCAATCAAATGTGCGCGTAACTGATATATATTTTTGGAATGATAGTCTAGGTACATCAGTTTTTCAAAATAAAATTAACACCAAAGTACACGAAGGCCCCGTGAGCTTTACTGGTTCATACGACACAATGTTCACCACACAGAATCAATTCGCTTCTCTTAAAGGATTTACTGACGAAAAAAATACCTTAGGGCTATATATCAAGGTTAAGGAAAACAATAAATGGAGTGCCCCTATTAAACTCCCCTTTGTTGAGAAGGATTTCTCCTACGCACATCCCAGTTTTGACAATAAGAATCAACGATTATATTTTTCTTCTAATATGTCTGGAGGCTTTGGAGGTATGGATTTGTATTATTGTGATCTCGCAAATGGAATTTGGTCAGCACCAGTGAACCTTGGAAAATCGATTAACACTCAGGGTAACGAACTATTCCCCTTTATTGACGTGCACAGTAATCTTTACTTAAGCACAAATTACTATTCAGATAGCGCAGATTTGGATATTTATTACACTAGCCAAATAGATTCGGTTTGGAATATTCCTAGCAAACTGAGTGCGCCCATCAACAGCTCTTACGATGATTTCACCTACATATCTGACTCTACCGGAGACAAAGGTTACTTCTCCTCCAACAGAAATGGCAGCGATGACATATATAAATTCACTTACGTATACCCCGCTTTCGAGGAATGTGAAGAAAATCACAAGCCAAGTTTGTGTTGGGAATTCGCTGAAGAAGAAAGAGTTGACCTAGATTCAATACCAGTTGTTTATCAATGGGGTATTAGCACGGGAGATACTTTGATCGGCCTTAGCATAGACTATTGTTTTCCTGACACGGGGTACTATGAAATTAGCCTATCTCTCCGAGATACAATTACAGGTTTAGCATATATGAATGTTGGGGAGTATGCCTTAAGTATTGAAGCCTTCAATAGACCTTATATTGAATCTAAAGACACTGTACTAATAAACAATGCAATTTACTTGAATGCAGATGTTAGTAGACTAGTAAATTATGATGTTTTGGAGTATTTCTGGCAACTTAGTGATGGCACAATGCGGAAGGGATCGGGACTAAGCATAACGCCTAGCGAAGAAGGCTATATCTATCCCACGCTAGGTGTAATTGCAGTGAACAAGGCAACAAAACAAAAAGAAAAATTATGTGCTTATAAGGTAATTGCAGTTGTTGAAACACCGTTTATAGATACTACTGAGGCAAACGATATCTATGACCAAAACAAACTCGATATATTAGAACAAATAGAGATACCATCAGATAGCATGATTTATTCTGTTCAGTTGTTTGAATCGGATTCGCTTTATACTTCATCAGACAGTTTATTCAAAGATTTTGTAAACCGTGTTTATCCGCGGTATCTCGACCAGGAGGGGTCATACTCTTATGAAATAATGTATTCGGATGATATTTCAACTCTCTATGGTGACTTTGCAAAAGCAGTAGAAATGGGTTTTGATGAGACTATTCTGCGACAAATAGCCAAAAATGCTCTAAGCGTAGACACAGCATTTTTTTCCAGACTAAATAACGAATCATTAGTTAATCTAATAAAAAGTGGAGTCATAGAGGCATTAGATAAAATCGAACTTACCGTATATTTTGACGTTAACAGCGCTCATGTTGAGTCAGCATTCAAAGATTCAATTCAGATGGCATGTGCAAAAGCTGGCACAAATGTGATAGTCTTACTAGAAGGATTTACGGATGCGAATGGTAGTTATGAATACAATCTAGAATTATCAAAAAAAAGAGTTGATTCCGTAAAAAAGCACCTCTTTAATTATGGCTTACATAATGAAAACATGACCTCTATATGGTTTGGCGAGAAATTTGCTTTAGAGGGCGACGGAAAAGGCTTAAATGCAGGTGATCGAAAAGTAACAATAGTTTTAATTAATAAATAACAGCATGAAATTAATTCCCATACTAATAGGCATATTTATAGCAGGCACAGTGCTTGCACAGCCGATTCCAGGTAAAGAAGAAAATATTCCCTATTTGGTGACATTTGGAAATGAAGCAGACAAGTCACACGGTGATGATGATTTTGTACAAACTATATTTTTTAAAGTTCCAAGTGATTTTAAGAAACCCGTATACATTCGTGTATATGATCCAGATGTAGGTGGTACAATTGACGAATCTATAGCAGGTTTCAATTCAAAGACAAAATTCTCAGTTTATGGAGGCAAAGGATGCCATTCCAATAAGGACGCCAGAAGTGTAGATCCCAAAGGTGATTATAAGAGTGGAAACTTGCTATTTTCAAAGTCGTTTGCCGTGAGCACTACCTATGATGGGAAGTGGTACACATTTGGTCCAATTAATCCCACAGAGGGCGAATTCAACAAGAATATGGAAGGATATATATTTAAAATTGTCGTGGAAGGCATTTCTGGTAATGACGGCAACTTATATCGTATGTTCATGAGTAACAGCTCCAAAAGCAATGTTCGAATAGAAGGAGGGAATGCTTTTACGTACGAGTACTGTGTTCGTCTGCATGATAATGCAAATCAGGTATCCCATATTTATCCATTTGTTGATAATAGAGTAGAATCTGTAAAACAATTTAACTTTGATTGGGATAACGATGGGTCAATATCAGTATTCTCCAAAGTAAAATTGGGTGTTAAAAGCTCTCCAAGTGGAGACAACGCCTGGAGCAGCTCAAAACTTAAAGTGGTTGACTCTGAAAGGGGAGCATGTTATGATTTTCAATTTAAGAAAAACACATCAAATCCAATTAAAAATAATAATGTTGTATTTTACGTGACGAATCAATACGGTGAAGCCTTGCCTTTTTATGCTGTACCTATTGGCTATAAACCCAAAAAGACCATAATTGGTAAACCTAAATAATGAAACACTTGCTTCTGTGCGTAATTGCACTAATTATAGGTATAACTGGAAAGTCACAACGATATCAATTCACCGACTTCTCTGTCGCTGATGGGCTAATAGACCCATTTATTTACGACATGACACAAACAAATCTAGGATACCTTTTAATAGGTACGGGAGAAGGATTGGCCAAATATGACGGTAACACCATCGCTACATACACTATAAATGAGGGACTTAACAGCAATTTAATCAACTGCTTAGAGCATGACTCACTAACAAACTCGTGTTATTTAGGCCATAATGATGGCTCAGTTTCGCGCTATTCACTTGGAGATATTGACGCTTTAGAAACGGATTCATCTTTTACATCAAAAATTCAGGCAATCAGGGTTCTTAATGATGGTTCTATTTGGGCACTTAGTCAAAGTCAGGGTTTTATTGTATTTAATCAATCAGGCAGAATAACTAAAAGAATTAATCTGCCAATAGAAGACATAATAGCATATGATTTTGTGTTCTTTAAGGATATACTGCTCATTGCAAGTTCAGAAGGAATCATTACGTGTTCTCAAGGAGAAATAAAAAATAATTGGAACAATTATTTAGTAATAGACGAAGATAACTCATGGACAAAGTTCTTTGTTGACAAGGCAACTAACCAATTGTACGGTGCTTGCGAAAATGGTATATATTCAATTTTGAGCTTGGGGAAGGATCTTGTGACTAGACAACTAATCAAAACCGAATTTGGTGCGCCAAGTTCTTTTTTTAAGAATGGAGATTCGTTTATCATAGCCTCTAGAAGTGGGGCTTACAAGTACACCATTCCATCTGGAAATCAATATAAATTAAGCGAAACTTTTGATGAATCTAAAGGATTACCAACGAGCTATATCTCATCTATTTTTCAAGATAATACTGGAAACTTATGGTTCGGGACATATGGAGAAGGACTATACTTATTAATTGATCAATTCTTTACTTTTTACAAACAAGAAGACCCATTGGCTGTCAACAACACTACCTGTATTTTTGTGGGAGATAGCACCAAATACTTTGGAGTGGGTAAAGGGGTTAATGTAATTAACACATATAAGACTCCTCCCTATAAAATTTTAAATAGCACCTATGGTCTCCCAAGTGATCAATACAGCTCAATTGTAGAGCATAATGGAATTTGGTTTGGATCGAAAAGTAATGGTCTATATTATGCCCCAGACACCGCATATAGATTTAAAAAAGTAAACCTTTCTAATGACCTTCTAAGTGATTATATATATGGAATTTCCATTTTTGAAGATAAGGTTTGGGTGGCATCCGAATCAGGTGTATATGCAGTAAATTCAGCCACTCAGAAGGTAGATACTTCATTTAATACAGGTAACGGATTAAGACATAACAAGGTGTACGGCTTTCTGGTAGATGAGGACACTATCTGGATGGCCACAATTAGCAATTATTTAACCGGTATAAGCAATAATAAATTAGTTGAGAAGAAGCTAGAGGTTGGAAATAACCTATTGTCAGTAATAAGTTTAGACAAAGATTCAAAGGGCAATATCTGGCTGGCTACATTGAACAATGGTGTATTGCAAATAGCTAAGGACAACACCATCACTAATTACGCATCTATTAACGGTCTATTATCGGATCACTGTTACGCGCTATGTGTTGCAGATAATGATAATGTATGGGTAGGTCATCGGTACGGATTCTCTCGAATTCGATCGCGAGCCAACATATCTATTTATGATGCACATGACGGTATAGATGGTGAAATCAACCTAAACGCCATGCATAAAGATTCGCTTGGGAACATATGGATGGGAACGACTGAAGGTCTCATCAAATACAACCCAGTGGATGACATAAAAAAATCAAACATCCCATTTGTAGACTTGATTTCCACAAAAATTAACAATGATTTTTACAAGGATAAATACACCTTTGATTTACCCTACGGTAAACATGAAATAACATTTTCGTTTAAAGGAATTTCGCTTTCAAACTCCAACGATCTTTACTTCATGTATCGTCTTGAAGGTCATGATGATAACTGGACATCAACAAGAGAAGGTCAAGCCAAGTATTCAAACATTAGAAATGGTGAATACATATTTAAGTTAAAAGTATGTAACAGTGATGGAGACTGCAGAGAATATGAGAATAGTTTAGAAATAAACGTGGATGTACCATTTTGGATGAAATTATGGTTCATAATAGTGGTGGCTGTTGTAGTGGTTGCAACTGTAATTCTGATAATTAGAATTCGAACAAATAATTTAAGAAGGGCTCAAAAAGAACTAGAATATCAATTGGCACTAAGAACAAAACAAATACGAGATCAGAAGGAAATCATTGAAGAAAAAAACAAAGACATTACCGACAGTATAAATTATGCGAAAAGAATACAGACCACAATGTTGCCAGAATTGGATGAATTGCGGGCTAAAATCGATGGTGTGTTTGTTTATTATCGCCCTAGGGATATTGTAAGTGGTGATTTTTACTGGTACAAACAATATGAGGACAGATTGATTTTTGTGGTAGCTGATTGTACTGGCCACGGGGTCCCTGGCGCATTCATGAGTTTAATTGGAGGGGTTGCCTTAAAGCACATTTGTGGTGTCAATAAGGACCTTTCAGCTAAGGATATAATGAATAATCTAAATACTGAAGTATCCGAAATATTGAAACAAAAAATATCCAATGAAGATGATTTTACGGCCATTCGTGATGGTATGGATATTTTAATTGCAGAGTACAAACTTGCATCAAAAGAATTATCTGTGGCATCTGCAAAACGCCCCTACTTTGTAAAACAAGACGGTGAATTAAAGCGACTCAATGGAGACCGGATGAGCATAGGAGGAAGTGTAAAAAAGAAGGAATTTACTGAAGCAAGTTTTAAAATGAACAAAGGTGATGCGATATACATGTTTTCAGATGGCTACACGGATCAATTTGGAGGAGACTCTTATAAAAAAATTCAGCTAAAAGGTGTGTATGACTTGTTAAACGAAAACTTAAATCTAGACACAAAAAATATGCACGCATTAGTTGGCAAGTACTTTGAAGACTGGATAGGTGACGAAGAGCAAATTGATGATGTACTTTTTATGGGAATTCATTTTTAATATTGCTGAATCACACCGATATTAGATCAAATAGAAATATAACAATATGACGTCTGAATTTGTCGCACATATATTACTCTGGCTCTTTAGTCTATTGATCCTTTTTCATTTTGCCATTCTCTTAAAGATAATCCCTTACACCATTGTGTGGGGAGGGCGTCTAAAATCGGATAGCGCCATGTATCAGTTCGAGTTAGTTTCCATTGCAATGAATGCACTATTGATTTGTTTTGCATTGGAAGAATCATATAATTCATTTGGTCTATTAGATGAGTCAGGCTTAAATATTGTTTGGTGGGGATGTGCGGCACTATTTGCAATGAACACACTCGGTAACTTAAAATCTATCAATAAATTCGAAAAAAGGGTATTTACCCCTACTACGATCATCTTAACTGCCTGTTGTATTTACTTAGCAATCAACTAAGTACAGACGTTCTAAAATCAAGAAAATTGTTCGGCAAACGCACTATATTACATACACTTACGTTATTATTGTTTAGTCTAACTGATTCTAAATGCTTAGTATAAATCGATCAATTCTATTAATTCTCGCTATTCAGTTGGCAATATTTTGGTCTAATCAATTGTATTCGCAAATAGATAATCACGAGCAAGATTCCGTAATGACGGAGATTAAGCCTTTGCCCAAAAAGGTGAAATATGGCTTTAGTATATGTTTAAACAATGATTTTATAAACGCAAAGCATGACCCAGCTCAAGAGATCTATATCAAAAATAGGAACGCCATCCGTTTAGGAATTTTTGCTGAACTGTTCTCCAACAAATCACTATCCCTAAGAATAATGACTGACATCATTCATCGCAGAAGCTATATCAATGTTGGTTATGTTGGTGCCAATCCAATATCTTGTTATAAATTCAATCCATTTAGTGTTGACTTCATGAGTCATTTAAAGTACAACTTACCAATAGGTCCAGGCCGCATCTATGGAGCACTCGGATTAAGCGTAAATGTTCCAATTAAAGAAGAAATGCAGGCACCCAATGACTATCGTGTCAGGGGCGGCTACATTGCAGATTTTGGAATAGGGTTTGAGCTACCATTAAAACAATTTGATTTATCTCCTGAACTGAGATACTCATATGGACTAAACAATATCAATATGCATCCTGGGTTACTAGACTTACATATTAATAGTTTAGTACTTGCCTTGATATTCAGAGGATAATAGGTCTGTGCAATATAGGTAGCCAATATCCGTTTTGCATATATAAAGCTGCATTTATAAGACGACATTCTACCTAACCATTTCTCTTTAATTATGAAAACTATATGTGTAGCATTGAGCCTCTTAGGGCTTATAACAGTAGGTAGCGCTCAATCATCAACTAACACAGAGGATATTAAGCCTAAATCTCACAATTTTTTATTTGGATTTAGTTTTGGCGCTAATTACACACAATTGAACTCTAAATCCGACCTTCCGACGAATGCTAGTATAACAAATGGCATAGGTGGTAGGCTTGGTGTTAATGGCGAATACGTGCATAGCTCTTTCTTCCAATTGCGTTTATCAAGTGAGCTAGTATTTAACAGTTCGCGCGTCAATTTTAGTAATGGCAATAATGAAGTCGTGGATCATTACCACACCAAACCAGTGAGTTTAGACATTATGGGACACGTAAAATTTCAAAATGGATTGGGAAAAGATGACGTATATGTGCTTTTAGGCCCATCAGTATCGATTCCACTAAACAAGAATAATTTGACTACATCTGATTACTCAACGAATATGGGTCTGAACGCAGACATTGGTTGTGGCTATAACATCAATCTGAAAAACTTTTCAGTCGCGCCAGAAATACGTTTTTCGTATGGTTTGATTGACATTAATGCGCATCCGCAATTGACTAATCTCTATTCCAACAGTTTAATCTTTAGTTTGATTTTTAAGGGTTGATAGAAGATAGAATATTCATGAATGTTTGTAGAACGGGATTTTAGCACTAATTTTGCAGTCTTGTTCTTTGGAAACTATTGGGGCTGATTTTGGATTTGACAGCAGCTGCAATTATTAAGTAAGCATGTCGAGTGTTTTGAATATTACTCGTTAAACAAAATTCTGACGCCTTTTAAATGGCAACAATGACTATGCAATGGCTGCATAATCGACTAAGTTGATTATAGCTTAATGGACTACCGCATAGGTAGCCACCATTTGTCCGCCTCTCATCCTTTCTCAAGGGAGGGGAGATTAGGGCATCACAAATCTTGAGATAGCAGCTCGGAAGCTTTGGCCGTAATGCGAAATTTTTAAAGCTAAGCTTAAGGTAGGATGTTTGTAACCGGCCTTAGGTCGAAAATTAATAACAAAATAAACATGTAGAAGGCTTAATGGTTCGTTGTCTGGACGCGGGTTCGACCCCCGCCAGCTCCACCTACGCTCGCCGTAGCTTTTGCGACCATTAGGAGCAAAAGCTACGGCGAGCATATCCTCGCAAAGCACAAACATCTCACTCCCCATCTCTACGCCGAGCTCCGGCGGAGGCACTCCACTCATTACGAGCACTCTTTCAGCTCGCTCCTCACTCAATTCGTCATGTTTTTCCAAAGCACTCAAATAGCTTACGTACTGCTACCTTCTTTTTGTAGGCATGAATAATAAACCGACTTGGACCGTATACATACTAAAACTAGCAGACGGAAAACATTACGTAGGTTGTACCAGCAATCTTGAAAAACGTCTAAACCGACATAGCATAGGACAATGCAAATACACTTCTGACAAGCTGCCAATGGAACTTATCTCCTACTTTGTGTTTCACGACAAATACAAAGCGTTTTTCTTTGAGAAATATCTTAAATCTGGCTCGGGAAGGGCGTTTATGTATAAGCGGTTCATTTAGGAACAAAAAGGATACTCATCTCTTCCAACGATTATTTAGGCTTAATTAACAGTAAGTTATTAGTGATATTTATCAGTATTCGTAGTTAAGGGAGCATTTTTATCGTATCTTTGATTATATAGTCCAAGCCAGTTTTTGACAAGGCAGTTATTCCCTTCATAAGGTATACCTTAACTTTTTCAGAATAAAGCAATGACAATCAGCTAAATAGTTTAGCTGTTGCAGTAGTAACCAAGGTATATATATGCGTACAATTAAATTCACGAGATCAAAAGAACACACATTCGCTAAAGAAGTAAAAAAACGAGTTAACAATTATTTTAAAGAGAATAACCTAGATAAATATGGTAACTGGAAAGTAAAAGTAAAGGCGCTAGTATGGCATTTAGCCTATTTCGCTCCGTACTTTATCCTTCTACTAACAAATGCACCGATATACGCAATTGTGCTACTAGCTATTCTTATGGGGGTTGCAAAATGCGGTATAGGCTTAAACACTATGCATGATGCCAATCACGGCACCTTTTCAAGAAAACAATGGATTAATAAACTAGCCAGCGCATCATTGGTCCCAATGGGAGGAAATCCAGTTAGTTGGAAAATTCAGCATAACGTCCTTCACCACAGCTTTACAAACATACACGAACATGACGAAGACATTGCTCCTCGCTATGTTATGCGTTTTAATCCATCAGATAAAAGACGTTGGTTTCATAGATTCCAGCACATTTATTCGCCAATATTTTATGCCTTGATGACACTTGTCTGGGCACTTCACAAGGATTTTGTTCAGTTGCGTAGATACCATAAAATGTCATTAATTAAAGGACAATCGTCTACTTACCGCAAGGAACTTTGGAAAACAATAGGTATCAAGGCTTTCTATTTAGGTTATGTAGTAGTGATTCCTGCTCTATTCGGCAATTTCACTTTAGGAGAGTGGTTTTTATGGTTTTTAACCATGCACTTTACAGCTGGCTTGTTATTGGCATGTATATTCCAATCTGCACACGTTGTTGAAGACACAGATAAACCAGAAGCACCTGAAAGTGGTATGATGGAAGATGAGTGGATGATTCACCAAATGAAAACCACTGCTAATTTTGCCACTAAAAGCAGATGGTTTAGTTGGTTTGCAGGTGGCTTAAATTTTCAAGTAGAACACCACTTATTCCCGAATATTAGCCACATTCACTATCCTGCCATATCTAAAATAGTTAAGAAATGTGCTATGGATTTTAATGTGCCTTACTATGACTCTCCTACGTTTTATTCGGCCGTTAAATCTCACTTCACAGCATTACGGGACCTAGGTAAAAAGTCACCCGTAATTAAATAATTTGAGTATGGCAAATAATATTGCTGTTCTCATTGATGGGGACAATATTCCGTCTGCTTATGTGGCAGAAATGATGGAGGAGATTGCAAAATATGGTAATCCAACCATCAAGCGAATCTATGGGGACTGGACTTCTCCGCATCTCACAAAGTGGAAAAAAGTTTTGTTAGAAAACGCAATTACACCTATTCAACAATATGGTTATACAACTGGCAAGAATGCAACAGATTCAGCCATGATCATTGATGCGATGGATATTTTGTATTCTGATAAAGTAGATGGTTTCTGCATAATATCTAGTGATAGTGATTTCACTCGTTTAGCACTTAGACTAAGAGAAGCCGGAATGCAAGTGATAGGCCTAGGCGAAAAGAAAACACCAAAGCCATTCATTGTTGCTTGTGATAAGTTCATCTATATAGAGGTTCTTAAAAAATCAAGCGCGAAGAAAGATGATAACAAGTCTAAGTCCACGCAAGAGTCTATTGATAAGATCAACAAAGAGGATATTAAACTCATTCAGAGTGCAATTGATGACGTATCAGATGACGATGGCTGGGCCTTTCTAGGGGACGTTGGGAGTTTGATTCAGAAAATCCGTCCCAACTTTGACTCGAGAAACTACGGTTTTCAGAAGTTGACGCCTTTAATTAAATCTATTGGTGAGTTTGAAATTGAGCCAAGAGAAAATGTTAAGGGCAAGCATAAGTTGATTTATGTGAGGAATAAGTGATTTAGCAATCATAATAAAAGCATATATCATCACAACCCACTAATACAAATTCGTTAACTTACTTGTCATTGTGCCATAATTGCATTTTATGTACCATGACCACGGATTCAGATAAATACAGCTGGGGTGAAACGTTTATTACGTTTCTAATTATTCTTATTTCCTTAATGATATCTGGTGCTTTTGCACTAGCATGCATAATTGCTAGCGCTATGACTGCTGACTCTAAAGATCTAAAAAGCAATATCCTCGCAACACTATTTCTTCTAGCTTGTTTTTTAGTTTATGTTCTCTTATTAAGTATACCCTACAAGCAATTTTGCAAATCAGGTAAAGTCGTTCTATCAGAAGCCTTTAAATATGCAATGATAGTACAGATAGTTCCTTTTTTATTTTGCGTAACAAGCGTCTGGACAACGAATGGCTATGATGAAGAGTCATCCATTAATCAAAAAAATAGATTTCACATTGTTACAAATAATGCTCGGGGAATAAAAGTAGGAGATAAAGTCTTTATTGAATCAAATGAAATTGGATCTATAGATAGCATACAATTTCTTGGTGACAATTATGATTCCGTTATTATAAGCTTTCAAACCAATTCAAGTATAAATAAACTAGTAAAATATCAGATTAACACATTTAACATGCAAGAACATGGTATTTATCTCTCATCAATATATGAATCTAACCTAAGATATAATAATGGTGACACGATTGAATATAAGCCCGTTTTGAATAATCATGAAATTGACGAAATCATAAGCGTAGAATCAGAACCAAAATACAATCTAATGGATAGTTTATTAGCGGTTAATTGGAGCATATCGTCTTCCTGGCAACGCGCAAACCCATCAACAGTTGTAGGTGATAATTTTGGGATTAAAATTAAATTTCAAGAAAATAATTATGCTTATATAATTAGTGACTCGCTATATGGTTATGAACTCGATACTTTTGCTATCATTCAGTATGAAGTTAGACATCCATTTTTATTTATAAGTGAAAGTAATGACACTTATTTTCTTAAGGAAGGCTGTTACTATCTTCCTGACTTTGATGATATGTTTGGTATTGGCCTAAGTGCAGTTAATGCAAAACACTTACATGGATTTCACCTTAATGATCTAGAAGGCCATATGAGGTATTATAATTCATTTGGTAATCCAAAAAAATGATTAATTAATGCCGGAATAATATCATAGATTTCACTAATGCTGACATTAACTATCTTTGTCCCTAATGAAAATCACCATCATAGGACCCGCTTATCCTTTTAGGGGTGGCCTTGCAGCCTACAACGAACGTATGGCGCGCGAGTTCATAGCAATGGGCCATGAGGTGACTATCTATACCTTTACTACTCAGTACCCTAATTTTCTTTTCCCTGGAAAAACGCAGTATTCACAAGAACAAGCACCAGAGAATTTAAAAATTGAACGCATCTTAAGTTCGGTAAACCCATTGAATTGGCTGAAAGTAGGTAAGCGAATAAAAAAAGAACGTCCTGATGTGCTTATCATACGCTATTGGTTGCCATTTATGGGGCCGAGTTTTGGGACCGTTTTAAGACGAATCAAAAAGAATAAACACACCAAGCTTGTGTGCTTAGTTGATAATATAATCCCGCACGAAAAACGCATAGGAGACAAGCTTTTCACCAAGTATTTCGTTAAACCAATTGATGGTTTTCTGGCTATGTCTGAAAACGTTTATAATGACATAGAACAGTTTACCTCAACTAAAAAGATACTCTCCCCTCACCCACTGTTTGATAACTTTGGAGATCCTATTCAGAGAGAGGAGGCACTCAAAAAAATTGGAGGAGACCCCAATAATCAATATGTCCTATTCTTTGGATTAATTAGAAAGTACAAGGGCTTAGACTTGTTACTAGAAGCCTTTGCAGACAAACGTTTTAGAGATACTAACATCAAACTTATAATCGCTGGTGAATACTATGTAGATAAATCAGAGTATACCAAGACTATCGAAAAACATAATCTTGCCAACGACATTATTTTGGTAGACAAGTTTATCGAAGATTCTGAAGTTAAAACATTCTTTAGCGCCGCTGATTTAGTTGTTCAACCGTACAGAAATGCTACTCAAAGTGGAGTAACTCAGATAGCCTATCACTTTGATAAAGCCATGGTTGTGACCAATGTTGGCGGATTAGAGGAGTTGTGCCCTGATGGGAAAGTAGGTTATGTCGTTCCTGTTGATTCGGGCGCGATTGCAGACGCTATTTTAAAATATTTCAATAACACCGATAAAGAAAAGATTCGCCAAGGAATTTTAGAAGAAAAGAAAAAGTATAGCTGGAAAATTCTAGCTGAAAACCTCCTAAAACTTGCTGAATAATGGCAAAACTCCCAGATATTAATAAAGAGTGGACCTTGTTTTTAGACCGTGATGGGGTCATAAACAAAAAGCTAGACAATGATTACGTGAAACATTTGGGAGAACTGGAAATTCTTCCTGGCGCCTTGGAAGCCATCGCTCAATTCACAGAAAAGTTCGGGAGGATATTTATCGTTACCAATCAACAAGGTATTGGCAAGGGATTAATGACACATGAGGACCTTGCACTTGTGCACCGTGAGATTATTAATCGTTTAGATGCCTTAGACGGCAGAATTGATGCCATTTACTATGCACCTCAATTAGCTGCCGAAAAATCAGAAATGCGCAAACCTGAGATTGGTATGGCCCTGCTCGCAAAGCATGAATTTCCAGAAGTTGATTTTTCCAAATCTATTATGGTTGGCGATTCAATTAGTGATATGGAGTTCGGTGAAAAAGCTGGATTGTTTAATATCTACATTCATTCTGATAAACACGATAAATACACAACGTTCGCATCCTTGGAAGCTTTGGCGGCCGAATTATAATTACACATCAATTCAATTCTGAATAAAATTTTAAAATAAGCGGTAAAATTCAACTTGCTAGTGACTAATCTTGTTTATAAAGTTTACTTTTGATTTATGCGTATTCTTCTGATACTTGTATGCTTATGCCTATCATCTCAAGTTGCCTTGAGTCAATTTAAGTATCCAAGTAATTCTGATTCACTTAAAGTTTTGATTAATGAAACAAAATCAGATACCACTAAAATACGTGCCTTAACGTATTTAGGTCTTAATTACAAAAACTCAAAAGAAGAGTCTCTACCACTGTATAAACAAGCTTTTAGAATTGCCTCTCGCAAGAAAGACTCGGCATTTATGGCTTATTCTTACGGGAATATTGCTACGGTATATTACTACTCCACCCAATACGACAGTGCATTATTCTACATGGACAAAGAATTGGGAATTCGCCGTAAACTAAAAAACCAAAAAGCGTATATAGCTGCTTTAAACAATGTGGGAATTTTATACAGGAAGTTAAACAACCTACCTGGGGCCTTAGCCTGTTTCCAAGAAAGGCTTTCATACGAACAAAAAAATGGTGATAGTTTAGGTGTTGCAGAAGTGTATAACAACATGGCGAATCTTTATGACCAATATGGTGATCGTCAAAAAGCACTGAAATTAAGTAAAAGTAGTTTGAAGCTACGAATAGAACTTAAAGACAGCTCAGGGATGGCGTCATCGTACAATAATATTGCAACCACTTACAACAACTTAAAACAATACGATTCTGCAGTATTTTATTATGAAAAATCGCTCGATTTAGCTCATTTGGTTGAATCTCGATCTTTTTATGGAAATATATTGAACAATATCGGACATGGATACTACCTAATTGGAAAAGATTCATTGGCCGAACATTATTTAAAACTAGCCCTAGAAAGCAGAACAGATATAGGATTTTATTTCGGAATAGGTCAAACACAAAACAATTTAGCTAGTCTATACTTTAAACGAGGACAGTTTGACAAAGCCTTTGCGCTATTGCAGCAATCTTTAGAAATTAGTGTGAAATATGGTCATACAGTAATAGAAAAAGATGCTAGTCTATACTTATCTAAAGTGTATTTTGAACTTGGCGATTATCGTAAGGCATATACGCACCTGAGAAGAACTAAAGACTTAGCCGATAGCATCCAAGCATCCAGTCAAACAAGGGAATATGCGCAGATGGAGTATGCCTATCAATACAAACAGAAGCATATCGCCGATTCATTAGAAAATGCGAGTAGAATAGCCATCGAATTAAAGCAAGAAGAGCTAAGACAATACAAAGAAGAACAAGAAAAGAAACGACAAAAGTTTCGCTATTGGGTTGCCATCGGAATTGGACTTGTGATGGCTGTCGTATCGTTAATATTATTCAGAGGCTATCGGCAGAAAGCTAAATCGAACAAGTTGATTCAGATTCAGAAGAATGAAATTGAAGGTCAGAAAGATATTCTTCAAGAGCGAAATAAAGAGATTACCGACTCCATTAACTATGCTAAACGGATTCAGTCGGCCATTCTACCCCCATTAGAGTCTATTAAAGAAAGCTTCCCGAATTCATTCGTATTGTATCAACCTAAAGACATAGTTGCTGGTGATTTTTACTGGTTAGAAAAGACAGATGAGGCTACCTATCTTGCTGTAGCTGATTGTACAGGTCATGGCGTACCAGGCGCTATGGTGAGTGTTATATGCAACAACGGACTAAATAGAAGTGTGAGGGAGTATGGAGCTAAAACACCCGGTGAGATCTTGGACAAGACACGTGATTTAGTGATCAATGAATTTGAAAAGTCTGACGGAAGCATTAATAACAATAGCCCACAAGACACCATAAAAGACGGAATGGACATAGCCTTATGCTCACTGTCGTTCGCACGGAACGGGAAACAGAGTGAGAACGGTTCTAGTGCATATTCTGCGTTAGAAGCACGAAACCGTTCTGTTTCTAATTACGCCGTTCTGTTAAAGTATGCTGGAGCAAACAACCCACTTTGGATTATTCGTAAAGGTTCGAACGAAATTGAAGAAATAAAAGGTAATAAGCAGCCTATTGGAAGTTATGATGGGATGGAACCATTCAGCACGCATGACACGGTCATTAATGAGGGTGATACCATTTATATGTTTTCAGATGGTTTTGCCGATCAATTTGGTGGTGAGAAAGGCAAAAAACTCAAGAATTCTAATTTCAAAAAGCTGGTTCTTTCGCTTCAAGATAAAAGCATGGATGAGCAATTTACTCTTATATCACAAGCATTTATAGACTGGATGAAAGACTATGAGCAGCTGGATGACGTGTGCGTAATTGGGGTGCGCGTGTAGTGCTATTGTTTAATATGATTGTGTCAATGCACATGGTATCCTTCTTCCATCAGATAGTCCAACTTAAGCATTCCTATTTTCCGCACAAAGTATCTGCCATCATATTTTAGATGCGTAGGATGCACTGTGATAAATTCACCTTGACTATGAAAACTGATTTTTTCGGTATTATATATAGCAAGTTTTGTATAGTGTATTGGCCATATGTAGTGCACTAAATTACGTTTGAAATGGATAATTATACCTTTTGGACGCAACTCAACACTAATAAACTTTAACACATCATTATCGCCTAATAAATCTGAAATCTGAGGAGAACTTTTGTCAATTCTTAGTCTTCCAGAACCTATTCCGCGCATTTTTATGCGCTGCCATACACTGAATGGTTTACCCAATTCACCATCCACCTTTCTAATGATGTCGGGATGTCGTGTCGAAAAATCATGTATCACATATAGATAACAATTTCATGTCATCATTTGTTTTCAATCATAGCTAATGCTTCATTGATTTGATGGAAATGTCTTTCGTTATGACCCAAGATAAACTCACATGCTTCAGGCACATTAAACCTCACTACCGCACCAATTGCCGAATTGAATTTAATCCCAGCAGTGTCCTTCATAGAATACTCCTTTACCCAAGATGATAGTTCGTTTAGACACTCATGTAAAGCCTTAAATTCTTGCTCAACATCAACACCGTTTAGGTCATTAATAACAGGTAAGAAGCGTTTAAACGTTTTCATTTTAGATTTCACCTTGCCTTGTTGGGGAGGAAAACTTTTGATAAGATAACTAGGAACAAAACTAGCTTTGTGCTCACTATTATTAGTTGATTTTGAAGCCGTATCTAACACACCATTAATTTTAGGGGCATATACCTTTTGAGCTATCACCATGTGCTGAACAATTTCGACCACACTCCATTTTTTCGGTCTAGGACGTGTAACCAGGGATTGTTTACTTAATTTACTGAGCTCATTCAACATTTGATTTAGTTTCTCAATTCGCTCAAGTTGGTTTTCTGCTTGTATTACGTATCTAGCCATTATTGTTTTTTTTCAAATGTCCGAATATCAATGCGCATAAACCTTGATTTAAATCAAGATTTTAATCGCCGCATGCGGCTGAAGGTTTCTGGCGTCATATTTAAATAGGAAGCCAAGTACTTCTGCGGAATTCTAGTTAAAGGTTCAGGTATACGATTCATAAAGGCCTTGTAGCGCTCTTCTGATGATAACGTCATTAACTCCACTTCCCTTTTAACTCGGCCTATAAGAAGCTGTTGATGTGCTATTCTACCCCAATAATTAAACTCTGGATACAAATCAAATAAGCGATCATAATTCGCTTTAGAAAACCGCATAAGTACAGTATCACTAAGAGCTTCTAGGTAATAATTACTTGGAGACTCATCCAAAAACGAATCGTACACGCCCGAAAAACTACCATCAAAAGAAAAGCCGATAACACGCTTTTCTCCATTTTTATCAATTAAATAGATAGCCAACACACCCGTTATCACTACGTAGAAATAACGTTCAATTCGACCTGGTTCACAAACAAAATCACCTTTATTGTAGCTCACTTCCTCCCACATGGTAAAGAATTCGGAATGTGTATCTACACTTAATACAAGTGGATTAAATGCGTTCGCAACAATAGTATAATCAGCGTTGATCATAGCTCTAATGTATCTTTTTTAGAGCAAAACTTAATCCTTTTGACAGGGATATCTCATCATCAAGCATCATTATGGTTGTAATTGAACCACAATTATATCTCCATAATTCACCTTTGTATTATACATAACTGAGCATTCCACCCGCACCTTATTAGATTCTGATACTGTTACGGCACCAATAGCAGACACACTCATAGTAATCAATTCATGAGAAGAGTTTAAATTTCCAGATAAGGTGTCCCCTACTTGTAAACTCATGACAATATTTCTGTCTACCATCAATTCTATCACCAAGGCATCTTTATCCAAAACACTCACAACTAATTGATCTCTACCTACCTTTGCACCCGCGTTTACATGCACTTTTTCTACAATTCCGTCTACCTTAGATCGTACAATAACATTAGTTGACACCTTTCCTTTTTCAGCAAGCAATGGTGAAATTCCAACTAAATACAATTCTTGTTTAAGGGCTTCATATTTGGACTTATTCAGCGCATATTCTTTTTTCATTGCCTTGTACTCCTTTCTGCTAACTGCATTTGATTTGAGCAAGGTATCCATTCTTTCCAATTCGCTTTTTGCCCAATCCATGGTGATTTTAGCTGTCATGTACTCCTGTTGAGTTTGAATCATATCTGGTGCTTTTGCTGAGTACAATAAGGATCCTTTGGATATTTTCATGCCGTCATAAATTTCCAGTTTCTCAATAAAGGCATCTGTCATCGAGTAATAATCTATTTTACCCGATGGCCTAGTTTTAACATGACCATACACAGTGTACATTTTACTTACTGGTAAGTCAAGCTCTTGAGGCGCAGTCACCTCATCGTTTATTTCCGTTTCAACATCTTCTTCTGCTGTCTTCTTTCCCGATGAACAGGACATTAAGCTTATTGCCAGAAAGGATGTTATAATATATAGTATTGCTTTCATTTTATTTTGATTTAATTAATTCGTTCTCGATTTTAATTTGAAGTTTTTCATTCTCTTTAATGATATAAATTGTGTGTGTTTCAATGCTACTCTGCACGTAGGTGTGTAGTTCTAACATGCTTAATTCGCCTGAAGATGTGAGCAATTCTACTTCTCCAAGCTGCGCAGAAATATCGCCCCGTTTTTCTTCATTATTCTCTAAGAAAGACTCAATGGATTTCAATTTATCTAGGTTGGATTCGTACCTATTGAACCACTGCTTATCAAGGATTGCTTTTTGCGCAGTAACTAGGTTTCTCTCAGCTTCTACCTTTTCTAATGCTACGTGTTTACCCTGATTAAATATGGGCACTATGACTCCTAGTTTAATTCCGTTAAAATTGAAACGCCGATTAAAGCTTTGATGAAAATACCCCAAACTTATGTCTGGATTGTATTGAGCCTTAATCAATTTACGTTGTGCATCTAACAAACTTTCTTTCCGCATGTAATAGGAACTGTACCAGTTATTGGAAGTATCAAATGAAGGATTATTAAACTGTGGGATTTGACTTACGTCTATCGAATCACTAAAGTTTATACCTGTTAATTCACATACATTCTGCTTAGCTATCACTGCATTGTTATACCATGATTGTTTTGCATTACGAATTGTAGCGATGGCATTATTAAACATCTCGTAGTCTATTTTAGTCATGCCCCCATGGATATATTTGCTATTTACAGAGCGCTCAATAGTTGACATTACACTATCCACTCTATCATAAAGTGCGATAATATCAATAGACATCCGATAGGCGAAGAACTCCCTATTAAGTGCAAAGGTGTTCATCTTACCATCCAATTGCTGCTTCTCTCGATAAACCTCCGTATTCACCTTTGCATAATTACGTAGGTGTTTATGTTTCCAAAAATCACTCAGGTTTTGATCGGCTTCAACATAAATATCTTGTTGAGCATCATTCATTTGACCGTACTGAAAACCAACATCCATTGGTGATACATTTACTTTCTGCCGTGCTTCCATTTCAAGCACTTGTATGGTTTTTTTGTTTTCTTCTATTTGCAATCCAAATTTGGTTGATACATGGAGCAGCTCGGCGTAAGAATATACCTTATTACTGTCTGTTTGTGCAAAGGATTGAACTGCTCCTAACATCAAGACTGTAAGCACTGTGGTTTTACCCATACGTTTACCTCTGTTAATTAGGTAATAAAGAGCCGGTAGTACGACCAATGTTAAAAAGGTGGCACTAATTAAGCCTCCAATTACAACAGTTGCCAGCGGACGCTGAACTTCTGCCCCATTGGATTCTGATAAAGCCATTGGTAAGAATCCCAAAGAGGCTACCATCGCGGTCATTAAAACAGGGCGTAAACGAGTGCTCGCTCCCCGAACAATCAGCTCCTTCAGCGATAAATTACTTTCTTCTTGAAGTCTGTTAAACTCACTTATCATAACAAGTCCGTTTAAAACAGCCACACCGAATAATGCGATAAACCCAATAGCCGCAGATATGCTAAAAGGAAGTCCTCTGGCATATAAGGCGAATACACCCCCGATTGCCGAAAGTGGAACAGCAAAGAATATAATCCCTGCCTTTGTTAATGAATTAAATGCAGAATACAATAGAATAAATATTAACAAGAGTGCAACCGGTACTACAATTATCAATCTATCCATAGCATTTTGCATATTCTCAAACTGTCCTCCGTAATATATTGTGTATCCTGGCGGCAATTTGATTTCACTATCTATGATACCACGCATCTCTTCTACAAGTGACGAGACATCTCTATTACGCACATTAACACCAATCTTGATCATTCGTTTAGCATCCTCACGTGAAATCTGCATAGGTGCTGTCTGATACTCCAATTTAACAAGTTGACCAAGGCTGATCATCTCGCCATGTATATTTTTTACCTGTAATTGTCCTAAATTAATCGTCCTCATACTGCGCTGATCAATGCGCATCATGATATCAAATTTGCGCTCTTCTTCGTATACAACACCTGCTTCTGAACCAGCATAAGCGGTTTTAATCAAATTGTTAACCTCACGAATGTCCACACTATAGATATTCAGTCTGTCCCGCAAGATTTTGATGTTCAGTTGTGGCAGTCCATCCGTTTGCTCAACCTTTACATCCCCAGCTCCATCAACGTTAATAATTCTTGCGCTTATCCGATCTGCAATACGTTTAAGGGAATCTGTGTTTTCACCACTGATCTTAATCACAATATCCGATTTAGCACCCGTCATTAATTCATTAAATCTTAACTGAATTGGTTGTGTAAACTCAAATGAAGCCGAATCCATGGATTCCAATTTGTCTTTCATTAATGCTATCAGATCTTCCCTATTAGAAGCGCTTGTCCATTCATCCCGCTCTTTTAGAATAATCATGACATCTGCATCCTCAATTGCCATTGGGTCAGTTGGAACTTCAGCTGTACCAATTTTTGATACCACATGCTTAACTTCTGGAAAATTATCTTTGAGGATCTTTTCAGCTTCTGTGGTCTTACGAATACTCGTTTCTAACGAGCTACCTGGAGGAACTGAAAGCTGCATTGCTAAATCACCCTCTTCTAAGGTAGGGATGAATTCACCTCCCATATTACTAAATACTACTCCTGTAATTCCTAATAACATTAAACTGAAGGCAATAACCAATACTGGTAGCTTTAATGCGCTATTAAGAACAGGTTTGTACCAATTTTGAAGTCTTTCCACCAATTTATCGGACAAATTCTTCTTTTCGCTATATTTTCCTCCTAACACCAAAGACACCATAACTGGCACATAGGTGAGGGACAATAAAAGTGCTCCAAATACAGCAAAACTAATTGTCATGGCCATAGGTTTAAACATCTTGCCTTCTATGCCTTTTAATGTCATAATTGGCACAAATACCACAAGGATTATTAGCACACCAAATGCAGCTGATTTATATATGTGTTTAGTGGAAGCGTTTATAATGGAGCCTATATCTTTCCCCTTTAAAGTCTTCCCGACATGTCCTAACATTATTGCATGCAATACACCTTCAACAACTATCACAGCGCCATCTACCACAATCCCAAAATCAATAGCACCTAATGACATGAGGTTAGCCGATACGCCGAATAATTGCATCATGATGAATGTAAATAGCATGGCTAAAGGAATGACAGATGCAACAATTAACCCTGCTCTTATATTTCCTAAAAACAAGACCAAGACAAACACCACAATAAGTCCTCCTTCTATCAGGTTAGTGGTAACAGTTTTAATGGTTTTTCCAATCAATACAGACCTATCTAAGTAGGGATAGATGGACAAGCCTGGCGGTAAGCTTTTCTGCACCATATCTATACGTTCATGAATATTGTTAATGGTTTTTGAAGAGCTAGCGTCTTTCAACATTAGAGTGATTCCGCCGACTACCTCACCCTTCCCATCCATGGTCATAGCTCCAAACCTCTTTGGAGCCCCAAAACGCACTTCAGCTATATCTTTGATTAAAATTGGCCCATCGTCCGTGGTAGTCACTAGGATATCTTCAATATCACTGAGTGAATTAATTCTACCGTCAGATCTGAGATAAAACGCATTATTTTCATGTTCTATATAACTGCCTCCAACACCTTCATTATTATTAACTAAGGCCTCTTCTATCGAATTAAAATCTAACTGAAAAAGCTCCATCTTTTCAGGGTGAACAGCGACCTCATATTGTTTAAGTAGGCCTCCAAAGGAACTGATCTCGATTACGCCCTCAATCCCCGCGAGCTGTCTCTTAACAATCCAGTCATGTATCGTCCTTAACTCCATCAGATCGTATCGATCCTTATATTTTTCATCTACAGATAATACATACTGGTATACTTCTCCGAGACCTGTCGTTATCGGCATCAATTCGGGTTTACCAATGGATGGATCAATGTCATCTCTTACAATATCTAACTGTTCTTTGACGTATTGTCGAGCAGTAAGAATTTCAAGATTCTCATTAAACACAATCGTTACAACTGATAATCCATATCTCGAAATACTTCTCACCTCCTCCACTTCTGGAAGATTAGACATGGCCATTTCAACAGGTGTTGTGATATACTGCTCCACTTCTTTTGAAGCAAGCGTTGGTGAAGATGTTACAATTTGAACTTGGTTGTTAGTAATATCAGGAACTGCATTAAGGTTTATATTTAACAATGCATTTATTCCTGCGATGATAACTGCCACAACCACAGCCATTACCATCAACTTATTCTTCAACGAATAAGCCACGATACGTGACAACATATTTTAAAATTTAAATGTGAATAATCTAGTGAGCTCTAAATTATTGCTGGGGGTGGCCGATTGGCAATTTGGGGAAGAAAATTTCTTTGATCCCACTCAAAAATTTGATAATCAACAAGCTTAATCAATTCATCCCTCTCTATCGTTTTCTCAATAGCAAACGATAGTAGAACTGGAAGAAGGTTAACATCAATTTCTAATGCCGAATACGCAGAGCTATTATAATTATCAAGCTCACCTTCATCATGGGACTCATGCAGTACATATGCCAATTCATCTACAATGGAATTCTTTTCAGAATGCACTTTCTCGTGCTCGCTAGCAGATAAACTTTGCTCGTGCTGATGCGGAATTATGGCGTGTAGTAAAATAATACATCCTGCCAAATAGAGCGCTATGTGTCGCACATGATTCATGTAAATGTAAAATAACGATATTTATATCAATTGTTTGTTACTCTTGTTACAAAAACTCCATAAATCTTGTTAATTGCATAGGATTGTTTCATTAATTGCAACAGCTATACTTTATCGATTATAAGGTATTTATCTTAGGCTTATACGTGATTCAACGTAGCTAAAATTATTCCTGATATTTTCAAATTTGGCCTAAACATTAATTCTTATGAAAACACTAATAATCTTATCTACTCTGTTAATATCATCTTCTTTATTTGCTCAAAACCATAAGGCATTTTATGAAAACGGTAAACTTAAAGAGAAAGGCAATCTTGAAAATGAAGTACCAACTGGCGAATGGACATTTTACTATCCAAACGGAAATGTGAAATTCATTTGTGAATATGACAATGGAAAAATCAATGGAAGTTATCAGTCATTTCATGAAAATGGGAAGAAAGAATACACGGGTAGACTTATTGACAATGAGACGAAAGATGGCAAATGGACAACCTGGAATGAGGACGGCGTTAAAATTGATGAGAGAACTTATACAATGGGTGTCTTGAATGGGACTTTGAGTGAATATTATGCAAACGGTCAACTAAAACACTCTGGCATGATGAAAGACCACAAAGAAGTTGGCGAATGGCTTGGGTTTTATGAAAGCGGTAAAAAGAAAACTGTTGGCACGTATGATGATGGTAAGGAAACTGGTGTTTGGTTTGAATACCATGAAAATGGCCAGATTAGTAGTCAGGTTGAATACTATTTAGGACAACCACACGGAGAATACAAATCGTTTTATGAGAACGGAAAGCTTGAAACCAAAGGTGAATTTGAGCATGGCAATCAGACTGGTAAATGGGAGCAATACTTTGAAAATGGTCAGCTAGAAATGTCTGGTTCTTATAAAAATGGTAAGAAAGATGGTACCTGGCTAAGCTATAATAAAAAAGGTAAAAAGCTGACTGAAAAATGGTATGGCTCCGGAACAGTGAGTAAATAAATTCAAAATTTAAACATAGCAAAGGCGGCCCTCGGCCGCCTTTGTTGATTAGTTTATTGTTCTTTTATCACGTATGTTTTCGGTAAACTATCATGCCACCCTATCCCCTTTTCCCCAAGGAACGAAAATGCTTCAAAAGGAATTAAGCGAGCAAACGATCGTCCAACAATCTGTCCAATAGAAGCATTACCTCCTTGATGATTAACTACACGCGTACCTGTTACGTACTTTCCTAGGGTTTTACCAAGAGCAGCTTCCATAATTATGTAGTACGCTGTAATTATAAGATATTGAATGATTGTAGCATTCATTTCATCGCCGTGTGGTTCAACTAGGAGGCTGAATTCGCCCATTACTATATAGTTAGACAATGCTGCAGCCAACAAGCCAGATGTAAGCCCATCTACGACGGCATTTCCAAATCTTGCTCCTTTACTAGCCACTTGTCGCTCGATATGGTTTTCATCTAATTCTGCAGAGTCAATTGTTTCATTTAAATCAGTCATGTGTTTCTTTTAAAAATAAATAGCAGCTTAAAAATAGAATAATTTATGAATTCATTATCTCGCATAATGCAAAAAGGCGGCCCTCGGCCGCCTTTTCATAAGTTTAAACAAAATAATTATGCGCTAGTTATTCGGAAATAACAGGAGTCACTTTACCTGTGTAAACAGGGATGTTTTTTCTCTCCTCATATGTTTGAAGTCCTTCCTCTAACCACGCCTTAAACTCTTCAATTGATCCATGAGAAGCGTATGTTGCATCAGTAGATGTTAATTGCATCTCATAATGATCTAAAAGAATGTATTGTGGCTGTGTAGCTTTACCGTAAGCCGCCACTTGCATATCAGCCCATTTATCTCCATGGCTTTTCAAGGTTTTTCCAGTGTATCTTGATGTTTCTGGTTTGTCGAGCATGTTTTCATAATCATCAACATACAAAGAAACAACCACAAATTTCTTGTTCATTATCTCATGTATTTCAGGATCTGACCATACATTGCTTTCCATCTTTCTACAGTTCACGCAGTAAATTCCTGTGAAATCTAATAATAGTGGCATATCATGTTCTCTTGCATAATCTAGCGCACACTCGTATTCATTTCTAAATACAACCATTCCATGCTCGTACACTGCACAATCTGGAATATCTTCATCCGTCTCTGGAGCTTCACCTAATATACCGTAGGGACTTTCAGAGTATGACTGTGGTGGTGGAAAAGCCGATATTAATTTCAAAGGTGCTCCCCACAAACCTGGAATCATGTATATAGCAAAAGATAAAATAAACGTAGCTAGTATTAACCTAAATGTACTTAGGCTCTGAACTGGGCTATCATGGCTCGTGCGATACACATTAAATAGATATAAGGCAAGTGCAGCAAAAATCCCAATCCAAAGAGCTATAAACAACTCACGTTCTAGCATGTGTAAACCTAGCCCCATATCTGCCTGCGATAAGAACTTTAATGAGAATGCTATCTCCAAAAATCCTAAAACAACCTTGACAGTATTCAACCAACCACCTGAAGACGGAAGGCCATTTAACCAAGATGGGAATATAGCGAACAACGCAAACGGCAGACCAAGAGCTATACCAAATCCAGCCAATCCTGCAGTCAAAGTCCATGCGGCTTCTGAACCATCCGTAATAGAATTCGTTGCGCCTGCTAGCAATCCTCCTAAAATTGGACCTGTACATGAGAATGACACAATCACAAGTGTCAACGCCATCAGAAACACACCAATTATTCCGCCTATATCTGAGGCAGAATCAACTTTGTTCGTCCATTTTGAAGGTAAAGTAATTTCAAATGCTCCTAGGAATGACAATCCAAATACGAATAACATTAAGAAGAAAAAGATGTTTAGTGGTGCGTTGGTTGAAATCTGATTAAATATACTCGCGCTAACTCCATCAAAAATATGAAATGGAATACTTAACGACACATATATTAATAGAATCGAGACACCGTATAGCACGCCTTTTCTTATCCCTTTTGACCTGTTTTCTGAACCTTTAGTAAAGAAGCTAACTGTCATTGGAATCATTGGAAAAACACATGGTGTCAATAGTGCAACTAAGCCCCCACCAAATGCTAATAAAAATATTGACCAATATGATTTTTTCTCCTCTTTCTGTTCTTTTTTATCTAATGCCTTCTCGACATTAAATATAACTTGAATTGGCTCTTCGGTGAAGTACAATTGCCCATCCTCATTTTGAACGTAATAACTTACAGTAGCATTTATTATCTGACTCGTATCTTCTTCCTTAATCTTGATTTTCTGAACAAACTGACCATCTTTGAATACTTTGACTTCATTTCCGTCTTGGTCCTTTTCAGACTTAAACTCGGGCATACCCAATTCTCCATCGAATTCAAATTTCCCCTGATCAATCTGCACAATAATTGGAGATTGGTTTTCGAATGAAACCACCGACCATCCCGCGTCTACTTTTGGACTTAAAGTTAATTCGTAGTTTGTATCATCTACTTTCCATATTGCTGCACGAATTTTGACAGGTGCATCTATTGCCGAAAGTAAAGTCTGGCTGGAATCCACAGCCAAACTATCCTCATCACCTTCTGCTTCTTCACCTTCTTCTGTTTCCTCTTTGTTGTCGTCTGAAGAATTCTCATCACTAGATTCGGCCGAACACGCCTTAACTTTAAATACAAAATCTTTAAATGTTGGTGGGAAGCACGCTTCTTTACATGCCATAAACTCAACACTCATTTTAATGTCGTGAGCTTTACCGTCTTCAACCTTAATCTTTTGTTTAAAGACCACCTTGTCACCGTTCAAGGGCCGCTCAGGAAAACCATCGTTATCTATTACCTGACTAGCCGGCTCTTGCGTTTTCCCAACATATTTGATGCCAGCAGTTTTCCCCCAATCAAAGGTTGTAGGAATGTTCATTGCACCGTCTGGCAAGTTTTGCGAGTAAATATGCCAATGATCTAGCTGGGTTACCTCAACAATTAATGTGGCCTCACACCCATTCTGTTCAACTCTGGTATTCCATTTAATCACCGCGTCTACGGAGGATGGCATTTCGTCACTCGCTGGATTAAGTTTCCCTGGCGCACTTGCCATGTCGCTTTTTGCGCTCGATTTAGAATCAGTATTAGAACAAGCTATTCCCGCTAGGAATACAGTAAAGAGTAATACTAAAGGTAATTTTTTAAGCATATAACGTATAATTTTCTTCATCTTAAGTGTTTTAGGATTTCAATAGTCATTTTCATGACATAGTTTCTAAAACACTACAACGACAAATTTACCCACTAAAATATGAATAAATGTATCTCAAGTTTCACATAATTGTATTTCCATCATCAGATATCTGGATTTTTATGACTTTTTGCGATTTGTCATCAAGCTTATAATCTTCAGCTACTCTAAAACCTTCAACCCATACAATGTTTTGATCGTCCACTACCAAAGCAATATCGGACTTTAAGTGAAGCGGTATCTTAGCGTCAATAAACAAGTCACTGAGCAATGTTCGGCCTTTCATGCCGAGTAATTTTACTTTATCGCCATCGCGCCAGGTGCGCACTGATAATTCACCATTTATTTTTGACATATCCACAAAACACTCCCTTGTCCCACTACTCATAACCGTAGATTTATTAGGTGATTCGATGATTGACACTCTTATTTCTTTAGATCCAAACCTCACGACTCCATCATACAAAAGTTCTTTTGTTGCCCAACTATTAGAATCTTGGATTCCTATGCTTTTGATGGTGAGCGTTTGTCTATCACAAAAAATGTTAAAATTACGAGTACTGAACAATTTTCCGGATTCGTTTAAAGCATTCATCAACTTTTTTACTTCCTCCCTACTTACACCTAGGTCATATAAATAGATCTGCAATAAATAATTGTCCCGCTCATTAAATGCCTTCGTATCAATCAGAATTACATCTTGTTCTTGTTTAAGCTTTTCTTCTTTCCATCTGACAAGTTCAGCTTCAATAAAATATCTCGCCTCATCTAAGAAGTCAATTGAAAGAGCCATGTTTTTTTTTGACCCAGAGAATCGTTCCGCTATTTTACTCAACACTTCATGTCGAATATAATTCCTAGAGTAGTCAGTGCTTTCATTGCTTTTATCCTCTCTCCATTGCAGCTTTATTAATTTGGCACACTCCTCGATCTCTTCACGCGTAAAATCAATTAGGGGCCTAATAATAACACCCTCAGTTGGACGTACTGCGCTTAAGCCTTTAAGACCAGCACCTCTTGTCCAGTTGAATAATATGGTTTCAATTCTATCGTCGGCGTGATGTGCAAGGGCTATATATTTAGCACCAATATCATCCTTAAGCTTTACAAACCAGTTATGTCTTAACTCACGCGCCGCCTCTTGTGTTCCAACTCCCATCTTTTTTTTGTATTGATCGGTGTCAAAGGAGATTGACCGGAATTCTACTCCGTTATTTTGTGCCCATGCTTCAACAAATTTTTCATCTCCATCGGATGCCTCTCCTCTCAACTTAAAATTACAATGAGCTATGATGAATGATTGCCCAACTTCTTTCAATAATGTCACTAATAACATTGAATCCATGCCACCAGAAACTCCCACAACAAGCAGCTCATCTGCCTTTACGTTAAGTTTATTTCTTAGATATGTCTCAAATTTATTCTTCATCAAAAGCTTGTTGCATAGCTTCCATTTTTAGGCACATTTCCTCATATTCAAGTTCCGGATCTGATTCGATTGTAATTGCTCCTCCCGAAGGAAACATAGCTATTTTCTTCCCCTCATCGTAGAAAATTGAACGAATCAGTACATTGAAATCAAAATCTCCATTGGCAGTTATGTAGCCCATCGATCCAGAATACGGCCCTCTTTTAAAATCCTCATGCTTTTCTATGAGCTGCATAGCACTCAATTTTGGCGCTCCCGTCATACTCCCCATAGGATAGCTTGCTTTTAAGATTTCTTTTAAGTGGACGTCCTCATCAATTTCACATGAGATTGTCGATACCAATTGATGCACTGTTCTGTATGATTTTATTGCACACAGCTCCTCCACTGTAACCGTTCCAGACCTTGCAACTCTGGATAGGTCGTTCCGCACTAAATCGACAATCATAATATTTTCAGCTCTGTCTTTTTCGCTGGTATATAGATCATTTGCAGCCTTTCTATCCTCGTTAGCATCTTGCATCCTCTTAGCAGTGCCCTTTATAGGCTGTGAACTTAGTTTGTTACCTTCTCTTTTAATATAGCGTTCGGGACTTCCGCATAACACCCATTTTTTTCCAATTTTCATGATACCAGCAAATGGAGCATCTGTTATGGAAATTAATCGTAGTCCTAATTTAACAGGATCAATTTCGCCAGTATGTGTTCCTGCACAGCAGAAATTCACTTCATAAATATCGCCTTGTTTGATATGATTCTGGAGACTTTCGAGCTTATCTAAATATACACGCTTATTAATCGATTGATAATTCTCTGCGTCATAATCCTTAAGTTCGAACTGTGGTGCTTTTTCCTGTCTGAAACTCATCAAATGCATAAGCCAAGGGGACTTCACCTTATCTTTACTTCCGTCCCACTCAATGTCCGCAAGAAAAAAATTCACATCCTCCCACCCTAGATAATCGTGATTATCCGAGCTCAAAGACTCAAAACTGTTTTTTAAGTCGTATGTGAAAAACCCATAAGCCGCTCTTGAAAGCTTCTTTGAGAGTTTATCCAAATCATTTATTGTGGTCTCACCAATGGCTAAACGAAAACTATCACCATCCACTAAAAGACAGAAATTCATCTCTTCCTGTTTCTGAAAATAGTCTAACACTGCATACCAATCAAAATCTTTAAAGCTATACCTCTCCGCATCTCCCATATTGTACGAATATACAGCACAATTTCAAGGGACAAAACAAATCGACTATCGAAATAAATTTTATCGAATGTTTATGGAATCTTTCGTTTAATATCCCTAATTTAATGAAAGATTAATGGGCTGTGATTTTTCAATTATTTAAATCTCTACGGCGATTCGATGATAACGAATTGGTTGCGCGGTATAAAACCACCGGGAATATGCGCTATGCTGCTGAGATTTATAAGCGTTACTCACAGTTAATTGCGGGAATCTGTTTTCAATACCTTAAAAACCCAATGGACGCGGAAGATGCAGCCATGGATGTATTTGAGATAATCACTAAAGACCTTAAGCGACTTGAGGTTAAAAAACTCAATAATTGGCTATACTCAGTTGCTAAACATCACTGCTTAAAAGTGAAAAGACGAAAACAAAGGTTAAGCTTTAGTGAGCAGCTTGAACAGGAACACCCAGATTTTTTTGTGGAAAACGGAGATGATTTGTCCCTATTACAAAAAATAGAGGACGAATTGCGTTTTGACGCCTTAGAAATTGCACTGAAAGAGCTCAAAGCAGACCAAAAAACCTGCGTTGAACTCTTTTATTTAAAACACATGAGCTATGGCGATATTGTTGATGTAACTGGCTACGATTTAAAGAAAGTGAAAAGCTACATTCAAAACGGGAAACGCAATTTGAAACTAAAACTAGAAGAACAACTTGAGCAAAAAGCTTAACATAAAGTGGTGGGACTACATGGTTCCTGATTTGAGTAATTGGCAAAATGATATGTCTGATTATGACACGTCAGATGCAGATTATTTGAAGCAAGTTGAGCAAAACTCTCGCCTGCATCATGAAGTATTAAAAGAACATAAACCGTCTGACCTCCCAACCATTAATGCGATAGCTCAAAACAGTTATTTACGTGGCTTAAATAAATTTGCGGTTTATAAGGAATTCAATTGGTATTGGATTGCAGGCGGGTTAGCAAGTGTATTGTTTATCATTTCTCTTCTGTTGTTTTCCGAATCAGTTACGCACACTCCCCATACTATGCCACATTACACAATTTCTCAAGAGAATGGCAATCACTCATCAAGCATTATTGCTGACGCTAGCACCCAAAAGAACTATCATGTGGCATCATCAAGTTTAGAAAACAAAAGCAGTCTAGAGAACAACAACACACATATTGATGCTCAAAACAATGATAAGGCGCCTCAAAAAAACAATGACAACTCTGACATTCACACATTGGGGAAAGATGCTCCTGAGAACAAAACAAACCCAGAAAATGACAACCAGGATCACAACTTATTAAGTGCTCATCCACTTGATAAAAAAGAAGATAAATCCGATTCGCGCGATAAGTCAGATCACAAAACAAAACCAGAATACACAGGGTTTAAGACAACTGGTTCGGCCGCTCCAAAATCAAACAAAAGAAATCCGAATCAAGAAATTAAAGTATCGTCTGTTAGGGTTGAGCAGATGCAAAATCTCGCCGTGTATTTAAATTCAAGACAAAACGACACAAAGGTTACACATGGTCAATTACAAAATTCGTCTGGATCTCAAACATCCGTTGATTACTCGCCAGAAGACATGCCAGCCTACCCTGGGGGTAACGACCGACTTGAAGAAGATCTAAAGTACCTGGTCGCTAAGCATAGTTTTAGTGAAAAGTACGAGCAAAATGTTTCCGCAATGGTTTCCTTTACCATAGACGCTAAAGGAAGAATGGATGACATTAAAATTTACTCGCACAAAACTCAAGAAATCAAAAAAGCCATTACAAATGCTCTACACGAGTTGGACCCATGGAGTCGTGGCAAGAAAATTGGTAAAAAAGGTTCGGTACACTACGAAATTCTCCTTAGTTTCAAATAGTAGTGTCTAAAACTATATTTTTGTTGCATGAGCCGATTTTTACTCCTCATTCTAATTCTTTGTACAAGCTTTGTTGTAAATGCTGGATACCTATTTACTCCACAAGAACGCGCTTACTTATTCCATATCGTTAAGAAAAACAAAGTACTCGATCGTAACTTGGGTAGTTTCTTCGAATACACGGGAGAGCTGGTGATGCTAGATGCTTATACCTATGATTTTGATTCGATAGAAACCATTATTGTGAATGACCCAACTCTGCTTAAAATTGATTTTGATGGTGTAGCGCGTGCACATGAAAGTATTTTAGCGGAAACAGCCTCTAAACTGGGTCTGTGGAAACTGACAAACATTTTATACAAACCAATGGAAGATGCCAACAATGCGCAGTACAACGCATTTATGAGCATGTTAAAGCAAAATCTACCAGATGCGGCTTACCGTGACGATTCGAGAAAGCAGTGGGTAAAGAACATTGGAAAGCTTATTAATCCGGGCTTGTCTCTACTTGAAAAACGAGATATTTTGGATGAAATCGAAGACGTTTCGTTAAAGAAAAAAATGGCTATCCTCCAGTCGTTAGATGACACCTACAAAACCTTCAGCAACCAATTAACATATAAATATTTTAAGCTCCTTGGTGGATCAAACGCCGTATTTGAAAACGTTGTATTAGCGGCTGGTGAAGGAAGTAAAACTAATGGCTTAATGGAGGAATTCGAAAAGAAGGAAAACGGAAAGCCAGACTATTCAAAACCTAAAGGCATTGGTCTTTTTACCTACCAATACAGTATTAAAAAGAACAATGCTGGCCTGGAAACTATTTTCGCAAAAACTGACCCGATAGTTACTTACGAAGGGTTTAATGACCCAAAGAACACAAATCTTCACCTAAGTTTATGGGGCTTTAATGCTGCCTTTCAAACCACCGTGGTGATTAAAACAGGACTTAAATCTTATGTGCTTTACGCTAATCGTAAAACAATGGAATTATCGCCAGACAGTTCTTATCTCTTAGGCAAGACCTATCAACAGCACATTGACGAAATAGAAAAAGATTATATCCCAAAACTTGATAAATCGCTTTACGGAGCTGAAGGTTTATGGAACAACTATGATCGTTGGGGAGAAAGAATTGACAAAGCTTACAAGAATGTGCGAGATGCAGAAATGGAAATGCGTCAATACACACTTGATAAAAACAACAAAAAACTCAAAAAAGCACGTAACAAATACATTGACAACAGTAACATTCTAGAACAAGCAAAATCCAAACAAAGAAAATTGTTCCGCACTATTTACGCTAAAGAGCAGGAGCTAGAATTCTATCAGGATCAATTATACTACATGAAATCAAACATTGGATTTGACGTAGTTGAATATGTATATGCTGATAGCATCTTTAAGTTTGAAGACGGCGCGTATTTTGATCCTTACACACAAGATTTTCACTTTAAAGATATTCCACAAGGTAGATTTACGGTAAGGTTGATTTCGATAGGCTCAAAGCCCCTGAGTAAACAAGTTGATGAAGTACAACTAATGGTAAATGCCATGCACAAAGATGATCCCAAGCAGATTTACGTAGACTTGGAACTAGATGACGCCTTTACTTCTAATTCTTTCATGCTTGACTCTTTACCTCAAAGCTTTATTAACTCAACCAAACTAGACTCACTATTGGATTATATCGTTCAGAACAATCAATTAGGGAATACCTATGTTTTCGGTGGTGGTATAGGACAAAAGCTTGATGACGGCACCATTATCCGCCATCCAGAGCAAACGGAAATTGAAAAATATCCTGGTTTAACGAATAAGGAACGTGAAAAGAATAAAAACAAAGCGGCATTTAAAGACCTCAGAACAACCAAAGTTTCGATCTATATAGACGGTACATTCAATGTTAAAGTTAGTGCTTATACCGATCCTGTGATGTGTGTGATATCCGATTCTGATACAAACTTTATGAAACTTAAAGAGACGAAAGGTTTTTTAAAGGATAATCAAATGTTAAGTTGTTTGAGAGCAATGAATGCATTTGACATGGTTATTCAAACCTTACAAAATAGACTTGCGAATCGTTCAGACTTATCCATTCAGGAAATTAGTGAAGCATCAGAAATTCTAAGTAAAACCAGAGAACAAGCCGTCGTCAAATATAAGAGCAAACAAATCTCGTACGCCGAATATAAAGAACTCTATTCCTTATCACCAAGGAAAGACGAATGAAAATTTAGCAGATAGACTTGCTCCTGAGCGCGTGTAAGCGCCGTATATAGCCATCGTAAAAAGCTATTACCCATCATTTCCTCTGTAAGATAACCATGGTCTATAAATACTGCTGGCCACTGTCCACCTTGAGATTTATGGCAAGTCATTGCATAGGCGTATTTAACTACAAGCGCATTGAGTATAGGATCGTTCATCGCCAACTTTTTCCGCTTGCCCAAATTCTTCTCGTACGCATATTCATTGAGGATATTTTCCCACATCATCTTATGTTTATCTCGTGGAAAAGAGGGGTGCTCCTCTTCAAGAGAATCGAGCAAAATAATCACATCCATTTCCGGCTGGCTTGGATAATCTATGAATTGCACCGTGATTTCAGCATAATTAAATCCGTGCTTGGAAAAGAAGCGATGAATTCTGATTACCTCCGCAAAGTCTCCGTTAGCAATAAAGCCAATTTCACTGCTGTCTGACCAGAAATAGTTATTCTTTACAATCATAAGAACATCTCCGATGACTAAACGGTCCTCAAACCAAAATACGCGCGCCCTAATCTGCTGATTAAATAACATAGCACGTTTATTTGATCGCGTGATAACGATTACATTCTCACTTCCATATTTGCCATAAGCCGTTTCCAACTCATCCTGCAAATCGTAACCAGAAACCGCTTTAACATCCGGTAGAGATAAATCTAAGCTTGGAATAATCACTTCCTCTTTATTAATTCGTGAACGCAATGTTGTGGCATTCTTAAGAATACCGGAACCATCTTGTTGCCGCGCTACCTCCGTTAATTCTACTTTGCTAACATTAAAACCGTAAGAAGCAATAACACGTTCGTTAAGCGCCGGGCTTTCGTCCACACCTACTGGGGGCAATTGTGCAGTATCTCCTATTAGAAGGAGTTTACAACGCCTACCCTGTCTTACATATGACATTAAATCACCCAAAAGTGTTCTAGAGCTAAAACTCCCAGTTCCCATGGATTGGTCAGATATCATGGATGCCTCATCCACAACAAACAAAGTCCTTACATGAATATTTGGCATTAAGACAAACTCGCTAAATCCTGCCGAATTAACCCGTCTTTTATAAATTTTCTTGTGAATGGTTAATGCAGATTTATTACTGTAATTGCCAATAACTTTCGCCGCTCTTCCAGTAGGAGCCAGCAATTCCGTATGGACCTTATAATCCTTTAAGGCTTTTACTAGCGCAGACGTCATAGAAGATTTACCAGTACCTGCGTAACCTGATAAAATAAAAACCTCCGAGTCGTTTTTAACCATAAACTCACTCAACAGCTCCACTAAATCACTCTGTTGTGGTTTTGGCTCAAAGCTCAGATAAGAACGTATTGAATCCGCTAACTTGAGCGTTATATTTGAGTTAGGAGCTGTCATTTAATCAACAAAGTTAAGCTTTAATAACATAGATGAAATTACACGATTTTGATTGAAAAAAAATTGTAGTTTTGTGTCTTTCGTAGATTGAACTTGAAAAATAATATATGAGCACTAAGAGCCCTTTAGAAACAGTTGGAAAGTTTGTAATTCCAGCAATCTTCGCACTTTTTGGATTGGGAATGTTAATCTATAGTTCCATGCCCCTAGAAGAAGAAAACATCATTTGCTTTAACGGGGAATTCAATGAAGATGAAGCCATACTAGTTACAATGCAAGACCTTGAAGGCGATGGCATTGAGCAAGTTGTAGCAGATTACAAGAAGTTGAATAAGCAGATTGATGAGTTAAGCAAAACGCAGACAATTCTTAAAGATAGTGTGGCATTTGTGAATGCTGACCTTGGAGCAGCAGCCAATACTGAGGATTCTCTATCGCTTGATAGTCTTAAGCGAGATTTGGATGATCAGATTGTTGATATGGTAGCTGAAATGAACGATCTTATTGATCAATCGAATGAGAAAAATAAGGTTATCCGTTCAAGAATGGAGAGTATCAATGTTTTAAAAACAGCTAATGCGCAAATGGTAGATTCGGTTCAAGCTAACCAAACTAATTTGTTTAGATACGGTGGAATCGGTTTACTCCTTATGTCCATTTTAATGATTCTGTTTGTAGCGAATGTTATTGATAGAAGAGTGGCCTTTATTCTGATTCCGGTTCTTGTGGTCACAACGGTAGCCTATCTGTACTTCACATGGTCGTCTGTAGGAGATTCCAACAAATATAAAACATCAAAGACATCTATCTATTCTGAGACAAAACAAAGAATGATTGACATTAAAGAGTCAATTCTTCTATACAAAGAAGAGCACGGAGGAAAGGTGCCTGCTACACTTGATGATTTGATCACTTATGTAAAAATGGACTCAACTACGTCTGTTTACAAGAAAGGAGATGTGCCAACTAGAGCGCTAAATAAAAAAGAGGCTTTCTTAATCTATTCGAATATCAATATTGATGGATTAGATTCGACAGCTGCACAACAAATTATTGACAAATGGTCTGACACAACTTATATTGCTTATGGAGACAGTACGTTCAATGAATTTACTGCATGGAAGTTAGGTTTAATTACCAGAGACACTTCTTACACACCGGTAATGGAAAAATTATTTACGGGTCCAGCGGCTAAAAAGCGTCTATCTGAATACGACTTTAGTGCAGATTCTATGAAATATGTGGCTTTCACACAGGAGCCTTTTGTGTATCGTCAAGCTCAAATTAATGTTTCTGACAACGATACGATTGCTAAATACAAGTATAGATTTGAAGTTCGTTTAAGAACTCCTATGTTAGTTTGGGATCACGACCACGAATGTGAACCTAGAGATGAATTAATATTGGGATCACTGGTAGAAGAAAAGTTATCAGGTAATTGGTAAGCAACGATAATAAAACTTTTGTAACTCCGGTTCATGTGCACATTGAACTGGAGTTTTTGTATATGCACACTCGTGTTTATGACCATTCGATGAAATTACAGTCGTTTGACACACAGTCTGTTCATGATTTTGACTATGCTTCTCCAATGAAGCAGTGGAGTTTCTCGAACATTGAAGGTGCAAAGGCATTTATATGGCCATCTGCCTATACTTTAATTCCAAACAGCCTTTATAGTTCAAATAACAAAGAGGACTTCATAAAACTATCTCATGGAAATCTTGAGCAACTGATTCTTAAAGATGAAAAATTGAGCATAGTAGATAACACAATTGTATATGGAGTGCATCCGTCTCAACAACTTGCTGCATTGACGCTTTACCCAGGGGTATCTATTCATTGTGCTGTCGGTAAATTGATTGATTACAGCCTGCATAAAATGAGTGACGGTATTTGCGTACGACTTTTGGAAAAGCACATGTATGTTTGTTGTATTAAGAATAAGCAACTTCAACTGTGCAATAAATATGCGCTATCGAACGATACAGATATACTGTATTTCATCAGCTTAATTAATCAAAAACATTTCAGCTCTCCAGCCGACATTCATATAATTGGAAAATCAAACAAAGAGCTTAAACAGCTGCTTGCTAAGTATCATACAAAACTGCACTACTTTAACAGTGATATTCTATTCAGCGATAATATGAAAGTTGTATGAGAATAATTGGCGGTCAATTCAAAGGAAAAAAGATTCAGGCTCCTAGCACGCTCAGGTCACGACCAACCACAGACTTTGCAAAAGAATCACTATTTAACATTCTAAATAATCAAATTGATTTTGATGGGATGACGGTACTTGATCTATTTGCAGGCACTGGAAATATAAGTTACGAGTTCATGTCTAGAGGTGTAGAGCAGGTTTGGGCTGTTGATATGGACAGAAAGTGTGTAAATTTTATTCATCAGTTTTGTGAACGCAACCAAATAGACAACATAAAAACAGTAAAAGCCAACACCTACCAATTTCTTAAAACTATTCAGATTAAATTCGATTTAGTCTATGCAGATCCTCCGTATAATCACGCGCACGTCTCTAAATTGGCAGAAAAGATTTTCGCTGCAGACGTGTTAAACCAGGATGGAATGGTAATAATAGAGCACGGACCTGAAACCGATTACAGTGATTCACCGTATTTTAAGCAGCACAGAAAGTACGGAAACGTAAATTTTAGCTTTTTTAGTTATGAGTAAACGCATTGCAGTCTTTCCAGGAAGTTTTGACCCAATTACGATTGGACACTATTCGCTTGTTGAACGTGCCATTGAATTATTTGATGAAATAATTGTGGGCATTGGGACCAACACCAACAAGAGCTATTTATTTAGCGAGGAGGAGAGATTCAAAATGGTTGAAGATGCTTTCAAAGAAATGCCAGAAGTGAGTGTTAAGCAATTCAATGGGCTCACGGTAGATTTTTGCAGAGAGCAAAACTCGAGATACATCTTGCGTGGCTTAAGAAACTCTGGAGATTTCGAGTTTGAAAAAAACATATCTCAGATCAACCAAGCATTGGCACCGGAGATTGAAACGGTGATACTTGTTACCAATCAAGATTTATCTGCTATAAGTTCTAGTATAGTTAGAGAGCTTATTAAAAATGATGCAGATGTGGCACAGTTTCTGCCTCCCAACGTTAGTCTATGAAACAGTTTTTAACGCTCATATTTTTAGTTCCTGTAATTTGTATGGCAGGAAAAATTCACGGTTTTGCAGCTGAGCACGTTGGAAAGACTGTCAAAGTCATTCGCTTTGATGAATATATCACCAAACGCACTATTGAAGTGGCAAGTGCGGTGGTAAAAGCGGATAGCACCTTCTTAATCACATACGAAGACCAAGGTACATTTGAGGCCATTATTGAAATTGGTGAAGTATTTGGCTATATGTATTTACAAGACAGCGCAGAGTATCATATTGGTGTGCCACTTCTTGAACCAGGCCAAATTGGACACCGCGCGAATATCCAATTAGCGTTTACCGAGCTGCCTCCTGAAGATGATATTAACTTTCTTATTCTTGACTTAGATTATCGAATTGATGGGTTTGTGGGTAACACTTATGACATTATCGCAAGTGACGAATGGAGTACTCGTATGAGAAACTTCAAAAAACATCTGGCTGAGCTTTATAAAAATGAAAAAGACCCTTATTTCTTAACCTACTTGAGTTATAGTATTGCTCATTTAGAATTAATAGGACACCCGAAAGTAGCGAGTAATATTAAACAAGAGCTAATCTATGACACCTACCTCAAGGATGCGCCTGTTTTTGAGCGTAATAACGCATATATGATGCTGATTAACGATTTCTATAAAAGCGTCTTTGGAAGTATTGAAGCATTTCATGAAAGAAGTTTAATGAAGGCATTCGTTACAGAAGAAATAGATAGTATTAGAGCCATTTTGTATCAACACGCCTATTATTCAAATCCCGTTATTACCGAATTAGTGATGATAAAGGGAATGGGTGAGGTTTACATGAATGGGAAGTATCCTAGAACAAATATTCTTAACATGTTGAAGTCGCTTACTGAATCGGCAAAAACGAAGAATGCAAGAATTGCAGCTGCCAACATGATAAAGAAGTTAACTAAGTTGATGCGTGGCCACCCTGCGCCCAATTTCAGCTTAAAAGACGCTAAAGGAAACACTAGAACATTAGATGATTTTAAAGGCAAATACATCTACCTTACATTTTTTGAAGACTGGTCAGTAGATGCAGTAAGTGAGTTGAAAATACTTTCAAGTATGCAAGACAAATATGCAGACTATATAGAGTTTGTATCAATCTGTATGGGTCCTAAAGAAGAAACATTGGAAAACTTCTTAAAGGAACACAAAGACTTTCAATGGACATTTTTAAATGGATACGGTGACTCTGACTTAAAGGAGTACTATGAGGTGCTCAGCGTTCCATTATACTATATGATTGATGATGAGGGCAATGTGTTTCAAGCTCCTGCAAAACCACCTTCACCAGGGGGAGCGGAGTACACGTCCATCGAGAAAACAATGTATCAGATTACCAAAATGATTAAATCTAGAGAAGAACAAAGACCAGACAGAAACAGTCCGTATCACTAGATTTTATCCAGTAAATCGTTTATCGAATTGTAGGTATTAGAGCGTTGTTGATTAAGATCACCGCTTACCCAGCGAACATCCGTTATACCTTCTTCTAGCTGCGGCACTAAATCATTTTGTTGATGTTTAAGGCCCATGCTAAACCAGTAGGTCCGCTTTAGCACATTTCGTCCTTTATGCTCATAGGTATGCCATGTAGATGGGAGTTCTTTCAGAATTTCAAGCCCTGAGATTCCACACTCCTCCTCCACCTCTCGCACAGCGCATATAGCAACCGACTCTCCTTTCTCGAGCTTACCTTTTGGTAAATCCCATTTATCGTTTCTATATATAAATAGGGTGGCCCCATCAGCATTCTGCACCACTCCGCCAGCAGCAACAATTTTATCATAATCTGCAAACAGCCTGGTGATATTGCTATTGATAGGACCAACTACATTAATATAATCACCATTCTCAGCTCTTTCCAATATTTCCAATCTCAACTCATCGTCAATTTCTGCCATGTAGGCATGATAATTGTCCATAGAAGTCGCAGACTGTGAAAAAATTATTGGCGTCTCCTTAACGAAAACTTTATACATTTGTCCACTCATGATTAAAAACACTGATTCAGCCCTAAAAGTAGCCGAGTTTCTTTTGCAAATTAAAGCAATAAAACTTAGTCCTCAAACTCCATTTAATTGGGCTTCTGGATGGAAATCTCCAATCTATTGTGACAATAGAAAAACGCTTTCTCACCCTAATGTGCGCACCTATATCAGACAGCAATTTTCTGAAATGTGTGAAGATATTTATGGTAAACCAGATGTAATAGCTGGTGTAGCTACTGGAGGTATCGCTATTGGAGCATTGGTTGCTCAAGAATTAGGGCTTCCATTTGTTTATGTTAGATCATCTTCAAAAGGACATGGATTGCAAAATCAAATTGAAGGTGACTTACAAGAAGGTCAATCTGTAGTTGTGATTGAAGATTTGGTTTCTACAGGAAACAGTAGTTTAAAGGCAGTTGAGGCCCTTCGAGAAGCTGGAGCGAATGTAAAGGGTATGTTAGCCATTTTCACCTACGGATTTGATACGGCAGCACAAAATTTCGAAAAGGCTAACTGCAAACTAACGTGTTTATGTGATTATGATGTAATGCTCGAAAAAGCTTTAGAAGAAGATTACATCACCCAAAATCAAATAGCTTCTCTGCAAGAGTGGAGAAATTCACCGTCAACCTGGCAGCAATAATATGACTGAAATTAAAAGCAAAGAAGTTGGAATCAACAACTCGGTTCAAGAGATCTACGACTATCTTATGGACATGAATAACTTTAAAGAGTTACTTCCTCAAGATAAGATAAGCGAGTGGAAAGCAACGAGTGATTCATGTTCATTCAAGATTCAAGGTGCTGCAACAATTGACCTTTCTATAGATAAAAGCACCTCACCTAATCAAATCAATTTAATTTCGGGAGATAAGAGTCCTTTTCCATTCACCTTAGACGTTTTTCTGTCAGGAGATGAGAATAACTGCAATGGGTACTATCACTTTAAAGGAAAGATGAACCCATTTATGAAAATGATAGCTGAAAAGCCGCTCACTGCCCTATTCAATTATGTTGTAGATAGATTAAAGGAAGTTAAAGGATAAACTTTATCTCTTTTAAATCATAGTTCTTCTGCTCACCTTGATTTGATGTAAATATCAAATTGCCATTTCTTATTATGTCTAGTATGCGTCCATTTATCTGTTCACCAGATGCTTGTTCGATAACACTTGCGCCATTCACCCCATACAATCGCTCAATGTATAAGGCTTTTAAAGCTTCATAGCCTGTATTTACATACTTCAACACATTTTTTTCCAACACGTTTAGAAAATTATCCAGTACATCATCAAGCTCCAATTTATGCCCTAATGCCATGCTTAATGAAATTCTGTCATCCTCCTGCATCTCCTGATTCACATTCAACCCAATTCCAACTACAAGATTTTTTATCATAGTGCCTCTTAAGCTTGTTTCAATTAAAACGCCAGCAAGCTTTTTATTATCAATTAAAATGTCGTTTGGCCATTTTATATCCGGACTAAGCCCATACTTATCAAGGCATTCAACCAAAGAAACCGCCACCAACATACTTACATCAAATTGATGCTGTAACTCAATCTTTAAACTTTTTAAAACAACAGAAAAGGTCAAATTTTGGCCTACCACAGCATCCCATGATGTGCCCATCTGGCCACGTCCTCCGTGCTGTTCATGTGCCATTATTACAGCACCATCTGACAAAACGCCCTCATTTAATAGCTTGGCAGCATAATTGTTGGTGCTATCAACAGATTGGAGTTTGATTATTTCTTTACCTATTAAAAACCTACTCATAAGGCGGATAGTTAGGGATTTAAATCACGCTAAGTCGTAAAAATAATTACTTTTGTCCGATTAGTTATAAACCTATTTAATGACAGAAAAACCAGAGCTACTAGAAGCCGTTATTACAGGGATGCAAGAGAAGAAAGCACATGAAATTGTGTGCATTGATTTAAGAGAAACCGAAGGAGCGTCCGCAGACTATTTCGTTATTTGCCATGGAGATTCACATCCACAGGTAGATGCAATTAGTGATTCGGTTGTAGAAACTGTATGGGAATCCATTGGTGAAAAGCCATGGAGAAGCGAAGGGAAAACGAATTTAGAATGGGTTTTAATTGATTTCTTTGATGTTGTTGTCCATGTTTTCTATAAGGAAACACGAGAATTTTTCGACCTTGAAGGTTTATGGGCAGACGGAAAAGTTGAATCAATTGAATATCAAGTTTAATTAAATAAGAATGAGCGATAATAAATCACCTAAAAAAAGGAATTTTAATTTCTATTGGATCTACGCAATCATTGGTGTAGTTCTAATTGGCCTGCAATTCATTGATATGGGGTCTTCAACTGAAGAATCTTCATTCGACGAGTTTAAAGAGTTTGCAGCACTCGGTCATGTAGAGAAATTAGAAGTAGTAAACGAAGAAAATGCAAGGGTCTACATAAAGAAGGACTTCTTAGATGACGAAGAGCATAAAGAAATTGACCCCAAAAACACGGAGGGTCCACATTATACCTTTAAAATACCGCCTGCTGAGCACTTTTATGATCAGATTGATAAGCTTCAGGCCGAATTAAAGGAGGCACACCCAAAAGATTACGATAAGAATTATAAGTTCCCAGTAAAACCAATAACCCAAGAGAATTGGGGAAGAGACATCCTTAGTTATCTCTTACCATTTGTGATTTTAATTGCCATTTGGATATTCATCATGCGCAGAATTAGCGGTGGTGGCGGAGGCGGCAGCCAGATATTTAATATAGGTAAATCTCGAGCACAAGTGTTCGACAAGGGTAAAGGAACTAACGTAAGCTTCAAAGATGTAGCTGGTTTAGAAGGTGCAAAAGAAGAGATTGAAGAGATAGTTGCCTTCCTAAAAAATCCTAAAAAATATACGGAATTAGGCGCAAAAATTCCAAAAGGAGCTTTATTAGTAGGCCCTCCAGGAACAGGTAAAACTTTATTAGCAAAAGCAGTTGCTGGTGAAGCGAAAGTTCCTTTCTTCTCTCTATCAGGTTCAGACTTTGTTGAGATGTTTGTGGGTGTTGGTGCTTCAAGAGTACGTGACTTGTTTAAACAAGCGAAAGAGAAAGCACCGTGTATCATCTTTATTGATGAGATTGATGCGATAGGAAGAGCGAGAGGAAAAAGCCCAAACATGGGTTCTAATGATGAGCGTGAAAACACACTGAATCAACTTCTTACTGAAATGGATGGATTTGGCACTAACAGTGGTGTAATCATCCTAGCAGCCACTAACCGTGCAGACATCCTAGACCGCGCATTGATGAGAGCAGGAAGATTCGACAGACAGATCTACGTTGACATGCCTGACGTTAATGAGCGTAAAGAAATATTTGAAGTGCATTTAAAACCATTGAAATTATCTGGTGACATTGACCGTGATTTCTTGGCAAGACAAACGCCTGGATTCTCGGGTGCAGATATTGCAAACATTTGTAATGAAGCTGCATTAATCGCAGCCAGAAAATCTAAGAAAGCAGTTGAAAAGCAAGATTTCCTGGATGCTGTAGATAGAATTATTGGCGGTCTTGAAAAGAAAAACAAAATCATCACTGCTGAAGAGAAGCGTGCGATTGCTTTCCATGAAGCTGGACATGCAACTTGTAGCTGGCTATTAGAACATGCGTCTCCATTAGTTAAAGTGACCATTGTACCACGTGGTCAATCATTGGGTGCGGCCTGGTATCTTCCTGAGGAAAGACAGATTACGCGTACTGCTCAAATGTTGGATGAGATGTGTGCTCTTTTGGGTGGACGTGCGGCTGAAGAAGTTACGTTTAAGCAGATATCAACTGGTGCCTTAAGTGACCTTGAAAGAGTCACAAAAATGGCCCAAGCAATGGTAACTGTATATGGTCTTAATGATAAGCTAGGTAACATCTCTTATTACGACTCGTCTGGTCAAAGAGAGTATGCTTTTGACAAGCCTTACAGTGAAGACACTGCCAAAACAATAGATGAAGAAATCTCAAAGCTAATTGAAAGCCAATACACAAGGGCTAAAAAGCTTTTAAGTGATAATTACGATAAGCTAGAGAAATTAGCGAACAAATTACTTGAGAAAGAAGTCATCTTTAAAGAAGATTTGGAAGAGATCTTTGGTAAGCGTCCATTCGAGAAAGATGCTAACCCACTTGAAAAAGCAGATAGAGCAGAATCGACAATGGAAACGCCAATTGTACCAGCAGTTGAATTAGGTGGACTAGCTGCACCTAAAGATGAGAAGAAGGATACTGAGGGCACACCTGAATCTAACTCGACTGATAAACCAAGTGCAGGTGATTCCAATAGTGGGGAAGCACCGGATGACAAAGCTTAATGAGCGAACTCGTTAAAAGAGCGCTGGCGGGCACCGTATTTGTGACCGTAATTGTGCTAGCCACAATCAGTAGCATGATTGCTATCAGCGCGCTTCTAAGTATTTTCATTTATTTGGCGTGTAGCGAATTAGGCAAAATATTAGGCATGAATGAACGAGAGCTAAACTCGCTTCAGATTTGTTCTATAATTTCATATGTGTTACTAATAAGCCCCCTATTTTTTCCGGCGAAGGAACTTCTCTACCTTCCATTTGCAGTTTTCTCAGCGTGTCTTATTGCGCTTGCCATGGTAAAGCAATGGGACATCATATTTGGGGTTATCTACTTAACCATTCCTTTGGCACTACTGTCATTCCTTGGTTCGCCAGACTATCAATTCATAGACGGTAAATGGCAAGAACAAATGACGTTTAACACAGACCTCATCTTGGCCTTTTTTATCCTAATATGGTCTAATGATACCTTCGCCTATTTATGTGGAAGAGCATTAGGTAAGCATGCATTAGCTCCAAATATTTCACCGAAGAAAACATGGGAAGGTTTTTTTGGAGGGCTAAGTTTCACCATTCTTGCAGCTGTAATACTTGGACATACGATGGAGCTGGAGTATTGGCTAATAATACCTATCGCTGCTATCATCTCGGTATTTGGAACGATTGGAGATTTGTTAGAGTCCTACTTAAAAAGACAAGCTAATCTCAAAGATTCAGGGTCTTTGATTCCAGGACATGGTGGGATTCTAGACAGAATTGACGGAATTTTAATTGCCGCTCCTGTAGTAGTGAGTTATGCTTATATTTATCAATAAGGTCCGATATGAGCAGTAATAAAAAGTTAAACGTTGAAGGTAGATCAATCACGGTTATTAAAGCTAATAACTTGGAGTACATCTCGCTTACAGATATGATAAAAGCGAAAGATGGAGATTTCTTTATATCTGATTGGTTACGAAATCGAAACACTGTAGAATATCTTGGCATATGGGAAAGTGTATATAATCCCGATTTTAATTATGGCGAATTTGCCACAATTAAAAGTCAGGCAGGTTTAAACAATTATAAAATCAGTGTCAAAGAATGGGTTAATGCAACAAATGCAATCGGCTTACAAGCTAAAGCTGGACGATATGGAGGAACATATGCTCACCCGGACATTGCATTTGAATTTGGAATGTGGATTAGTCCAAAATTTAAGATATATCTCATTAGAGAGTTCCAACGACTTAAAGAGGAAGAAAATAAGCGCTTAGATCTTGAGTGGAACTTACAGAGAACTTTGTCCAAAGTGAATTATAGAATTCATACAGATGCCATAAAAGAAAATCTAATCCCAAAAGAAATTACACCAAGTCAATCTAGCGCAGTGTACGCGAGTGAAGCAGATTTGTTAAACATAGCCCTATTTGGAACTACTGCGAGCGAATGGCGTGTAAAAAACCCAGACTTAATCGGAAACATGCGCGACTATGCGAGCTTGGAACAATTAGTTGTACTGAGTAACTTAGAAAGTATCAATGCATTGTTACTAGACCAAAATATATCTCAAACTAATAGATTAACTCAATTAAATCAGGTGGCGATCAAACAAATGAAAACACTGGTTCAGCAAAATTTACGAAAGAAGCTAAAATAATGTATATCAATAAAGAAGGGAAAGCCACTATTATTATAGCTCTATGCCTACTATTTGGCATGGGAACAGCCTTTATTCAAACGGATGGTGTAACACAAATAATATTTGGTGTTTTAACCTTTGGGGCACTAATACTGCTCGGGTTAATTCTATGGTTCTTTAGAATGCCTAAAAGGCGCTACTTAAATAATGACTCAAATATACTGGTAGCTCCTGCAGATGGAAAAGTCGTGGTTATCGAAAAAACAAAAGAGACTGAATACTTCAAAGATGAGCGCATTCAAATTTCTATATTCATGTCGCCCCTAAACGTCCATTGTCAATGGTATCCAACCAATGGTACAATATCCTATGTTAAGTACCATCCTGGCAAACATTTAGTTGCATGGCATCCAAAATCATCCACTGAAAACGAAAGAAGCACCGTAGTTATCCGAAACTCTAACGGAAAAGAAATTCTGGTTCGACAAATTGCTGGTGCGGTCGCAAGGAGAATCGTGACATATTCTAAATCCAACCAAGAAGTTGAAAGAAACGACGAAATGGGCTTTATCAAGTTCGGCTCTAGAGTAGATGTATTCTTGCCTTTAGATGCTGATATTAATGTTGAGCTGGATCAAATGGTAGTCGGAAACGAAACTTTGTTAGCAAAAATATAGTTAAGGTATGTTAATTGCATTACCATGTTAAATTGAAATTAACTATATTAGTGATTCAAAATTTTGATCAAAATGAAAAAAGTACTTTTAGGATTAACAATGTTAGCGTTTGTAGGTGGAACGGCTATGGCTGTAGCAGCAACTTCTAACGAAGACGCTAAGACGACTGTTGCTTCTGTTAAAGAAGACGACGACAAGAAAAAGAAAAAGAAAAGTTGCGACAAGAAATCTTGCTGCAAGCACGCTGAAGGCACAAAAGCTTGTGCTGGTGGAGAGAAAAAAGCTTGTTCTAAGACTTGTTCTAAGAAAGAAGAGAGTAAATAATCTCTTTCTCTAAAACTATTAAAAAAGTCCTCTGACATATGTTAGAGGACTTTTTTTATGATTTATATGAAGCAGAATAGGTTATTCTAAGTTATGTTTTGGAGTACCAGTATTTCATGTATATCTCGGTGGGCTGAGTATTAAAGAGCGATAATCTCAGTCTTCTTATTATAACTTAATAACTACGCGCTAACATCACTTAGAAGAGTTTTTCCCTACATTTGCCCCCGATTTATGAACGGTTCAAGAAAGGCATCTTTAGGGTTTATCTTCACCACCATCTTAATTGATGTGATTGGGATTGCTATTATCATTCCTGTAGCCCCTACTCTAGTCATGGAACTGACTGGAAAGTCTGAACATGATGTAGCTTTAACAGTAGGACTTTTAATGTCATGTTATGCGGTAGCTCAATTCTTGTTTTCACCATTATTAGGTACACTGAGTGATACTTATGGTAGGAGGCCTATTATTTTACTTTCCCTACTTGGATTAGGGTTGGATTATGTTCTCCATGCTGTTGCACCGACCTTGGCTTGGCTATTTGTTGGCAGAATTTTGGCGGGGATTTGCGGTGCTAGTTTCACTGTTGCTAACGCCTACATTGCCGATATCAGCAGCAAAGAAGACCGTGCTAAGAATTTTGGAATGGTGGGCGCAGCGTTTGGACTGGGTTTTATTGTAGGTCCTGTAATTGGTGGTTTAGCTGGTGCCGAATGGGGACCACGCGCACCCTTCGTGGTGGCAGCCATCCTTAGTCTCCTCAATTTCCTATATGGAGTCTTCATTTTACCTGAATCCCTCGCACCGAAAAACAGACGTGCATTTAACATTATCAATGCAAACCCTATTGGTGCTCTTGCACATCTAAAGAAATACCCGCTGATTGTTGGCCTTGTGATTACTTTCTTCTTATTGCATATGGCAGGAGAAGCACTCCCTGCCACTTGGGTACTTTATACCAACTTCCAATTTGGATGGGGAGAAGGTGAAGTTGGCGTGTCCCTTGCTGTTGTCGGTGTTCTGGTAGCATTTGTACAAGGATTCTTTACGGGGAGAATGGTCAAAGTCTTTGGTGATAAAAAGACCGTTATTATTGGAGGAATTCTAATGGCTAGCGGAATGCTGCTCTACTCTGTCGCGTTTGAAGGTTGGATGCTTTATCTGTACAGTATTCCATATTGTTTAGGAGGTATTGCTGGTCCGACACTTCAGGGAATCATTTCAAATCAAGTGTCAGACAAAGAACAAGGGGAACTCCAAGGTGCACTTACCAGCGTAATGAGTTTAACCACTATTATTAGCCCAATCATAATGACCTTAACCTTTGAGCAATTCACAAAACCTGAACTAACACATCAATTTGCAGGTGCTCCCTACCTTCTAGCAGGTATTATCATGACACTTGGGTTAATAATAGCATGGCGCACGCTAAACAAGCGTCCAGAACTGTTGATTAAACCAGAAAGTAAACTGGATGATCAATTAATAGATGATGGGCAAATTAATCACGGCCTAAAAGATGAATAAGGTCTGTTATTTTCCTATGATTAACATTGGCATATTCGCCATGCGGGTCGAATAATACGCCTGTCATTCCAACATTTTCTGCCCCAATCACATCCACTTCATAATGATCACCGATCATTATGGATTCGCTGGCACGAGCACCAGCTTCCTCCATAGCTAAAAGGAATATTTCAGTGGCCGGTTTCTTACAGTTAGCACGCTCGCTGGTCATTATAACATCAAAATATTTATCCAGACCTGCCTCTTTGAGTTTAATGTGCTGTACTTCCTCAAATCCATTTGTTATAATATGCAGCTGAGATTGCTCTGTTAGTCTATCCAACACCTCAAATGCATTTGGAAATAAATGTGTCTTTTTGGGACTAATCGCCACATATTGTTCTCCGAAATCCTTTGCTAGCTCAACATCCTTGTAATTAAACAACTCAAATGTGTCTGAATAACGTTTGTATCTCAATTCCTCCTTGGTAACTTGGCCTATACGATATAGATCCCAAAGTTTTTCGTTCACTATCTTATATTCCGCAATAAAGGTGTGCGCATTTACGCCCAGCTTATCCTCTAATGTAAAATGAGAATAAAGCTCGTTTAGAGCCTCCTCAGAATTACGCTCAAAATCCCAAAGCGTTCTGTCCAAATCAAAAAAGTAATGATTATAGTGTACGTACATCAAAACAAGGCTTTAAGATCTTCATAAAATGAATTATAGAAGAAGGTGAGTAAAAATGACCAGATGATAACTGATAAAATTAATAATGGGATGAGTTTCTTTTTTTCGTGCTTGAAAAATTTTGCACATAAAATCCCCTCAACTGGCAGGGAAACAAATGGTAGTGCAATAAATACAATACCATAAAGTCCCAGGCGTTTTTTCAGCCGAACGATTCCTTTATTCTTACGCGTAAATATTTTTGGTAATTCTCCTCCTGCGGCCTTGATTTCAGCATACTTTTTAAATCGCTTTTTTCGTGCTCTATCAAGAAAATAATTGGCAGTAAAAAAGAATGTTAAAACGCCTACTGTTCCTCCGATAATCATACCTAATATGGTACCCCACAATCCAAAACCAGCCTCTAATCCTGCGGGAGGTGCAACCATATACTTTATAGTAGCGAAAAGTACGAATAGTATGGCAGCACCTATTTTCATCTAAACTTTTGAACCGTACGCGAGATCACCTGCATCTCCAAGACCAGGCACTATGTATGCTTGAGCGGTTAACTCATCATCTACATCTCCTATCCAAAACTTTGTGCCGTCAGGAAAGTTCTTTCGAGCGTATTCCAATCCTTCTGCACTGGCAATAGTAGCAACAACGTGCACCTCTCTTGGAATTCCTCGCTTCAACATAGCTCTGTAAGCTAAAACCATCGAACCACCCGTAGCTAGCATTGGGTCACATATAATCAATACTTTTTCGTCTATGCTTGGACTAGATAGATACTCTATTTCAATCTCGAACTCCTCAGCAGTAGTGTGTTTTCTATAAGCCGAAATGAAAGCATTTTCCGCCTGATCAAAATAATTCAACATTCCTTGATGCAATGGCATACCTGCCCTTAAGATAGTTGCAATAACAGGCTGATCAGCTAGTAGCTTTGTTGGTGCATTGCCCAATGGTGTTTCAATTTCCTGATCGTCATAATCTAAGGTCTTAGACAATTCATACGCTATAATTTCTCCTGTTCTTTCTAGATTTCTTCTAAAGCGCATGCTGTCCTTCTGAATGCGCCCATCACGCATTTCTGCCATGAAATTGTTGAAGAGTGAGTTTTGTTTTGATAGAATTGTAACCATAATTATGCGTATAAACCACCGTTTAAGTGAATAGTTTGACCTGTCATATATTCGGCTGAAGGATCACATAAATACAAGACACACTTAGCGAGTTCTGCTGGATCTCCAAACCTTGATTTCGGAATTGAATTCTTTAATACTTCTTGCATATCTTCAGGCACATCATCTATCATTCCCGCTCCGAAATACCCTAATGCAATTGCATTGATTGTAATATTTTTATTCGCTACCTCTTTAGCAACAGTCTTAACTAAACCTGACAGACCTGCTTTTGAAGCTGCATAAGCTGCCGTTCCTACAACACCCGTTTGTGCCACAATTGATGACATACACACTATGCGACCGAAATTCTGCTCTCTCATGATAGGCAGAACATGTTTTATAGTTAAAAAGGGACCCGTAAGATTGACATCCAACGTTCGTTGCCAATCGTCAAGTGAGGTCTTCCATGACATACCGCTAGCCGTAACTCCTGCAGCATTCAACAAACAATCGATCCGTCCAAAATCTGTGTGCACTTGTGTTATCATGGCACTTACCTCATCTTCTTTTCGAATGTCACAAGAATAGATTTTTACGTTATCTATATCAGATGCAAGCGATTCTAGTTCTGCCGTATCTTGAAATGCATGTAAAGCCAATTGATACCCATTGTTTTGAAATGTGTGAAGCATGGATTTACCTAATCCACCACTTGCGCCTATTATCAATAATGTTGGTTTCTGTTGCACCTACTTGAGTTTAGATTTTATTGTCCGAGCTAACTTATGATAGAAGGGACTATTATCTTGCTTTAAAAGTACATAGAATGCGTCAGATGCACCGAATTTTTTATAAAAACTTGCCACGCTCTTCACATTGGACCCACCGAAATCTAATGTGTTGAATGTACCATGATTAGATCTAATAACGTGGTCAACCAAGGCGTAACTTGCTCCTAAATCCTTTCCTCGATCACTTACATAAGACTTTAAATAGGTAATTGTGTTTTGGTGTTTCAGAATAAACAAACTACCGAGATAATCCTCGTTATTATAGACATCAACACATTCACCAGCATTGCGATTTAAGGCTTCCTTCATAAGCGTTTGCAAGGTTGTATACTCTTGATCTTTTAGTGCAGATACTTTTTTACCAGCACTTGCTCTAAACCCATCAACCAAACGACTTACATTTAGACTGGTCTTAAATACAAGATTTGACGTCTTTTTTAGTATGCGCTTTGCGTTTTTTGAATAATTAGCTCGAATATCTTCATAAGGTAAACTGATATCTAGCTTTTGATACACAGCTGAAATACCATCCTTCAATTCATCATTAGTTTCGCTTGCAATATCAATTCTAGGATAGTGACTTTTTAAATATGTCCATATCACCGGCATCTTAGATTTGTCTCCTATCACATTTAGCCTTCTAATGAAAAATGGCAGATAAACATGATCTATTCCTCCCTTCGAATTAACCGGTAGCGGCATGGCAGCGCTGTAATCATCGAATTCAAGAACTTGCCAATTGGGAGCACAGATATCCAAATACCACTCTTCATCAAACACTAATGTGTCTTCTGATTTATTCAACAAATCTTGCCATTTATTCCGATCTATATTCTTATGAATCTGAATGCTCTCGCTCATATAAATCGTTAAAGGTTAAAAACTCGTTACTATCCTTATGCTTATTGATGAATTGTTCTAGCTTCTTTAATGAATACAGAGTACATGCTTTTGGATGTCCAATTACCACAAAATTATCTTCACCTTTTGCCGCCTGTCGTTTTAATTGACTGCTTAGTTTTTTAGCAAAGTATCCATCCATACTAACCGGTACACGACTTGGTTTGCTTAGATATTGCCATTTACTACCACCTGATGATATGGGCATGCCATCACCGATGGGCTTGTGGCGTGACGGAAGAACACGTCCCCATCCAAATAACTGCCAAAAGAATAATGGATAAAACTTGGCAGAAGCTATTGGTAGCTCAACAAATTCGCCCTCATCATCCTCTACCTCTATTTTTTTACTAAAATTATAACGTGATTTTGATGGTGCGTTTCTAAAATCGTAGTAATACACTTCATTCGACTTATAACCACCCTGAAAAACCGTTGTATCGTATTTGATTCCTACTTCATTAAATACTTTACGCAATGGTTTAAATGGTTGTAAACACCAACCCCCAGCTCTATACGAATGCACTTTTTGCCCGGTTAATCGGTAAAGTCTTGCTGCGTATTTTTTAACCAACTCGTCTGCGAGCACGGGATCAAAATCTCTGAGCTTGTACCTAGATACATCAATATGCCATCGTTTTCCATCAAAAATCGAATCTTCCCAATGCGGATGAATGTGTAATTGACAGTCGTTGCCCTGTTCAACAAGTCTTCTAATTTGGTTTCTGACTAATTCAAAGTCAACTTTTAACTGTCTAAACTGACCCTTAAACTGCTCAAGCGCTATTAGATAACCAATATCTATGAAGTAAGTCATTCTAACACCAGTCCTTTCAGTGATTTCCATTAAAGCATTGGTTGGATCCACTATACATTTTCTTGCAGAACCTGTGGGAGTTCCAAAGAAAATCTCGTAATCATGTGTTAGAAAAATATTCACTGCCCAAATATACTATTCTAGATACTACTTTGTACCCTTTGGGTGATACATGGTTACGCCCCTTTCATTAAAAGCATCTATCATGGTATCAAACATCTTTTTTGCATCAAACAAAAGTGCTTTAGCTTCACCAATTGTATATTCCTGATAGCAGCCGGCCTCATAGAACATTGGTAGCAATTCATCACATTTGCGCTTAGCAGACCAAGCTGGATTATGTACTTTAACTTTTTGACTATGAGTCTCACCATCGCTATTTTTAATCTTTACATCAAATGCTTCATTAAAGTATACTGGATAAGGAAAGTCGACAGCGTCTTCTAGTGTATGCAAGTTCGTTCCAGCGTTATCCAGACTCACTCCCAAGTATAGAATCTTGCCATTCTTCTCCATAATTCTTCTAAAAGGAGAGTTTTCTGTATATGGGGTGATTTCACCTAAATGGCCGCTTGTTAGCCACTCTGCATCTGGTCCATAAGCAGATACAGGCTCTGTGGGACTAGTACTTCTTATAACACCTGATAGTTTTCTAAAATATTCGCTAATAGCTCCAAGTTTTGACGGTGCATTCTTCACATCAAACTGCTCTAAATCCTTTATATACTCTAATTGGTATCCAGCATTTGGAGATGTTGGCATTAACAGATTTCCTTGCTCTCCGAGTATTTCTAATAAGGCGTTAACTACTGTTTTTGGACCATCTTCCACATAACCTATTTTACTCAAGCTTGAATGAACTAATAAGGTGTCGCCAGAATCAATCCCCACATTACGAAAGGCTGTTTTTAAGTCATTTTTTGAAAGTGAAGTACCAGTTGTTCTTTGCTTATTTAGCTCGGCATTGCGCGCCTGTTTTTTTCGCTTTCTATTAGCTTCCAGCAAAAATTGAGGTGTAATCGATCTTATAAAATCCTTTAATCCCATTTTAGTGATTCTTCAAATAATTCTTGCCATCCTTCCCATCTTCCATAATTACTGAGACTATCGTTGTGCCATATAAACATGAACTCACCTCCAAACTTTCTACACATGCGTTTTATTGCCTTCATCTCAGCTATAGCCTCTGGTAAAATACATTTCATGTAATCCTTGTAGGTGCCATCCATATACATAAACGGGTGTACAATTAAATCCGTAGTTTTTTCTTTCGATAAATCATAAAACCTAAATGCCCTAGCTATGCCTGCCCTATATCCATTAGCATCTGCAAACCCCATCGAATAATCATGTGTCACCCCCTGCTCTAGTAGCTTATTATAGGTGTCGGGTATTTCTAGTTTTAAATAATGTTGACGACTGTGATGGATGTCGTTCCCAGAAAGTTCTTTCATTCTCTCGAGCTCTTTTGCCAAGAGTTTTTGATCTTTGTTGGATGCGTATGATGGATGAATTCCGACCGTCCAGTTCGCGGATAGTCTATTTACCAATTGTTTTAGGTGAACTGAGGTATGTGGAAGGTTCTTGTCCAACTGAGCCCTGTCTCCCACTGGAATAAAAAAGTATGCATCTAGACCCTGAATTTTGGACTCTATATAATCATAACTATCATATGGGTCTGTTTGTTTGCCAATCAAACTGTCGATTCTCCTTTTTGCATAAGACATCTTACCGGCGGCTAGGTCTTTCCCAACTCCGCCTATATTCCTTAGCATTCCTTTTCCTCTGTATGCGTAGGCATTGTCTAAATCAAAACTTGGGATAATCTTAGCTCTGGCTGAGTCTGGATACAAATCAGGTCCAGAATTTCTTTTAATGTGCACCGCCAGATCAAACATCCATATATCTACAAGGGGCATTTGAAGTACATTATTGTTGTAAGCAATGCTTGATTTTGCAGGAAAACGACCATGATGATCTCTGTCTTTATGAATATACTCTTCATAACGACTGAGCATAAAAAACATGGCAGAAAACGGGTCGTAGCCCATAGTCGATTCCTTAACATACAGTCTCGGAACTCCTTCACCTGTTGCCATTTGAGGAAAATGACTTTTGATCGTGTTTTCTCCAAGTAGTCCTGATGGCAAGATGTTAAGATCAGAGCTTATCTCTTTACTGCCCGAGTAGTTGATTTTAAACAAGTCAGTATTTTCAAAATCTTGTTTATTCTCGACTATCCGAATATCGATATTCCAATACTCCGACATAAACACTTCAAAAATGTATTTACTCCTGGGAGTGATATGGGTATGTATCGCTATCAAACTTCTACAATAAGCCTTCGTCGGCAAAGCTAAGATAAGAAGCCTCTCCAATAATCAAATGATCGAGTAACTGAATATCCATTATTTTTCCTGCATCCTTAATTTTGCTTGTTAAATGGATATCTGATTTGGATGGTTTTAAGTTACCTGATGGATGATTGTGAGCTACGATTAAAGCGCTGCATAACTTATTGACCAGCGGTTTAAATATCAAACGAACGTCAGCAACCGTTCCACTTACACCTCCTTTCCCAACTAGGAACTTATCTATCACTTTGTTATTCCGATTGAGACCAAGCACCCAAAATTCCTCATGCGGTAAATCAAGCAATTCGCGCTCGAAATGATGAAAGGCGTCTTTACTCGCGCTAATTTTATCTCGTTTTATTTCTTGATGCTTTCTGCGCTTCCCTAGTTCCAACGCTGCTATGACGTTTATAGATTTCGCTGGCCCCATACCTTTGTAGCATGAAAGAAAATCAATATCTCGCTGCGCCAATTGATTTAGGTCATTTTCATGATCAGCGAGCATTCTTCTTGCTAATTCAACTGCACTTTCATCCCTTGATCCTGAACCTAAAATAATGGCAAGTAACTCTGCATCACTTATATGTTGCCTCCCGTGTTTGGACAACTTCTCCCTTGGCCTCTCTTCTTCGGCCATCGCATTTATTTTAACTGAATACATTCGGCAAACTTAGAGTGCTCAGAACGTAAGTTTTTTACGGTGTTCTCGAAAAAAGTTGAGACAAAAAAAATCCCCTAAGCTTTGCTTAGGGGATCAAATTTTCTAAAGTTGACTTTTATAGTCCGTTCACATGTGCAGCAAGGCTAGATTTAAGGTTACCTGCCTTATTTTTGTGAATAATGTTTCTTTTAACAAGACCATCTAACATTGAAGAAACTTCAGGAAGAAGCTTTTCTGCCTCCTTCTTGTTAGTAGTTGCACGCAACTTTCTAACTGCATTTCTAGTTGTCTTATGGTAGTACGCATTTCTTACACGTCTCACCTCAGATGATCTAATTCTTTTTAATGCTGACTTATGATTCGCCATTACTTCTATTTAAGTTTTCAACTTTAGTAGCCCGTAGGGGAATCGAACCCCTGTTTCCAGGATGAAAACCTGGCGTCCTAACCCCTAGACGAACGGGCCAAAATCAAATCATTCATTGATTTGGGTCTGCAAATGTAGTACATTGTTTTTTAAAAACAATATTCAAACAAAAAAAAATGTGTTTTTTTTAGCTTTTTCAAATGACTACATGGTAATATCATCGCTATCCGCCTGGAACTGAAAGCCCAAGCGCTTCCCAGTCTTAATTAACATGCTATTTGACAATTCGGTCATCTCGTAAACACTCACCTGCTGCACATTTTCATATGGCGGCATATACAAGTCGAAATCAAGCGTATACAGAACAACTGACTCCAAAACATCCATCATTTTTTTCTCGTCGATCGTACTATTAATAAAGTCGTTGTATAGAAAACCTAGTTGACGTTTACCTTGAAGCATAAAATGATTCTCATGGTTAATAAACATTCTCCCAATAAGATAACCTAAATCATTTGCTCTGTGATACTTAAATGAATCAGCGAGAAAATTATACACATTGATTACACCACAGTAACCATTAGCTTCATTTGCTAAGTAAGATGTCTTCCATAAGGGATTACTATTATCGAACTTAAAGACATTAGTATGCATGTGAAATATCAATATATCTCCTGCAATTTGTAACTGCGCCTCATACTCCCCTTTTTCAGAATAGTTAACGATAATTCTGCTGTCCATTGACTTAACACGCTCGCTAATATCATCTGCTAAAATTTCCAGCTTTTGCTTAAGTAACTTAAACTGACGCTTGGTATTGCTAAAGACGTCCTGTTTTAAAACGGACTTCTCTTTAACAACATTTAAAATTAATTCTCTTGTCGATTGAGTCTCCATAGTTAGTAGGCTTTCGCGAATAACACACGTTGTTTAGATGGAGCACCTGTTAAGACACACTTACCATCCTCTAATTTATTATTCAAAGGTATACATCTTATACTTGCCTTGGTAAGCTCTTTAATTTTATCTTCAGTTTCAGCAGTACCATCCCAGTGAGCAGATACAAATCCACCTTTATTTTTAATAACATCTTTAAAGGAATCAAAATCATCCACTACTGTGGTATGTGTATCTCTGAAATTCTTTGCTCTTTCGAATAAATTTGTCTGAATCTCATCCAACAAATGCTTAATGTGAGCAGTCACTTCATTCATTGCCACCGTCGATTTTTCCTGTGTATCTCTCCTTGCGACTTCTACCGTACCGTTTTCAATATCTCGATTTCCAATTGCTAATCTTACAGGCACACCTTTTAACTCGTATTCTGCAAATTTCCAGCCTGGTTTTTTCTGATCGTCATCATCGAACTTAACACTTACCCCATGCGCTTTCAATTCATTTATAATGGGACTTACATGTTCGTAAATGTTATTCAATTGTTCTTCTCCCTTGTAAATAGGCACAATTACCACTTGAATAGGCGCCAGTTTTGGAGGTAACACCAAGCCTTGATCATCCGAGTGACACATAATTAAGGCCCCCATCAATCGAGTTGATACTCCCCAAGAAGTAGCCCAAACATAATCTTGCTGCCCCTCCTTTGAGGTAAATTTCACGTCAAAAGCCTTCGCAAAATTCTGGCCTAAAAAGTGAGATGTTCCAGCCTGTAATGCCTTTCCGTCTTGCATCATAGCCTCAATACATAATGTATCATCCGCGCCAGCAAATCGTTCAGACTCCGTCTTAACCCCTTTAATTACGGGTACCGCCATAAAATTTTCAGCAAATTCGGCATACACGTTTATCATCTGATTTGTTTCATCCAAGGCCTCTTGCTTAGTAGCATGTGCAGTATGACCTTCTTGCCATAAAAACTCAGCTGTTCTTAAAAAAAGACGCGTACGCATTTCCCATCTCACAACATTTGCCCATTGATTAATGAGTATTGGTAAATCTCTATAGGACTGCACCCAAGATTTATAGGTATTCCAAATAATCGCTTCAGAAGTTGGTCTAACCACCAGCTCTTCCTCAAGTTTTGCCTCAGGATCCACCATCAACTTCCCTGGCGAATCAGGATCATTTTTTAAACGATAATGTGTAACGATTGCACATTCTTTCGCAAACCCTTCGGCATTCTTCTCTTCCGCTTCAAATAAGGATTTAGGGACAAAGATTGGAAAGTATGCATTCTGATGCCCAGTTTCCTTAAACATACGGTCCAATTCATCGCGCATTTTTTCCCAAATTGCATATCCATATGGTTTGATAACCATACATCCTCTGACACCCGAATTCTCTGCTAAATCTGCATTTACAACCAGCTCGTTATACCATTTAGAGTAATCCTCTTCTCTACTTGTGAGTCCCTTCTTCATTATCTTGGTACGATTTTTGTTAATTTTTTGTTAACCAATAAGCAAAATTAAAAATTAAAAGACAGTAATTTTCTTAGATGACGATAAGTTTAGTAAATTTAATCTAAAGATTACTGTAAAAAACAGTTGATATGAAAAAGTTCATTATACCAATAGTCGCTACCGCACTGCTCACCAGCTGTGCTACTCAGTCCGATATTGCATATGATCAGGATGATGTATACGGCGATTCATCTGATGAAGTATATGCTAGTTCGAAAGAAACTGAAACTGACAAGGAGTTTGAGAACTACATAACCGAGTCGGAGCAATCAGATGTTGAGGATTATTACGACCCAAATGCTGCGTATAATGAGAAGTACACGAATTATAACGGAAATACGACAATAAACAACTACAATAGTAATTATAGCGGTTGGAACGACCCGTACTATCAGTATCAGTATGGTAGTTATTACGACCCATATTTTAATCCATCTTACAACTGGGCCATGTCTTACTATGGACCCTACAGTTACTACAACTCTATGTACTACAGAAGAAATAGAGCATATTGGCGATGGTACAGAAATAACTGGAGTTTTTGGGCTGGTTATAACGCTGGATATTGGTCAGGCTATAACGCTGGCTGGGGTTATGGCTGGGGAAGTCCTTATTATGGATGGAACTCACCTTACTATGGCTGGGGAAACTCCTACTACGGCGGATGGGGCAACCCATACTATAACGGATGGGGGAATCCTTATGCATACAACCCTTACGGCTATGGCTACTATGGTGGCTATAATAACGGAAACGGTTGGAATGGTAATAATTGGGGTGGCTCAAACGATGGCGGAAGCTCTGCCAACTATGGTCCACGCGGTAACATGAGCACATCTAGTACTGGTGGGTCTTCTTACTCTGGAAACACATCAAGTACTTACTCAGGCTTAGCAGCAAATCCACCAATCATTAGAGCAGAAAATGGTAAAGGTGCACAGGCTGTTTACTCTGGTCAAGAACACTCTGGTAGCGCAACTCCAAGTAGATTAAATAATGTGTCACACGTTGAACATATTGGTGGCAGAGCGGGTAGCAGCAATGCAGTTTCCACTAACTTGAGCGACAACATAAATACCTCTTCTAGTTCAAGAGCTAAATCACCTTTTAAAGGTGACAGAACATACAGTTCTTACAGTAGTTCTAGTCGCGGAAGCTCGTATTCTAACAGCAGCTCAGAAAGCGGAAGAAATCATTCTGGTTCATCTAGCTATGGTAGTTCAGGTAGACAACATTCTTCTAGCTCAACATATTCAGGTAGTTCAAATAGCAGAAACTCGGGATATTCTTCTGGCTCATCGAGAAACAATTCTGGTTACTCTAGCGGGTCGTCAAGAAGTAATTCAGGATATTCGGGAAGTAGGTCATCTAGCTCATCAAGCTCTGGCAGAAGTTCTGGCTATTCATCAAGCAGTAGATCATCAAGCAGTAGTAGCAGTGCAGGAAGAAGCAGTTCTTCAAGTTCTAGTTCGCGTTCATCAGGATCATCTAGTTCACGTTCATCTGGAGGTAGAAGATAATCTAGTTAGATATGAAAAAGTTGTTTTTAATTACGGGAATCATACTCCCCTTGTTGTCTAGTGCCCAAAACGAAATAGATGCATTAAGATATTCGCAGCTTAGCGTTATGGGAAGTGCTAGATTTAATGGGATGGCGGGATCCTTCAGCGCTTTAGGGGCAGACTTATCGCTTGGAGCGATTAATCCAGCAGGATTTGGTCGTTACAATAAATCTGAAGTTGGAATTAGTTTTGGCGCAAACATTCATGGTACCCAAGCCGATTACAATGGCAATTCAGCTTATAATAGTGATTTAAGAGGTAATTTTAATCATATAGGATTTGTTGGTGTTAAGCGATTCGAACAGGATAATTTTAATGAGTGGAAGTCGGTTCAGTTTGGCATTAACTACAATAAACTAGCAACATTCAATCAAAGCACTACAATTGCAGGATACAACACCAACTCAATGTTAGCTGTGTTTGCGCAACAAGCGAATGGATTTAGCGAATCGGATCTGGAAGGTGCACTCCCATTTACATCTTACCTAGCCTATCAATGTTATGCGATAGACCCTCTTTTTACAAATAATGAGTACACTCACCGATTTGTTGGGGTAGATTCTATCAATCAATCCAAACAAATAGAGACAAAAGGCGGAATGTATGAGACAAACTTCACCTTAAGTGGTAACTATGGTGATAAATTTAGCATAGGAATGAGTATAGGCTTACCTTCTGTTCGATACAATGAAAATACGACTCATATAGAAGAACGTGCCGTTGCATCTGGTAGTAACAATGCTGATACTTTAGAGCGATTTGAATATGGCTCAGATTTAGTCACCACAGGAAGGGGTATAAATGCAAAACTGGGTGTTATTATCACACCAACTAACAATATAAGGATAGGTGCTGCCATTCACACCCCCAGCCTAATCACCTTAACCGATTCTTGGCAAAATGACATGTACGCCTACTTTGCCGATGGTGGAATTGAAGCTAAATCATCTGTACTGGGGAGATACACCTATCGATTAACCACTCCGACAAAATATATAGGTAGTTTTGGAATCATACTCGCAAAAATGGCAGCAATTAATGCAGAGATTGAGTATATCGACTATGGTACCAACAAATTCAAGTCTGCTCGTAATAGCGTATTTTATGACTATAGCGACATCAATCAAACCATAAGTAACCTATATAGCTCAGCCATTAATGCGCGCCTTGGTGGTGAAGTAAGATTTAGAAATATGTTTGCCAGAGCAGGATATGGATTTAGCGCATCCGCATTTGACAACACTAACGAAGACCTTGTAAAAAACACGCCTCACAAACATTTGTATGCAATCGGTTTAGGGTATAGAAACAAATTCTTCTTTGCAGATATTGCTTTCACAGTTCAAAAATGGACTGAGGACTATTACCTATATGACCCTGTATTAGTGAATCCTGCAGATTTAAACAGGACATCTTCTAATATTAGTATTGGAGCAGGCCTACGTTTTTAAACATAACGTATTTTCAAATCTTGGACGAGTTCTGGATGCAAACTGAGTGCAACTGGACATGTTTTAGCGGCAGCCTCTAATATTTTTTTCTCTTTGTCCGTATAGATATCATCAAGCTCCATATCTATTTCAATTTTACCAATTCGTCTTGGGTCACTTAACATATGTTTCGTCAAACTTGCCTCACAACGCTTTAATTCGAATCCACTTTTATTAGCCCTAATCCCCATAATTGTAATCATACAACTACATAAAGATGCGACCACGAGATCCGTTGGTGAAAAGGACTCTCCCTTACCATTATTGTCCACGGGGGCATCTGTTTCAAGTAGTGTATTCGATTTTAAATGAGTCGATTTTACACTTAAATCACCCAAATAAATAGTTTTGATTGACGCCATACTTTAAGCTATGATTTATCGTTATTATATAGTATATTTGAAGAGTAAAGCTAATGAATTTATTTGCTAAAATATCGTTTTCCGCACTCGCCGTAGTGATGTTTTCTGGTGCCGCCTATGCGCAGTTACCAGCCAAAAGTGAAGCGGGTTTGCTATACAGGCAGGAAGTAGCTGGGGTAGCGACATTACAATCAAATGGTTGGGGCTTTGGAATGCGTTATGGCAAGCAGAAAACCGCAAAAGTTAAGCATCTCTTCACCTTCGATTTGGGAACCATGAAACATCCCAAAGAAACAAAGATAATTAACAGCTTTGCGACAGACGCGAGAGGATATATATATGGTAAAATGAATTCATTTACCGTTTTAAGACCACACTATGGTCAGCGTCACATACTTTTCAAAAAGCTGAGAGAAAGCGGTGTTGAGTTAGGCTACACATGGAGTGCAGGACCTAGCATTGGTTTGTTAAAACCTATCTATTTAGAAGTATGTCGTCAGATTGGCACCGGAGGGTGTATTCCATCAACGGAGAAATACGATCCTGAAAGGCATTCTCAAGCAGAAATAACAGGACGTGCTGCTGGCACAAAAGGCTTAGGCGAGATTAGATTTAAGCCAGGGCTAAGCGCACGAATGGGATTCTATTTCGAGTTTTCCCCATATGACGACGGATTAAAAGCACTAGAAATCGGAACAACTGTGGACGTATTCCCACAAGAAATTCAGATAATGGCTGGAGATAATAATAGCTTTTGGTTTCAGTCTTTGTACATAAGCTTTATCTTTGGCAAGAAAATGTTTTAATGCCAGAAGAAATCACATCTATACGTACTAAAAAGCCAAAATGGCTCCGCGTTAAACTCCCAACTGGTGAGGAGTATAAAAAAGTGCGTCAAATCGTAAGCGAGCATAAACTCCACACAATCTGTGAAAGCGGAAATTGCCCGAACATGGGTGAATGTTGGGGTGCGGGTACAGCCACATTTATGATTTTAGGTAATATCTGTACACGCTCATGTGGTTTTTGTAATGTTGCCACAGGTCGTCCACTTGAAGCAGATCCTTTTGAACCCGGAAGAGTTGCCAATTCGGTTAAACTTATGGGAGTTAAACATTGTGTAATAACAAGTGTTGATAGAGATGACTTAGTGGATGGTGGCTCTGAGATTTGGGCAATGACTGTTCGTGCTATCAGAAAACAAAGCCCATCAACAACAATGGAAACATTAATCCCTGATTTTGCTGGTAAATGGGATAATTTGCAGCGCATTATTGATGTAGCACCTGAAATTGTATCTCATAACCTAGAGACTGTAAGAAGACTAACTAAAGAAGTTAGGATTCAAGCAAAATACAATAGAAGTCTAGAAGTACTTAGACGGTTAAAGAAAGGTGGCATGCGCACAAAATCTGGTGTAATGTTGGGATTAGGAGAGTCTGAGCAAGAAGTGATCGAAACCATGGAGGATTTAAGGTCTGTTGATGTGGATATTTTAACACTAGGGCAATACCTCCAACCAACCCCAAAACATCTTCCCGTTTCTGAATTTATCACACCTGAACAGTTTGCAAAATATAAAGAGCTTGGCTTAGAAATGGGTTATAAGTATGTAGAAAGTGGTCCTTTAGTACGCTCCTCTTACCATGCAGAGCGTCACTTATTCTAATTCAATCGATCTAGATTTCCTGCCGAATACTCAATAAAAGCTACCAATCAGTATTTTTGGTAAACTAATTTATAATGTATTGTTATAAATATGTAAATTAGTAGCGCTTTTAGGTTTAAAATAGTTTAGAACAAATATTATACTTGTATGAGAAACGGTAAGATTATAGTTGGAGGAGCAGCTGTTGTACTATTAAGTTCAGCATTCTCTTTTAACGCCCTGTTGAAAAATGATGATAGCTCATCTACCTACGTTCCAAGAACACATGTGTTTAGTATGGAGGACAAGTCAGTTGCAGATCAGCAAGCTGATTATGAAAGAAGAAGAATTAACTTAGCAACTGGTTTGTATGAACCAGAAGTTATAAAGGCAGCTCGAGAAGAAGCTATTCGCTATAATAAGACAGCTAGAGAAAGAGCTGTGACTATGGGCTTGGTTGAACTTGGCCCTGATAACATTGGTGGTAGAACAAGAGCAATAGCTGTTGATCCGAGAGATCAAAATCACATGATTACAGGAAGTGTTTCTGGTACACTGTATGAAACATTTGACAGAGGAAATAACTGGTATAAAATTGAATCATTCCCAACGGTTGCGATAGGGTCTGTTGCTATTTCAGATGTGGCGCCGTACAGAATACTTGTTGGAATTAAAAACTCATGGGATCCTGTAGGTCAAGCAGATGGGTTGTGGGAATCAACAGATGATGGAGCTACTTGGTCTCAAGTTGCAGGATCAGCAGGATTTAATTACGTGAATGATATATACCCGGTTTCTGGTCAAGATAAATTCATTATTGGATGTTCTGCAGGTTTAAGAGAGTACGATGGTTCTTCTATCTCAACTCCAGCTGGAGCACCTGCTGGGGGATGCACATCTTTGAGTGTATCTAAAGACAATCAAATTTATATCGCCACTTTCGGAACTACTAAAAGAGTATCTACGGATGGTGGAGCCAACTGGCAAACTTTAACGGGAACTGACGTAGGTCCAGGTTCGAGAGTTGAATTTGCTATTTCAGATGTGAAGGTAAACGGTAAATACTATGTTTATGCATCTGTTACAAATGGTAACTTAGCTTCTGAGCACGTTTCAACGTCTAATGGTGAGCCTGGAACTTGGAGTGAAACGGCAACTACATCTACATTATTCGAACCTTTTAACGGACAAGGAACATACAACAGTTGTATTTCAGTTTATCCTGGAAGAGCAGATAAGATTGTGATTGGTGGAATAGATTTGTATGATTGGATTATGGATCCAGGTTCTAACCCTGCGTTTGGGCAATGGGCTCAGATTTCATTTTGGGCTGCATCTCCGCAATCACCAATTTATGTGCACGCGGACAACCACTTCTTTGCTTGGAACCCTGATGGTGACATGATAATTACAAATGATGGAGGAATTGGAATATCTCCTGCCCAAGCTGTTGGACAAGTTTTCTTCCCTGCGAATAAAGGATTTAATGTTACGCAGTTCTACAATATTGGTTATTCTGCTCACGGTCACGTGATTGGAGGAACACAGGATAATGGTACTCTACATAATGATTACACTAACAACTCGTTCATGGAGTTTGAAGAAGTATTAGGTGGTGATGGATTCTCTGCCGATATTTCTATTCTTGATGAAGATGTATTATTCGGTTCACTTTATTACGGCGGATTTAGTAGATCTAATGATGGTGGATTTACGTGGGGATCATTTACTAGTGGTCAAATGAACTCTTGTGGTGCTTTTGGTTCTACTGGAGGTGGCGGAGTTGGTGGATTCAACACAGTGACTAGACTTTGGGAAACTAATAATGATTTGAACTCAACAGATTCATTAATGTTTATTCCAAACTCAACTATGAACCCAGGTGACACTGCGGTTGTCGAGTCTGCTTCATTAGGAATTGAACTTTCTCAAATCCTTACAAGCACTATGACTGTAATTGACACACTAAATCCTGATGGAACTGTTGTGCAAGGTACAGACACATTAAATTATTTCTTGAATCCAAATAATGGCGATACTATCGACATCAGTTTTGACGATTACCTAGTTAATGTTGCACTTGATACTTTGATGATTCAAGATAAAATTCAAAGCTGGTATGGCTTTGGTGTTCAGTTTGGAACATGTGAAGGTGTATGGTTAACCAGAGACGCTATCAGATTCAGTAATACACCATTCTGGTGGAAATTCGAAGAAGATGACGCTGGAACTAACATTGCTAGTATTTCTGACATTGAATTCTCTAAAGATGGTAACCATATGTACATTGGTACAAGTAGTGGAAACCTATTTAGAGTGAGTGGTCTTAACACCTTATATGCAAACCAATATGACGCAGGATGGTCAGCTAGTGACCCAAGTATTCTGCCTGCAACTGTAACTGTAACTAGAATTTATAGTGGTTCAAATATTTCTGGTATTTGTGTTGACCCAATGGATCCAGATCATGTTGTAATCACACACGCTGGATTTGGAACATCTCAAATTAAGCGAACTACAACTGCTACAACGGATGCACAAACTTCTGGAGCTGGATCGTTCTCAAGTATCCATGGTTCACTGCCATCAATGCCAGTATATGACGTTGAAATTCACAGAGACTACGCAACAAATGGGCTTATCGTTATAGGTACTGAGTTTGGTATTTATGCAACTGACAATGGATCAACTTGGGATGTAATTTCAACTCAGAGTGACGTAGGTATGACACCTGTTTATGCAGTAAGACAAAACTGGAGAGGCTTTAATGAAGGTTCTTACAGACCAGGTGAGCTTTACTTTGGTACCTTTGGTGCTGGAATTTGGGCTAGTTCTGATTTCTTGTCTACTCCAGACGACATTACGCATCAAGAACCAGGAGTAAACTTTATTGCTTCACTTAATGTATATCCTAACCCAATGAGTACAAACGGAAACATTGCTTTCGAAATGAATGAAAGGTCTAATGTTACGATTGAAGTTTACTCGCTTGGTGGTAGATTGGTTAAGAGAATCAACGCTGGAAGTATGGGACAAGGTTCTCATACACTTGACATCAATGTTGAAGATATGTCTAACGGAACATATATCGTAAACATGATAGCTGGTGAAAGTAAAAAGACAGCAAAAATTATCGTTAATAGATAATCTATAATACTTGAATAAGTTAAAGCGGTGGACAATGTTCACCGCTTTTTTTATATACTCGTGTCATGAGCCAGAATATCCATCGAAATATTGAACGAACAAAGCAGTTAATTAATAACTTAGAAATAGAAAGTATTGAAAACACCTTAAACACAAATGTTTCAAAAAAAGATGTGTTTTGGCAATGCGATCATATATGCAGAGCAATTGTGGCGATAGTACAGGGCTTAAAAGCTGCTAAAGAGACTCCTTTCAAGAACAATATGTCTATCTCAGGTAAACTGCTCATTAGCGTAGCATATTTTCCTCGTGGAAAAGGAAAAGCACCCAAGCCAACAATCACAGACGATGAAATCACTCGAGAGTCATTAATGGAAATAAAAAGAAGGGCCTTCGAAGAATTAGAATCGGTTGAAAACCTAGATAACAGCGCCTATTTTAAACACCCACTATTCGGTCATATGAATCTAAAATGGGCGAGTAAATTACTCTATGTCCACACGAAACATCACTACAAAATTGTTAAGGATATTTCAAAATCCTAATGTAGTGTAATCGTCCTACACAGTTGGGATGCTAATGCAACCTATTCGTCGAAATGTCGTCTTGTTTAAACAACAAAGCATTTGATTTGTTGTAGTTTTGTACTTACAATAAATGAACTATGAAATCTAAATTACTATTGGCTGTTGCTTGCATATTTAGCTTCAGCATATCATTCGCTCAATCGGTAGAAATATCGAATCTTAGCACAGAATGGGAAGAAATAACTTCTGTCGATGGCATAAGTATCTCTGCAAAAATCGCAGATTGTGACTTTAACATTGGTTATGACGAACAACGTGTGTTATTGCAAATTAAGAACTCAAATAGTTCTAATAAAATCGTTCAGTTTGACGTCAATAGATATAGCAATGACCAATGTCTAAATTGTAACTCAAACGGTGAAAATCACAGAATAGTTAGAGTTCAAGCAAACCAAACTATATCGGCCGAATGCGCTCGAGAAGAGTATATCGAAATGCAAGTATATGTCAAGTTTGTTAGTCGCGAAACACCAGACGCTTTGAACAAGATTGAACTTCAAAATATAATAGTAACCAACTAAGATCTTTACAATGCTACGAAATACTTTAATAACAATAGGATTAAGCTTAGTAGGATACCAAGTATCTGCTCAGTGTACAGGTATTATCTTCACAACTTCAACAGATACCGTTGCTTGTGGAGGCGAAATAGTTACTATAGAAGCAGAAGGCCAAGGTGCTGTTACAACCGCTCTTGGAAATGACTTTAATATTGGTGGTCCAGGTGCTGGCTGGAGTGTTTCTCCTGCAGGTCAGTTCAATAACCCATGTGGTAATGGACCAGGTGGAGCAACGGACCCTCATATGTGGATGGGAAGTACAACTGCTGCACCAAGAGAGCTAGTAACAAACCAATTAGACATGAGTTGTGGTGGTGAGGTTTGTTTTGATTTCAGAATGGCCATTCAAGGTCAATCCTCTCCATGTGAAGGCCCAGATGCATCTAATGAAGGGATATACATAGAGTGGTCAATCGACAATGGAGCAACATGGAACACATTAAATTATTTTCAGCCTAACACCTCAGGTTCATTTAATAGCCAGTCTCCTGGATCTGGTGATTACACGGGTTGGGCGAATTATTGCTTCACCATTCCTCCAGCTGCTGAAACAGATACAACGATTTTCCATTGGTATCAAACGGGTAGCTCAGGAACAGGTTTTGACCACTGGGGTATAGACAACGTGATTATCTCAACTTTCTCTTGCCAGTCCTATTACTACGATTGGGATCATATTGCTGGTTCACCAGACACCAATATTATTACACCGAACGTAACAAATGATTCAACTTTCAATGTAATCTTTACAGATGGGCTTTCTGACACATGTTCTGCTTCTATTACAATTTATGAAGACACTATTGTGACGTCTACTACTACACCTGTTTCTCCTAGTTGTGAGACTTCTAACGATGGTGAGTTAACCATTACACCAACATCTGGAGACCCTAACTATGTTTTCGACTTATTTGGAGTTGGCACAAATGCAACTGGAGTATATACTAACTTAGCACCAGGATGGTATACCTATGGTGTGCTTGATAATAACGGATGTTATGGAATCGACTCTGTCGAAATAATTAATGGATCTCCAATTGTTCTCACCATAATCGACACCAATGCAACCATTTGTACAGGTGTTAGTACTGGTGAAGTTGATATGCAAGGTTCAGGAACCCCAACTCATACCTATGACATTTCTGGGCCATCTAGCGGAAGCAACACCACGGGAGATTTTACAGGCTTACCAGAAGGAAACTATACTGCAACAGTTACAGATGCTCTCGGCTGTCAAGCAACTGCAACATTTGTGATCGGCGTTAATGACCCTTTCGTACTTAACTCAACAGGTTCAGATGAAACATGCGAGGGCGTTGAAGATGGTATTATAGGAATTTCAAGTAATACTGGAACCTCACCATTTACATATAACATCACGGGTGCAGAAAGTGCATCTAGCCCAGTTGGATTATTCACTGGATTGATGCCAGGCACTTATTTTATTGAAGTTGTTGACGATATTGGATGTGTGTCTTATGACACCGTGGTTATAGACACTGGAGTAATTATCAATGGAACTGCCAGCTCATTGCCCACAAGCTGCTCGTACTTAAGTGATGGTTCTATAACTTTAACAGGATCTAATGGAGCAAGTCCTTATACCTACACGATTATGGGTACAAGCGGAACTCAAAATAACGCTAGCGGTGTGTTTGATCCAATTTCGGCAGGCGCATATGTATACACGATAACTGACGATAATGGATGTGAGTATGTCGATACAATTAGTGTTGGTGCGCCAGCTCCAGTAGTAGCCAGTTTCAATGCTAACCCAAGTTTTGGTGTTCAACCTTTAGGTGTAGGCTTCATAAACAACAGTTCAAATGCAAGTAGTTACTTCTGGGACTTTATGGATGGTAACACAAGTACAGACGTTAACACTAGCCATACCTTTGGAGAAGGTGTGTATAACGTAATGCTAATTGCATATGATGGTGCTTGCAGCGATACAGCTTATCACATAGTAGAGGTTGTGAACAATTCGTTAATTGACATGCCTAATGTGTTTACACCGGGTAATGACGGAATTAATGATGTGTTTAGAGTAAGAGAACATAGAGCTATTGAGACATTCGCATGTAGCATATATGACCGTTGGGGAAGTCTAATGTACGAGTTCACTGATATTAATGATAGCTGGGATGGTACCAATAAAAATGGGAAGCCAGTTTCTGACGGAACTTACTTTTATACACTTAGAGCCGTTGGATACGATGATGTCGTGCATGAATTACACGGACATGTAACGGTCTTACGAAAACAATAGATACTCTATCTAGATAATATAAAACGGGTGGTTATTAGACTGCCCGTTTTTGTTTTATATACAAGGAGGTAAGAGCCATTAGTCAAGCTTGACACATCAATTTCATTTCTTAACATTCCCGACTGAAGTATTTTTCCTCCGATTGATAAAATCGTATAGTTCTCAATGTCATTGTAGCTTCCATCAACTCTTATAAAGCTTGAGCTTGCAGGATTAGGATACACTCTAAACTTACCTTCTCCATTTTCAATAGTATTCAAGACTGGAGAGTACTCGTACCAGTCATCAAAGAAGGATCCATTATATCCAGTCCCCAAGTACCCTCTATTATTAATTAGTATTGCCACGGCATGAGCCCTACCATCTCCTGGCAGAGAAGCTACTTGTGCCCATGAGTCTGAAAAGTAGTTATAGGACCATATATCATTTTTGTAATCAAGTTGAACATCCAGTCCTGTTCCAACATATGCATTTGGGAATTGCCCCCATCCTGTTGCAGCCGTTCGTGATGTACTCGGAAAACTTGCCTTTTGTGTCCAAGTATTCGTACTAGGTTCAAACTGCCAAAAGTCATTTGTAAAGGTACCTGTATCTCCTAGCCCAAGATATGCTTGATCCCCCATTGTAAATGCCACAGCTTCTTTCCGCGCCGCACCATCAAAATCGCCTATGTAATTCCAAACATTAGAGATGGCATCATACGAGTAAAAGTCCTTTCTCAGACCGTTAGCATCTTCTCCACACCCAACATAGGCTACATTATTAATTGTGAAAGCAGATGCCTTCCTTCTCCCTGTTCCAGGGAAATTCGCTTTCTGGGTCCATGCGTCCGTATCTGGATTGTATTCCCATAAATCAGATAAAAAAGGGTTGATACCATTTCCTAAGCCCACATATCCTCGATTATTACATGCAAACCCCACGGCCCCAGAGCGCTCGAGTCCATTACCGTTCTCTCCTCCAATGCTTTCGACTTTATCCCAATCGTCGTCAAACCAATTATAGGCATAGAGGCTGCGTTTTTTACCATCAAAATTGTTACCCATACCAACAAAGGCAAATCCATAAATCTCAAAAGCAACACATCCTGCCCTAGGTGGTCCGCCAACTGAGTCAACTTGCACCCATGTTCCCTGTCCATTACAACTTAATCCAATCCCTGCAAGTAGAACTATAGCTAACTTCTTCATTGTTTGATGATTTTTGATACAGAACTCTTATGCCCCAATGTAGCAACAACAGAATATACACCTTGATTCAGCGAGGACACATCAATTTGCGACACATTATCGGCTGTCAAAACTAAGCGCCCAGACAAGGAATACATCATAATATTATCAACTTGGCTCGAAATTAAAATGATGTCTGTACATGGATTAGGATACATGCTAATGGTTTCTGGTGTAGATTCTGCAGTTGATAAATATGGCGGAATGTAAGCATAGAAACTTTGTTTTTTACCTGATTGTCCCTGACCTAATCCTGCATACGCAATATCGCCGATTACACCAGCTACTGCATAACGTCTTGCAGATCCACCATAACTTGCGCGATTCGTCCATGAATCCGTTAGTGGATAATACTCCCATAATTCCTTAAGGTATCCCCCATTTTCACCAAACAGAATGTACCCCCTGTCCTGTAATACGAATGAACTAGCATTAGCTCTTCCAGATGAAGGTAAATTAGCTTTTTGTGTCCAAATATTCTGATCAATATCATAAGACCATAAATCGTTATGATAGATGTCTTCATCCTCCCCCATTCCAACATAAGCTACTCCATCGACAACAAAACTGCTTAGCTTATTTCTCACACCTCCTGGAAAGTCTGCCAGCCTCAACCAATGCTGCAAATCCGTGTCATAGGCCCATAATTGATTTAAATAGTCGGATGGACCTTTCTTACCACCACATACGTACAAATATTTGCCATTAGAAAATGCAGTTGCATTGTATACACCCAAACTATCACCTCCCGGAAAGTCCTGCCCCTGCATCCAGCTATTAGATATGGGATTATACTCCCAAATATCCGCAAGACGGCTACCTATTGATGCATCATCGTTGTCCATCCCTAATCCCACAAAAGCTTTATCGGTGAATTGAGCAGCAATCGCATTTCTTCGTGGAGGTGCAGGCATATTCGCTCTTTGCGACCAACTGTCTGTGGCAGGATCATATTCCCATAAATCATTATGTACAATTTCTGCAGTATCAACCCCACAAGCCACATACATTTTCTGCCCAAGCACAAAGCTTACGGCACGTGCTCGCTTCATTCCCAGAAAGTCAGATTTCTTAACCCAATAATTAGCATTCTGAGCAAAACAAAATTGACCAATACAACTAACAATTAGAACTAACGATATATAGCTTAATCTCGTCACAGGCATAGTTTCACCATGAATTTAGCAATCTTTAGCGTAAAATTAACTTAACTATTGATTAATGCAACCTTTGGTAGTATATTTGAGTATTACTTACGACTTGAATTAAATATTTGTTTTTCACTTGCTTAGAATCCCTCAAATAACGGCTTTTTTGTTAGTTTTTGTCTGCCTATCAGCGGAGGCTGGCGAATGGGTGCAAAAATCTAATTGCCCTCATATTGCACGACACAGAGAAAGTAGCTTTGCTATTGGAGGAAAAGTTTATTTCGGTTTGGGCCATGTTAACTCTGGCACACATGCTATCTATAAAGACATTTGGGAATATGACCCCGCCAGTGATACATGGAGTCAAAAGGCGGATTACGGTGGAGGCTTGCGTTATCATAGCTCAAGCTTTGTGATAGATAACTATGCATATGTGGGGCTTGGTCATGATTCTATGGACGTATACAGACAGGATCTTTGGAGATTTGACCCTGTAATGAATGAATGGCAAGAAATGTCTAGCTACCCGGGAGAAGAGCGCAGAGGGGCGAGTGCATTTGTGCTAAACAACATGGGGTACGTGGGACTCGGACAAGCGACATCTGGGTATAAACAGGACTTTTATTTTTACAACCCAGGCACTGACTCATGGACCTTAGCGGACACTTTTCCTGGATTACCACGCACACATGCCGTATCTTTTGTTTATAACAATGAAGCCTATTTAGGTACTGGTCACACGTATAGTCTCGCACTCAAAGATTTTTGGAAATACTCCCCTTCTTCAGGCCAATGGACTCAGCTTAGTGATGTGGGTGATACATTAAGGCAAGATGCGGCTGGCTTTTGTATTGGTGATTACGGGTATTTAGGTACTGGTAATGACGTCAATGGCGATATCAATTATGGTGATTTTTGGCGCTACGATTTTAGCACGGATACTTGGGAAGAAATTGAAGAGTTTGGAGGCCAAAAAAGACGCTTTATGGAATGCGTGGTTATTGGTAATATTGCTTATTGTGGCGGGGGGACTAACGGAACTAACTTCAATGATCTATGGGCATACGATCCAATTCTGTCGACCCAAAACACTTTAAACTCTGGCTTTAATGTTTATCCTACCCCATCTACAAATGGTGTGATTAAAGTAAACTTAAGAGCACCAATTGACCAGCTTGAACTGTACTCTATTAATGGAAAACTGATTAAGGTTTATCCGATCAATTCATTACATCTATCAATAAATACTGCTGATTTGCATCCGGGCACCTATGTTCTGGTCGCGAAAGGATCAGACGGATTACACTCAAAAAAAATTATCATTCAATAAGATGAAAAGAATTCTTGCACTATTAATCATGCTTAATGCTTGCTTAATTAACGCGCAGCAATTAGACAGACCAGATTATAATTTAAGTTCTGGGTTCTATCTTAATCCAGTGCAGTTAATCATAAGTCATGTTGAGCCAGGAGTACAGATTTATTATACCACTAATGGCAGTGAGCCCACTACGTCTGACAATCTATACACAGGCCCTATTACACTTCAAAGTAGAATTGGAGAGGCTAACAGCTATTCTGAAATCCCCACAAACCCTTCCTTTGTATACCCCTTGGGTGATTACACGGCAAGTCGTGCCAATAACCGAGGGTGGTTAACTCCATTTAGTGAGGTTTTTAAAATAAATGTAATTCGCGCAAAAGCATTTAAGACAGGTTTTCAGGAAAGTAAAACAAGAACTGGATCTTTTCTGATAGATGCAGCAGGTGCTACACGCTATTCATTGCCAATTCTTTCCCTTAACATAGATAGTATGTCCATGTTTTCAGGGGATTCAGGTATCTATGTTTATGGAAACCATCCTTTTGGAAATTATACGCAAAAGGGGGACGATTGGGAACGTGTTGCTCACATAGAACTCATTGATCAAAACTCAATTTCACTTATCGATCAAGACATACGTATTAGAACACATGGTGGCGGTAGTCGTCACTCAGCAAAAAAGAATTTGAGATTATATGGCGAATACGGTAACAACACCGCTTTTGATGTTGAGCTTTTTGAAGGAACTGAGCAAACAGCACATAAGCGACTTTTGATTCGCGCAGGTGGCCACCGACCAGATTGTTTACCCCGCGACGACCTAGCCAACAGAATTACAGAAGGAACAAACGTTGATCAGCAGCATTATCGTCAGGTAATCATGTTTGTAAACGGTGAGTATTGGGGCATACATAGCTTAAAGGAGCGAGCAGATGAGTATTTTTTCCAAAACGCCTATGGTATTGATGATAATGACCTAACTGTTCTGGACCAAGAGTACGATATTCAAGGAAATGGTAATCCAAGTGATAGTATTATGATGGAAAACCTTGAAAACTTCATTGTAAATAACGATCTATCTATTCCCGCTAACTACAGCTTTGTGGCCGATAGAATTGATATCGATAACTACATTGATTATATGTGCTCGGAGATCTTTCTGAGCAATGAGGATTGGGTTTACTCTAACGTTGTAATCTGGAGAAAATCAGGCGCACTTGTTCCAGGCGCTGGCCCAGGTCAAGATGGGAAATTTAGATGGATGATGTACGATATGGACGGAGCGTTTGGCGGCTCGTGTAGTAATGCGTATTACACCATTAATACCTTAGAAGCTGCTACAATAGAAACTGGTTTGTATACATCCTATACACGCTTCTTTCGAGGATTGTTAGACAGTGAGACATTCAGAAATAAATTTATTAATCGCATGTGTGATTTAATGAACACGTGGTTTAAAGAAAGTGTTGTAAACGATCATATGAGTACATTTTACAGTGATTTAACGCCTGAAATGATGGAAAATGTAGAACGTTGGCGCTATCCTTCTTTAGCCAATAATCTCGCCGATAGAGATTTAGAAATTCCTTCTTTAACTCAATGGGATACGCTTTTCTACTATTTCAATCGCTTTGCAGATAACAGACCAAGGAAAGTACGTGAGCATATGATGCTAAAATGGTCATTGCCGGACTCAAGTCGAATTACAGTTGACGTAAATGATGTAACAATGGGACGCGTGCAAGTGCATTCTATTTTGATTAATGATAAATTACCAGGTGTTAGCGCAGGCGTCTATCCGTGGACCGGAAACTATATGAACACAGTAGAAGTGCCATTAGTGGCTGTTCCACTTCCTGGTTATGAGTTTGTCGAATGGCAAGGTACAGGAAACACAAATGACACCATATACTGGAACCCCAACGGAGACAGCAGTTTTACTGCAGTATTCCAACCATCTAGTTCATTCCAGCCTGTCGTAATAAATGAGGTAATGCTTTCTAATAGCATGTTCTTACCAGATAATTTTAATGAATACGACGATTGGCTGGAGCTCTTCAACCCAAACCCCTACCCCGTTAATCTTAGTTCATGTAAAATTTATAAAAACGGGCTAGAATGGGATATAGAAGAAAACACAGTAATTGCGAGCAATGGCTACAGTCTGTTTTGGCATGATGGCGAAACTTACCAAGGAAGTAATCATGCTAGTTATAGACTCCAAAACCAAACAGATACTGTAAAACTTCTTGATCCTCTCGGTAGAACAATTGACTCCATCGCCTATACAACAACACCAACAGACCAATCTTATGGAAGGTATCCAAACGGAAGTGGCACATTCACCATCTTCCAAGAGCCTACACCATTAGAGAATAATGATTATACTGGGGTGGATGACATAATAAGCACACCGCTAAGCGTTTATCCTAACCCAACAAGTGATCAAATATTCTTTAACAAAATAGTAAATGTGCAAGTGTATGACTTATCGGGACGCTTTGTACTTTCGAAAACTAAAACGCAGAACATCAATCTAGAAACATTAGAAAACGGTATTTATCTAGTTAAAACGGATAAAGGCGAAACCGCCAAAATTGTACTAAGACACTAATCATGAGATTTATTTTTTTACTTGCCAGCTTAATTATTTCGAATTTTTCTTTCTCTCAGGCCTTTGTTCCAACAGATAAAGTGAGTGCATCAGACAGAGCAGATACAGATCGCTTTGGATTTGATGTTCAAATGGATGGACACTTTGCCATAGTTGGAGCATATGCGGATGATTTTGGGGCTTCTAACCCTAACATGGGATCCGCTTACATCTACGAAGAAGTGAGTGTTGGCGAATGGCAAGAAGTCCAAAAAATATTTGCATCCGACCAGAATGATTATGACAGATTTGCAACATCTGTAGCTATTTCTGGAACGTACGCTGTGGTTGGATCTCCACAGAATGATTATGATGAAAATGACGCGAATTACATAGATAACGCTGGGGCGGCTTATATATACGAACAAGATGGTTCTGGAAATTGGGTGGAAGTTCAAAAAATTGTGGCGTCAGATAGAGGAACAGACGACGAATTCGGTTGGTCTATTTCGATTGATAGCAATACGATAGTGGTAGGTGCGCATCAGGAAAATCATGATATAAACGGAAATAACTATATGTACCATACAGGTTCGGTATACATATTTGAAAGAGATGGTGCAGGCGTGTGGAATGAGACTCAAAAAATTGTAGCATCAGATAGAGCTCCCGATATTAATTATCCTAATGGCTACTCTGGGGAGGACGTGGCTGATCAATTTGGAGATGCTGTAGATATTTCAGGAGATTATATAGTAGTTGGAGCATTTCATCACGACTATGACAACTCAGGGAATGGAACGGGTGCACTATGGTCTTCAGGTGCGGCATATATATTCGAAAAATCTGGTGGTGTGTGGACTGAGGTTGCAATAATACAAAATCAGGATAGAGAAGCTTGGGATCGATTTGGATGTTCGGTTTCCATTGACACTAATAGAGCAATTATTGGTGCTTATAGTGAAGACGAACTAGCCGATGGTGTGAGTGGTTCACTGACTAACCCAGGTTCTGCATACGTGTTTGAAAGAAATGGAGCTGGTGCATGGCTTCAAGTTCAAAAACTGGTACCGAATGATAGACATTCAGGTGATCATTTTGCCTATGATATAGAATTAGATGGTGATTATGTTGTCTTTGGTTGCCATAGCGATAACCATGATGAGAATGATGCCAACTATCTTGAGGATGCTGGTTCTGCATATATATTCCATTATTCAGGTGGCACTTGGACAGAGTTTCAAAAAGTCACACCATCAGACCGAAGAGAATATGACGAATTTGGTATTGCAGTAGGCTTATCTGGAGACACGTGGGTTGTTGGTGCATTTCAACAAGATCTAGACAGCGCAAGTTTGGACAGTATTACGGATGCTGGTGCTGCATATTTTTATACGAATGATGTATGTTTAAACCCTATTTCGCATAGCCAATCTGTTGATTTATGCCCAGGTACAAGTTTAACAATAGGAACTAATACCTACACAAGCGCAGGTGTTTATACGGATGTTTTAGTAGCAGCAAACGGATGTGATAGTGTTCTTACTACCACTATTTCAATTTACAGCCCAGTAGATGTAAGCACTAGCAGCACAACGTATGATGCAACCGCTTTAGCAACTGGCGTGAGTTATCAGTGGTTGGATTGTAATAATGGCTTCAATGCTTTAACAGGTGAAACTAATGCTACACTTAGCAATGCGCCTGCAGGATCATATGCAGTTGAAGTAAGTGACGCAAACTGCACCGATACTTCAACATGTATTGCCATCTCTTGTCTAAACGGCACATATAATGAAGCTGTAGACATCTGCGGCGGCCAAAGTTACACCATTGGCACCTCAACGTATACTAGTAGCGGTAATTACACAGACACACTGCAGTCGATTGCTGGATGCGATAGTATAATTATCACTGCACTAACGGTGGCAACCCCAATCGATTTAACAGTAACGCAAAATATCAATACTTTAATTTCTAATGAAAGCGGTGCAGATACTTATCAGTGGTTTGAATGTAACAGTGGATTCAATATACCAGGCGCTACAAGTGATACATACATGGCGACTAGTTTTGGCGAATATGCTGTAATAATAACTCAAGGAAGTTGCACTGATACCACGGCCTGCACATTGGTGGATACTTTTAGTGATGTTGCTTCCAGTTTGTCAGATTTTTCTATCTACCCTAATCCTGCGAACAACCAGCTGAATATCACAACAAATTTGGCAGGTGCTTATGAATTAAGCGTCTTAGACCTAAGCGGTAAAATTGTTCTGAGTCAAAACAATAACGCAGGCATAACCAAGCTAGATGTAAGTCTTCTTCCGAAGGGAATGTATCTTCTTAGAATTTCTCATAACGGAAGTGTTGAAGAATTCCAATGCATCATTCAATAAGGCATTATTAGAATACATACCTTTACTTCATGATGATCAAAAAATTATTGATATACGCGATTGCAGTTGGCGCAATGAGTTCGTGTGCAAGCAAGAGCGATGACACAACGGATAGCGCATCCGACAGCACTGAAAAAATCGATAAACTAGTTGTTAGTGATTCAACTATTGAATTGGATGGAGAATATGTTGATGCAAAACTAAAGTTCCTTACGCTTAGCGCCGGCAATAACAATAGATCTTTAGATAGTGTCCTTTATGAAAATGTAAGCTTCTTTAGCGTAACGGGTGCAGACATTTCCGATATAAGAGCTGAGTTTGAGGAAATGCAGAGTGGCTTAGTTGAAATGGAATACATCATTAACTACAATCAAGATGGTGTATTTGATGTGAGTTTTGATTTGGTTTATTTAGGAGCCCACCTAAGTTATGACTACGTCAATCGCACAATTGATTTGCATAATGCGAGCAGAATACACTTGGTTGATATGCTGGATATGAACAAGCTATCACACTTCTTGGATGCTTGCAATGAAAAAATGAAAGACAATATTGCGGAAGCTAAGAAAAACGTGACCGAAGAAGATAAGGATATTCTGAGTTTTTATGAAGGCAATAAAGTGGAGGAAAAAAACCTAGAAGACTTTAGTATTACAAGCAATGGTATTGTAGTTTATTATGATTTTGGTTTCCCTCATTTCGCCAAATTCCATGAACCAAGTTCGATTCTGAGGTTTACGTGGAGTGAAATGGAAAAATATCTTGACCTCAACAATGAAGTTGTCAAGCGTATCTATCACCCAGGAAAACCTGCAGCTGTTTCATAGTTTTCTCGCCGCAACAAGTGAGGCAATTTTTCTCAGAAAATTCAGCAACTCATCCGGACTTGTCTTAAGTTTCTTACAATGATTAATAAACTTAATTTGCTGAGACATCTTTAAGTTCTCTAAACAATATCCAATACCATCCAAAGGAATATACTGCGGCTCCCCGTTTCTGTTTTTAGCTACAAATAATATAGAAGAATTAATAGTTGAGGAGTGAATTATTTCTTGCAATTCTTCTCGAGCATTTATGGTCTTAGTCTTCATCATGCAGTATAAAAAACAAACTGCATGCCGAACTTTTTTACTCGATACAATTTAGGCGATCAAAATACGCTTGTAAGGCCTGTTGCTCAATTTTATCACAATGTTTATCAATCTCTTTTTGCACTTCATCACAACGCAATGATACCTGCTTAATCGAATTTATGCAATTACATAATTCATCTGCGTGCTTAGAAAGTTTTGCTTCAATATAACACTCGTTTTCAGCAAGGCTTAAAGCATCATAGCCTTTTGATTTGTACTCCGTATAGCACTCACTTGGATTACTATTCTCCACACAATCACAAAACTCTTCATTTAAAAGCGATGAACTTGAATGCTCTGGAACAGGCATCTCGATAGAAGTCTGAACTTTTTTTGATGATGTGGTGTTATGGGCAATTTTATCTTGTCTAGTTTCCTCTTCTGTACATCCACAAAAGATTACCATACTTAGCAATATGAAACTTAATTTACGCATTAATTAAATTCTGCACGCACCTTGCTATTTAGTTTTCTAACGTAATTCTCAACTAACCATTGCGCGTAGTTATCTGTTCCGTTAACACATTTTTTATACTGATGCATGCGGTGTTCTATCTCTCCTTCTAACAATCTAGCTAAATAGAGAGCATCATCAAGTGCCCCACTGGACGTATTATTCTTCAAAAGTGACACATGATCCTCAATGGATTTTTCAATAACATCTTTAGTTCTTAGGCCATTCTCCAAGTACTTTTTGAACATCTGTTTAATGTCAAAATCTTCCTCAGGCGAATAAGGGAACTTCTCTTTAATCTCAGGTGGCATTTCATATTGATAATCCAACTCCATAATGCCTTTCTCAATCTGCAATTGCTTATCAAGAAACTTATCTGGATCTAAGAATACTTCATGCCAGTTTATTTCGTCGTCCCAATACCCAAGCCTTTGAGCATTATTACCCAAGTCTATTATATCAAAGGTATTTCTGTCTTTCCAAATCCTACTTCCTCTACCAATCATCTGGTGATAAAGCGTTAGTGATCTAGTCGCTCTGTTTAAAAGAATAGTCTCTACACTAGGCTCATCAAACCCGGTAGTCAATATTCCAACAGATGAAAGAATAGCACCATCCGTTTCTTTAAACCATTTTAAAGTAGCTTTTCTTTCTTCTTTGCTAAACGTACTATCAAGATGTTTAACGTCATATCCAGCCTTATTAAAAACCTGCTCAACTCCCCTACTCGACAAAATTCCAGCGTTAAAAATCAGGGTCTTCTTCCCTTCTGCTACCTCTTGATATGCTGATAATAAGCGCTGCTGCACCACCCCACTGCTATAAACTTGCTCAATAGAACTCACTGTATAGTCGCCATGAACACCAATTTTCAGTCCCTTAAGGTTGACGTTATATGTATATGTAGACGATCTGGACAAGTAGCCTTTTTCAATTAAGGAACTTATACTTTCACCTACTACTAAATGATCGTAGTTATCTTTTAAAGGCAAGTTTCTGTTCGAGCTAAGAGGTGTAGCTGTAACACCTAGAATGTTCACATCATCAAAATACTGGAATATTTTTCTGAATGAATTGTAATGCGCTTCATCCACAATCACCAAGCCTATATCATCAATAAAATATGGATCTTCTGCTAAGCGATTATTGAGTGTCTCTACCATCGCCGTAAAACACATGTATTCCTCTTGATCGTCCAAGTACCTTACTTCTGCAGAAATTACTTTGTTTTTAACTCCAACAGAGTCTAAAACACTAGAGGTCTGTCTGCACAATTCAATTCTATGAGTTAAAATCAAGACCTTTTTCTGTTTCTCGTCAACAAAATGTTTAGCGATTTGTGAAAAAATCACAGTTTTTCCGCCACCAGTAGGCAACTGAAACAACACATTAACATTTTTATCATATCTATTCAGCTCGTTGATTATGTTATCAACGGCCGTTTTTTGGTACGGATACAGCTCTTGAATTTTCACCCCTTCTCTCAAATTTGTGCGCAAAAATACCAATTCTCTTACTGAAAACTAAGTAATTCACTAACGAATCCTAAAATTCTTAAGATATCTTCTTAGTTTAGTGACATGAGCCTTATAAAAAGACTTGGTCCAGGATTGTTGTATGCAGGCGCTGCCGTGGGCGTTTCTCACATAGTTCAGAGCACTAAAGCTGGTGCTATTTACGGTTGGCTCATGATTCTTTTCGTGGTACTTGCTAACGTAATTAAATTTCCGTTTTTCGAATTCGGACCACGATATGCCAACGCAACCGGAAAATCCATGCTACATGGATACAAAAAACTGGGTCCTTGGGCGGTAATAGTATTCATTAATGCCACATTATTAACTATGTTCATTATTGAGGCGGCTGTCTGCGTTGTGACGGCAGGCCTGGGCGTTCAACTCTTCGGTTTAAGTACAGATCCGCAAAACATTTGGATGGTAGCTAGCGTAATATTTGTTGTTTGCATAGCCATGATTAAACTTGGGAGTTATTCATTTTTAGACACTCTAATGAAGTGGATAATGCTTACGCTGGCCATCTGCACCGTTGCAGCATTTGTAATGTCTTTTAATGCTGATGTTCCTAAAAACGGGACTCAACTCAACTTTGATTTCTCGGATGGCGCAATGGTATTTCTGATATCATTTGTTGGTTGGATGCCTGCCCCGCTCGATATTTCCGTTTGGCACTCGATATGGACGGTTGCAAAAAATAAAGGCAAACATGGAAAACAAGTTCTTCAAGAAGGAAAGTTCGATTTCTCGGTTGGTTATTGGGGAACCATGTTACTCGCCGTATTATTTGTTGGTTTGGGAGCAATGATGCTGTATGGCTCCGGAATTGAGCTTGAAAGCGGTGCAGGAGCATTTGCTGGTCAATTAATTTCAATCTACACTGAGAGTCTTGGAGATTGGTCATATTACGTAATCGCCATTGCAGCTTTTACCACCATGTTTTCGACTACACTTAGTTGTTTGGATGCCTTTGGGCGTGTAATGGAGCCAAGTATAGAGGCGCTTAAATCTGATTCTGAAGAGGAAAACATATCCTCGTCTGGTAGCTTGCTGTGGTTAGTTTTAACAGCAATTGGTGCCGTAGTAATTTTAAAGTTTTTTATGAAAGACATGGGGCAACTAGTTCAGTTTATTACAATTCTGTCTTTCGTAGCAGCTCCAATAATTGCCTTCCTCAATTACAAAGTAATCTACTCGGTATTAGATGAGCAATTTAGACCACACCCAAATGTCCGTTATTTGGCTTGGTTGGGACTATTTCTAATGATAGGTCTCTCGGCTTATTATGTGGCTACCTTATTATAAGTTGGAGACGATTAATTACGTGTCTCAAGTAAACCATGGGTCTAAAAAGCCTCATTATAATTACCCTTGTATCTTTATATTATCTATGTTAGATGTGATATTTAAATTAAGAGATGAACTTAGAAGATATTGATAATATTGAGTTGACTTTCCTGCAGATTGAGGATTATGAAGCGCTAAAGAAGGCCATGGTTCAATCATATCAAACCATGCCAGACTCCTATTGGAAGGAAGACCAAATAGCCAACTTACTCGATAAGTTTCCTGAAGGTCAGGTAGTGCTAAAAATTAATAATGAATTGGTCGGTTGTGCGCTATCTATTATTGTTGATTGGGATAAATACACGGTTAACCATACATATAAAGATATTACAGGCAATTACACCTTTAGCACTCATACTGATAAAGGAGATGTTTTATACGGGATTGACGTTTTTATTCGTCCGGACTATCGTGGATTAAGATTGGCTCGTCGACTATATGACTATAGAAAGGAATTGTGCGAAAAACTCAATTTAAAAGGCATTGCGTTTGGTGGAAGAATACCTAATTATCATGAATATGCCGATAAACTAACGCCCAAGGAGTATATTGAAAAGGTAAAAGAACGAGAAATAAATGATCCAGTCCTTAACTTCCAAATTTCAAACGACTTTCATCCCACCAGAATTTTAAGACGGTACTTAGAAGGTGATGATGCGTCAAATGAATTCGCCGTACTGCTTATGTGGGACAACATATACTATGAGGTACCAAGCACGCAGGCTAAAACAAATAAAACGGTGGTGCGCTTAGGTTTGATTCAATGGCAAATGAGACGATATGACAGCGTGGATAGTTTAATGCAGCAAGCTGAATACTTTGTAGATGCAGTATCTGGATACCGTTCTGACTTTGCTTTATTCCCTGAGTTCTTCAATGCGCCGTTGATGGCAAAAGACAATCATTTGAGCGAACCAGAAGCTATACGTGAATTAGCAAAGCATACCGAGGAGATTGTCAATAGGTTTAGTGGTTTAGCCATTTCATACAACATTAACATCATTACTGGCAGTATGCCCGAATTAGTAGACAATAAGCTGTTTAATGTTGGATATTTATGTCGAAGAGATGGCACCGTTGAACGTTACGAAAAAATCCATGTAACACCAGACGAATCGAAGGTTTGGGGTATGCAGGGTGGTCATTCGTTAAAGACTTTTGATACAGATTGCGGAAAGATTGGCATTTTGATTTGTTATGACTCAGAATTCCCGGAGCTAAGCAGGATGTTGGCCGCTGAGGGAATGGATATATTGTTTGTACCATTCTTAACTGACACGCAGAATGGTTATTCGAGAGTTCGTCATTGTGCGCAGGCCCGAGCGATAGAAAACGAATGTTATGTTGCGATTGCTGGTAGTGTCGGAAACCTTCCTAACGTTCATAACATGGACATTCAATTTGCACAATCTATGGTATTTACACCGTGTGATTTCGCTTTCCCCACAAATGGAGTAAAGGCTGAAGCGACACCAAATACCGAGATGATACTTATCGCAGATGTAGACATTGATTTACTCCGTGATCTCAACGAATATGGAAGTGTTAGAAACCTTAAAGATAGGCGCACCGACCTGTATGATGTGAGAAAATTATAAGTCCGTGAGCTTTATAAAACGACCATTAAGGTATTTATAATGCACCCCATTTAGTTCAATGGTATCTCCATTTACATGCTTATGCAGATCTAATATATCCTCCTCAATTGTGTGAACCGAACCTTTAGTTTCATACGCCAACTTCAGGTAGTCAGGATGAATATCATCACGTACACCACACAAAATTATCCTTACAGGTGTCTTAAAATCTGGCAACAGTGCAATATCCTTGATAGGTGCATGATTATCAGCAATCATTATTAACTCCTTGAAGTCGTTATCATATTTTACAGCTTTTATAAGGGCTTCCATATTGTTTTCATCCACATCTCCTCCTGATCCTGCCTCTGCAGCTCTTACCAAATCATTGACCAAAGTATCCAGAGTTTGACCCTTAGAATAATAGATGCCTCCAATATTACCAATAAGCTCATCCTTTTTGTAATCATCCATATCATTACCGTCATTAAAGAATACAAAACGTGCATCTTGTTCATGCATATAATTCATGCCAAACCAGGTTGATAATTGCGCTGTATATGGATTCATACTCCCTGTAACATCTGTAACTACTAATTTATTTTTCCAATGCTTATTGCGCTCGAATACTTTAAGGATTACTTTGTCTGCAAATGAACGTTCACCAGACTTGTATTCTTCGATCTCCGCCTTTCTCGCCTCTAGTGCGGACATGCGCATCTTCTTGCAATACTTTTCGAATTCTTTTCTTTCCTTTTCTAAACGTTTTGCCTCTTCTGCCAGCCGCTTTGCTTCTTCAGCCCGTCTTTTTTCAATATTCTTAGTGCCTTCATATTGCAGGCGCATAGTGTTTTCAATAAAGCCCTGGCTTGCCTCAAGCTTAATTCTATCGACATGTTTATCATAGTAAAAATTGATGCGGTAATCGTCTCCTTTTGGAAGATATGCCTTCAATTTTCCTGTTGAACTTGTTTTACCTACGAATACTTTACTCCGTCCTTGTGCATCAAAATAAACGATTTCATTTGGAAGGCCCTTTCCGTCAAGACCAATTAAATCGAGCTTAAACTCAGCGAACAATTCATCATTGTATTTTCGTCTGAATTCAATTAAATCCACTGTATCTCCCATTGCCGCCAATTGCTTGTTAAGCGATTTTATCTGCGCGTCACTAAGTGGATATTTTTTACCCCAGTCTTCTTCACCTGCGGTATATCGAAAGTTCTTATTCATGTTTACTCCTGGTACGTTAGGAGTAACCAATTGCTTTTCAATCTCAGAGTTGGATAGAACAATTTTATAATCGGTAGCTGGTTTTAATGAAAATTCTGCGCCGCCCTCTCCATTGGTGGTGCCCGTTAAAGTCTCTCCAGAAACTCTATCGGTAACTTTCACCTCAACCCCTGGATATGGTGATCCAGACATGTTTTTGCAATAAATTGTCACAGTTAAATTCTCTTGCGCATGGGTCCAAAAGGATACTAAAAGAGTGATAAGTAATAAGTAGTTTTTCATAGTTCTATTTAAGACTTTCTGGTAACATAACAATTCCAAGATTTTACCGTTTAAATCCATATGCTACGTTTTGCATGTGTACTACTTTTTCTAGCATGGGCACTAAACAGTGCGGCACAACATCCTATTCTAAACTATTTCAACATAAATAGAATAAACGATGAGGTACATTTGAGTTGGGAAATTGAAAGTGGTAGTCAATGTGATGGCATTCAAATTTACAGAGCAAGCGACAGCCTAAACTTCTCAGAGATAGGTGACATAGCAGGAATATGCGGAAATCCAGATTTTGCTCAACCCTACAGTTTTGTGGACAATGCACCAGTTACCAACGCATACAATACCTACAAACTGAAGTTAGGCACTCAGGGCTACTCGTTTACAGTCACCATTCATTACATTCAAACGAATGAAAGCGGGTATTCTATTTTGCCCCATCCTGCCAACGAACAATCAGTTCTGTATTTTGACAACCCAAATCAGGAAGGATTTACATTAAAGATATATGACATATCAGGAAGCTTGGTCCACACTTCTGAATGGAACAGCAATGCAATTCCGCTAGATATATTGCAAAATTTAAGTGGTTTGTACGTGATGCAACTCAGTTCAGATGACGCAACAAAAAACATTGTTGGCAAATTGCTGATCAATCCATCCTAAAGTTGCGATTACTCTTTTTCTCGCCTTGAGCCTTTTTTGCTTTTAGACGTTTTTCCTTTACACTCTTCGGAACCCTGGTTGGTTTTCTTTTCTTCGGCACCTTACTAGCTTCAACTAAGAGCTCATACAAACGACGAACAACACGTTCCTTATTTGTGTGTTGAGAACGGCTTGATTGATCCGATAATATCAGTTTACCACTAGACACCCTATGACGCAGGTTGCCCAAAATTATGCCCTTAAGGTGTTCATCAATCGCGCCAGACGCTTCAATATTGAAAATAACGGTAACTCTAGTCTCAACTTTATTCACATGCTGCCCTCCTTTACCAGAGCTGGTGGAAGTTTGAAACTCCAATTCGTTTAAAACCTGAGGCCATATGTATTTAATCTTATCCAAAAAACGTACATTTAAGTTAGATGCCAGTATATAAAATACCACTAATTGTGATAATGCTTTTTGGGTCAACTGCCTATTGCCAGCATAAAACAATTGTTAGTGAGAACACTGAATTACATCCAAATGGCGAACTAAAAGTGCATATAATTGTTACATCAAAGATATCAAAAGACCCAAAACTGTACGAGTACTATTGGAAAAAGTCCATTGAAAGATTTACTTATGACACAAGTGGCACCTTATTGACAGAAATGTTTCGAGTAGAACTTCATAGCAGTTATGGAAGACCTTGTGACGAGCTTATTTATAAGTTTGTGGAGTACAACTCAAATGGTGACAAAGTATGGGAATTTGTGAGCAAATGTGATTGTAAACGTGAGAAATACATAAGATATCACGATGGTAAGAAAATAATAAAGCAAAAGAAAAGACGCTATACATGGAAGTATTAACAAAACTAAATATAGAATCTTTGGAGGTTTCTCCAATGTTTAAGACTAATGCTGAAATTGTAGGTTTAGACTTATCATCAAGCAATAAATCATTGGATCCAGCTCACCCAGAGCATTACGTGCTTCAAGCAACTGATAACTTTAAAAAAATGGGTATTGGGGGCTATCTGGAAAAAAGACGTCTCTATGAAATAAGTGATAATTTTAAAGATGAAACATTCAGAAATATTCACTTAGGCATAGATGTGTGGTACAAAGCTGAAACACCTATTCACGCTCCTTTAAAAGGTGTTATCCATAGTTACAATAACAACCACTTGAGAGGAGATTACGGTCCCACCATAATTCTTCAACACGACATTAATCACACTACGTTTTACACGCTATATGGACACCTTAGTCTTGAATCTCTGCATTCAATTAAGCTTGGGCAAGAAATATCTGCAGGTGAACGATTTTGCTGGATTGGCAACAATTCGGTTAATGGTGGTTGGACGCCACATTTACACTTTCAAGTCATTCGTGATATGCAAGGTAAACGAGGAGATTATCCCGGGGTAGCACATGAAAAAAACCTGGATTTTTATAGAGTCAATTGTCCTGACCCAGCACAACTTATTCGCTTTGCCTAAGTAGGGTCAACATCAATCATTATTCTAGACGACTTAAAGTCTTTATCGCTTTCTAAGTCCTTAAGAATGTCCCATATTATGTTGCGGACTTTTTTATTGGATAATTCACGTTCTAATTTGAGAATGATTTGTTTGATATAGAGATTATTGACTCTTGCCACCATAGGGTCTTGTGGCCCTAAAATTCGGTTTTTAAAGACCTCTGTTAATTTAGAAGCGAGCAACTCTGCATTTCTACGTGCCATTTCTTTATCTCTGTGCTTCACAGTAAACTGTATCATTCTGAAGAATGGTGGATACGAAAAGTTTTTCCGCTCAAACAGCTCTTGCTGATACATTTTCTTATAGTTACTATCTATAACTTGCTGAATTATCCAGTGGTCTGGTTGATAGGTTTGAATAATCACCTTTCCCCGCTTCTTATTCCGCCCTGCTCTACCCGCCACCTGACTCATTAACTGATACGCACGTTCGAAACTCCTGAAATCAGGGTAATTCAACATTTGATCTGCACTAAGCACCCCCACCAAGGATACATTGTCAAAATCAAGACCCTTGGACACCATTTGGGTACCGATTAGCACGTCAATTTCACGATTAGAAAAACTCTCAATTATTCGCTGATAGCTGTGCTTACTGCGCGTGGTGTCCAAATCCAACCTAGATACTGATATGTTGGGGAAAATTACTTTGATTTCATCTTCAATTTTCTCTGTACCGAAACCTTTCATCTCAAGCTCTGTGCTTCCACAACCATCACATTTTCTGGGAGGATGAATGGCATAACCACAGTAGTGACAGTTAAGAAGATGTGCTTGTTTATGATAGGTAAGAGACACGTCACAACGCACGCACTGGGGAACCCAACCACATTCATTACATACCCACATTGGTGTATATCCACGCCTGTTTTGGAATAGAATAATCTGTTCCTTGGCTTCAATGGCTTCTTCAATTTGCTTAACTAGAAAGGACGAAAAATGCGAGTGCATGGTTTTCTCCCGTTGCTCCTTCTTTAGATCCGCACACAGAATCTCAGGCATCTTAACATCCCCATATCGCTTGTTTATTTCAACCAAATGATACTTGCCTTCTTCCGCTAACCAATAGCTCTCAATACTGGGCGTTGCGGTACCCATCAACACATTTGCTTGATGTTCATGAGCCAATACCATGGCAGCGTCTCTAGCGTGATATCGCGGAGCAGGGTCGTATTGTTTGAAGGTGTTTTCGTGCTCCTCATCAATAATGATTAAGCCGAGATTTCTGAAGGGCAAAAACAAGGAAGATCGCGCCCCTACGAGAATATCAAATCTATCATCGCCTTCACTCATACTGCGCTGCCACACCTCAACGCGCTCATTTTGCCCAAATTTAGAGTGAAATATGCCAATTCTATCGCCAAAATAATTCTGTAATCTGCGGATTAACTGTGTGGTCAAAGCAATCTCAGGAATCATGAACAGCACTTGTTCCCCTTTATCAATGACTTCCTGAATCAGACTTACATAAATTTCAGTTTTACCGCTAGATGTTACGCCATGTAGAAGGACTGGTTTATTATCATCAAAGCCCTCCTTAATTTCATTTTTTGCTTTCTCCTGTGCTTCAGATAATGCCTTAATCATATTCAGCTCATTATCCATATCCTGTATACGATTTACTACATCCTCTTCTAGAACCAGGACATCTTTTTTTATGAGTGTATTGAGCGAGCTTGAACTTCCTCCAGAAAACTCCAGCAACTCCCTCTTAACCACTCTTTGTGGCGCTACCTGCTCTTTAAAGTGTAAGAAAGCCAATAAGACTTCTAATTGTTTGACGGATCGGTTATTGGATTGCAATTGATCGAGTAAATCATTTAAATCTGCTTCATTTTCGTATCGTGAATTCAGATGTACAAACGTCTCAAACTTAGGTTTGTATCGAGCTCTTAACTCGTCTTCCATCACAACCACTCGCTTATCAATTAATGACTTAACAATTGGTTGAATGGTTTTGATGCCTAATATGGCCTGAACATCATCCAGCTTAATTCGTTGCTGAATTTCTATTGCCTCTGCTATCAGATACTCTTTATCGTTCAGTTCGTCATAATTTACCTCACTGTCGGGATGTCTTACTAAATATTGCTCCGAATTCAACTTTAGGCCAGACGGAATAGCCGCATTCATTACCTCACCAATTCCGCACATATAATAATGTGCCATCCACTCCCAGAAAGCAAATTGCCAGTCATATACTATCGGACTTTCATCAAGTACAGCATCAATGTATTTGGCCTTGTATACTTCTGGTGGATTTTCGTGAACCCTGCGAATCAAACCTGTATAGTTTCGCTTTTTACCGAATGCAACTACCACGCGTTTCCCAGGTGCAACCTTATCGTTCATATCAAGTGGAACTCGATATGTAAAGGTTTGCCGCATAGGTACAGGCACAATTACATCCACAAAAAGCGTTTGTCTACTCATATTCTATATAGCCAATATTTTAGCGAGATTCAACAAATCCTTTGATACAGATTTATGGTGTTTCACGGCATTTGAGAAGTCTGTGTACTTTATTTTACTATTTACAATACCCACCATTAAATTGGACTTTCCGTCTACTAACGCGTCAACCGCAGCATTCCCCATTGTACTTGCAATAACTCTATCCATGGCTGATGGGCTTCCCCCTCTCTGCATATGACCTAGAATTGATACACGAATCTCATAGTGGTCGAATTTGCTTTGAATAGCATGAGCCACTTCTTGTGCGCCGCCAGCATCATCACCCTCAGCCACTATTATAATTCCACTCATCTTGTTAGCACGTCTCCCCGATTCCAATTTTGAAATCAAACTATCAATTAAAGTCGGTTCTTCTGGCACCAATATGGCTTCAGCACCAGTTCCAATACCGCTTCTTAATGCAATAAATCCAGCATCTTTCCCCATAACTTCAACAATAAATAAGCGGTTATGTGAAGCAGCAGTATCTCTTATCTTATCAACAGCACTAACCACCGTATTAATGGCCGTGTCATAACCTATTGTGAAATCTGTGCCATACATATCATTGTCAATGGTACCAGGAATTCCAATAACAGGAATTCCTTGTTCTTCGATTAGCGCATTGGCACCTCTAAATGTTCCGTCACCACCAATACATATAAGGCCATCTACTCCAAGATTTCTAAGATTATCACCCACTATTTTCCTATACTCCATATCCATAAATCGCTTGCTTCTAGCCGACTTAAGAATGGTACCTCCGCGCTGCAAAATATTGGCGACATCATGGCTTGCCAATGAAACGTAATCATTGTCAATCATACCCTCATAGCCCCTGTAAAAGCCAATTACTTCAATGCCCTTATAGGCTGCTGTTCTTACCACAGCTCTAATGCATGCATTCATCCCTGGAGCATCTCCACCGGATGTCATAAGCGCAATTTTCTTCATATCTCAAATGTACGTATTCAGCACGTAATGTTTATAAGTAGTGAGGCAAACTCTGAAAATAATGCCATTCCCAACTTACTTTTACCCTATGAGTCTATCTACTCTAGATTGGATAATTGTAATTGCCTTCATCGCCATAGCGGTGATAATTGGCATCTCAGTAAAAAATACAGCGAGCAAATCGCTGAACAACTTTTTCTTGGGTGGCAGAAACTTACCATGGTATGTTGCAGGGGTTTCTATGGTAGCCACCACCTTTGCCGCTGATACACCACTGTGGGTAGCAGAGCAAGTATCCTTAGGAGGTATTGCTCGCAATTGGCTTTGGTGGAGCTTTTTAATGGGCGGCGTTTTGACAACATTCTTCTTCGCAAATCTCTGGAGAAGAGCCAATGTCTTAACTGAATTAGAATTGCTAGAACTTAGATACGGAGGAAAAATAGCCTCATTCTTACGTGGGTTTAAGGCGGTGTATTTAGGTCTTTTTCTTAATTGTGTTGTTATAGGCTGGGTAAATGCGGCCATGATAGCTATACTATCTGTGTTCTTTGGACTTGATGCTACTGAAGCCTTTTGGATAACCATGGGTATTATGGTATTAGTTGCCATTTATAGCTCGGTGGCTGGCTTGCTTGGTGTCGCTATCACAGACTTTATTCAATTTACCATAGCCATGATTGGGAGTGTGATACTGGCTATAATTGTACTCAATTCTGATAAAATAGGCGGAATGGAAGGGCTCATTGAAAAGAGCGAACCTTGGCGCTTAAATTTTCTTCCAGATATCACAGCGAATGCAGAAGATGGTAATAGACAATATACCAATATTGCTATGTTCGCTTTTCTTGGTGTTACATGGTGGGCGTCTTGGTATCCAGGCAATGAACCAGGAGGTGGCGGGTATATATCACAACGTATGATGAGCGCTAAAGATGAAAAAAACGCTGTACTATCAAGTTTGTTTTTTCAGTTGGCACATTATGCTCTAAGACCTTGGCCATGGATAATTGTAGGTTTGGCGGCATGCGTATTATATCCGGGACTTGAAAGCCCGGGAGAAGGCTATGTATACGTTATGAAAGATTTCTTGCCTAACGGCATGAAGGGATTTGTGTTAGCCGCTTTTATTGGCGCATATATGAGTACCATTTCAACACAATTAAATTGGGGGGCTTCCTATTTAACGAATGACTTATACAAACGTTTTATCCGCAAACCTAATGAAGGTGAAGATGAAAAACACTATCTAAAATCTGCCAGGTTAATCACTATTATCCTGATGTTGTGTTGTTTAGTATCTACAAGTATGATTGATTCAATTGATGCAGCCGTACGATTTATGTTAGGCAGTGCATCTGGTTTAGGAGCTGTGCTAATAATGCGTTGGTACTGGTATCGTATAAACGGAATAACCGAATTAGTGGCAACCATTGCGCCCTTTGTTGGATTCACTATTGCATATTTCATTGGTGAGTCTGCAGGAGAAGAGTTCACAAGAAATGAAGGTCCATTATTATTTACCACAGCATTTACTACTATTGCATGGGTAATTACTGCCTTAGTAACAAAGCCCGAAAATGAGGCAACGCTTAGTAATTTCTATGCACGTGTGAGACCCGGAGGATGGTGGGGACCGTACGTACCGGATGAAGACAAGGCCAAAGATCGCAGAGAAAAATGGTATCTAGTATTATGCTGGGTATCGGCAGTAGCAATGATTTATAGTGTGCTGTTTGGAATTGGCAATTTTATATTCATGGATTATTCTAATGCATTCATATGTACAATTATCGCATTGGTCTCCACAGCAGCATTATTGATAGGAATGAAAAAATCCAACATATTAAATTAATTATAGAGTGAAATTCCCTTTGAGAATTGTGCAATTTTTCCTTACTTGCACCATCTTAGGAAGAACTGTTGAACGACAATTGACGTAATGAAACTAAAAACCAAATTACTAACCGCTTTGCTAGGCACTGCCGTATTGGCTGCTAGCTGTGGTGGAGGCTCAGATGAAGCTTCAAGCGAATCAAAAAAAGATCAAAAGGATTTGAGCGATAAAAAGACGCGAGATGAGATTGGTAAAAAGACCACTCTTGAAGCTCGTGTAGGGGAATACAAGTTTAGTGTTCCATCGCCAACCCAGATGGCTAAAATCATTAAGGGCTCTAACGCAAGCTTTGACGAAACCATGGTGAATTCGCATGAAAATGCTGCCAATTACGGAACTCGTTATAAGCGTGCACTTAATTTAGGTGTATATGGTGCCGATTTAGGATACTTGACTATTTATGAAAGTACTAATGACGCCATGTCCTATCTAACGTCAATTACAACTTTATCTAAAGAACTTCAAATTTCTGGAGCATTTGATGACAAGTTGATGGAGAAGTTCGCAGATAACATGGAGTATCTGAATAACGAAGATTCCTTATCAAGAATGGTAAGTGATGCCTACAGAGCTGGTAACGCTTATCTTCAGCAAGAAAAAAGATATGACGTAATTGGTTTAATGCTGACTGGCGGATACATTGAATCACTATTCTTTGCTGTAGAAGTAGCAAAGAGCACACAAAACCAAGATGTTCTTAACAGCATTGGTGGACAACGTTCATCATTAACTAATCTAATAGGCTTGTTGAATAAAGTTAATTCTGAGAAAAGTGATGATCAGATTGCTGGCTTGGTTAAGAAATTAATCGATCTTGAATCTTCATTCAACAAAGTTGAGTCTGAATATATCTATAGAAGATCAGAGACAAAAGCTGACGAAAGATTGACAATCATTAAGAGTATTACAAATGTTAAAATTTCGGATGAAACCTTAGCCGAGATTACAACAAAGGTAGAAGACATTAGAAACGATATTATTAAGTAAGCCATGAAGAATCTATTATTATTATTTTTAGTTTGTAGCGTATCACTAGGATTCTCCCAAGAAGCTTGTGAAGAATTAGATGATGTTGCTGGTAAGTACTTAGCTCCAAAGGGCGAATCTGCTGGCTTATTTATTTCCGATGGCCAAGTTTACACTGCTTTCTTTTCTGGTGATGCAGAGGAAGAGGCTGAGTTCATGGCAACGTTCTACGGTGGTTCAACTTACCGTATAGCGGCTACAGCAGGCACAAAAGATAAATATGTAATTTTCGAATTACGTGACATTGAAGGCAATACTTTGTTTACCAATGCTGAACAAGCGAATGCCGAATACTGGGATTTCCAGGTAGAATCAACGATTGACTTAAGCATTATTGTAAAGTTAGATCAAGATAAAAAGGATTCTGGGTGTGCCACTATGCTTATTGGCTTTAAACAATAAGCACTTACTTACTTCTAAACATCTACTAGAGAATGAGTGAAAGAATACTGAAAGCTCTTATGCAACTCTTCGCGATTATCGCGAAGGTGGAAGACAATGACGTTCCAGAAGAGGAGCAGGGCGAGCTTTCAGCTGGTGTTAATGATGGACGCCAGATCGTATTAGACTTCCTCAAATTCCAGCTTAACCAAGAATTAGTAGATGAATACATTAAGGTATTTGACGAATATTTAGAGGCACATCAAGGTAAGTCTAAAAAGAAAGAAGGTAAGCGAAAGCGTACTGCAATGAACTCGGTTAAAGTTCTGAGAATCTGTACTCAGATTAACGAAGAACTTGCACAGAAGCAGAAAATCATTGTACTTATCCGAATTCTGGAATTCATCAATACAGGTGAAGTAACTGAACAGGAATTAGAATTCGCAACAACTGTTGCAGAGACCTTTAACATTTCTTCAGAAGAATTTGAGGATTGCAGAAACTTTGTAGAAGGAAAAATGCATGAAATGCCTGACAAGGCAACCCTACTTTCCATCAACAATGACACGGATGAAGAGTTTTCTAAGAAATATCAGAACGTTAAGCACATCTATTCAGCAGATATTGACACTGAAATCCGTGTTTTACGCGTTAGTTCGGTTAATCTATACTTCCTAAGATACTTTGGGCAGGAGAACATCCTACTTAACGGTCAGCATATTGATAATGAGCGAAACTACGTTCTGACCCACGGTTCATCAATGCGGAGCCAAAAAGTAAAGCCTATTTACCAATCTGACATTGTAAACCGTTTCTTAAGTGATACAGTAACTGAAAAGATTGTATTTAGGGCGAAAGATTTATCCTACGTATTTAAAGGCGGTAACATTGGTTTACACGATTTCAACATGGTTGAAGAGTCTGGTAAACTCCTTGGAATCATGGGGGGATCTGGTGCTGGTAAATCAACATTGCTGAATCTACTGAATGGTAACTATAAACCAACTACTGGAACTGTAACCGTTAACGGTATCGATATTCATTCCAAGAATGCTAGAGATGAAACGGAAGGTCTAATTGGATATGTATCTCAGGATGACTTATTAATTGAGGAATTAACTGTATATCAGAACCTTTACTATAACGCCAAACTATGTTTTGGTGATATGAGTAATCAGCAGATTCACAAACTAGTAATTAAACTATTAGCGGATTTAGGTCTGTCTGAAACTAAAGATTTAAAGGTTGGTAGCCCACTACAAAAAACCATTTCTGGTGGTCAAAGAAAACGTGTAAATATTGGTCTCGAGCTAATTAGAGAACCTGCTGTACTTTTCGTAGATGAGCCAACATCTGGTTTATCTTCTAGAGATTCACAGAATATTATGGACCTTCTTAAGGAACTTACCTTGAAAGGGAAATTAATATTTGTTGTAATTCACCAGCCGTCGTCAGACATATTTAAAATGTTTGACAAGTTATTGATTCTAGATTTAGGTGGTCACCCAGTTTATTTTGGTAACCCAGTAGACGGAATTCAGTACTTTAAAGAACTTGCAAACTATGCAAGCGTAAACGAAGACACTAGCGGTAACGTTAACCCTGAGGAAATCTTTGATATTATTGATGCAAAGGTTGTGGATGAATACGGTAATCTTACGACAAAACGTAAAGTAAGTCCTAAGGAGTGGTATAAAAAGTTCCTGGAGACGCATGCCGTTGACCACGATTCAATCAAGGATCCTGCAGAGCCACCAAAGGCTAGCTTTAAAATTCCGAATATTTTTAAGCAGTTCTTTGTATTTGTAACACGTGATTTTTTAAGCAAGGTTAGTAATACACAGTATGTACTAATTAACCTATTAGAAGCTCCAGCACTTGCAGCTATCTTGGCATTCTTTGTTAAGTACTTTGATGCGGATGCTGAAAAGTCGTACGTGTTTAGAGATAGTGAAAACTTACCTGCCTTCTTATTCATCTCTGTTGTTGTGGCACTATTTATTGGGTTAACAGTAAGTGCAGAGGAGATTATTAAGGATCAAAAAATATTAAAACGAGAACAGTTCCTGAACTTGAGTAAATTGAGTTATTTGAAGTCGAAGATCATTATTATGTTCTTTATTTCGGCTATCCAAACCTTCTTGTATGTAGTGGTTGGAAATCTTATACTTGAGATTGAAGGCATGACATTGATTTACTGGCTCATTCTATTCTCGGTGTCGTGTTTCGCCAATGTGCTAGGACTAAATATCTCGGCATCATTTAATTCAGCTAAGGTGATTTACATCCTTATTCCGATTCTTATCATTCCACAGCTTTTATTTAGTGGTGTAATTGTACCATTTGACAAACTTCATCCAGCCTTCGCTAGTGAGAAAAGAGTGCCATTAATTGGTAACGTAATGGCATCACGATGGGCTTATGAGGCCATGGCTGTTGCTCAGTTTAAGAACAATGATTTTAACAAAGAATACTACGCGCTTGAAAAGGACAGAGTAAATATCACTTTCACAAAAGATTATTGGTTAGAGGCCATCTCAGGAGCTAGCTCATACATTGCTAAGAACACACCTAAATACCAGAATGATTATGCCGAACTGCTTCTAGCGTACAAGGAAGATGCTAGTCTAATGTCTGCGGATGATGTTTACGATATGGTATTTACCTATCCTAACATTAAAAAAGAACTAGATGATAAGTTCCTCATTTTAACCAATGAGATTAACAAGCAAGATGCAAGCGGCTTTCCAATAGCATGTAAATGTACCGAAAACTTAAACTACGAAAGTTATAGCGCATTAGGTGAAGAAGGACAAGAAGACATCCAAGAGTGGTTAAACATCTATATTGAGGCTGTTAAAACAGACCAGCAAGCGGCATTTGAAACTGTGAATGATGAACTTGAAGCTCTACGAGTTGCAAATCAAGGTATTAATCTTGAAGACGATGACCCTCAGAAATCACTTTTAAAATCAGCTTACGATAAGGCAAAAGCAGAATTTACTAATGAAGCTTTAAGTGACTTTGTTACGGCGAGAAACGCAATGCCAAAGATGAAAGCTAAGAATGGGGAAATTATTAATAAAAGTGACCCAATATACTTTGACCCTCGTCATGAGGATGGATTCTTAGGCGCTCATTTTTATGCACCTCAGAAATCTGTTTTTGGCTCTTACATGGCTACAGAGAAAGCAAATATGCTTGTTATTTGGGTTATGACTGTATTGCTGATGATCACGCTTTACTTTGATGCACTTAAAAAGCTATTAGATGGTTTTGGAAAACTAAGCTCTTTAATAGGCAAGATTAGAATCCCGCTTCCTAAGAAGAAAGGAAAGAAATAAGCCTCTTTAACTCTTATCTGTATGTCGAATCAAGATGATTTAATCGATAATGATTCTGACCTCAATTCTGGTTCCGATGAACCTGGAGATTTACAACCAAAGATTGACATTCCTAATATCAACTATCTGCTAATAATGTTGATGACAGCAGGAAACATGGTGCTAGCCTATACCTTGTTCAAATCAAATATTGTAAGCTTTAGACATATCATTCTGGCTACGATTATTGTTGAACTACTGATAATCCTCTTGGTTCGCCCGAAAAAGAAGCGCAATAAGCATTCTAAAGATGATACTCAATAAGTCGATCTATAGGTTCTTTAATAACTATTCCTAGTCTCATTCCTCGATCTTCCAGCACTTCCTCTAGTAAGTCTTTATTATTATAAGCGACAGAGCCAACAAAACTGATCGGCAGCTCATGCGATTGCTCATATTTCTCCAAATGTTTATCTGCAAAGTCCTCAAAACTACAGCGCACTAGCTCTTCAAAATACGGTATATGTAAATTACTTCCAGCAAGACCTGCAAACTGGGCTAAAAATCGATTTGGCAGTGCGTGTTTGTAGACACGATCGAGAATATCGCTAGGTGTATAGTCATATGTTTGTTTGTATAAGGCTATGACATCCTCTGGTAATTCCTCATTAAGCAAATCTTGAATAAAGCGCTTTCCGATATATCCAGCACTACCTTCGTCTCCCAAAATAAACCCAAGTGCTCTTACATTCTTAACTATATCGTTTCCGTCATAATAACAAGTATTACTGCCCGTTCCAAGTATACAAGCAATACCAGCATCTCTTCCACACAACGCCCTTGCTGCCGCCAACAAATCGTGATGAATTTCTAAAGTGGCTCCAATATAAAATCGTTCCAATCCGCGTTGTATAATCTCATTGTTCTTTTTACTTGAACAACCTGAACCATAAAAGTACACCTCATCAATATCATCCATAATTGATTGTCCAAAACCGAGTTTAAGCTCCTCCACTACTCTATTTTCATCCACAAAAAATGGATTTAAACCTATTGTATGGTAGTTTTTTCTTTGTCCATCACTATCTATCAACACCCATGTAGTCTTGGTAGAACCGCTATCTGCTATGATTATCTTCTTTGACATCCGAATTAGTTTTTTCAAAATACCATAAATGCGGTATTGATTTAGAATGATTCTAAATAGACATTTGTATCAGAAAATAAATGTAATGAAAAGAAACATATTATACTTATCAATTTTGAGCACTGCACTTACAATTTCATCATGTAAAAAGGATGGATGTACAGACGAGTTAGCTAACAATTATAACGCAGAAGCTGATAACGACGACGGTTCATGTACGTATGATCCGCAAAACACTTATACTGTGCCAAGTACCTATACTTTTACAGATGCAAGTGGAAATAGCACCGTGAGTTACTCAGGTCAGACTATCAGGTTAGAAATGTTAGAAGAAATGACTAACTACATGAAGACTGCAAATACACTTGGTGTTAGTGTTGCAGCACAAGACTTAAAAGACATGTATGACGATAATGACGGTACTGGTTTTTCATGGACGGATGCAGAAGGACTTGGTATGGCTGCATCAGGAAAACAGTTAAAAAACAAAACTGCACAGAATGACCCAGCCATTCAGCAGATTTTTGAAGACTACATGGACTCAATTGCAGTTATGAGTCAATCATCAATGGCGGGATCAGCTGGTACAGCAGGTGTTGTTGAATCTAATGATGGTACTAAGAAGTATCTATTTAGTCCAACGGGTATTGAATACACTCAGTACATTGAGAAAGGTCTTATGGCCGCTGTATTTTACAACCAAATATCAGATGTATACCTTGGATCAGATAAAATGAATGTAGACAACACAACCGCAGTAGATCCTGGAAACGGAAAGTATTATACGGTTATGGAGCACCACTGGGATGAGGCTTATGGCTATTTTACATCAGCAGTTGATTATCCAACAAATGGTGCGGATAGATTTTGGGGCAAATATGCTAACTCAAGAGAAGGTTTGTTAGGCTCTGCAACAGCTATATCTGAAGCCTTTAGAAAAGGTAGAGCTGCAATCTCTAACGATGATTTAACTGAAAGAGATGCTCAAATTGCTATTATAAGAACTGAATTAGAGAGAGTACTTGCTGCCACTGCTATTCATTATTTAAATGGTGCTGTGGATGACATTACGGATGACGCCTTAAGGAATCACCAATTAAGTGAAGCAGTTGCTTTTATTGAAGGCTTAGCATATGGTCATTCATCGCTCATATCATCGGGACAAATAAGCGGGATTTTGTCAACGATTGGTACAGACTTTTATAATGTATCTGCACAAGACTTAACCTCTGCAAGAGATCAGCTGAGCACCATATATGGAATGGATGATATTAAAAACCAATTGTAAATACAATAAGTATTAATTATTATAGGGGGCCATGTGCCCCCAAAACCGTTTAAAGTTATGAGAGGATATTTGATTGGACTATTAGCATTAAGCTTGATCTTTAGTTCTTGCGATAGACACGGGTGTACCGACGAAAATGCCACCAATTATAATCCAAAAGCTAAAAAAGACGACGGCTCTTGTTTTTATGACGCTGATCCAGAAAGCTTTGATCGCGGACCTATGCTAAATAATCTGGCATACAATGTTATAGTGCCTGCATATCATGATTTAGATAGCACTGTAAACACTATGAAATTTGATATCCAGACATTTGTTAATACACCAAACCAAACTAACCTTGATAATGCAAGAAACAGTTGGCAAAATGCTTTGATTGCATGGCAATATGCCGGCTATTTCGAATTCGGGCCAGCAGATGCCAATTTCTTAAGAGCACAAGTCAATGTATATCCAGTTGATACAAGTCAGGTAAATGGGAATATATCAATTGGCTCTTACAATCTAAGTTCGGCTTCTAACTATGATGCGAAAGGCTTTCAGGCAATAGATTACTTGCTTTATGGCATAGAGTCAAACGATAACGATATTGTTAGCACATATCAAAACAATTCATCTATTGGTGTTTATTTAAATGACATAACAAATGACCTTAGTCAGCTAGTTTCTACTGTGTATCAAACATGGAATCCAAACTCAGGAAACTATGCTTCTAGTTTTGCGTCAAATACAGCTCTAGATATTGGAGGTTCATGTAATATGATATTCAATGCCTTCGTTATGCATTTTGAGGCGTATGTAAGAAGCGGAAAACTAGGAATTCCGGCAGGCGCACTAAGCTTTTCTCAAACGCCCCTACCAGATCGCGTTGAGTGCTATTATCACAATGAACTGTCAAAAGTGATGTTGGATCATGCATTTAACGGACTATCTAACATATACAATGGAACACATAAAAACAATACAGACGGAATCGGGTTTAAAGAGTATTTAGATTATCTGCAAACTCAGGGGCCTAGTGGTTTATTATCTAATGACATCAACACACAAATAAACCTGGCTCAAAATGATGCTGCGATTAAACTCAATGAGCCTCTATCCGATTTTGTCATGAACAATCAAGCAACAGCTTTGGAGGTTTGGGATGAAATGCAATACTTAGTTGTTCTGTTGAAAAATGATCTAAAGTCAGCAATAGGCTTAAGTATTACCTACGCAGATGCCGATGGAGATTAGGATATAGAATGGGGCAACTGAAACACATATTGACACAACCCATTTCAAGTGTCCCTTTAGCAAGTTATCGCATCCTGTTCGGTCTTCTCATGACCATATCTGGCATTCGTTTTTGGTACAACGGTTGGATAGAACGCTTCTATATTAATCCCGATTACCATTTTTCCTATTATGGATTTGAATGGGTGAAAGCACTAGACGGCAAAGGAATGTATATTCTTTTTGCCGTTTGTATTTTATCAGCACTGTTTATTGCACTTGGTCTATTATACCGCATAAGCACAGTGACGTTCTTTTTAAGTTTTACTTACATTGAATTGATTGATAAAACCACCTATCTTAATCACTACTATTTTGTTAGCATTGTTGCCTTCTTGCTAATTTTTATTCCTGCAAATGCCGCATTTTCACTCGACAACCTGTTTTTTAAAAAGAAACGAACGCATATACCGGCTTGGACAAAGTATGCCCTATTATTTCAAATCTCCATAGTCTATTTTTATGCTGGTATCGCCAAAATTAATTATGATTGGCTGATTGAAGCAGAACCATTAACTACATGGTTAAAACCACGGTATGATACTCCCATAGTTGGTGAATTATTTAGAAAAGATTGGATGCTATATCTACTTAGCTGGTGCGGCATGCTTTTCGACTGTTTGATTCCCTTCTTATTGCTTTACAAGCGCACACGCCTACTTGGATTTACAGCACTTGTATTCTTTCATCTGTTCACAGGGTTCCTTTTCCCCATTGGTGTTTTTCCGTATGTAATGATTTGTGGATCTATTCTATTCTTTTCGGATAGATTCCATTTCACCTTGTTCTCCAAGTTTTCAAGAATAAAAACCAAGCTATATATGGTTAGACCACGCATCCATGGTGAAACTAGTAATGGAGCTTCTCCTTTTATAATAGGCTTACTGGCCTTTCATTTTGTACTTCAGCTTTTAATTCCATGGCGCTATTTATTATATCCTGGTGATTTATTCTGGACACAAGAAGGCTACCGTTTCTCATGGCGTGTAATGCTTGCTGAAAATCAAGGAAGTGCACAGTTCTATTTAAAACACCCAGACCATCCTGGATATGTTACTATTGATAAAACTAAATTTCTTCATCCGCAACAAATAAAGCAAATGTCTTTCCAACCCGATATGATTCTTCAGTTCGCACATCACTTAAAAGAATACTATACAGGAAAAACAATTACAGCTTACGGGGACACCTTATTGTTTGAAAATCCGCAAATTTGCGCTGACGTTTATGTAAAACTAAACAACACTGCTAGTAGAAAATTGATAGATAAATCAACCATTTTATCTAATCAAGCTATTAATCTTGCACCAAAAAAGTGGCTTATACATTACCATGACTAGATGGGGTTTAACATACCTTTTTATTGCTTTCCAAGTATTATCATGGGGACAAAGCTCAACAGTGAACTTTAGGTTTGTAGACTACAATACACTTGAAGCGGTTGAATACGTTAGAGTATATCAACTCGAATCTGGCAAACTAACCGAGCTAGATAGCTTAAATGAAGTTCAGCTTACACTGGATAAAACACCATGCACTCTTGTATTTTCGGCACCATTGTACAAAGTTGACACCATTACTTTAAACACATCAAACAAAACAAACTACACTATTAAACTTAAGACCCAAAGCACGCAATTAGGACTCTTAACCATTGGTGATAAGGATCATTATTCAATGGGATACGCTAGTTTACGCGGAGTTGACACAGATAACATGGCGGTTTATAAAGGCATGAAAACGAATGATGTTGCTGTAGACCTTATTGCCGCAAACAAATCAACCAATAATGCGCGAGAATTATATAGTCAGGTGGCAGGTATAAACGTCTGGGAAAGCGATGGCGCTGGTATTCAGCTCGGAATTGGAGGAAGGGGTTTAAGCCCAGATAGAAGTGCCAACTTTAATGTGCGTCAAAATGGATATGACATTAGTGCTGATGCCTTAGGGTACCCAGAAAGTTATTACAGCCCTCCGTCTGAAGCTGTTGGGAATATCCAGGTGATTCGGGGTGCCGCTTCACTACAATACGGTACTCAGTTTGGTGGATTGGTGAATTTCAAACTCAAATCACCTTATGAAAGTGAAAAATTTGGTTTGCACTCAAGAACAAGTTTAGGTTCTAATAATTATTTGGCCAATTTCACTCAGTTTGGTGGACGTGTTGGAGTGAATGCCTATAACGTGTTTGTTAACTATAAACAAGGCGACGATTTCCGGCCCAATTCTGGTTTTAATCAAGTAAGTGCACATATTTCATACAAACGGTTATTGTCCGAATCAAGCCTAATAAATGTTGAATTTACAAAAATGGCCTACCTAGCTCAACAAGCAGGGGGCTTAACTGATATTCAGTTTTATGATGACCCCTATCAATCCAATAGAGAGAGGAATTGGTTTAAGGTAAACTGGAATTTAGCTTCTATCAATTTTAAAAGTAAACTGTCCAAAACCAGCATGATAGATGTAAAAGCATTTGGTTTAGTGGCGAATAGAAATTCTCTTGGAACGCTCTTAAGGATCGATCGAGCAGATGATGACTCGAATAGAAATCTAATTCAGGGAGATTTCAAAAACATTGGCTTAGAATCACGCATGATCAATTGGTACGGCAATAGTAAGCGCCCCCATACCCTAGTTGCCGGAGTTCGTTTATACAAAGGTCAAAACACTGCATTCCAGGGCGCTGCGAATAACGGTTCAGATGCCGATTTTACTTTTATTAATAGCGATAGTTTATCGAGTGACTACCTTTTTCCGAGCCACAACCTTGCCCTTTTTGCGCAGAATATTTTTCAGTTAACAAAACGATTGAGTATTGTTCCCGGAGTTCGCTATGAATATATTTCCACCAAATCTGATGGCTATTATCGCATAGTAAATCGTGATTTAGCGGGTAATGTAATTGAGCAGCGCATTGTAAATGAAACACAAGTGAACAACAGAGGACTATTTCTTGCTGGAACTGGTTTAAGCTATCAAGTAAACGATAATACCGAGATTTTTGCGAATATTTCACAAAATTATCGCGCTATTACCTTTAATGATATGCGGATAGTTAATCCCAACTTTCAGATTGATCCCGAATTACAAGATGAGACAGGATACACAGGGGACATAGGAGTTCGAGGAAAAATAAAGGAACTATTTACTTATGATATATCAGGGTTTTACATCTACTATAACAATAGGATAGGATTTACAACTGAAGTTAACGAACAGTTAAACAGGCTATACATACTTAGGACGAACGTTGGTAGTTCGCGCAATCTTGGTCTTGAATCTTACATTAATTTCCATGTAGATAAAATCTGGTCAGATAGTTCCAAATTCAAGATTATTTTATTCTCAAATGTGTCCATCATTGATGCTCGATATATTGATAGCAAAGAACAAAACATAGAAGGGAACTATGTTGAACTTGCACCACCTCTATTGATGCGTTTCGGACTTAGCGTAGGTCAAAAGAACTGGGGTATTTCGTGGACTTACTCATTTACAGATAGACAATTTAGTGATGCCAGCAATGCTATTAGTACACCTACGGCTGTTAATGGTGTGATACCGTCATACAGTGTTCAGGATATTAATGCCTTTGTCAACTACAAGCGTTTTAGATTTGAATTAAGCGTCAATAACCTCCTAGATGAAGCTTACTTTACCCGCAGAGCATCTGGATATCCAGGGCCTGGCATTATTCCGTCTCCGGGAAGGTTGATTTTTGGCACACTTCAATTTAAATTATGAACTTAGCTTGAGTGATTCTATCTTTATAGAAATACTTTAGGTGAGTAGTAATCCTTATAAAATATTGGGCGTTCCAAAAAACGCTAGTATAGCTCAGATTAAGAAAGCATACCGCAAACTCGCCCTTAAATGGCATCCAGATAAAAACTCAAGCGCTCAAGCTGAGGAGATGTTTATCAAAATCAATGAAGCTTACTCTTTATTGTCTGATGAACAGAAAAGACGGCTATACGATCGCGGAAGCAGAATAAAGACCACACGGCATAAAAGCAATTATGAGGATTGGATAAAACGCGAGCAAGCCAATGCACGGGCTAAAGCGCAGCATGAAGCAAGAATGCGCTATGAGGCTTATAAGAAAACTCAATACAATAACGAATTAGCTACATTTATTCTAGCAATTTGGCTTATCTGGTTTATGCTGGGTTTATTATCAATATCAATTGCATATGTAGGAAACTATGTCGCTGATCCAGATATTAAACGTCCGAATGACTTTTGGGTAGATTGGGTACCTTTTGCGGTAGTGCTTCCAATAATCGGTTGTGTTTGCTCTGTATTTTGGCTTAAACGGAATACCACCTTTTTCAAGAAAAAAAGTTCTAATTCTCCGGACAGAATGTCGAATGAACTTAAATTGAACACAATTTCAAAAGTGATTGTTTTGGCTTATGTCTGTGGAATTCCTGTTATGATTGGTGCATTCTCGAATGGATTACCACTCCTTGGTTTGGGCTGGCTTATACTAACCCTTGGACTTCACATAGGTATTAAGCGTGTATTTAGGAATTAATCAGTAGTATTTCCCGCAAAGAGATACTTGTTGGGATGCACAATGTTTGATTTTACCGCATACATAACGATACCTGCAGTATTCTTTACACCCAATTTTGCCATAATATTTTTGCGGTGGGTATTAACGGTATGAGCGCTAATGAATAGATGCTCGGCAATTTGAGCATTTGTATACCCTTCTGCAATCATAGCTATAATCTCTCCTTCCCTCTCACTAATCGCCACAGGCTCACAGCTAAACTCTTTCGCTTCAAGTTCAGTAAGATCAATATTCTCTTGAGCGATTTTCTCCAGAATTTTCCCGCAATAGAAGCTATTGTTTTTGTGTGTTTCATTCACAGCATCAATAATCTCCTGAATGTCACAATCTTTTTTAATATGGCTTTTGATTCCTGATCTAAGTGCATGCACCATGGTTTGTCCACTTTGCTCTTGCGTAATAGCAACGAACTTTATGTCTTTACTTAGAGCGTGAACTTCTGGAATAACATCTATTGTAAAACCTTCAGAAGCATAGTCAATCAATACTATGTCTGGTTTAAACGATTCTACCTGCTTTAAGAGCGAATCATTATTAGTTGCTTCCCCTGCAATCTGGATATCACCAATGGTGCTTAAAACGCTTCTTAACCCTATTCGGATTAATTCGTTACTATCAGCTAATATTACAGTTGCCACTATTTAGAATGATTTTAGATAACAAATCTACTACCCACAATCGAATGTAGCAAATCTATTTCTTAACAATCTTAAGGTATATCCACCAACATACCGTCGCTGGCAGAAATGGTATTGTCAAATTCAGTTCTCGCCTCATCTATAAGTTCCTGAACATCATTGTATCTAGCCGAAAAATGACCAATTAAAAGTCGTTTAACCCCAGCCAATTTTGCAATTTTTCCAGCTTGAAGACTTGTCGAATGAAAAGTCTTTTTTGCCCTATCAAGTAAATCGTGCTTAAATGTAGATTCATGATATAATAGGTCCACTCCAGAAATAATGGGGATGATATCTTCGCTATATGCCGTATCACTGCAATATGCATAGGACCTGGACGACCTACCAACAGTACTCAACAGCTTTCCATCAATTACTTCACCATCATTTGTGATGCCATCTCCACCTTGTTTTATTTTGGACGCATACACCATTGGTACATCATATTCAGCCATCTTTTCTGGTAAAATCTTACGATTATTCTCCTTCTCCACAAATAAATATCCAGTGCATGCAATACGGTGTTTTAGTGGAATGGTAAATACCTTACACACTGTTGTTTCCAGAATCATTTCGTGCTTGGTTGGATCTAATTCTATGAATTTTATGGGGTAATTTAAATAGGATTCTGTTAAGCGCAGTTGTGTTTCTACAAACTCCTTTAAACCAACCGGACCAAATATATATAACTCCTGAGTGCGACCTAGCAGATGGTAAGTACTTATTAAACCCATCAAACCAAACACATGATCGCCATGCATGTGACTAATGAAGATATGCTTAATCTTCTGGAATTTAATTTTCTGTTTGCGGATTTGAATTTGTGTCCCTTCTCCGCAATCAACTAAAAATTGATGTTCTCTAATATTTACTACCTGCGCACTAGGTCTCCTTCCAAGCGTTGGTGCTGCAGATCCACTACCTAATATGTGTACAGAAAATCGCATAAAAAAACCCTGACACCAGCCCTATGCTGATCGTCAGGGTTAAATATCTCTAGAGTTAACTATCTATCGTACTATCATTTTATTGCCGTAACTAACGTTGCCGTTGTCCAGCGTATACAGGTAGATGCCTCCATCTAAATTTTTCGCGTCAAAGGTAATTCTGTTTTCACCTCTAATCGCTTTTATCGTTTGTCTGTGAATTACCTTACCTAGTAAATTCATAACAGTAAACTCAACATTAGTGTTAACTCCACTATTAAAGTCTATGTACGTTATACCATCAACTGGATTTGGATGATTTTGACTAACTTCTAATCTATCACCCTCAATTGAATTGATTCCAACACTACCGCTGTCAATTACATCTATGTAGTAATAAGTAAGCGTTGATTGCTGAGAGATTACAGAATAAGCTGTTAAATCAATGGTTAAGTAATAACGGCCAGTATCAGCTATCGTTGGATTTGTTGTGCTGTATATTCTTGCACATGAAGAGGTCCCTCCATAAAACACACATGAAGCATTTGCACACTCGTATGTAAAGCCTGGAGGCAGTCCTGAAATGTTGTCAATAATGATACTATCAATAGGAACGGTTTGTGGAAAACCAGGAATAATCTCAACCGTAGTATCTAATGGAGTTACTGCTGTGATAGTCTGAGAATATGAACTTCCTACAAAAGCAGGCATAAAATTGGTGGCACTATCAGGATAAATGCCGGGTGAAGTGTACTGAGGATCAGGCGTACATTGCGCATTCGCTTGTACAACTCCCACAAATAACACTGCTAAGAGTAACAGTTTTTTCATAAAGTAGTAATTAGGTTAAACATCTGTACTACCGTTCAACATACCAACAGCTTCCTCAGCATTGCTAGCAATGTTAAGAACGGTGTGAAGTTGAGAGATAGTAATTAACTTCATTACAGGATCTTGTAACCCTGTAAGAACAAAAGCTCCATCAGCCCCTTTGCACAGTCTGTTAGCCACTAGTATAGCGCTCAAACCAGACGAATCACAATACCTTGATTCAGACAAGTCAATGATAAGATTATTAACACCTTGCTTATTTAAGTACACCAATTCGCTCTTTAGCTCAGGCGCGTTTGCAGTGTCTAATTTATCCACCTTAGTTCTGATGATTGTGTAGTTGTCGTGCGTCTCCTTTTCAAAATTCATTTTAAACCGCTTTGTCTCAAAGTTAATATTTTTTTTTAGCGATTTATATTTGCCGCTAATAAATATATTACTGCCATCCTAATTGCCACTCCATTCTCCACCTGATTTAGTATGATAGACTGCTCAGAATCTGCTACTTCACTACTAATTTCAACCCCTCTATTTATTGGGCCAGGGTGCATTATCGTAATTTCTTTATCTAAGCTTTTTAGCAGGGTCATATCCAAGCCAAATAGCTGTGTGTATTCCCGAATTGATGGGAAGTACTTAATCTCTTGTCTTTCAAGCTGAATTCGTAACATATTGGCTATATCACACCAATTAAGTGCCTCTTTTAGATTATGTGACACCTTTACCCCGAGCTTGTCAATGTACTTTGGAATAAGTGTGGTTGGTCCACATACCATTACCTCTGCTCCTAGTTTTTGTAAGCAATAGATATTTGATAAGGCTACCCTGCTGTGTTTTATGTCACCCACAATCACCACCTTTTTACCCGTTACATCACCATGCTTTTCTCTTATCGAATAAGCGTCAAGAAGAGCCTGAGTAGGGTGTTCGTGTGTTCCGTCGCCAGCATTAATAATTCTAGCGTCTATGTGCTTTTCAAGAAAGGCATGTGCGCCAGGATTTGGGTGACGCATTACCACCATATCTACCTTCATAGATAAGATATTGTTCACCGTGTCAATTAAGGTCTCGCCTTTTTTTACGGATGATGAGGCTGCTGAGAAATTCACCACATCTGCAGACAATCTTTTTTCAGCTAACTCAAATGATAAGCGTGTTCTGGTTGAATTCTCAAAAAACAAGTTAGCAATCGTAATATCTCTAAGCGATGGTACTTTTTTAATTGGGCGGTTAATGACATCCTTAAAACTATCAGCGGTCTTAAAAATAAGTCGAATATCGGCTTCAGTTAGCCCTTTAATTCCCAATAAATGATTTACACTCAATCTATCCATTGTCGCTTCTAAATAGTTTTACACTGTCTTTGCCATCAGATTCTTTCCATTCAACCGATACCCGTTCTGATTTTAAGGTATCCACTGACAATCCAATATAATTTGGACGCAGCGGTAATTGTGCGCTAAACCTTCTTTCAACCAAACAAAGCAATTCAACATCAATAGGACGACCAAATGCTAACATGGCATCCAGACCCGAACGTGTAGTTCTTCCGGTGAAGAATACATCATCCACCATTATCACACGTTTATTCTCGATTACAAAATCTATGTTGGTTGCACTAGGAATAGCAGGTACATCACGTCTTCTAAAATCATCTCTATAGAAGGTAATATCAAGAGCACCAATAGTAATTTCTTTACCTGTGATCTTATCAAGGAGTTCTTTTAGCCGCTTAGCCACGTAGATTCCTCTGGGCTGGAGGCCAATTAAAACTGAATTCTCAAAATTTGTATGATTCTCGATTAGCTCGTAAGCCAAACGTTTTAAAGTAAGGTTGAGCTGCTTTTCACCAATGATCTCAATTTGCTCCATTCGCTTTAGATTGCTCAAAGATACAATTTGGGTGGAATGATTTATAATTTATTATTGAGAATTTGTGATTGAGGATTTATGATTGAGGATTGATGATTTATGATTGTGCTCGTGCTATATTCATATAATAGAACTAGAGTACGTTTAATGAAAATGGCAAGGAATCTTTAGGTTTTTAAAACTTAGAGTTTGGCACACCCTCAGAGTCACTTAAAAAGGATTCTAATCTCTAATATACGGAATTTAAATCCTACTTATAACAACAAAGAGCTTGACAGTCAATGTATACCGTTCGGATAAACATGCTCAGAGTCCTCTGCGAGTGACTCTGAGGGATTAGAGTGAGGGATTAGAGTTAGAGTTTACATTATATAGCATTTGACTGATAATTGTGTCAATAAAAAAGCCCTGACGCATGCGTCAGGGCTTTCTATATTCCAATAAAACTAGTGATTACTCACCACCTTCCATTTTGTCTTTAAGTGCTGCTAATGCATCAAGATCACCTAATGTAGTTTTCTCATTTCTATCATTAAGATTCTTAACTGCGCTAGAGGTTCCTTTTCCTTTACCTTTCTTAGGCTTGCTATCAGAAGACACGTTTTCAACTGTATCGTCAAACGTTGCCGTATGAGAAATTACAATTTTCTTAGCGTCTTTGTTAAACTCAAGAACTTTAAAGTCTAATGTCTCATCAACTTTAGCTTGCTTACCATCTTCTTTCTTAAGGTGTTTCTTAGGACAGTATCCTTCAACTCCATAAGGAAGTGAAACAATTCCGTTAGCACCAGCCATGTTAATGATTGTACCTTGGTGAACAGAGTCAACAGTAAATACGCCTTCAAACACATCCCATGGATTCTCTTCCAATTGTTTGTGTCCTAAACTTAATCTTCTGTTTTCAACGTCTACTTCAAGTACCATTACTTCTAGCTCGTCTCCAACTTTACAGAATTCTGATGGATGCTTGATCTTCTTAGACCAGCTTAAGTCAGAAATGTGAATTAATCCATCAACACCTTCTTCAAGCTCAACGAACACACCAAAGTTTGTAAAGTTTCTCACTTTAGCAGTGTGCTTAGAGTCAACTGGGTATCTAGTATCAATTCCGTCCCATGGATCTGGCATTAATTGCTTCATTCCAAGTGACATTTTTCTTTCGTCTCTATCTAAAGTCAATACTTCAGCTTCAACTTCATCACCAACGTTTAAGAAATCCTGAGCAGATCTTAAGTGCTGAGACCATGACATTTCAGAAACGTGGATTAGTCCTTCAACACCTGGAGCGATTTCAACAAACGCACCATAATCAGCGATTACTACAACTTTACCAGTTACCTTGTCACCTACTTTAACATCAGCGTTAAGTTTATCCCAAGGATGCTCTTGAAGTTGCTTAAGACCTAAAGCAATACGCTTTTTGTCATCATCAAAATCAAGAATTACAACGTTGATCTTTTCATCTAACTGTACTAACTCTTCTGGGTGATTAACTCTACCCCAAGAAAGATCGGTAATGTGAATAAGACCATCTACTCCACCTAAATCGATGAATACACCGTAAGATGTGATGTTCTTAACAGTTCCTTCAAGTACCTGTCCTTTTTCAAGTCCAGAGATAATATTTTTCTTCTGAGCTTCAAGTTCTGCCTCAATAAGTGCTTTGTGAGAAACTACAACGTTTTTAAACTCGTGGTTAATTTTCACAACTTTGAACTCCATGTTCTTACCAACATAAACGTCATAGTCTCTAATTGGCTTAACGTCAATCTGAGAACCTGGAAGGAATGCTTCAATTCCAAATACATCTACGATAAGACCACCCTTTGTTCTACACTTAACAAAACCTGTAATAACCTCACCTGTCTCAAGTACTTCATTTACCTTATTCCAAGCTTGGTGAACTCTAGCTGTTTTGTGCGAAATAACTAATTGGCCTGTCTTGTCTTCTTTAGACTGAACAAAAACTTCAACTTCATCACCTACCGCTAAATCTGGGTTGTAACGGAACTCACTAGCAGCCACAACACCTTCAGACTTATAACCAACATTGATTACAATTTCCTTCTTAGTTTTTGCAACTACAGTTCCTTTGATAACCTCTTTCTCAGCAATTTGAGTAAGTGTACCTTCGTACATACCATCGTACTCTTTTCTTTGGTCTTGAGAGTACTCAATACCTTGCTCATATCCAATCCAATCAAAATCTGGATCTGGCTTAGCTGGAGCGGTGGCTTTCTTTGGTTTAGATTCTTTTTTCTGCGTGTCGCCAGTAGCTTTAGCAGAGGCACTCGCTTCTACTGCTGGAGCTTCCTCCTTAGCTGGAGCTTCTTCTTTTGCAGGGGCTTCTTCCTTCTTAGTCGCTTTCTCTTTAGTTTCAGCTACTGGAGCTTCTTCTTTCTTTGGAGCAGCTTTCTTTGGAGCAGCTTTCTTTGCAGGCGCTTCTTCTTTTGCAGGAGCATCTTCTTTTTTCGCAGCTTTTGTTGTTTTCTTAGCTGCAGGCTTTTTAGTTTCAGCCTTCTTTTCGGCTTTCTTAGCCTCTTCTTTCTTTTCTGCCATTTTTTTGGTCAGATTTGTATTCTATTTCCCGATAAATAGAAGATAATTATTAAACAGATGATCGGGCATCCTATCCCATTTTGGGGGTGCAAAGATAGGCTAATTATCACTATATCACAATTATCACAGGTATTTTATGGAATTTTATCGCGAAAACTCCCCTTTATGTGATGAAACTACTGTTTATAGGACTTTTGTTATGGAATATTGGGTACGCTCAAACCACTGATAGCATTGACAACAATACAACAATCGATACAAACAATATAACTTTTCATCGACTTATTCATTTTGGCGAATATGACTGGGCCATTTATGTGACACCTGAATTTACCTTGTCAAGGGGTGTACAACCCGGTATTCATCTTGGATTTGGAAGCTTTGACGCATACCCATATGGCTTTAGTGGATTGGGTGTGTCTGGCGGAATTGCCTATAATTTCCATCGAGATGACCTAGTAATTGGGGGGAATATATTCGGGGCTGCAATAATTGTATATGGCGGGCCAAATGCTAGATTGGGAGTTAATTATCACATGAATTCGGGAAAACCATTTGTTGGAATTAAGGCAGAGCTTGGGTTGGCAATAGCGGTATTATTTTTTAATTATTCTTATGAGAGAAACATAAGCGAGAGAGATCTTCCACGACATATTCATTCATTCACACTAACGACCTATCTACCGGCTATCAGATGGGGGCGAAAAAACAAAAATGATTTGACGCCAATTCCTTATTGGTCCGATTGAACAAATTCTCCATTTTCGTGTTACATTTGTTATATGAAGCAATTCGATATTCCCGAAATGTACCGCTCGCCCATAATTGGCAAGGTTAAAGAGATTCGCAAGAACGCAGATCCACGAAAAAAAGATTTTTCACCTAGTGTGTTAAATTTTGGGGACACATCCATTATTGTCGCAAGACATTTTGGGTTTTGTTATGGTGTAGAAAATGCCATCGAAATTGCTTATAAAGCCATCAACGAAAATCCGGGGAAACAAATTTATTTACTTAGTCAAATGATTCACAACCCTATTGTGAATGATGATTTACAGAGTTATGGAATTCGTTTTATAATGGATACCATGGGCAATCAACTTATTCCGTGGGAGACGTTAAATCAAGATGACATTGTTATTATCCCGGCATTTGGTACTAGCCTTGAGATTGAGGAAAAATTAAAATCAATAGGAATTGAAACACAGGCATACAATACAACATGCCCATTTGTGGAAAAGGTATGGAAAAGAGCCAGTAAATTGGGTAGTGATGATTACTCTATTATAATTCATGGGAAACCTCAACACGAAGAAACCCGTGCCACATTTAGTCACAGTAAAGCGGGCGGTGGAAGTATCGTAATAAAGGATATGTCTGAAGCTATTTTAATTGGTGATTTTATGAGAGGCCAGTTAGACTTAAGTGGATTCAATGATAAATTCGAGGGAAGGTATTCTGAAAATTTTAATCCCAAAACAAGTCTTCTCAAAGTAGGTGTGGTAAATCAAACAACAATGTTAGCCGAGGAAACGCAGGCTATTGCGACTTACTTTAGAGATGTTATGATTGAATTATACGGTGAAGAAAATATTAAAGATCATTTTGCCGATACTCGAGATACTCTTTGTTATGCTACCAATGATAATCAGTCAGCTACAAAAGCGCTGTTAGAAATTGACGCGGATTGTGCCTTTGTGGTTGGTGGGTATAATAGCAGTAACACTACGCATTTGGTAGAATTGTTAGAGCAAAAATTCCCGTGTTATTTTATCAATTCGGATGCATGTATTCACACCAATTCAGTAGATTGTTTTGATATCCATTCAAAATCAAATCATACTTTACCGATAGATTTTAATCATTTAAACAAAATAGTTGTTACTTCTGGAGCCAGTTGCCCAGACGCTGAGGTTGATAGAGTAATAAATAAAATTCTTGAGATCAAAGATTGTACAGTACAAGCCGAAACAGCCCTGAACGACTTGGAAAAACAGATTACGCTTTTATAGCATATTTCTGAATACACTCATAAAACGGAAGACATTCTTCTAATAACTCTTCTTGCTGAATACTTAGTTTTCCAGACAATTGGTCTACATCCTTAAATGATGAAGTGCTGTGCATGTTTTTGCACCAGTTTCTTGAAGGTAAGCTCTCCACTTCTTTCTCAGATTTCTCCCACTTTAACATTTTACTCTGAAAAGGAATGCCGAGTTTTGCGCACATGCTCGACAAGATTACATCTGGATTTTTAATCAGATCATCTGAATCGATTACAATGGGCTCAATGCCTAACTGAATTAGATATAGAATTTGATGGTACTGAACTTCATAGCATGTGTCAAGTAATTGCTGCTCTTCTTTTTCCTGATCGTTTGATAATATCATACGCTTTGGATGTGATATTAAAAAAACGTTATCAAAACTCGTCATGAAATCCCATTGGAGGCCAACAGCCTGATCAGACTTGTTTTTAATGAATAGAATTTCCTTGTTTAAATCACAATTCACTAGCATATCTATGATTTTAACTGGATCAATTTCCATTTTCTCCAAAACCTGCTTTCTGAAAGGGATTTCTATACCGGAAAAGCCTAAATAATAACCAAACAAGGGCTCATCCGATACTGTTGCATCATCTCTTTGAGCGAAGGAGTATAACATTCCCGTGGCTATATCTCTTGGCCCTGACCATAGGGCAATTCTTTTAGGTCTTTTTGCTACCATAATTCCGCCCTTTTTACCCTTTTGTCTGTAAAAAGGTTACAATGGGCATTAATTACTGCCCAACATATGTATATCTGAAGTAGCCAGATTGCTTCTTAGGAGCACTCATGTTCCGAACAAATCTTTCCGATTTTGCAAGTTGCAAAGCTTTATCTAATGCGAATTGCTCCGTTATAGTTGTTCTTGAATAATCAATCTCAGCGCTTATGACATATCCAATTTGATCCACCACGACATTAACGTAAATTTCACCACTCCCCTGTCCAGTGTATCCAGGAATCTCAAGGCCTCTTGAATCTCTGGATTTTCGTGACGGATTACTCAGAAAACAATCTGCCATTGTTTTGCCTGCGAACTTCTTATTGTTCCCGTCACCTCCATCTCCTTCAACAGGTTTAATATCATAGTCTTTTACCTTTGGTAAACTACTGGTTACGTCTCCCCTATTAGCAGCAGCTTCTGCTTTTAATTTTTCTACGTAATCATTTACTTCCGATTTCACATCATCTCCTTGGCTTCCAGCTGCCCCGTAACGTGCATGCTGACTAAATTCTTCGTCTGATTCTTCCCGGTCATCAGCGGAGTTAGAAGAAATACTTTTAATGTCTTGTGGTCGTAACCTGGGTGAATCTTCAATCTGTGCTCTCAATTGCTCTTCTGGAATATCAATTTCAGCCTCAACGTCATCATTTTTTACCAATACTTCACCTTCTAATAGCGGAATGTTATAGTCCGTATTCCAAAAACCAAAACCAAGAACTACGTGTAATAGGAGCGCAACACCAATAGATATGATGGCCAGTTGAGAATTGCTCTTATCTTGAAAATATCCACCCATTCAATAATTTGTACGTCTAAGTGACTGTAAAGTTCAAATTAGATGCCGTCCACCTCCAAGTATTCAATATTAAGTCCAGGAATGGTTTGTTCATAATGCTTACCGAGCTCTTCCATTTCCAAATCATCTTCTTCAAAATGCCATACAATATTATAGTCAACTCCGTTAGATTTAGATAGCTCGTGAAACATTTCCATAATAGATCTAATAATTGAAGAGCTTGAGGTGTTCAGATATTCGATATAAAACAATAAAGTGTACGTTCCGTTATTAATCGCAGCTCGCTTTAGTGCCGCGATTGCCGGTTGATAGAAGTCAATGGCGTCTTCCGGAAGCGACCTTCCAGTCATAGTCATTCTATCCCTCATTACTACTATTTCAGGCGTTTTAACGCTTGCTTCAACTCTATATAGGTGTTCGGACATGTTGCTAATTTAAGATTTATATGGATTAGTCCCTATGTATTTTACATCAGTAATTGTCACTTTAAACGAAAAAAGCTAGCATTTCGTCATAGAGTCAGGGCTTTTTTGTCATTCCATACGTTATATATACAAACCCTACGCTCATGACAAATAACTTACACACTATACTAAAAGAACCACCAGAAGAAAATCTAGTGGATGAAAAAATGATTCGAGAAATTGGATTATACAATACAAATGAAGCTGTAAAACTGTACAATGAAGCAGTTGAAACATATCAGCTTATTGAATCCAAACATTTAGCTCAAGAAAGAGCAATGATCGTATTAAAGCGTGCAATGCCCTATTTACAAGAATGTAAACGCATTGGATACAACGACATTAGGATTCAAAAAATAATTGATGGTATGTCGCACATCATGCTGTTAGACCCATCAAATTCAATAAAGCCAATCTAGGGCGTTTGCCCACTCCTCATAGCTCGTAAAGAAAGGCAGGGTTTCCCTGCCTTTTTTAGTTAACTTTGGGAAAATTTTATTCTGATGAAATATTCCATAGTACTTTTCACAACCTTCATCTTAGGGTCGTGTGCGGCACAAAAGAAGTCTGACAACAATGATTATTTCTTAAAATCATCTCATGTTTCAGCATTAAAATTTAGAAATATTGGACCAGCTCTTACGGCGGGAAGGATTGCAGATATTGCGGTTAATCCGAGTAATTCTAGCGAATACTATTTAGCTGTTGCCTCTGGCGGTGTATGGAAAACCACAAATGCAGGAAACACATTTACTCCCATTTTTGATAGTTACGGTTCGTACAGTATTGGATGTATTACTATCGACCCAAATAATCACAATGTATTATGGCTTGGATCTGGTGAGAACAATAACCAGAGGAGTGTTGCTTATGGAGACGGAATTTATAAATCTGAGGATGGTGGTAAATCCTGGAAGAACCTTGGATTAAAAAATTCAGAGCATATCCATAAAATTATTGTACATCCAGACAATTCGGACATTGTATACGCTGCAGTTAACGGCCCACTGTGGAGTGCTGGCGGTGATAGAGGCGTTTACAAGACAGAAGATGGTGGAAAAACTTGGACAAATATTAAATCAGTCTCAAAAAATACTGGTGCATGTGATTTAGTGATGGACCCTCAGAATCCAGATGTGATGTATGCGGCTTTCCAGCAAAGAAGACGTCATGTTTGGACATATATTGGAGGTGGTCCAGAGTCTGCAATTTATAAAACTAAAGATGGAGGTAAAACTTGGGAAAAGTCAAGTTCAGGACTGCCTTCTGTTGACCTTGGAAGAATTGGCTTAGCTATTCCACCTAGCAATAACAACATTGTCTATGCTATTGTTGAAGCAGCACAAGGTAAAGGTGGTTTTTACAAATCTACAGATAGAGGGGCTTCTTGGAATAAAATGAGTGGATACTCAACTAGCGGAAACTATTATCAAGAGATTATTTGTCATCCGGCAGATGAAAACTTTGTGTTTTCAATGGATACGTGGCTACACCATACAGAAGATGGAGGAAAAACCTTTAAACAAACAGGAGAAAAGCATAAGCACGTAGATAACCACTGTATCTGGATAGACCCGAATGACTATAATCACTGGCGTGTTGGATGTGATGGTGGCCTTTACGAAACATGGGATGCAGCTGAAAACTGGGAGTTTAAACAAAACCTTCCAATCACGCAGTTTTACAAAGTAGCGGTAGATAATGACGCTCCATTCTATAATGTTTACGGTGGAACGCAAGACAACAATAGTATGGGTGGCCCAGCAAGAACGATTAACAATGCCGGTATCCTCAATACAGATTGGTACATCACAAATGGTGGAGATGGATTTGAATCTGCCATCGACCCACAAAATCCAGATATAGTTTATGCCCAAGCACAGTACGGATGGTTAGTTAGATATGACAGAGCTAGTGGTGAACGGGTTGCCATCCAACCACAACCAGGTAAAGATGAAGCTGGTCTGCGCTGGAACTGGGACGCTCCCTTGCTAATTAGTCCACATAACAATAAGCGTTTATATTTTGCGGCAAACAAACTGTTTAAGAGTGATGATAGAGGAGACACCTGGGAAGCAATCAGCGGTGATTTAACACAGCAAATAGACAGAAACAAACTGAAAGTAATGGACCGTGTGTGGAGTATTGATGCTGTCATGAAAAATCGATCTACTACGATTTATGGAAATATTGTTGCGTTGGATGAATCTCCTAAACAAGAAGGTTTGTTATATGTTGGAACAGATGATGGTTTGATACAGATTAAAGATGGAGATGCGGATTGGTTGCGAATTGAAAATTTTCCAACGGTGCCAAAAAACACTTACGTAAACATGATTGTGGCTTCTAAGCATGATGCTAATACTGTATTTGCATGTTTTAACAATCACAAGATGGGTGATTTTAAACCTTATATTCTTAAAAGCACAGATAAGGGCAAATCATGGACTCCAATAACAGGTAATTTGCCTGAAAGAGGTTCCGTATATGCAATTGCCCAAGATCACGTAAATAAAAATCTGCTTTTCGCAGGAACTGAGTTTGGTGTTTATTTTACGATTGATGGTGGTAAAAACTGGGTTCAGTTGGGGGCAGGACTTCCAACAATTGCAATTAGAGACATAGCAATTCAGGAACGTGAAAACGATTTGGTTTTGGCGTCTTTTGGAAGAGGATTCTACGTTCTAGATAACTATGCACCACTGCGCGAATTAAATAAAGAGACCGTTAGCAAGGAGGCTCATTTATTCAACATTAAACCGTCGTGGATGTATATTGAAAGTAATCCACTTGGTTTATCGGGAGTTGGTTCACAAGGGGAGAGTATGTACGCTGCTCCTAATCCAGAATACGGTTCAGTATTTACCTTCTTAATGAAAGAAAGCGTTAAAAACCCAAGTGATATCAGACGTGAAAAGGAGAAAAAAGCTAAGAAGGATAATGCAGACGTTTTCTACCCAAGCGATGAAGAAATCATGGCAGAAGCAAATGAAGAAGATGCTTATCTAATCTTTTGGGTTAAAGACAAAGATGGAAATGGGGTAAAGAAAATTAAAACTTCAGCAAGTTCTGGGATGAAAAGAATTGTTTGGAATCATAGATATGAAACCACCACTCCAGTTAAGCTTAACAGATCTGCTCCTGGTAGATATAGTATGGCCGATGATGGATATTTAGCTCTTCCTGGAACATATACGGTGGAAGTTCATTTAGTACACGATGGTACTAGCAAGCTATTAGTTCCAGCAAAATCATTCGAAATAAAAACACTGAATAATTCGACATTACCAGCAGAAGATAAAATTGCCCTGAATTCTTTTATGGATGAGGTATCAGAAGTAAGAAGAAAGGTGCGCGGTTCTGCAAGCCAAATGAATGAGATTGATAAAAGATTGAAGCACGTTAAGCAAGCTGTTAAAGAGAGTCCGGATGTGCCCTTAACCATGATGGGCGAGATTAAGACAATCGAGAAAGAATTAAATGCGCTTGAAATTATGATTTGGGGTAATAGCACAATGGCAGGACATCAGTTTGAAACAAAGGAATCTTTTGGTAACCGAATTGAGACCATTGTTTGGACTATGTGGCAAACCAAGAGCAAACCAACAACTACATCTATTAACAATCTAAAAATCGCGAAGGAAGAGTACACTACCTTTGAAGCAAGACTGTTAAATGTAGAAAATAGCGTAAAAGCATTGGAAACAAAGCTAAACGGTTTTAAAGCGCCTTATACTCCAGGAAGAACTGACAACTGGAAGAAAGACTAACACATGGATAATCGGCGAGCGATTTTGTATATGCTAGCCTCTAGTATATGCTTTGCTGTTGTAAATACATGCGTTAAATTTCTAGATTATATCCCAGTTCATGAGTTAGTGCTAATTCGCTCACTTATTAGCATATCCATTTGCTTATATTTTGTGAGAAAACTCAAGCTGCCCCTATTTGGCAACAACAAACTTTGGCTTTTAGGTAGAGGCCTATTTGGGGCAAGCGCTCTAACACTGTTCTTCTACACCATAAAAGCAATGGATTTGGCAACAGCTACTGTCACACAGTATCTTTCGCCAGTATTTACGGTTATTATTGCCATGTTTTTAGTGAATGAAAAAGTACGCCCAATTCAATGGCTCTTTTTCTTAATTGCCTTCGCTGGTATATATTTAATGCATGGTCATAATTTAAACTCTGATGCAGGGTTAATTGTGATCCTTGGACTATGTTCAGCATTATTATCTGGTTTTGCCTACAACTGCATCATGAAGTGCAGAACAACGGACCATCCTATTACGGTGGTTATGTATTTTCCTTTAGTTGCCATTCCAGTAATGACTGTTTGGACAGTTTTTGATTGGGTACCTCCAAAAGCAAGTGACATACCTTATCTCCTAATCATAGGTGTATTTACTCAAATTGCTCAAGTCGCTATGACCAAAGCACTACATAGTGGTGAAAGCAATAAAATTATGCCTATTAAATACTTTGGATCTGTATGGGCAATTTTAATCACCCTATTTATTTTCAATGATGTAATTCCTCTAGTAAGCTACATTGGAATAGGCCTAGTAATCCTAGGAGTTGTTTTGAATATTCTGGTGAAAAACGCTAGGCAGATGGCAAACCACGATGAGCAAATTGATCCACCTCTTTCAACTCAAAATTAATATCGGATAAGATTTGTTTGTATTCATGACCAGCGTCTTGCATATCCCAATCATCAGCTTCATAGAACCAGGTAGCATGCAGCTTGGTTTTACCAGACTTCTCAAGCCATGCAAAGCTTTTCACTATATCTAAGATAATCCTAGAGGTAGATGTATTGAAGTATTCGAATGAAAACTCAATCTCAAATTTATCAATTGGCGATTCCTTAAAATCATCAATACTATCTAACAACGGTTGGTAGAAATCTGTAGCATTTTCAGGTAATGATCTACCCCAAATTTTTAGGCAGCCATTCTCCTTATCAAAATCTATTCCCGGTGTCTTAGATGTAAGTTCTATTCTCAATTGAATGCGTATTAATTGATTTCTAAATTAACAAAAAACTGTAGGATTACAATCATTAACTTAAAGAATAAACACAAAGTTCCCATAAAGCTCTGGCTCCCACAATACTATCCCAAACACCATTTTTATCAACGCCCACTTCACATAAATCAAATCCTATAATCTCTCTGCCTGAATCTCTGACAGTTTTTATTAGTTTTTGATACTCGTAAAATTCGAGCCCCCCAGGCACTGGGGTACCTGTATTTGGGCATAGGTATGGCTTTAGGCCGTCAATATCCGCACTTATATATACCTTTTGAGGAAGTTTTGACACCATTTCTTCACATAAGCTTTGCCAGTTTGTCCCGCTCATTATAGCTTCCTTAATAGACCAATCTGTATAAATACTTATTCTCGCATCATTCTGCGCTAATGCCATTTCATCTGGGCTAATATCTCGTATGCCAACCTGAACTAATTGGCAAACACTATCACATTTTAAGGCATTAAACATAATGCTGGCATGTGATTGAATAAAGCCCTCGTACGATTCTCGTAGGTCCGCATGTGCATCAATTTGAAGTATTCCAAACTCCTCATTTAACTGGGCGTGTGCCTCAATTAATCCCAGCGGTGTGCTGTGCTCGCCTCCTAATACTGCTACCTTTTTGCCTGCCTTAATTAGCTCGATCGCTTTATCACGAAGGTTATACTTCATGTGTATTTGAGCCTCATTAACTGTGGTAATATAATCTTGAAATACTTCTGTGCTTTCGCCTTTCTCAAGTGCTTCAAAGTATTCCTTCCCTTTCTCATTAAAGCCATCATTAATTGATAACCATTCGTCTGATAACGGGGACATATGAATCTTGAGGTTTGCCGCATCCTTATTATATGGATGGTAAAAATCTAATTGAACAGACTCCTCAAGCACACCAATTGGCGCACGTGCCGTTCCCTTAAGGTAGGATGCTGTTACATCCCATGGCACGGGTATAATGACTAAATCAGCGTTCTCTTCATTTACTGGAAATCCAAAAATATTCCCATTATGGACACCAACATCAGATGGATTAAAGCTCATTGTTAATTGTTAAGCATTTCCTGAACAAAATTGGGCAATGCAAATGCACTAGCCTGCATATCAGGGTTATAATATCTCAAGTCTTTCATGTGAGAGAAAGTCTTTGCTCTTTCCATAACTGCATTGTAATCCTTGGCATCAATATCACCTTTTACTCCCCACTGAAAACTCCACATGCCCGATGGGTATGTTGGAACAAAGAATAAATTCACAAGCGCATTTGAGTCACCAAACACACCTTTTATAGTAGAATGCAATTCGGCAAATGCCTTTTCATTAAACTTAGGAGACTCACCTTGTGCCACCATAATACCTTTGTCCTTAAGCACTCGCTTGCAGTTTGAATAAAACTCTTCTGTAAACAATCCTTCCGCCGGACCAACCGGATCAGAACCATCCACAACCACAATATCGTATTTATTCGAATCTTCGTTTTTAACGTAAGCAATGCCATCTTCAATCCTTAATTCTAATCTAGGATCATCAAAAGATGCGGCAATTCCAGGAAGGTGTTGCTTACATGCCTCAACTACAGCTCCATCAATTTCAACCATCACAACCTTTTCGATATTTGGATAGCGAAGGTATTCACGAACAGTACCTCCATCACCTCCACCGATAACCAAAACCGTTTTTACATCTCCATGAGCCAGAATAGCTGGGTGGCTAATCATCTCATGATAGTGATATTCATCCTTTTCTGTTGTCATCACCATCTCGTCTAATGTTAGCATCTTACCATATTTATACGACTCAAGAATGCGTACTTTTTGATAGGGTGTAGTTTCTTCAAACAAAACATCTCCAGTGTATCTTAATGACAGTGCTTGAAAATCATCCTTATCCGTAAACCAAACGTTTCGCGTATATTTTCCAGGATTAACTCTATCAGTCACCTGAGAACGCATAGACCTTACATCAAAGTCCATTCTTTCTAGGAGATTGATAACACCTCTTCGCATTTCGATGGCTGAGTAATTCTTTGCTTTAAACTGCTCCTGTAGGTAGTCGAAGGCCGCCCATGTATTAGTATCCCCACATGTGAAAATATCCACCGCAGCATAACCATACTCTGGCCAAGTGTGAATAGCCAAATGACTTTCTTGTACTACAACTACCCCTGATACTCCATAAGGAGAAAAATGGTGAAATGTGGAATTAATTACTGTCATTTCAGCTTTAACAGCTGCTTCTACCATATCTCTTTCTATGGCGATTACATCATTCATGATTTCAGGAGAACAGCCTGTGAACTCTACCAAAATGTGATTACCTAATGAACTCATTTACTTTAAAAAATTTGCGGCAAAAATATGTTAATATCAATACCATGGTACAATTTTTGAAAAAACTTTAATTAACTTTAAAACTAAAGAAAAAATCCAAGTTAGAAATTATGAATTTATTACTAAAGACGGTAGTCTTCCTGTCACTATTTATTGGTATTTCATTTAGTGCAATATCTCAAAAGTCAAGAATTGGTTATATCAACTCGAATAAGTTGTGGGAGTTAATGCCAGAAAAGAAAGAAGCAGATTCGATTTTAAAAGTGATGAACCAAGAATTAGGCACGCATTTCACCAAGATGCAAAAGGAGTTTGAGCAAAAGTTTGCTGAGCTAAAAGCGGATTCTACGGCCGATAAAGAGAGTTTGGTTTACAAATCACGTATTGAGGATTTAAAAGCGCTTGATAAAAAATTAAGCAACTTTAAAGTAGAGGCTGAGAAAGAATTAGTAGCGAAAAAGGAAAAACTATACGCTCCGATTAAGGAAAAAATGCAAAATGCAATTGATACGGTTGCTGACAAAAAAGACTTAGAATATGTCTTAGACAGCAGCTATGGAAACATTCTATACAGACGAGATGAATCCTACAATTTGATGGAAGATGTTAAGATGCAACTAAAACTAAAAAATTAACGTCTAGAGGTTGACTTGATATGAATTAAATCTTATCTTAGATTAAATTAATGTTAAATATGAAAAAGCTCACACTTTCACTTACTCTACTTTCGGCTATTTCAATATCGTTTAGCCAAAATGTTGGTATAAATACAGATGGTTCTGCACCGGGGATGATGTTGGACGTTAAGCCTTCCGCAGGTAACAATGGAATTCGAATTAACAATACTGCAGATGATGCAATTATTAATTTTCAGAATAATGGTACCAATGAGTGGACCTTGGGATTTGATGATAGTGATGCCGACCAATTTAAAATATCACAATCTGGTGTTTTAGGGACAACGGATGCATTTATTATTGATGCCGATAGGCAATTAATGTCTGGAATTACGGGTACGGCAGCTGTACCAGCATGGACATTTGATGCAGACACAGATATTGGTCTTTACCGAATAGGGGTAAATACTCTGGGTTTCTCTACTACTGGTATAGAAGCTATGCGTATTAACAATGTGCAGAATGTTGGAATTGGAACTGTACCGAATGCCAATAATAATATGTTAACTGTGGAACAAGATGGTGTCACAGGAACTGCTGAATATGTATTTGTCAGTAACGCTGCATCTGCATGGCCAGCCTTGGAAGGATATAGTGCTAACACGGCTTCTGGCACAGGGGTTCAGGGGACTGGGTTCTATGCAGTTTTTGGAACTGCATCTACTGCTGCAGGTTGGTCAGGATATTTTGATTGGGATACATATGTTGACTGGCTGTTTTATACAGGAGCTACTATGGTTTCGGACCGCAGAGTTAAAAGCGATATCAAACCTATTGACAATGCTGTTAATCTCCTAGATGGTCTAAATCCAGTTATTTACAAGAAGAAAACTGGTATATTTGATACTAAGAATGAATCTAATTCTGAAGGATTTGCGAGGGAGGAGAGCGATATTTTGGAGTACGGATTTATTGCGCAAGAGGTAAATGAAAAGTTTCCAAATCTAGTAAAGTCTAAAAATATGCATCTAAAGAATGGCGAAGACATGGATGTTATGGGGGTTAATTACACGATGGTAATTCCAATTCTAACTAAAGCTATTCAAGAGCAGCAAGCATATATTAAAACACTAGAAGCACGCATTGAGGCTTTAGAAACTAATAAATAATATTAGTATGAAACTATTAAATGCTCTCATATTACTATTGGTGAGTGCAGGGTCATTTGCCCAAGCACGACTCGTCCTCAATAACAACCCCTACGTTGTAATGGATGGGGGCTCGGCCGGAACTCCAATTTACATAGTGCTTGAAAATTCAAACGCAAACGCTATTACAGAGTTGGGAACTGGAGGTAATATTGTCTCTGAAGATGAATACAACATTCTGAGATGGCAAGTTGGGACAGCTACGGGATCATATAACATACCTTGGTATACTCAGCAGAATGCAGCAGGTGTTAAAATACCATTGACAATGAATATTACTGGTGCAGGTGCCGGCGGAACGAATATCGATTTATCTACTTATAGAACTTCTGGTATTGGGTCTGGATCAAATGCCCCTCTTCCATCTATGGTTACGCACATGATGGATGCGAACACAGCTACAGTTAATAATGAACTGAATGTTATCGATAGATTCTGGTTGTTTAAAATGCCTACTTATGTCACAAGACCAAATGTAAGCTTGACAATTGGATATGATGATGGTGCCGAAGAACTAACAAGCGTTAACACCGTTGTTGAAGCTGATTTAGTTGCACAGCGATTTAACTCAACTGCTAATTTATGGGAAGGTCAGCCGGGACAAACTGGTGTTTTCTACGGTAGCGGAACATTAAATGCAGGTGCCAACACAATAGGACCATTTGCCGTAGCTGGTGGAGATTGGTTTGAAGCTTGGACATTATCAAACATTAATAGCTTATTACCTATTGAATTAATCTACTTCAACGGTAGATGTGATGATAATAAACTCGAGTTTAATTGGCTAACTGGATCAGAATTGAATAATGATTTCTTCACAATTCAAGGCAGTATGGATGGTGTTAGTTATTTTGATCTTGCGACCATCGCTGGTGCTGGAAATAGCTCATCAGCATTGCAGTATGCCCACTCAATTGAAAATCAAGGCTACATGTTTTATCGCTTAAAACAAACTGATTATAACGGAGATTTTAGTACTAGCGAACCAATTACTTTTGATTGTGAAACCAATTCAACCGAAATTGTTTCTTCTTATCAAAACGAAAGTGAGCTATTTATCAATGTTAATTCGACAAAAGACCAAAATGCTCAACTGATTATGTACGGTGTGGATGGTAAGTTGATTGAATCAAAAAATGTTGGCTTGTTTAACGGAAGTAATCTAATCCAATTTGACAGAACTGGATACAGCAACGGTATATACATGATTAACCTTGTAGCTGGAGATGAATTGTCAACAACAAAAATCTACTTGAGATAAGCTAAGAAAAGAATTAGAATAAAAAAATCCCAGCGCTTGGCACTGGGATTTTTTTATTGTCGTAATTAAGTATTAACTCTTAATTCTACATGTTTCTTCTATACTGCCCTCCTACTTCAAACATACACTCAGTAAGTTGACCAAGTGAACAATATTTGGCCGCCTCCATCAACTCGAAGAAGATATTTTTATTCTGTATAGCTGCTTCTTGCACATTGGCTATACTCTTATTGGCATTCTCCTTGTTTACTTCATGAAGCGACTTTAACATCTCAATTTGATATTGCTTCTCAACTTCAGTAGCTCTAATTACCTCTTGTGGTACTATTGTAGGCGAGCCTTTTGAACTAAGGAAAGTATTTACCCCAATAATTGGGAATTCCCCCGTATGTTTTAACGTCTCATAGTATAATGACTCTTCCTGAATTTTACTTCTCTGATACATGGTTTCCATTGCACCAAGCACTCCACCACGCTCAGTAATTCTATCAAACTCAGTTAGCACCGCTTCTTCTACTAAGTCAGTTAATTCCTCTATGATAAACGCTCCTTGAATTGGGTTTTCGTTTTTAGCTAACCCCAATTCTCTATTAATGATAAGCTGAATTGCCATTGCACGCCTTACTGACTCCTCAGTTGGTGTTGTAATAGCTTCATCGTACGCATTTGTATGTAATGAATTACAGTTGTCATATATCGCATATAATGCCTGTAAGGTAGTGCGGATATCATTGAAGTCTATCTCCTGGGCATGTAACGATCTCCCAGAAGTCTGAATATGATATTTCAACATCTGTGCACGCTTGTTTGCTCCGTATTTTTTATCAAGAGCCTTAGCCCAAATTCTTCTGGCAACACGTCCAATAACAGCATATTCTGGGTCTATGCCATTAGAGAAGAAGAAGCTTAAATTAGGTCCGAATTTATCGATATCCATGCCTCTGCTGAGATAGTACTCAACATACGTAAATCCATTCGCTAATGTAAACGCTAACTGCGTAATTGGGTTAGCTCCTGCCTCTGCTATGTGATAACCTGAAATTGACACAGAATAGAAATTCCTTACGCCGTTCTCAATGAAATACTCTTGCACATCACCCATCAATCTCAAAGCAAATTCGGTTGAGAAAATGCATGTGTTTTGTGCCTGATCTTCCTTTAAAATATCAGCCTGCACCGTTCCTCTTACCTTGGTTAATGTATCTGCTTTGATTTTAGTATATACATCCTTATCCAGCACTTCATCGCCAGTTAATCCAAGCAACATCAAGCCTAAGCCATCATTCCCTTCAGGTAAATCACCTTGATATGACGGTCTTGTTAAACCTTTATCGTCGTACTTAGCTTTGTAAGCAGCTTCAACTTGCTTTTCAAGTCCGTTTTCTTTGATGTAAATCTCACATTCCTGATCAATTGCCGCGTTCATAAAGAAGCCTAACAACATTGGAGCAGGACCATTGATAGTCATACTCACTGATGTTTTTGGATCGGACAACCTAAATCCAGAATACAACTTCTTGGCATCATCCAAACAACAAATAGATACACCTGAATTACCAATTTTTCCATATATATCTGGACGAATCGCAGGGTCATTACCATACAGTGTCACAGAGTCAAATGCAGTAGACAAACGCTTAGCCGGCATTCCTAGACTTACGTAGTGGAAACGTTTGTTTGTTCTTTCCGGACCTCCTTCACCTGCAAACATACGTGTAGGATCCTCCCCTTCTCTCTTGAAAGGGAATAGTCCTGCTGTAAACGGAAATTCGCCCGGCACATTTTCTTGCAAAGACCATCTCAGCACATCACCCCATGCCTTGTATTTCGGCAAACATACCTTTGGAATTTGAAGGTGTGACAATGATTCGGAATGTGTCTTGATCTTTAGCTCTTTGTCTCTTACCTTAAAAATAAACTCGGGTGCCTCATACTTAGCTTTCTTATCTCCCCACTGCTCAATAATCAACCAGTTCTTAGGATCTAATTCGAGCTTGATTTTCTCAAATGATTCGGTTAATCCTTTTATTAATCGATCTCTATCTTCAATATCTGAATCTGCCAAGGTGTTAATTGAGGTCTGAATCCCGTACAGCTTATCAGCCACCTCAACCTGCTTATCTACCCACTCATCGTATGATCTATTGTTCTCAGAAATCTCAGATAAATAACGTGTTCTGGCAGGTGGAATAACAAAAATCTTCTCAGACATTTCCTGAGTAATCTCAAATGTCGATTCCAATTTTGCACCAGTTTTCTCAACAATCTCACTCATTATTGCCTTATAAAGACTATTCATGCCTGGGTCATTAAACTGAGAAGCTATGGTTCCGTATACCGGAATATCGTCGTCAGAGGCATCCCATAAATTATGGTTGCGTTTATATTGTTTTTTAACATCTCTAATGGCATCTAGTGCGCCTCTTTTATCGAATTTATTGAGGGCCACTAGATCAGCAAAATCCAACATATCAATCTTCTCAAGCTGAGTGGCAGCTCCAAATTCTGGTGTCATTACATAAAGTGACACATCCGAATGATCTAAAATTTCGGTATCGCTTTGTCCAATTCCTGATGTCTCAAGAATAATTAAATCATAATTAGATGCTTTTAGTATTTCCAAGGCTTCAGAGACATGTTTAGACAAGGCTAGATTACTTTGTCTGGTCGCTAAAGAACGCATGTAAACTCTAGGACTGTTTATCGCATTCATACGAATTCTATCTCCTAACAGTGCGCCTCCTGTCTTTCTCTTAGACGGATCAACAGATAAAATAGCAATAGATTTATCCTTAAAATCGATTAAGAATCTTCGCACCAACTCATCGACCAATGAAGATTTACCAGCACCTCCTGTTCCAGTTATACCCAGGATAGGTGTATCGACCTTCTTAGCCATTGCGTGCACCTCATCAAGAATTGCCTTGCTTTCATCTGGAAAATTTTCAGCAGCAGAAATTAGTCTTCCTATTGAATAATTATTGTGCTCTGTAATGTGCTTAATTTCTCCATTTAGATCGGCTCCAGTTGGATAATCACATTTCATTACCAAGTCATTTATCATGCCTTGTAATCCCATTTCGCGACCATCATCTGGATGATAAATTCTTGTTATACCGTATGCATGCAATTCTTCTATTTCGCTTGGTAAAATGGTACCTCCACCGCCACCAAAAATCTTGATGTGCCCAGCGCCTTTTTCCTTCAACAAATCATACATGTATTTAAAATACTCTGTATGTCCACCTTGATAAGAAGTCATGGCAATTGCCTGCGCATCCTCTTGAATTGCACAGTTTACAACTTCTTCTACACTTCTGTCGTGACCAAGGTGAATTACCTCACAGCCAGTCGACTGAATAATTCTGCGCATAATGTTTATTGCAGCGTCATGTCCATCAAACAGAGATGCGGCTGTAACAATTCTAATTTTATGCTTTGGTTGATAAGGTTTAATTTGTTCCATTCCGAAATTATTTATGGCTAACAAAGATAAGAAAATGGCGGGTGTTCGATTGAATAAATCGAAATAAGTATCTTGTAGTAAATTTCAAATCATGAACTTGAACAAAATTATACTTGTTGTAAGCTGCATAGCACTAGTTATAAGCAGTTGTGGCGAAAAGAAAGATAGTGATTCAGACAAAAAACCTGTGAAAACTGAAGAAAGACAAGTCGATACACTTGCTAATCAAGATTCCTATTCAGCGTTTGATCATGAACATCATAGTCTACCATCTCCCTTGCAAATCGCATTACTTTTCAGAGAGAGCGGGCTATATTTTGATCAATCTGTGGTGGATGTAAGTTACCAAGATGGTACAAACTACCAGGCATTACTATCGATGGGTAAACTGACGGCTCAAATGGCCTATACAGGTCTAAATGGTGAGAAAGATATTGCCTTAAAAGCCATAGAAGGACTGAGCAGATTATCGGACCAAACTGGTTTTGGTAATGTATTGATTACAAATGAGCGCTTGGGAGTTGTGGAGCAAAACATAGATCAACCTGATTCAATGATCCAATATATGTCAGATATGCAATATGATTTGGATAAATATATAGTTGAAAATGAAGAGGAAGATCGTTCACTTATAGTTTTCACTGCTGCATGGATAGAGACGCTTGAAATGGGCAGAAAATTACTTAGTATCGAATTAAGTGAGGCATTAATTTTGCAGTTGTTAGATCAACACTCCATAGCGCATTCTTTGGTTGAGCTTTTGAAAGCAAACAAGAGTTTTAGTGACAATAAGTCTTACCAGAAGTTGGTGAGTGGCGTTGAAAAGATTGAAGATGCTTTAAGCGCATTTGGTGATTTAAGCGGCGATGAAGTCGAGATAGAGCAAAAAACATTTGATACACTAACATCAACAATAGAGCTAGTTCACAAAGAGATATTTGAATAGGATGAAGTATATATTATTAATATTCACTTATGTATTATTGCATGGATATGTAGCTGGACAATGCACATTCAGCAAGAAAGATGCTGAGAAATTGCTTAATCCCTACATCTACGACAACCATGTTCCGGTAAAAATCAACACTTATGCACGTCCGTATGAAGAAACTGTGACCTTTAATGTCTACAAAAGCCCGGCATATAAATTTGCCTTTAACTTTAATTGCGACATGAATGATGTTAAAGTTGCCATTTATGCCTTAGACAAAAAGGGTCGAGAAACCCTTGTGTTTGAGAGTAATTCGAAGGATAAAAACGTATATGAAGTGGTTGACCCAAGCAAACAATATATGGTGGTAGTCTCGGTTGAGGAAGGTGCACTAAAGGGCTGCGTTGATATTGCATTAGGCTTTAAACTGCAGAGTGAGTCACTAGGCGGAAAACGTAAAAAGAAACAACCTAAGCTTGTCTTTAAGTAAGATTTCATGTTTTTCTTTCTATCCAAGGTACTCTTATATTTCACCTACCCATTTGTATGGATTGCTATCCTTCTTATTATCGCCTGGAGGATAAAAAATGCAGCTACAAAACGAAAGCTAAGAATAGCCGCCATTGGGACATTTCTATTTTTCTCCAATTCGATAGTATTTGATGAATTTATGCGCGCTTGGGAAGTTAGTGGCACAACTTACGATGAAGTAGATCATTATGATGTTGCCATAGTACTTGGTGGTATGGCTAGTTTCAACAAAGATGTTGATAGGCTAGAGTTTAGAAGGGGTGCAGATAGAATAATTCAGGCTATTAAGCTATACAAGCTTGGGAAGGTTGACAAGATATTAATAAGTGGTGATTCGGGCAGTTTGATGGATGACGGACTAAATGAGGCTCTACAAATTAAAGAGTACCTAATGGACTTTGGAGTACTCGAAGACGATATTCTTGTAGAGTCAAAAAGCAAAAATACTCATGAGAATGCTGCTTTCACAAAAGAAGTTCTACAAAACCACCCGGAGTTAAAATCTAAATTGCTTGTTACCTCAGCATTTCATATGAGAAGGGCCCATGCGTGTTTTGAAAATGAAGGGATAGAGTGTGATGTATTCACAACCGACCACTACACCGGAAAACGCTGGTTCACTTTAGACAGATTGTTTATTCCGAAAATTTCGGTGATGCTTGATTGGCAAATCTTAACCAAAGAGTGGTTTGGGTATTTAACATACAGTATTATGGGTTATATTTAAAAATATGAAAGCACAATTAATCGCCTTACTACTATTGTTTTTCACTACGGAAGCTCATGCGGCCATAAACCCTGACTATGCTAACGCCATGGAGCGTGGGTATTCAATTTCAGGAGACAGTGTGGTTTTTCCGAATGGAAGTAAGTGCTTGTTGTCCGAATTTAACAACGGTACTTGCGGACAAAAATGGATGACTGAGGACTATTGTGTTCCAGAGGGCGCCTATGTTTGGAACAATGATAGATGTTGTGAAGGTTTAGAGCCATATCTTAAAAAAGGCTATGATGGTCAAAAACGCTGTGTCAAAAAGCAAAAAGACGATGAAGAAAAGAAAGAAGAAAGTTCATGGTGGAACGACCTTATGAGCAATTCCATGTTCTGGATTGGTTTATTGATTCCATTTATACTTCTGATTTATATTGCAATCTCTGTGAAAAAGAGAATCAAGAATCAAAACGAATAATTGAGGCCATTCATAATGTATACCGTATTCTGAGGGACACCCACAGGAGGGAATTCATCATAGGTCAATCTAAAAATCAGTCTTAAATCTAGTTTTGAGGTAATTTTAGTACGTATACTGGTTTCATTGGAGAATCTGAAATCCTTAAAATCGCTAAAGTCTGGTTGGTAATAAGATATAGAATTAATGCCAAATGATTTATTAAATTGAAAATCAAAAGAAAGATAGGAGCTCATTCGAAAATGGCGATTGCTTTCATTCGTTGATAAATCTTCAAACTCTAACATAGGTAGCACCCCAACGTTAACTTGAGCTGAATCTCGATTTACAATTACATACCTAAGTCCCGCGCCATATAAAGACCTTGCCTTAATTTTCTGCACTTTGTTGTATTGCATCTGTCTAAAAACCTCAAACACTAAACGTCCACTGTCACTTAATTCATAATTGTATCTAAGGTGTTCAAAGCCATTATTTAAGAAATCCGATTGATTCGCTTTCACAAAATTTAACTCGCTTAGCCAGACTGCTGTGTGTTTTCCAGTGTGATATTGTATGCGTATCCGACCGCCAATCTGCCAAATTTCAGCCGTGTTTTTAATGTATGTGGTATTTAGACCAAGTCGTCCATTCCACCCCTCACTCTTAGCCTCTAACCTTTGGTTTTCAATATTCACAATCTGTGAATGCCCGATTATAGAAAGCACCAAAGACAATATTATCAACAAACACTTCATCCAAGGCAAAAATACGCTGTCACCAGCCGCATAATTGATGTAAATTTTGAAATTACCCATGATTTATTGTTAATTTTCATTTTTAAAGATTTGAAAATGGAATACACGAAGGAATTAGTTATAAACCTACCTAGGGAACAGGTAATTGCATTGTTTAACAATGAAGAAAACTTAAAAAAGTGGCAGCCTGGATTACAATCTATGACATTGGTAAGTGGTGAAAAAGGTCAGGTAGGTGCCGTAAGTGAACTGGTTTACAAAATGCGCAAGCGCACACTAGCTATGAAAGAAACTATTCTAGAAATGAATCCGCCGGAGACCTTAAAATTCAAGTATGATGCAAATAAAGTCGAGAATTGGATGACCAATACTTTCATCGACAATGGCGATACCACCACTTGGGTTACCCATAATATATTTAAGTGTAAAGGAATGATTAAGCTTTTTGCTGCACTAAGTCCGGGATCATTTAAAAAACAGACTGAGAAGTCCATGATGGATTTCAAGAAATTCGCTGAAAACGCATAGTTGAGCCACATTATCACAATTCTTTTTTTTGGCACTTTGTTTTATTAAAAATTAGTTGTTTCTAACTATTGTATAGAGTGACATGATTTCTATTGAAAACAGATTAACTTCAATGGAATTACTAATCAATGGGACCCGCTATGCCGAGAAAGAAAAAATCACGCAAAATATTTGTTTTAGACACCTCTGTTATTCTTCATGATCACAACGCTGTAAACAACTTTGATGAGCATGATGTAGCTATACCGATAACGGTACTTGAGGAGCTAGATAACTTTAAAAAAGGTAACGATACTAAAAATTTTGAAGCGCGTGAGTTTATTCGATTTCTAGATAGAATCTCTGGGACATCTACTCTAAAAGACTGGATTGACTTAGAAGGAGAAGGTAGAGGGCGCATAAAAATTGTACTTAGTTCAGATATTGTATCAACAGAAGCCACACATGTGTTTGGTGATTTAAAGATGGATCATCAAATATTAAACAGTGCATTGAGCCTTCAGCAATCTGAGAAGGATGCCCTTGTTGTTATGGTTACTAAGGATATTAACCTTCGATTAAAGGCAAAGGCGCTTAACTTGAAAGCTGAGGATTACCAGAGTGGTAAAATTAAAGATGTCAGCAAAGCCACAAGTGGAGCCAATATCATACAGGAAGTTACCAGCGAAGAAATCCAAAAACTATACAAGCAAGGGTTTACAGATAATGTTGAAATTCTAGGCGACAAACTAGGCGTTAACCAGTTTTATATATTAAAAAATGGCAAGTCTTCTAGTTTAGCTTTCTACAATTCCAGTGCTCAACGTATCGAAAGAGTTGAAAAGGAATATGCATATGGTATCAAACCAAAAAATGCAGAACAAGCGTTTGCAATGCATGCCCTGCTAAACGAGAATATTAAATTGGTAAGTCTGCAAGGGGTTGCTGGTACAGGAAAAACACTCATTGCATTAGCAAGTGCGGTGGCACAAAAAACCAAATACAATCAGATAATTCTTGCAAGGCCAATCGTTCCATTAAGTAATAAAGATTTAGGCTACCTTCCTGGTGATGCAAAGGAAAAGATTTCTCCATATATGCAGCCATTGTTTGACAACCTAACCTTCATAAAGTCTCAGTTTAAAGAAACAGAGAAAAAGCATAAAGCGCTTGATGAAATGATCCAGACAGAAAAGATGGTGATATCTCCCCTAGCCTATATTAGAGGACGTTCACTTAGTAACATCTTTTTTATAATTGATGAAGCCCAAAACCTTACGCCACATGAGGTAAAAACCATTATAACACGTGCTGGAGAGGGTACTAAAATTGTATTTACTGGAGATATTAATCAAATTGACACTCCGTATTTAGATGAACATAGTAATGGCTTGTCTTACATAATTGACCGACTAAAAGGTCACGAGTTATATGCGCATGTTAAACTGGAAAAAGGCGAAAGATCTGAGTTGGCCAATATGGCGAATGAGTTACTTTGATGCTAATTCATCAATTGTGAGATGAAACTCATTTTGAAGGAAGGGTAGAGATTTCCAATCCAATTTGCTCATCATAATCTCAACTTCTTGGTTCTGAACCATTCCATTTATGATTAAACCGCTTTCACTTTCATCATAGTTTAAGTGATAGACCCTACCATTTGCGGCTTTAAGCGTGATTTTATTATCATTTACTTCCATCTGATAATCTTCCATAGAGTCGTCTTGATGCTGAACGATAAGGTAATGCCTACGATGAACAAATACGCGCTTCCAAGTCCACTCATTCGCCGCGCTGCTTGAATAATCAGTACCATCAATAATGTGTGCGTCCACTTTGTAAGCTCCATGCAACAATGGTCGGTCTGCTAAATCATCATTATAGTTGCCGCTGGATACATAAGGGTATAGACCTTCAAGTAAAAACAATGATAAGATGACTATTTTACCAGGCATACGGTAGCTATGTTCTATCAAATAATCCCTTTGATTTGCCATAAAATCTCTTTTGCTTGAATTAATCAGAATGGGTATATAAGGAAGTAATAGCACACAGCTCATCAACAAAAGAAGTCCAGATAATACCTTGACAGAAATATCAAAACCAAGGTTAATCATAAATATATTTAGAAATACGCCCGTACTGACTAATAATCCAAGCATTCTAGTTCTTCTGAAAATAAGCAACAGTGCGGCTAATAATTCCATAATACCCGAGAAAACAGTGTAGCTGTAGGAACTTCCCATTGAGCTCCAGTAAACAATATCCTTGCTCAACATACCCAGTGGTGTGTACAAAGTATTCGGCTCTGCCTGATAAAACTGCCACTTAAACACCTTGTTAAAACCGTATATGATGAGCACAAAAACCAGAATATAGGTCAAGATTTTGCGCACAATTTGAATCGATTGATCCTTTTTATCTTTTAAAACCATACTACCCCAAAAAGCAGGAAGCAAACATAAAATGAGCAATGTCAAAATATGCATATAGCTTCCAGTAGTATCCGACAACAATGCATAAGTTTTATTTTCCCAGTTTAGGGCATCACCAATGCTCGCGTAAAGACTTTCAAAAGTTGAAGCGAAAACATCTGTGATGTCGGGAAGTAGATTTAAGTCCAATGAAAAACCAATAAAAAACAAACTAACAACTGACCCTAACCACAGCCAATACATCAAAACAACATCTACTTTTTTCATGTAATAGATTACACCTGATATTTTTTTTGGTTCAATTTGAACCCATATAATTTTAGGGTGTACAAAGGGAAAAATAATACTTTATGAAAACGATACTCTTGACTGCAGCCCTAGCTATTTCTAGTGGCATTTTTGCACAAACTAAATTAATCGCACACAGAAGCCATAGTGGATCATTGGCTACTTTTTCGGTAGACGCTAATTGCAACTTGGGCCTTGGCCCTATGGAGCGATACTATGAAATTGAAGAAATTGAAGAGAAGGATTCAGTTTCTGTTGACAGTCTCACATTAAAAAAGATTGAGACCCAACCGAATGTTCCATCTCAAATTAAGAAAAACGGTAGCCCAAGCGTTAGGTCTGAAAAACCAAATAATGAAAGAACACTTGAGAAAAAAGTGTGCCCGTTACCAACAGAAAAACAAGTGTCTTCAGAAAAACTAAAAACTGAGGAGCCTGTTAAGAAGACTAAAGAAAACAAGGTTAAAAAAGAAAAGATTAAGTCCAGCAAGAAAGAAAGTAAAGCCGGAATTAATCCTTTAGCTATAATTTTTCTCCTAAGTATTATTGTTGGCCCAGCCTTGATATATATTTTCAAAGCACAAAGGAACAGACAGTAGACTTTGTATCTTTAGGGCGTGAGACACGCCCTATTTTTTTTGCTTTTAATTCTAGCGAGTTGCTCTGAGAAGGCTACTGACTCTGAAAAATCCGAATCGGATGAGATTCTTTTTAGCTTCTTTGCGGCAGGGCATACTTACGGCAATCCCATGCACCATCAGTATGGCTTATACCCGCCATTTGTGATGCAGTTTGACCAACTTAACGCTGATAATAAACTTGCTTTTGGAGTATTTACCGGTGATATAGTCGCGAAACCTACACTTGCTTATTGGGATTCGGCTTTTATTGATATTGATGAGCTGCAAATGCCCATTCATATTACGCCGGGTAATCATGATAGAGGATTTGAGTTTGAAAAGCGAAACTTGGAGTATTACTACGCCTTTGAAAAAGAGCAATGTCTTTTTATATCATTATCACCCACGAATTGGAATATTGAAGGAGAACAACTTGCATTTCTGGATTCGTGCTTAACAAATCTACCGACTGACTATAAACACGTTTTCCTGTTTGTGCATGAATTAATCTGGTGGTCGCCTGATGGTGAGTATTCGGAAATCAAAATAAACTACGAACCACATTATCCTGGTAGCACTAACTATTGGTCTGACATTCACCCTAAACTATCAAACCTAAGTGTCCCTGTAAGCATAATTGCAGGAGATGTAGGCTGCAGAACGGATGTTTCACCGTTTAGCTTTCACTCCAAAGACAATATCACTTTTTTATCCAGTGGAATGGGCAGTGGTACACATGATAATTATCTAAGGGTGGATATTAATGTGAACTATCAGGTAAAGTATAACATTGTTGGCTTTGGGACAGAGAATAATTCTAATATCTTATTGAATTAAATATATATGAGGTGATTCTCCATCAATCAAATATCCAAGCCGATATACACAGCATTGATTTAAGTTCATTAAGTTCTGGAATGTACATTATTAATGTGGTTACTGAACATAATGTGCTCTCAAAACGTATAATTCGTAAGTGATAAAAAAAATTAAAATATTGATTGCACTTCTCTCTTTTGTTGTCCAATCCTATGGACAACAATGGGAGAATTTCAACACATCTAATTGTGGATTATATGATAATGGTATTGCTGCATCTTGTATTACAAAGACAGGGGAGATTTGGGTTTCTTATGTTAATGCCCTTGTAACGGGTGGTGGTGTATCAAAATTTGATGGTACTGTTTGGACGTATTACGACACCTCTAACTCAGGCCTACCCTCTAATGATATTAGATCAATTGTTGAAGATACTTTGGGAAGACTATGGTTCGGTACTTTTGATAACGGCATAGCAATGTATGATGGCACAAGTTGGAATGCTTATGACACTTCAAACTCAGGCTTGATAGGCCAAAGGGCTGTTTCAATATCAGTTGATAAAAGCAACAATAATGTTTGGGTAGCATGTACTTTTAGTGGTGTGTCCATGTTTGATGGCAACAGTTGGGTTAGTCATTCCTCTCAAACAGACACTATGTTCGTAAACGACAATGTTTTGGCTGTTAAAGTTGCTTCAGATGGTAAGGTTTGGGTAGGAGTTAATGGCACAAGACTAATGATGTATGATCAATCTTCTTCTGAATGGTTCAGATTTGATAGCAATAACAGTGGATTAGCTTGCGGATATATCGGGTCTATCGAGGAGGGGCCAAATGGGAATATATGGTTTGCTTCAACCTTACAATGTCCCATAATATTTGAATATAATGACGGTATTTGGTCTAATCATATTCCCTATAGTTTTTCCAATACTGGCACAGCAAAAGACGGATTGAAATTTGATTTAAATGGCTATTTATGGGCGTCTTCTGAGGGGGAGGGCTTGTGGAACTATGATGGATTAATTTGGAAACAAGAATTAAATGGATTGCCATCGAATGGAGTTGGAGGGCATAATAACAGCATTCTCATTACTTCAACAAATCAAATTTGGTGGACAACAATTAATGATGGTATATATACCAACGATACAAATTATACAACCTTAAACGAACCAGACAACGTAAAATTTGAGGTGTACCCCAACCCATCGAACGGGTTGTACAATGTTATCCCTCCATCGAAACTTGGATATTATTCGCTAACAGTTATAGATATCAATGGTAGAGAAATTCTATCAAGTGGTAAAATAACTGGCAAGTATACATTTAACCTTTCAAACTTAGCTAGTGGTATGTATTACATCAAAATTAATGTGGATGGTACAACAGCCTATAGCAAAATAATAAAGGATTGAGTGGTGCTATGTATGCAATTATGAAATAAGCTCTCTAAGTGAAAGATACAAGTCTATTCAACTACAAAAGCATTCCCTACTCCCCCAGCTTATTATACAAATCCAAAATAATACCGTCAGCCACTCCCATCTTAGGTACATACATTTTTTCAATTTTTGCAAGATCTAATATTTTCAGATAAATGTCTGTTGCGGGAACAATAACATCTGCACGATCGGGCTTCATTCGCATCTCTTCTACTCTTTCTTTGATTGAAAGCTGGGCAATTGCATTTCTACTTTTTCTAATCTCTTTATAGGTCAACGGTTCCAAATATGCCTTTTTTTGGATTTTTACCAAACGGTTTGCATTACCTCCAGTTCCAATCGCATCTATGTCTTCCAAATTACCACAATGCTTCTTTATCCAAGACGCAATATCATCCCATACGGACGGATCAACTTTACCTGATTTTAAACGAATGGTCCCAATTTTAAATGACTTTTGCTTAATTCGTTTGCCGTCAATTAGAATGTTTAACTCGGTGCTTCCGCCGCCCACATCTATGAATAAGTACGACTTTGAATGATCTAAATTTTGTGTGATAAAGGTGGAAAAAATCAATTCCGCCTCTTCGTCTCCATCAATCACCTCAATATCAATTCCACTCAGTTTTTTAATGGTTTTTTGAATATCCTTTTGACTCTTTGCCTCTCTCATTGCAGAAGTTGCAACTGCTCGATAAGCCTTAACATCATAAGATTGCATGATGTGACTAAAGCCTTGCATTGCGTGAAGAAAATTCTCTAGTTTTTTACCCGTGATATCACCCGATTTAAATACTTCTTCTCCCAACCTCAACGGAATTCGGACCAATAAGGCTTTCTTAACACTAAGGTGATCTCCCTCAGGTATAACGTAACCGATAAGCATGCGTCCAGCATTGGTACCAATATCTATCGCCGCGAAATAGGATTTTTTCACACCCCTAAAATTAGCAGGATGTTAAGATTTCACCATTAGATTGAAGGGCAAGATATCCACAGCCCTATTATTTAACCAACGATTTAAAATATTTGTAGGTCTGAATTTGAGATCGATTATCAGACTTTTCCTTTTTGGATGTACAATACTCATTGCTGAGTTTTTCGTCTAAAATCCTGCGCTTAACATTGTCATTCAACTGAAGGTCAATCATATGCTGAATCTCCTTCTGAATATCTTTATCGTAGATAGGAGCTAGAACCTCAACGCGGTGATCTAAGTTTCTTGTCATCCAATCTGCTGAGCCCATCAAATAAATATCATCGCCGTCGTTGTGGAAAATCATAACTCTTGCATGCTCTAAAAATCTATCCACTATCGAGAAGGCTGTGATATTCTCACTCATCCCCTTCACTCCCGGAATTAAGGAACATATCCCGCGACAAATAATCTCAATCTGCACACCAGCCACACTTGCCTCATAAAGCTTCTTGATAAGAATCTCATCAACCAAATTGTTTAACTTAAGGCAGATATAAGCTTTCTTGCCTTTTTTGGCATTCCTAATTTCGTTGTTAATCAATAGATTTAGTCGTCTACGCACATTAAATGGACTCACAACAAGGTGTCTATATTGAGCTCTTTTATAGTTTACCTCAAAGAAATCAAAGACTTTCGCAACTTCTGTTGTTATTCTTGAATCGGATGTTAACAGGGCATAATCTCCATATAGTGTGGCTGTACCTTCATGAAAGTTCCCAGTACCAACATGTGCTATTTGTGTGACCTTTGTCCTTATTTGGCGCTCAATCAATATCAATTTTGAGTGCACCTTAAGGCCTGGCACACCGTGAATGATCTTCACCCCTTCCTCTTGTAGTTTACGCGACCATTTAATATTGTTTTCTTCATCAAAACGCGCCCTTAACTCGAGTACCACAGTAACATCCTTTCCATTTCTCGCGGCATTAATCAAAGCATTAATCACTTTCGATTTATCTGCGACACGGTATACATTAATTTGAATTTTGGTCACCTTTGGATCAATCGCTGCTTCCCTAAGTAAATCAACTATGTAAGAAAAGCTTTGAAACGGGTAACTGAGAAGAACGTCTTTCTTTGAAATAGCATCAATTATACCGCTACTTCCAGATAAATAAGCGTGTGCCTGAGGTTTTAGTTTTTTATAGCGCAAATGATTGGCTCCAATATTCGGAAAGCCCATAAAGTCCTTAAAGTTGTGATATCTACCTCCTGATGTGATATTATCGTCGCTTCTAATGCCAAGCTTTTTCAGTATGGTGGTGAGTAAGTCTTGAGGCATTTCAGAATCGTGGACGAACCTCACAGGATCTCCTTCCTTTCTATCTTTAACACTTTTTGCTAATTTATCAATCCAGCTCTCAGATAGATTATCATCCACATCCAACTCAGCATCTCTGGTTAACTTAAAAGTGTAGGCTTCAACTTTATCAAATGAAAAGATATGGTAGATATCGTTCAAGTTATATCGAATTATATCATCCAATATGATAACGTATCTATTACCATCGTCAGAAGGAATTACGAGGAATCTGTCAATTACAAGCGATGGCACTTCAATAATTGAGTAAATGGGCTCTTTCTTTTTCTTAGATAATTTAACTGCAAGATAGATAGCATTGTCCTTCAGTCTAGATAAGGGCATTCTTTTGCTAATCATTATCGGCACTAGAGTACCACGCACAGTATTCACAAAATAATCCTTCACAAAAGCACCTTGCTCTTCGTTTAAGTTCGATTCATTCAGAATATAAATATTCTGATCCTCCAACTTACTCAGAAGTTCTTTGTAAATCTTTTGAAATTTGCGTTCTTGATTAAGTACAATTTCCTGAATTTGATCGAGGATAGCATCAGGGTCAAAACCCATTTGCATTTTACTAGACTTCCCTAGTTTAGTCATTCGCTCTAATGTAGCAACACGTACTCTGAAGAACTCGTCTCGGTTATTGGAGAAAATACCGAGAAACTTTAATCTTTCAAGTAATGGCACGCTCTCATCTTCCGCTTCTTGCAGAACTCTCTCGTTAAACGAAAGCCAAGAAATCTCTCTATTTATGAATTTAACTTTTGCCAATCTCAAAACGAATTAAAGGTACTACCGCTATGTTAAGCGGATATTACCCCCGCGTCATGATATAATTTACTGAAGCCTTGTAAGCTTATCCTCCAGTATCTTGATTTTGGATATTGCATCCGCTTCCTTCTGTTTTTCTACCTCCACAACTTGCTCTGGAGCATTGTTTACAAAACGATCATTCGCTAATTTTTTCTGCACAGAGTTTAAAAATCCTCTTGTATAATTTAGCTCTTCAAGAAGTTTTGTTTTTTCGCCTTCCAAATCAACATTTTCATTGAACGGAATGAAGTATTCTGCTCCTTTGTATACAAACGAAAACGCATTATTCACCTTGTCAGATGTATATTCAAGCTTGTTTAAATTACCCAGCTTAATAATTACATCATCAAAACTTTTATCAACGCTGTTGTCTGCTTTAACCATTAGTTGAACCTTCACTTTGTTAGCGATATTGTTGTCCTTTCGGATAGTTCTAATGCCAGAAACAATCTCACAAGCATGATCGAATTTCTGAATTAGTTTAGCATCAAAATCACCACCTGTTGGCCACTGAGAAACGATAATATCATCTTCTCTTTCCTTGATTAAATGCCAGATTTCTTCAGACACGAAGGGAGCAAATGGATGCAGCAAGCCAAGAATACGCTCTAAATATGCAATAGTTTGATCGTAGGTTGTCTTGTCAATCGGTTGTTGGTAATCTGGTTTAATGATTTCCAAATACCACGAACAAAAGTCATCCCAAACAAGCTTGTATGTTGACATTAATGCATCTGAAATTCTAAATTTCGAGAAGTTGTCATCAATTTCGTTGATTTGTTGGTTCAACCTTTCATTAAACCACAAGTTCGCGCTTGCAGCCGCTTCTGCTTGCTCAAGACCTTCTTGAACTTCCCAGCCTTTAATTAGTCTAAAGGCGTTCCACACCTTGTTACAGAAATTTCTTCCTTGCTCACATAGTGATGAGTCAAATGGCAGGTCATTTCCAGCAGGAGAGGTTAACAGCATACCGATTCTAACACCATCCGCCCCATACTTCTCCATCAAGGCTAATGGATCAGGTGAATTACCCAGGGATTTAGACATTTTTCGGCCTAATTTATCCCTAACAATTCCTGTGAAATACACATTTTTAAACGGCATTTCATTTTTATACTCGTAACCCGCAACAATCATTCTGGCTACCCAGAAGAACATAATTTCAGGTGCCGTTACTAAATCATTTGTTGGATAGTAGTAATTCAGTTCTTCATCTGACTCAAATCCATCAAAAACAGAAATTGGCCATAACCATGATGAAAACCATGTATCCAATACATCTTCATCTTGTTTTAAATCCTCGATTGAAAGTTCAGTGTTTCCAGACTTCTCCCATGCTCTTCCTAAGGCTTCCTCTGCAGTTTTTGCCACTACATAATCGTCATCTCCTTTGCCATAATACCAAGCCGGAATCCTATGTCCCCACCAAAGTTGACGTGAGATACACCAATCCTTAATATTCTCCATCCAATGGCGGTATGTGTTCTTGAATTTAGGCGGGTGGAACTGAATCGTATCATTCATCACATTGTCCAAAGCTGGCTTAGACAAATCCTTCATTGCACAGAACCACTGTAATGACAGGCGTGGTTCGATAACTGCATCTGTTCTTTCAGAAAAGCCTACTTTATTAACGTGGTCCTCTGTTTTAACTAAGTAACCAGATGTTTCAAGTTCCTTGGCAATCTTCTTTCTAACATCAAATCTATCTTCTCCAACGAATAACTGTGCGTTGGCATTTAATTTTCCTCTTTCATCAAGAATATTGATGGTTTCTAGATTGTGTTTAGCACCTAGATCGTAATCGTTTGGATCGTGGGCTGGGGTAACTTTCAAACATCCCGTTCCGAACTCAATATCAATATAATCATCCTCAATAATAGGAATAGACCTTCCAATTAAAGGAACAATCGCGCGTTTCCCTTTAAGGTGCTCATAACGCTTATCATCAGGGTGAATACAAATGGCAGAATCTCCTAATATAGTTTCTGGACGTGTTGTAGCAATAATTAACCAATCATCATCTGTATCCTCAATCTTGTAACGGATGTAGAAAAGCTTTGAGTTTACTTCTTTATAAATTACCTCTTCATCTGATAAAGCGGTAGTAGCTTCAGGATCCCAATTGATCATGCGCTCACCTCTGTATATATACCCTTTATTATATAAGTCGATGAAGGTATCAATAACACTTTCATAATACTTTTTATCCAGAGTGAATCTTGTTCTATTCCAATCGCAAGATGCCCCTAACTTTTTAAGCTGATCCAGAATTATACCACCGTGTTTATCTGTCCAATCCCAAGCATGCTGAAGAAATTCGTCTCGTGACAAATCCGATTTCTTTACACCTTCAGCTCTTAGTTTGTTTACAACTTTGGCTTCTGTAGCTATTGACGCATGATCCGTCCCCGGCACCCAACATGCGTTTTTACCTTCCATACGTGCCTTGCGTACAAGTACATCTTGAATAGTATTGTTAAGCATGTGTCCCATGTGTAAGACCCCTGTTACGTTTGGAGGAGGAATTACTATCGTGTATGGTTCACGCTCATCAGGCGTTGAATAAAAGTATCCTTTATCCATCCAATGCTGATACCATTTCTCTTCTGCCTTAACAGGCTCAAACTTCTTTGGGATTTCCATGCTTACTTATGTATTTGACATACAAAGGTAGCAGTATCCGCCGACTGCCAAATTATTTTATCTGGAAATGTTATAGGATAAATGCTAGAATCATTTATTAAGGACGTAATTGGGGATTAGTTAGCGCTAGAAACTATTTTATCTAAAATCGTAATTTCCACTCTACGGTTGACTTCATTCTCTTCTTCTGTACAATCGTTCCATTTCCAACAACCGTTAACAATTTGAGTTTCGCCGTATCCCTTTGCCTCAATTCTGTTAGCCGCTATACCATTGTCTGTTAGGTACTTCCTGCAGGATTTTGCTCTTTTGTCTGACAAACGCATATTGTAATCGTTAGGCCCAACTGCATCTGTATGCGCACCTAGTTCGATTCGTACCTCAGGGTGTTCATTTAGAACTTTGATTAAGTTGTTAAGTATCTTTCTGGAGTCAGATCTAATATTTGCTTTGTCGAAATCAAAATATATATTTCTTAAGGTCAATACACTTCCAGGGTCAAGTGACATCTCCATTTCGAATGGATTTAACTTAGTTAGAATCTTTTCACGATTTGATGGTACCTTATTATCATTCACTGGAATCATTTCTTCGTGCGGATTATACCCTTTTAATTCGAACTCTAGTTTGTACTCTCGATCCTTTAAGGCAACAACATCCCAGTTCCCCGTATTATCTGTTACAAGTGAATCTTTCAGCGTAAACGAGCCATCATCCTCTTTTTCATATAACTTGATAATTACATCACTTAGTGGTTCCTCAGTTAACTGACTTAAGACGGTTCCTGATAAGGTGTCATATGGGTTGACTTCATCCAGAATATTGAAATAATAGATGTGATCATATCCATGTGTACCGTCTCTGTTACTGGCTAAATATCCTTTGCAATCGCCACTATCCTTAAACACTAAACAAAATTCATCCTTTTCAGTATTAATTGGCATACCCATGTTTACAGGATCGCCTATTTCACCCACTTTATAAGGTGCCTTAAAAACGTCTAATCCCCCGTAACCAGGTAAACCTCTTGATGAGAAATAAAAGTTGTCATTATGGATATACGGATATATATCATTTTCGAATGTATTTATATGTGGACCTAGATTTTTCGGCTCGGACCAAGTAGAATCACCCGTTTTTAAACATACATACAAATCCATCAGTCCCTCTCCACCTGGTCTATCTGATGCAAAGTAAAGTCGTGACCCATCATCAGATATATGGGGAAATGCATTATTATGTTCTGGGTCGTTAATCTCCAATTTATGGATATTAACCCATCGACCATTTTCCAGCGTAGCTTCATAAATCTCAAGCACATTTACCCCGTCATGGCTTATACCTTTTTTAGCAGCTTTTTTCTCCTTATATTTTTCATTTTCGGAGGCATTAGAGGTGTAATACATTTTCTTACCGTCAGCCGTAAAGCTAGGCGCACCCTCATAAAACGAATGATTCGTTTCACCCGGAAGCAATATTGGTGATTTAAAGTTTACACTATCAATGTTTTTTGCTGTCGCTAAATCATAATACACAGTATGTTCTGAAAAATCCTGAGATTGGGGGTGAGAGACTAGCAATGCATCCTTCATGTTAGTAAAGCCCATGCAGACCCCACCAGTTTCAATATTGGTCATTGCAATTATCGTTCTACCTACTGATGTATTCTCTTGAGGCCAATCGCACATTGCCATAAGTGGGTCTTCCAAATGAAATTTGCCAGACATCTTCACATAGTCCTCAAACTGCTCACGGGCCAATTTATATTTCGCCATATCGCGTAACAATTGACCATACTCATAATGACTTTCGGCATCATAACCAGAGCCTAATCTCACTAACTTTTCATACCAAATCTCGCTATTTTCGTAATCGTGAAGATGCCAATAGGTTTTGGCAATTTGTGCAGTTACATGAGCTCTGTCAATACTTTTTTCGTCTTCTAAAATCTCCATGTAAGCTGTTATTGCCTCATGGTATTTATGATAATAATAGAGTTCGTCTGCTGCTTCTATTTTTTTGTTTTGGGTCAATGCTGATGATGCAAAACCTAAAACCATTGACAATACTAAAAATATCCTCATACTACAATTCTATCTACACGTTAAATTCACTTAATATCTTGGCGCCTGAATAATAGCTCTTGCTTTTTGCTGCTTCATAGTAAACACAAGCATTAACTCATGACTTCCACTCGTATATTGGCCTAAATTAGACATTCCAAAATCGTATGCATAGCCTAGCTTCCAAACTTCTGTAATTCGATAATTCAATAAGCCTATTAACTCTTGGGATGTTCTATATGATATTCCAAATCCAATTTTATCGTCATAGACTATGTGTGCGTTAACATCCAATTGCAGAGGTGAACCAGAAACATTCTTAAGCATCATTGAAGGATTTAATTCTAACTTATCATTGATTGCAAACTTTGCCCCAAAATGTAAGTATTGGTGCATGTCTGACGGATCAAATTCACTTGTACCCTCAAATCCTGCTCCTTGTCTATTAATATCGTTCTTGAGTAAATTTGGAATAGCAAATCCAACATAAAACTTATCGGAAAATAGGTATCCTCCAAATTTAAAGTTAGGTTGGATTATGGTTGATGTATTTGCATTAAAAGACGGATCGGTCGCAACTTCTGGCAGTGTAGAATAATCACTTTGCATTACTCTCATACTTGCAGCAACTCCCAAGGCAAGATGCAAATTATCATTAAGTTGTAATCTATATGCGTAACGTGCTGAAATGTCAGTGTTTTCATTAACACCTACCTTATCATATACTACACCTAAGCCAATCATAGCATTATCCCCAAGCGGGTTATTAATGTCTATACCGCCAAATCTAGGTGCACCATCAATTCCAGCCCATTGATGCTTATAAAACAAAGCACCATTCATGGTATTATAGCTACCAACACTTGCTGGATTTACAAAAGGTTGATGCAACATGTATTGACTCACATGGTATTGATTCTGACCACGTCCTGACAAACATGCTAAACTTAGAATCAGTAACAAAAATGATGATCTCATAATTCTAGATTTTATATTAATTATTACTGATATTTCAGTTCAAAATATCCTTGGAAAGGATCGGTATCATTATCACCTAGATCAAGTATATAATAGTACGTGCCTTCTGGAACTCTGTCTCCCGTTAGAGTCCTAACACCATTACTTTCTCCCTGCCAGTCGTTATTATATCCTCTAACATCAAAAACTAATTCGCCCCACCTGCTGAATATTTGCAGGTGATTATTAGGATAATTGTGTATTCCTTCAATAATAAATGCATCATTAATTCCATCAGAATTCACTGACACCCCTCCATGAATGATCACACCTGGCATATTTTCAACTGTGATATACAACATTCCTGTATCACAAAAAGTCTGACAGTATGCGTCACATATAACATACTCAAGCGAATCCGGCCCTTCGTACCCAATTGCAGGATCGTAAGTTACCTCACCGTTAAATAAGCTACTCATTCCATTATCAACATCATCAATAATTACAACTGTTGAAGGATCTCCATCCGTATCATTTAGAGAAACATCAATCATACCCTGTGTTTCAAAAGGAACAGTTAAATAGTCATCTACAGCAAGTAAACCTGCACCACTTAGTACGATAACATTCACGCTATCTGTCGAAGAACAGATTGTATTGGTTACTGTTACATAATAGGTAATTGTATCAGTAGGAGACACAGTTATGCTAGCTTGCGTATCTCCATTGCTCCACATATAACTACCGCCTCCAGTAGCATTTAGAGTTACATTATCCCCTAAACATATTGTTTCATCAAGGCCAGCATCTGCAACAGGAATTGTCTCGACGGTTATAGTAATAGGCACTAGTCCCCCTGCATGGGCGCAACTATTGCCGTTAATCGCTTCTACGTAATAAGTGGTAGTTGTAGTTGGAGACACGGTCAGAGGTGTCTGACCAAGTAAATTACCTCCAGATGCGGCATCATAAATATTGTATGTTACACCTGCACCTGATCCAGAGGCCGATATAGTAGCATTGTCTCCCACGCAAATTGAATCTGCATCAGAACTCACCGCTGGGATCGAAGGAGCGTCAAGGACGTTAATAGAATGTGCCTCATTTTGCGTACAGCTACCCGAACCAACCGTATAATCTATGGATATATTACCAGACAATCCAGTTGGATCAAACATATTTCCAGATACACCAGTACCGGTAAATGTACCGCCTGAGGTGCCTGATACATATGTACTTAAATCAATTGCAGCAGCCGACTCACATACATCAACTGGTGGAGCCCATGTTGGAGTTACCGTTCCTGTTACAGTTACAGCTAAGCTCAACTGCTCATCACATGGGCTAGTCCCCACATCATACGTAATATTAATAGTCTGTCCACCAAGACCTGAAGGATCAAACATATTACCTGTCACTCCAGTGCCAGTAAATGTTCCACCAGTGGTACCTGTAATGAGCGTAGATAAATCAATTTGTCCGCCTGAAACACATACTGGTGAAGGATTAGTCCAAGTTGGATCAACATCAGGTGTAACATTAATTGTTTCAATCTGACTATCCGCACATGCCCCTACTCCCACATTATATGTGATAGACACGTTACCACTTTGCGCAGATGGATCAAAATTAGTTCCCGTCACACCTGCACCAGAAAATGTTCCACCACTTGTACCAGAAACAAAAGTGGATAGGTCTATCACACCTCCGTTACCACAAACGCTGGCTGGCGGAGCCCAATTTGCATTTGATAAAGACTCTACTGGTATAGTGTGTGTTTGAGATTCTTGGCATGCTCCATTTCCTACCGTATAAGTTACGGATAACGTGTTGCCAGCTTGACCACTTGGATCTAAAGAGCTACCACTTACACCAGTTCCAGACCACGTACCTCCAGTTGTTCCAGTTATAAGCGAATTAAGGTTAATAGAAGATGCTCCATCACATATCATCCCTGGGTCAGTCCAAGAAGGATCAACATCAGGTTCTACAGTAATAGATTGATTGAGTGTTTGCTGACAAACTCCAGTTCCGACTGTATATGTAATACTCTGTGCACCATTTAAACCTGACGGATTGAAAGTGCTCCCCGTAACGCCCGATCCACTCCAAGACCCACCTGTATTACCAGTTATCAAGGAGTTTAAATTTATATTACCAGCTGCTTCACAAATAGTTCCAGGGCTAGTCCACGCCGGGCTGGGTGGATTATAGTTCGTAGTCACTTGAGCTACATCTGTATTTGTACATCCATTTGATCCCGTAACTGTTAGTGTATAAGTACCTGCCGCGTCCACAGTTGGATTAGACGAACCGGCGCCACTTACAATGTTTCCACCACCACTAGCGGCCCATGAATAAGAACCTCCTCCTGATCCAGCTAAGTTCACGGTTTGATTATTACAGTCTAACACCATATCACTTCCAGCATTTGCAGTTGGAACAGTATTATCGACAGTAATTGTTACGTTATCAGTGTCTACACATCCATTCCCGTCAGTAACAGTTACTGTGTATGTGGTTGTACCAGTGGGAGATGCAGTTGGATTAGCCGTATTTGTATTGCTAAGGCCAGTAGCTGGAGACCAAGAGTATGTGTAGCTGGGAGTTCCATTCGTAATACTTGCGTTTAATGTCGTGCTAGGTGAATTACAATCAATTGTTGCATCCGCACCAGCATCTGCAGTTGGTGGTGTAAACATAGTAGTTTCATTTAACACCATATTATCTATGAAATAGTAATTAGTGGAACCACTTCCAGAGGTTGAATTCATTCCACCCGTAGTTGAAGAACAATTTCCTCCGAATATAAACCCAGTAATATTGAATGTTGGTGTAAAAGTGAATGTCACAGTTGTCCAGGTCGTGTGTGACAGGGTAACAGTTTGTGAGTGTACAACATTCCAACCTCCAGCAGTTGTTGGACAAGCAGATCCGGCGAACGGCAAATTACCACAGTTGGTGGCACCGTAAATAACGAACTCTCTTGTCAGGTTGGCTGCACCTGTGTATGACCCTGTTGCAACAGCCGCTGCCATTGAAATTTGCAGCGTATATTGTGTTCCTGCTACTAAGGGAGATGCAAGACATACGCCTAAATATTCTTTCCATGTGCCCGAGTTATTACTACCATCATACATCCCTACATAACCATTTCCATCAGGTAATGGAGTTGGGGGTGCCTGTGTACTTGGCGTATGATCATAACCACATGTGTTTAAGTAATCCGTTGTTCCTCCAGACGCCTGAATCCAACTGTTGGCACAGGTCATCTGACTGTGCCCAGAGGGACAACAAGAATAATTTTCGAATGATGGATTTGGAATTAGTGAACTTGGAGCAGTTCCTCCACATTGGGCATTTACAGAAGCGGTTGTAACTAAAACAGTCAGGGCACCGAGTATATTTTTCAAATTCATAAGTAAAGCAAGTAATTCGTAAATAAATCAGAAACAGCAATCAGTTTAGATTGCTAGTTTATTTGTTTTGATAGCGTCCAGCTCCAAATAAACCTTAGTATTGGATGTAAGCTTAATATCTAAATTGTTTGAATTTAGATCATAACTACGTGTATTTCCGTTTCCTTCAACCTTTAAGCTAATGGACGTAAAACTTATTCTAGAATCTATAATAAATAGCGTGCTTAAGGAGTGATCAATGGAAGTTTTACCTAGGTCAATTGACAAATTGCCATCAGCAAGCACCTCAACAATTACAATATTTTTATCTGCGACTGAATGTATGTACGAATCTGTTGATTCGTTTAAAAGATCCATTACCTTAATAATTCCAGGATTATTCAGGGGCATGGGGTGAAAAGCAGTGGAAGAAAACACATTAGTAATTACTAGCCATGAAAATAGGCCTAAAATTATTTTTTTAAAATCAAAGTTCATAAGCGGTAAGTTTTAAGCTAAAGATTCCTAACTATAGGAACCCTATCAGCCAAAAATAGAGCCTTTGATTTCATTACACAAATCATTAAGAAATTATTGAGTTAAATTTTTAACAAAAAAATAACTACCAGTCTTCCTTAACAAATCTGCCATTTTCATCTAGAACTATTACATTCTATTTACCAGGTATTTACATTCGTATATAGCCAAGTTGTTATTTTATTCCTAAATAACCTTAATTATCTGTTAATCTTCCATAGTTCATGTTTTCACCTACATAAATTCGTTGCAATAACTAACCGTTTGCTTATAGCAGACCAAAACCAATAAACATGAAAAGTATATTATTAGTATTCGCATTAGCGATGGGAACAATTCAAGGAATTGCTCAAACCAAACAAGCCGAAATGAGTTTTGATAAAGAAACTCATGACTATGGCGAAATCACAACATCAGACGATGGAAATTGCATTTTTACCTTCACAAATACTGGAAATGCACCCTTAATTATTTCGAATGCAAAGGGCTCGTGTAATTGCACCGTCCCATCTTGGCCAAAAGAACCAATTGCGCCAGGGGAAAGCGGAGAAATAAAAGTGCATTATAACACAAAACGTGTTGGGCCAATTAACAAATCGGTTTACATAAGTAGCAATGCAGGTGATTTTACCCTTAGAATTAGAGGCAAAGTTTCTCAAGGACCAGGAGCTCCCGAAAAAGTTTCTCCGCAAGTACGAGCAACCAATTAATTATTGTTAACGTTTTGTTAAAGGAAATAAGCAATTAAAATATTGGTATTACATTTGATATAGTTAAAATCGGAATTAAAAAAATCGAAACAATGAAAAAAGGATTATTACTACTCGGAGCTGTTTGTTTGATGGCAGTAGGAATGACAGCAACCGCTCAAACAATCGGTGCTGGATCAAGTTCCTCTGGTAATCAAGTAGGCGGTGCTACTATAGACTTTGAAAAAGAAGTACACGATTATGGAACAATTAAGCAACATGGTGATGGGGCTTGTGAATTTAAGTTCACAAACAACGGTACAGAGCCATTAATCATCTCAAACGCAAGAGGTTCTTGTGGATGTACAGTTCCATCATGGCCAAAAGAGCCAATCGCTCCAGGTGAGTCATCAGTAATTAAAGTTAAGTATGACACTAAGCGTGTTGGACCAATCAACAAAAGTGTTACAATCACATCAAATGCAGGTGATTCACCTACAACAGTGATTCGTATTAAAGGTAAAGTTGAAGCAGCACCTACTGCACCAACAGCACCTAAAGTTGGGCCTAAAGCCAAATAATGAGATTCGTCTTATTACTTACAATATTTTTAATGAATTCCGCCTTTGGCTTTAGCCAACAGGCGGAATTTAGTTTTGATAAGTCCACACAGCGTCATAAAGGCAAAGCAAAAGAAGGTGAAATAGTATCTTTTAGCTATGGATTTACGAATAAAGGAGATGCTCCTTTAATTATTTCTGAATACAAAGTTGCATGTCCATGCACTAAAGTGCAGTTTCCAACCGAACCAATCCCCCCAGGTCAGCATGGGACTATTAAAGTCACCTTTGATACAAAAGGCAAAATCGGCTATCAAGACCGAGAAATTACCATTCATTCTAACGCCAAAGAGAGCCCGAGCCATATTCGGTTCAAGGTCATGGTTGACAACAAATAGAGGCTGTTTCTAAGCTTATAATTTTCCGTTTATTTTTTAGCTTGTTTATAAGCCAAAAAATTGCACATTTGCACAAATTTTTATCGTATGCTTAAACTATCTGATAAGGCACATAACATGCCGTCGTCACCGATAAGAAAATTAGTTCCTTATGCTGAAGCAGCCAAAAGAAAAGGAACTAAAGTCTACCATTTAAATATCGGTCAACCGGATATTAAAACTCCACAAGTAGCCTTAGATGCTGTTAAAAACACATCTATTGAGGTTATTGAGTACAGTCATAGTGCTGGCTTTGAAAGCTATAGAAAAGGTTTAGCCGCATACTACGAGAAATTTGACATCAAGCTTTCTCATGAAGACTTAATGATTACAACGGGCGGTTCAGAGGCGCTATTATTTGCATTTCAAGCTTGTTTTAATCCAGGTGACGAACTGATTATACCCGAACCATTTTACGCCAACTACAATGGATTTGCAGCTAGCGCTGGTATCAAAGTGATTCCAGTAACTGCAAGCATAGATAACGGTTTTGCTCTTCCTCCAATTGAAGATTTTAAATCTAAAATAAGTTCAAAGACTAAGGGTATCCTCATTTGCAACCCAGGTAATCCAACTGGGTATCTGTATTCCAAAGAAGAACTTCTTCAGTTGAGAGATTTAGTGAAAGAGAACAATCTCTTCTTATTTGCAGATGAAGTGTATAGAGAGTTCTGTTATGATGGGGCTCAACCTTACTCAGCACTACAATTAGAAGGTATCGAAGACAATGTAATTTTAGTTGATTCGGTTTCAAAGCGCTACAGCATGTGCGGAGCACGAATCGGTGCTCTAGTAAGCAGAAACAAAGAGTTTATGGCATCAGCACTTAAGTTTGCACAAGCTAGATTAAGTCCACCTACCCTTGGTCAAATAGCTGGAGAAGCTGCACTAAAAACAGAGCAGAGCTACTTTGATGATGTTGTCAAAGAATACGTTTCAAGACGCAACATACTTGTTGATGGCTTAAATGCTATTGAAGGCGTGAAATGTCCTAAACCATCTGGAGCGTTTTATGCGATCGCAGAACTGCCGATTGATAACGCTGATAAATTCTGCCAATGGTTGTTAGAATCCTTTGATTATGAAGGTCAAACAGTAATGTTAGCGCCAGCTACTGGATTTTATGCTAGCCAAGGAAATGGTGAAAAGCAAGTAAGGATTGCATATGTACTAAATGAAAGCTCTCTTAGAAATGCTGTGAAGTGTCTTGAAGTAGCCCTTCAATCTTATCCCGGCAGACAGTAATTCCGTCATAAGAATCATATATTTCGTGAACATCTGATTGGCTTTTTTGTCCCTTAATGATTATCTTTAGGGACAACAAACCCTTGTTTATGAAAAAATTTTTACTGTCACTATGTTTATTGAGCTCAGTTGCAATGGCTCAGTTCAACGATAATTTGCCTTATGTACCTGGGCAAGTATTAATCCAAATTGATAACAACGCTAGCATTACTAAAGTAATTGAAAAAAATGCTTTCGTTAATGGTGTGGAGACCCGTTTAGCAAGTTCTAAACTCGTTTCAAAACCGGCCAATATATGGTTGTTGGAATTCGATGAAGACGCCATTAGTCACAATGAAATTTTGACAAGTCTTTACAAAGACCCTCATGTTTGGATTGCTCAAAATAACCATATTGTTGAAGATCGTGCCACTACACCAAATGACCCTAACTTTAGTCAGCAATGGCATCATGTTAACGGAAATGATGCAGACATTGACTCGGACTTAGCTTGGGATATCACTACCGGTGGTTTAACTGCAACGGGGGATACCATAGTAGTATGTGTCCTTGAAGGCGGTGGAGCTGATTGGGATCATCCAGACTTAATCGACAATCATTGGAGAAATTACAATGAAATTGACGGTAACGGAATCGATGATGACGGAAATGGTTATGTAGATGATTTTAATGGATGGAATGAGCCTGGAAATAATGATGTTATCAATGCAGGTAGCCATGGTACTCAAGTATCCGGAATGATTGGCGCAAAGGGTAACAACAACTCCGTTGTATCTGGAATTAATTGGGATGTAAAGATTATGCAGGTGCAGAATGGAAGTATTGGAAGCGGTTCTAACCCAAATGAAGCTAACGTAATTGCCGCTTACACCTACCCTCTCGTAATGCGTCAGTTATACGAATCTTCTGGCGGTGCGCAAGGTGCTTTTGTTGTTGCAACCAATGCCTCTTGGGGAATTGATGCAGCAGACCCTAATAATGCGCCATTATGGTGTGCATTCTATGACACTTTAGGTCACTATGGAATTTTGAATTGTGGAGCTACAACGAACTCAAGTCTTGACGTTGATGCAGTGGGTGATTTACCTACCGCATGTGCCAGCGATTACATGATAGGAATTACAAGAACGGGAAATACAGATCAAATGGGTGGTGGATATGGCGCTACAACAATTGAACTTGGAGCTCCCGGAATTAGTGTTGTTACAACATCTAACGGTGGTGGCAGTGGTTCAACTACTGGTACATCTTTCTCTTCACCACTCACGGCTGGTGTAATTGCATTACTTTATTCGGCACCATGTACATCTTTAGCTGCATTGTCTCATGCAGATCCTAAAGCGGCGGCTGATCAAGTTAGAATGGCTTTATTAAATGGCGTGGACCCTATTTCATCTCTGAACGGAATCACTGTAACTGGTGGACGCTTGAATGCTTATAATAGTGTGATGGAAATCGTTAATAATTGTAGTGGAACATCTTGCCTTACACCATGGCAAGTAGCTTCATCAAACGTTACGGACACACAAGCTGATTTGGCTTGGGGCGGAACAGGTACTAGCTACAATATTCAATACAGACCTACTGGTTCTAGCACTTGGATGACTGCAACTAGCTCAGGTACCTCAACCACTATTTCTGGTTTAACTGCGTGTACAGAGTATGAAGTACAGATTCAGTCTGTATGTACTAGTGCAACGGATACATCTAGTTATACTAGTTCGTTGATATTTACAACTGATGGATGTTGTGAGCCACCGTCAACACATGATGTAACAAACATTACACAAACAACTGCTGACGTTAATTGGTCTTCAGTGCTTGCTGCTACCACCTACAACTTAAGATATAAAGAGACAGCTGGAGCTAGTTGGACAGATGTGAATGGTGTATCAAGTCCGCACAACTTAACAGGTTTAACAGGGTGTACTGAATATGAAGTTCAAATTCAAACTGTTTGTGGTGCTACCAATACAGCGTTTACAACTAGCTATGTATTTACTACGACTGGATGTGGAGCGTGTCTAGATATGACTTATTGTACTTCAGAAGGCGCTTCTACTGCAGATGAGTGGATTGAATCTGTTGTAATTGCAGATATTAATAATGTTTCAGGTGATGATGATGGGTATGGAGATTTCACAGGTGTTTCCACTGACTTACAACATTCAACTAATTATTCTATTACGATTACACCAGGTTATGCAGGTTGGGCATATAATGAATACTTTAATGTATGGATTGATTTGAACCACGATGGTGATTTCTCTGACGCAGATGAGCACGTTTATGACGCGGGTGGTCTGAATAACTCAGCTGTAACAGGTACCATTAACTTACCGGCTACTTCTACACTCGGATTAACTAAAATGCGTGTTTCTATGATGTATAATGGCGCTGCAGGAGAATGTGAAGATGATCCTAACGTATTCGAGTTTGGTGAGGTTGAAGATTATTGTGTGACCATAATTGAACCTGTCGGGGTTGCATCATACGATGAAATTGGATTTACATTATATCCAAACCCTACAACAGGAGTATTTACTGTGGTAAGTGATGATCAAAATCCACTTTTACTTGAGATTAGAAACTCACTTGGACAGATTGTTATGAGCGAAAATGTTCAGAATGGTCAAACTATTGATGCATCTGGTTTAGCGCGCGGAATGTATTTCGTTAGAATAAAAAATGTAGATGGAAAACTTGGAGTGCAGAAGCTAAAACTTCAGTAGGCAACTCTGCTACATGATATGATTAGAAAAGGGGTGAACAGTGTTCACCCCTTTTCTCTTAATAAACATTTCTATAGATAGACTGTATAACGTGTACCTTCAACAGTATTACACTCAACTTTTGCCTCTATTTGCTCCGATAGCAATTGAATCAACTCTAGACCTAAACTGTTCTTTTTCTTTGCTTCTGCCCTATTAAATCCAGAACCATCATCTCCAATAGTTAAGGTCATACCAGTATCTTGCTTCACTATTCTGATATAGTATTCACCATCATTAGACTTAAAGGCATGTTTGTAGGAATTGCTCACAATCTCATTAATCATGAGGCCCAAGGGAATTATTGTGTCGATATCCATTTTAAGGCCAGAGGGTATATCGAGCTTTTTGGTCACTTTTATGTCTTTTTTGTTGTAAGCTAAATCAATGCTTTCCGTTAAATTCCACACATACTCATCCAACTTAGTAGACCTATAATCAGAAGAATTGTAGAGCATTTCGTGGATTATAGCCATAGCCGTAATGCGAGACTGACATTCGTTTAAAATTTTATCAATACGCTCATCATTGTACATACTTGCATGCAGTCGCATCATGCTGCTAATAATCTGCATGTTATTTTTCACACGATGATGTATTTCCATCAATAACTGCTCTTTCTCCTTAATAGATAGCGCTGAAGCCTGTAATTCTTCACCAAGCATATTAACGCCCACAGCAATTGCATCTACAGTTTCATCTTTACCAGAAAGTTCACACTGTTTTGAAAAATCCAATTTAGCATACGATAGAATTACATCTAGTATTTCCTCTGCTTGTGTATGTGATGGGCTATCTGTCATTTATATTCGTTTAACCATTCGACAGCCTTTTCTTCTGACGAAAACAGTTTAGAAGGAACACTCGGTTTGCTAAATTTCATAAAAAAATTTCCCACGGTTTTTGTTAGTGGGGAATCTACCACAATTCCCATAGCCGTTATTTTAGTCGCTCGATTATTTACTGCAAAGTGATCTCTTGCTTCCTTAGTAATCGACTTAATACCGTGTGTATTTACTAAAAGTGGATATTTTTCACCCTCAAGGCTCATTACAGCCTTTGAGTTCTCTTTAGCCTCATCTAGGGTTACCACGGCATCTTTTTTAACGCAAGTGCGTGCTATTCCATCACTACCCATCCATGTGAAATATGCTGTGGTCTCAATACGCTCGGTATCTATTGAATGGCTTGACATACACTCTAAGATAAGGATTATTTTACAAGTTACTTCCGGCTTATTCGAAATCTGTATACAACAGGTACTTCTTTCTTTTTAGCTTAAAGGCTGCTACATCCTCCTTCCAAGTAGCTGAAATATCTTCTGCGCTTTTTCCTGCTTCAATCATTTCACGAATTTTTCTGGTACCGCACAATAGATTAAAACTTCCTGAAGATTTAAAAAAATCAGACTTATCATCCGAGTTGTTATACATATCAATTACCCAGTGTAGATAAATTTTCTTTTGATCTCTCATATGCGTATCACCAAATTCAGACAAATCGAAACCAGTGCATTCTTCATTCTTATACTTTGGGTTTTTCGCTCCCTCAACCGACTTAGGTGTAAATGTATAATTCCCTGCCTTAAATCCGGGCTTACCTATTACCTGGAATGGTTTGTCTGTTCCTCGCCCTACACTCACATTGGTTCCTTCTAACAAACATAGACTTGGATACATATAAATTGATGACATATTAGGTAAGTTCGGGCTAGGTTTAATAGGCACTTTATAAAAACTACTGTGCGTATAGTTGTCGCATGTAATCACTTCTAAATTGCATTGAACCCCGTTTTTTAACCATTTTTCACCATTTAACATTTTAGCAATTTCACCAACGGTCATTCCGTGAACAATAGGAATTGCATGCATACCGATAAATGATGTGTACTTCTCTTCAAGAATAGGTCCATCAACATAATGTCCATTTGGATTCGGCCTATCAAGAATCAATACTTTTTTATTGTTTTCAGCTGCCGCTTCCATTACATAATGCATAGAACTTATATAGGTATAAAAGCGTGCACCTACATCCTGAATATCAAATATTATAATGTCTACATCTGCCAAGGACTCAGCAGAAGGTTTCTTGTTTCTACCGTACATTGATACCACTGGTAGATTTGTTTTACTATCTCTTCCATCTTTTATCCAAGCCCCAGCATCTGCGTGTCCTCTAAATCCATGTTCTGGAGCGAATACCTTCTTTATATCAAGACCTAAACTCAACAATGTATCCACCAGGTGAGTATTTCTTACCATGGATGTCTGATTACCAACTATCGCTATTCGTTTGCCTTTTAGGCCATCAATATAGCTCTCTATGCGTTCAGCACCTACGATAATATCCTCATCATAAGTGGTGTTTTCTTGTGCAAACGAAACCGAAAGCAGCATTGTCATTAAAAAACCGTAGAAGAATTGTTTCATGTTTGTTACTTTTAGACAAATTATTGATCTGAACTTAGCTTTTAACATAGCAAAACGCTTAATTAAGGATAAAGATAAGGGACAAGGTAAGATTTCTGGTCCTGTTATCAAGATTTCTATACTTTCCATAATCCTGGGAATGATAGTGATGATCATTGCTATATCGGTTGTTACAGGGTTTCAGCATGAAATTAGAAATAAGGTTATTGGTTTTGGTTCTCATATTCAAATCAATGCTTTTTCTGATGGTCAACCTATTAATATTCGCAATGCTCCATTCTATCCCTCCATTCAAGATCATGAGCTAATAGAACACATCCAAATGTATGCCATAAAACCAGGTATTATTCAAAACTATGGTGATACACTTAAAACTGAGGACGGAAAAGTAAAAATCGATCGTGATGTTGAGGGAATTATGTGCAAAGGCATTGGGCCCGATTTTGATTGGGATTTTATTGAAAGTAAACTTGTTGCAGGCGAAATAGTTGATGTCAGCACAAAAGAAGTTAACAAAGATCTTGTTCTCTCTCAATACGTTGCCAACCTTCTTAAATTGTCTGTAGGCGACAAAATTGATCTCTATTTTTTGAAAGGCGAAACACCGCTGCCAAAATCATTCAAGGTGAAAGGCATTTATAATACTGGCTTTGAAGAGTATGATAAGGAACTGGTCTACCTAGATATCAGACATATTCAAAAACTTAATAATTGGGGGTCAAGTGCCACATTATCAATAAAAGATACGTGTAAAAACGGGCGCTTATTTCTTGAAGCCTATTGCTACGGAGGAATCTATGAACAAAACTATCGCTTCAATCTCGGAAGAGGCTATGATATTACAACTTCACGCGACCCACACAGATATGATTTTCCTCTATTTATAAAAAATGACACGACAATTACCTTAACGGCCGCTGAGTTTAAATTGCGCGCACACGGCAGCATGGAAGGCCCTGAGCCCTACTTTCTGCCAGATACAGCTGTGCTATCAATAGATGTAGAATACTTAAATGATAGTATTGATTACTGTTTATGTGAGAACAATAATGTAGATGTGATTAAATCAGAAGTGAGTGATGGCGGTTATACAAAAAAGTATTTCTTGCCTAACGCAATTCTCACTACTACACTAAGCACTAGCGGAGGCACCTACGAATATTATGTTGGTGGATTTGAACTAAGCACTAGTGACTGGGAGCACTTAGAATCGGCAAAAGAACTGGTAGAAGATGAAACTAATGCCATAGGGAATTCAACCTATAATGTTCAATCGATAATGGATGTAAGAGGAGATATTTTTGGTTGGTTAGATATGTTAGATATGAACGTTATTATCATTCTTGCTCTAACCATTTTTGTTGCAGTAATAAACATGAGTTCAGCCTTGCTAGTACTAATTCTTGAGCGCACTAACATGATTGGAATATTAAAAGCAATGGGCAGTTCTAACTGGACTATACGCAAAGTTTTTCTATACAACGCAGCGTATTTAATTGGTCAAGGAATGATTTGGGGCAACATTATAGGAATAGGATTATGTCTTTTACAACAAGAATTCCAATTAGTGAGTTTACCCACGGAGACTTATTACATCTCATCTGTTCCTGTTAATCTAAATATTTGGCATATCCTACTGCTTAACGCAGGCACCATAGTGTTATGCACATTGGCCATGATAATTCCGAGTTATTTTATCACAAGAATCTCGCCTGTTAAAGCCATTAAATTCAATTAATTTATTAGCCTATTTTCTGTGAAAGCAGAGATTAGTTGATACATTTGCAGTGTATTAAAAACACTATGGATTACAAAAAGAACATTCTTGAAACTATCGGAAACACACCTTTAGTTAAGCTTAATAAATTAACCAAAGGGATTGACGCATTGGTGCTAGCGAAGGTTGAGACCACAAATCCAGGGAACTCCGTAAAAGACCGAATGGCCCTTCAAATGATTGAAGATGCTGAAGCCGATGGACGCTTAAAACCTGGTGGAACAGTCATTGAAGGCACATCAGGAAATACAGGAATGGGACTGGCCCTAGCATGTATAATAAAAGGCTATAAATTGATCTGTGTGCTTAGCGATAAGCAGAGTAAAGAGAAAATGGATATTCTTCGTGCAGTAGGTGCAGAAGTGTATGTATGTCCAACCAACGTTGCTCCTGAAGATCCGCGTTCATACTATTCAGTTTCTAAGCGATTAGCCACTGAAATACCTAATTCATGGTATGTAAACCAATACGATAATCCATCAAACACAAAGGCCCATTATGAATCTACAGGTCCTGAAATTTGGGAACAAACTGAAGGTAAAATCACGCACTTTGTTGTTGGTGTAGGAACAGGAGGAACTATCTCTGGTGTTGGAAAATATTTAAAAGAGAAAAACCCTAACATTAAGATTTGGGGAATTGATACATACGGTTCGGTTTTCAAGAAATATCACGAAACTGGCATATTTGATGAAAACGAAATCTACCCGTATATCACGGAAGGAATCGGTGAAGATATCTTACCTAAAAATGTTGACTTTAGTGTAATTGATCGCTTTGAAAAAGTTACCGATAAGGATGCTGCCGTATATCAAAGAAAGCTGGCAAAAGAAGAAGGGATTTTTGTAGGTAACTCTGCAGGATCTGCTATTAAAGGCATTTTACAATTGAAGGATGAACTTAAGCCGGATGATGTTGTTGTGGTATTGTTCCACGACCATGGAAGTAGATATGTCGGTAAGATGTTTAATGATGATTGGATGCGAGACAGAGGTTTCTTAGACGATGAACATAAAACGGCCATGGACATCATTCAAAACCACAAGCATGAAAGTTTAATTACTATTGGTGCGAATGAACTGGTATCACACGCCATAATAAAGATGAAAAAATATGGCATTTCGCAAATCCCAGTATTGGCGGATAACGAATTTGTAGGTCTTGTAGATGACGCCACCGTATTTGATAAGATTTGTGATAATCCAAGTGTTAAAGACGAAAAAATAGAGTCAATTATGAAGCCTGCGCTTCCTATCGTTTCTGCTGATGAGCCAATTAACAAGCTATCAAAAATCATCACTAAAGACAATCCAGCAGCTTTAGTGAAAGATGAAGGTGGAAATTATCACATTGTAACTAAACACGACCTTATTAACGCCATTGCATAGGACATTCACAGACCAACTCGGAAGATCCATTTCGCTTAATGAGCGACCTAAGAGAGTAATATCTATAGTACCATCTCAAACGGAATATTTATGGGATTTGGGTTTGGATGATGAAGTTGTTGGTATCACTAAATTCTGTATTCACCCGAACGATTGGTTCAGAAACAAAGAGCGCGTTGGGGGAACTAAAACGCTCAATTTTGAAAAAATCAGGGAATTACAGCCTGACTTAATCATTGCCAATAAAGAAGAGAATACCCAAGCGGAAATTGAGCAATTAGCGAAAGAGTTTCAAGTATGGATTAGTGACATCTACACTCTGGATGACGCCTGCGAGATGATGATTAGTATCGGGCAGATTTTTGATGAACTTGAGCGCGCGCAGGCCATTGTAGCAAATATTAGGGATGGATTTGAATCCCTTGGGGGATTGAGTGATAAGCGTGTTTTGTATTTTATATGGCATGGACCCATGATGTGTGCGGGGGGCAATACCTTTATTGATGATATGTTGACTTCCATCGGATTAACAAATGTTGCTTCAAGTGAGCTATCATTATCGCGCTATCCTGAATTAAGTAAGGCACAGATAAGAGAATCTAATCCTGATGCTATTCTGTTGTCATCAGAACCCTATCCATTTAAAGATAAGCACATTGCTGAGTTTCGAGCCTTAGTTCCAACGGCTAGTATTCATTTAGTAGATGGTGAAATGTTTAGCTGGTATGGGTCTCGTTTACTCAAAGCTCCCTCCTACTACAAAGAACTGCTTAGCGCATTGCAGTAAGCATTTGAATCATGGCTTCCATCGGCTCAAGGTAAGACTTGTAATTTGTTAGCACGTGAAGGATATCGATAATACTGTGGTTATCCTCATGAAATACCAAGTGTCCACTTGCCTCCAATGTTGTACCTTCTAATTTATCCAAGTGCATATCGAATTCTTTAAACTCCTCATATTCGGGAAAGCTCAACATTTGAATATTTTCAAGCAAATCCGATATTTTGAATGTCACACCTGGTTCAATATTGTCGGCCATCCACCCGTTTACATTGTCAAAATTCGCTTCTCTTTGTGACAGAATAATTTCGCCCGGCGACCTATCATCAATATACACTTTGATGCCAATCAATGCATACAAAACATCCCCATCCGGTTTAAAGTAGTTGCATCTAAGCAAGTCTTGTTTAAGTGTTTTCCAATAGTCATCATTAACGCTCAAATATAACTCCCCCTCTCCAGATACATTCAGCCCAGATAATCCCGCCCCATTTATTCGCACTGCCAAATCCCCCGTTAACAGTGAATCCAAATAAAGCGTGTATTCACCGCTATCCGTCTTTAGCATAGGGCTAATTGAACGAAAATATGCGCGGGTATCACTATCTTCCATGTTTAAAGACAGATTGCCTACTAAGGCTCCTGATGTCTGGGTAAACCCTTTACTATCTGAGTTGATAAACTTATCATAAGTATCTATTAGAGTTGCCTTGTGACTAATAGCCAGCTTATCGTCGTTCATATCAAGATAGGTAAAGCTATGCGCCACAAAATGAGGAGTTAACTCAGCCAAGTACTGATACAATATAGACTTAGAGTTATACACTGAATTAATGTATGTTGCCAAATCATGTTCAGAAGATGAGAGTTCTTTTAGCCAAATCTTTTCACCCGTATCTGCGCTAAAGGACTCAATTATTGCCGATAAACTCTCTTCAGATTGCTGACTGTCGAATAATACTAATGCATTTCCATTTTCAATATTCATCGAAAAACTACCATCAACCTCCAGCTTGGCAAAGTATTTATCTAAAAAAGTCATTAATCCATCTTCGCTAGAGGCTCTGCAAGCAATACCTAGGAGTGTATTTTCTCCGGGCAAACTGAATATGGCGATAGGGCTCAACACATCAATTCCCGCCTTAATTGCATCATTTAAGAGTTCTCTTTCGAGCTCATCATTTACGTTTACCTGCTCTTTAAACTCTTCCTCGTTATATACCCGTTGATAAAAGAGAGATTGGGCAAATTCCTTAGGATGCACTACTACAACTGCATCTGCATTTGAAGGAATTCTATTAAGTTGCTCTGTGTATGGATCTTGAAATATGGTCTTGGAAATATTGAGTAGTATGAACGCAATAACTACAATTCCAACAATCTTCAATAAGGGGGTGAGATTTATTTTTCTCATTAAAACTGAAAGTATTGAAATGACCCGCGTGAATCGAGTGCTGTTAAAGTGTTAATTACATCCAAGATAGCTGAATTGTCCTCTTTATCATAGGACACCTCATTGTTTAGTGTAGCTTTATCATTCTCGATAAAGATACCGCTACCATGGCTTTCAAGATACCCTTTTCTGTAGGCTCTAAAAATTCTTTCTACCGATCTAGGCAAGCCAATATTCCCATCTATTCCGTCAATATCATTAATTAACTCAACGTTTGTGTAAGCATTAAGAGAATGCTTGGTCATTTCCTTTTTCCATTTATCGTTTAGTGCGAATTCATTTTGCTTACCCTTTACCGCATTGATAATTAGCTTTTCATTATTGGAAATAATCACCACGTTATTAACGATAGCACAATAGGTATCAATATGCGGGGTTTTAGCACTGTATGAATTTCTAGCGGAACTAAATCTGTAATAAGAGCCCAAATTGTCCGCATCACCATCATCAGCCATAGATTCAAGAAATCCTTTCACAACCTCCTTTTCTCCAGTCTCAACCATAAAAACGTACTCAGCTAGTTGTTCTTCTCTTGTTTTAATGATGCGCTCTCGATCACCATCATCCGTGTAATTTAGACTTTCATACCTTACACTGATATCCTTCGTTCCTGTAACAACCAACATAGCATGTCCCTTAAAGATGTTCATTACTTTCTTCCTATCAAGTAGCTGTAACATTACATTCGTAACCTTCTTTGAGCTTGACGATCCGGGCAGAAAGCTACTGGGACTAAACTTTAAGTCTCTCATTAACTTAAAAATTCCCTTAAGGGAAAGTGAAACAGATATAAATGCCAATGGGTCTGTGCAATTTATATATTTAAAATAATCTTTATTGAATGACGTTTTGATGCATTGCTCGAGTTTATCTCCCATTCCATCGCTCAAGAATATCGCTTGTTCTGTTTTAAGCGTATTATCATTTAAATTAAAACTTGTTACCCTATGATTGTTGTTGATTGGCTCATTATCTTCCAACTTTGAGTAGTTTTCGTAGCTGCTATATGATCTTCTACTTCTGGGGTATAGAGATACGTTAGAACTGTACTCAAATGCTTCACAGTCTTTAGAAAGCACTTTGATAAACTTTGTCTCGGACAATATCGATTTTTCATATCCAAGCTTCTGTAGCTTTTCAAATTCCTTTTCTAGAAGTGCTTTTTTTCGCTCATTCCTTTGTAGTTCTCTTTTGGACTTCTCCGACTCAGAAAGATCCTCTATATAATAATCTTCATCTGTGCCGCTTACACTAAGATATTGATAGTCAAATTCTACGTCCAATATTATCAGGTATTCTTTAGACCAAGCAACTATCAGGTCTTCATTAAGGAAATAAGTGAAATCATTTTTTGAGTGCACCATGTCTTCATAATCATCCTCTAACCAAAACATCATTTTGTCCTGAAACTTGTTTGCATCAGTCAGTTCGAAAATTGATGCACCTCCATCGACAGAATCATTTACAATTGAGTACCTGTAGTATTTAGTTTTAGTATTAACACCAAATTTATAGCCTTGATACATCACGTAGACGGGAAGTGCATACCATTTCTCGGTAATCTTATCAATTACATTTGCCTCATAATCAATAAACTCCTTCAACTTAGCAACATCATCAAAATCTATTTTGCTGCTAAGTTTTGCACCATCAACACATTTAATACTTTTGGCATCAGATGGAATAAACGAAAGCAAATTTTGGCTAAATGATAACTCAGAAATGAGTATAACACTAGCCAGCAGGATAAAACTTAGTACTTTCATTGATTTAAATATAATTAAATATTTGACGCAACGTTTAAGTTCACAAATAAGTCAATATCATATACGTGAGAATAATACCTACAATATGTGCCATTCTATTTAGCTTTACTGTGCTTAGTCAGTCGGTTGGGCTGGTCTTGAGTGGCGGCGGTGCAGCTGGCATGGCGCACATTGGTGTACTAAAGGCTTTAGAGGAAAAAAACATTAAGATTGATTACATAACAGGTACATCTGCGGGCGCACTTATTGGCGGTCTTTATGCATCTGGATACACACCTGCACAAATTGAAGCTTTTGCTATGTCAGAGGAATTTCAACGCATTTCTAAAGGTGACATTTCAAGCGAATATCAATATTTCTATTACGAAGAAGATGTGAATGCCAACTGGCTACATTTTAGGTTCAGTAAGGATTCGATTTTGTCTACATCTCTTCCAACCAATTTTGTTGATCCAAGCGGAATCGACTTTACTACAATGATGTTATTCGCTCAAGCTGGTGCTGCATGTAAGAACAACTTTGATAGTTTAATGATTCCATATAGATGTTTAAGCTCTGACATAGAGAGAAAGGCGAGTGTTGTTCTTTCGCGTGGTAGGTTATCTAACTCTGTAAGAGCATCTATGAGTTATCCTTTTTTCTTAAAACCGATTACTATTGATGGTGTTCTCTACTTTGACGGCGGCTTATACAATAACTTCCCAGCTGATGTAATGGATTCTACCTTTAGACCCGATTATATTATTGGCAGCAACGTCAGCGGCAACCTAACGCCTCCTTCTCAAAATAGTGTTCTATCTCAAATAATGAACATGATTGTTTCTAAATCCAACTTCAATGTTCCTGAAGATCGAGGAATACTTATAGAGCCGAATCTTGATGAAGTAGGAACATTTGATTTTGATGAAATTCAAACTGCAATCAATCAGGGGTACACAGCTACAATAAACAAGATTGACTCCATTCGTTCACTTGGCATTCCTGAAATGAGCAGGGAAGACATTGATAACAGACGGGCTAAATTCAACGCAAAAAAACCAGACTTATCATTTCGAAATTTTCGTGTAACGGGCTGCAACGATAAACAAAGTAGGTACTCTCATCACGTCCTGAAAAACAAACAAATCAGGATTGATTCGCTTGAATTAAAGAAACGCTATTTCAAGCTGGTAAAGGATGATAAAGTAAACTTCCTCTATCCTAGTACAGATTATAATTATAAGGACAGTGCTTTTGATCTATCGGTTGATTTAGTAAAGGAAAATGACTTCATGTTTGAACTAGGCGGCAACTTTTCATCACGCTCGATTAATACAGGTTACCTAGGGCTAGAATACAATCACTTTGGTTCAATTGGAATAAAGTTGAAAGGCAACAGTTATTTCGGAAAGTATTATGGTGCCGCTTATGGATCTGCAAAGTTTAATTTTGCTACAATGAGTTCGTTCTATTTTGAACCATTTTATAGTTTAAATAGATGGGATTTCTTTAGGAGTTTTGCCACGTTTTTTGATGAAAGTCGACCATCATTTATTATTCATCAAGAGCAATTTGGAGGTTTAAAAATGGGTATACCTGTTGGCAACAGGGCAAAACTTTCCTTAACTGGCTTATACGCAGATTTTAACTTCCGCTATTACCAAACGGATCAATTTTCAGCCAGCGATACCGCAGATGTGACTCGTTTTTATCCAATTGTAGCTAAATTAGATTTTACACATTCAACCTTAAACCGGAAACAATATGCCAATCAGGGCACCTATATTAATTTTAGAGCGAACGCCTTGAGAGGAAATGAAGTCAGCGTACATGGTTCAACTCAAGTAAATAAAGACACATCCTTTAAAGCTCATGAGTGGGGAACTCTTAGATTACAGTTTAGCCATTACATGAAGCCGGTGAAATTTTGGACACTTGGGGTGCATTTTGATGGGGTATATTCATCTCAAAAGTTCTTCAACAATTACACGGCATCCGTAATAAACGCCCCGGCATTTGAGCCTGTGCCAGAAATGAAGACATTCTATTTACCCCAATTCAGAGCGTACCAATTTATCGCTGGCGGAGCCAACATGGTATTTAATTTCACGAAAAACATAGAGTTCAGAATGGGCGCTTATGCTTTTCAGCCTATTTGGCAAATTGCAAGGGATGAGGATGATGGCGCTTATGTTGGAGAGAGCTTTAAAGGCTTATCATGGATCAATTCTGGTGCGATTGTATACCACAGTCCTTTAGGCCCAATAAGTGCCAATATTAACTTCTATGATCGCAAGGAAGACCCTTGGAGCATCTCATTAAATTTTGGATATATCTTGAATAACGAAAAAGCTATTCAGTAAGCCTATGCTTGTGTAGTAGGTCCTCCAAAGTTCATTGGAATTCCTTGACCTGGATCTGAGTCTTTTATAGGCCCGTGAATGGACTCAAACTTGCTGATATTATCTAACAGAGCATTAGCCAATCTTTTTGCATGCTGTGGCGTTAAAAAAACTCTAGACTTAACCTTCGCTTTCGGCACACCCGGCATAACCTTAATGAAATCTAATACAAACTCGGAATTAGAGTGAGTAATTACTGCTAAGTTACTGTAGATACCTTCTGCTACTTCTTCGCTTAACTCAATATTTAGTTGATTGTTGTTGTTTTCGTTTTGCTCTGCCATGTCTATAAGATAAAAAATCCTGACATTCCGCCAAGGCGGAATTGTCAGGATTCAATTTTAATTTAATATTAGTCTTGTTCTACTGCTTCAGACGTCTTGTTTGCCACAATCTCATCGTACTCATCTTGTGAACCTACGATTAAATTCTGGAACGCTCTAGAACCTGTACCTGCTGGAATTAAGTGACCAACAATTACGTTTTCTTTTAGTCCTAGTAATCCATCCGTCTTACCACCTACAGCTGCTTCATTAAGCACTTTAGTAGTTTCCTGGAAGGATGCAGCAGATATAAAGCTATCCGTTTGAAGAGATGCCTTAGTAATACCTTGAAGTAATGGCTTAGATGTCGCCGGAATTGCTTCACGAGCTTCAACTAAGTTTTTGTCTTGGCGTCTTAAGTGTGAGTTCTCATCTCTTAACTTTCTAGCAGATACAATCTGACCAGGTTTAAGGTTTTCAGAATCTCCAGCTTCAGTTACTACCAATTTACCCCAGATATCATCGTTAGCCTCCATAAAGTCTACTTTATTTACAGCTTGCTTCTCTAATAACATTGTGTCACCTGGATCAAGGATTTCAACCTTACGCATCATCTGTCTAACGATAACCTCAAAGTGCTTATCGTTAATTTTCACACCCTGTAAACGGTATACTTCCTGCACCTCATTTACTAGGTATTCTTGAACAGCTGTTGGTCCTTTAATAGATAGGATATCCGCAGGCGTAGTGGAACCATCTGATAATGGTGTTCCTGCCTTAACGTAATCATTCTCCTGAACCAAGATATGCTTTGATAGAGATACCAAGTACTTCTTAACTTCTCCAGTCTTAGATGTAATGATAATCTCACGGTTACCTCTTTTAATCTTACCGAATGCAGCAATACCATCAATCTCAGCTACAACTGCAGGGTTAGATGGATTACGTGCTTCAAATAGCTCAGTTACCCTTGGAAGACCACCTGTGATATCCCCAGACTTACCTGCAACTCTAGGTATCTTAGCTAAGATTTCACCAGGCCCAACTTTATCTCCTTCCTGCACAGAAATATGCGCATCAACTGGTAAGTTGTACTGTTTGATGATTTCTTTTCCTTTAACTACCTGAATTGTAGGAATCTTCTTCTTATCTCTATTCTCAGTAATTACCTTCTCAGTAAATCCAGTCTGCTCATCCACTACTTCTCGGTAAGTTACACCCGGCTCAATATTCTCGAACTGGATTTTACCTTCTGTTTCGTTTATGATTACAGCGTTATATGGATCCCATGTACAGATAACATCTCCTTTCTTCACTTTCTTACCGCTCTCCACTTTCAAGTGTGAACCGTAAGGAATCATCGTTGTTGATACCGTTAAGCCAGACTTGTCATCTAATAACTTCATCTCAGCTGAACGTCCAATAACAACTTCTACATCTCCATTTTTATCTTTCTTAGTAACTGTTCTAAGCTCTTCAATTTCAATCTTACCATTTCCTTTCGCTGTAATACTGTTCTCATCAGCAATGTTAGATGCAGTACCACCCACGTGGAATGTTCTTAGTGTTAACTGTGTTCCTGGTTCACCGATTGACTGTGCTGCAATTACACCAACTGCCTCACCAACCTGAACAGGTCTGTTAGTCGAAAGGTTTCTTCCGTAACACTTCACACATACCCCTCTTCTTGTTTCACAAGTCAATACAGACCTTACCGGCACCTCTTCAACGCCAACTTCTTCAAGCATTGCAGCTATCCCCTCAGTTACCTCAGTTGATGCTTCTACGATAACCTCACCAGTCTCTGGGTGATAGATGTCGTCTACAGTGTATCTACCTATAATTCTATCTGCTAATGGTTCGATAACTTCATTATCGTTCATTAATGCAGTAACTGTCAAACCTCTTAAAGTTGAACAATCGTCTTCTCTTACAACTACATCCTGGGCAACGTCAACAAGTCTTCGTGTTAAGTAACCAGCATCCGCCGTCTTAAGTGCTGTATCGGCAAGACCTTTACGAGCACCGTGAGTAGAAATAAAGTACTCAAGAATCGACAGTCCTTCTTTAAAGTTTGAAAGAATTGGGTTTTCGATAATCTCTTGGCTAGTTGAACCAGATTTCTGTGGTTTTGCCATAAGACCCCTCATACCTGATAACTGACGAATCTGCTCTTTAGAACCCCTTGCACCAGAATCCATCATCATATAGATTGAGTTGAATCCTTGTCTGTCGTTCTTAAGCTTTTCCATCAAGGTATGCGTTAACCTTGAGTTTGTATGCGTCCAGATATCAATGATCTGGTTATATCTTTCGTTATTCGTGATAAGACCCATGTTATAGTTCATGATTACCTCATCAACTTCAGCAGCAGCCTTTTCGATTAGCTCTTCTTTCTCTTTTGGAATAATTACGTCATCTAAATTGAACGATAGTCCACCTTTAAATGCCATATAGAAACCTAATTCTTTAATATCATCCAAAAACTTAGCACAAGATGCCATTCCAGTTACTCTTAGGACTTCAGCAATAATTCCTCTAAGTGCTTTTTTAGTCAATACATCATTGATGTATCCAACTTGCTTAGGTACGTGCTTATTGAAAAGAATACGACCACACGTAGTTTCTACAATATGGTTGATTGGGTTACCTTCTTTGTCAATGTCATCCACCTTAACTTTGATGTTTGCATGCAGCTCTAACTTTCTTTCATTGTAAGCTATAGTAACTTCTTCTGGCGAATAGAAAGTCATTCCCTCTCCCTTAACTGGCTCTTCTTTTGTACCAACCTTACTTTTTGTAATGTAGTATAAACCAAGTACCATATCCTGAGATGGTACTGCAATTGGAGCACCGTTTGCAGGGTTAAGGATATTATGAGATGCTAGCATTAAAAGCTGTGCTTCTAGAACAGCAGCATTACCTAATGGTAAATGCACGGCCATCTGGTCACCATCGAAATCGGCGTTGAATGCAGTACAAACCAATGGGTGTAACTGAATCGCTTTACCTTCGATTAGTTTTGGCTGAAATGCCTGAATACCTAATCTGTGAAGCGTTGGGGCTCTGTTTAATAGTACAGGGTGTCCTTTCAATACGTTTTCAAGGATATCCCAAACAACAGGCTCTTTTCTATCAACAATTTTCTTAGCAGACTTAACCGTCTTAACGATACCTCTTTCAATCATTTTTCTGATGATAAAAGGCTTAAACAGCTCGGCAGCCATATTCTTTGGAAGACCACACTCGTGTAATTTCAAGTGAGGACCAACAACGATTACAGAACGTGCAGAATAATCAACACGTTTACCAAGTAAGTTTTGACGGAAACGTCCTTGCTTACCTTTAAGCGAATCAGAAAGTGACTTTAATGGTCTGTTAGATTCAGTCTTAACGGCACTCGATTTTCTTGAGTTATCGAATAGTGAATCCACAGCTTCCTGAAGCATACGCTTCTCGTTTCTTAAGATAACTTCTGGAGCTTTAATCTCGATTAGTCTCTTAAGACGGTTATTTCTAATAATTACTCTTCTATATAAGTCGTTCAAATCTGAGGTAGCAAATCTACCACCATCAAGAGGAACAAGTGGACGCAATTCTGGCGGAATAACTGGCACCACTTTTACCACCATCCACTCAGGACGGTTTTCAATTCTCTCTTGAGAACCTCTCATTGCCTCAACTACTTGAAGTCTCTTAAGAGCTTCATTCTTTCTCTGCTGAGATGTCTCTGTGTTTGCTTTGTGTCTTAACTCGTAAGAAAGCGAATCTAAATCCAAACGCTTAAGTAACTCATGAAGCGCCTCAGCACCCATCTTAGCGATGAATTTGTTTGGATCTGAATCCTCTAGGTATTGGTTTTCTTTTGGAAGCGCCTCAAGGATATCAAGGTATTCTTCTTCCGTTAAGTAATCCATTTTCTCTAGTGGTTCACCTTCTTCGTTTACAGCAGGACCAGGTTGAACTACTACGTATCTCTCGTAATAGATAATTTGATCAAGCTTTTTAGTTGGAAGACCAAGAAGGTATCCAATCTTATTTGGAAGTGACTTAAAGTACCAGATGTGTGCAACAGGAACCACCAATGAGATGTGTCCCATACGCTCACGTCTTACTTTCTTTTCAGTTACTTCAACACCACAACGGTCACAAACGATTCCTTTATATCGAATACGCTTGTATTTACCACAGTGACACTCATAATCCTTTACAGGACCAAAAATTCTCTCACAAAACAAACCGTCGCGTTCTGGCTTGTAAGTTCTATAATTTATGGTTTCTGGTTTTAAGACCTCACCATGAGACATCTCAAGGATCATCTCTGGTGATGCAAGGCTAATAGTAATATTTGAGAAGTTACTCTTTGCCTTATTTTCTTGTCTGTAAGCCGCCATATCTTGTTTTATAATTTAATTCTACAATTAGTAATTTGGATGATTAATCTAGAGTTACGTTAAGTCCTAAACCTCTCAATTCGTGCAGTAATACGTTGAACGACTCTGGAATTCCAGGAGTTCCTATTACGTCACCTTTCACGATTGATTCGTAAGCCTTGGCTCTACCAATAACATCATCCGACTTGATAGTAAGGATCTCTCTTAGGATGTTTGCTGCACCGAATGCTTCAAGTGCCCAAACCTCCATCTCACCAAATCTCTGACCACCGAATTGTGCTTTACCACCAAGCGGCTGCTGAGTAATTAATGAGTAAGGTCCAATTGATCTAGCATGCATCTTATCGTCCACCATGTGGCTTAGTTTAAGCATGTAGATAATCCCTACTGTAGCTGGCTGGTCAAATCTTTCACCCGTACCACCATCGTGTAAGTATGTTCTACCGTAACGTGGTACACCTGCTTTATCTGTGTATGAATTGATATCATCCAAAGAAGCACCATCAAAAATAGGTGTAGAGAACTTCAATCCAAGTTCATCTCCTGCCCATCCAAGTACAGTTTCATAAATCTGTCCAAGGTTCATTCGCGATGGTACACCAAGTGGGTTAAGCACGATATCTACCGGAGTACCGTCCTCAAGGAATGGCATATCTTCCTCTCTTACAATTCTAGCAACAATACCTTTGTTACCGTGACGACCTGCCATCTTATCACCTACTTTTAGTTTACGCTTCTTAGCAACATAAACCTTAGCAAGTTTTACGATTCCTGATGGTAACTCATCTCCAACTGTAATTTGGAATTTCTTACGCTTGTAAGACCCCAATAAATCATTAGCTTCAATACTATAATTGTGAAGAAGTCTTTGAATCAATTTGTTCGTAGCTTCATCACTTGTCCAGTTTTCTGGATTTACTACAGTATAATCGATAGTCATTAAATTCTTATCAGAGAACTTAACACCTTTCTTGATTATTTCTTCTTTAAAGTTATTGAACACACCTGCAGACTTGTTGCTTCCAATTAACTCAAGCAACTTACCAACAAGTACCTTCTTTAACTCGATACTTTCCTTATCGAATTCTTTATCTAATTGTTCTAGAATTGGTTTATCCTGAGCTTTCGACTTTCTGTCTTTAATAGCTCTAGAGAACAATTTCTTATTGATAACAACTCCTCTAAGTGATGGTTGGGCTTTAAGAGATGCATCTTTTACATCACCTGCTTTATCACCGAAGATCGCTCTCAATAATTTTTCTTCTGGAGAAGGATCTGTTTCTCCTTTTGGCGTAATCTTACCAATAAGGATATCTCCTTCTTTAATTTCAGCACCAACTCTGATTAATCCATTCTCATCAAGATCTTTAGTAGCATCTTCACTTACGTTTGGAATATCAGCAGTTAATTCTTCAAGACCTCTTTTAGTATCTCTTACTTCAAGAGAGTACTCATCAATATGAATAGATGTGTAGATATCTTGTTTTACAACTTTCTCAGAAATTACAATCGCATCCTCAAAGTTGAATCCTTTCCAAGGCATGAAGGCAACCTTCATATTTTGACCAAGGGCTAATTCACCTTTCTGCGTTGCATATCCTTCACAAAGAACTTCACCTTTTGATACTTTTTGTCCTTTCTCAACAATTGGAGTCAGGTTCATACAAGTACCTTGGTTAGTCTTAGCGAATTTAGTTAGATTGTAAGACTGTACGTCTTCCTTAAAGCTAACTAATCTATCTACATCTGATCGCTTGTATCTGATTACAATTTCATTTGCATCAACGTACTCAACAACACCCTCACCTTCAGCGTTAATTAGTACACGTGAATCTTGTGCTACTGACTTTTCTAGTCCAGTACCAACGATTGGCGAATTTGGCTTTAATAAAGGTACTGCCTGACGCTGCATGTTTGAGCCCATAAGTGCACGGTTGGCATCATCATGCTCCAAGAAAGGAATCATTGATGCTGCAATAGATGCGATCTGGTTGGTACCAACGTCCATAAGATCGATCTTGTCTGGCTCAACCACCGGGAAGTCTCCTTCGTAACGTGCCTTAACTTTGTCAGTTAAGAATTTACCTTTCTCATCAATTACAGCGTTAGCCTGTGCAATTGTTCTATTATCTTCCTCTTCAGCACTTAAGTAAAGTGGATTTTGACCTAAGTCAACCTTACCACCTTTAACCTCTCTATAAGGCGTTTCGATGAAACCAAGTTTATTCACTTTCGCGAATACACATAGAGATGAGATTAGACCAATGTTTGGACCTTCAGGTGTTTCGATAGTACAAAGACGACCATAGTGTGTATAGTGAACGTCACGTACCTCAAACCCTGCTCTTTCTCTTGATAGACCACCTGGCCCTAGAGCAGACAATCTACGTTTGTGCGTAACCTCAGATAGTGGATTCGTTTGATCCATGAACTGAGATAGCTGGTTTGTTCCGAAGAATGAATTAATTACAGACGAAAGCGTCTTAGCGTTAATTAGATCCGTTGGTGTAAATACCTCATTATCTCTAACGTTCATTCTTTCACGAATTGTTCTTGCCATTCTTGCAAGACCAACACCGAATTGGTTGTATAATTGCTCACCAACCGTTCTAACACGTCTGTTACTTAAGTGATCGATATCATCAACATCTGTTTTAGAGTTAATTAACTCGATAAGATTTTTGATGATACAGATAATATCTGTTTTGGTCAATACTCTTTGCTCTTCAGACTCAGTAAGACCTAATTTTTTGTTTAATCTAAATCTACCTACTTCACCAAGGTCGTATCTAGTTTCTGAGAAGAATAATTTGTCTATTACACCTCTTGCTGTTTCCTCATCTGGTGGCTCAGCGTTTCTTAACTGGCGATAGATGTGTTCAACTGCTTCTTTTTCAGAGTTAGATGTATCTTTCTGTAAAGTATTGTAGATGATAGCAAAATCTGCAGAGTTTACATCTTCTTTGTGCAGAATCACAGTTTTGGCGCCTGCGTCTACAATCATATCGATATGCTCTTCTTCTAGAACAGTTTCACGATCTATGATAACCTCATTTCTTTCGATAGATACAACTTCCCCAGTATCTTCATCCACGAAATCTTCTATCCAGGTTTTAAGAACTCTTGCAGCAAGTTTACGACCTAATGCCTTTTTCAATCCTGCCTTAGTAGCTTTAATTTCATCTGCCAAGTCAAAGATTTCAAGGATATCTTTATCAGATTCGTATCCAATTGCTCTAAATAATGTTGTTACAGGTAACTTCTTCTTACGATCGATATATGCGTACATAACGCTATTGATATCGGTCGCGAATTCAATCCAAGAACCTTTAAAAGGAATTACTCTTGCAGAGTACAATTTAGTTCCGTTAGCGTGTCTAGACTGACCGAAGAATACACCAGGTGATCTGTGCAACTGAGAAACGATTACACGTTCTGCTCCGTTAACAACAAATGAACCTTTTGGTGTCATATAAGGAATAGTACCTAAGTATACATCCTGAACGATTGTTTCGAAATCTTCGTGTTCTGGGTCCGTACAGTAAAGCTTTAACTTAGCTTTAAGCGGAACTGAATAAGTTAAACCTCTTTCAATACACTCTTCTATAGAGTAACGTGGTGGATCTATAAAGTAATCTAAGAATTCCAGTACGAATTGATTTCTCGTATCCGTAATTGGGAAGTTCTCGCTAAATACTTTGTAGAGCCCTTCGTGTTCTCTGTTTTCTGGAGTTGTTTCTAATTGAAAGAATTCCTGAAAAGACTTTAATTGAATCTCAAGGAAATCAGGATAGTCGAATCTAGTTTCACTAGAAGCAAAATTGATTCTTTCCTGAATATTTTTTGGGGAAGCTACCTTTGCCAAAGTTGTGTCTTTTTTATGGGTCTTTCGACCCGTTTTTTATTAATTGCTATAAACTACAAAAAGGTCTAGGCACACAATGTCGTGTGACATTGTGCCCCTAAACCAAATAAATCTGGATGAGATTACTTAAGCTCTACCTCAGCACCAGCTTCTTCAAGCTGCTTCTTAAGAGCCTCAGCCTCATCAGCAGGAACACCTTCTTTAATTGTAGATGGTGCACCGTCAACTAATTCTTTAGCCTCTTTAAGACCTTGTCCTGTAAGCTCTTTTACAAGCTTAACTACTGCAAGTTTAGAACCACCAGCTGCTTTAAGAACTACGTCAAACTCTGACTTTGCGTCATCACCGCCAGCATCACCGCCACCAGCACCAGGTGCTGCAACAGCTACTGCAGCAGCAGCAGGTTCAATTCCGTATTCTTCTTTAAGCACATCTGCAAGCTCAGAAACCTCTTTTACAGTAAGGTTTACAAGTTCCTCAGCTAATTTTTTAACATCTGCCATTTTTCTTTGTTTTAATGATAGTTAATATATATTGAAGCGTGCGTAACCACTATTATTTTGCTCTTTCTTCAAGAGCTTTTACCAAGCCAGAAAGTGTACTTCCAGCGGATGTAAGGCTGGATATAACATTCTTAGCAGGCGATTGAAGTAACATGATAACATCTGCGATAAGCTCGTTCTTGCTCTTAATAGAAGCAAGTGCCTCAACTTGATCACCAATGTATATTGATTCCTCAACATAAGCCGCTTTAATAATTGGCTTAGCATGTTTCTTTCTAAAATCCTTAATCATCTTTGCTGGACCATTTCCAGCCTCAGAGATCATAAGTGCGGTAGGACCTGATAATGCCTCAAACATTTCAGAAAAATCTTTTCCTTCAACACTTTCCATTGCGCGTTTAAGAAGTGTGTTTTTAACAACTCTCATTGAGATGTTGTTTTTAAAGCACGTTCTTCTTAAGTCACTTGCCGCTTCAGCAGATAAATCTGCTGCGTCAGTGATGTATACTACTTCCGAACCACTTAATACCTCAGTTAGTTCAGATACAACGTTATTTTTTTCTTCTCTTGTCATGTCAATCTGTATTATGCCGTTGCCGACTTAGATTCAACCTTAACACTTGGACTCATTGTGCTTGACATGTAGATACTCTTGATATAAGTACCTTTTGCCGCAGTAGGCTTAAGTTTCACAAGTGTCTGAATTAATTCAAGAGCATTGTCAGCTATTTTATCAGCTTCAAATGACGCCTTAGCAACTGATGCATGAACAATTCCGTATTTATCAACTTTAAAATCAATTTTACCAGCCTTAACATCTGTTACCGCTTTAGCGATATCCATAGTTACAGTACCAGACTTTGGGTTAGGCATAAGACCTCTTGGTCCTAATACTCTACCAAGAGCACCAACTTTACCCATTACAGATGGCATAGTGATGATTACATCAACATCTGTCCATCCACCTTTGATTTTATCAATGTATTCGTCCAATCCTACGAAATCAGCACCAGCTTCTTTTGCTTCTGCTTCTTTATCTGCAGTACAAAGCACAAGTACTTTAACGTCTTTACCTGTTCCGTGTGGAAGAGATACAGTACCTCTAACCATTTGGTTGGCTTTTCTAGGATCTACACCCAATCTAATGCTTAAATCTACTGAAGCATCAAATTTAGCGTTAGTAATGTCTTTTATGATTTCACAAGCTTCTTTAATCCCGTACTCTTTCTCTGAATCGTACTTACTTAAAGCCTCTTTTCTATTCTTTGTTAATTTCATGATGCTTCAGTTTTTAAGATTGTGGAAACTCTCCAGTTACAGTTATTCCCATACTTCTTGCTGTACCAGCTACCATTCTCATAGCAGACTCAACAGTAAAGCAGTTAAGGTCAGGCATTTTATCTTCTGCGATAGTTCTAACTTGATCCCAAGTCATTTTTGCAACCTTAGTACGGTTTGGTTCAGACGAACCTTTCTTTTTCTTAGTAGCTTCTAAAATCTGAACAGCTACTGGTGGAGTTTTAATGATGAAGTCAAAAGACTTATCTCCATAAACGGTGATTACAACCGGTAACACTTTCCCTGCCTTGTCCTGTGTTCTACCATTGAATTGCTTACAGAATTCCATGATGTTAACACCCTTAGCACCAAGTGCTGGACCTACTGGAGGTGATGGGTTAGCGGCTCCACCTCTAATCTGAAGCTTAATTAAAGCATCAACTTGTTTTGCCATTATATAAAATTTATGTGGTCAAACATCATGTCTAGCATGACTCCCACGGTTAATTACGATTCTTTTTCAACTTGCATGTAGCTTAATTCTAATGGTGTCTTTCTTCCGAAAATTTTCACCATTACCTTAAGCTTTTTCTTCTCTTCATTGATATCCTCAATAATCCCAGTAAAGTTGTTAAATGGTCCATCAATTACTTTAACAGACTCTCCAACGATATAAGGAATATTGATTTCAGCATCACTTTCTGCAAGCTCGTCAACTTTACCTAATATTCGGTTTACCTCACTTTGTCTTAAAGGAACGGGATCTCCGCCCTTCTCAGCACCAAGGAAACCAATTACATTATTAATTCCTTTTATAGTGTGTTCAACTTCACCAACAAGTGCAGCCTCAATAAGAACGTAACCAGGAAAGAAACTTCTTTCTTTAGCTACTTTCTTACCGTTTCTAATTTGATACACCTTTTCAGTTGGAATCAATATTTGTGAAACATAGTCGCCCATACCAGCACGAGAAACTTCCAGCTCAATTGCATCCTTCACTTTCTTCTCTTTGCCGCTAATTGCGCGAACTACATACCATTTTCTATTAATTTCTGCCATCGCTCACCTTTAATTTAGAACATACTGTAGAAAGTACCCAAAACTCCTTTCCAGATTGAATCTGGAGAATTAATTCCGAATACAAAGTCCATTAACCACACTACAATTGCAATGATTACAGAAGCAACCAAAACAATTACAGAGCTAGATTGTAACTCTTCCCATGTCGGCCATGACACTTTGTTTACTAACTCATCTACGGAGTTCTCTATATATGTCCTAAATTTTGACATCTCTTCAATTTTTTACATTGCACGGGCGGTAAGAATCGAACTCACGACCTTTGGTTTTGGAGACCACTGCTCTACCATCTGAGCTACGCCCGTATAGATTACTTTATATTACAAGTAAAAGGTGTCACGAAATTCGTGACCCCTTTTACGATTAATCTATATCAATGAGATTATTCTATAATCTCTGTTACCTGCCCTGCACCTACAGTTCTACCACCTTCTCTGATTGCGAATCTTAGACCTTTGTCCATCGCAACAGGAGTAATAAGTTTAACTGTAATTGACACGTTATCTCCAGGCATCACCATTTCTCTTCCAGCTTCCAATTCAATCTCACCCGTAACATCTAATGTTCTCAAGTAGAACTGTGGTCTGTACTTGTTGTGGAATGGAGTGTGACGTCCACCTTCTTCTTTCTTAAGGATATATACCTCAGCTTTGAAAGTTTTGTGTGGAGTAATAGAACCAGGCTTAGCGATAACCATACCTCTTTTGATAGCTTCTTTTTCAATACCTCTTAAAAGAAGACCAACGTTCTCACCTGCTCTACCTTCGTCAAGAATCTTACGGAACATCTCAACACCAGTAACAGTTGACTTCATTTTTTCTTCTTGAAGACCAACGATATCTACTTCATCACCTGTGTTTACGATACCAGTTTCAATTGCACCTGTAGCAACAGTACCACGACCCGTGATCGAGAATACATCTTCTACAGACATCAAGAATGGCTTATCAGTGTCTCTTTCTGGAGTATCAATCCAAGTATCAACTGTATCCATCAATTCCATAACAGAATCAACCCACTTTTGCTCACCGTTAAGTGCACCTAAAGCAGAACCTTTAACGATTGGAGTGTCATTATACTCATAAGAATCTAATAGATCAGATAATTCCATCTCTACTAATTCTAATAATTCTTCATCGTCAACCATATCCACTTTATTCATGAATACAACGATCTTAGGTACATTTACCTGACGAGACAAAAGGATGTGCTCTCTAGTCTGTGGCATTGGACCATCAGTTGCAGCACAAACAAGGATTGCACCGTCCATCTGAGCAGCACCAGTAACCATGTTCTTTACGTAATCGGCGTGACCTGGACAGTCAACGTGCGCGTAATGACGGTTAGCAGTTTCATACTCAATGTGAGATGTATTAATAGTGATCCCTCTCTCCTTCTCTTCAGGAGCGTTGTCGATCATGTCGAAATCTCTTTTTTCAGCCAAACCAGCGTTTGCCAATACAGTGGAAATCGCTGCGGTTAAAGTTGTTTTACCGTGGTCTACGTGACCGATAGTACCGATATTCACGTGTGGCTTAGACCTTTCAAATGTTGCTTTTGCCATTTTAGTCAGGTATTTGTTTAGTTATATTTGATATAAATTATTTACTTTTTTAATCGCTTTGAGCCAATGATGGGAATTGAACCCATGACCTCTTCCTTACCAAGGAAACGCTCTACCCCTGAGCTACACCGGCAAACGAAAAACTGTAAAAGAGCGGGAGACGAGATTCGAACTCGCGACATTCAGCTTGGAAGGCTGACGCTCTACCAACTGAGCTACTCCCGCTTATTATTATTCTATTGGTGGGGAGAGCAGGATTCGAACCTGCGAAGGTAAAAACCAACAGATTTACAGTCTGTCCTCGTTGGCCGCTTGAGTATCTCCCCATCCTGGAGCCATTGAACGGACTCGAACCGCCGACCGGCTGATTACAAATCAGCTGCTCTACCAACTGAGCTACAATGGCATACTAACAGTCTTTCAACAATTTTCTGCTCCAAAAAAAAGCAGACCCCTACGTTAAGGGTCTGCAAATGTATAAAAGATTTGATTGTGCGCAAAAAAAAGTGATAAATTTTTTGACTTTTTTTTGCTCGTTTTTTTAGGCTCTGATTTTGCCCTTATGACGTCTTACTTGTTTGCGCAATGCTTCTACCGCTAAATCAGTAGCTTCCTCAAAAGATTTGCATTGTTTTTTCGCAAATAATTCCCTTCCTGGAATCATAACTTTGATCTCTGCAACCTTGTTTTCCATGTCCTTTGATTTGTCCAATCTAAGAAATACTTCTCCAGCCACTATATGATCATAAAATTGTTCCAACTTGTTTACCTTCCCTTCAATAAAGTTTATCAATTTAACATCCGCGTCAAAATGAATTGAATGCACTTGTATATCCATATTTCCTCCTGTTTTTTTAAGCGCCTCTGGGATGAGCTCCATTATGGACGCTTTTAAGTTTATTAATACTATTGTGGGTGTAAACTTGAGTTGCCGTTAAGTTAGCATGTCCTAATATCTCCTTAATTGCATTAAGACTTGCGCCATTATCCAGCATATGAGTTGCAAATGTATGCCTCAAGACATGCGGACTCTTTTTTGACAAGCTCGTTACTTTCCCAAGGTAATAATTAACTCTTCTATATACAAATTTCTCGTAGAGTTTATTTCCCTTGTCTGTAAGTAGTAAATATTCTGATTTAGAATGATCTATTTCATCTCTATAGACTAGATAATTTTCAATGTACTCTGCCAAACTAGAAGACACAGGCACGATTCTTTCTTTATTACGTTTACCTAAAACCTTAATTGTGGATGATGTTACATCCTTTATTTTGATATTGATTAATTCGGATAAACGAATGCCAGTATTATAGAATAATTCGATTATAAGTTGATCTCTTGCCCCAGCAAAGTCTGATGTGAAATGTTCGGGATGAGAGATATTCTCCATAGAGTTACCATCTACAAATACAGGTAATCTCTTTTTCGATTTGGGGGCGACTACCTTGGCCATTGGATTATCTTGCCTTACCCCTCTTTTATTTAGAAACTTATAATACGCTCTAAAAGTTGAGAGCTTTCTATTGATTGACCGCGCTGTAATGTCATTCTCCATCTGCTCAATCACCCATGATCGAATCATTGAATGATTGGCATTCTCTGGACTTGATTCATAGTTCTCACTTAGGTATACGGATAGTTGCTCTAAATCTTTAGTATAGGCAGCAATGGTATGCTTTGAAAACCTCTTCTCGTACTCTATATAATCTTTAAACTTCTCCAACACAAAAAAAGGGGTTAAGTAACTTACCTAACCCCTTCTTACGAATCTTATCTTAAAAAGTTAATCTTCCTCTCTTCTCAACTGCTCCACGTACTCAGCCTTAATGATTTCTTGTCTTCTAAGAACTGATTTTTTAGTGAACTGTTGACGTGCTCTTAATTCCTTAACAACACCTGTTCTTTCGTACTTCTTCTTGTACTTCTTGAGAGCTCTTTCGATATTCTCTCCTTCTTTAATTGGAATAATTAACATAATACACCTCCTTTATTGGGACTGCGAATTTATAGCATTTATTTCTAATTGCAATAAATTATTTTAAAATATTTCTTGCAATTACTAATTTTTGAATCTCAGAGGTTCCTTCTCCTATCGTACATAACTTAGAATCTCTATAGAATTTCTCTACTGGGAACTCCTTAGTATATCCATAGCCTCCAAAAATTTGCACTGCTTCTGTTGCACATCTAACCGAAACTTCAGATGCATAATATTTTGCAATCGCAGATTCCTTGGTCATTGGAATACCTCTATTCTTCATATCAGCAGCTTGGTATAATAATAATTCTGCCGCTTCAATTTCTGTAGCCATATCGGCTAACTTAAATGCAATTCCTTGGAATGATGAAATTGGCTTGCCAAATTGTTCTCTCTCCTTTGAATACTGGACAGCCGCATTGAATGCTCCTTTCGCTATACCTAACGCAAGTGCTCCAATTGAAATTCTACCGCCATCAAGTACTTTCATGGCCTGAATGAATCCATCGCCCACTTTTCCTATGACATTATCCTTATGTACGCGACAATTGTTAAATATCAGTTCCGTAGTTTCTGAAGCACGCATTCCAAGCTTATCTTCTTTTTTACCGTGAGTAAATCCTTCAGTTCCTTTCTCGATAGCGAATGCAGTCATACCATGAGAGTCTCCTTTTTCTCCTGTTCTAACAATAACAACAGCAATGTTTGAAGATTTTCCATGAGTAATGAAGTTCTTAGAACCATTAATTACCCAGTAATCGCCATCTTGCACTGCGGTGGTCATCATGCCACCAGCATCAGATCCTGTATTAGTCTCAGTTAAACCCCATGCACCAATCCATTCAGCACTTGCTAATTTTGGTAACCACTTCTTCTTTTGTTCTTCACTTCCATGGTAATAAATATGTCCTGTGCAAAGTGAGTTATGAGCCGCAACGGATAGTCCAATTGAACCACACACTTTTGCTATTTCCTCGATTACTACGATATATTCTTCATATCCAAAGCCTGAACCTCCATACTCTTCTGGAATGAACACACCCATCATACCTAATTCTCCTAGCTTTTTGAATACTTCTACTGGGAATTCCTGACTTTCATCCCACTTCATAATGTTAGGACGAATCTCTTTCTCCGCAAAATCTCGCACCATTTGGGCGATCATTTCGTGGTTTTCACTTCTTGAAAAATCCATTGTTGTTTATAATTGTTATTGTTTCAGATCAGATTAATAGGCCACTAAATTAAGAATATTTCCGGAGTAACGGGAGAGTTTATCCCTACCTTTTAAGAAGGATAATTCAATAATAAACGAAAAGCCTTCCACTTTTGCACCTGCCTTTTTGATAAGTTCTGCTGCCGCACCAGCTGTTCCTCCTGTAGCTAATAAGTCGTCATGTATCATTACTTTGTCACTAGATTTAACTGCATCAACATGCATTTCAATCTCAGCGCTACCATATTCCAAGTCATAGGCATAGGAAATAGTCTTATACGGTAATTTACCCTTCTTACGAATGAGCACAAACGGCACTCCCATTTCCATTGCGATGGAAGAACCAAATAAAAAACCTCTACTTTCTACACCCGCAATTGCAGTTACTCCAAGCGCCTTGTATTCATTCGCTAGATGTTTTGTAATGTCTCTGCATAACTGCGCATCCAACATTATTGGTGTGATGTCTTTAAAGAGAATGCCTGGTTCTGGAAAATCTGGTATATCTCTAACCGTGTCTTTAATTCTTTGTTCTAGGCTCATTACTGAAATTTTAAATAGGGTTTTAGATTATTAGCTATAGAATCTGCCAGGTTGGTACGTGATATAAACTCTTCAAAATCGGCATAATTACCGCCCTGCTTTCTCTCGTTAATAATCAAATTTACTATATCCCACGAATGGATGTGAGGGTGCTTAATTAAATCTTTTGCAACGGCCTGATTAACATTTAATCCTGACATTAAATCTGGGTTGACATAAACCTGAGTGATTATGCGCTCATAATTTTCATCACTCAGACCATAAACTAGTTTTAGTTCTTCTACTGCCGTAAACCCGCCATAGATTGATCTGGTTTTTACAATCCTTGCGGATAGCTTTTCCCCTATTCCTTTAACCATTTTGAGCTGTTCCGCACTTGCGCTGTTTAACTCGACTAATGCTTGTTCTTTAGGATCTTTAACTTCATAATCGTCTTTATAGTCTTTTACAGGAATGACTATATATTTTTCAAGTAGTGTATAGGTTTTATCATCTACACAATACATTTTCTTGAAATCACTGGGTTTATAAAATGTACCACCTTTTGATCTGTATTTTTCTATTGAACCGGCCTCTTTTTCTGAAAACCCGAGCAGTTCAAGACTGTCAAGTGATATTACGTTGGGGTTAAATGGGAAAAACTTCCTTTCTATCTCGGCAGCTGGTTGGTGTGATTGACTTGAATCAATAACATATTCAGATTTTAAGTTCTCATAATCCTCTGGTGTCATTGTGCCTTCAGGAACAAACTGTTTACTGAAGAACACATACACGGTGAGAGAAACAATAATCAAAAGAAGAACGATTGCTCCATTTCGTTCGCCCCTTGAAAATTGCTCAAATCCGCCGAGTATAGACATTATTTAAACCTCTTGATCGCCCCAGATTTAATCCGTGCAAAGTAATCATTCATATCATGTCGAACCTCTTTAGACATTATTACAAGCCCAAGTATGTTCGGGAATGCCATTCCGAGAACCATCATGTCTGAGAAATCAATCACTGCACCCAGTCCGATTGAAGATCCTATCACAATAAATATCAAGAACAAGGATTTGTAAGTAATATCCATCGTTTTACTCTTGCCGAACAAGTAAGTCCATGCCTTTAGTCCATAGTACGACCAAGATATCAAGGTTGAAAATGCAAATAAAATTATCGCGATTGTTAAGACGTACTGGAACCATCCAAACTCAGCACTAAATGCAGCTGATGTTAAATCTGCACCTTGTAAACCTCCCGTATTTTGATCAAATCCAGTAAAGATTAAAACCAGGGCCGTCATTGTACAAACAACTACAGTATCTATTAATGGTTCTAGTAATGCTACGATTCCTTCTGACACTGGCTCCTTAGTTTTTGCAGCCGAGTGAGCAATTGATGCAGAACCTACGCCTGCTTCATTAGAAAATGCTGCGCGCTGAAATCCTATAATCAATACACCAAGAATTCCACCCTTCATAGCATCTGGACTAAACGCACCGCTAAAAATCGCATTAAACGCCATTCCCAGTTGATCAATATTCATGAAGATGATGATTAGAGCAAATAATACATAGATTCCAACCATTAGAGGTACAATTTTATCCGTTACTGAAGCTATTTTTTTTACTCCTCCAATTATCACAATAAATACGAGCGCTGCAAGGATAACCCCAAAAATAGGGCCTCCACCTTCCCAGCCGCCTATGGCGGTTGAGAATTGAGCAAAAGCTTGGTTTGCTTGGAACATATTTCCACCTCCAAACGAACCACCAATGCATAGGATTGCGAACATCCCCGCTAGAATTTTACCAAGCGTTTTCATATTACGTTTGGCCAAACCTTTACTTAGGTAATAAAAAGGTCCACCATAAACTTCACCCGTTTCTGGGTTCATCTCACGGTATTTGACGCCAAGCGTACACTCAACAAACTTGCTGGTCATTCCGAGTAAACCAGCTAAAATCATCCAAAAAGTGGCTCCAGCACCACCGGTAGCAACCGCTATTGCGACACCTCCAATATTACCAAGCCCAACTGTTCCCGAAAGAGCAGTAGTTAAGGCCTGGAAGTGCGATACTTCACCCTGATCATCTGGGTCATCATATTTCCCTTGCACTAACTGAATTGCATGCTTGAAGCCTCTGATATTGATGAACTTCATGAAAATAGTGAAGAAAATGGCACCAGCAATAAGCCAGATTACAACAAGTGGAATTCCATCCAGCGCGCTATTTGAACCATTTGGATTCTTAAGCGGCTGAGGTTGGTCATAACTAATCGTCGCAATGTTGACGCCGGCAATTTTGGCTTCATCACCATCCAAATACTTAAGTGTGTCGCCAACCTTGGTATTCCATGTTATTTTACCCTTGCCAACTGAATAGATGTGTAACTCACCCATATTTGAGCTTACACTAGCAATAGCTTGACCATCTTCAACGGCTGCCCCATCCTCTACTAGTAGCTCTTCAATTCGCATTAATTTGCACGAGTCATTTTTTGCGAACGGAGCGGTAACATCTGCTTTATCCACATAGATTATCGGATCATAAAGGCCAAACTGATCAAATGGATCCCAGAAGAAAACACTACCAACAGCACCTACAGCTGGCGTCATACCAGCATTGATTTTTTCAGCGATTGATTCAGCTTCTATTTCGCCTGTTAGTTTTAATGTATCACCATTTACATCAACAACTTTTACTGAATATTCTTGACCTTCAACTAAGCCTGATGCTTCATAGTCATATACGCTTGTGGATTCGTTAGACCACAGATATTTGAATGGCCCAGAACCTTCGTCAATAACAACTGTGAGTGCTCCATCCTTAATTTTATCCGTTGGATTTGATTTATCTAGATGAGCTTTTGGCTGGGCAAATCCCAAACCAGTAATCATACAAGTAAATAATGCTAATAGAATCCTTTCTGATCTCATAATTAAATTTAATTATTTAACTGTTTTTTTTCTGAGGTGCAATTATACTTAGCACTTCATTTAAAGTATGTGGCTTGTAACCAAGCTCATTTACTGCCTTATCGATAACGAAACCAGTTACCATGGGTCTTGGTGCTGGACGATTTAAAGCATCTGATGTAATAGGGTTAATTAATGCCTTGTCAACTCCAAGATACTCGGCAATATTCTGCACAAGTTCGAACATACTAAACGTTTCTGAACCTGACAAATGATATAGCCCTAATTTTCCTTTTTGATGGATTAAGAAACAAGCCATAGCTAAGTCATTAGCCCATGAAGGCGATCGATATTGATCGTTGACGATATTTAACTCATTCCCTGATAGTAACTCGCCTATAGCCCACATAACAATATTATTGCGCGATAGATCCTCTCCCGTGCCGTACACAATCATAGTTCTACCGATTGTAGACTTCTTGTGATCTGACTTAAGTACTGCTTGTTCCGAATCATATTTAGATTTTGCATAAAAGCTTAAAGGATTTGGAACATCATTTTCGCTATAAGGCCCTGCAGTGCCATCAAATACAAAATCCGTTGAAATGTGAATGAAGTGGGTAGATTCGGGAATGTTATTAACAATAAACTCTGGTACCCCAACATTAATTGCGCGACAAGCTTCATGTTCTGATTCACATTGATCCACATTTGTCATCGCAGCGGTATTGATAATTGCGTCAAATGGACCCTGATTTAATACTGCTTTGAGGGCATCCCAATCTGTTAAGTCTAAACTATGGTAGCTGAAATTTTCTAAGTTTAGTTTGTTAGGGCCTCTACCACAACCATGTACTTGGAATTCTCCCTTATCTAGGTATAGCTTAACAAGTGCCTGACCTAATAATCCATTAGAGCCTGTTATGAGCACCTTCTTATCCAATGCCTAAAATTTCGTTTAGTTTCTTTATTTGCATAGGATTTCCTAGAACAAATAGTTTCGAATTTGGGATAACTTCTGTTTCTGGAGCTGGATTAATCACGTAATCACCAGCCGCCGTTTTAAACCCTATGATGGTGCAACCTGTTCGCTGGTATGCGTTCATTTCAGCGATTGTTTTATTCTTAAGTTCATCCGGAAGCTCATTAAAGCTTAACACTTCTAGATTTACATCTGCACTTCCTTCTATCGATAAGTGATCTAAAAATTCAAGAAGATCTGGTTGCATTACCAGTGATGCCATATGTGCTCCTCCAAGCGAATCTGGCATAATAACATTATCTGCTCCTGCAATTTTTAATTTCTTAACTGAAGTTGTTTTTGAAGCACGCGAAATGATTTTGACTGTAGGACATAATTCTCGAGCCGTCAAAACAACAAATAAATTATCTGCATCCGAAGGTAAGGTTGTAATGAGTGCCTTAGCTCTTTTAAGTCCTGCCTTTAATAAAATCTCATCTTGTGTGGCATCTCCAGATAAGAAAAGAATTGAATCATCCTGACTTTCTTCAATTGCTTCATAATCATTCTCAATAATTATGTAATTCTGCTTGTGTGCATTTAACTGAGAAATTGCTTGCTTTCCTACTCTACCAAAGCCGCACACAACCACATGATTCTGTAATTTATCCGCTTCCTTCACTATTTTATATTCTTTGAAATAAGATTTATATTCACCACCCACAAGATAACTAGTTATTGCGGATACAGCATAAGCAAACGTACCAAAACTTGTAATAATTAGGAATGCGGTAAAAAGTTGACCATCGGATGAGAGCTCATTCACTTCATTAAAACCAACTGTTGACACTGTTATGATGGTCATAAAAAAGGCATCTCCAGCGTCCCATCCTTCCACTATCATATAGCCAATGGTTCCGCCTAAAATAATGAATAGTAGGATAACAAAAGCGTATAGTACCTTGGCAAATAATCTAAAATTTAACAGCATAGTTTATTCGATTAAATGTCCCAAACGCTTGGTCTCTTTTTTCTGATTTTAAAAAAGTTTTTATGCTCTAGAATAAATGCCATTATTAGATAAACAAACAGCATTGAGCCAAAAGTAATAAACGATAAATAGATAAAAAAGACGCGAATTTTATGGACTTTCAGGCCTAATTTCTTCCCCCACCAAGCGCAAACTCCGTACGCTTTCTTTTCAAATATGGCATTTATTCTGCTTATCATTCTTTAGTATCCACTTTTGTCCGATACTGCAAGATACGCATTTTTTACGGGCACATTTTTCATTATATAAATGAATTGCACCTTGTGACTCTTTTGACGAGCTTATGTCCATTCCAAGGCTTAGCCACTTGCGCGTGATCCTGTTATTCTCTGCCGAAATAGATTCCAATATGTTTAGACTTTTTTCGACATAGGTGCTGTCATCATTTACCTTAGCGTATGCATACAGAGCAGGCACCACAGCGTTGATAAGTAGATTGTTGACCGCCATTTGCCCGAGTTGTGCAGATCTCGAGTTGATTGTTGAATCAAATTGTGCATGATTTTGCCAGTATGGATGCACTGGTATATCTTGGAAAGTAGCACGAATACGTTCAACGCTCGTACTCGACTTAATAAGGTCGAACAACTTTTCTTGTTTTGACATAATAGAAGAAAATTGTGCGATTCGGATAGAAGGAAAGTTATTTGGACGCATTTTGGACATCTTCCAGACACTCTTGGGAAGCGCTGAAAACCCATATTTATATTTATGATGTGTGTATTCTCTTTTTAACATATTAGGATAATCATCCAAAAAAGTATCTTCCAAAAAACCTGCCTGTCCAAACAATATACTTTCTATAACGAAAGGTCTGTCGCCATTTTTCATGTACACATTATATGGAATAGATTGTGCCAACATTGTGAAGGGAATGGCATTTAACTTAAAACCAAAAGCTCGTGCAAGAAAAATGTAGAATGACTCTTCCCAATTGTTAGTAGTTTTCTCAAGCAAGTCCAAGAAATCTTTTGATTTATACTCCAGACGCTCCACAATCATTCTATCAAGACATAACTTCCAGTCAACGGGATTTAATGACGATATTCTAGAGTTACATGCAATATCTTGTTGCTTAGAATTTAGCTCATAATACACCTTTACAGCGGAAGGATTAAGCCTAGATTTAAGCTCAACTGTAGGAACGATTACACCTTCTTTTGTTTTTATTGGTCCGTCGTACTCGTACACCACATGTAATACAACATTATTATAAGCGGGATCTATTTGGTGCTGATGATCATTCCATTCACTAGCAAACATGTGAATCTCAACATTTCCAGCCCAGGTGACTCCCTCCATTTTTATAAAGGCACCGCTAAAATCTGGGCCTGAGTCATGATTAAGAATTCCGGGTGAAACTATCTCTAAAGATTTCCCATCAACCGTTTTAAGATCGCGTGTGTCGAATAAGGCGTTTTGCCACACAAACTGGATAAAGTCTTCTTTCATGGTTGCAATATCGCAACCCAGACCTCCAACTATTTACGTTCTTAAATAATTCCTTTGGCGCGCAATTGAATTTCCATTTCCGATTGCAATGCCTTTGCAGCTTCTTCAGCTTTGTTCATTGCGTCATCGCCTGAGCTTGCATAAATTATCCCGCGAGATGAATTCACCAACAAACCACAATCTTCATTCATACCATATTTTGAAACTTCCTCAACGGTTCCTCCCTGAGCACCAACGCCCGGCACAAGAAAGAAGTGTTTAGGCGAAATTTTTCTTATATCTGCTAGCATCTCTGGTCTAGTGGCTCCGACTACATACATTATGTTCTCTTCGGTTCCCCATTTAGCAGATTTTTCGACCACCTTTCTCCATAGTGGTTTATTGTCGATGGTGTTACTTAAGAATTGGAAATCCAGAGCACCTTGGTTAGATGTCATTGCGAGTAGAATAACCCAACGATTTTCAAACTTAAAAAATGGTGTAACCGAATCATGTCCCATATATGGTGCAACCGTTACTGCATCACAATTCATTATCTCAAAAAACGACTTTGCGTAATATTCTGATGTATTTCCGATATCACCTCTTTTCGCATCTGCAATGACGAACTGCTCTTGGGGAATATAATCGATGGTTTTTTGGAGAGACTCCCACCCCTTAGCTCCGTATTGCTCATAAAAGGCCAAGTTAGGCTTGTATGCTACACAATAATCTTTAGTAGCATCTACAATATCTTTATTGAACTCAAAAATTGGATCGTCGGCCTTTAGATATGAGGCTGGTATTTTATCTAAATCCGTATCCAAGCCCACACATAAGAAGGACTTTTTAGCTTTTATACGCTCAATCAATTGTTGTCTTGATGTTCCTTTATACATTGCTTCCTTCTTTGAGTTTCTCAGCATTCTCGGCCATCTTTAAGGCATCAATCATCTCCTGAATATCACCATTCATGAAGTTATTCAAGTTGTACATTGTCTTATTAATTCGGTGGTCTGTGATACGTCCCTGTGGATAGTTGTAGGTCCTAATTTTTGCGGATCTATCACCCGTAGACACAAGTGATTTCCTCTGTGCAGCACGTTCTTCGTTCTTTTTATCCAATTCAGCTTGATACAGACGCGAACGTAATACTTGTAATGCCTTCTCGTAGTTTTTATGTTGAGATCGACCATCCTGACACTCTACCACGGTATTAGTTGGCAAGTGAGTAAGGCGCACTGCCGATTCAGTTTTGTTAACGTGCTGCCCACCTGCACCAGACGCTCGATAGGTATCTTTCTTCACATCCGTCATATTTAAGTCAAAATCGACTTCTTCAGCTTCTGGTAAAACTGCTACCGTAATTGCTGATGTATGCACACGTCCTTGCGATTCAGTTTCTGGCACGCGCTGAACACGGTGAACTCCCGATTCAAACTTCAAAGTTCCGTAGACACTTTCACCACTTACATCCATAACAATTTCCCGATACCCCTTGACAGTACCTGGTGTAGAGTTAACTATCTCATAGGACCATCCTCTTTCCTTGAAATACATTGTGTACATTCTGAACACATCCTCCACAAAAATACATGATTCATCTCCGCCTGTACCAGCTCTTAGTTCAACTATTGAGTTTTTTGTGTCTTCAGGGTCTTTCGGAATAAGCAGAAATTTAATTTCCTCATCCATTTCTTCTTTTCTAGGTAGCAGACCATCTAGCTCTTCTTTGGCCATTTCCTTCATCTCTGGGTCATCGGCAATATCAAGCATTTCTTTTGAAGACGCAATATTATCTATAACGTTTTTATACTCCTTGTATGCTTCAACGATTTCCCCTAGCTCCTTATACTCTCTATTGAGTTTAACATAGCGATCCATATCCGCAATGATAGCTGGATCAACAATTAGCTGGCTCACCTCCTCATAACGATAATTAATCGCTTCTAACTTCTTTAATAAATCTTCCATTACGCGTGTAAATATTCAAATTCGCCATGCTCACTTTGTATGCTCAACTTATGGTCACCGCTTTCAACTCTACCAACAATTTTTGCATCTACATTAAACGATTGACTAATGTTAATTATGTCTTGTGCGATGGCTTCTGGAACATATAATTCCATCCTGTGGCCCATATTGAAAACCTTGTACATCTCTGACCAGTCTGTACCTGATTCTTCGTGAATCATTTTAAATAATGGGGGTGTTTCAAATAGATTATCTTTAATAATATGATGTTTATCTAAGAAATGTAAAATCTTAGTTTGTGCTCCTCCGCTACAGTGCACAATTCCGTGGACATTACTTCTATGATTAGCTAAAATTTCTTTTACTATAGGCGCATACGTTCTAGTTGGCGATAGCACAAGTTTTCCAGCATCTAAATCAACATCATCAACTTTATCTGTAAGCTTCTTTGAACCGGCGTAGACTAAATCACTTGGCACCGCTGGATCATAGCTTTCTGGAAATTTCTCCTTTAAATAAGCATGGAACACATCATGTCTAGCAGAAGTTAGCCCATTGCTTCCCATTCCGCCATTATACTCCTTCTCATAAGTTGCTTGTCCAAATGAAGACAAGCCAACAATTACATCTCCAGGCTGAATTCTATCATTGGATATAACTTCATCTTTTCGCATTCTGCATGTTACCGTAGAATCAACAATTATGGTTCTAACTAAGTCTCCAACATCTGCTGTTTCTCCGCCTGTTGAGTAAATATTAATTCCTTGTCCTCTTAGATCTTCAAGAAGCTCTTCTGTTCCGTTAATAATTGCCGATATAACTTCACCAGGAATAAGATTTTTATTTCTACCGATGGTTGATGATACTAGGATGTTATCCGTTGCACCTGCACAAATAAGATCGTCTACATTCATAATGAGTGCATCTTGAGCAATACCTTTCCATACGGACAAATCACCCGTCTCTTTCCAATACATATATGCCAACGAAGACTTGGTTCCAGCTCCATCTGCATGCATTATAATACAGTGCTCATCTGAGCCGCTGAGATAGTCTGGAACAATTTTACAGAATGCCTTTGGAAAAAGCCCTTTATCAATGTCTTTAATTGCTGCGTGTACATCTTCTTTTGAAGCGGACACACCGCGCTGCATATACCTGTTGTCTGTCATAGTTTATTAAAAAGAAAAGCATCTTATCATAATGATAAGATGCTTTGCAAAAATAGTTTATTCTATCTAATTACCGCCGTCAGAAGGGACGTAATCCCAGCTTTCCACCTTACAGTCGGTTCGCCTATTTCTTTGGTGAGCGGCCTCTTGTTCCTGCTTAGTAGGTAATTTATCAATTGCCTTACATTCAAGACCTGGCAGTGGCTCATCTTCTCCCATACCCATCGGAATAAGTCTATCTCTAGGAATTCCTTTTTCTTCTACCAAATAATTTACACATGATTTTGCTCTTCTAAGTGCCAAGTCTCTGTTGTATTTGTCAGAACCTCTACAATCCGTATGTGATCTCAATCTAACGATAATAGTTGGGTTATCAATCATAAGATCATATAAGAAGTTCAATGAATCTTTTGAGTGCACCGAATCATTTACCTGAAGAACATCACTATCATAATCGTAACGCACCTCTGGAAGTCTAATTGGTTGTTTGATGTTAGTTAAAAGAAATTCATAAACAAATTCTTTTGACTCCTCAACTCCAACTGTAGTAAATGATTGCGCTCCGTTAAGGTATTCACCTTGTTTACCTACTTCAATGTTATAATTGGTTTCTTCGGTTACGTAGAACTGTCCATTTGGCTTTTTATCGTAAACCACCATACCGTTCTCATCCGTAGTTAGGGTGAATAGGTTATTATCTGAACCTACTAATTTAATCTCAGCATCTGGAATAGGCTCTTTAGTATCCTTATCCATCACTACACATGTAAGTTTGAAGATTTTTGGAGGAAGGTTAAAGCTCCAGATATCATCTCTTGTTTTTCCTTTTCTGTTTGACGTAAACAGTCCTCTTTCTCTGTTTCCTTCAAAGATAATTCCATAATCATCTGCATTGGAATTCAACGGAACTCCCAAGTTAACTGGCTTTTCCCATTGAAGGTTTCCAGCCTTCTTACACTTGAAGTTATCAAGTCCACCTAAACCAGCATGTCCGTCAGATGCAATGTATAAATCTCCATTCTGCCTGATATGAGGAAACATTTCATTTCCCTTTGTATTAATAGAAGGTCCCAAGTTTACGGGTTTTCCCCATTTCTTTTCTCTTCTATCATATTCTGACATCCAAATATCAAGTCCACCTTGACCTCCAGGCATATCGCTAGCAAACAATAATGTTTTTCCATCATTCGAAATTGCAGGGTGTCCAATTGCTATTGCTGAATCTTCGTAACCTTCTGGTCTAAGCATTAACTTTTCTGCATCACTCCAGCCTTTACCTTTCTTTTCAGCGTAATATAAATCACAACCTAAACTTTTCTTTTTGTCATGAATACATCTGGTGAAATAAATCTCTCTTCCGTTCTTATACGTCACAGCAGCTCCTTCATCGTGCTCAGTATTGATAGACTCATCAAGTATTACTGGCTGACTCCAGTGTCCCTTGTTATCTCTTTGTGTAAACCAAACATCTTTATTCTGACCACCCGTTCTGTCGTTTTCAATTTCGCCAGTAGCTCCTTTTCTATCAGATGTAAACATTAACTCATCAAACTTAGAGCTAACGAATAAGGGAGAGAAGTCATAATCCTCAGTATTTAAAACAGTTTCTTCAACAACTCTGTAACGCGTCTTTTCCTTCATCAAGTTAAGGCTCATTTTACAGCTTTCAACACCTTCTTTACCTCTAGCGTCACCAGTGATATCATAGAACTTTTCATAATTGATTTTAGCCTCATCATAATTACTTTGTTCTTTTAAGACATCTCCTAATTTTAAGTATACGTCAGGCATTTCCTTATCATACTTAAGAAGAATTGCCTTCTCATAAGACTCTTGAGCCTTTTCAACCTCTCTAAATCTATAATAGCAATCACCTAAACGGTATTGAATGTATCCCTTAGTACCAAGCTTAGTCGCCTTAGCACCACCAGCGCCTTGCGGAAGTGCTTTAGTATATGCTTTCTTGTAAGAATCGATAGCACGTGTGATCATTCCACCCTCGTAATACATTTCTGCATCTTTGAAGAAATTCTTCTGAGCGTTAAGACTTATGCTAGATAAAATGAGGAAAGCAGTACTTAAAACTAATCTGTTTAATTTCATATTTGGTCTTTTTATTCTCCCTGTTCAGCTAAAAAGCTATCATGCGAAAATAATGAAAAGCTTAAATATATCAAATGTAATTGACTTTTATTTAAACATTAATCACTTATGTTGCATTCTAAACAGTTGGAGTTGGTATTTAATTAATTCTTTATTACGATCGTTGCTTTTACCCATTAATACGTTTTGATTAGATAGGTTACAAAAAAAGCGACATTATTTAATGCCGCTCTTTCTAAAATGATTAGTTATATTAATTCGATCCTATCTTGTAAATAACAACTCTCTTAGCTTTGGGAAAGGCCAAATTTGATCATCCACATTAATTTCTAGATCATCTGAGTGTTTTCTAATCAAATCTAAGTAGGGTCTTACTTTATCACAATACGCAAATGCTTTCTTCTCAATATCTTCCAATTTATTTGCCTTTTTGCGCTCTTCTATCATTTCACTTACCATCCTGTTCATTTCATTGGTGTGATATGATATCTGCTCAATAAGCTCCATTTGGGTCGCTGCTAATTTTTTTGCATCAGCCTTACCATAAATCTCATTTAGGCCTTGCACATTCCTTATCAGCTCATTTTGATATTTGAAAGCTGCTGGTATAACGTGGTTTCTCATCATGTCACCCAGCACTCTTGCTTCAATCTGAATCTTCATAACGTAGTTTTCCAATTCAATTTCGTGGCGTGCTGCTAACTCCTGAGATGTAAAGACACCATGATCTGCGAATAGTTTAGCTACCTTCTTATCTGCAAGCACCTCTAATGCTCTAGGTGTATCTTTCAGATTACTCAAGCCTCTCTTATCCGCCTCTTTCACCCACTCATCACCATATCCATTACCTTCAAAACGAATTTTCTTAGATGCCTTAATTAATGTTTGAAGCTCTTTTAATATTGCTTCATCTTTTTTATCACCACTAGCAATTCTCTTATCAACTGCCTTTTTAAAGCTCAATAATTGATCTGCAACGATGACGTTAAGTGCCGTCATTGGAGATGCGCAATTCACGCTTGAACCAGGTGCTCTAAACTCGAATTTATTTCCTGTGAACGCAAATGGAGATGTCCTGTTTCTATCTGTATTATCGAGCAAAATCTCAGGTATTTTACCTATATTAAGCTTAAGGATGGTTTTATCCTCTGGCGTCATCTTACCCGCTTTTATACTCTTCTCCAGATCATCAAGTATTTTGGTTAATTGACTTCCCAAGAAAACAGAAATAATAGCAGGTGGCGCTTCATTTGCACCCAATCTATGGTCGTTTCCAGCCGTTGCGATACTTGCTCTTAAAATATCCGCATTATCATTAATTGCTTTGATTGTGTTAACTAGGAAGGTTAAGAACTGCATGTTGCTTTTCGGGTTCTTCCCTGGCTTTAACAGGTTAACACCTGTATTTGTAGACAATGACCAGTTGTTGTGCTTTCCAGACCCATTAAGTCCCGCAAATGGTTTTTCATGCAATAACACTCTGAAGTTATGTTTGATAGCCACCTTTTGCATTACATCCATAAGAAGTACATTATGGTCATTTGCTTTATTAGTTTCTTCGAAAATTGGCGCACACTCAAATTGGTTTGGTGCTACCTCATTATGTCTGGTTGTTACTGGTATACCAAGCTTTAAGGCTTCAATTTCGAAATCGCGCATAAATGCTGTAGCTCTGTCAGAAATTGACCCAAAGTAATGATCATCCAATTGCTGACCTTTAGCCGGTGCATGACCAAACAAGGCTCTTCCTGTCAATGCCAAATCTGGTCTTGCGTTAAATAGCGCCGTGTCGATTAAGAAATATTCTTGCTCCCATCCGAGGGTAGCGTTTACCTTATTTACGTCTTTATCAAAGTATTTACAAACTTCTACGGCTGCCTTATCCACAGCATGCAAAGCTTTAATCAAAGGCATTTTATGATCTAGTGCTTCACCAGTGTATGCAATAAATATTGTAGGAATACATAATGTTTTTCCCATAATGAATGCCGGCGAACTTGGATCCCATGCCGTGTAACCTCTTGCTTCAAATGTATTTCTTAAGCCTCCGTTTGGAAAGCTAGAAGCATCAGGTTCTTGTTGCGCTAACAATGTCCCGTCAAATCTTTCAATGGCTGTATCATCCTCAAGTGGTGTAAAGAAGGCATCATGCTTTTCGGCCGTTGCACCTGTCAATGGTTGAAACCAATGCGTGTAGTGAGTAGCCCCCTTAGAAATGGCCCAGTCCTTCATAGAAGATGCTACTTGATCGGCGATCTTTCTATCAATTCTGTGCCCTTCATTCATTGCCGCCATAACGCCGATATAGGCTTCTTCTGGCAAGAATTCACGCATTACTTTTACATTAAATACATTCTCCCCAAAAATCTCTGATAATTTATCTTTAGGAAGGGTAGGAAATTTAGCCTCTCGACTTAAAACATCCTCAATTGCTTGAAATCTGATGGTTGACATAGTGATTTATCATTTTTTTACAAATTTAAATCATTTTTACGGGGGTTGATTTCAGAATTATTAACTTTTTATCAACACACCCCCTAATTCAGATGGGGTAGATTGATTTTTTTTACGGTTTCGCCGAAATGACCAACAATGATATATACACAACATAGGTAGACACCAGCAAGAAGCCCTTAAATCTGCCAATCTTTTTTCCAAATAACATCATTGGTAATATGGCTAGGGATATTGCCAACATCCAGAACATATCCGAATCCATAATTGCTTGATCTATTCCAACCGGTTTAACCATAGCTGTAATACCTAATACCGCACATATATTGAATATGTTGGAACCTATTAAGTTTCCAATACTAATATCAGTTTGTTGTCGATAAGCCGCAACACAAGATGCAACCAATTCGGGCGCAGACGTTCCAAAAGCCACAATTGTAAGACCTATTATGTGTTGCTCCATTCCAAGAGATTCCGCAATTGCGACCGCCCCCTCTAGCAACCATTCACTGCCAAAATACAAACCAACTAAGCCGACAGATAAATAAAGTAGTGACATAGGGACACTTGTCCCCGCCCCTTCTAGCTCTTCATCATCTTCAACTCGACTATTAGCATTTGCCTTAGTCTTTTTTCTAGAATTAATAATGAGGTATGCAGTAAACCCTGATAATGCTATGAACATTATTAAGCCCTCCCACCATTCAAGCACCAAATCAGATGAAAAACCGAGAAACACTAGTGACATCAGCATCATGAATGGCCAGTCCAAAACTTTGGTTTGGCGCTCTACAACTATAGGAAAGATGAGCACAGTAACCCCCAAAACTAGCGCTAGGTTAGCAATATTAGAACCTAAGACATTTCCAATGGCAATGCCTGGATTGTTTGCAATCGCTGCATTTACACTCACAAGTAATTCTGGCGCAGATGTTCCAAATGAAACTACCGTTAAACCAATAACCAATGGTGAGATCTTTAACCATGTAGCTATACCAACTGCTCCACGAACCAAAAGTTCACCACCAATAACAAGAACTGCCAGTCCCAATATCAATATTAGAACATCAAGCATTTTTATCCTCTTTAAAAGGTTCTTCTAACTCTTTTGTTTGCTCATTAATCTTGCGGGTGGTTCCTTCTGCACTTTCTCTGATATCTTGCTTGATTTCATCGGCAGCGTCTTTGACTTGTCGAATTCCACGCCCCAAACCTCTCGCAATTTTGGGAATAGATTCACTTCCGAAAAACATCAATACCACAAACATGATAACGACCACTTCCATTGGTCCCATGTTAAAGAATAAAAATGTGGTATTTTCCATAAGGCGAATTTAAAAAAAAGAGCCACTCAATGGTGACTCTTTATTTCAATTTTAATCTTCTGTTTGATCGCCCACCGTAAGCTTACGTTTCGATAAGTCGTATGCTAATGGCGTTGCAATACACAACGATGAATACGTACCAACTACAACACCAATCATCAAGGCAAATACAAATCCTCTAATTGCCTCTCCTCCGAATAGGAAGATAACAAGCAGTACCACAAAAGTACTTAAAGAGGTGTTAATCGTTCTACTAAGCGTACTATTAAGTGCCGAGTTAACTACTTCCTCAGAACTCTTACGCTTGTATAAACCAAGGTATTCTCTTATTCTATCGAATACTACCACGGTATCGTTTATTGAGTATCCAACTACCGTTAATATTGCAGCAATAAATGCCTGGTTGATTTCCATTGTAAATGGCATTAACTTATATAGAATCGAGAATAATCCTAATACAAGTAACACATCATGGAACATAGCTACCAATGCACCCAATCCAAACTGCCATTTTCTAAATCTAAATACAATGTACAGGAAAATAACGATAAGTGCAAAGAATATAGCAAATAACGACTCAATCATCAACTCATCCGAAATCTGTTGATCAACTTGACGAGACTCAATCTCCACATATCCTGGAGCTTCTGCAGAATTCATTACTTCAACAGAAGGATACTCCTTATACCCCAATGTTTCCATTCCTGCTGCTAATTTTTCCTTAATTTGTTCCTGCACATTATCTGCGCTTGAAGATGCTAAGTACTTGGTCACGATTTGAGCTGTGTACGAATCACCCTTTTGTTTTACCTCAGGAGTCATTTTATTACCATCTTCCACAAACTGCTCTCCCAATTCTTTCTTAACCGCTTCCAAATCCACCTCATCTGAATATTGAAGAACATACATGTTTCCACCTTCAAACTCAACGCCATAATCTAGACCTGTTGTTGCAAGCGATCCAATTCCGCCAGCAATGATTAAACCAGAAATAGCATAATAGATTTTTCTTTTCCCTAACCAACCTACATTCACCTTTGTAAATGCATTGTTGGTTAATTTTGAACCGAAAGCAACTGCTCTCTTCTTATCCATCATCGTACTAAAGATCAATCTTGTAATAAAGATTGCAGAGAACAATGATGTGAAAATACCTATGATTAAAGTTGTTGCGAAACCTTGAATCGTTCCACTACCAAATACTGATAACACAATAGCAGTAAGTAAAGTAGTAAGGTTTGCATCTACGATTGCGGCATATGCCTTTTTATATCCATCAGAGATAGCAAGCTTCATACCTTTACCCGCTCTTAGTTCTTCCCTAATTCTCTCGAAGATAAGTACGTTAGCATCTACCGACATACCTATTGTAAGTACGATACCAGCGATACCTGAAAGCGTTAGTGCCGCTCCTAGTGACGCAAGTGTACCAACTAAGAAGAAAATATTCGCAATCAATGCAACATCCGCAACTGCTCCTGCTTTACCGTAGTAGAATATCATGTATACTAGCACTACTAATAAGGCTGCAACAAACGAGATTAAACCTGATTGGATATTATCTTTTCCAAGTGAAGGACCAACAACCGATTCCTCAACAATTCTCAATTTTGCCGGAAGTGAACCAGAGTTTAATAAAGTAGCTAAATCCGCTCCTTCATCTCTGGTAAACGTACCAGAAATACTTGTTCTACCATTGTTAATCGCATCATTAATTACAGGTGCGCTATATACATGGTTATCTAGAGTAATTGCTACTTGGTCACCTATGTGGTTAGACGTTAAGTCAGCCCACTGAGTAGTACCTGCATCATTCATAACAAGAATAACTTCAACTTGACCAGTGTTTTGGTTAAAGTCCCATGATGCATTGTCAACAACCTCACCAGTCATGGCAGCTCTTCCTTCTTCATCCGCCTTAAGTGCATATAGCTCTAACCATTCCGTTTCTTGTCTATCATCATTAAGAATAGGCTTAGCCGACCACATTAGTCTTAAGTCTTGTGGTAAAATAGACTCAACAACAGGGTGCTTTAAGTATCTATTGATTGCAGAAGTGTCAGATATTTTACAAGATCCGATTACACACCCTTGTCTCCAATATTGTCTTCCGTTTTGCTCAACAACATTCTTTGCAACTCTAGACCAGATTGGGCTAATCTTTTTCTTGATATCATCTGGCAAGTCACTGAAGCTCTGAACATCCGCATATCTATCATACGATGAATCTAAACCTGCACTAGCAGTGTTGTCTAATGTTGGTGCACTCAATTCTGGAGCCTTAAATGTCGTGTCAGGAGTTACAACCAATTGAGAATCTCCAGGTAAAGAATCAACAGTAATGTAACTTGTATCCATTACTATTGTATCAATCTCTCTAGTAGAAGCTTCCTTCTTCTCCTCTTTCTTTTCATTAGCTTCCTTAATATTCGACTCAATTGCTAATTGAACAGAATCTCTAACATTAGGATAGTAATATTCTGAGATAGATACATTCAGCTCTTCTAAATATAAATCCAGCTCACCAAGGTTATATGCTTCCCAAAACTCAAGGTTTGCGGTTGCTTGTAATTGCGACCTAACTCTGTCCTTGTTTTTAACACCTGGAAGTTCAATCATGATTCTTCCTGTGCTAGCTTCTTTCGAAATGTTAGGCTGAGCAACCCCGAATTTATCAATACGTGTTTTGATAATATCCTCAGTATTGGTAATAGCTTTTTCAGCCATCTCACGTAATTTCTGCACTACTTCAGCATTCGACATTTTTCTTGTGAACTCATCACTATCGTCTCCAGCTTGTGAGAATATGCGTCCTAATTGAACATCCTCTGAGTTAGCTGCTGCTAGAAACTCATCAAGGAACTTCTCATTATCAGTACCCGCTTCTTTAGAAGCTTTTTCCATTGCCTTGCGGAATCCTAAATTTGAGCTGTAATCACTTAACGTGTTTACTAAATCAGGAACAGATAACTCTAGAGTTACGGCCATACCTCCTTGAAGATCCAGACCTAGGCTTAATTCATTTTTCTTACAGAATCCATAAGTATATCCAAAAATTGGATAAACACTCTCTTTAGCTTTAGCATCCAATACTTTCTGCTCATACATTGAACGAACGTTCTCAACATCCTTTTCATTAGCATAAGGCAAAGTATCACTACCCATCACCACAAAATCATTTCCTGTGCTCTGAACTATAAGATTTAATGAATCTATTTTTGCATCAGCAGCTTTAGCCGCTCCTGACTCAACGCTAGAAGTAACAAATGTGAATGAAATTTGATACAAACACGTTAATGTAAGCAGAACGGTGAAAACCCAAATAGCTGTACGGTTTTGCATTAGATATAGTTTAATTAATTTACAATTTTAGGGGTGCAAATATAGAACTTAGAAGTATAATAACCAACAATAATTGCAGCTATCAATTTAATAAATGTAATAATTACGTAATCAAGCAACTTTTAAGCCTTCATTTTCGTTATCTTTACGACAATACCCTAAGCATGAATAAGCACTTATTATCTGTAATAATTTCACTTTTTGCCGCTACTTCACTCAATGCGCAGACCTATTACACCAGAAATCTTGATATAATAGTTAATGAAGGTGGTTCACCATTAATAAATGCGTGGACTGGTGGAATGAATTCAATGCAGTTTTCGAAAATGGATTTCAATGATGACGGGATAGATGATTTGTTTTGCTATGATCGAGCTGCGGAAAAGATTATCACCTATTTAAACAACGGCACTGCAAATCAAGTGGACTATGTGTATGCTCCAGAGTATGAAGGCATATTCCCAGACATTAGAAACTGGGCCTTTATTGTGGACTATAACTTTGATGGTAAGGAAGATGTTTTATGCTCTGGGCCTGTAGGTGTTAGCGCTTACAAAAACATTGGTCAATCTCCTGGTGAACATATATTTGAGTTAGTACAATTCCCCTTCAGTTCAATTCATAGTGAACAGCTAGGCAATTACACTAATGTATACGTAAGCACGGTTGATCTACCTGCATTTGTAGACGTGGACAATGATGGCGATATTGACATTCTGACATTTGGAATTTTCGGTGGCAGAATAGAATACCATAAGAACTTATCTATGGAAACATATGGTAATCCTGACACATTGTTATACGAGCTTTATAATAGCTGCTGGGGGAATGTGTTGGAGAATGCAAGTTCATGTGAACTCGCTTTATTTGATACGTGCAATAATAATGGTGTTTCTAACCCACAGTTAGATATCTATGATGGTAAGTTTGAAATTAATCATCGTAATGAAAGACATACTGGCTCTACTGTTACATCATTTGATATGACAGGCGATGGGGTAAAAGAGTTGTTAATAGGAGATATTAGCTGTACTCATATAGATGCGACATATAATGACGGACCAACTGTTAATATAGCATCCTCCATGATATCGCAAGACACTACTTTCCCGAACTATGATATACCCATAGATTTGTGGATTCATCCAGGCACATTTTATATCGACATTAACAATGATGGTGTGAGAGATCTATTGAGCAGCCCAAATTCACCGAATCAATCTGAAAATAAACTAAGTGTTTGGAGATACAATAACACAGGAAACGACTCTGTGCCTGATTTCAACTTTGTAGAAGAAAATTTCCTTCAAGGAGATATGATTGATGTTGGCTCAGGAGCATATCCCGTATACTTTGACTATGATAATGATGGCTTACTTGATTTATTCGTTGGGAACATTGGTTACTATGACCGTGCGACAAATGACATGATCCCAAGTATTGCTCAATATAAAAATGTTGGACATGACACTCTGCCAGAATTCACCCTTATAACCGATGATTATGAAGGTATATCTACCATGGGATTCGGAAGTTCAATTGTACCTGAATTCGCAGATTTAGACAATGACGGAGACAAAGATATGATGGTAGGTGATGCCACTGGTGAAATTCATTACTTTGAAAATATTGCTGGTGCGGGCAACACTGCTGACTTTGTTCTAAGCATCCCATACTACAAAGACAATAACAATGTGACAATAGATGTTGGGGAGAGCTCAATTCCGCGTTTCGCGGATTTAGACCGTGACGGAGACCTAGACATGCTGATTGGTTGTAAAATTGGTACGATAGAGTATTATGATAATATCGGTACTCCTAGTGCGCCCATATTTGAACAAATAGAGAGCAAGGTAGGTGAGGTTGATGTCTCCACTATTTTTGATCCAGGAGGCTACTCAGTTCCTGCTATCTATGATTTTGGAACTCACTTTGAGTTGTATGTAGGATCGTATTCTGGCAGAATCTATCACTACGACAATATAGACAACAATTTATCCGGGACCTTTAATATGATTGATTCGATATCCTATGGAATTGACCCTGGTTTTAGATCAGCTCCTACATTAGCAGATTTGAATAACGACAGTATTCCAGATATAACAATTGGAAACATTCGTGGGGGACTTTGGTTTTTTGAATCTGCAGATTCATTAGATACTGGAATTGATATCAATGAACTTGATAAACTTGGAATTAATATATACCCTAACCCTACCAATGATGAGCTTACCGTTTACATGAGCAACTATAACTTTACCGAATTATATTATTCATTAAGCGACATAAGCGGAAGGGCGATTATCAGCGGTCAAACAATATACTCTAATATGACACGATTAGATTTGAGTAATTTGACAAGTGGTTGTTATATATTACATTTGACTAATGGTGAGGCTAGAAAAAGCTTCCGAATTATAAAGAAGTAATGTTTAGAATTTTAATTATAGCATCTGTCTTAGCAATTGGCGTAAGCGCTTGCGGAAAAAACAGGTCTGGCGGCAGGGCGCAAATTAATGTGCACGTTATTTATGACAACAAAAACGTTGGGTATAATATCGTTCGATTAAAATACGGCGCGAATGGCTTACCTGCAGATGGTTCATACGATGAAACTGACACATGTGACCATACCGGCAAAACTCAATTCGAAAAGCTTAGAAGAGGCGACTATTATGTCTATCTAGAATATGCTCCCGACACCAGTAACGAAACTTTCGTTGGAGGAGCGCATGTTAAAATTGAAAACGGCAAAGGTGAGCAACATATCGTTATAGACCTTGCTGAGGAGAACCCTCTGTAATCACTCATCTTTAACGTAGTTTTCTTTTGTCATTCTTTGTACTTCTAAACTATAGAAGCCAAACTCTTCAACTACCAAACCTTCAACGGTATAAATCCCTCTACCTCTAAATGGCGAGCGCTCTAAGGATGGCGGAAAATGTGTTGTATCAAAAAACGCCCCTTCTTCATCCAGAAACGTTCCGAAATTCATACGCTTACCACTTGATGTAGCCGTATTCTTTATAGTCACCAAGTAACCCTTAATACTAATAACCCGCCCTTTAAAACTAGGTAAATCCTTAGCTAAAACACGACGGTAGTTGTTATCCTCTAGCAAAGAAAATGGACTCGACAGTGTAAACCCAAACAACTCCATTTGGTCATAACTTTCTTCATAGGGGTGTTTCTCCAAAGCTGGTACGTCCATAACTTTTAAGCCCCCGTCAAACAGTTTTTGTGCTGGTTTAACATTCACCTGCTTACCAAGCACATGATGTGCCTTCCATAACAATTGTCGCTTGTGTAATCCTGTAAATCTAAAAGCATCCGCACGAATTAGAAGACTTAGTTGCTCAATTGAAATCGGAACGCGTTCTATAAAGTCTTCAAATGACACATACGACTTTTCACGACTATCCACCACCCTTCTTGACGTTAAACCTTCCAATCCATTTATAAACATAAAGCCCAAATACACATCCTTCCCTTTAAGCACGGTTAAGCCTTCACTATTATTTACGCAGGGAGGATGAATTATAGCGCCATGTTTCTTTGCCTCATTTATATAAACATCATTCCTATAAAATCCTCCATAATTATTCAGGGTAGCCACCATATACTCTATAGGATAGTATGCCTTTAAATACAGACACTGATAACTTTCCACAGCATATGAGGCGGAGTGTCCCTTAGAAAAAGCATACCCCGCAAAGCTTTCAATTTGATTCCATACCTCATCGATTAACTCTGGTGCGTAATTACGTTGCTTACAATTGTTTATAAACGTCTGCTTCACTTTGTTAAACTCTTCCCTAGACCTGTACTTTCCTGACATACCGCGCCTTAATTCATCCGCTTCTCCTAGACTTAGCCCTGCAAATAAATGGGCCACTTTAATTACATCTTCTTGATACACCATTACACCATAAGTATCCGGCATTAGTTCAGACATTTTTGACGGCATAGGCTTTTCACCAGGCAAACCTTGATGCCTTAATATATACTCTCTCATCATTCCTGATTTTGCAACGCCTGGACGGATGATAGAGCTTGCAGCAACCAAACCTAAATAATCATCTACTTTAAGCTTGGATAACAGCATTCTCATGGCGGGAGATTCGACATAAAAACAGCCAATTGCATTACCATCTTTAAGCAACTGATTTACATTTGGGTCTGTCTTAAACTTTGAGACATTCCGAATATCTTCTGGTGGGTTGTTAGGCTGATTCTGATTGATTATCTCCATACAATCTTTAATCTTACCCAGCCCCCTTTGACTAAGAATATCGAACTTGCACAAGCCCACATCTTCAGCTTCAATCATGCTAAACTGAGTAGTTCTATATGCTTTTGGAGGCATAAAGGTTGCCCCATAATATGTGGTATCCTCTTCTGGTATGATAATCCCACTAGCATGCACACTTAAACCACTCGGGAACCCTTGAATTAATCGACTATAGTGAACAACAGACTTGGCATTATGATCCAAACTAGAATATTTACTACTGCTAGAACCTAGCTTATCAATCTCATGTTTCGGCAGACCAAACACCTTACCTAACTCCCTGATTACCGACCGGGATTTATAGGTTATGAATGTCCCCAAAAGGGAAGCTGTCGGATATTTATTAAAAATATATCGCGTGACGTCATCTCTATCTTTCCATGAAAAATCAATATCAAAATCTGGAGGGTTTTGACGGTATAAGTTCATGAAGCGCTCAAAATACAAATCAAGTTCTATGGGATCTACATCTGTTATCTTCAACAAAAACGCGACTAAACTATTGGCACCACTTCCTCTACCCACGTAATAATAGTTTTTATGCCTTGCGTAATTAACAATATCCCAGTTCATCAAAAAATAACCCACAAAGCCCTTCTGGTGTATTAGAGATATCTCTTTATTTAAACGCTCTCTTATTTCCGAATTAGTGTTATTTCCAAATCTATATTTCAGACCTTCTTCACACAATTGCTTCAACTGGATTAAGTCTTGATCCGCACTTAAGTTAAAATTGAGTTTATTAGCATTGTATCCAGGCTCCTTAAATCTAAAATTCACTTCATTGTTACTGAGCACATGCTGAGTATTGGCCAACAAATCTGTATAGTCTTTATAGCGCTCAATAAGCGCTTCTTTCTTTGGAAACACATCTGACATTGGCGCAAAATCCTCTTGCCCTAACTTGGAGATTAATGCGTTATCACCAATTGCTCTAAGTAACTTGTGTGCACTATGATGAAATCGTTTGACAAAAGTACACGTAGGTAATGCAAGCATTTTATGCCTTACATTAATCCACTTTGAAAATCTCAAGTTGTTTAATTCTGAGGGTTTGATTCCAATCCACTCATTAGGACCTAGTGTAAAACCATTGTAAGCAGAAAGAGGATACACCCATACCACATCTGTCAATTCAGGTGCCCTATTTGGAAAGTCCTTTTTATTATGAAGGTGTTCAGACAAAAAAACATTTAAATTTTGATAGCCTTTATTAGATTGAGCAAGGCCAACATAACACTGAGAAATTCCATTTCTAAAATCAACTCCAACACAAGGTCTGATACCATATTCATTTGCTCTTCTAAGAAAATCGAGACTTGCAGATGTTGAATTTATATCCGTTAGAGCAATACTATCATAGCCATATTCTTTTGCCAGGCTTAGGAGTTCGTGCACTGATAGCACTCCGTAGTTTAGACTGTAATATGTGTGTGTATTAATAAGCATTAAGCACGTCTATTGGCCAAAGGAATTGGACTTTCGCCATTAAAAGGGTTAAATCGACTAATTGTTTTTGCTCCCATACCAGAAGCTCGCATAATTTTTCTATCACCAAAACGATCACGGATTTTATCCATAGCCTGATAAAGCTTGATTCGCTCTTCTGAATCCTCAAACAAGTTGATTTGATAGCCTCCTCCAACAAGGTGACTAAACTTCACTCCAATCAATCGAATCAACATTCTTTTGTTGTGCAATTTTTCAAACAATTCTAGTGTAAGCGGAATCAAATCATGGTCTGCCGCGGTGTAAGGCAATCTTTTTTGGAGTGAGTAGGTATTAAAATCTGAGTAGCGAATTTTAACGGTCACACAAGCCGTAAGCTTCTCGCCTCTTCTTAGTTGAAAAGCAAGATTTTCAGCCATAGCTGTGAGCATACCTTTAAGCTTCACAAAATCGATGGTATCCTTTTCAAAGGTTCGCTCTGTAGATATTGATTTTCTTTCATTATAAGGAATAACCTGAGAGTTATCAATCCCATTTGCTTTTTTCCATATAGCCACTCCGTTTTTCCCCAGAGTACTCTCCATCAACTCGACAGGCATATCCTGTATAGTCTTTATTTTTCGGACTCCCAAAGTCTTAAGGGTATGATAGGTTTTGGGACCAACAAAAGGAATTTTCTTAACTGATAGGGGTGCGAGAAACATCTTTTCAGTTCCTTTATTAATTCTGATTTTATTATTGGGCTTAGCTTCTCCCGTGGCAATTTTAGACACCGTCTTATTAGAGGACAAACCAAAAGACAAAGGTAAGCCTGTTTCCCTAATGATTGTACTACGCAATTCATCCGCAAAATGCATACAACCATAGAATCTATCCATACCTGTTAAGTCCACATAAAATTCATCTATAGATGTTTTTTCATACACTGGCACACGCTCCTTAATAATATCTGTCACCATATTTGAATACTTACTATAATTTGCCGTATTCCCTCGAATTACAAGAGCATGCGGACACATTTGTTTAGCTAGTTTCATGGGCATTGCCGAATGCACGCCAAACTGCCTAGCTTCATAACTACAGGAAGCCACAACTCCCCTATCAGAGGTGCCGCCAATTAAGATAGGTTTACCATTAAGTCTGCTGTCCAACAGGCGTTCACAGGAGACAAAAAAGGTATCCATATCCAAGTGAACAATGGATTTTTCTGTCATAATTAAATACAAAATAAACGGTGTGAAACGTAAAGAATTTACGTTTTGCGTAATTGCATTTAAAATTACTTTAAGAACTAATCTGAAGCAAGAGAATAGACGAATAGAGTTATCAACATTTGACGGAACTCAATATCCACTTATGTTCTGTTGTAATTATTTCTCTTGAAGACATAATCGCTATATGGCTTGATTGAAATTATCCAGTAACACTCTGATAACATGAACATTGTTCAATCCTTAACAAAGCTCTGCAATCAAGTTTCAAAAACCTCACAATTTCAAGTATTTATATTTCATCAAACAACCTTTTTACATTATCTTCGTCTATTAACAAACTCCTAACAGCTATGAAATATCTATTATATACTGTCGTATTGTTAATGTTCTTCTCGTTCAGGGATGACGAATCACCTAAAACCATTGACAACAAAGGAAATGAGAGAAAGTTTTCCCAGTTTATTGTTGAAGATGCTGATACACGAGAAGAAGCTCAAATGATTGACAAACACATGCGTGCACAAGCAGGTGTATTCATGAGTAGAATGGACAATAATAGCCGCAAGTATTTAATACTACATAACTCTCATTACAGCTATGATCAAGCTTACTTTACTGAAACTTTCCAAAAATTAGGTTTTACAATTAAGTGCTACAGAGAGGGAATATATGGGGTTGATAAGATAATTGATCAAAAACTTGACTGCGAATAAGTACTACAAAGACATGAAAAAACTACTCTACACAACATTATTATCGCTGGCTTTAGTACTTCCAAGTTCTTTGAATGCTCAATATGGAGATTGCTTTAACTCAGCTCAAGCTTGTACTACTCCTAACTTTCCTGTAAACGCTTCTGGCTATGGAACAGTTGATGAATTAGCAGGAAATAGCTTTTCAAATCCATCTACCAACCCTAATGCTGTTCCTGGAAATGCGGGTTGTTTATTAGCAGGCGAACTTAATAGTACATGGATTCTTATTACAGTTTCAAGTAGCGGAACATTAGAATTCAGCATTGGAGACGGTGTAACTACCGCTGGATGTATTGATTGGGCCATGTGGCCATATAATGCAACAGCTTGTGCTGATATTGCGAACAATGCTTTGGCGCCAGTAGCGTGTAACTGGAATGGTGCATGTGGTGGATTCACCGGGATGGCAAACCCAGTACCGGCACCTGGTAGCCAATTTGACTTTGAAAATCCCTTAAACGTGAATCCAGGCGATCAATTTATTTTGTGTTTTTCTAACTATAGTTCGCAAAACACGAACTTCCCACTTGATTTCTTCGGAACTGCACAAGTTTCGTGTGGAACACCAGATATTACAATTTGCGAAGGAGATACCGGTGTGTTTGCCGCAGTAAGCGCCCCTGGATCAACGTATACGTGGGATCCTAACCCGAACATAATATCAACTAATGCTTTGGGTGATTCTGCCTGGGTTAACCCAAACGTTACTGATACATTTATAGTTCACATAACTGATCCATTAGGAACTGTTATAAGTGATACAGTTATTGCGAATGTAATTCCTACAATCGTGCCAACTATATCTACGACTAATGACAACTGCTTAACAACGCCATCTGGTCAAATTGACATATCCGTTACTGGTGGAATTAACCCCATAGAATATCAGATTGTTGGGCCAATTAGTGACCAGAATCAAGTTGGTTTATTCAACGGTTTACCGGATGGTTTCTATACAATAAACATCTGGCCCAACGGTTACACTCAGTGTATGGTAACTACTGATACAACATTAATATTAGAATGTGGAATTGAAGACACTACATTGTGTGAAGGTGACACAACTATTCTGGCTATTTCTGGCTTTGCGGGCTATACCTTCAACTGGCAGACAGCTCCGAACATGATTACCAATGCAAATCAAGACACTGCGTGGGTATTCCCAAATACTACAACGACTTATGTAGTGGAATTGGATGATGGTGCTGGAAACATATCAACTGATACGGCTGTAATTACAGTTATACCAACTATAGTCCCGACCGTTGATGTGGTAGACAACACCTGTTTCAACACACCAAATGGAGAAATCAATATAACTACCACAGGTGGTCAGGCACCAATGACCTTTGATTTGGCTGGACCTCCTAACATGAATAATACAACAGGTATATTTGCTCCATTACCCGATGGTTCTTACACAATAACTATTACACCTGATAACTGGCCCCAATGTGCCATCACTTTTGATACTACCATTCAGTATATCGAACCAGATCCTGTTTATCTTGTTGGTGATACATCCGTTTGTCTTGGCGATACCATATTCTTAGAATTAGTGGGTGCAGATAACTATGATATTTTATGGAGTACAGGTGACACAACAGCTTCAATAGAGTATTACACTCTAACGGGCGGTCCTTTATCTGTGGATATCAATACTGGATGTGAAACTATTACGTTTAACACAACAGCAGTTATCCACCCTATTCCGATTATTGATGCTGGCCTTGACACGAGCATTTATGCAGAAGAAATCATTACACTTAACGGATCAGGTGGTGTTAGTTACTTATGGCAGCCAACAACAGGTTTAGATTGTCATACTTGTCCTGACCCGAATGCCAGTCCATCGGTGACAACTACATATACGTTGACTGCGATTGACGCGAATGGATGTCAAGCAAGCGATATTATGTCAATTGAAGTAATCTATTTACCGATATATATTCCATCAGCTTTCTCTCCTAATGGTGATGGCACAAATGATGTGCTTTTTGTAAGGGGTGCCGGAATTTCAGTAATGAATTTGATTATATACGACAGATGGGGTAACGTTGTATTCCAAACTCAAGATAGATCAATTGGTTGGGACGGTACGATAGACGGTAAAAATGCCAACTCGGATGTTTACGGATATCAATTCTCTGCCACCAGACCAAATGGTGAAGTAGTTGAACTGAAAGGCAACATTACCTTAATGAGATAATGAGAATTACATCTTTCATATTATTGAGCGTTATTGGGCTTGCATCACTTCAGGTGAATGCACAGGATAGGCATTTTTCGCAATTTGATAAATCTCCAATGTATCTAAATCCAGGATTAGCGGGGTTAGGAAAAGGATTCAATAGAGCGAATGCTAATTATAGAACACAGTGGGGTGCGCTGAACAAAGCATACTCAACTATGGCGTTTTCGATAGACATGCCGATTCTATCAAGCAGTATGAATGTCGAAAACGCTTATATAGGCATTGGATTAGACTTTATGTCAGATAAAGCTGGTACTGGTCAGCTAACTAGTAATCAGTTTGGTTTAACCTTATCGGCAATGTTATTGGCTAACACAAAAAACACCTTATCATTAGGTTTTAGAACAGCCTTTGAACAACGAGTGCTTAAAAGTGATGGAAGTTTGTCTTGGGATAATCAATGGAACGGTCTTGAATATGATCCCACCCTGTCTTCAGGAGAAAATTTTGGCGCATTATCGCATTCCTATTTTGACTTCTCGACTGGTTTTGCATGGAAATATGTAGAGAAGAATATCGGCGTCTCTGCCTTTGACAAGCTAACAGCAAATGCTGGTATCGCTTATTTTCATATTAACAAACCAGATCGCACATTCTACGGATTTGAAGGTGATGAAAAATATAGCAAGATCGTAGCTCATGCCATGGGAACATTTGGCTTAAGAGATCAGTATATAACCATAACCCCAGCAGTATACTTTGCCCATCAGGGGCCTTACAACATGATACTAGCGGGTGGTACGTTTAAATATCTCTTTAGATCTGATACAAAATACACAGGCTTTCTAACTGAAAAAGCAATTGGATTAGGTTTATTCTTTAGAGGAAAAGATGCCATGATTCCTTCTTTCTTGTTTGAAGTTGCTGGAATCGAATTTGGTGTTAATTATGACTACACAATATCAACACTTCAGAAAGCTAATAATGGTGTAGGCGCGTTTGAATTTTCTCTAAGATGGTTGGATACCTATGGAGTGCTTTTCAAACAGGGTGACAAACATGTCCTGTTTATGGACTAAAAAGTCGAACCTTTTAGGCAACTTCTTCGTTATCTTTACGTCTTTTACTAAATCCCCTAGAGGAAGCTGTTATGAAAGTACTAAAGTTAGCATTTACCCTACTCATTGTAATTACTACAAACTCTCTATTTGCTCAACTTAATGTTTTAATGTCAGATGGTGCGGTATCAACGTGTAACGGAACCTTATTTGACACGGGAGGCCAAGGTGCCACTGGTTATTCGAATAACGAATACCATGTTCTGACGATTTGTCCTGATACACCAGGAGACGTAATCACCTTGGATTGGATTAATTTTGCTTTGGATAACACAAACACAGCAACTCCTCCTGGTAACAACATTGATAATATCACTATCTATGATGGTAATAGTACGGCCGCTACATCTTTAGGCACATATACAGGGAATCAGCTACAGGGCCTAATCGTCACTTGTACTTCATTGAATACTTCAGGTTGTCTTACCTTGGTATTCACTTCAAACGATATAGGCACTGGAACATTTGCTGCAACCATTACATGTTCTACTCCATGTCAAAGACCAACCGTGGTTATGAACGCTCCTACTGTGGCTAACAACCCTGTGAGAATATGTGATGGTGATCTTGTAAATTTTGATGGTTCTGGTTCATATCCCGCACCAGGTTTTAATATTGTAGATTACATCTGGAATTGGGGAGATGGAACCACTGATACACTAACTACTGGCACAACAAGTCACACCTTCTCAAGTGGACCAGGAGAATATCAAGTAAACTTATTTGTGATTGACGATAACAACTGTATTTCAACTAACCTTGAGACTATACTAGTTCAAGTAAGTACTACACCTTCATTCTCAGGAACTAGCAGTGATTCATTACTGTGTTTAGGTGAATCTGTTTGCTTAGACGGGACATTTTCTCCAACTACTTGGACCGCCCAACCAGTAAGTTCGTTAGGCGGTGCAACATATCTTCCCGATGATGTAGGTCAATGTTTTACAGCGACATTAGATTTTACCCAGTTTTTACCAGGCCAAACCTTGACTAATGTTAATGACCTTATGGAAATTTGTGTTAGTATGGAGCACTCCTACATGGGAGATTTAGTTGCAAGCATTTATTGTCCGAATGGCCAGAGTGTTATAATGCACCAACAAGGTGGTGGAGGTACAAACCTTGGAGACCCTAACCAGTTAGACGACCCTAACCTTCCTGGGGTATGTGAAACTTATTGTTGGAGTCCCTATGCTACCAATGGAACATGGGTTGATAACTCACAATGGGGACCAAGCCCGAATGTATATACTAACAGTTCAGGGTCTACATCTCTAACACCTGGAACATACGAAAGTTTAAACTCACTTGCTGGACTTGTGGGATGTCCATTAAATGGGACTTGGACTATCGAGTTCTGCGATTTATGGGGAGCAGATGACGGCTTTGTATGTGATTGGACAATTGGTTTCCACCCAAGTATTTATCCTGCGTTATCGTCTTTCACGCCATCAATTGGTTCACAATGTGACTCATCATTCTGGAGTGCAACAGGACCTGCGAATTCAATTATAACAAGTACATCCGGAGATTGTAATCAAGTATGTATGACTCCAACTGCACCTGGTTCATACGATTACACATATAATATTGTAGATAATCATGGGTGCGCATACGACACTACAATTACAGTTACTGTAGATCCAGGGCCGGATTTATTTGCTGGTAACGATACGACAATATGCACTGGTACAGCAACTCAGCTGAATGCTGTTGCTACTGGAGGTATTTTACCGGGGCCATCATGTAATTACACGATTAATATGTACGACACCTTCGGTGATGGCTGGAATGGATTTTCAATTGATGTATTTGTAAATGGTGTGAACATTGGTAATTTCACATTTACTACTGGAAGCACATCATCAGCTACCTTCCCTATCTCTGATGGTGATTTATTGGAATTCTCTACAAATTCAGGAACATGGGATAGTGAGGTTTCTTACGAAATAGTTGATTGCGCTGGAAATGTGATTTTCTCAGATGGTGTTAACTTCACTGGAGGAAATCCTATCATTGGTAATAATGTATTTACAACAAATGCCGTTAATCCTGCACCACCAAACTATAACTATAATTGGACACCAGCAACAGGTTTAAGTGGAACCAATATTCCAGACCCTACTGTTACAATTTCATCTAACCAACAATATATAGTTGAAGTGTGGGAAACTGGTCATCAGTTATGTGCTACCACGGATACTATTAATGTTATTATCGATCCATCTGTATACGCTGGAGAGGATTCTATCATTACACTATGTTTTAACGATCCAATAGAGGATTTGTTTTTGGATCTTGGAGGCACACCAGCGGCAGGTGGTCAATGGTTTGACCCTAACAATGCTATGATCACAAACATGCTAGACCCTGCAACCGGAATTGATGGAATCTATTATTATGTTGTAACCGGTACAGGTACATGTCCTCCAGATACAGGATTTGTTGATGTAACTATTCTACAACAAGGTGACCCTGCATGTGGCTGCCCATTGAATGGTTCAACCACAGTTACAGACGTGAATTGTTTTAATGCATGTGATGGTGAAGTGGTTATTGTTGATCCCAATGCAGTTGAATATTCTTTTGATGGCATTAACTGGGGCCCAATTAATACAATGAATGGATTATGTGCTGGAAATTATGAGGTGTATTCTTCAGACCCAGGATATGGACCAACTTGTATTGATACACTAACATTCACGGTAATAGAGCCTACTCCATTAGAGTTAGATGTGACATCCACTCATGTTAGTTGCTTTAATGCGTGTGATGGAACAATTACTACGGTTGTAAATGGCTCGGTTGCCCCGTACACATACGCTTGGACACCTGCTCTTGGCGGAGTAGCCAATCCGACTGGAGTTTGTGCTGGCATTTATAATCTAACCGTTACTGACGATCATGGGTGTACAATTGATACCTTTGGTATAGAAATTCTTCAACCACCATTACTAGAAATCGACCAAGTAATTGCAACGAACGAAACATGTTTTGGTGATTGCGATGGAAACATAACCGTATTGTCGGCAAATGCTGTATCGTACAGTATTGATGGAGGTTCAAATTTCCAATCAAATCCGGACTTTGGTAATCTTTGTACTGGTTCGTATACAATTACTGTTCAAGATTCAGCTGGATGTACAACAACTGGCTCAACCTTGATAGATGGACCTCCACCAGTGAGTTCTCTATTTAGTGTGTCTCCACAACCAACTACGACAAGTAATACTCAGTTGTACATGACGAATATGTCATCAAACGCGATTAACTATTATTGGTATTTTGGAGATATGGGGTATCTAGGAACTTCACAAGAATTCGAACCATCTTTCAATTTCCCAGAAGTATCAGGAAGCTATACCATTTGTTTGGTTGCTGAGAACGAATTTGGATGTACAGACAGTACTTGTCAGGACATAATTATCAATGACGAGCTAATTGTATACGTTCCAAATGCATTCACTCCAACAGGCGATGGACTTAACGATGAGTTTGGTCCAGTGGTTAGAGGACATTTACCGGATGACTATGAGTTCATGATATTCGATAGATGGGGACAGCAAATTTTCTACTCCAACACACCTGGAGAGACATGGAACGGTTCTATTAATGGCATTCAAGACAATTCAAAACTTGACGTGTATGTATGGCGTCTGCGCGTAAGAGCGGCACACGACAATGTTATACATGAATACAGAGGACATGTTACTCTACTTAAATAGTTAACTAAGATTTAAAGCCATAGAAAAAGCCCAATCAAATTTTGATTGGGCTTTTTGTTAGCACGTCTAATTATTAACTAGACATCAATATTAGCGTATTTCGCATTCTTCTCAATAAACTCTCTTCGCGGTGGTACTTCATCCCCCATTAGCATAGAGAATGTTCTGTCACATTCCGCAGCGTTATCGATAGTTACTTGTCTTAATGTTCTATTCTCTGGATTCATGGTTGTTTCCCACAGCTGCTCTGCGTTCATCTCACCAAGACCTTTGTAACGCTGAACACCCACAGACGACTCAGTACCTGATCCTTTTAACTTGTTAATTAATTGATCTCTCTGGTCATCATTCCAAGCATACTCCTGAGACTTACCTTTCTTAACAAGATATAATGGCGGTGTAGCAATGTAGATATAGCCTTGCTCGACCAATTCCTTCATATGTCTGAAGAAGAATGTCAAGATTAGCGTCTCAATATGACTACCATCAACATCCGCATCACACATGATAACAATCTTATGATATCTTAACTTCTCAGTGTTCAGAGCTTTCGAATCTTCTTCAGTTCCCACTCTTACCCCCAATGCAGTATAAATATTCTTGATTTCTTCGTTTTCGAAAATCTTATGATGCATGGCCTTCTCTACGTTAAGAATTTTACCTCTTAATGGTAGAATCGCCTGGAACATTCTATCTCGACCTTGCTTGGCAGTACCACCTGCCGAATCACCCTCGACAAGGAATAACTCACATGCTGCTGGATCTTTTTCAGAACAATCTGCCAATTTACCTGGAAGTCCAGAGCCAGTCATAACGTTCTTACGCTGAACCATCTCTCTCGCCTTTCTAGCAGCATGACGCGCCTGAGCAGCAAGGATAACTTTGTCCACTATTTGTTTAGCATCATTAGGATGTTCTTCAAGATAGTCAGCCAACATTTCACTTACAGCCTGAGAAACAGGTGCAGTAACCTCTCTGTTACCAAGTTTCGTTTTCGTTTGGCCTTCGAATTGTGGTTCGGCCACCTTAACTGAGATCACAGCAGTTAAGCCTTCTCTAAAGTCGTCTCCGTTGATATCAAACTTAAGCTTTTCAAGCATGCCTGAATCTTCGGCATATTTCTTTAAGGTATTTGTTAATCCTCTTCTGAAGCCACTAAGGTGAGTACCTCCTTCATGTGTATTAATGTTGTTTACATAAGCATAAATGTTTTCAGAAAATGATGTATTATACACCATTGCTACCTCAACAGGAATACCGCTTTTCTCACCTTCAATAAAGATTACGTCATCGATCAAACGCTCTCTTGATTCGTCCAAGAATGTAACGAATTCCTTTAAACCTTCTTCAGAATGAAAGTAGTCGCTGATAAAATTACCTTCTTCATCTTTACGTCTTTCATCAATCAAATGAACTTTGATTCCTTTATTTAGGAAAGACAACTCTCTCATCCTGTTGGCAAGAGTCTCGTAATTATACTCAAGCGTATCAAATATCTTTGGGTCAGGTGTAAAAACTACTGTAGTTCCGTTTCTATCAGAATCTCCAACGGCCTTAACATCCGCAATCGCCTTTCCTCTTTCGTATTCTTGCTCGTAAATTTTACCTTGTCTTTCAACAGTAGCTTTAAGATGACTAGAAAGTGCGTTTACACAAGAAACACCTACACCGTGCAGTCCTCCAGAAACCTTGTATGAATCTTTATCAAACTTTCCTCCAGCACCAATCTTTGTCATTACAACTTCCAATGCAGAAACACCTTCTTTCTTGTGTATGTCCACTGGAATTCCACGACCATTATCGGCAACAGAAATTGAATTTCCTTCTAATATTTTCACTGTAATCTCATCGCAATATCCTGCTAGAGCTTCATCAATGGAGTTATCAACTACCTCATATACCAGGTGATGCAATCCTCGAACGCCCACGTCACCAATGTACATGGAAGGACGCATCCTAACGTGCTCAATTCCCTCGAGCGCCTGGATACTATCGGCACCATAATTATGTTCTTTCTCACTCATTATCTCTCATTTTTATAGGTCCTTCAAAGATACCATTTTCAATTCGCTGAAAGCCTTGTCATGGCTGAGATAAAAGCGGTTTTATCAACAAGTAATTAACAGTTTTGCACTATTTATGAGAAAAGAGAATTTACAGCTTCAAATCTGCAGCTATTTAGAGCCAAATTCGATGATTTTTCCTCCTGCTGTGGTTTTTGATTTTAAAGTCTCTGGTGCACCTTTATAGGTTATCGTACCTCCAGCAATCACTTTTGCATCTAAAAAGGTCTTAGGATGGACAAAAATTTCACCGCCAGCCTTGATACGCGCTACAACATTATTAGACGAAATTCCAAAACCGGCTATCACTCCACCCGTATTTACAGTAGCTTCTAAGTACTCAGTTTTGCCAGATAGCGTAATTCTTCCACCTTGAGAAATCGTGGCCTCTATCTTATTCACTATGCACTTGATACGAAGATGTCCTCCAGCTTGCGCTTCTAATTCGATCTTGTCTACCTCATAATTTTCCAAAAAGTCAATTTCGGCATGACCAAAGGCTCTAATACTATAAATGTCTTTTACATATATGGTTACTTCAGGGACAGCGTCTTTATATTTGCCGTCGATAGTGCCCACTTGTAACTCTCCCTTCTTAACCTCTACTTTGAACTTATCAAGTTCTATGTCGCTATTTACAACCACCTTATGCTTATCGCCCTTCTTAATTTTGACTTTAACATGCCCGCTGGCCTTAATCTTTGTGAATAGATCTACATCAAATGTCTTTTCTATTGAAAGTCCAATAAATGATGCACTAATAAATAGACTTAATAATAAAGCTCTCATTGCGGAAATACAGTTTGTGCTTCTGCTAACGACTTTGCAAAACCCGTCATATCAACAGAATGATTAATATTGTTTTTATTGAAATAATCAAGCATGACCTCTGTTGCCATGTTCCCAGTTAAATCATCCTTGGCCATGGGACAACCTCCTAAGCCTTTAATTGCACCATCAAATCTTCTGCAGCCTGAAGTATATGCTGCTTCTACTTTATCATAAATGGTGTCTGGTGTAGAATGAAGGTGAGCGCCTATTTCAACATTAGTAAACTCTGGAACCAATTCTCCAAACATTTGTGAAATTGATTCATTAGTAGCACAGCCAATAGTGTCTGACAGTTGAATTATTTTCACATCTAACTCTCGATACAATCTTTCTGTCCATTTAGCTGCAATGTCACTACTCCAATCATCTCCATAAGGATTGCCGAATGCCATTGAGATGTACACTACCAACTCCTTCTGATTACTCACACATATCTTCTGAATTTCCTCAACTCTCCCCAAAGATTCATCAATACTAGCATTTGTATTTCTTTGTTGAAAGGTTTCAGAAATCGAAAATGGATATCCTAAATATCGAATCTCTTCAAATTTTGATGCATCTTCTGCTCCTCTCTGATTTGCCACTATTGCTAACAAATGTGTAGACGTGTTACTCAACTCAAGTTTAGATAACACCTGCGCCGTATCTTTCATCTGCGGAATAGCTTTTGGCGATACAAAACTTCCAAAATCTATCGTATCAAAGCCAAGCCCTAACAATCCGTTGATATATTTAGCTTTTACCTCTGTACCAATAAACTCGTGCAAACCCTGCATAGCGTCACGCGGACATTCTATTAGCTTTAACTTATCCATACACTAAAGATAGTTGGTCTGCTACTTTTTAAGAAGCGCTCTATTGATTTTTTTTATCAACGAAGGACCTTCATAAATAAAGCCCGTATATACCTGAACTAAATCTGCTCCTGCCTCTATTTTTTCAAGTGCATCTTCAGCTGAATGAATTCCCCCTACTCCAATAATTGGAAAGGCCTTGTTTGACTTAGTCGAGAGGTAGCGAATAATTTCTGTTGACCTATTTTTCAAAGGTTGGCCGCTTAACCCGCCGTTACCAATTTCTTCCAATCGAGACTGGGAAGTATTAAGATTTGATCGGTCGGTAGCAGTATTGCTCGCAATCACCCCCGCGATCTTTGTTTTTTCGACTATTTCTATTACCTCATCTAATTGTTCTTCCGAACGATCTGGACCAATTTTAAGTACTAAGGGAATGACTCTCCCTTTACTCTCAATGAGTTGTTTTAATTCGGTTAACAAATCGATCAAGTAGTTCTTATCGTTAAGCTTCTGGGTGTTACCAACATTTGGGCAACTCACATTTAGAACAAAATAGTCAACATACGGATGAAGCGCATTGATATTATATATGTAATCTGCTTTGGCGTCATCGTTACTTGTTGCGGTATTCTTACCAATGTTTCCCCCAATTATAATATTGTGGGGTCTGCTTTTTAATCTGGTGGCAATTAGCTCGGCTCCATCATTATTGAAGCCCATTCGGTTAATAAGTGCCTTGTCTTCTTTTAATCTGAACAATCGTTTTTTAGGGTTTCCCACTTGCGGTTTAGGTGTAACCGTTCCAATTTCAATAAATCCAAAACCGAATTTGGGCAACTGGTGCAATAACAAGGCATTCTTATCAAAGCCAGCAGCTAAACCAACTGGATTCTTAAACTTCAGACCAAACACCTCTTTCTCCAAACGCTGATCTTTCACAGTATATGCACTCGCTACTAATTCTTTAATGCCAGGAATTGATAGCGTGATTTTTAGAAAAGAGAAAGTGAAATGATGAACCTTTTCAGGGTCGAATAAAAACAGCAGAGGTCTTATAAAAAGCTTATACATAAATCGAGGGCAAATTTAGCCAATTAATTGCATAGAAACTATAAGGCATAAAAAATCCTGACACCATTGACTGGTATCAGGATTTCATCAATTTATTATCTTATGCTAAAACACCTTCTAGCAAGCCGTTGGTTTTCTTAACACCATCTGCACTTTCTTGAAGTTTAGCTTTTTCAGTTTCACTCAATTCAATTTCCAAGATCTTTTCGATACCGTTTCTTCCAAGAACACATGGTACACCAATAGAAAGGTCATTCAAACCAAACTCTCCCTCTAGAAGTGCAGAGCATGGGTAAACTTTCTTAAGATCACATGCAATCGCTTGAACTAGGCCAGAAACTGCTGCCCCCGGCGCATACCATGCAGATGTACCAAGTAGCTTAGTCAATGTAGCACCACCTACTTTAGTATCAGCTACCACTTGATCCATTCGTTCTCTTGAAATAAACTCAGATACTGGAACGCTATTTCTAGCTGCCTTATCAATTAATGGAACCATACCAACATCACTATGTCCTCCGATTACCATACCATCAACATCAGAAATTGGGCTTCCTAATGCTTCAGCCAATCTATACTTGAATCTTGCACTATCAAGAGCACCACCCATTCCAATGATTCTATTCTTAGGCAGACCAGTTACTTTGTGTGCCAAATATGTCATTGTATCCATTGGGTTACTAACCACAATGATTATAACATTTGGCGAATTCTTAATTAAATTGCTGCAAACATCTTTAACGATACCAGCGTTGATACCAATAAGTTCCTCACGTGTCATACCTGGTTTTCTAGGAATACCAGATGTAATTACTGCGATATCGCTATCAGCAGTAGCAGAATAATCACTTGTAACCCCTGTAATTTTAGTATCAAATCCATTAAGAGATGCGCATTGCATTAAATCCATTGCCTTACCTTCAGCAAATCCTTCTTTGATATCTAGTAATACTACTTCTGACGCAAAATCTTTTATTGCGATATATTCAGCACAACTTGCACCTACTGCACCTGCACCAACTACTGTTACTTTCATGATTATTTATCTTTTAATTAAGTTTGACTAAGTCCCACGAAAATAAACAAAAAGAAGCGCTAAATTGGTGCATTTCGAACTTTTTTTTGAAATTAAGCGCGAATTAGTGGCAACCATAAAATCATTGTCACGTCATATAGGAGAAGAAAAGGATGAAGCTGTCCGAATTAGAGTTAAAAAAAGCCATTGATGGCTGTATTAAAGGCGATAACCGATCACAGGAAATCGTGTTTAAGACATATTACGGCAAAATGTTGTCGGTAGCCATGCGATACACAAAGGAGGTGAATTTAGCTCAAGATTTAATTCAGGAAAGTTTTATTAAGGTCTTTGACAAGATTGGAGTTTACGATCATAAGGGATCATTTGAAGGTTGGATAAGACGAATTGTGGTTAACACTACGATAGATTATCTAAGAAAGAAAAAGCACGAATATTTGGTGCTTGATGACGATGAATCTTATGATGGTAAATACGGTTTACAAACAGAGGAAGAAACCGATGATAGTATTTTTGCAACACTAAAACCTGATGTTGTTTTAAGTGCGATTGAGGAACTTTCCCCTGCTTACAAAACGGTTTTTAATATGTATGTGGTTGAGGGCTACCCTCATCAAGAAATTGCAGACATGTTAAATATCAGTGTAGGAACCTCTAAATCTAATCTTGCGAAGGCAAAAATGAATTTGAGAAAAATATTGCTTACAGAACTCAATAATAAAAATGAATAAGTTGGATTTATTTGAATCGATTATAAAGGAGCAAGTGTCCAAGCACGAGATGCCTTACGATCCTAGCCAATGGAGCAAGTTAAATGCTCGTCTGCCTAAGTCAGGTGGAGGCTCTGGATATGGTATGTTAGCTGCTGGACTATCAAGTGCGCTTATAATTGGTTCATTGTGTTTATTCGGCGGAAGTATTAATGATGTAGAAATAGATCATAATTCTTCTTATAAAGCTGTTGCACAATCGCCTAGCAATCTAACAGAGGATTCGAAAGATTTAGTCGCTGATAGAGTTGACAATAAAGTAGCAACACCTACTGACAACACTTCAGAAGAAGCTCGATCTGACGAAAATCTTCCGATAGAACACATTGCTAAAATGAAGAGTAATACGATTAAGGTATACTCACAAGAATCTGCAGAAGAAGTTGTTATCAACTTAGAAAGCATTCCTACAGATCACGAAATCAAATTAGATGATGTACGTGATAATTTAGGAGAGTCGCTTCCTGCAGACAGCAAAGACAGTAAAGAAGTTCAGGCTTTCTTACCATTACCTGGAACAGCGATTGCTTGTACGGGTGAAAAGATTCCGTTTGAAATACTTAATTACTCGTCTAAGCAATCCGTTCAATGGGATTTTGGTGATGGCTATGTGTCGTCTGGAAGAAACCCTGAGCATGCGTACGAAAATGAAGGTAGATATACGGTGAGTTTAACCACTGCTAGAATCGATAATCCTTCTAAGACGAAAACTATTACTACAGAAGTGGTGGTTAATAAATCACCTCAAGCAAAGCTTGAGTATGTAACAAGCGACAATGCTTCAAGACCAATTACTAATTTTAAAGTGAGCACTCAAGATCAAGCTGATTTTGTTTGGGACTTAGGTAATGGTCAAATGGAGAAAGGTAAAACGCCGTCCACCATTTACATGCACAAAGGCAACTATGACGTAGTTGTTAATGTGCAAGGTAAGAATGGATGTAGCACTGAGCTTACTACCAATGTATATATCGATAAAGAGTATAACCTACTTGCACCAAATGGATTTACATGTGACGGCAATGGAACAAATGACGCGTGGTTCCCTGCTGCGCTAGAAGAGCTTGGATATCCATTCGATTTAAGAATCTACAACCGTGCAGGAAAGATGGTATATAATACTAATGGGATTAAACCGTGGAATGGTGTGGACATAAAGACTGGTGAAAATTGCCAGACAGGATTCTACATTTGGCATGTAATTCTAACGAATGAAAAAGGTCAAAAGGAAGAATACCAAGGCCACATTAGCTTGATGCGCTAAGACTAACTCTACTAAAAAACGAAAGCCTGATAGAAATCTATCAGGCTTTTTTTATATCGAATTAAATGATTCATTTACTCAGGAAATCCACACGAAATCCATTGCTCCACAACAGCAATTGTTGAGTCCGAAAGATACGGTCCTCCAAATGGCATCCTAGGCTGAAGCTCTCCCTTTAGCCTAGCAACAAGTCGAGGGTTACTTGCTTCATTCTTTATGTTTTGATAACCTACCAACACTACTCCATTCTGTGCACTTGAAGCATCATGACATGGCATACAGTTATTTTGAAATATCGGTTCTACATCTGTGGCAAAATCCATCTCATTACACTGCTGCTCTTCAACAGAAACAGTTTTATCTTTAGCACAAGACGCAAGAAACAGGACAAGTACGGGGTAAATTATCTTTCGCATTATTCTTAATTTGAGATTAATATACAATAATTATGGAATAGTGAGGGTGTACGTCTCAAATTATCCCTGCTCCTGGAGATTTTATTGTTGCGTTTGTGACGAACTTCTATGTCGCGCATGATTTAATACTGACGTTTTCGTGCCTCATTATCATCATCACCACTTCCACAAGCCCAACACACATCACTGACGATTTCGTGCCTCATTGTCAGGATGGTGTTATCTGGCGTTCGATTGTTTCACACTCTTAGTGCCATCAACTACAACTCTCTTAATCATTATTCCTGCAAACCTTTCACACATCACTGACGAATTCGTTCCTCATTGTCAGGATGGTGTTATCTGACGCTCGATTGTTTCACACTCTCACGCCTATAACACACACGTCATCGAGCTGCTCAAAATCGGCTTTCCACTTAGCAAAACTGGCATGAAGGACCTTCTCAATTTCCCCAATTTCATCGTTGAAATTCTGCGCAATTAGTTTTCGAAGGTTGCTGTATTTAAATTTCTTGCCCTTCTTACCTCCAAACTGATCTGCATAACCGTCAGAGAAAACTACGATTAAGTCTGATACATCCACTTTCATGGAGTGATTCGTAAATGGTTTTACCTCATCGTATGGGCCAATTGGTTGTTTATTTGCCTTAATTTCATATAAATACACATCATCTGTACCGTCACACAGGATCCCAGGCACCAACTCATTGTTAATTTTCTTTTCTGCCGATTTTGAAAACAACCATAGCGGGTTATTAGCACCAGCATACTCTAGCATTGACAGCTTTCGATTTAATCCACATAAAGCAATGTCCATTCCGTCTCTTACACTTAAATTACCTTCCTTATCAAAGGTTTCAATCACACTTTTATTAAGTTCATCTAGTATTTCACTCGGATGTACTTTCTTGAACTCTTTAACCGCCCTATTCAATCCATTATTTCCTACCATAGATACCATCGCCCCAGGAACACCATGCCCGGTACAATCCACTGCTGCAAAATAAACGGTATCATCTACTTGGTGCGACCAATAAAAATCTCCTGAAACGATATCCTTTGGCAGAAATAGTAGCAAATATTCGCGCAGACTTTTACTAAGCAAACTTGTGCTGGGAAGAATGGCCGACTGCAGCCGCTGCGCGTAAGTAATAGAATCAACTATATCTTTGTTTTTCTCTTCGATTAGGACGTTTTTATTTTGAATCTCCTCTTTCTGCGCATTTATAGCAATATTCTGCTCCTCCAACAATGCATTCGCTTTCTTCTTTTGACGATAGCCTCTTAAAATAAAGCCGGCCAAGGCTAGTAATAATATGAATCCAATTACAGCAAAAAGAAGCTGAATGTCTTTTTTTCTGTTCTGCTCATCAAGTAGTTCCTTTTCTTGCTCCGACTGTTTACTTTTTAATTCTGCCTGCTTTCTTTTAGCAGTTTCGGCGAGTGCTTTAGCTTGTTTGAGTTCGTTCTCTTTATTTAAATTCTCTATTTCCTTTGCTTTGTTTTCGTTTTCAAGTTGAGCCTGTTTTTTCTCTAGCTCAAGCTGCCTTTGCTGAGCCATAGCATTCTTCTGTTCTAGTGCCAATAACTGAAGTTCCTGCGCTTGACGCAAAGCTTGTTCTTTTGATTTCTCAATTTCCAACTTGCTTAACTCATTCTCCTTATTTAGCAGGGCAATTTCCTTTTCTTTCTGTTCAGACTCGTACTTTTCTTTCATCTCAGCCACGGCGTTGGAATAATCAGATTTAAAGATTGAATCTTTCATCGCCGCATAATTCGACATATAGATTGCCGAGAGTCTGTATTCATGCATTTTAAATAATAGGGTACCTAAATCGATACTTATGCTGGATAATAAGTCATAATCTCCAAGCTTTTGACCCATTCTATAAGATGAATCATAGTACGCTAGGGCTGCCGTTGTATCATAGAGGTCTAAAGATCTTTTAGCTTGATGAAGATAAATATCTCCAAGTACTTGGTTGGCATCAACAATTTCAGCATAATGTTTTGCTTTTAGCAAGTATTGATCCGCCAATTCCATATCTCCATGATTCTTAGTAATAGAGTACAGCTTCATCCAACCGTGAGCTAGCCCACTAATATCTCCGAGTTCCTCTTTAATCTTCATTGATTCTCTAGAGACTTCCAGCTGTTCCTCGTACGACATACCTTGTTTCTGCATGGCGATAACATAATTATTGATGACTACAGATTTAGTTTTCAAGTCCTGTATTTCATTTCTTAAGGCATATGACTGGTTATAAAACTCAATCGCTTTTTCATTATCTCCAATTCTAACAAATAAGCCTCCAAGATGACTCAAGGTTAGGGCCTTGTTGTCTGCAACATGATAGTCTTCATATATCCGCAGGGCATCCATGTACATTTCAATAGCCTTATCGTATTTTGCCTGATTGTAATATATGACCCCAAGACTGCTAACACATGCATCTATACCGTCTTTGGCATTAATTGATTTATTGAGATCGTAGGCTTTGTTAACATACTTCTCAGCATTTTCATAATCTCCAGACAGATCATATGCTATCCCGGCCAATCGCAGTGCATAAGCTTGATTGTAGATGTCATTAAGTGACTCGGCCTTATTCGCCGATTTGATTGCATATTCAAGAAATAACTTGTTGTCTTTGCCGTAATACTGAAGCGATATCTCTCTCAGAATTTCTGCTTTGTCTTTTTCACTTGCTGAAACTAGTTTTTGCTTTAAGGCTTCCACATCATTCTGACCAACTCCAATTATCGACAGTAAAAGAAAAAATAATAATAGATATATTCTGGAGCCTTGCATGATAAAACTACTAAACCTTAATGCCTATTACACACACATCATCCAGTTGTTCAAAATCTCCCATCCACTTTGTAAAAACATCTTCAAGATGATTTTTTTGATCTGTTAGTGATTTCACATTAATAGTAAGCAATATCTGTTTTAGCGTTCTGTATTTAAACTTCTTCCCCTTAGCACCGCCAAATTGATCAGCAAATCCATCGCTAAAAATGTACACGGTATCTCCTTGATTGAGCTCCAAAGAATGGTTTTGAAAACTAGTAGCAACATCATGAACCCCAATTGGCTGCTTATCTCCTTTAATTTCGAACAAATTCAGTCCATTATCAGATAAGGTGGGAGCTGCAACATTACCTGAAACAGCAATACTCTCAGCTTTCGACACTATCCAAAGAGGATTGTTAGCACCAGAAAACTCTAGTTTATTACCAGACAGGCTGCATAGCGCTATATCCATACCATCTTTTATATCCACCTGATTGTCATCACCAAACCGTGCTGTTTGACTTTTTTGAAATTCTCCAATTACAATCTCACGTGTCTTATCGAGAATTTGGCCTGGCTCCTTCAAACCATATTCTCGCACTGATCGATTTAAACCATTATTACAAATAACAGAAACCATTGCTCCAGGCACACCATGACCTGTACAATCTGCAGCAGCAATTAATCTACGATCGCCTTGCTCTTCCATCCAATAAAAATCCCCTGATACTATGTCTTTGGGTCTAAACAATACAAAGGCATCATTGAATGCGCTGCTAAACTCTTCTATATCCGGTAGCAGAGCTGTTTGTAGTCGCTTTGCGTATGAAATGGAATCAAGAATGTCCTTGTTTTTTTCTTCTATTGTCAGCTTTTGCAATTGAATTTCATCGCGCTGAGTAACAATTTCATCGTTTTTCTCTTGTAGAGCTACATTGGCCTTTTTTCTCAGTCTGTTCGACCTAATCGCCAATGCTATAGCAGCAACAGCAAACACTATAATCCCTATTAACCATATGATTTGCTCTGATTTTCTCTTATTCTCTTCAGAAATAATTGCTTTTTCAGCCTGAACCTTATCCGCTTCCATTTTAGCCGCCATTTCTGAAGACTGAGAGAGCTTAAGCGAATCCTCTATTTGTTGCGTTTCGTAAAGAGTCCTCATTTCCGCTATTTGCTGAGCCATGTTGTCAGAAAAAACAGAGTCCTTTAAATCTATATACAGGCGTAAGAAATCGTGACTTTCCTTATATCTACCCAGATGAGTATTAATGTTAGCTAGTGTGATATATGAGTCTAAAAAGTATGAATTGTTCTGTAAAGACTTCCTGTAATCATAAGCCTCACTAACATATTTCAAAGCCTTAAGGTGCTCTCCTTTTTCTTCATATATCACGCCAATATTATGCGCCAACCCAGCATAATTACTAACATCATTTAACTCCTTAAATATTTTATAGGATTGCTCATAGTAGTCAAGCGCTTTATCCAAATCACCGGCTAGCGATTTGTATGTATTTCCTAGTGATAATAAGTTTAATGCGATATCAAGAGGATTGTTTTGTTCTCTAGCAACTTTTCCACTCAGCTCATAATAGTAAAGTGTAGAGTCAAAATTCTTCCTTTCAGAATAATAGGCCGCCATTGACCCGTAGTAAGAATTCCTTATGGATGGATTGCTTTGAAAAGTTGGTAATGATGCTATTTTTTGTAGGAATTGCTTGTGCATTACTGAGTCCTTTAAATCACCATATATATAGGCGATATTCCCATAACTAATTGCAATTAATTTATCGTTCCCATTTGCCTTTCTAATCTCAAGTGCCTTTAGGTGTGCCTTTAATGCTTGCTCAAAATCCTTAGAGTTGTGGGCCGCACTTCCTTTATACTCCAAAGCACTCGACATTCCTAATGAATCATTGGCGAGCTCATAATAATGTGCAGCGCTATCGGCTGACATGTATACTGAATCCAAAATATCTTTTGAGTAATAAACACTAGCAATGTTTATCCAAGCATGTCCGATATTAACATTACTTCCAGTTTTTTTAAACCCCTCAAGTGAATTTCTGAAATTTAATAAAGCATCATCATAATAACCGTTTCTATACTTCAAAATTGCGATATTCATGTTTAACCCTGACACTTCATTTGTATCACTTTTATCAATGAATTTTAACGCGTTCTCAAAAGACAATTGAGCACTCTTAATATCTGCTTTATTATAAGCGACTATTCCTTCTCTTTTAAAGTATGAATAAACTACTCCATCAATCGGATTTTTGTTTTTAAAGGCTTTAAAACCATCCAAATATTTCTGCATATTAATGATATCCCCAATTTTCTCAAATTGACTACACATATCATTGTATAAACTGGCTTGACCAATTTTACCAACCTTTGTGGATGGATTTTTATTACCATATTCCTCAAACAACTCAATAGCCCCGGTTATATTAGATTTTGAAAACTCTATGCGAATTAACTGCTTGACGGCAGAATAATACTCCTTGAATTGCTTTGAACCCTTATAGCACTCAAGTACTTTTTTATAGTAATCGGACTTGATTGCTATATCTTCTGTGTGATTTTTACCCAAATAATAATTGGCACGACATCCCTCTTTTTTGTTCGAGTTAATAAATGCCTTTAATTCATCTTTAGATTTAGAGGCTATATCCACCTGCGTGTAGCCTAGATTAAAAATGACTGTAAAAACTGCAAATGTGATTAGCGCACTAATTCTCTGGCTTATAGCATACATAGAGCATTTCTTCTTTTTGGATTCTGAATCGTTCTACCTTCTCCAATCCAATCTCCTCTTGTAAAGAAAACTCCTTTACCTCAAATCCAGCGTTCGTTAGTTTTTTTGGGTAGTCATTCCCGAATAGCCTGACATGGTCTTTCTGCCAATAATGTTTTTCACGATCTTCGGGACTAGTTATTGATGGGTCCTCATAAGTTTCTTCCCGCGTAGTATCTAATGGAACTTGAAAGATTCCCCACCCACCTGGTTTCATAACTCGACACAACTCTGTCATGCATTGATGTGCATCTTCCACGTGTTCTAAGACATGATTACAGAATACAACATCATATTGGTTGTCTTCCAATGGAATATTATGCAGATCAAAATGTAAATCTGCGATAGGAGATTCCAAATCACCTGTTGTGTAATCTAAATTCTTTTGTTCTTTAAATGTCTTATGAAAACACTGTTCGGGAGCGATATGCAATACCTTCAGATTGGCAGTAAAAAAATTCGTGTGATTATTTAGATAATACCACATCAATCTGTGACGCTCTAAACTGAGACAATATGGACAAAGCACGTTATCCCTTCTAGCTACTTTTGAACCATATGACAAGAACTTCCGGAACGATTTTTCACATACAGTACACTCAACATTGTTGCCTTTATAAATAAGTGGGGCTATGCGTTTAAACACATAACTCATTCTAATCAACAATGGACGCGGCAATGTATTTAATAGCCAACTATACAGCTTTTTCATAATCTAATAAAGCCTAAAAATAGCTATAATGTTTAAAGAAGTGAGAACATTTCCTTAATCGCTAGCTGAATGTTATCATGAACATCTGTAATATCCCCGTCCATCATGTAACATGGTGCTGAAACTATTTTATTGCTTATATCAATTTCAACTTCTCTAATAGTTTTCATACTTGGGCTTACGCCTACGCTTTCCATTCCGGCACTAATTGCTTCAATTTCATAAGGAGAGCTCTCGGCCGTTGTACCAACCGTAAGCTTACTAGACACACCAGAACCCTCGAGAGCCTTAGCAACTAATGTTGGTCCCATGCATAATGCCGCAATGGGTTTATTCAACTCAACGGCTTCATTAATCATTCTTTTTACATCATCATTAATTTCTCCATCAGGACCGTTAAACGCCCATTTACTCAAGTTTTTTGCTGCACCAAACCCACCTGGAATAACTAATGCATCATGATCGTTCATTTTACATTCCTTGATATCCTTGATGTCCCCCCTTGCAATTCTGCTAGACTCAACTAAGACATTGCGTTTTTCATTTAATTCATCACCAGTCATGTGGTTGAGCACGTGATGTTGTTCAATATTGGGCGCCATACATTGATAATTTCCGCCATTTTGTTTAATTGCTAATAATGTAAACACGGTTTCATGAATTTCAGAACCGTCGTACACACCACAGCCAGACAATATTACAGCTACATTAATCATAAAATTCTTTTTCCTTAAAAATAAAAAATTTTATCCAAGTGTAACTTTATAGTAACTCGGTTGTTCTACTAGTAACAACAGCCCAAAAAATACATCACAATGGTGTCAGATATTGCATATTAACTATTTCCCCTGTTTAGCTTTATCCTTGCATGAGTTTTATCTGACACCGGCGTGATGTTATTTTTTTTAGTTTTTTTATTTCTCCACACAATAAAGAAATACTACCTTCGTTTTATAAATGAAAAGCAACAGGACTGGTAAAACAGTAGTTTTTTCATGGTAGTAAGTAGTGGAGACCCTCTTTTTAGAGGGTCTTTTCTTATTTTTACAGGTAGTGAAAGTCATCCTCACCATAGCATTTTCATTGATTTTATGCGGAATTGGACGTTCCCAATCCGATAAAGATTCTATTGATTATTACTTTGACGACAACAACATTTCTAATGCTAGAGTTCTAATAAAACTGGATATTGCAGGAGCTTTGGCTGGTGATTACGGGGCTCGCATAGAGTACAAACTCAACAACGCAATTGGCATTGAGGCAGGCCTAAGTTATTGGACGGGCGCACTGCTATTAAAAAACGCAGTAGACTATCCACTTACTCCACCGTCTAAGCAAGCAAGCCTAAGTTACCATTTTCAAACAAGGTTTTATTACACCTTCTTTGGGGATTTTAAGGCGCCGTTTAACATATACAGTGCATTATACTACCGTTACAGAAGCGTTGATTACGTTGGGTCCGGTCTTAGTCTAGATAAGGTTAGTTCGCATGAAGCTATGTTAGCCACAGGATATCAGTGGTTGTTGGGGAAAAGACTAGCGGGCGATATTAATTTCTCTGCTGGCATTGCCTTCTTTGATAAGGATTATATTTCAGGTTCTCAAAACAACGGTCCCTTCATTTCCTCTCAGTTTTTATATAACATAGGTATAAAAATTGCGTATAGATTATAGAATGAAATTATTTCTTACATTTTTCTTAGCCCCTTTATTGACATTTTCTCAGCACGGCCAATTCAAAGTTAGCTGGGGAGATGAATTTAAATCAAACAAAAGATCTCAGGTCGCAGGGTTTGTTGGCAGTCATAGCGGGAAAAGCTACATTTTACGTTACGGTAGAGGTGATGTGAGCATTGATGTTTTAGATAAGAATCTAAATTTTATTTCAAATAAAAAACTCAATCTCGATTACAATAAAAAAAACATGCAGTTCGAAGGCATCTACCAAGTTGATGACAGTTTGGTAGTTCTTAGCTCATTCAGCAATCTAGCTCAAAAAGTCAATTATTTGTTTTACCATAAAATGAGTTTAGAGAATCTGGATAATGTATCGTCTTTATCTAAGATTGCCGAAATCCCCTTTGAGCGAAAAAATAAGGACGGTTATTTTGCATACAAGTTATCCGATGACTCATCAAAATGCATGATTTACTATGCCCTGCCTTTTATCAGTGGAGGACCAGAAAAGTTTGGATTCAGAATACTTGACAAATCCATGGCGACAGTATGGCACAAGGACATCTCACTCCCATTTGAAAATGAACTATTTTCCATTGAAAAGTTTGTTGTATCCAACGATGGAGATGTCTATTTAAGCGGGGTTGAGTCTAAGTCTATTAAACGAAAAAGCAAACGTTTGGGAGCCGCGAACTACAAGTATCATATTCTGAGTTACATCAACAAGGGCGAAAAAATCAAAGATTATGCTATTGACTTAGATGATAAGTTTATTACCGATCTACAATTTGCTATTGATGAGCAACAAAACCTAAGATGCGGTGGGTTTTATAGTGAAAATGGTACGTTTAGTATTAAAGGAACGTTCTACATTACTATCGATTCAAAGAACAGCGAAATAATCACAAAAAGCTTTCGAGAGTTTGATGAGGGTTTTATAACATTAAACTGGAAAGAGAGGGATATCACAAAGGCTAAAAAGAAGCAAGCAAGAAAAGGCACAGGACTCGAGCTTTACGAATATGACTTAAAAAACTTTATAGTTTCTCCTAATGGTGGAGTAACGCTTTTAGCAGAACAATACTATGTGCAAACGGTGACAACTACCTCCTACAGTTCACGGGATATGATGAGTACGAGAACTACCTACCACTACTATTATAATGACATAATTGCAGTAAGTATAAATCAAGCAGGACAAATTGAATGGAACACAAAAATTAAAAAACAACAGCATAGTGTAGATGACAATGGATATTTCTCATCATTTGTAGCTTGTATAGTGCGAGATAACATTCATCTCATTTACAATGAGGATGCTAGAGATTTCCATTCAAAAGATGAACTGTCTACAATGACAAGAAAAGAACGGAATAATACCTACACTGTTATGACAAGTATTAACGAAAACGGTGCCTTTACTAAATCAATCTTGTACAATACTGACAAATATGGAGTAAGAACAAGACCAAAAGTCAGTGAGCAAATAAACGAGAACACACTGCTACTCTATAATAAATGGTATCGAAATCAACGATTTAATCAGGTGGATTTTGGGGGCTAGAATCTATTAACATTTCTTAACAGTGTTAAAATCTGTTAAAGCAATACTATGGCACAAGATGTGCTGTTACTATAATAGATTTAATTCCTTACCTATTATACAAGATCCCACCTAAATAGGTAACCTAAAGCAGCAACAAGTAAAAGTCCTGACGTTTCAAGTCAGGACTTTTTTATTTTTAGTACTTTTACGAAAATTTTAAACATTTTTTTAGACGTGTCTAAACTTAAGTTGATATTGAATTTGATTGGGCTTGTTTCTCATGTAGGATTAGCAAGCAACTCGGACACTACAGATATCTCTTCATCTGCAAATAAATTTGTTATTATTGATAAAGGAGCGCGTAAAGACTTAAGTTTCGCTGTAAGTAGTGATAGACCTAGTGCTTCATATAGCTCATTAGTTGTTCCGAGAAATCGTATGATAATAGAATCAGGAGGGATACTGACTGTTAATGACGACGAACCTACAAAAACAACTCACATCAATATAAACAACACAGTCATTAGATATGGGTTGTTCAATAATTTAGAGGTTCGGCTAGGCTGGAATTACGATTTTTTCAAATACACATATACACCAACACCAGGCATAGAATCTGATGAGCTCGGATTATCGCCATTATTTGTTGGTGGAAAAGTGCAGGTATTTGCCCAATCGAACTTCTTTAAAAACTCATCAATCGTTGCTCATATTAATCTAAGGCAACTTGCTAGCCCTAAATTCAGAACACCATATAATGGACATAATATTTACTTCATCAGCGATATGCCTAGTTCTGGAAAGTTAGGTATGACATACAATCTTGGATTATCATGGGATGGATTTTCACCTCAGGCTTACGGCGCGACAAGCACGTGTTTTACATATAATCTTGGAGACGTCACAGCCTTTGCCGAACTGTATACAACGTGGAGTAATAAAGATGATTTTCATTTGAGCGGAGATGCAGGAGTTCAATGGTTGGTGAGCAAACGTATTCAGTTAGATGCAAGTGCAGGAATTGGACTATATAATAACCCTTCATGGTTTGTCTCTGGTGGGATAGCCTGCCTAATATTTTAAGATATGAACGATCTGAGTCTTGCAGAAGAAAACTATTTGAAGGCAATTTATGCTGAAGGCGACAATGCCTATGCCTCAACAAGCAATTTGTCAGATAGATTGGAAACAAAGGCGTCATCTGTTACTGATATGCTTAAAAAATTATCAGCTAAGAAATTAGTTGATTATAAAAAGTACCAAGGTGCCAAATTGACAAAAGAAGGTAGATTAATTGCCATTCGCATTGTTAGAAAGCACCGCTTATGGGAGGTTTTTTTGGTGGACAAATTAGACTTTGGCTGGGATGAGGTGCATGATATTGCCGAACAACTAGAACATATAAAGTCGCCTGAATTAATTAGCAGGCTAGATGAATTTTTGGGACATCCAACAGTTGATCCGCATGGTGACCCTATACCGGATACAGACGGAAACCTTCCTAAAAACAAAGCATTCCCTTTATCTGATGGTGAGATAGGAAAACAGTATATTATCTGCGGTGTATCGGACACAAGCTCACTTTTTCTACAATATCTTGATAAACAAGGCCTAATACTCGGCACCGAAATCATCATAATTGACAAAATAGATTTTGACAAATCAATTCAAATTAAATTCGGTAAAAAAGAGATAAACTTGTCCTCCAAGGCAGTCAATAATATAATGGTTGAATAATGAAAAATATTAGTTTAATACTCCTGATTCTTCTTGCGCTTACTGGATGTAAGATAGATAAAAATGAAACTGTTGAGGGCAAAGCAAAAATCGTTTGTACTACAACTTTGGCAGGAGATCTTGTAAAAAACATTGTGGGTGATAAAGCGGATGTGAGCATTATTATGCGCCCAGGAGTAGATCCTCATGAATATACGCCACGACCTAGCGATACGGATGCCCTTGATGGTGCAGATATCATAGTCTATCACGGACTTGATTTTGAAGGACAGATGTCAAGCTATTTTGACAATCTTAAAAAGAACGGTAAACTACTAATCAATTTGGGAGATGGTATTGATGAACATAAGTTGCGATCAATCGAAGACGAGTTCGAACATAATCATGAAGGGCATAGTCATGATCACAGTCACGGTCATTATCATGCCCCTGGCACTATAGATCCGCACGTATGGAATGACGTTAGCGTATGGATGCAGTGCGCTCAGCACGTGGGAAATGAGCTAGCAAAAATGAACCCAGAAAATGCTGATTTATTTAAGAAGAACAGTGCTAATCATATTGAGGAATTAAAAAAGCTAGATGAAGATTTAAGTAAGCTTTATGCTAGCATACCTGAGTCAAGCAGAATTCTGGTAACGGCTCATGACGCTTTTTCTTACTTGGCTCATAGATACAATTTACAGGTAAAAAGTTTACAAGGAATTAGCACAGCCGCAGAGTTAGGGATCAAGGACGTGTCTAATCTTGCAGAGTTTTTAATCAGCAATAACATTAAATCTATTTTTGTTGAACAGTCGGTAAATAATAAGAATATAAATGCTGTGAGACATCATTGTTCTGAGAAAGATTTTGAAGTAGCCTTAGGTGGTTCACTCTACTCTGATGGTCTTGGTGATGCCTCATCTGAAGCAGCTACTTACATTGATATGATGCGTTATAACGCTAAGGTAATTGTGGATGGACTTAAATAAAAAATGTGTTAGCATAGAGAACTTGAATGTCTTTTATGGCGATAAGCAGGCGCTAAAAGACGTAAACCTTAGTGTACCTCAGGGCAAAATGATTGCTATCATAGGACCGAATGGTTCGGGTAAATCTACCCTACTTAAGTCTATAATGGGCTTAGTGAAACCGAAAAGTGGCCGAATTTCAATCTGTGGTGAACCTATTCAAAGAGCCAAAGCCAAAATTGCTTATGTCCCTCAAAAAGAGTCTGTAGATTGGGACTTTCCAATTACCGTTAAGGAAGTAGTGCGAATGGGACGATACAGTAATAAACTGTTCGCTAGAATTACTAAAGAAGACAAGGCTAAGTCTCAGGAAATAATGGAAATGTTGGAGATCGAATCACTCCAAAACAGACATATTTCGCAGCTATCAGGCGGCCAACAACAGCGTGTGTTTCTTGCTAGAGCTCTGGCTCAAGAAGCCGATATTATGTTTTTGGATGAGCCATTTGCCGGAATTGATGCTTCTTCCGAACTAAAAATTATTGAAATTGCTCGCAGCTTGAGAGATCAAGGTAAAACTCTGATATTTGTTCATCATGCCTTAAACACGGTAATGGAATACTTTGACCATGTAATCATGCTCAATAATTGTCTAATTGCTGATGGGGCAACACAAAACACGTTTACCCAGGAGAATATAAATGCGTGTTTTGCTGGCATTAAAATATAGATATGTCAAGTTTCTCCGAGTTCATATCGTTAGAGGACCCAACCGTTAAACTAGTGCTAGTTGGGGTATTGATGATTAGTATTTCTTCTGCCCTCATTGGAAATTATGCATTCCTTAGAAAACGAGCGATGATTGGTGATGCGGTTGCGCACAGCGTTTTCCCCGGTGTATGCTTGTCATTTATTGTTAATGGTGAGAAAAATCCACTGATGATTCTCGCCTACTCCATTATCACGGGTTTAATTGCAATGTTTTTAATTGATGTAGTGTCAAAGCATAAAAGGGTTAAAACCGAATCGGCTATAGGAATTGTGCTCTCATTGTTCTTTGGTCTCGGGATAGTTATGCTTTCTTATATCCAAGGTAATATGGGAAGTCAGCAATCTGGTTTGGGACACTTTTTCTTTGGTCAAGCGGCATCATTATCTGAACAGGATATTGATGTAATTAGCATTGTATCTCTTGTAATCATTGTAGGTGTAGTCATATTTTATAGAGGATTCAAAACTGTATCATTTGACCGATCATACGCTAGTGCAAGAGGATATAAGGTGGTTCTTCTAGAGAGCTTAATATCAATTCTCACTGTTATGGCTATTGCGATAGGAATTAATGCCGTGGGGATTGTACTTATGGCTGCTCTATTGCTAACCCCGGCATCATCAGCTCGACTATGGACATCAAGTTTGTCTATGATGATGTTGCTAGGTGTGATGTTTTCGGTTATATCAACGGTAATGGGAACCTATATGTCTTATGCCGTTGACAAATCACCTACAGGTCCATGGATTGTGGTGTTTCTATCTGTAATTGCACTAGGCTCTATACTTATCGCTCCTAAAAAAGGTGTAATACCAAGATGGTTGTCCAACGCTAAAAACAAAAAGCATGGGTGATATTTGGATATTACTTCTAAGTTCAATTATAGCAATTAGTTGTTCGCTGATTGGATTAATTCTTGTGCTAAAGCGAATGGCAATGCTATCAGACGCCATATCCCATTCGGTGCTTCCCGGCATTGTAATTAGTTACCTTATTATTGGAGAAATGGACTATTCATTTTTCACTTTAGCTGCCATTGCAACGGCTATTGTTAGCACCCTATTAATAGAAGGCGTTTCACGACTAGCAAACTATAGAAAGGATATTTCCATGGGAATAGTATACACTTTGTTATTTTCAATTGGCGTTATTCTATTAACAAAACATCAAGATACAGTCCCCATCCAAAGTGATCATGTGATTCAAGGAAATTTAGAAATGGTGCCACTAGAGCCAATGTGGATAATTAATGATGCTTATCTATTGGGACCATATTCTATGTGGAATGGCATCATAAACCTTGTACTTGTCGCATTGTTTGTAGGAATATTTGCCAAACAAATAAAGATTTGGTGTTTTGATTCTGGCTATGCAAGCTCTCTCGGAATGAATACAAAATTGTTGTCCTTGATTCTCATGGTTTTAACTTCCTTTACGGTGGTAAGTTCATTCTCGAGCATTGGTGCCATCCTAGTAATTGGATTTATTGTTATTCCTCCGTCGACGGCAATCATTGTTAGTAATACGTTTAAATCTGCAATATGGATTTCTTGCTCAATCAGTGTCGTTTCGTGTGTACTTGGGTTATATGCTGCCAAATTCTTTGATGTGAGCATTGCCGGAATGATTTGTTTGGTAATGAGTTTAATATTTATGGCGGTATTCGTATTTACCAAATACAGCCGACTTGCAAGGAGTTAGTTTCGGAGTAATTATTTAATCACGGCTAATACACTATCTTTATAATGATTCAATGAAAAACCGCTTAAACATACAGAATAAAAAAGCTCGATTTGAGATTGAGATTTTAGAAACATTGGTAGCTGGCATGCAATTAATGGGCAGTGAGATTAAATCTATACGCGCAGGAAAAGCCAATATATCGGAAGCATTTTGTGTTATTACTAAGGGAGAAATGTATGTTCGTAATATGTACATAGATGAGTACAAACAAGCAACGTATACGGGACACGAGGAAAGACGTGACCGTAAGCTCCTATTGAAAAGGCAAGAAATAGATAAGCTTCAAAAGAAAGCTACACAAAAAGGCTTGACAATGCTCCCATTAAAAGTGTTTATCTCACAATCAGGATTTGCAAAAATGGAGATAGCACTTGGTAAGGGTAAAAAACTACATGACAAGCGCGATTCCATCAAAGATCGTGATGTGAAGCGTGATATGGATCGAGCAATGAAGTACAGTTAATTCTTTTAAACAAGTTTCAAACTCAAGTTTCTTCCTAAATTTGCCGCATGAATTTCGAAATTTCGCAAGATACACTCTCGCTCTATTCGGCTCCGCTGATAGGACTTTTTATAGTTCTTGAGATTGTTATTGGCGTTAGAAGAAAACGACATTTATACGACACTAAGGAAACGCTTACCAATTTTTATCTGACTGGATTAGCAATTCTACTAAACCTAGTATTTAGAGGTTTCTACGTGTGGATATATGGCTTCTTTTATGCATTTCGATTATTTGACATTGAAGATCCCATACTATATTGGGTAGGTCTGCTCGTTATCCAAGACTTTCTGTTTTACTGGCTGCATTTAGCCGACCACTACAGCAGATTATTCTGGGCAGTTCATGTTACACATCATAGCTCGACTGACTTTAATTTTAGTGTCGGATTTAGAAGCTCTGTTTTCCAACCACTTTACAGATTTATCTATTACATCCCCTTGGCATGGATAGGGTTTAGACCACTCGATATAATGTTTATGTATTCTGCCGTTCAGATATGGGGAATTTTTATTCATACGCGAACCATTGGTAAGTTGCCTAAAATTATAGAGTTCATTTTTGTCACGCCATCACATCATAGAGTTCATCATGGTTCAAACATTGCTTACTTAGACAAGAACATGGGCATGTTTTTAATTATTTGGGATAGGCTTTTCGGTACTTTCCAAGAAGAGCTTGAGGATGATCCTGTGCAATATGGATTAACCACCAATCCGGAAGACAGAGGTCCAGTTAACATAGTATTTCATGAATTTAAGGGGATTGCAAAAGATATCAGAAGACCAGTTGGTTTCAGAGACAAGCTAAAGTATATTTTCTATCCTCCCGGTTGGTCGCATGATGGCACTACATTAACTTCCAATCAATTGCGTAAATTGCATAAGAAATAATAGCTAATCTTGGCACTTTTTTTGTTGCCTAGGGGCAAAATTTATAATCATGAAAAAAATTCTACTAGCTGCACTATTAATTACATCATTTACAGGTATTTCACAAAATGAAAATGATGAAGAATGGGATACGATTAAAGGGAAATTACACATTGTAAGTGTTGGACAAGGTGATGACGTATGGGGAATCGGAATGAATAATGCTGTGTGGCATTACGAAAACGGCAAATTTGCCCTAAAAAAAGGAATTCTTCAATCAATTTCAGTTGGAGGCGATGGAACAGTTTGGGGCGTTGGGCTTCATAATGGTGTCCACAAATGGGAAAACAACAAATGGGTGAAAATCCCAGGAAATCTAAGACAAATTTCTGTTGGAAGTAAAGACCATGTGTGGGGTGTTGGTGAAGGCGATGGCATCTGGAGGCGCGTTGGAGACAAATGGCAAAAAGTTATTGGAAATGCAAACTGGATTTCCGTTGGACACGACGGAAGTGTTTGGGGAGTGCGTGTAGATGCCAGTGTATGGAAAAGAGAGGGTGAAAAATGGGTAAAGGTTGAAGGTGAGCTTAAAAAAGTAGTCGTACAAGATGCAGACAATATTTATGGGCTTAACTTCTTCAATCAGATTGTAAAATGGAATGGCACTGCTTGGGACTTACTACATAAGGGGTCTGCAGAAAGCCTGTCTGTTGGAAGTGATGGAAGTATTTGGGCTGTAAAAGCAAACGGCAATATCTACAAAGTAAACTAGTATACAATTAGCTTGGGCTCCGTCATGTCCTCCAGGGCGTAACGTGGCCCTTCACGACCTTCTCCAGAATCTTTTACACCACCGTATGGCATTGCGTCATGACGGTATCCAGGGACGTGATTAATTATTAATGCCCCCACATCTAATTGGAGGTATGCTTTCTCTATCACCTCCTCATTAGTACTGTACAAACCTGTCTGAAGTCCGTATCTAGAAGCATTCACCATTTGAATGGCATCATCCATGGATGAAAACTTTCTTAAAACTGCTATTGGAGCAAATGCTTCTTCGCTGACAACTTTCATCTCTTCGTTTACATGCTCCAAAATCGTTGGTGCATAGATATTATGAACACTATCCAGCACAACACCCCCAGTTAATAATGTTGCCCCCATGGCGCAGGCCTCACGCACCCATTCATCAATGCGAGAAACCTCATCAGATGATATCATAGGTCCATTTACGACACCATATTCGTCACAATTCCCACATTTAATTTCATGTATAGCAAATTTTAAAGCCTCCCTAAAATCATTGTATAGCTCGTCTTTAACCAAAATCTGTTGTGTAGAAATACAAATTTGGCCAGCATATAAACAAACCCCGTATGCCACATTCCGAGCCACATTTGCGATATCATCACAGCTCTCAACAATCACAGCCGCATTTCCTCCCAACTCTAGGCACACTTTCTTTTTACCAGCGATAGATTTTAAATACCAGCCTACCCTATCACTCCCGGTAAATGACATGATTTTTATATGACTATCTTTCACTAATTCTGCCGTTAATTCATTGGATCCATGAATCAGATTTACAGCTCCTTTAGGATAATCCAACTCCGATAAAATCTCCACAAATCGAATCATGGAAAGCGGTGTTCTGGGACTTGGCTTTATGATTACTGGATTCCCCACAATTAATGCAGGCGCAATTTTATGGATAGCCAGATTGAGCGGAAAATTAAAAGGTGAAATTGCAAGACATATACCTCTTGGAAAACGTTCTAATCTTGCGTTTTTTGTGTTTTCATCGTTCCCTAAGACCAGATTTTTAGGCTCCATTTCATCAAATGCCTTTAAGGTTTCCCTCAGAGTAGAGATACATCTATCAAGTTCAACTTTAGCATAATCAATGGGTTTACCAGCTTCTGCAACAATTAGATCCACAAGTTCTGACTTACAAGGCTCCAGCTTACCTATTAATGTCTTAATTCTCGAACGCTTCTCCTCCTTTGGCCATAACTTCATGTCGTTAAAAGCTTGCTGAGCACAACTCAGCATCATATCAGTTTCAGAGCTGCTGACTTCTTTCAGTCGGGCCATTATTTTCCCCGAATACTTGTTATTTACCGTAAAAGCTGAGCCCTCTCCTAGTTTCCACTCACCACAATAATAATTTCCGACAGTGTCCTCCATGTCTTCTAAATTACAAACAATGTGCGTTAATAATCCCCTATTATTTTAGAATGCGCTTAAAATTTGTGAAATTTGCGGTCATGCTCAAGCCAAGCTCACCTCAAAAAATCATCATCACTGGTGCCCCAGGAACAGGAAAAACTTCCATCATAAAGGAACTTAAAGAGAGAGGATATAAGTGTTATGATGAAGTAGCTCGCACCGTTATTAAAGAAGAAATTGATAAGTCCGAATTCCTTCCCTGGATGGATGTAATTGGCTTCTCCAAAAAAGTAATCGCCGCCAGCCAGCTTAATATTAACGATTCGATGGCACACTCTACCTCTTTTTTCGACCGAGGGCTGCCAGATACAGTTGCATATTTACGAGTATCCAACATCAATCATGATTTAGGTATTGGCGATTTACTTCCTTCAATTAATTATTGTAAAAAAGTATTTATAACGCCTTTTTGGGCAGACATCTACACCAATGATAACGAGAGAAGAGAATCAGAGGCACAAGCAAAAAAAATTGAAGAAGCCCTGATATCCACCTATCAAGATTATGGCTTTGAAATAGTTAACATTGAAATTGGCTCTGTAGAAGCGCGTACTCAGTTTGTGTTGGATGTCTTGTCTGAAAGTGAAATACTGGTTTAGCCTAGCATTATGTGCTCTAGCTGTATCATGTGCAAACCATGATAAAGAAGTCTGCACAATAGACTTTGAGGATGCTAAATCGTTTACTGAGAACTCGAACCTCCTCCAGATAAGAAAGAATAAGGAATACTACTCCCTAAGTATTTCAAAACCCAATACAGCTGATAAAACCTACATCTTGGGTAATAAAGCTCCAAAAGAAAATTGTAAAAACTTTATTAAAATCCCAGCTAAACGTGTTGTTATATTTTCGGCATCTCACGTTTATATGATGGATACTCTTGGCTCAATCTCTTCAATCATTGCTTTCTCAAACGCCAATTATTCGGGTAATTTCCGGCTACACGAAAACATCAATAATAAGCACATTAAAACCATTGGAGATTTTGCTACGTGTGATATTGAAACTATCCTAGATCTAAATCCGGATCTGGTAATTATTTCAGGTGACCAGAATGAGAATTCAAAAGCTGAGCAAATTGAAAAAGCCGGCGTTCCTGTTATAGAAAACATTGAGTGGCTTGAGGCATCAGCATTAGGTAGAGCAGAGTGGATAAAACTTTTTGGCGTAGTCAGTGATAATTACACAGAGGCTGAGCGCATCTATTCGTCCATCAAACAAAACTACCAAACTGTTGAAGCGAAAGGTAAAGAACTTGGAACATCCAATCGGTATTTGATATACGGCATCCCTTATCAATCTTCTTGGATGGTGCCAGGAAGAAACAGTTTTATGGGCAATATGCTTCAAAAATCAGGTTTCAAGTATCCTTGGGGAAATAATAATAACACTGGCAGTGTTCCTATTGATCTAGAGACCATTTTTAAGGATGAAAATGACGCATCTGTATGGTTAGGACCGACTGTAACTACCCAAGATGACCTAGATGTAATCGATTCACGCCTTAAAAACTTGGCTGCATGGAAAAGAGGTGATGTGTACGAATTTGACAATGTACGTGGTGCCAATAACTTGAGTCTTTACTGGGAACAGAGTGTACTGCGTTGTGACTTACTGCTCCAAGACCTTATTCAAATTGCACATGATACCACTATATTCGATAAAGGCTTGTATTTTTATCGAAAATTAGACGATTGAAGTCTTCACCCATAATATGGATTAGTTTTAGTCTAATAGCCTTGATTCTATTTGTTCTGGGCATTGGCATGGGTTCCGCAAACATTGATTTTTCAGATGCTTTGTCCTCACTATTTTCAAGCGAATCCACAAAAACATCTTATATAATTCAGGAGATTCGTTTGCCACGAACAATAGCTGCATTACTTGGTGGCGCAAGCTTAGCCGTAGCCGGTCTATTAATGCAAACTCTATTCGCCAATGTTCTGGCGGGGCCGTATATCCTTGGGATTAGCAGTGGAGCCTCTTTAGCAGTTGCCATTGTTATGATGGCGGGGGGATTAGTGGGCTCATTTTTTATTCCCTTTGCGGCAATGCTTGGTTCGATGGCATTTGCTTTATTGATTTTACTGGCTGCGCGCTGGGTACGACAAAAAGTGTATTTACTTATTATTGGTGTGATGTTGGCCAGTTTTGGTAGTGCGTTTGTTGGTATTATTGAATATTTTGGAGAAGCGAATCAATTGAAGTCATTCGTTCTATGGTCGATGGGTGATTTTGGGGGTCTTACAGCAGATGATCTGGATGTATTTCTAACATTAAGTCTACTAAGTTTAGCATCCACTTTCTTTTTAATCGTTCCTTTAAACGCAATGTTGCTGGGAGATGAAGGTCTTCAAAGAGCCGGCATTAATCCAAAGAATAGCCGATTCGCCATTCTCATAGTTGCTGCTGTTTTAACTGGCGTTATTACGGCCTATTGCGGACCGATTGCTTTTATCGGCCTGGCGGTACCCAATATTGTTCGCTTTGTTGTAAAGTCACCTTCTCATCACATATTAATTCCGCTGGTTATCTTATGTGGCGCTTGTGTCGGTATGTTTTGTGATTTGTTATCACGCCTGCCTGGTCAAGAAATCACACTTCCAGTAAATGTCATCAGTTCATTAATTGGTGCTCCAATTGTAGTATTAATTCTCCTTAGGAGACAAAGCCAGAGCATATCATGATTGAGGTTAAGGACTTAACAGTTGGATACAAAAGTGCTTTAATCAAGATTGAGAGCACATCATTTGAAGCTGGCAAACTTTATCTTCTAAGTGGGAGAAACGGAAGTGGTAAATCTACCTTGTTAAAGACATTGGGAGGCATCATTAAACCGCTTTCAGGCTCCTTCAAAATTGATGGTGTGCCCAGCTCTAGCTTATCACAAAGACAATTTGCAAAAAAAGCCTGTTATATTGGAAATAGAGTGCCCATTGCAGATGGAATGAGATTAATTGATATTGTTGCTCATGGGAGAATACCTCACCTCTCACTAGGCGGGCGTTTAAAAACTGATGACATCACAATAATCAGCCATGCGATAGAGTCTATTGGGATTACTGATATTTGCCAACAACAAGCGAGTATGTCAAGCGATGGGGAGTTGCAAAAAGCTTTTATTGCGTCTGGTTTAGCACAAGAAACGCCAATCATTCTTTTGGACGAACCCACTGCGCATTTAGATTTAGCTAGTCGGCGAGAGTTTTGGGCCAAGCTCCAAACCCTGTGTCACTCACAGAATAAATGTATAGTGGTAGCCAGTCACAATATAGACATGGCAGAGCTTTTTGCCGATGAAATGCTTATTCTCTATCAAAACAGTCTTAACGACAAGTCATCAACAAGCTTCAATGAAGCACTTGCTCACTTAAAAGGAGAAAAATGGGAGAACTAAAACGTAAATGGAAAAAATATTACCCCTACTTTATTGACGTTTGGCAATATCTACTGCTAATTCTGATATTTATTTTGGCGGCAGTTTTTATTCTGTAGTCGCAAACCTACTTCTTGGTGTTGTGCGCGGAATTCCGAGAGCATCCTCTACAAAATCAAAGGTAGATAGAATTTCAGGTTTACCGTCAATAAGAGCTACATCATGTTCGAAATGCGCACTTGGCTTACCATCTGCCGTTACAATTGTCCAACCATCATTAAGTTGACTCACACGATGAGTACCCATGTTTATCATTGGTTCTATAGCTATTGTAAGCCCATTTTCCATCTTTGCTCCTCTACCCTTTTTACCAAAATTTGGGACCTGAGGGTCTTCGTGAAGAGAACGGCCTAATCCATGACCTACCAGCTCTCGTACAACTCCGTAGCCGTCTTTTTCCGCATTCCATTGAATCGTAGAGCTAATATCTCCAATGCGCCCACCTTCTCTCATCTCATTTATTCCAAGGTATAGGTAATCTCTGGTTCGTTCACAAAGCCTACGTTTCTCCGCGCTTACATCACCTACATAAAACGTATAGGCGTGGTCACCATAAAATCCATGCAAAATAGAGCCACAGTCAACTGAAACAATATCACCGTTCTCAAGTGGTCGTTTAGTTGGCAATCCATGAACAACTTGCTCATTTACTGAGGTTAAAATAGTACTAGGACAATCATAAAGACCCAAAAAACCAGGCAATGCACCCATATCGCGGATGAACTCCTCTGCTTTTTTATCGAGCGACAAGGTAGTAACCCCTGGCTTGATTTCTTTCGCAAGCATCCCCAGTGTTTTTGACACTACCAAAGCTGCTTCCCTCATCAATTCTATTTCTTCTAGAGTCTTTAAATGAATCATTTTTGCTAGATTTATGGGCAAAGATACTATTTGAATATGGATTTCACCTCACTCAATAATTCGGAAAAAAAAAGAACACTCATTGCATTATTGATTACCATGGCCAATGCAGACCTTGAACTGCATCCAAATGAGGCCGTGTACATATTCACTTTTGCTAAACAAGTGGGATTAGCACGAGAGGATGTGATTGAAATTTCTAAGACCTATAACAAAATGAGTCTGGAGATCCCCAAAGCGGACGTTCAGCGAGTTGAATATTTCTTGTATGCACTGACAGTTATGAAAGCTGATGGCGATATCTCGAAAGATGAGGAGCACACAGCCATGAAGATAGCACTTACGTTAGGAATTCGACAAGCCATGGCACACGATATTATTGAAATGCAGCGGCATGAATTGGAAGATGGATTTGATCCAGAGCGCCTTAACGAGATTATTCTGAAGTACGTGAATTAAGCCAATCACTGAATTTCTTAACGGCAATTCCGCGATGAGATATTCGGTTTTTCTCTTCTTGGCTCATTTCTGCAAACGATATATCATAGCCTTCTGGCATAAACAAGGGATCATAACCAAATCCTTGTGCCCCTTTTTTTTCATGCAGAATGCCCCCTTTCACATGACCTTCAAAATAATGACTGTCTTTACCATCAATAAAGGCTATTACTGTTCTAAACTGAGCCGATCTATTTTCGCATCCATCCATCTCCTTGAGCAGTAAATCCATATTGTCTTCAGACGAACATTGAGGCCCAGCATACCTTGCAGAGAAAACGCCTGGTCTACCATTTAGAGCATCAACTTCAAGCCCCGTGTCATCAGCAAAACATGGTAATTTACAAAGGTCGAATATAAATTGAGCCTTTTGCATTGCATTCTCCTGCAATGTCTCATGATCTTCCGGAATGTCCGTATCGATATTGATATCAGCCAAGCTCAAGACCTCAACATTGGAAAGAACCGCACGAATTTCTTTAAGTTTATTCGGGTTATTTGTAGCAAAAACTACCTTCATTTTAACAAGGATTTATACACTTTTTCGAGCTGTTTAGCTGACTTTTCAAGGCTGAATTTTTCTCTCACAAATTCTTTCCCATTCTCCGAAAACGCTTGTCTTAGCTCGAAATCGCCAGCCAATTTAAGGATAGCCTTTGCCAATTGATCTGTATCCCTGTTATCAACTAGCAATCCGCTTTTGCGGTGTTCGAAGAGTTCTCTTGGGCCACCGCAGTCGGAGGCGATTAGGGGGATGCCGCAGTACAATGATTCAAGACTCACATATGAAAAAGACTCCGATTCAGAAAACATTATTGAGATATCATACGCATCAAACAGGGCTTGATTAGCGGGAGTAAAAGGCTTGAATTGAACTTTATCAGTGAAGCCATTCTCTTCCACAAAGAGTAGTAATTTTTTTCCGAATTTGGATTCGTTAGGCTTACCTCCCACAAAGGTCAAATGTAAATTATCATCCTGCCTAATTGCCTTCGAAAATGCCTTTAAAATTAAGTCCTGGCCTTTACCTTTAACAAAACTCCCTAGTGCCAGTAACTTCACCGGTTTCTTCTCGCTCCTCTTTTTAATTTGACTAATTCTAGTCGTCATCAATGGATCATAGATTGTGGTGATGTTTTTTGAATACTCTTTGACTTCTTTTCTTACCGCATCCGAAACACAAATGATAGCATCTGCATGCTTTGCCACTTTCTTCATGAAATACGGATAGACAAGACGGAGATAAGAGTGTCTCATCAATCTCACATGATAGACCAAATTTAGATCAGGATGATTCTTTTTAAGTCTTACTCCTATTTGATTGTAAAAGTCATTTACGTGAATGATGGAGACACCTTCAGATTTTACGTATTCATATACCTGCTTAGCGTTCTCTTTTAGATGCTGCTTATATCTAACTGACTTTAAGTCTTTGGAAAGTTCATGAAATGGCACGGTGAAATAAGGCAGTCCATGCTCCGATAGATAATTAGCAATAGTTGACTGTTCATCAATACAAAAGTGGAACTCATATTTGTCCTTGAGAGCCGACACACTGAGTGTAAGCGACTTAAAAGCACCCGTGAAATATTTTGAATTATCAATAATGAGAACCTTATGCATCTTCAATTACTTTGTTCCACTGTTCCATAACTTTTTCAATCGAGAACCTGTTAAAACTTATCTTATCAATTTGTTTTGACTTATCCTTAGATAACTCAGTCTTGATTCTATTTGCAAAATTACGATTATTTGAATCCGCCAATATTAAATTTTCTTCTAGTCCAAACACTCTAAGAATTTCTTTGGGTCCGTATGGGACGTCTTTTGCTAGCACATTTGTCCCTGAATATAGTGCTTCCAATAAAGCTTTTCCGAACCCTTCATGGAAGGAGTTCATAATATACAAATCACTAGCTTTTAAAAACGGGTAAACATTCTCCCGATGGGGTATAAAGTGAATGGATGAAGAACTAGGTGGACTATCAGTATTGTGCCAATTAGAACAAGATAAGTTCTTAGACTCCGCATGAACGATTAATTTCTCTAGCAAATCTCCTGAACCCATTATAATCAGTTTAGCTTGGTTTCCTTCATTCAAGAATAAATCAAATACATCTATCAATTCCTCATAGCCTTTCTCTGGAGCCAACCTACCATGTGAAATGATTGTTTTTTGATTAAAAACACCTAGGTATTTAGATGGAATATCTTCGCGTAAAAGGTCGTTGATTCTATCAAAGTCAAAGGCATTTGGGATACATATTATTTTCTTTTCGTCCAAGGACATGTCAGTGATCAATTCTCTTCTTAAACCTTCACTTATTGCAACAATTAAATTGGCTCTTTTATATAATCTTGGAATAAGGAATCGCTTTCTAAGCTTGCCTTTCAACCCAGCAATATTTTGATCATATCTTTTACTCCCTCGCACACTTAAAACTGTCAAGCTTGACTTATTACTACATAGGGCATTTATATAATTAGCTCCCTCTAAGAAACTAATGCTCACATCCGCCTGAGCTTCATTCAGAACTTGCTTAAAATCATTTTTTCGCTGCAAGAAATCTCTAATTTTGCCCAACAGAGAATTACTGCGCTTACCCTTACCAATTAAAATATTAGTTGTACCCTTTAAATCTTGAAAATCAATTTTAGAGAAAGATGCGACGGTTACTTTATGACTTAGTGCCAAATAATTTGCCAAAGTAATAAATGAGGTTTCTGCTCCGCCCTTTCCCAAATCTGGGATAAGCATTACTATGTTTTTACAAACTTTCAATTGGAGAAATGACTGTTAATAATCTTGGCAATTTGAATTGATGTAGTGCCATCTCCATATGGATTTGAGATATTTTTAAAACTATCTTTATACTCCTCATCATACAATAATCGAGAGGCCTCAGCGATGATTTTATTTTTATCACTTCCTACTAAAATCCCATTCCCAGACTCAATCACTTCAGTTCTTTCCGTAGTTTCTCGCAATACTAACACTGGTAACCCAAAGGAAGGTGCTTCCTCTTGAATGCCGCCAGAGTCCGTCATAACAAAATCAACCTTTGAGTATAAGAATATAATTTCTTGGTAGCTAAGTGGTGGGGATAACATTATATTTTTTGGTAGGCTAAGTCCATAAATAAAACCCTTTACTTGGGGATTCGGATGCACTGGACAAATGAAACTTGTCTCTGGAAATTTTTCAGCTAGTTCAATTAAAGCCTGATAAATTGATTTCAGTCCATCCCCGAAATTCTCACGTCTGTGTGTGGTTACTAAAACCGATTTACTGGTACTAAGCGCATCAAGAAACTTGGTTTCATAATCTCGATTATTAATCTTTTGACTTATGATTTTAAGTGCATCAATTACCGTGTTGCCCACAACAAATTTCTCACCTTGTATGCTTTCATTTTCTAGTACCTTGAGGTTCTTGTTTGTTGGGCAAAAATGAAAGTCCGCCAACTGAGATATAATTCTTCTATTTATTTCTTCAGGGAATGGATGAAGTTTATTATCTGTTCTGAGGCCAGCTTCAACATGAGCCACCTTTATTCCGTGATAAAATGCCTCTAGCGCGGCAACCATACCGCTTGTAGTATCGCCTTGAACAATTACTAAATCATAAGAGTTTGATACAAATATATCCTTGAATGATTGGTGTAATGCAATTGTCAAAGACGATAGAGAGTCATCACTACGATTCAATTCTAATTTAATGGAGTCATGAATACCAAAATTTGCAAGAACATTATCTACTATCTCCACGTGCTGACCTGTCAGTAATAAATCAACCTTATTGCCTTCTGCTCCTGATAGTGCCAAATACAAGGGTGCTAGTTTTATAGCTTCAGGCCGCGTGCCCACCACAATCCCAATATTTCCAGAATCCGAATTCATAATATAACCTCTAATTTAGAATTTAATACGACACCTATCATCAAATTAATAGTATATTCAAGCTTACTTATTGCTGATACTAAAATTGTAATTTATGAAAGTGCTTTTGACAACTCTCGCTGCTCCTCCCAAGACAGGTGGTGAAAGTCTTCAAGTCGCCAACATAGTTCAACATCTTCAATATCAATGCGATCTTACAATCATAACTGAAGCTATTAATTACAAGTCATGGAATACCAGTGCATTATCACACTATAAGTTAGATAATTGTGAGATCATCCGATTTAATGTACAACGAAACAGATTTTTAGAAAAAGCTAAAAGTCTTATTGGCTTATCGAATAACTATTTTCCTGACAACTATGATAATTTTCACAAGAAAATAAACGACTTGATATCAATAAATAGTTTTGATGTAATTTACTCACGAGCTTATCCCCTTAGTAGTGCAGTTGCTGGTTTAAAACTAAAAAAGGCATCAAATAAACCTTGGTTACTCCACCTTAGCGATCCATGGACATTAAATCCTTACCATCCTGAATTAAATAGCAAAAAACACAATAAGTATGAATCTGAGTGTATGGAATATGCTACAATAGTAAGCTTTACAAATGATAAAACACTTGAACTTTACGCATTGAAATATCCTATGTTCAAGAGTAAATTTCAATTATCTGTAAACACCTACAATAGCTTACATACCAATAAGGCATCAAAAAAACTAAAAGATGGAAAACTTATACTATGTCATACGGGTAATCTATATGGAAACAGACATCCATTTTTTCTTTTAGATGCAATATCAGGACTCACGGAGGATTTACTAAAGAAATTAGAGATTGTGTTTGTTGGGAATATAGAGACTAATATTTTAGATAAGATCCAGGATTATAAAAACATTAACATCAGTATTACAGGTCCACTAGATAATGTCCAAGCAAATACAAAACAACTTGAATCAGATTTACTCGTATGTATCGATGGATTTTTTACAAATGATGATGAAGCCCTATTCATGCCGTCGAAATTATTGGAGTATATGATAGCGGAAAAGCCTATTCTAGCGATCACAAATAAAAACAGCCCAACTTATAACTTTGTTAACAATGGATATGGGGTTGCTGTGGAGCACACTAATAGTGAAGGTATTTCTGAGGTATTAAAATCAATTATAACGGACCCTTATGCGCTTCAGACAAAACATCCAAATGAAAAATACTCGTCATTAAAAGAAAGTGCACATATTTATGAGATGTTAAAACAAATAAGTAATGAGAGTTTTACTTAGGGGATATTATGGTTTTGGGAATTTTGGCGATGATTTACTAATGTATATCACGGCTAAATGTGTTCAAGAAAAATTACCTGAAGTAAAACTGGATATATTGTCTTTTAGTAATCATTCAAATTACATTAAAGTCTTGGTGCCATCTGCTAGAATTGTAAAAAACACAACTGCCAGATATGATATTATTATTCATGGTGGTGGGGGTGTGTTTTTTGATTATTCAAGTGGTAATTCGATTAGATTAATTATGAATTCAATAGCCCGCGTCATTGGATATTCACGCATGGGGTTAATAATAAAGAACATTAGGCGTATTCGTGGAATAGGACAAGGACAAACAAACACAAGAGTTGGCCTCTCATTAGGAATCGGCACATATCCTAATAACTCGCGCAAGCTGCTTGGGGATTTAGTTGTATTAACTGACTTCAGTTATTTAAGTCTACGTGACAAAAAAAGTGTCAATAATTTTAAATTATTATGCCATAAACCCAAACCAACATTAAGCACAGACCTTGCGTTTGCAAGCAGATATTGGTATGAAAATAATCCCGATTTAAAAAAGGAAGTTGAGTTTGGTATTTGTTTGCGGACTGGAGAAAATGATGTATTTAATGAAGAAATAATTCAGTTATTTAGTTCTAGTCAGTATTCGGTACGATATTTTGTAATGGACAAAACAGGTGATAAGCTGCTGATAGATTTACTTCACAAACATGGATGTGATGTAATCGTCTGGAATCCATCCGAGTTTTCAATCTTATATTTTGCGCAAAAAATTGCTGCTTGTGTTAATTTTATTAGTAGTAGAGCACATGGTGCTATCGTTGCTGCGATTTGCGGAATAAAACCAAGTATAATCGAGATTGAACCTAAACTTGCAACTGTTAATCAAATGCTGAACAATCAAAGTAAGCTCATTAAGCCAGAAGAAATAGTGAAACTATGTAAAGATGACATCAATAGTGTATTTAATCTGAATGACATCTGTTCTATTGATATTACGACTAATGAAACTATGATAAATAAACATCTGGATAAATTATTTGAATGGCTTGCATCAGAGACTATAAGTTAATCAACTGATCAGAATCAACTAAATTATCTTGCTTGTGAGTTATAAAAAGGATGCTAATACCATTACTGCACAGGTCTTTAATGGTGGAAATTATAGCTGACTCAATCTCGGCATCCAGGGCGTTCGTTGATTCATCCAGGATTAGAATTTTTGGTTCACGATATAGAGCACGAGCAATTCCAATTCTTTGCTTTTGCCCTCCTGAAATCATTGCCCCATTTTCTCCAACAACTGTATTGACTCCATTTTCTAAGTCATTAACAAAGTTATCTAACCCAGATCTTTTTAATACCTCTGACATTTTCTGATCATCAATTTCTATCTCTCCAAATCCAATGTTTGCAGCTATTGTATCATCTAACAAGAAGACATCTTGCCCAACGTATGCTACTAACTTATACCATGAATTGAACGTTTGATTCGATAACTCTTCATCATCAACCATTATTTTACCCGAAGATTTCTCAACTAGTCCTAACAGTACTTTTACAAGCGTTGATTTACCCCTGCCTGACGGTCCAACAATCCCAATAAATTCTCCTGGTTTAAACTCAAATGATAAATTTTCAAATACCGTTTTGTCTCCATATCTCACTGTCAAATCAACAATAGACACCTGATTTTGGAAAACTAATTTATCATTGCCAAAGCTGTCTTTTGATCCAGGATCCCACTTATTAATTACGTCAAGTATAAACAAGTTGCCTTTTATTTTTACAATAGCTGTTAGGATTTTATTTAATGATGGTGTGGTTCTAAATGCAGCTAGTCCAAACACTCCTAAAAGGCTGAGTCTACTACTAGGGTCATCAATCATGAAATAACTATATAGCAGTATGATTACAATTGATATTATCAAACCTAGCTCGACAACTCGGGCAGGCATGTCGCTATATAGGCCTAAACTTACCCTTGATTGTTTCTCTTTATTTACCAAGTTTTCAAATCTAGATTTAAAGAATTTAAACTTCCTTCCAAGTCTGATATCGGAGTAAGCGTTAACCATATTATTAATCTCCTTATAGTTATCAGGCACTACATTGTGTATTTGCTCTTCATGATAATTTAACCGTTTTCTTACGAGTGAATAGAATATATATATTACGGTAATCATTGGTATCATTACTATAAAAATCAAGGAAGAATAATAAAACGTTAACACTCCAAGAATTGCAAATAAGACCACGAACTCGCTAAAAACCACAAACATTGGCATAATAATAAATAAGGAAAGAGCCCTCGGAATGTGAGATATATCGCGAATTATTTCATTTGTGTTTTTTTCGTTAAGTACGGCGAATCCATTCTTATATACTTGCTCATACATTTTTACTGTATAATACTCGTATACCTCCATGGTAAACCTAGATTGGTATAATCTTGAAACAACGTAAATAATTCCCTTTAGCAGAATTATACCAACCACAAAGATGCAAATAGCAATAAAAAACTGGTCTTTATCTGAGAAACCTAACGAATCATAAACGGTCTTTATATATCTGTTTTTCAGGAAGTCATCGTCTACAAGGATCGAAAACACAGGGAATATCATTGCAATTCCGAATAAGTCTACAATTGCGTTAACAAGTAGGGCAAATAGAACCAAAATGCCTTTCCTTTTTAGTTTTTTCGGTAAAAAATGATAAACACTTTTTGATGTTTTTATAAAAATATTTTTGTCTAGCAGTTCGATACTCTTTTATTCAGGATTATTTTTCTCTATAAATCTATACTTTTTTAAGCTATCAAATAAATGCTTATTTCGGATAATTACATTACTTCTTAAATATCAATTGGCTACTACCAAGTATGTACATACCTGCCACAAAAAGTGGCAACAATGGCACCTTAAATCGCACTAACGCTCCAAAATTTGATGTTGACAACCCAATCGCGAATGCGAACACTATAGAAAACACAATTGCCATATTAAGCACTCCGTGTCTGCTTAGTCTGAGAAAAGATTTTCTTGGAGTAAAAAGAACTCTAATTGTCATAAGAAACAAAACGAGATTCTCTAACCCACTCAGTACCATCACAATATTATTAGCTTCAAAAATATACGGTCGAAATAAGCCAGCTGCGGTTGCAACCGGAAACTTTTTGAGCGCCCCTTCGGTCGTTGGTTCAAACGCCCCAATATCGAATGAATTGCCATCATACCGCTCATGTTGTAGATCTTGTTGGGTAATTAGCGCTTTCTCTAACATAGCATCTACAGATGCATATTCACCTAAAAAACCTGATGCCCCATACCACAGCAAAACAGCCATCATCAAAGCAGCAAATACAACAACAGGAATCATAGCAAGTCTTAAGACAAAGTTTTTAACAAGGTTTATTCTTGTTATTGCCAGCCAGATAACGATCCCAGGAAATAATGCCACAAATACATAAGGCTTAATTGCGAAAAACAGATATATGCAAATCAAGAATACTACGCTTTGAATAGTAAAACCCCTGCCTTCTACCAGCTTACCAACTGCATATATGGCGTATCCAAGTGCCATCAAAATATATACCTCTTTAGAGATACCACCAGTCCAAAATACAACAGACGGAATACAGATTAGTGCGTAGAACAGACCATTATTCAAATCTGTAAACTTTTCAACAAACACCCTATATAACCTCCATAAACCCTGATAGCATAAATAGCTTAATAAAAAACAAGTCCCAATATAGCTACCACCACAAAGCACCTCAAAAAAGGTGGTAATTCGAGCCACATTAAACGTATTAGGGTCCACAAAATGCCTCTCCAAAACATATCCAGTATCTCCTGTAAAATAGCTCATATACTCAGGCTTAGACGACCACATCACATCCCAGAAGTTTCCAAAGTCATGAAACATGAGGTTTAATAATGCCTTTGAGTTCTTATGGTAGTCTAGAGTATCTCCCCCTTCTTTGTAATAGAAGATATAAACCGCCATGAAGCCCAAACTCCCCACCATTTTTATTATGGCCCCGGTAAAATACCGCTTATACAGATCGTTAGTTTTGGCTTTTTTTCTTCCATACCAGTATGCATGTCCTAGTATTAGGAGCAATACTAACGGTCCCATTAATGCGTCTATGGAGGACAAGGCTTTCACGAATGATGATAAGGTTCGTTATTTAAAATGGTTTGAGCTCTGTACAGCTGCTCCAAAAATATCATTCGTACCATCTGATGATTAAACGTCATTGGTGATAATGAAATCTTACTTTGCGCTTTTGCATACACTTCATCGCTAAAACCATAAGCACCGCCTATTACAAAGGTGATTTGGCTTGACCCATTAACTGCCAGTTGCTCAAGGTAGTTTGAGAACTTAACTGAACTGAATTGCTTTCCATTCTCATCTAAAAGAGCTAAATACGCCCCAGGTGATACATGCTTCAAAATCTGTTCGCCCTCCCTCATCTTAATCTCATCCTCACTCAACTTTTTCTTTATGTACGAAATTTCAATTATATCTAATTTTACATACCTGCTCAAACGCTTAACATACTCATCTATTCCAGCAAGAATGTAGGTTTCCTTAATCTTTCCAATCCATATAAGTGTAACTTTCATAGATGATAAATATTCGCTAGTTTTACAGTTAAGGTAATCAAATATCCGGCTAATTTAAGTAATTGATTTATGGTCTGGTTTTTGTAACATACAATGAAAACGAATTATTATGAAAATTTTAAGCACATTATTACTTACTCTAGCTATCGCTAGCATGACCTTTGCACAGGATATTAAATCTGATGTCAGCTCAGCGTTTAAATCTGGTAATTCGAAAAGCTTAGCCGAGCATTTCACATCAACCTTAGATTTAGTTGTTAGTGATAACGATGACGTTTATAGCAAGGTTCAGGCAGAACAAATTCTAAGAAAATTCTTTGAATCTCATAGTCCTACTAGCTTTAAGATCATTCATGATGGCGAATCTAGAAGCGGTACAAAATATTTTATTGGCGAATTAGAAACGTCTAACGGATCTTACCGTGTTACCATTAACATGAAAGCAGTTAGCGGCGCTCAAAAAATTCACCAGCTAAGAATCGAATAGAAAATATTACGACATACATAGACTGAGTAAGGGCAAATCACTAGATTTGCCCTTATGATTTTAGAGCAATTTATAGATCTCGCGCTGAAGGAAGATGTAAGAGACGGTGATCATACTTCATTAGCATGCATTCCTGAGGATGCTACGGGCAGAGCGAAACTCTTGGTGAAGGACAATGGGATTCTTGCAGGTGTAGATTTAGCAAAACGGATATTTAAATACATAGACCAGGAATTAAGTGTAGAAGTTTTGCTACAAGACGGTACCAGAGTTGAAGAAGGGAACATTGCTTTTTATGTATCAGGCTCATCTCGGTCGATTCTGAAAGCCGAACGACTAGTGCTTAATCTTATGCAGAGAATGAGTGGGATTGCGACTAAAACAAGAATGGTAGCAGATCAACTAGAGGGTCTTAAGACTAAAGTATTGGACACCCGAAAAACAACTCCACTAATCAGGTTTTTAGAAAAAGAAGCAGTAAGGATTGGCGGAGGAGTTAATCATAGGTTTGGTTTATACGATATGATAATGATAAAGGACAACCATATCGACTATGCTGGTGGTATTCAACAAGCTATTGATGCAGCAAATTCTTATTTAACTAGCAATGAGTTGCACCTAAAAATTGAAATTGAAGCGCGATCTTTGAATGAAGTAGATCAGATACTTGAAATAGGAAAAGTAGATCGGATTATGCTCGATAATTTCGATTATGACACCTTAAAAGAAGCCGTTTCTATGATTAATGGCAAATATGAAACGGAAGCATCTGGTGGAATTACATTGGAAACTGCTAGGGCCTATGCTGAGTGTGGCGTAGACTACATCTCAATGGGCGCAATTACCCATACGGTTGATAATTTTGACTTGAGCCTTAAGGCAATTTAATCGGGCTAATTCTTTTCAGATTATTGTTAATGTCTGGCGATATTTTTAAAACATACACCAGAACACTGTAAATTACTGCCATTACACCAGACTTGGCTATTACATCTACAAATAGGTTATTACTAACTTCTGGCAAAATCCCACCAACAAATAATAATGCCCCAATTAGTGCAGTTGAAGCAATATGAGACAAACTAAAAGGTTGAATGGTCCACTGTTTATATATGTATGCAAACTTTATGATATTGAAAACAGTTAATGAAGCACATGTGGCGATTGCAGCTCCTTCTATACCGAATTGCGGAATTAATAGTATGTTCAAGACAAAGGTGATTACCAGCAAAATAACGTTTAAATAAAAGTTGACGCGGTATTTCTCTGAATTCTGAATAATGCTTCCGTTAATGCCTGCTGATACATTAATTAGGTTACCTAATAACAACCAAAACACCACAAATTTAATGTGTCTATAATCTGGGGGCAGCATTTGCTCGAGCGAATCTATGGAGGTCCAAACAGCAATCATCATCAAGCCCCCAATTATCATTTGATTGAGTGAGCTTTTTATGTATATATCTTTAATATTTTCTAAATCACCTTCAGACCAGGCCTTTGCTATTAATGGGTTTGCTATTGGTGTTATTGCTCTTGCCGATATTTTAACCACAGCCGACACAGCTATTCCAATTGTGTAGAAACCTACGAAAGCAGGTTTTAAAAAGTATCCGATCATCAATATATCTAGCATAGATACTAGTTTATTGGCTCCACTATCCAATAAAGAAAACAAACCAAATTTTGACACCTCTTCCCACTCAGCACGATTCATATAGGTCCGTACATTCAAAGCTTCTAACATTACATTCCTGAGGTTTAATATCAATGCTATAACTATCAATAGGTAACTCATACCATAAGCTATAACCAGTTGCGGGAATGACAAATACTCGAAATAGTATAACACTACACCCGTTATTAAGAATATGCGGAGAACAACTTCAGATAAAAAAAGGGGGAAAGTACTCTTTAATTGAGTAGAGCTCACTCCAGATAGAGTTAAGACAAGGTTTTGCGAAAAGGTTAGCATTACCAAAACTCCAATAGCACCTACTATAAAGTTTTTTGATGAGTCCTCGACTAAATTCGAATAAAGTTCAGGAAATACAAGCAATAAAACTCCTATAATGGCACTAGCGATAACGGGAAGAATTAACATATTGCGAACCAATGCATACTGCCTATTTCGATAAGTAAAATCAGAATAATATTTAACAACCGAATTTGCTGAGCCCAAGTTGATGAAGGTAGAGAGCATAACCGCGTGATATATTATCAACTCAAGCTTTCCCAGCTCTTCCTTTGACAATAACACTGGCATCACAAAGAACTTTGATAGACCCCCTATTACAAACCCTATTAGAATCAGCGAGAGGTTCCACGTACTTTGTCTAGTTACAATACCCATTTATAAATTACAATAGAGGTCAATCATTTGATTAACAATTTTTTCCTTGTTATAGTATTTACGAATGTAATCAATCCCTTCTTGACTTTTTTTATTACGAAGGTTTTCGTTGATAATTAGTTCCCTTAGTACATCTTTAATATTATCAATTGTTGCGTTGCAAATTGGAATATCTGGGCAGTGTTCAGCAATAACGTCTTTCATTAAATAGGCGACAACCGGTTTCCCATATGACATTGCTTCTATGGATACGGAGCCAATGCCTCCCAATAGTAATTGATCAACCACAATGTCGGACTCTATCATGGCATTTTTAGCATCTAAAAAGCTCATATTCTGGACCCTTATATAGTCAAAGTTAAGTCCCTCGTCTTGCAGCTCTCTAATAGCATTTTCAATATACTGAGAGCCTTTTAGTATAGTGTTGGTAGGCGCATGGCACACCTTTACAACGTAACTTGTCACATGATTCAACTCCAATTCTCCATTCGCCGCCGTAATATTATTAATCCTTATTCTACTCTCTATCTTATTTGAATCAATCACATGATTAGCATATGCATAATTATCGCGTATAGCAATAAACTTATGAACGAATAAATTGTGCCACTTCATCATATGTCGCTTTCGTCGGTCATAGTATGGTACATTATACATGAATGAGTAAAGTGATTTGATCTTTCTTACTAATCTACTATCCCTTTTTGCTAGTTTTTCCTCCTCTTTCTCAATGTATAAATAAGCGTATGGATTTCGAACATTATCAACCCCATCAAATAGTCTGACCTCTGACCCACAGTAAGTCATAACTATTTTTTTTCCAAACAATCTAAGCACAATTAAGTCTAAACCAAACCAAAGGAATGTTTTGCCGAAATAAAAATGGAATGTATTGAACTTAAACAGGGCTTTGATAAGCAGAAATGGAGGAACAAAAATTCTCTTCAGAACAGATTTTCCAAGATTTAAATCTTGAGTCTGGTTTTGGAACATTTGGTTAGCTGAGTATACAACACAAGATGACTTAATTCCCACTGACCTTTCCAATCTTGAGAGTTCACCTGGAAAACCTGCAACATTAATTACGCCATGGAATACTTTTAATCCTTCTTTCTTTCTTGACATAATGCAATTAACGATTCAGGTAACCCCAGTGTCCCAGAACAAGCTCAAAATCTTTATTAATACGTGTAATCAGCTCTTGCGACATTTCATCTTTATACCCCCCATATCCACCTTTTCTAAAATGCGCCTTAGGCACCTTATGCCACAAATCCTTTCCTGATTTGGAAAGTTTCGCTATATTATTTTTCTCAACAACTTCTTCTACCTTAGAAACATCTAGAGGCAACCCCATTCTAACAAGTAAATTACTAAACGCTTGCACAGTATCTTTGCAGAGATCTTCATATTTCACTAAGGGAAGTCCGTGTGCTAAAAAATTATTTGCGTGATTATACCAATTATATCTGTGTACTAGTTTTGGCAGAAAGTACTGTGTATAAAAATCTTCTATATTAGGGTATGCTACATATGGATCGTTAAGCTCCTTATAATAATCTGTTTGTACATAGTGATAGTATGACACAACAATATCTCTAAGATCTCTCATGATGTATACCCCTCTTTGAAAGTCCGATCTGATTTTTAAGCGATATGACAATGGGTCATGAAGCATTGTAATGCCATTTCTAGACCTATCTCCATACGCTTGCTTTCCTTTTAAATCAAGATAATCTGATAGCAAGCCAACTATCCAAGTGTTGCCCGATTTGGGCAGACCAAATACAACAATTTTACCTGCATTTGCATTAAACTCTCTGCTATGCACCTTGGGATAATACCAGCCAGGCTTTGCGAAAATTGATTTTTTATGATGCAATGGATAGACGTACCTACCTATCAATGGCAAATTACCAGCTATGTGTTTCGGTTTAATCACAGATTTTGTTTACACCAATTCTCAAAATAAAGCAGTGACCATATAAATAATCTTCGATTCTCTTGCCCACTAAGGTGTTCATTTACGAGTGCTTCAACGGAAGCATAGTCAAGAAAGTTATATATCTCTGCATTTTTATCACATATTGTCTCTCTAACATAGTCTATGCTATCTCCTTTAAACCAAGATGCATCAGGCGCAGAAAACCCTTGTTTCACTCTATTTGTAACTTCATCTGGAATGTACTTTTTCATTGCCCTCCTCATTAACAACTTCCCATCATTCGTTTTAATGAAATGTTTTAGTCGTTTATTGCCATCTTCATTTTCGTTAATTTTAACTACCTCATTCAGATTGGCCACCCTGAGATGGGCTGGTAATTTTAGCGCGAAATCTACTAAATCGTTATCCAAAAATGGTACCCTTGCTTCTAAACCTGAAGCCATACTTAATTTGTCCTCTACCATTAACAATCCGTGAAGAAAGGTTTTAGCTTCCAAATACTGGCTTAAATCCAGATAATCCTCAGGTGTGCTAATACTATCAATATCTAAATTTCGGAAAACATTCTGAAAGATATCTCTTGTCCAGACGTGGCTGACATTATTCCAAATCGGCTTAAACACCTGTTTAATATGCTTGTTTGGAATTAATCTCTGCCAAAAATGATAATAATTGTCTACATATTGATCAAAGCTAGTGCTATTAACACCACGATAGTAGCGCCATGGATACCCCCCAAACAGCTCATCTCCTCCTGCACCAGATAAGCATACGGTAACAAATTTGCTAGCTAATTGGGCAACATAAAAATTCGGATAACTCTGCCCAACTCTTGGCTCTTCCAGATGATATGTAAGCTTAGGCATTATGCGTTCCATATCCCCCGACTTAAGTACCATTTCGTAATGTTCCGTCTTAAAAAGATAGGACATATACTCAGCTTTAGCACGTTCGTCAAAACGAATCTCTAATCCAGAAATTGAGTTTAAATCAAAGCCACATGTAAATGTTTTAATATACGGTAATTCTGTCGCTGCAACTGCAGTAATTGACCCAGAGTCCATGCCCCCAGACAAATAAGAACCCACAGGTACGTCACTCATCAACTGCCGCTTAACGGCTTGTTCAAACAACCGAACGAACTCTTCTTCGGCTTCCGCGTCACTAATGTCAAGCTTTTCGGAGAAATTATAATCCCAATACTTTTTTGTTTCTCTTTTTCCGCTAAGATGAATCTTAGTATAAGTTCCTGCCTCCATCAAATCCACATTCTTATGTAGTGTATGATCAAGGAAAAAATTCTGAAATGTAAAATACTCTAATAAGCCCTCATAATTGATGTGGTTTTCAAATTTTGGGTGTTCTTTTATTGCTTTAATTTCAGACGCAAATATTAATACATCTCCTTGACGATAGATATATAATGGCTTTATTCCGTATCTATCTCTAGCAAGAAACAAAGATTTGGACTTTGTGTCCCAAAGCCCAAATGCGAACATTCCATTAAACCTCTCAACACATTTCTCTCCCCATTCTGCATAAGATTGCAATATCACCTCAGTATCGGACTCTGTTTTAAAACTGTAACCTATAGAACGTAATTCATCTTTTAGCTCAAGGTAGTTATATAATTCTCCGTTATACGTTATTGTATAACGATTATCGTCACATGTCATTGGCTGTGCAGATCTTTCATCCAAGTCAATTATGGACAACCTCCTGTGACCTAACATCAACTGAGAATCAAAATATACGCCCTCACCATCTGGTCCCCTGTGAGCGATGGCACCAAGCATGTTCTTTGCCACATCCTCGGACAATATCTCTCCTGAAAAATCAATAACTCCAACTATTCCGCACATATTTAAGCTAATATAAGAATAGTAGGTTAAAGTATTCTTCGAACAGCTTTATATATAGTTTCCCCTACCATATTACCATATAAATTTCTTTCAAATGAGATCGATGACGATATCAATCGTGTAAAAACATCTATCATCATATTTGCATCATGTCCTACTATCTCTGCATACCCATGATCCACTAATTCAACCCACTCTGTCTCGTCCCTAACGATAATACAATGCTTTTTATGAAAAAATGCTTCCTTTTGAAGACCTCCACTATCCGTAACAACCATACTACAATGCTTCAGCAGCTCCATCATACTGAAATATCCAATGGGGTCAATAAAGCTTATATTGCTTTGAATTGAATGTTGCTCCATCATTTTCTTAGTCCTTGGATGAAGTGGTAAAATAACAGGCTGCTTCTCGTTAACACTATCTAATCCAGCAAATATCGATTTCAATTTCTCAGGATCATCAGTATTCTCTTGACGGTGAATCGTAGCTAATACAAACTTCCCACTCTCCAGGTTTAAATCACGAATGATAGATGATTTATCTTGAGATGTTCGGCTATAATACTCCACCGCATCCTTCATAATATCGCCAGTTTTAACAATCTCTATCGGCATATTCGCAAACCCTTCATTATTCAAGTTTTTTACCGCAGTATCAGTTGGGCAACATAATAAATCAGATATTCGATCTGTCAGAATTCGGTTAATTTCTTCAGGCATTGCCATATTATATGAACGCAAACCCGCTTCTATATGAACTACTTTAATTAGGAGTTTTTTAGCAGCAAGTGCCCCTGCAATCGTTGAGTTTGTATCACCATAAACAACCACAGCATCTGGCTTTTCGTCCATCAGAATGGTCTCAATTTTTTCCAGCATCTGACCTGTCATAGCACCATGACCTAGCCCGTTAACTTGCAAATTATACTTGGGCTTGGGAATTTCCATTTCATCAAAGAAAACGTCACTCATATTAGCATCATAATGCTGACCTGTGTGAACAATCACCTCTTCAATCTCATTGTTTTCTTGAATTACCCGACTAAGTACAGCTGCCTTCACAAATTGAGGTCTAGCTCCTAATATGGTTAGTATTTTCTTCATGTAGATACTATTCTATTTATTCTTTCCGCCATCACCCCAGTGAGTGACCGTCTATGGTACTGATCAATATTATGAGACTCTGATTGCAGGTTTAAATCCTTGTAACGCCCATAATAGTCAATTAAGCACTTTTTTACTGCCTCCACATCATCAAAACCACAAATTTCACCAGCATTTGTTTGCTGCAATATCTCCGACAAATCACCATCTGTAGGCCCTATTGCTAATATAGGACGTTTTGCCTGGAGATATTCAAATATCTTACCAGTAATTATACCCTTTGCTGATGGCACATTATTTACCGCTAAAAGCAATATTTGGGACTTTCGCTGATACTCCCTTACCTCATTATGGGGCAAATAATCAATCCGCTCAATTTTAAGTTCGTTTAATTCCGTCAAACTCTGATTGACTTCATCAGCAATTGCACCTACAAGCTTAATTTTTATATCATTCTTAAAGCCATCAATTTCCTGACATAACTGCTTAATAGCCTTCCACAAAACGTGCGGATTTCTATCTGAATTCATAAGCCCAATATGGGTAATACTAAACTCTTTGTCAATTATAGGTGCACTATTTGATTTGATATCATTATCAAAACCGTTGGCAATTACTCCGATTGAAGCACAATGATTTTCGTATTGTTCCATCATCGTCTTCCCAATCACTACTACGTCATCGGCATGTTTAAGCACATCCAATTCTAATTGCCTATGCTTAGTTTTTGATTTTTCTGTAAGTGGGAGTTGATGAAAATAATCAATCTCTGTCCACGGATCCCTAAAATCAGCTAACCAAGGAATTCCCAAATCTTTCTTGAGCTGAAGGGCAATTAGATGCATACTGTGTGGTGGTCCAGTACTAACAATGGCATTTATGTTTAAGTGCTTGAGCTCTTGCTTTAAAAACTTAACTGATGGCTTAATCCACAATTTTCTTGCATCTGGAATAAAGTAATTCCCGCGTATGTAAAGCATTAACCTACCTACAACTCCTGGATTCGCGTCCAAAAAACCTGCACTTTTCTTTGCTTTCTTTTTTCTAAAAATTTTTAGAATAGAGTTAGGCTCCTTTATTGGGTGCCTAAGAATCTTTATCCCCTCTGGCACTTCATTAACTAATGTTACATCTTCAATAGGATAGCTTGCATTCTCTGGGCAATATACCACAGGCTCAATTCCAAACTCCCTAAAGTACTTTACAAACTTAAGCCAACGCTGAACCCCTGACCCACCAGATGGTGGCCAATAATATGTGATAACAAGAATTCTTTTAGGCTTGCCCATCAGATTCCATAGAGTTTGCCTCCTTTGTTCTGAACTCTAAATATAATGCCGCTATAACCATAAGAATAATTATAACTGAACTTGCCATTGCAACCTTATTTGTCCAGCCAAATGAATTCAATTCATATTTAAATTCAATTTTTGATGTCCCAGCTGGAACCCTCAATGCCCTTAAAACATAATTTGCTTGGAAATGATCGACTTTCTTGCCGTCGATATACGCATTCCAACCTAAAGGATAATAAATCTCCGAGAATAATGCCAATTGATCCTCGTCAACATTGCTAACTTCATACACAAGGTGATTTGGTTTATAGCTAGTCAACTTAATCTCAGCATCATTGTCAAATTTGATATCCCAACCTTCAACCTTGGCAGAAAACTTCTCAGATACTATCGCACTGTCTTTTGTGTTGAATCCTTTTAAGGCAAGAATCTCATCGTTGGCAGTCTTCACTACCTTAACCCCCTTTACAAACCATGCATTTCCGTTAGCATCATTATTGTATACAACACCCCACTGATACATTCGGTTAATTGTATTTGGATCCTCTGGATTAAGAATAGTATCTGAACCAGGGTTAATAATTAAATAGCGTGTATTCAACATATTTAATATCGGTAGTTGCTTTGTATCAGGCATTCTACCTTGTCTCCCAGCGCCCATTACCATCTGTGATTCGCGGTCTAAATAAAAACTTATCAAATCTTGATACCTTCTAAGTTTAGCACCATGATACCCTCCAATTGATTTGTGGAAATATGGTGTTTCACCATCACCTGCTAAATCTCGATATGGATTTAAAACGCGATAATTTGAATTCATATTCAAAGCGCCAAACATCTTACGCTCAGCTGCTCTGCGTTTCAGTTCTTCGTCAGCATCCACTTCAGTTTGAGCATTGGCAATGGCCTTTGCAATCTCCTCATCCCTGGAAGCTTCATACTTAAGTATCCCTAAATCCGCTTTTGATGCATCATACGGCATTAACTTTTCGCTGTTTTTATACCACTTTTCGTAGGCTATATCATCACTTCCTGGTTGTCTACCGTATGCGTTATAAAAACTTTGCTGCCACCCCATGTATGAGTCCGTTCCGGATTCAATTTCAGCCGAATCCAAATATCTGCCAGCAATTGGCCACATGTCAATTAAAATTAATAAACCAAGCCCTCCAACAAAAATGCGTTTATCCAACTTTGTAAAGGCATATAAATAGATCAGAATCATGGCCAATACAATAAATAACAATGATCTGCCTAAATCAGCCTTAAACACACCTTCTCTATAGCTAATCAACTCCTCTTTTGCCGCAGGTAATATTGACGACACATTTGATAACATTCTTTGCTTTAACTGCTCAGGCTGCATCCCGTTTTGTGCCGCCATTTGTTGCCCAGACGGTGTATTGATTGCATATGTCAGTGCACTATTAACATATTCTTGTGACATCCAACCAGCTTCCTTTTCTGCTGAACTTTGAAAACTAAAGAAGGTGCCCGGTGTAGCATATATGAGCAACATAATTCCAACTATACTGCCTGAACCAATCAAAAACAATTTTTTAAATGATATGGACTTGTTAATCTTATCCGCTAAACCTAGTGACCCCAACACCTTAACATCTCCTTCAACAGCATCTTTGTCTTTCTTTTTCTTAACTAAATCGATCAACCACATAAAGCCAAGCATAGGAATACTTAACTCTAGCACGGTAAGGATTATAGTTACTGCTCTAAACTTTCCATACATTGGGAAATTATCTATAAACCAATGTGTTAACCCTGGATAGTTTTTCCCCCAGCTCAGCATCAGTATTAGAAGTGAGGCAAAAAACACGGCCCACTTTATTCCCGACTCAATAAATACCATAGCAAGAATAAAAAGTGCAAACACTATTGCTCCTACGTATCTTGGTGAAGTGCCTGGTTGATCACCAAAATACGTTTTGGTTAAGGTTTGTGAATCTCTTGTGGACTGATAGATAAATCCTTCTACTGACCGTAAATATTGCTTCAAGTTATCGTTCCCATCAGCCTCCATAAATTCCTTATCACCCAACAGTGCTCCACTGCTTCCTTTAACATTTGGGAATAACAAAGAGAAAGATTCTTGCTGCCCCATACTCCAATGAGTGATGTATTCAAACGACAAGTCTGGCTGCTCTTCTTTAGCTTTTCCATCAGGTGCTATAGTTAACTCCGACCCGCCTCTAATAGTATATGGTGTGTACTCATATGTACCATAAAGATTGGGTACATTCGGCAAAACCGCCAATACGCCTGCTATTGCAAGAAAACCCATTGCTTTTCCAAAACTTGGAAGCGCCTTATCTCTAATTGATTTAACTAAGAAATAGATGACAATTCCAATTACAAGTATCATTGAATAATATGTAATCTGGACGTGATTAGCTCTTAGCTCAAGCGATAAAAAGAGCATAGTAAGTGCTGCCCCTAGAATATATTTACCCCTCAAGGTATATATAATTGAACCTATCATAGGAGCCAAATATGCAATTGCATGGGCTTTTGAATTGTGCCCAGCACCCATAATCTGGAAGAAATAGGCTGTAAACCCATACGCCACAGCTCCACATGCAGCCACCCATGGATCCGCTTTTAATAAGATTAACAGAATGTAGAACCCAAGCATGTAGAGAAAGAAGTAGTTCGCAGGATTCGGCAACCACAAGGTCATTAATTTATCTACATGTTCTAAAAAGTTACCAGGGTACTTAACCGAAACTTGGGTTGCTGGCATACCGCTAAACATAGAGTTTGTCCAAAGCGGCTCCTCATCATACATCTCTCTGTGATCCATGATCTCCTTTGCCATTCCCTTATGTCCTTCAATATCATGTTGTTTTAACACATAACCGTCAAGAACAGGTGAAAAGTACACCAATGAAATAGTTAAAAACACTGCTACCGCGACAAAATGCGGTAATACCTTTTGTAGTATCGATTTTACCATCTAGAATAAATTAGGTCTTAAAAATAAGAATTGCGCACTAAACTTTAGCGAATCTCCTCATAATCCGCATCTTCCACATCTTCAAATTCCGAAATACGAGAATTTTGAGGCTTTTTGCTCTTCTTCTTTTTCTTTATTTCACTATCAACGTGATTCTCCATCTTACGCAAAATACTGTTTTTCCGATAAGCATTCATCAGCCAAAAAATGGCAAGACCTATCAATAGTATTTCCCATATTCCAGTTTTCACTAGCGGCTAAGATACAAGTTACGCTCGGAATAAATCTCCATAAAGAACGGATCTCTCAAATCTTCAATAAAACGAATTGCTTCTCCAGTTGACTTCATCTCTGGTCCGAGCTCCTTATTTACATCAGGGAACTTGTTAAACGAGAACACGGGTATCTTAATCGCATACCCTTCTTTTCTAGGCTTAAAATCAAAATCAGTCACCTTATTCTCACCCAGCATTACCTTTGTTGCATAGTTTACATAAGGTTCATCATATGCCTTTGCTATAAAAGGAACTGTTCTTGACGCTCTAGGATTAGCTTCTATAACATATACCTTATCATCTTTAATAGCAAACTGCAGATTTATCAAGCCTTTTGTTTGAAGAGCAACAGCAACACGCTTAGTTATCTCCTCAATTTGTTGTATCACTAGATCGCCCAGATTATAGGGAGGTAGAACAGCATATGAGTCGCCAGAATGAATACCTGCCGGTTCAATATGTTGCATTATTCCAATGATATAAACATTCTCTCCATCACAGATAGCGTCTGCTTCAGCCTCAATAGCGCCTCCTAAGAAGTTATCTAGAAGTATTTGATTATCAGGCATATCGCGTAATATGTCTACAACGTGATGCTCTAGGTCTTCTTTGTTGATTACAATTTTCATCTTTTGACCACCTAGTACATATGACGGTCTAACTAAAATAGGGAAACCTAGTGTTTCAGATAATTCCAAGGCCTGCTCTGCACTTTCAACCACTCCATATTCAGGATAAGGAATCTCCATTTCCTTTAATAAATCAGAAAAACGTCCTCTATCTTCTGCCAAGTCTAGAGCTTGATAACTCGTTCCGATAACAGGAATTCCATATCGATCTAGTTTCTCCGCAAGTTTTAGTGCCGTTTGTCCTCCTAATTGCACTATAACACCTTCTGGTTTTTCATGAAGAATGATGTCATATATATGTTCCCAGAATACAGGTTCAAAATATAGTTTATCAGCCGTATCGAAATCAGTCGAAACCGTTTCAGGATTGCAATTGATCATAATGGTCTCATAACCACATTCTTTTGCCGCTAACACACCATGTACGCAACTATAATCAAACTCTATCCCTTGACCTATTCTATTAGGACCTGAACCTAGAACAATTATCTTTTTCTTATCACTAGAAATACTCTCATTCTCCTGCTCAAAAGTTGAGTAGTAATAAGGTGTTTGAGCTTCAAATTCGGCCGCACATGTATCCACCAGCTTGTACACGCGCTTAATGCCCATGTCATTTCTCTTATTGAAAACCTCACTTTCCAAGCATCTCAATAAGTGAGCTATTTGTCGATCAGCATATCCCTTCTGCTTTGCTTCATACAAAAGGTCCTTCGGTATATCCTTAATTGAATACTTTTCAATCTCGTCTTCTAATTCGATTAGCTCCTCAATCTGACGCAAGAACCAATCGTCAATTTTAGTTTTTTGTTTGATGGTTTTAAATGGGATGCCCAGCTTGATAGCATCATAAACATGGAACAACCTATTCCAACTTGGAAACTCAAGACTCTTCAAAATCTCATCCTGATTTCTTAATTCGCGTCCATCTGCTCCCAAACCATTCCTCTTAATCTCAAGCGACTGACATGCCTTCTGCAGAGCTTCTTGGAAAGATCTTCCAATCCCCATTACCTCACCAACTGACTTCATTTGCAACCCTAATCTTCTATCGGCTCCTTTGAATTTGTCGAAATTCCATCGAGGAATCTTAACGATAACATAGTCTAATGTTGGTTCAAATAAAGCAGACGTAGTTTTAGTGATCTGATTATCCAACTCATCTAAGGAATAACCTATGGCTAATTTTGACGCAATCTTCGCAATCGGATATCCTGTTGCTTTTGACGCCAATGCCGACGACCTTGACACCCTTGGGTTTATTTCAATCGCAATAATGTCTTCACGTTCATCAGGACTAACCGCAAACTGGACATTACAACCACCCGCAAAATCACCAATTGCACGCATCATTTTAATAGCCATGTCACGCATGCGATGGTATGTCGTGTCCGATAAGGTCATAGCCGGAGCAACTGTTATTGAGTCACCAGTATGAATTCCCATCGGATCAAAATTCTCTATCGAACATATAATAACGACATTATCGTTTTTATCTCTCAATAATTCAAGCTCAAATTCCTTCCACCCCATGAGGGCCTTATCAATCATTACCTCATGAATTGGAGATTCATGCAGTCCTCTTGTTAATAGCTTCTCAAAGTCTTTCTCGTCATGAACAAAAGAGGCTCCTGCTCCTCCTAGTGTATAAGACGCTCTAATACACAATGGATAACCAAATTCCTGAGCTACTTTCTTGCCTTCTAAAAATGACTTAGCTGTTTCTTGAGGCGCCATCGGCACACCAATTTCATCCATCAGCTCTCTAAAGGCTTGTCTATTTTCCGTAATTTCAATTGCGGCAATATCAACTCCAGTAATTCGAACACCATACTCTTCCCAAATTCCCATCTCATCACACTTAATACATAAGTTAAGTGCAGTCTGACCTCCCATCGTTGGAAGCACAGTATCAATATCTGGATGTTTTTTTAATATCTCTATGATTGAAGCGGGCTCAAGAGGTTTCAAGTATATGTTATCCGCTACTACTTTGTCTGTCATTATAGTAGCTGGATTTGAATTGATTAAGGTAACCTCTATACCTTCCTCTCTAAGAGATCGAGATGCTTGAGATCCTGAATAATCAAATTCACATGCTTGACCGATTACAATAGGTCCACTTCCAATTATTAGTACGGATTTAATCGAACTATCCTTTGGCATAAAACTGAAATTTAAATTGATTAACAAAAGGCGCCGGGTAAGACGAGTCTAGATTGAATAATGCAGCGCTTGAATTCATTAAAGTGCGAAATTATAACATTTAAGCCCCAAACGGTAAGAAAGATATTGAAGGCTTTTAAAAATTATTAACATTGCTAAAATCACATGCGATTTTTTGGTTAAAAAAAACCCTGATACCAGAGGCATCAGGGTTTTAAAATCAAATATCATCGATTATCGCTTGTGTCTTTTTGTACTTGACACTGATAAACTTTTTCTTCCTTTCTTTCTTCTGGCAGATAATACCTTTCTACCATTTTTTGTAGACATTCTTTCTCTGAAACCATGCTTGTTTCTTCTCTTTCTATTCGATGGTTGAAATGTTCTTTTCATCTTTTATCTGCTTTATTCTTTTAAAACGGTCTGCAAAGATATACATTTTTCTTTCCACACCAAAAGAATATACTTTTTTTCATCTAGTGAATATTTATGCAAATGTATTAAATACCTTTGTCGCTCATGTCAAGGAAAGATAAATCTGAGAAAAGAACTAAAATCACTAAAGCTTCACGAGCTAAAGCTAAACGTATATTCATATACTTTAGACCTCATAAACTCCTCTTTTCAATTGGTTTTTTATGCCTTCTTCTTTCTAGTGTCACAAGTATGTTATTTCCAGAATTGCTTGGACGATTGCTTGGCTCTGGTAACATGAAAATTAGCGCAGGTGGCGAGCTATGGGAACTTAACAGCATAAACAGCATCTTCTATGCTTTAATCGCTGTATTTGTTGTTCAAGCTTTCTTTTCGTTCTTCCGTATATACATTTTTAATTATGTAACCGAAAATGTGCTAGCACAGATTAGACATGATACTTTTAGCAATGTAGTTAAACTTCCCATGCATTTTTTTGCAACTAGGCAAGTTGGTGAGTTAAATAGTAGAATAGCTGCAGATATTTCCCTGTTGCAGGAAACCTTCACAACCACAATAGCAGAATTTATAAGGCAGTTTATTGTTATAGGTATTGGCCTGACGGTCATTATGATTTTCTCATGGAAACTAACTGCGATACTCCTGTTATCTATTCCTGTTGCTGTTATATCAGCAGTAATCTTTGGAAAAGCTGTGAAAAAGTTCTCTAACCGAACGCAGGAGGAAATAGCAAAATCTAATGTAATCGTTCAAGAGAGCTTTTCAGGTATCGGAAATGTAAAAGGATTCTCTAATGAAGCACATGAAATATCTAGATATGATAAAGCCATCAACATAGTTAAGGCAATTGCCCTAAAAAGAGGCCTTATTCGCGCCAGTTTTGTCTCTTTCTTAGTCCTCTTTATGACAAGTACAATTGCTTTTGTAATCTGGAATGGCGCCAGACTGCAAAGCGAAGGTGTGATTACACAAGAAGAAATGATTCGCTTCATAATGTTTACTGTGTTCATTGCTGCTAGTTTTGGAAGCTTACCAGACCTCTACTCTAAATTATTAAAGGCTATTGGAGCAACGGAGCACCTGATGGACTTGATAGATGAAGATGCGGAAGCTCTCAATTCTAACACTACAAAACTTAATTTCAATGGAAGCGTATCCTTCGACAAGGTTAATTTTGCTTATCCGAGCAGACCTGACATCCAAGTTCTCAAGAACATAAGTTTTGAAGTAAATCCGGGAGAGCAAGTTGCTATTGTTGGGGGATCAGGAGCTGGTAAATCAACTATAGCCTCACTTATCTTTAGATTTTATGATGCAAATGATGGAGAAATTCGCGTGGATGATAAAAACTATCTTGAATACGATCTAAGTGCTCTGAGAAACGAGATGGCAATCGTGCCACAAGAAGTAATGCTCTTTGCAGGAACGGTCGCTGAAAACATTGCTTACGGTAAACCTGGTGCCAGTCTAGATGAGATTAAAAGCGCAGCGGATAAAGCGAACGCACACAATTTCATTAGTGAATTCCCAGAAGCTTATAATACCCTTGTTGGTGATAGAGGAATCCAGTTATCAGGTGGTCAAAGACAACGTATAGCCATTGCAAGAGCTATTCTTAAAGACCCAAAAGTTCTTGTTTTAGATGAAGCTACCAGCTCACTAGACTCCGAGAGCGAACAATTAGTTCAGGCTGCCTTGGACGAACTAATGCAGGGACGGACATCATTTGTAATCGCCCATAGACTCTCAACAATTAGGAAAGCCAACAAAATATTGGTACTGCATAAAGGAGAATTAGTCGAAACAGGCACACACGATGAGCTATACAGCAATTCTCAAGGAATTTATCGTAAATTGTGTGATTATCAATCGCTAAATGAATTAGCATAAGTATGAGTACAGTCTTAAAAATTGATGCGCTTGACAAATCTTATGGTCGAGTACACGCATTAAAACAACTTAGCCTTGAGGTAAATGCTGGTGAGGTATTTGGATTTCTAGGCCCAAATGGATCTGGTAAAACCACAACATTGGCAATTTTACTCGGCATTGTAAAAAAAGACCGTGGAAGCTTTTCATGGTTTGGGAATGGCGAAGATGATGCCAATCGAATGAATATCGGTGCCTTACTTGAAACACCAAATTTCTATCCGTATTTGTCGGCTTATCAGAATTTAAAAATTGCTGCGCTCATAAAAAAGATGGATAACTATGACAGCGCAATCAACAGAGTAATAGAGCGAGTGGGGCTAAAAGATAGAGCACAAGACAAATTCAAAACCTACTCACTGGGGATGAAACAACGCCTTGCCATTGCATCTGCACTTTTGAGTGACCCTGATGTATTGGTATTAGATGAGCCCACAAATGGACTTGACCCACAAGGAATTGCAGACATTCGTGACTTGGTTGCTGATATCGCAAAAGATGGCAAAACGATTATTATTGCCAGTCATATTCTAGATGAGATAGAAAAGATTTGTTCTCATGTTGCAATTTTAAGACATGGAGAATTGCTTAATTATGGCTCCTTAGACCACATTCTTGGAGGGAAAACAACCACATTAATCGCCTCAGAAAATCTTAAGGAATTAATACAAGCTGTTGAGGCAATTGAATGGGCTACAATGACAAGAAATACTGGTAAAGAATTAATGGTTGATCTGGGCAATGATAAAACGCCAAAAGACCTCAACAAAGCGCTATTTGACAAAGGGATCGTGCTAAGTGAATTAAGGAATGACAAGAAAAACCTGGAATCTATATTCCTAGAAACTGTGAACCAATGATGCGATTACTAAAAATAGAATGGGCCAAATTGGCCGCCTATAGACCGTTCTGGATATTGTTGATGTTCTACCTAGCTGCAGCTCCATTATTAATCCTATTTGTACATAGCATAGGCATAAATATATTTCCCTCAGCAGCAGCAGAAATATATGGATTTCCCAATGGATGGTTGGTATCAGCCTATATGTCAAGTTGGTTTCAAATTCTCCTCGGTATGATTATCGTAATATTTGCAACGAATGAATTTGGAGCAAAAACAGCTAGGCAGCACATCATTGATGGAGTAACGAGAAACGAGTTTTTCCTTGGAAAAGTATATATGATTGCCGCAATATCGATTTTCTCAACACTATATATGTCAGTGATAGCTATAATTGCTAGTTTAATATATACAGGTGGTTTAAGCAATATTGGAGATGGAATAGAGTATGTACCAATATTCCTTTTTCAAACTTTTGGATACCTAACAATAGCACTACTGTTTTCACTGCTGGTAAGATCTTCTGGCTATGCAATTTTAATCTTCCTATGTGTGATTTTTGCTGAATGGCTCTTTAGACAATTTGTGCCTAATTACATAGCTGGATTCTCTCCAATTGGAATGATAGCTAGATTAACTCCAATACCATTTATGCAAGATTTCATAGATGGTATTTCGGATTCCGAATCGATTCCATATCCTTTAACTATTGCCGAAAGGTTTACTTATGGCACTGCATACATAGCAGGGTTTTTAGGATTAGCGTATATGAACGTACAAAGGAAGGATTTTTAAACCATTCTCACGTACACAACTTTCTTCGTTTCAAAAAAGGGTTCTTGAAAAAACTCTGCAATATCATATATGTCATAATCATAATTAATCTCAGACATCTCTTCTTCTAAATCGCCTCCTTTAAGATACAGGATGCCGTTTGGCAAGGCATTCTGCTGATCTTGTGCTATGTTTTTTTGAATCCATGGAATAAACCCTCCCATTCTGGTAACAGCTCTAGAAACAATAAAATCGAACTTTCGTTTCTCCTTTTCAGCCCTCCCATGAATAGCTTCAACGTTTTTTAATCCTAAGGCTTCTACCACCGCCTGCACAACCTTGATTTTTTTACCAATACTATCGATCAACACAAATCGACATTCTGGAAATAATATAGCTAAAGGAATTCCGGGAAATCCACCTCCTGTGCCGACATCTAGTATTCTTGTGCCATCTTTAAAATCAACAACGCATGCAATAGCTAAACTATGTAGCACATGTCTTTCATAAAAATTATCTTGGTCTTTTCTAGAAATGACATTAATCTGCGCATTCCACTCCTTATAAAGTTCGTCTAATTTCGAGAATTGAGTTTTTTGTTCTTCACTCAACTCAAAGTAATCTTCAATTAGTTGCATTAAATGCTCCCTTTAGTGTTTTTCATGATGTTGTAGAGAAACTCTCTAGCTCTAAACAATTGCGCTTTTACTGTTCCTAATGGCAGATCTAGCTCGGTTGCTATCTCTTCGTAAGAATATTCTTTAAAATAACGTAACTCGATTAGCTCTCTATACCTTGGCTTTAACTTGGTTACAATTTCGCGCATCATCTTTATCTTCTGCTCACGAATTGCTTCTTCTTCAGGATTTCGGCCTGGAGACTTTAAATCAATTCGCATGGTATCACCATCATCATTGCTAAAGTCACTATCAATAGATAAAGTTTTGTTCTTTTTCTTTCGAATGAAATCGATACAATTGTTAGACGCAATCTTGAATAACCATGTAGAAAATGCATAGTTCGGAGTGTACTGATGCAAACGGTTAAAGGCTTTGCCGAAAGCTTCTATTGTCAAATCCTCCGCATCATCCCGGTTGTTAACCATTTTTAAAAGCATGAAGTATATTGAATCTCTATAACGATCCATCAATTCAGCATACGCATGCTGATCACCCTCCTCCACTGCGCGAGTTACAAGTTTAAAATCATGTTTGGCCTTATCCGATAAATTATCTCCTATGCCCATTTATTTGGTTTTACAAACGCGTTTGATATATGTATCATTGGGTTAACAATTAAAAATATTAACTCAAATATTGGTGTCAAAACTAACAATTCACTTGCCCCCAATTTCTTATATATTGGTCTAAATATTAACAACTGTGTGGTGATTCTTAAAAATATCATTGAAATTGCCACCCACTTCCAAACGCCAAATAAAGATACTAATCCTAGTGCTAACATCAGTAACAAGCTAATTGGATAAAGACTCAACAATATCTTATGCTTCATTTTATACATCCCTGAACTTGAGAAATGACGCTTTTTTTGCCACCACCAATCTTTTAAGGTCATCTTAGGCTGTGTGCATGTAATTGCATCATTGTTTAAGCGAATTCGGACATTATCTTTATTCGCAACCGAATTCACAAACAAATCATCGTCACCACTCTGGATGTGATAGTGTTTCTTAAAACCATTGCTCTTATAAAATAAATCTTTCTTGTACGACATGTTTCTTCCTACACCCATGTAAGGAACGCCAGCTAATGCATAAGACAAATATTGAAGTGCAATTTGCACGCCATCAAAACGTATAAACCAATTCAGAATACCTTTCTTTTTGATATAAGGGCTAAATCCTAAAACAATCTCGTTAGAGTCATATCCACGCACCATCTCTCTCACCCATTGATCACTGCTTGGCGTGCAATCTGCATCTGTGAATAATAGAATGTCATGTTTTGCCCCCTTTACACCTAAGGTAACAGCCATTTTTTTACCATGTTGGTATAATGGAGAATCTTGTATGGTAATGACATGTAAATGCGAGTGCTTTTCTGCCATCTCTCTCAAGTAGTCATCGCTGGAATCCCAGCTCCTATCATTCACAACTACAACTTGGTACTCTGAATAATCCTGACTTAAAATTATTGGTAAGTTCTTTTCTAGGTTTTTCAACTCATTTCTTGCCGCAATTACAACAGATACTGGCTTCCCCTCGTGAACTCCCATCTGCTTTTCCTTATATTTAGCTAAACGGAGGTATACAAAAACGAAATAAAAAATTTGAATTATAAACATCAAACCCATCAAACCTATGATGATAGTCCATGCATCTAATTCAATTTCGTTCGGAAAAAATCTAAAATCCATAGTATCTATCAAAGATACGGGGATTAGTCTATTCTCTTATCTTTGTGAGTTTGGATTATTAACATTTTTATGCACTTTAAACTAACACATCAAGACCCCCAATCGAAAGCAAGAGCTGGAGTGATTAGTACAGATCATGGTGAAATTAAAACACCCATTTTTATGCCTGTTGGAACTGCAGGTACAGTAAAAGCTGTGCATCAAAGGGAATTACATGATGACATAAAAGCTCAAATAATTCTTGGAAACACCTATCATCTATACTTAAGACCGGGATTGGAAGTGATAAAAAATGCTGGAGGCTTACATAAGTTTAATAACTGGGACAAACCTATATTAACTGACAGCGGCGGCTATCAGGTGTATTCTCTATCTGGAACAAGAAAGATCAAGGAAGAAGGGGTTAACTTTAAGAGTCACATTGATGGCAGCTCACATCTATTCACTCCAGAAAATGTGATGGACATCCAAAGAACAATAGGGGCAGATATAATAATGGCTTTTGATGAATGTACTCCATATCCCTGCGAGTATGCATATGCAAGACAAAGTATGGAGATGACGCACAGATGGCTTAAAAGGTGCATTAAAAGATTCGACGAGACCGAAGGTCATTATGGTTATAATCAAACATTTTTTCCAATCGTGCAAGGAAGCACATTTAAAGACCTTAGAAAACAAAGCGCCGAATTCATAGCAGAACAAGGAAGAGAAGGAAATGCAATTGGCGGACTATCTGTTGGTGAACCGCATGAAGATATGTACGAAATGACTGACTTGGTCTGCGATATTCTACCTAAAGATAAACCACGATATTTAATGGGGGTTGGAACTCCAGCAAACATTCTAGAGTGTATCGCGCTTGGCGTGGATATGTTTGACTGTGTGATGCCGACTAGAAACGCAAGAAATGGCATGCTATTTACCTCTGAAGGTTTTATAAATATTAAGAATAAAAAGTGGGAGCAAGATTTCTCGCCAATTGACCCTAACGGAACTTGTTATGTGGACGCTTTCTACAATAAAGCCTACTTAAGACACCTAATAATGTCCAAGGAAATACTAGGCGCCCAAATTGCAAGCCTTCATAACTTGAGTTTCTATCTGTGGTTAGTGGGTGAAGCACGCAATCAAATTGAACAAGGCACGTTTAGAGAATGGAAAGATAAAATGGTTGTTAAACTCACCACTCGACTATAATTGAAAAAGCTGGATTTATATATCATAGGAAAGTTTTTAAGCACTTTCTTTTTTATGCTGATTTTGATTATGTCGATTTCAGTTGTATTTGATATTGCCGAAAATCTAGATCGCTTCCTTGATCAAAGCGCCACACTTAAAGAAATAATCTTTGAACATTACATCAACTTTGTTCTGTTTTATGGAAACAAGTTTAGCGGATTCATAATATTCCTAGCTGTGATATTCTTCACATCTAAAATGGCTCGGGATACGGAAGTAGTCCCTATCCTTAGTGGAGGAGTTAGCTACTACAGGTTTCTCAGACCATACTTTATTTCAGCTTCACTGCTTGTTGTCATTTCACTAGGAATGAATCATTTTATAGTCCCAAATGCTAACTCTAAACGTCTTGAATTTGAAGAGAAATACAATAGCAAGTACTTTTCGGTCCTAAACCAACACAAGGAATTTGGTCATGGAACATCTGTTTACTTTAAAAGCTATTATGAAACCAGAGCATATATCGAAGACTTCTGGATGACCACGAGAGACCCACAAACGGGAAGATTAAAATCACTTTTGTACGCACAACAAGCTTTTGGTGATAGCACAAGTAATGATTGGACATTGAAACGCCCATTTATTAGGGTTTTCGACGGCACCAATCTGAAACACAAATATTATGCAGCTCCAATAATTGACACCACATTCAACTTTACATTGGAAGATTTTACTCGTGGTAAAAATGCCGCCATGACTCTAACCACGCCAGAACTCATCGATTTCATTAAAGCGGAAGAAAAGACAGGCTCTCGCGACATGGCCTTTCATAAAATCGAGCTACATGAAAGAACTAGTTTCTCTGTTGTTACGTACGTGCTCGTCCTTATTGGTGTCAGCATTTCAAGCAGAAGTGGTAGAAATACTTTGGGAATAAACTTGGTGCTTGGAATTCTAGTCGCAATTCTATATTTCTTTGCCAATAGATTTGCTGTCGTTGGTGCTTACAATGCTGGATTCAATCCTTTTTGGGCGGTATGGGTGCCAAACTTAATATTCCTAGGAATAGGAGTCCTTCTATTGAGACTTGCTCCTAAATAACTATAGCTCAATAAGTGCATAATCAGCGGCGTTGAACTCTCCTATATTGGTAGGCTTTGATTCAAATATGCCATATATAGTTGAGCCACTCCCAGACATTGAAGTATAAATCGCCCCCATATCGTATAGTTGAGCCTTTATTTCAGCAAGTGATGGATGCTTCTTGAACAAACTTATTTCAAAATCATTAGACAATTTACCGCTCACTAGGTTTTCTCGACTAAATGTCGGCAATTGCTCTCCACTAATAAAACAATTACTGTACGCTTCTTTAGTACTTACCTTTAATTCTGGAAAAACCATTATAGCATACATACCATTCAGCTCAATTTTAACATCATGCATGTCATGCCCAATGCCAGTAACATGTTGAGCATTGTTTTTGAGAAAATAAGTGCAATCAGAACCAATGCTTTGTAAAATTTCAAACGAGTCTTTCTCGCTACCATTAACCATTTTTATTAACTCTTTCACGAAAAATGCAGCATCTGATGACCCGCCTCCCAACCCTGCTCCTATCGGAATTTGCTTGTGAAGGTGTACTTCAACTGATGGTAAGTCTTGATAACGTTGCTTAACCAAATCATAGCACTTAAACAACAAATTATCACTAAGATCTCCAGGAATTTCAATCCCACTGACTGATAATTGCATGCCGTCCGCCTCACATGGATAGGCAATTTCAAGTATATCATGAAGATTAGCTGGATAAAAGTATGAATCTATTGAATGGTAACCATCCTCTCTTTTACCCAAGATTCTTAAACCAATATTGATTTTTGCATTGGGATATACCACTACATTTTTCATATTATTCAAATTAAAGCAATTTGTTTCAAACAAGATTTTGTAATTTCGACTTCCCAAATAAATTTTATGGCTACGTATTTAGATTTTGAACAACCATTAGCAGAAATCGAAGAACAGATTGCTAAGCAAAAAGAGATTGGAGAAAAGTCGGATGTTGATGTGTCAAAAACCATCAAAGACTTAGAAAAGAAGCTTAAATCGGAGAGATCGGCAATCTATCGAAAATTAACTCCTTGGCAGCGTGTTCAAGTATCTCGCCACCCAGATAGGCCATATACTCTTGACTATATAAAAGCTTTGACGGATGGCGAATTCATCGAACTACATGGAGATAGAAATGTTAAAGATGACAAAGCGATGGTGGGTGGCTTTGGAATGGTTGATGGGAAATCTTTCATGTTCATTGGCCAGCAAAAAGGGATAAATACCAAAATGCGCCAATATAGGAACTTTGGAATGCCAAATCCTGAAGGGTACAGAAAAGCACTGCGTCTTATGAAACTTGCCGAGAAATTTAATAAACCGATTGTCACGTTTATCGACACACCAGGTGCCTACCCAGGACTAGAAGCAGAGGAAAGAGGACAAGGAGAAGCTATTGCAAGAAATTTGTATGAAATGGTACAGTTAAAGGTTCCAGTTATTTGTATCATAATAGGTGAAGGTGCTTCTGGTGGTGCATTAGGAATTGGAATCGGTGACAAAGTATTAATGCTAGAAAACACATGGTATTCTGTTATTTCTCCTGAATCTTGTTCTTCAATATTATGGAGAAGCTGGGATTATAAAGAAATTGCCGCAGATGCCCTAAAATTGACATCAAAAGACATGCTTAAGAACGGTCTTATTGATGGTGTAATTAAAGAACCTGTTGGTGGCGCACATATTGACAGAGAGACTACATACAAAAACGTGAAGAAGGAAGTTCTAGCGCAAACAGCCGCTCTCGAGAAAATTAAACCAGAAAAACGTATTAAGGACAGAATTAAGAAGTTCAGTGATATGGGGGTTACAGCTTAGTAACTCTATTTGTTATACCATACATCTATGCCCACCGCATTGCTAACAATTGTGGACGACAGAACATTCCCCAAATTATCAAGACTTTGCACCGTACCATTGAATTGAAGCCCATATAGAACTTGGTCAACTTCATTATATGCTAAATCATTATATACGTTAGAGTTTAAATTAACCCAGCTGTTGTTTCCAATCGTGTAGCTGAATAAGCCATTATTAGTCGAGACATAAACCAGATTGTCATTGATTTGTATGGACGACTTAACCATCTCGCCTGAAATTGTTCTTATGTCGTTTAGGTTACCCGTTAAAGAATTGTATATGTAAATCTCTATATCTGAAGAGTGCTGGGTTAAAATCAGAAGATCTCCATAGTTCATTTCGCTCAGCGAAAAAATATCCCCTAATACGTTCTCTAGATCAAGCGTAATCCCGGAAACTGCGGAACATTTCAACAAAGCATGCTGACCCGAAGGAATCAATATGTGCTCCAAAAAAACATAATTCGGAGTAATCAAACTATTATCTAGTTTAACCGTGCTACCATAAAAATCCCCACCAAAGCTAACTCCAGCAGAATTCATAACAAACCACCCATCCAAATGAGTCGCCACTGAGGACGAATTCTTATTTATGTCACTCATCCGTAATGTGTCTAACCAATTAATTGATGTCTTACTCCAATTTAATTGTAAATCAGTAAGATCAAAACACTCAATTGGTCCTGAATATCCATACGTTAAAAGGTCTTGCTCCCATGAATTAACTGAAAAACCAACCACGGCGTATGTATAACCAGAAACTATTGACAAATCACTTAATCGCCTGATTTCGGTCTGACCGCTACTAACGCTGCACACCAACAAGTCATTGAACACCTTAGGAGCACCAACATAATTAAATGAGCGGTGTTCACTCGTTAAATTAGTTCCATCAGAGGCTCTAACCTTTAAATAATAATTGCCAGATTCATTGTGTACATCATCTAAAGGGATATTAGCATAAAAATCAACGGATGAAGCGTTGTAATTGATTCGACGAATATAAACTGGCGTCAGGTCTTGATTCAGAACTGAGATTTCAACCCATTCAACTGATCGATTATCGTTTACCGTTCCTTTAACTATGATGTTATCCCCGAACTGGTAACTTTGTCCACTAGTTGGTTGCAGCCATTCAATATTTGGCAATATGTCGTCTTCTTTTTTACATGACAAGAAGAATAGTATAGTTATCAATGTTAGATAACGCATAAAGTAAATATACGTAATCTAACAAGATTTAAACAGCTTATTAACTTTTGGGCAGCACGAATTGTGGGGAAAAATAAATGGAGATACGCCAACTAAGCTGTATCTTTGATAATATGAGCGAAGACGTGAAATCGGGAGAGGGAGCATTAACCAAATCCACAACTAGCAACAGTTTTAAACAAGGGGGCAGATTATTGCCTCAGGCAGTTGATTTAGAGGAGGGTGTGTTGGGAGCATTAATGATTGATAATAATGCGGTTAATGACGTAATTGAAATCCTTCAACCAGAAAGTTTTTATAAAGATGCTCATAAGAAGATTTATAGTGCCATCCTAGAGCTATTCCAAGAATCAGAGCCAATAGATATTCTGACAGTCACGGCTAAGCTTAAACAAAAGGGTGAATTGCAAGCCATTGGCGGACCGTTTTATATAAGTCAACTTACAGATAGAGTTGGTAGTTCCGCAAATGTCGAGTTCCATGCAAGAATTATCTCTCAAAAATTTATTCTTAGAGAACTCATTAGGATATCATCAGAAACCATTAAAAATGCATTTGATGATACAGCAGATGTATTTGATCTTCTTGATAGAGCAGAAAGCGAACTTTATGGTGTAGCTGAGGGAAATATTCGAAAGAATTATGATAGCATGAGCTCTATTATGCGTCAAGCACTTGGTGAAATTGATAAGGCAAGAGAAAACTCAGATGGTATTAGTGGAATTGCGACAGGGTTCAGAGACTTAGACAAAGTGACATCAGGATGGCAAAGATCAGATATGATAGTTCTTGCAGCTCGTCCTGGTATGGGCAAAACTGCCTTTGTGTTATCCATGGCAAGAAACGTTGCCGTAGACTTTAATACGCCCGTAGCTATATTTTCATTAGAGATGTCATCAGTGCAGTTGGTAAATCGTCTAATAGCGAGTGAATCTGAGATTAGTGCAGAAAAGTTGAGAAAAGGAAATCTTGCGGATTATGAGTACGAGCAGCTTCATGCTAGAATTCCAAAGCTTTCGCAAGCTCCGATATTTATTGATGACACGCCCGGTTTGTCTGTATTCGAATTAAGAGCAAAAGCACGCAGATTAAAGCAACAACATGACATTGAATTAATAGTTATCGATTACCTGCAGCTTATGAGCGCTGGTGGAAATGCAAAAGGCAATCGCGAACAAGAAATTAGCACTATATCTAGATCCATTAAAGAAATCGCAAAAGAATTAAATGTTCCAATTATTGCACTTTCTCAACTATCCAGATCTGTCGAATCACGGGGTGGAGATAAACGACCTCTATTATCGGATTTACGTGAATCAGGTGCAATCGAACAAGATGCTGATATTGTATCATTCATATATAGGCCAGAGTATTACAAATATCCAGAATGGGAAGATGGCACACCATGTCAAGGACAAGCAGAACTAGTAATTGCAAAACATAGAAATGGATCCTTAGAGAACATCAGAATGAGATTTATTGGTCACCTTGCTCGATTTGACAACCTAGACAACTTTGATTTTCAAGGTGGTGGAGATGCTATGTCACCTAATGGCGATTTTGATAGTGGAACAATTACCATGTCTTCTCGTATGAATGATGATATGGAGGACTTCCAAGGATTTGAAGACCCCGATGATATTAGCCCTGATTTTTAATGAAAATTCTTGTCTCAATAATATTAATACTTATTAGTAGCATTAATTTAAATGCAAAGCATATTCTCATTCAAATGGATGAGTCACAAAAGAATCATCTTAAAGCCTATGGCATTACATTTTGGATTCTGCAGAATGATATTGTAACAGAATGGTTGTTGAACTATCGCGGAGGTAGTTTTATGGTCGGTTATCATCCCACCATAGAGGAAGAATGCAAAATCCGCGGTGTGAGCTATAGTGTAATTGCAGATGTTCAAGCAGAACAGATTCGATCTCAAATTGCGAATCCTGAGGTTAATCAAGAGGTTGTTAAACTGCATAAGGCACCAAAAATTGCAGTTTATACTCCTGATGGTAAACAACCATGGGATGATGCCGTTACCTTAGTATTAACCTATGCAGAAATTCCATATGATGAAATTTATGACTCTGCTATTGTAAACGGAGTGCTACCAGAATACGATTGGTTGCACTTACATCACGAAGATTTTACAGGCCAATATGGTAAATTTTATGCGTCATATGGTCACGCATCATGGTACCGACAACAACAAGAAAGATCCGAAAGAATGGCTAAATCACTTGGATTTGATAAAGTATCTAAATTAAAGCTGGATGTTGCACTAAAAATTAGGGATTATACAGCTGGTGGTGGTTTCTTATTCACCATGTGCTCAGGAACTGACTCATACGACATTGCCCTGGCCGCTCAAAACACAGACATCTGTGCGGAAATGTACGATGGCGATCCAGCTGACCCAAACGCTCAGTCTAAACTAGATTTTTCACAAACCTTTGCATTCAAAGATTTTCAGCTAGTCATGAATCCATACGAATACGAGTATTCCAATATTGATGCTACTAGAACACATCAAAAATACACATCTGGAGAAGATGACCCATTTCAATTATTTGATTTCAGTGCTAAATGGGATATTGTGCCTACCATGCTTTGCCAAAACCATACACAGGCCATAAAAGGATTTATGGGGCAGACAACTGCGTTCCACAAAAAGTTTTTAAAATCGAATGTCACAATACTAGGGGATAATGACAAGGAGGGTACCGCACGATATATCCATGGTGAATACGGCAACGGCACATGGACTTTTTATGCAGGACATGACCCTGAAGATCATACGCATAGAGTTGGTGATCCACCGACAGATTTAAACTTGCATCCAAATTCACCTGGTTATAGACTAATTCTGAATAATGTATTATTTCCAGCCGCTAAAAAGAAAAAAAGGAAAACCTAGTTCTTAGTCATAGAAATTGACAGAAACCCCAAATGTGATTACTCGATCAATTCCAGGCATCCCAACAAAATCATAATAGCTTCTAGAACTTAGACCTTGGTTAAGATGTAAAACGCCTAGATTCAATCCTATCCCACCAATTTCAGCCTCAATTTTAAAGTCGACATAGTAATTATCCATTTGAATTGAGCTTCCATCATAATAAACCATATTAATATTTGGTTGGTATGACAATAGCTTATACTTCCCAACATATCTTGGTGATATAGTGAATTTCATTGGCAATTTATCTTTAAAAAATGATGTAGAAAATGAATAATCTATGCGTCCTAAAACATCCGGATAAGAATAATAGTTTCCTTGGTTTATAGCATAACACCCTGAAAGATTCAAACTATGCTTTGCTTTTTTAATCAAATTCAGCTCCCCCCTAATTATACTAATATGATTTAACGTCTTCGATTGTTCTATCTCGTTAGAACTTGCACTATATACGTACGGATTTAAAACTCCAGAATGATTTATACCAAATCGTACTCTTTTGCTAATATCGTATGCCAATAGACCATCCCATCTAGTAATGTTCCGTACGCTATTAGTATAGCTAATATGATTCGAATTGTAATTTGAATAGAATTCGGATTGACTGCCAGAAACAAAGCTTAATCGTGTTTTAAACTTTGAAGACATTCTAGCACTAACACCATAACTCCAAATAGCATTGATAAAAATACCGTCCTTATAAGTAGAAATCAATCGTAGATTCCACCCTGCACTCGTATCTAATAACTCTAATTCTGAATAAGGAATAACTTTTGATGTATCACTATTAAAATTTCTATAATAACTGCGCATTAATCCACTCATAAAGCTTAATTCCAAACCAAAATTTGTACTTATTCCGAGTGCCACTCTCTCATTACCTTCCTTAAACTCATCAGCAGTAATGCTGCTGTCCAGAATTATTTCTGAATACAAACTCTCCTGAACATCAAAATCATTATACCTATAGATATATCTAGAAATACCAACTTCCGTCCCAAACCGAATATCACCAGGTAAAAAAAATGCTGCACTCCAATCTATCATTTCCGCAGAATTATTTGAGCTATTAGAATTTACCCCATAAAAACTACGATTTACATTATTATCAAATAGTCCTGTATCTAGGCTAACTCCCCAATTGTTTTCGCGATTCGTTTTTGAATACCGTAACACAGTCACAGCGTTAATACTTGAGTCATTTTGGTGATTGTACGAAAACATCGCGTTGTCTCGAGAAAATGAATTATTCCTATAATTCGATCCCAATTTTGTTTTATTAACCAATAAATGAATGTTATCGAGATTTGTAAGTTTTTGATCATGTAACACTTTCAAACTCTGATACTCCTCGGAACCAATACGATAGTTAAATTCTGTCGATATTATTGAGTCTAGTACCGAGTGACGTTCCTTAAGAATGGATGAATCAATCCTTGTTATTCGGTCCAAATAATTTTGATAAATCTGTCTATTATCATCAAACATTTTGAATGTCATGTAGTGTTTAGCTGTTTGCGCGCCAACAAACAATTGAAACAATATAACCGATAATAACAATAATAACAGTTTCATTCTTAACAAAGGTCAAAAAAAAAAGCCCTAACTCTTACGAGCTAGGGCTTAAAAATGGCGACGACATACTCTCCCGCAATAGCAGTACCATCTGCGCTGATGAGCTTAACTTCTCTGTTCGGAATGGTAAGAGGTGGACCTCATCGCAATAGTCACCTAAAGTCTTTGTGTTAAACAACACATAATATCAAAAAGAAATATTGAAAAGTAAGAAGTATTTACCTAAAAACGTACGGGTAATTAGTATTACTCGGCTGTGATATTACTATCTATACACCTGTAACCTATCAACGTCATCGTCTTTAACGACCCTTAAAAGAAGCCTCATCTCGAGATGAGTTTCGTGCTTAGATGCTTTCAGCGCTTATCTCATCCGAACATAGCTACCCTGCGATGCAGCTGGCGCCACAACAGGTCCACCAGAGGTTCGTCCACCTCGGTCCTCTCGTACTCGAGGTAGGTTCTCTCAAGCTTCTAACGCCCACAACAGATAGGGACCGAACTGTCTCACGACGTTCTGAACCCAGCTCGCGTGCCACTTTAATGGGCGAACAGCCCAACCCTTGGGACCTTCTCCAGCCCCAGGATGTGACGAGCCGACATCGAGGTGCCAAACCACTCCGTCGATGTGAGCTCTTGGGAGTGATCAGC